>NZ_JBQAHO010000001.1:0-2142998 GCF_051916915.1 Bacillus cereus group sp. MYBK139-1 | reverse complement strand
GAGCACCAGTAGCACCTGTTGCGCCCGCCGGTCCTTGAGTACCAGTAGCACCTGTTGCGCCCGCTGGTCCTTGAGCACCAGTAGCACCTGTTGCGCCCGCCGGTCCTTGAGTACCAGTAGCACCTGTTGCGCCCGCTGGTCCTTGAGCACCAGTAGCACCTGTTGCGCCCGCCGGTCCTTGAGCACCAGTAGCACCTGTTGCGCCCGCTAGTCCTTGAGCACCAGTAGCACCTGTTGCGCCCGCCGGTCCTTGAGCACCAGTAGCACCTGTTGCGCCCGCTAGTCCTTGAGCACCAGTAGCACCTTGAGCGCCTGCCGGTCCTTGAGGTCCAGTAGCACCTTGAGCGCCTGCCGGTCCTTGAGGTCCAGTAGCGCCTGTTGCGCCCGCTGGTCCTTGAGGTCCAGTAGCACCTTGAGCGCCTGCCGGTCCTTGAGCACCAGTAGCACCTGTTGCGCCCGCTGGTCCTTGAGCACCAGTAGCACCTGTTGCGCCCGCTGGTCCTTGAGCACCAGTAGCACCTTGAGCGCCTGCCGGTCCTTGAGCACCAGTAGCGCCTGTTGCGCCCGCTGGTCCTTGAGGTCCAGTAGCACCTTGAGCGCCTGCCGGTCCTTGAGGTCCAGTAGCGCCTTGAGCGCCTGCCGGTCCTTGAGCACCAGTAGCACCTTGAGCGCCCGCTGGTCCTTGAGCACCAGTAGCACCTTGAGCGCCTGCCGGTCCTTGAGGTCCAGTAGCACCTTGAGCGCCTGCCGGTCCTTGAGCACCAGTAGCACCTTGAGCGCCCGCCGGCCCTTGAATACCTTGAGGCCCTTGAGGTCCAGTAGCGCCTTGAACACCTGCTGGTCCTTGAGTACCAGTAGCACCTTGAGCGCCCGCCGGCCCTTGAATACCTTGAGGCCCTTGAGGTCCAGTAGCGCCTTGAGCGCCTGCCGGTCCCTGAGGCCCAGTAGCACCTTGAGCACCCGCCGGTCCTTGAGGTCCAGTAGCGCCAGTAGCACCAGTAGCGCCAGTTGCTCCTCCTCCAAGGCATCCTGACCCGTATTGAACTAGGATAGCTTGGATCTCTGTTATGAGTTTAACTAGTTTGTCGGTCGTACAACAATCTACTTTGAATAACTTAGCGATATACAATAAATAATTAAGCAGGCTTTGTAGTTCAACGTACAACGCTCCGCATGAGAAAGGTGTTGTTCTTAAAATAGTTAATAGATTAGCAATGATAGAATTTCCAATTTGTCTTTGTGCTGGAGATAAATCTAAGCAATTGAGAAATTTTTGTAAGTTATTTAGGGCAGCGATCAAGTTATCGATATTATTTTGAGAAGGGTTTTGAAAGACAGCTTGAATAGCTTGGCCAAGAGCTTGAAGAAGTCTAACGAATTCTGTAAGTTCGGACTTAGAGATGTTAATATGACTACAAGCTCTGACTTCGCAACAGTCATTACCATAAAATACTTTTCCTTTATTTTTATTGTTCATCTTTTCATTCCTTTCTTTCATAGAATCAATAGTCATTACTATATATTAAAATGAAATTTATACTAAATCCGTGATGGACAAACTACCATTTCTAAAAAAATAAGAAATTGGCCCGCTTGGCAAACAAATAAGTAAGATATAGAGAAGGTTTTATCCCGCTTTAATGGGCAGTAAGACCCCCACCTCAAAATTCAGCGAAAGCAAAGAAATTAGGTGGGATATCAACTGCCCATAAAAGCCCGATTGGTGAGGGCTGATAATCAGTGGGAGATGAAGAACCACCTACTGATTAAAGCTTTTTATATAATGTAAAGAAGAAAAGTTCAATATAAAAAGCTACATGTCAATTGTTGAGGGATTTAACAATTGACATGTAGCTCATGGATTGGATTTTATTTGTCTTGATTTAATCTTTCAAGGGCTGTTTTAGGTAAGATTGGAATTGAAATAGTAAAAGTAGTGCCATCTTCATTACTAGTCATTTTTAATGTACCGTTATGATTTTGAATAATTTTTTTCGTTACTGCCAATCCGAGTCCTGTACCGGAATCTTTTGTTGAGAAGAATGGATCAAATATATATTCTTGAATCGCTGGTGGAATACCAGTCCCATTATCAGTGAAAGTAATACGAACAAAATTATCTAGGCGGTAACTAGTAATTTGGATAGAAAGTTTTTTTTCTCCTTGAGCATCGACAGCGTTCTGGAATAAGTTTAAAAAAACTTGCACAAGTTCATGACGATCAATATGAACTAAAATATCATCTAATTCGGTAGAAAAATTATAATCAATTGAAATGTTATGTAAAAAGACTTCGCTAGCTAGTAACTGTTGAATATACTCACGTAAAAATGTATTAATTGGAAAGGGTTCTCTTGTAAATTCACGTGTTTTTGAAATAGATAAAAATTTTGTAATGATACTATTTGCGCGATCTAATTCAGGAATAAGTAAGTTTTTAAATAGTTCTTTATTAGATGGAGAAACAGTTTCTTGTAAAAATTGTAAATAACCTCGTACGGTTGTAAGAGGATTACGTACTTCATGTGCAATACCAGCTGCAATTCGCCCTGCTAACGAAAATTTTTCTGCATCACGTTCTGTGTTTAAATAATGAAAGACACTAATAACTCTAAAAATTTCTCCGTTATAATCACGAATAATTCGATTATTTAAAATGCCATAGTTTTTGTCTAAAACTTCTTCATTATATATTTCTGTGCCTGTTCTTAATGTTTCAAGAGCTTTAATTTTTTCTTCAGGTAATTTTAGTAATTGTTGAATTGGTTTTCCGATTATATCATTTCGTACTACACCAAAATCATCTGCCGCAGCCTGATTACATAAAGTTATATTTCCTTTATTATCAACAAAGGTTACATGATGTGAAAAAGCATCAAAAATATGAACAAAGTATGTTTCAAGTTGTTTAAATAAAAATAATGAATCGCAAGTAAGCTGAAAATCAGCCTCTTTATTCTCTTTTTGTATGTTTTGAATAGAATGAGTTGATCTCATTTTCTTTATTTGTAAACCAATCTGTGGATTTTTATATGTGAAATGATGTGGTAATTGATTCACAAGTTCTTCATAAAAACGTACTTTATTTTCTAATTCTTCTATTCGTTTTTCATGACACACAATATCATCTTTTGGAAGCATAAATAAATAACCCCTCAATTTAAAAATTCTTCCATCTAGTATATCATATTTTTATACGGATACTCTTAAAGAAGGGACTACTTAATGAAATTGATTGGTCGAAGTGTTCAGGAAGTGAGTAGAATGGATAGTAGGTGAAGTTAAAAAGGGAGGAATATATTTGCTTTTCATTGGAGTAACAGGGTGGGGAGATCATGATTCTTTATATATAGACCCCTATGAAAATAGAAATAAATTACGAACATATAGTGAGTATTTCCCTATAGTAGAAGTGGATAGTTCATTTTATGCGATGCAACCTGCACGAAACTATACAAAATGGGCAATGGAAACACCGAAAGATTTTTCTTTTATCGTCAAAGCATATCAAGGAATGACAGGACATATGAAAGGTGAAATTCCTTTTTCTACGTTCGATGAGATGTTTGATGTATATAAACAATCTATTCTTCCTTTAATTGAAGCTGGTAAATTAAAAACGATTTTATTTCAATATCCACCATGGTTTGATTGTAAAAAGAAAAATGTAGATTTTCTCCGATATACGAAAGAAAAAATGGAAGGTTTGCCGTGTGCAATAGAATTTCGAAATCAAACATGGTTTTATCCAGAAATGAGAGATAAGACGTTACAGTTTCTAGAGCAAGAGAAATGGATTCATACAATTTGTGATGAGCCACAAGCAGGGATGGGTTCAGTACCACTCGTATTAGAAGTAACGAATGCAGAGATGGTGTTAATACGTTTTCATGGCCGAAATGTTCATGGCTGGCTTGATAAAGGGGAAAATTGGAGAGCGGTTCGTTGCTTATATCGTTACAACAATAAAGAATTAGAAGAATGGGTAGAAAGACTAGAACAATTAAAAAAGAAGACAAAGGACATATACGTACTATTTAACAATAATTCAGGCGGAGATGCAGCTGATAATGCGAAACAGCTTATGAAAATGATGAACATTACATATGGTGAGCCAAAGCCTGAGCAATTAAATTTGTTTGAGTGATAATAAACAAGAAAGGAACTGTACAAACAGGGGGAATGTACAGTTCCTTTCTATATGAAAAAGAGGGGTAACAATGTTACTGAGCGTTTGGTTGATTCATCAATTGTTGGCTTCGTAATAAATGATAATGGTTATCATTATCATTGTCAATGGTTTTCCTGAAAATAAATAAAAAATTTTTTGTGAGGTAGTAACGATAGGGAGATGCCTAATAGAAGTTTGGCTAAAGTAAGGAATTGTTTCGAGGTAGATTTCCGGCAAACCCCTGATAAAGTGAAACTTTAATCAGTGGGGGGTTGTTCATCCCCCACTGATTATTAGTTGAACCAATCGGGCGTTTACGGGCAGCCCGCCCCCCACCTAACTTCTTTGCTTCCGCTGAATTTTGAGGTGGGGTCTTACTGCCCGTTAATGCGGGATAAAGTATAAAAAAAGAACAGCAATTAATGCTGTTCTTTGCTAGTGATGAATTGTTGTAAATCAAAAGGAGTTATCGCTTGGATAAATTCTTTTGAGATAAGTGTTTGAACAAGAGTACTCTCAGAAATAGAAGCACCTGTTTTCTTTTCATAAGCTTGTTTTAATAAATCAAGTTTTTCAGCCGTTTCTTTCGGTAATTCAATTGTTAAAGTGTTCATAATTTCTCCCCCTTACTATTAGAGTACCACTACAATATAGGAGAGACAAGAAAAGAGAATGTGAAACATAAAAAAGGTTACCATTTATAAATGGTAACCTTTTTTATGTATAAGAGTTATTAAGCAATACCGATATACTTTAAAGTTTTTGATGGAGTACTATGATCAAAGAAGTGTTGTAAAAATGCGATATCAACACCTGATTTGTATGCACAATATCCCCAAGTTTTTCGAAGTGTATGTGAGCTAATCCCTTCTAATCCAACTTCTTTTGCAGCCTTGTTTAAAATGTACCACGCATGTTGTCTCGTAATAGATTTTGTTCCTTTTTGAGACTTTAACAATGGTTCATTACGTTTCCAAGTTTTACGTTCTTTCATATAGTCTTCGATCGCGTGCTGTAAGTCTTCATTTACAGCGAACCATTTATGTTTCTTTACTTTTTCATTGTAAAATAAAATGGAATGGCGAACATTTTCATTTTCATCGATTACATCACTAACTTTTAATTGTAAGATTTCACTTACTTTTAAGCCAGAATTTACAGCTAATACGAATAATAAGCCATCACGTTTCGAAGATTGTAAAAGTATATTTTTGATAGTTTCTAATTGTTTTTCGTTTTGAATAGGTTGTCCTGCTTGTTTCATTTCACGCACTCTCCTCTTTTATATGTGTAAAGGAAAGGATTAACTTGTCTCTTACTATAAAGGGAGAGTGTGAATTTCATGTGAACTCCTAGTGAAATTAAGACAAATTATTTGACTTCTTTTACTTTTTGTAAATTAAAGTAGAATACAACACTATTAGTCGTATTATATACACCGTACTCGGCATCGTGGAGGTCTAAAATATTTTTAACAATAGATAATCCAAGACCAGTACCACCAGTATGACGGCTGCGCGATGCATCTAAACGGTAGAAACGATCCCAAATTTTTTCAAGACTTTCTTCTGGAATAGGGTTTCCCGTGTTTTCAATTTCGACCTTTACTGTATCTTCCATTGCTATAACGGAGACTTGGATTTTTTCTCCATCTGGCGTATAGCGAATTGCATTGCTAAGTAAATTCACAACCACTTGTTCAATACGACTGCGATTCGCTTTCACAAATATAGAAGAGTCTACATCTATGTTCACTTGTAAATGCTTTTCTTCCATGCTAAATAATAACTTTGTATAGACTTGTTGAATTAATTCACCGATTGAGAATGTCGTCATATCTAGTTTGTACGTACCTGATTCTAATTTTGCTAATTCTAACATTTCAACAATAAGTCTGTTCATATTTTCAGTTTCTTCTAAAATAACATCTGTATAATACGTCGTATCTCTACTAACACCATCTTTAATTCCTTCTGCGAAACTTCTAATTACACTGAGCGGTGTTTTTAATTCGTGTGATACACCAGAAATGAATTCTTTTCGCGTTTTCTCTAATTGACGTTCACGTTCAATATCTTGTTGTAATTTTGTATTGGCAACATTTAATCGATCGATTCGGTCTTTTAAATTTACAGATAACGTATTAATACTGCCGGAAAGTCCGCCAATTTCATCATCTGCTGTTACAGGTAATTTCTCGCTAAAATCAAAATTAGCCATTTTCTTTGTAACGCGATTCATTTTAATTAATGGCTTCACAATGATTTTTGAGTAGTAGAAGGATAACAAAATAATTACGAGAAATACGATGATTAAGGCATAGACATAATAATCTTTCAAAACGAGCATCGCTTCATTAACAGGTTGCAAGGATGCTATCGCAAAAGCATATTCTGTAATCTCTCCATTTTCTATAATAGGTTTTACAAAGATACTATTCTTTATATTCTCCCCGCTATCTATTATATAAGTGTTTAATTGCTGCGAGTTAGCAGTGCCATTTCTAATAAGCTCTGCAAAATATTGAACGGCTTGTAATGTTTCAATATCATTTGCAAGACGAACCTCGGCTTTCGATGGAAGCTGTAACTTAGAGATCGTACCAGTAAACTCAATTTGGGTAACAGTTTTGTATCGGTTTGTAAGTCTATTTTTAGAAGGGTTACCATTAATAGATGAAAAATCTGAATTGGTATATTCGTTTTGCCATCTATTATAATTTGTTGTCAATTTTATTGGTGTTATTGTATTGTTTTGTAGTAAACCGACGACGTTTATCACATCGTCTTTTTTCAATCCTAAGTTTTCGAATTTCTTATATTCTTCGGGTGTTAAAAGATTATTGAGCGGAATGGAATATGTTTCATTATTTTTAGGATTAAATACATCAATATAGTAATTGCTGTCGCTTTTAATAATGCCATTCGCATTTAAAAATTGCATATCAGCATTTGTTTTATCATGAAATTCTTGTTTTAGTTTTCGAATTTCTTCATAACTTTTATCACTTTTATCACTTTTTTCGTAAGCATCTACAAACTTCTCAAAAGCAGTTTGTACTGTTTTTACTTTTTTATTAATATAAAATTTCTCTAAAAATAGAGATTGTCCTAGGAAAAAAAGGAGGAATATGATTGTAAATAATGTTGATGTTAATAGAAATAGTTTAAAGACGATACTTCTGTTTTTCACTGCGTCACCTCTTGTGAGAAATACTGTAAATGATTTCTTTATTATAACAAACGTTACAAAAAAGTAGAGGAGAAAATCTGTCTCTTCCGAAAGTAGTTTTTTATAAAAAGTCACATAAAAAGAACTCGACAGACGTATGACGAGTTCTTTAATGTATTATTGTTGAATTGCTGCATCTAAAGCGATTTCAATCATTTCGTTAAATGTAGTTTGACGCTCTTCAGATGTTGTTTCTTCACCAGTGAAAATGTGATCGCTTACTGTTAATACAGATAACGCATTTACACCGTATTTCGCTGCTAATGTGTAAAGAGCAGTTGTTTCCATTTCTACTGCTAGTACACCGTAATCTCCAAGTTTTTTAACCATGTCCATGCTTTCGCGGTAAAATACATCTGCTGTTAAAACGTTACCAACACGAACGTGTAAGCCTTTTTCAGTTCCAGCATCATAAGCTTTCTTTAAAAGATCGAAGTTTGCAGCTGGTGCAAAGTCAAAACCTGGGAATGTTAAACGGTTCATGTTAGAATCCGTACAAGCTGTCATTGCGATAATAACGTCACGTACTTTTACGTCTTTTTGAATGGCACCGCAAGTTCCAACGCGAATTAAATTTTTAACTCCGTAGCTTTGGATTAATTCGTTTACATAAATAGAAATAGAAGGAACACCCATACCTGTACCTTGCACAGATACACGTTTTCCTTTATAAGTTCCAGTGAAACCTAACATACCACGCACGTTATTATAGCAAGTAACGTCCTCTAGAAATGTTTCAGCAATATATTTTGCACGTAATGGATCACCAGGTAATAGAATAGATTCAGCAATTTCGCCTTGTTTTGCTTCAATATGTACACTCATGAAAAGTCCTCCTTATAATGTATTGATAGAAATCAATATCATTTGCATTATACACTACGAATCCTTTCAATTAAAATCTTTTTATTATTTGTAATATGTGCAAAACAGAAGGATTTCATAAATTATCATCTAGAATATATATGTAAGAAGTTTTGTATGAATAGAGACTATAAAAATGGTAGGTGATGTTTTGAAAAATCTTGTCATTGGACTCGTTGCTTTGCTATTTGTTGTAGTAGGCGGATTTTACATAAAAAAGTATCAAGAAACAACAGAGACTGTAGGTGATGTTCAGGAAGTAAAATGGGATGTGTCAAATGGAAAAGGAAATGAGAAAGCAGATATTGTGTTTCAATTATTAAATAATAAAAATAGCGAAGTGCGTGGTGTGAATGATCAAATTCGGGCAGTTATTGTAGACGGACAATTAAAACATGTACAACAAATGAAACCTACATTCGCAGGAAATGGATCATATAAGGTATCTTCTAAAATAGCGAAAGATGAAGGATATACAATATTTTTATATGAAGACAAAAATAAGTCTGTGCAATCATTTGCGAAGAAAGATTTTGGGAAGGAAATAGAGGAGAAAAATAAGAAAAAAGTAAAATTTCCAATCGATAGTGTACTTACAAAAAAAATAGGGGAGTATGAAGTTTCTCTTTTATTCGGTGCACTGCATCCGAATGAGCCAGTGACGTTAACATTTCAATTTCAAGCGAAAAAGGGTGGAAAATTGAAATTACATTCAGAGAGAGGAGAAGTGGAGGCGCTCTATATTGTGGACGAAACGAGAGAAAATTTTTTATATGCAATCCCTGTTGATACAGATGGACAATTACAATACCGTATTACATTTCCTGCTGAAGGAACGTACAAAATATGGGGAGATTTCTATATAAATGGTAAGAAATATGAAAAAGAATTTATTGTACAAGTTCAAAAAAGAAAAAACAGCTAACTATTTAGCTGTTTTTTCTTTTTCCTATTAATTTTGTTACAGAGAGCATTGTAATTGGTAAAGAATGATTCTTTCTAAATGCTAAATATTTACCGCTCCATGCTGGTTTATATTTTTCTTTAAAATGTCGTAATCCGCTGAAACTATATGTATAACGAACATTATTAAAGATGGCAGCAGCAACCCGTTCAGACCAGAAAGATTGTGTCGATAAACCTACATTTGAAAGTGGTGCCATACCAATATTAAAGGAGTGGTATTCATTTTCTTTTGCCCACTGGAATAGGTGGATGAAAATTGCATCCATAATGCCGCTAGGCGCATCTGGATAATAGCGCATTAAATCAACAGACAATGATCCGTCTTGATATACGGGCATAAATGTCGTGAATGCAATGATTTTTCCATCTGCATCAGATAATGTAGCGATAGGAGCACGGCTAATATATTCACGATCAAAGTATCCGAGTGAGAAACTTTTCTCTTTTTTTCCACCGAGCCACGCATCTGAAACTTTTCTTAATTCTTCAAATAGTTCATCTGAGAACGGCGGCTGGTGAATAGAGAATGTATAGCCTTCTCGTTCAAAACGGTTGAAAGTCGCTCGCATACCGGCACGTTTTTTTCCTGTTATTGTAAATGTGTTCAAATCAACGACAGCTTCTTCACCAAGCTTAAAGAAGTTATAACCAAAATCATGATATAAACTCATCCATTTACTTTCGATTTGGTAGAATACACAAATGTATCCAAATCGGTCAGCTTCAGCTAAAAACTCTTGTAACACAGTACGGTAGGAGGAAGGATCTCCAATTGGATCACCTAGCACAACAAGACGTTTTCCAGTTATAGAGAAGAGAAGGAGCGCTTTCCCATCACTACTAAAGAAGAATTGTTTATCACCTAAAAAACCTAAATGACTAAGTACATTTCCACCATGTTCATCTAAAAAGTTTTGCAATCTTTTATCATTAGCTGGTTGCCCGGGAAATTCATTTCGATAACGATTAGCAATGAGTGAGCCAATCAGTAAAAATGTAGGAACGAAAAAGGCAGCTGCTAATGCACTTCGTTTTACTTGCGTAATATTACGAACGACAAAATCAGGTTTAAAAGCTTCTTTTGCACCTGCAAATAAAATACCTAAGTTTTTATATAAATATAAAGTTATAAGTAAGAATATAAAAACTTTTACGATATCAGAAAGTGAGACTTCCATTTTCTCGCGTACAAATCTTTTACGAAGCATATATAATACAGCGAGTACAATTAATAAAATAAACGTTTCTTCAATATCAATCCCTTTTAGCGTATTAAAGATAGCTGCTCCGATTAAAGAAATAATCGTCATATAGTAAGAACGCTTTGTTCCATAATATATGCCTCGTGAAAGGATCAGGAGGAGAATACCGAATGTTAGTGATAAGCTAAAAGAAAATTGAATAAGATGTTTTGGAGCTAGAATATGTAAGGCGTGAGCTCTGTTTATACTTGTCGGTAGAATAGTCGATAAAATAACCATTAATCCAGCAAATACTGTTAAAGCAGCAGAGGCCCATGAACCTAGTTTTCCTAGAAAATCACGCTGCAAAGTCCATATAACACCAGTTGTTTCTAATGCAGGCGCAATAAAAGGTTTGTCTTCAAACTTTTTAATGGCCACGCCTGTCATTTCAAAAGCTGCAAAAATAAGACCAAGGCAGAATGGTAAAATGTAATAGACGAGGCGATATAATAACATAGCAGGTAGTAATACGCCTGTATCAATGCCATATTGTCCGAGCCCAGTTAAAAAGACAAGGTCAAATGAACCAAGTCCACCAGGTACAAGACTAACAACACCAGCTAAAGCAGCAATGACATACACGCCTAAAAACTTTTGAAATTCGATATCAATGCCAAATAATATTAGTATGACGTACATAACAATGCCAGCAGATACCCACTCAACTAACGAAACTAATGAGTATAAAACAGTTGGGTTTTTCTCTTCTTCTCCTTCAACTTGTCCTTCAGTTTGCTTTGGTTTTCTATTTTTTAGTTTAGAAAAGCCGATGTATATAGGGACGAAAAGGGCGAAGAAGATCAAAACAGGCCATAGCCACGGTTTTTCATGCAAAATAAAACTTGTGTCTAATATTCCAATAAGACCGAGGAACGAAAGAATAGCGAGTCCGTTAATAAAAGCGGTTGTCATCCAGGCGATACTTTTAATAAGTTTGCCATTTTCTTTTATGTATGGACGATAAAGCATTGTTCGTACACCTGCTCCAACGAGACCACCAAATCCAATAAATCCATTTAAAGTATTAGCAATCCATGAGATACGAAAAATCTTTTGGACAGGTATATCCGCTTTTAAATAACGAAGCATAACATAGTCGTAAAAGAACATTGTTGATACGGCAAATGCACCAAGTGTAATTGCTAAAAAGACTCCTCCGGTTGGAATGTTTTTAATTGTATTGATTGCTTCTAAAAAAGAAATGCCTGCTAATTCTTTTTTTGCTTGAAAGAATACAATGGTTAATACAACAAATGGGAAGATAATTTTCCCGATTTGTAAGAAACGTTTCCATGAAAACGACATAAATACAACTCTCCTTGTATAAGAAAACTGAGACAATAATATTATTATGACAAACTTCAAGAAAAATAAAAAGGTAAATTCCTGTATAAGGAAGCTATTTTTTATAGGGATTATATTTAAAAGAGTATTTCGTTTGTCAGAAAATTAAGTTAAAATAAATTGAAAGAAGGAAGAGAGGGGAAGTAGATGATTATAATAGGTTATGCGGGATATGAGCTAGAGAAAGCAAAACCTAATACATCAGAAGATTTCTTTAATAGATCTGAAGTGACATATATATTAAATGATAAAGAAAGAACCTTTTCTGTTTTATATGTTCGGTATTTTGAAGAAGTTTTACAAGAAATTACTCCTTTTGAAGGAAATCCGGTATGTAAAGTAGAAAATCAAGACATATATTTGCGGGATATTGTAGCGATCTGTTGTTTACTGAAAGAGAATGAGCTTCGCATGCAAAAACGTTTGTATTTAAATAATATAGAAGAATTCCAACAATATTTTGATGAGGAAATAGTCGTGAAAGTACAAGAAATATTGGCTGAATTACATAAAAATAAAAGAGTAGAAATAGCGTGAAATGGCAAAGGAGAGGGAAAAATGTCTAATCTAATGGTGGAAAATCAAACAGAACAAGTTTCTATGTTTTTAGAAGATGTTATTCATTTGATAACCAATTATGTAAATTATCATACGTTGCCTTCTTTATTAGAAGAGACACCGGCAGGAAACGAACAATATTATAAAGGGTTATTAGCGTCAATAAGACGTCTTCTCGTTTTTTGTGAAGAAGGGCATGATGCGTGTTTTGTTTTGTTAAATAGCCAGCCATTTCGAAAGACAGCAGCTGAAAAGATTTTATATAAAATTTATCATCAAGTAATTGCAGAGTTTTTTTCACCAAAGAGTGATCATTGGTATGAAAATAGTCGATCTGCTTATACAGGGAAAAACTCCATCGTTTTCCAACAAACGCCACCCGCATCTATAGAGCAAGTAATGAAGAATTTAGAAGGTAAATTTCAATTGATGCGTGAAGAACTAGAATATTATGAGACGGATTACCAAACAAAGATGTTACACAAATATTAATTCTGAAAAAGAAGCTAAGGGTACTTAGCTTCTTTTCCTTTTGTACAGTTATATAAGGGATTTCCTTTGAATATATTTAAGGGGATAGCATTAAGGAGGTGTAACATGAGTCAGCAAGGTGTATTCACAGATTACTTTCATGAAGTAGAAAGCTGGTGTGAAAGTGTTCTTCACGTATTAGATAGCCGTGCAATGGAAGTGTATGATGTCCATATGCTTGCTTATAAAATTCAAACGTTATTAGACCGTATGAAAGAGCATGAGTATGATACAGATGCAGAGTTTATGTATGAAATAAGTGATGATGTAGAACATATTCAGCATCATTTGCAGGAAGTATTCGTGCAGGGAGAAGAGGAATATGAACTATGTGAAAGAGGGGATAGTGAACGAGCTGTTCCAATTGGAGGGCATACACTCCCGCCATTACCATATCCATATAATGCGTTAGAACCGTATATTTCTAGAGAAATTATGATGTTACACCATGATAAACATCATCGTAGTTACGTGGAAGGATTAAATAAGGCAGAGAAGATGATGGAAGAAGCGAGAAAAACAAATCAATTTGATTTAATTAAGCATTGGGAAAGAGAAGCTGCTTTTCATGGATCAGGTCATTACTTGCACACAATATTTTGGAATAACATGAAAAAAGGTGGCGGCGGAAGTCCAAGAGGGGCTCTTTCACACCGGATTGAACAAGATTTTGGAAGTTTCTTGCGTTTTCAAAAACATTTCACAGAAGCAGCCTCTAAAGTGGAAGGTTCAGGATGGGCAATTCTCGTTTGGGTTCCGCGATCGGGAAGATTAGAAATTTTGCAGAGTACACTTCATCAATTATTTACACAATGGGATACGATACCGCTCCTTGTACTAGACGTGTGGGAACATGCGTATTATTTACAATATCAAAATCGAAAAGATGAATATATTAAAAATTGGTGGAATGTTGTAAATTGGCCGGATGTAGAAAAAAGATTTGAAAGTGCAAAACAAATAGAATGGACACCTTATTAGACGCAGGTTCTCTGCGTCTTTTTTATTGGAAGGAGAGGGAGATTTCGTTCATATTTTAAAAGGCCAAGCATACACTTGTACAAAAAGTGCCAAAAGGACGTGGGGGGAAATATGAGACGAATTTGTGTAATCATTACGCTTCTTATTATGTACGCAAGCGTTATACCAATTCCTACATATGCAAAGATGACCAGCAATGTTAGTGCTCGAAATGCTGTATTAATGGAGCAACAGTCAGGTCGCGTATTATACGGAAAAGCAGAACATGAGCCGCAAAAGATTGCTAGTATAACAAAAATTATGACTGCCTTGTTAGCTGCTGAGTCAGGGAAAATGAAAGAAATGGTCTCGGTTAGTAATGAAGCAGTGAGAGTAGAAGGCTCAGCAATTTATTTAAAGCCTGGACAGAAAGTAAAATTAGAGGATTTAGTATACGGACTCATGCTGAGATCTGGTAATGATGCAGCACAAGTAATTGCTGAAAATGTAGGAGGGAGTATAGATGGGTTTGTATATTTAATGAATGAAAAGGCGAAACAAATTGGAATGAAAGATACTCACTTTTCAAACCCACATGGTTTGGATGGAGATGGATCCCATTATTCGTCGGCCTATGACATGGCACTTTTAACAAGGTATGCAATGGGGAATGAAACCTTTAAGAAGATTTTTGGGACAAAAACGTATAAATCGGATTCGTGGGATTATCCGTGGAAAAACAAACATAAACTTGTGACGTCTTATTATGAATTTGCAACAGGAGGAAAAACGGGTTTTACGAAGAAAGCAGGACGGACGCTTGTTACAACAGCATCAAAAGATGGACTAGATTTAATTGTCGTAACTTTGAGCGCTTCTAGCGATTGGGATGATCATATGAATTTATTTGATAAAGGTTTTGAACGTTTCAAACAAACAAACGTTGTAGGACAAGGAGCTCTTGCTGAAATAACTGAAAAGAAATATGCCAATCATGTTTATACGAAAAATAGTTTTGCGGTACCTTTAACTGAGCAGGAAAGAAAGAATGTCGTATTAAAAGTTGAACTTGATAAAAGTGCGAAACTTAAGGATGGAGTAAAGGTTGGAAAGACAGAAATTTATGTTGGCAATGAGAAAGTTGGAGAACGAAATTTATTTTATAGTAAACGAAAGTTAGTAGCTACAACGGGAGTATATTGGAATAATGTGAAAGAAATTTTTTCTCATATGATAGGTGTTGGAAGCGATGGTTAATCTCGTATGGGTAGCGATGGCAGTCATAGGGATTGTATATGCCATGATAAATGGAACGATGGAAGCAATCAATAAAGCAGTATTTGATGGAGCAAAAGACGCAGTAACAATTTGTATAGGACTCATTAGTGTTTTAGTATTTTGGCTCGGTTTAATGAAAGTTGCAGAAGAAGCAGGATTGTTAAAAAAGTTAGTGTCACTTTTTATGCCGATAGTAAAAAGATTGTTTCCAGAAATACCAAAGGACCATCCGTCAATGGGATTTATTTTATCGAATATGATGGCTAACTTTTTTGGGTTAGGTAATGCTGCGACCCCTCTTGGTATAAAAGCGATGGAACAATTGAAAGAGTTAAATGGGGGAAAGGATTCGGCGAGCCGTTCTATGGTGACGTTTCTTGCGTTAAATACATCAGCGATTACTTTAATTCCTACTACTGTCATTTCGATTCGAATGACGTATGAATCAGCGAATCCTACTGAAATTGTTGGGGTAACATTCATTGCACAAGTACTCTCTATGATCGGAGCGATTTGGATTGATCGCTATTTTTACCGAAGAAGGAGTAGGAAGGGGCGGAAAAAATGAGTATTGTTAATACGATATCATTATGGGTAATCCCTTGTGTAATTGGTTTTATCCTTTTATATGGAACGATAAAGAAAGTGCCGACGTATGAATCGTTCGTTGAGGGGGGAAAAGAAGGGATTCAAATTGCAATCTCTATTTTACCGTTTATGGTTGGAATGCTCGTATCTATTTCTATATTTCGAGCTTCAGGTGCATTGGATGCAATGATATCAGTAATGAAGCCGATGTTAGATTTAATTCATGTACCAGCAGAAATTGTTCCACTAGCACTTATACGTCCTATTTCGGGCTCTGCTGGTTTAAGTATTACGACCGATTTAATTGCCACATATGGACCAGACTCATTCATTGGCCGATTGGCTTCTACAATGCAAGGGAGTACAGATACGACTTTTTATATTTTAACAGTATACTTCGGAGCTGTTGGAATTAGAAAAATGGGAGATGCATTAAAAGTAGGACTTTTTGCTGATTTAATCGGAATTATTTGTTCGATTGTGTTTGTTTCTTTAATGTTTAAGTAATACTATTCATTTTTTATGCTATTTCGCTTATAATACGTATACGACCACTATTAAGGTGTTGCTTAATAGTGGTTTTTTTATGCGGTATTTTTGACAAAATAATGAACTTTTATTGTGAGCAATATGAAAAATATGGACAATAATAAAAGGTAAAACCATGATTTGACCTTTATATGTTTATTATCATCGCTATGTTGTTTAAGTAAGAGGAAGCGAAAAGCCGTTAAGCGTATGCGGTTGCCAAGTCTTTCTAATGTAAGGTAAGATAAATTCGAGGTGAAAAAAAGAAATGGAACGATTACAAAAAGTGATTGCGCAAGCAGGTATTGCATCGAGAAGAAAGGCTGAGGAATTAATTCAGCAAGGAAAAGTGAAAGTTAACGGAAAAATAGTGAAGGAGTTAGGAACGAAAGTAACTCCTCAAGATAAAGTAGAAGTAAATAACATCCCTCTTGAAAAAGAAGAACCTGTTTATTTTTTACTATATAAACCAACTGGCGTAATTTCAAGTGTATCAGATGATAAAGGAAGAAGTGTTGTAACAGACTTTTTCCCGGAAATTACACAACGTTTATTCCCAATCGGACGCTTAGATTATGATACGTCTGGCGTATTATTAATGACAAACGATGGGGACTTCGCAAATGTATTAATGCACCCTAGATATAAAGTTGAAAAAACATATGTTGCAAAAATAAAAGGTCCTCTAACAGGTGAGAAAATTCGCATGTTAGAACGCGGTGTTATGTTAGAAGACGGAAAAACAGCACCAGCGCGTGTGAAGATTATTTCTTGGGACAAGCGTAAAGAAATGGCGATTGTACAATTAACAATTCATGAAGGACGTAACCGTCAAGTACGTCGTATGTTTGAAGCTTTAGACTGTAAAGTAGTGAAACTAAAGCGTGAACGCTACGCCTTTTTAGAAGTGGGTAGCTTGCGACCTGGTGATGCAAGAGAATTGACACCGCATGAGGTGAAACAATTACGTGCATTGGCTTCTACAAAGCCTCGCTAATCGATATTGTGAAACTTTCACCAGTGGAATGCTCCGCTGGTGATTTATTAAAAATACATATATTCATCACTCGTCGAAGAGAGGGGAAACAATATGAAAAAAAATCGCTTATTATTTCGCGTTATTATTCTGCTCATTTTAAGCGGTGCTGTAGGATTTACACTTTATCAAGGATATTTCTCTAAAGAAGAGAAAATGGAAATTGGAAAAGAAGCACCTAACTTTGTTGTGACAGATTTAGAAGGAAAGAAAATTGAGCTAAAAGATTTTAAGGGAAAAGGTGTATTTTTAAACTTTTGGGGTACGTGGTGTAAACCTTGTGAGAAAGAAATGCCTTATATGAATGAACTATATCCAAAGTATAAAGAAAAAGGCGTTGAAATCATTGCGTTAGATGCAGATGAAACGGATATTGCTGTTAAGAATTTTGTGAAACAATACGATCTTAAGTTCCCCGTTGCAATCGATAAAGGTGGAGAAATTATAAAAACGTATGGAGTAATACCATTACCAACAAGCTTCTTGATTGATAAAGATGGTAAGGTGATTCAAGAGATTAAAGGTGAACAAACGAAGGAACAATTGGAGGAGTATTTAAAGAAAATCACTCCGTAATAAAGAAAACCTTTACATACAAGGCGCTTACCTATAGTGCCTTTGGTTTAAAAATTCTGAGTATTGCGGTAAATCTAGGTTAGAATATACAATAGTACATATAGATACAGGGGCGGTGAGAGTGTTGAAAGAAATTAAATGTGAATGTGGACATGTGAATCCGATAGGAACTGTTTTTTGTGAAGCTTGTGGGAAACCATTTGAAAGCAATGAAAATATAAAACTATTGGATATGCGCTATGAGGGGAGTGCTCGGAGATCTCTCACGCAAACAAAAACGATTATTGATAAAATTTGGAGCTTTTTCTCTTCTGTAAAAGTGGGTGTATGGCTCATTGTAATCACTTTAGCTGCATCGGCGATAGGGACTATTTTTCCGCAAGAAATGTACATAACTCCAGGAATTGCACCAGCTGAATATTATAAGCAAGAATACGGATTTTTAGGGCAATTATACTATCAATTAGGCTTTAATAATTTATACGGTTCATGGTGGTATATGATGTTAATTGCTTCAATTGGTATTTCTCTTGTGATATGTAGCTTAGACCGTGTCATTCCACTTTATAAAGCTTTAAAGAAGCAAGGGGTAAAAAGGCACCCTAGTTTTTTAAAGAGACAAAGATTATATGGCACTGGTACACCGCAAGAGGGAGATTTTGACAAAGTTCAAAAGAATTTAAAGAAAACGAACTATAATGTGAAAGTGGAAGACGGAAACGTTTTAGCAGAAAAGGGACGTTTCTCGCGTTGGGGTCCATATGTAAATCATATCGGTCTTATTATCTTTTTATTCGGTGCGATGCTTCGTTTTTTACCGAGTATGTATGTAGATGAAACGCTTTGGTTACGTGATGGTGAAACGAAAGAAATACCAGGGACGGATGGCCAATATTATTTAAAAAGTGAGAAGTTTATAAAGGAAGTTTATGATAAAAGTAAGGACAAGGAAGTTTTTGATGAAGCAATTGACCGTGTAGGTGATAAAATGATTGCGAAAAACTTCCAAACGAATGCCGTATTATATAAAGCGGTAGGTGAAAAGATAGCTGGACAAAAACCAAAATTGGAAAAAGTAAAAGAAGTTGAAATTCGAGTAAATGAACCGCTGAAATTTGATCAATTTGCTGTTTATCAATTGAGTTATAGAGAAAATGAATTTAAAAGTATGTCCTTCCGTTTGCAAAATAAAGAAAATAATCAAAAGTGGGGACCGATTAAAGTTGATTTAACAAACCCTGCAGAAAAATATGATTTAGGAAATGGTTATTCTTTAGAACTATTAAGCTATTTCCCTGATTTTTATTTTGATGAGAATGGAAGACCAAATACAAAAACAAAATTACCAAACAACCCTGCATTTGTATTTAAAATGTTTACGCCTGAAACACCAGATGGTGAAGTGAGTTTTGTTGGTATTCAGCAAAATATAGAACCTGATGGAAATAATAAATATAAAATGTCGTTTGCAGGCGTGGAAATGCAAAATGCAACAGCACTTACTGTAAGGAAAGATTTAACGCTTTGGATTCTCGGTATTGGAGGATTTATATTTATGGTTGGTGTCATTCAAGGAATGTATTGGAATCATCGCCGTATTTGGATACAACGCGTTAATGATGAATGGTGGATTGCAGGACATACGAATAAAAACTGGTTCGGTTTAAAGAAAGATATTGAAAGAGTACTAGAAGGTACAGCAATTCCGCAACCAAATGATAAAGTAGTCGATAAAAAAATTAGTTAAGGTGGGGAAACGATATGGTGCAAATAAGTAGTAACTTTCTCTTTACCGCATTTATTTTATATTTAATTGCCACTCTATTTTTTGGGGGAGCAATTAAAGAAAAGGGTCATAAATGGGCAAACGTAGGAATAACGATTACAATTTTAGGGTTTATTGCACAAACAGTTTATTTTGTAACAAGGTGGATCGCATCAGGTCATGTGCCAGTTAGTAACTTTTTTGAATTTGGTACGTTTTTCGGCATGATGCTTGTCGGAGCATTTATTGTCATGTACTTTATGTACCGCGTAAGTATAATCGGACTATTTGCATTACCAGTTGCGCTTTTATTAATTGCTTATGCAAGTATGTTTCCGAGGGAAATATCACCGCTTATTCCATCTTTAAAAAGTAATTGGTTACATATTCACGTAACGACTGCGGCTGCAGGACAAGCAATTTTAGCAATTAGTTTTATTACGGGCGTTATGTATTTATTGAAAAATGTAGATCAATCAGTGAAAAGTAAACGCACATTTTGGCTAGAGACGGTAGTATTCACACTTGTTTGTACAGTTGGATTTATTGGAGTGACAACGGTATTTTCTAGTATGAAATATGAAGCAAAGTTTCAATGGATTGATAAAAATGAACAACAAGTGGAAATGAAATACAATCTTCCGGCATTAGTGGGGCCGCATGAAGGGAAGTTACTGACAGAAAATAAATTAGAACCGACAGTTGAGGTTCCGGCGATTGTAAATGCGAAAAAATTAAATACTGTTATTTGGTCAGTGTTAGTCGGAACGTTACTCTATATCGTATTAAGGCTAATTTTACGTAAACGAGTATCAGCGGCACTTCAGCCGTTAGTGAAAAATACGAATAGCGATTTGTTAGATGAAATAGGATATCGTTCTATTGCAATTGGATTCCCAGTTTTCACATTAGGTGCATTAATTTTCGCCATGATTTGGGCTCAAATAGCGTGGACACGTTTTTGGGGCTGGGATCCAAAAGAGGTTTGGGCGCTTATTACTTGGCTCTTTTATGCGGCGGTATTACATTTACGTTTATCAAAAGGATGGCACGGAGAGAAGTCAGCATGGTTAGCTGTAATTGGTTTTGCAATCATTATGTTTAACTTTATTGTAGTAAACTTAATTATCGCGGGTTTACATTCATACGCATAGAGAAATAAAATAGGAGAGTGTATGTCACTTTCCTATTTTATTTTTGTCAACTTTTCTTCTTTTTTGAGAAAAACATGACAAAGTAGCGGTTGATTTTGTAAAATGATGTCGAGGACATTATATACTGTTCAAAAAAAATACATAGTTTTGGAAAAAAATTGAACAAACTTTATTATTCTTGTGAAGCATAATATGGGAAGTGAAACATTTAGAAGATTGCTTAAATAAACGAGAATAGCGCAACATAATAGTATAGAAGGGTAGGTGTGAACCGTTGTGGTAAAAGTACGCAACGGGTAGAAATGGAAAATGAATCAAGAATTTTAATTGTAGACGATGAGGATCGTATTCGTCGTTTGTTGAAAATGTATTTAGAGAGAGAACAATACACAATTGAAGAAGCAGACAATGGTGATACAGCTTTAGAAATGGCGCTGCAAAATGATTATGATTTAATTTTATTAGATCTTATGATGCCTGGTAAAGATGGTATCGAAGTATGTAAAGGGGTTCGTGAGAAGAAAGCGACGCCAATTATTATGTTGACAGCAAAAGGTGAAGAAGTAAATCGAGTACAAGGGTTTGAGGTAGGAACTGATGATTATATTGTGAAACCATTTAGCCCACGTGAAGTAGTGCTTCGAGTGAAAGCGGTCTTACGCCGTTCTGTACCAACAACATTCTTTACACAAGATACAACGACAAAAGATGTTACTGTATTCCCTCATTTAACAATTGATAATGATGCACACCGTGTTACAGCAGATGGTAATGAGGTGAACTTAACACCGAAAGAGTACGAATTACTATTATTCTTAGCGAAAGCGCCTGATAAAGTATTCGATCGTGAGCAATTGCTAAAAGAAGTATGGCAATATGAATTCTTCGGAGATTTACGTACAGTTGATACGCATGTAAAGCGTTTACGTGAGAAGTTAAGTAAAAAATCACCCGATGCTGCGAAGATGATTGTTACCGTTTGGGGCGTAGGTTACAAGTTTGAGGTTGTGAACGACTGATGCTTTGGAGAAGTGTAGTAGGGAAGTTATGGATGACCATATTACTTCTCGTTTCGTTCGTGCTTGGATTTGTTGCGATTTTACTTTCACAGTTTTTTAGAACATATTATGTTGATATGAGTGAAGCTAGGCTTCAAAAAGTTGCAACAAGTGTTTCAGAGTTAATTGAGGAAGGTGCCGATGTAAAAACGATTGAGAATATCGCGTACAAATTCTCTGATCCACTTTCAAGGATCATTATTGTAGAAGATGGTAAAGAAATATCTTCTTCACCGAAACAAGAAGGATTAGTCACTCTTACAATGGATGACTTAAAAGAAGATAAAGAATTAGCGGCTGTGTTTACAGACAAAAAAGAAATTAAGAATAACATTAGAAAAGCCTCTAATAGTAGAAAGAATAAAAATACTGAAAATGATATTATGATTGTCGGAAAACCAGTACAGTCAAAAAATCAAAGTGCAGTGTTTGTATACGAATCTTTACAAGTGCCGATACAAGGCATGGAAAGAACGACTGATTTTATATTCTTATCAGCAGGGATTGCGATTATATTAACAACTTTCTTTGCATTCTTCTTATCTACTCGAATTACAGCGCCACTTCGTAAAATGCGTGAGGTTGCTTTTGAGGTGTCGCGTGGGAAGTTTGATGCAAAAGCCCCTATGGTATCTCAAGATGAGATTGGTGAGCTTGCAACAGCCTTAAATCAAATGGGGAAACAGTTGAAGTTTAATATGAATGCCCTGCAGCAAGAGAAAGAGCAGTTAGCTAGTATTTTAAGTAGTATGGCAGATGGGGTTATTACATTAAATCAAGAGGGTGAAGTCGTTGTAATCAATCCGCCGGCTGAACATTTCTTACAAGTTTGGCAAGAAGAAAAAGAGATAGAGCTCAGTAAAAAACTGCCTTCTGAACTTGTTGAACTATTCCATCTCGTTGTAGAAAGCGAACAACAACAAGTGGTTGAAATTAATTTACAAAAAGGTAACTATGTAGTTCTTATGACGCCGCTTTACAATCAAACGAAAATTCGTGGGGCTGTAGCTGTATTGCGTGATATGACGGAAGAACGCCGTCTTGAGAAAATGCGCCAAGACTTTATTGCGAACGTATCACATGAGCTTCGTACACCGATGGTCATGCTCCAAGGGTATAGTGAAGCAATTTTAGATGATATTGTGCAAACAAAAGAAGAAATTAATGAGTTTGTTCAAATCATTTATGATGAATCCGTTCGTTTAGGGAAACTTGTAAATGAATTGTTAGATTTAGCGCGTATGGAAAGTGGTAATGTAGAGTTACATATAGGTGAAGTTGATATTCATCCTTTCGTTGAAAAAATAGGTCGTAAATTCCAAGGAATTGCAAAGGATAAAGAAGTCGCGTTAACGGTTGATTTCAAAAATCCAATTGAGCAATACCCGTTTGATGCAGATCGTATGGAACAAGTATTGACGAATTTAATTGATAACGCAATACGTCATACGAACGCAGGTGGACATGTAACGCTTGTAATTGATACGAAAAATAATGGTATTATTTTTGAAGTACAAGATTCGGGCGCTGGTATTCCAGAAGAAGATATTCCATTTTTATTTGATCGTTTCTATAAAGCTGATAAAGCAAGAACACGTGGAAAAAAAGGTGGAACAGGACTCGGGCTTGCGATTGCAAAAAATATTGTGCAAGGCCATGATGGGAAAATTGCTGTTTCAAGTGTTGTTGGAGAGGGAACTACATTCTCTGTATATTTACCGAATCGTATAATTTAAATATACGTTTTAAAAGTTGATAATGAATAAAGTTCTACGGTTGTTTATTTTTTTGTAAAATCAATTAAATAAATAATAGTAGAACTTTTTTTCTAACTTAGTCGAATGAAGAATGATGAGAGGGGTGTCGTAAAGCGATGAAATTATATACAAAAACAGGAGATAAAGGGACAACAAGTGTAATAGGCGGCAGAGTGGATAAAGATAATATCCGAGTTGAAGCATATGGCACAATAGATGAGGCGAATTCTCATATTGGATATGCGATGACTAAACTACAAGGCGGGTCTTTCGGAGATATTTATAATGAACTTGAAAATATTCAACATGAACTATTTGATTGCGGGGGAGACTTGGCGATAGTAGGCGAGAAAATTCCTTATAAAGTAAAAATTGAAATGGTCGAAAACTTAGAAAGTAGGATTGATTCGTATATAGAAGAAGCACCACCGCTAGAACGGTTTATTTTACCAGGTGGAAGCGAATCGGCAGCTGCTATTCATATTGCACGTACAGTTGTAAGGCGAGCAGAACGATGTATCGTGTCCCTGCAAAAAGAAGGAGAAATAAATGAAGTTGTTCTAAAGTATGTAAATAGATTATCTGATTATTTATTTGCAGTAGCTAGAGTAATAAACGCTCGATTACAAGTAAAAGATGTAGAGTATAATCGCAGTGCAATCGTTTTTCGTGATAAGAAAGAGAAGGAAGTGGAGTGATTCACTTTCTTTTTTTGTATAGTTTTTTCTGTAATATACCAAAATAGAGAAGGTATGGTCGTAATTAGAAAACGGAGGATGTATATGAAAGCTTTAAAATATGGCGTCATGTTATTGACAGTACTATTTTTATCTCAATTACATGTGTACGCAGAGGGAAATCAATGGGCATGGCCTGTTGAAGGACAGATAAGTGATTATTTTGGAACAAGGCACGGAAAACACTACGGTATAGATATAGCGGCACCGATCGGCGCGCCTGTGTCAGCTATTCAAGAAGGTAAGGTAACAAAGTCTTATTATTCAAGTAGTTATGGAAACGTTGTTTTTATTAAACATGGAGAATATGAGGCTGTGTATGCACATTTAAATAAGAGATATGTAGTTCAAGGGGATTATATTTCAAAAGGAGAAATAATTGGAGAAGTAGGAAATACAGGAGAATCCCGAGGTGCACACTTACATTTAGAAGTTCATCAAGGAAGATGGACGATGGCAAAAAAGAATGCGATGAATCCATTGCTTGTTTTACATGAACAAAGAAATGAAGCAGTTTCTTCATCGTTATACGTCGTCCAAAAAGGCGACACTCTAGTTAGCATTGCGCGGAAATTTAGAATGTCAGTTAAGGAAATTCAAGAAAAAAATGGGTTGCAACAAGAGCTGATTTATCCAAATCAACAATTATATGTAAAGTAAAAAAGAGCTAGTTTAACTAGCTCTTTTTTACCAAAAAATAAAGACACATATAAATCCAGAAATAGCTAAGTAGCTATATAAGTAAAATACTTTCGCTCTTGTTTTTTCGTTTGTTCGAAATAGTACAATAGTCGGTTCAATTAAACCAATTGTCAAACAAAGTAAACCAAGAAGCATACAACCGATTGAAATAGAGTACAGGGCGATTTGTGGTCCTTGAAATGGAATCATCCATTTTAATAAAAATGCAATGAGTGCAGTATAGCAAATGCTGCCGATGTATTTATTCAACGGTGCATTAGAACGGAAACCAGGTAGTTTTTTTAAGAAAGAGCGGGAAACAACTTCAGTTTGTAAAGATGTATGCTCTTCTATTATTTTTTGAGCTTCTTTTCCTTTTTGAAAAAGGGATAATATCCAGTTTCGCTCACCTTGAAAAATAAATTGTGAAGTTGTCAAATAATGATCAACCTTTACTTTATTCCAACTCTTCCATGGATGACGCTCACATAATTTTAATTTACTTTCTGTCTTTTTATCATACTGATAAATACTGATGCCATCTTCATCGAAAGCAGCATAGTATGTCTCGCTTGAGAATGTGCCTAAATCAATTGGACAGTAGAAAAGTAATTCTTTTTTTAAGTAAAAGTATTCTTTTCTTAAGTTTTTTTTCATTGTTTCTCGAATAGAGTGTCTCTTTTCTTTCTTCATGACATTTCCTCCATAATCCAGAAAATGTTCTTATCTTAACAATTCAACATCTTATCACTTTTAATTATATATGACTAGGGGATTCATAGGAGAAATGCCGAATACTAAAAAATATGGAGTGTATTGTAAAATATAATGAATGATTTTGATTATGTAAAATTAATAACTTATTTTTAGTAAGTTACGATTTTTTTGTTCACAATACGATCATGTTGTTGTATAATGAAGTAGAAAATAGAATATCGGTCTATCTTCGGGGCAGGGTGAAAATCCCGACCGGCGGTGATGAACTATATGTGATTTTGTTCTAAGCCCGCGAGCCGTTAAGGCAGGATTTGGTGTGATTCCAAAGCCGACAGTACAGTCTGGATGGGAGAAGATGGAGGTTCAAGCGTTCAAAAAAAGATAGGTATTTGAACGTCTGTTTGATGTGCCTTAAATTCTCCCTTTGTGTAAAACACAAAGGGTTTTTTCGTTCTATGAAAAAGTAGGCATAGCAGAACCTTTCCACTTTCCATGAGATGATCGATGGAAAAGGAGAGAGAAAGATGAAACAAAAAAACAGTGTAGTGCAGATGGTGAGTGTAGCAATGCTAAGTAGTATTGCATATTTACTGATGATGTTGGATTTCCCGTTCCCAGGGCTTCCGCCATTTTTAAAAATTGATTTTAGTGATGTGCCAGCTCTAATCGCTGCGATTATTTTCGGGCCAGTTGCAGGGGTAATTGTAGAAGCGATAAAGAATATTTTACATTACGGGATTCAAGGGAGTTTAACGGGAGTACCAGTTGGAGAAATTGCTAACTTTATTGCAGGATGTTTATTTATTGGACCAGCAACTTTCTTATTTAGGAAGTATCGTACTGTTAAGAGTTTAACGACAGGATTAATGCTAGGGACAATTACAATGGCACTCATTATGAGTGTATTAAATTACATCATCATATTCCCAGCTTACACTTGGTTTTTAAATTCACCAGCTATGTCTAGCGAAGCGATAAAAACAACGGTTGTAACGGCAATCTTACCATTTAATTTGATTAAAGGAATTGTTGTAACAATTGTATTTGTAGCGTTATTCTCACGCCTGAAAGTATGGGTATTTGCAAAAATGAAAAATGCATAAATATAAAATAAAACCATTAGTAGTATATAACTACTAATGGTTTTTTATTAAGGAGGCTGAAAATAGAAAACAAAAAATACCCCTCAAATGAATGAGGGGTATTTTTTGAAGTTAATAAAAGACTATTCGAATTTTAAAGCATCGCCGTCGAATGATTCGTCAGCAACTTTAATTGAGTCAGTTGGACAACCTTCGAATGCATCCATCATATCTTCAAGTAATACATCTGGAATTTCAACGATACCTTGGTTATCGTCTAATGTTACGAATGCAATACCTTCATCATCATAGTCATAAATGTCTGGTGCAGCAGCGCCACAAGCACCACATGCAATACAAGTATCTTTATCAACGATTGTATATTTTGCCATCTTTTTTTCCCTCCTGATAATATGTATGTGAAAAGCTCGCCATAAAAATTATAACCTTATTGTAAAACGGTTTTTAAAACTTTTCAACATAAAATTATAATGATAATCCTTATCAATTAGAGTGTCAACTAATTTTTGCATTATGTCATAAGATTTTCAAAATACGTAAATGTTATTTCGTTTGGTACAATATAATATATACAAGTATATATTGCCCATATGATAAGTTTAATGAGTAACGGTAGATGGCGCAATCATATCAAAAGCAATTAAGTTAGATTGAAAGGTGGAAGCGGTAATGCAACTACAATATACTGTATTGTATTGTTTAAAACAATTGAATGGTGAAAGAACCGTTTCTTCTATTTATTATTTATTAAAGGGAAAACGTTCTTCGCAAACGTTACAAGATGGAAATATGTTCCGAATTTCTTTTTTGTTTGGAATATATAAATCGTTAAATAGAAATGAATATGATCGTGAAGTTGCAAAGTTGTTGCAAGCAGATTTGATTCAAGAAATACATGAAAATACATATTTGTTAACACCTAAAGGTAAAATGCAGTTACATACATGGGAGGAAGGGTATGCTTTTCCAGCCCATTTGCATGGTTTGCACTATGGTGAATTAGGTGAAACGTTTTGGAAAAGATTATCTTTAATTATTCAAACTATATCTAATTTACAACAGAATAATACGAAGTTTATTCCTATTCAACAAGATACAGAAATAATGGTGTGGGTGAAGCGATTTTTAACAGGTATGCCGTATAGGCGAAGTGAATTGGCGAAAAGATTATGGAAAGAAATACATAATCTTTTAGGGAAATGTGATGTGATAGAAGCGACGATTGTAACATATAGATTAACAGGATATGAACGTATCGGTTGTACATTGCAACAGTTAGCGGAAATTACGAAACGAGATATTTTCAGGGTATATTTCTTATTTTGGGGTACAATTCATTTCCTTATACAAGAAGTTCGCGATAAAGAAAATGAATTTCCGTTATTAGCTGAGATTATCTCTTATCCAAATGAGAGAGCTGAATTATTTAGTTTATCAACGAAAAAAACATATAATTTTTGGAGACAAGGGCGCTCATTAGAAGAAATAGCGACAATTAGAAATCTAAAGGTTGCAACGATAGAAGATCATTTTGTTGAAATTGCTTTGCGAGAAAGAGATTTTTCTATCGAGATGTTTATGGAAAAAGACAAAATAGATAAAGTAACAGAAGTAATTGATGCATTACAAACACGTAAGTTGCGTGAGTTGAAACAAGCTGTTGGAGAGGGTATCTCTTATTTTGAAGTTCGTCTTGTATTGGCGCGGATGGAGGGTATAAATGAAACTTGAGGAATATTTATATAGGTGGTTTGGATATTCTGAATTTCGTCCAGGTCAAAAAGGGGTAATTACAGATTTATTGGAAGGAAAAGATGTTATAGCGATGCTTCCGACCGGAAGAGGGAAGTCTATGTGCTATCAACTTCCAGGGCTCATGCAAGAAGGGACAGTACTTGTTGTATCACCATTATTATCTTTGATGGAAGATCAGGTTACACAATTAAAATATGTTGTGAAAAACCGAGTGATAGCATTTAATAGTTTTCGGACATTACATGAAAAAAGAGAAGCAATGAAAAGGTTAGCTTCCTATAAATTTATTTTTGTTTCACCTGAGATGTTGCAGTCGGAATTGTTAATAAGAGAATTGAAGAAAGTTCATATTTCATTATTTGTTGTAGATGAAGCTCATTGTATTTCGCAATGGGGTTATGATTTTAGACCAGATTATAAAAAACTAAATGTAGTTATTGAAAATATCGGGTCTCCTACGGTGCTAGCATTAACTGCAACAGCGACGAAAGATGTACTCCGAGATATAGCAGAGAGTTTGAATTTGGAGAATGTGACGCAGCATGTGTATTCTATTGATCGTCCAAATATAGCAATGGAAGTACAATTTGTGGAGACGATAGAAGAGAAGAAAGAGGCGCTTTTGGAACAGGTGATGTATTTACAAGGGCCGGGGATTGTATATTGTTCAAGCAGAGCGTGGACAGAACGTTTAACGGAATATTTAAGAGGAAAAGGCGTTGCTGGTGTCGCTTTCTATCATGGTGGTATGGAACATGAAGAGCGCATGTTAATTCAACAGCAGTTTATGAATGACCAGTTGCAGCTTGTAATATGTACAAGTGCTTTTGGTATGGGAGTAAATAAATCAAATACGAGATATATTATTCATTTCCACTATCCGACTAATATAGCTTCTTATTTACAAGAAATCGGAAGAGCTGGAAGAGATGGTGAACCTAGTATAGCTATTTTACTATGCAGTCCGTTAGATCACGATTTACCAATTTCAATAATTGAAGATGAATTGCCAAGCCAGTCACAAATACAATTTTTATTTTCTTTACTGCAGGAAAGAATGTTTCAAACGAAAGAATTACCAATAGAAGAGGTAGAAGAAATTTGTTATAATGCAGCAAGATTTAATGAACAATATTGGCGTTTCATCCGCTATCATCTTGAAAAGCTTGGAATCATACAACAGAGAAAATTAATATTAGAGAGCTTGTCAGATGAAATTATGACAAGATTAATAGCTGAAGTAGAAATCAGGCTACGTAATAAATATAGTGAGCTAGAAAACATGAAATCATGGATACAAGTGAAAGAATGTAGACGTGAATATTTGCTGCGACAGTTCGGTTACAGAAAAGAGGGCGAGTTAAAGAATTGCTGCGACTATTGTCATATTACAAAAGCAGATTATAAAAAAAGACAAGCGCAACAATCGGATTTCGACTATAATTGGGAAACAGAGTTACAAAAGCTTTTCGGTCTAGAAAAGATGGGGGAATGATGAACATTCAAAGGCATAATATTGAAGATATGAGTCCGAAAGAAATAAGGTTGAATCTGTATATCACACAGTTCATTATTATCGGTATCGGTTGTTTACTAGCATATATACTATTCCGAGATATAAAATCGGTGTATAGTCTATGGAAATGGGAACCGGTGTCTATACTTATAATAGGTGGCTTGTTAGCGATTGGTATTGTGTTATTAGATTATGTTGCAATGCGAGTATTTCCAGAGTCTTGGTTTGATGATGGTGGTATTAATGATAGGATGTTTCAAGGGATGTCAGTTATGCATCTACTTGTTATTACATTCATTATCGGCTTTGCAGAAGAATTTTTATTTAGAGGTGTAGTGCAGACGCACTTTGGAATTGTAATAGCGAGTTTCGTATTTGCAGTATTACATATTCGGTATATAAAAAAGCCATTTTTGTTTTGTTTCGTCTGTTTCATTAGTTTTGTTTTTGGCTATGTATTTGAATGGACAGGAAATTTGTTTATAACAATCTTTGCACACTTTCTTGTTGATTTTATAATGGGGCTCCAATTAAGAAAATAAATGGAAGGTGGTGGTGAACAACATGAGAAGACGAATTCCTGATTTTGAAGAGGAATTAGAAGTTGAGCGAGTGGAAGAAAAAGAAGGTTTACCGCCGCGTAGTGAAATTCATAGAAATAAAGAGAAAAAACAAAAGTTTAAAATGAATCATATTTTCGTCCGAGTTTTAACATTTCTATTCATATTACTACCAATTAGCATTTTATGGTATACGGATAAATATATTCAGGTGAAAAGTGATGGTAATAACGCTGGAAAAAGTGCATTTGAGGTCATTTTCTTTGATTCAGCTAAATCTCAGTCCGAGGCATCATCTGAGAAAGTTGTCACGCATACGGTGAAAGAGGGAGAAACCTTAGAAAGTATAGCGAAGCAATATTTTTCAGATGAAACTGGGATCGAAGTGATTAAAAAGTATAATGATTTACAAAAAGATGAAGTGAATGTAGGTCAAGAATTAAAAATTCCGATAAAAGATAAGTCCACGAAGCGAGAGAGTTAGTAAAATACTTACTATAAAAACTGGGAATTATCTTTATGAGGAAGGGAGTAAAAAATATATGATATGGATTATCTTATTAAGTACTCTCGTTTGTATTGGTATTATATTTCTTCTTGTAATGTATACGGAAGCAACGCGTGATATGGTGCTAGAACATACTTTAATATTTGAAGAATTTCCGAAAAGTTTTCAAAAAGTAAATGTATTCTTTATATCAGATATTCATAGAAGGGGCATTTCGAATTCGTTAATTGAACAAGTAAAAGGAAAAGTAGATCTTGTAATTATTGGTGGTGATTTAGCGGAAAAAGGTGTCCCTTTATCGAAAATCTCTGCAAATATACAAAAGTTAAGAGCGATAGCTCCTGTCTATTTTGTATGGGGAAATAATGATTATGAGATTGAATATCATGAATTGGATGCTTTATTATTAGAAAATAATGTGAAAGTTTTAGATAATACAAGAGTTGTATTTGAGTCTGAATTAGGAGAGAAAATTTGTTTGCTCGGTGTAGATGATGTTGGTTTGAAACGTGATCGTTTAGATTTAGCGTTGGCTGATTGTAAGGAAGATGGTTTTCGCATATTAATTAGCCACAACCCTGATATAATAAATAAAATGTCTGGAAAAGAACAAATTTCACTTGTGTTAAGTGGACATACACATGGAGGACAGATTCGATTATTCCCATCTAAAAAATATTTAAAAGGTGGCGTATATAAGCATTCAAATATGACTCTTTTTGTTAGTAATGGGTATGGAACAACGTTGGTTCCACTTCGCTTCCGAGCACCTGCTCAAACACATATTATTACGTTATGCGGAGGGAAATGATGCCAACTCTAAACGGAAAATATAATATAAAAGCTGTTTCGAATATAATTGGAATTCAACCAAGTACGCTTCGTGCATGGGAAAGACGATATCAAATGATTGCCCCAAAGCGGAATCATGCGGGGCATCGATTATATACAGAAGAGCATATTCAAATTTTGAAATGGTTAATGGACAAGGTTTCTTCCGGCATGATGATTGGACAAGCAGTTCAATTATTAGAAGGGAATCGTTTGCAGAATAATGTTCAAAATGAAATACATTACGATAGAGAAGTTGTTTTAGTGGACGATATACTACAAGCTTTGTTAAAATTTGATGAAATTACAACTTCTGCATTGTTAAACGAGGCTTTTAGTATTTATGCAACAGAAAAAGTTATAGCAAGTATTGTTCTTCAAGTGTCAAATAAATTGTTAGCGTTAAAAAATAACAATGAAGTTACAATGGTGCAATTCCAATATGTCGTATCATTTTTACAAACGCGTCTAGGGATGGTATATCATAATGCATCATCGTTTTCTTCTATACACAAAGTTGTCGTGTTAGAAAGTAATATGTTGAAAGGGTTTGTTTTCTCAACGTATTTACGATTAAAAGGATATGATGTGATATATATTCGGGCAAGCTTAGCGGAAGATAGTATTTCGTTAGCTGTTGAGCAAATAAGACCTAAATATGTAGTCATCTCTTTTGATGACGGACGAGAACGGAAGAACGTAATGAGCTATGTGGATTTTTTGCAAGAAAAAAATGAGAACCTTTCTGTTGGGATTATAGGAGAAATAGGTGCTCGAGATCAGTTGAACATTCAAACAAGCCTAATTGGTGATACGAAAGAAGAATGGGATGATTGGTTAAACATGTTAGAATAGTTGTTCGAAAAGAACCATCTATTTTCTATTTCATATAATAAAAATTATATTCATTGGTTGCGTAGGGAGGGTATGATATGAGGCTGGAACGATTAAATTACAATAAGATAAAAATTTTCTTAACATTTGATGATTTATCTGAAAGAGGATTAACGAAAGAAGATTTGTGGAGAAATGCACCGAAAGTACAGCAATTATTTCGTGATATGATGCAAGAAGCAAATAAAGAATTAGGATTTGAAGCGGATGGTCCGATTGCAGTTGAAGTATTTTCTCTACAAGCGCAAGGAATGGTCGTAATTGTAACGAAAGAACATCAAGAAGCGGATACAGATGATGAGTTCCGTGACGAGTTTATTGAAATGCAAGTGACTCTAGATGAAAGCGAGCATATCCTTTATGAGTTTGCTACACTAGATGACGTAATTAACCTGTCGAATCGTTTATATAACCTTGATGTAACTGGCGGAAAATTATATACGTGGGATGGGCGTTTCTATCTTTGGATGGAAGAAGAGGAGCAAATTCAATTACTGAAAGCAGATTTTATAGCTATTTTAGCGGAATATGGTAATCCGTCTACAGCAACTATTTATCGTCTAATGGAGTATGGTAAAGAATTAATGGCTTCTCAAGCAATTGAACAAATACACAATTACTTTGTGAAAAAACAAAACCTTAGCTAATATAACCTAAGGTTTTGTTTTTTTATTGTACTTAAATGTCTCTTTTCAAAGTACTGTACATGAATAAAATAAAATAAAAAATATTTAAATATTTAAGTATTTTACTTTTCTAAAAGTAATAAAAGGACTATAATGATAGTGAAAACGCTTGCAACAGAAAATACTTTGTATATATTTGTTAGCGTTTTCTATTGCATTCCAAATTTAACGGTGTATACTAGGCAATGAAGGTTTACTAAACAAGTGAAATTACAGGGGGTTTACTTACTATGGTAGCCGAAAAGGGAACTCAAACAAAAACACAACAACAAAGGGAACAACATTTTGAACTATTGAATTCAACACAAATTGTTATCAGTGAAGCGTTAGAAAAATTGGGTTATCCAAACGAAGTATATGAATTATTAAAAGAACCAGTTCGTATGATGACAGTGAAAATACCAGTTCGTATGGATGACGGGACTGTTAAAATATTTACAGGATATCGTGCACAACATAATGATGCTGTTGGTCCAACGAAAGGTGGAATTCGCTTCCATCCGAATGTAACAGAAAATGAAGTGAAAGCACTTTCAATTTGGATGAGTTTAAAATGTGGTATTGTCGACTTACCATATGGCGGAGGTAAAGGTGGAATTATCTGTGACCCACGTGAAATGTCATTCCGTGAGTTAGAAAGATTAAGCCGTGGTTATGTACGAGCAATTAGTCAAATCGTAGGGCCGACGAAAGATATTCCAGCTCCAGATGTATTCACAAACTCTCAAATTATGGCATGGATGATGGATGAGTATAGCCGTATTGATGAATTTAACTCGCCAGGATTTATTACAGGTAAGCCACTTGTATTAGGTGGATCACATGGACGTGAAACAGCAACAGCGAAAGGTGTTACAATTTGTATTCGCGAAGCTGCAAAAAAACGCGACATTGATATTAAAGGTGCGCGCGTTGTTGTTCAAGGATTCGGTAATGCTGGTAGCTTCTTAGCTAAATTTATGCATGATGCAGGTGCAAAAGTTATTGCAATCTCAGATGCTTACGGCGCATTGCATGATCCAAATGGATTAGATATTGATTATTTATTAGACCGTCGTGATAGCTTCGGTACAGTAACAAAACTATTTAATAATACAATTTCAAACAAAGAATTGTTAGAACTTGATTGTGATATTTTAGTTCCAGCTGCAATTGAAAATCAAATTACAGAAGAAAATGCTAATGATATTAAAGCAAAAATTGTTGTTGAAGCTGCAAATGGTCCAACAACATTAGAAGCAACTAAAATTTTAACAGATCGCGGAATTTTACTTGTTCCAGACGTATTAGCTAGTGCTGGTGGGGTAACAGTATCTTACTTTGAGTGGGTACAAAATAACCAAGGTTACTACTGGACTGAAGAAGAAGTAGAACAACGTTTAGAAAAAGTAATGGTAAGATCATTTGATTCTATTTATGAAACAGCACAAGTTCGTAAAGTGAATATGCGCCTTGCAGCGTATATGGTCGGTGTTCGTAAAATGGCTGAAGCAAGTCGCTTCAGAGGTTGGGTATAATATTATATTGTGAGAAAACGTGATTCCTTTCGAGGGAATCACGTTTTTTTGTTGAAGTATTAGAGTGAGGTGTTATAAATGGGAAATGAAATGATGGAACGAGTAGAACAATTAGAAGAAAAGGTTAAGAGGTTAGAGGGAGAACTCGTAAAAACGAAGCAAGACCGAAAAGCAAGTACCGCTCGGGTGTTCGGAGAAGGATTATTGTTTTTAATATTTGGTGCGGTTGTAGTAGGGCCAATTATCGCTTTTATATTGGTAATTATTAATTGGTTTGTTGAAAAATAAAACAAAATTAAAAAGAACGCTTGTTCTACACGAACAAACGTGCTATACTCTCCTTAGATAAACAAAACGGAAATGATTTTAAGGAGAGATAAATGATGAAAATGACAGTAGACCAAAGATTTATGATGCCAGCAGATGTTGTAGAACGAGTGGAAGTATTAAGAAACAAACAAAGTAAGCGCGGCACATTATTACAATCAGTAAATAAATTTTTCGGTTTAGATACGAAAGAAGATTGTGTTTGGTTTTACGGTTTTTATGGAGTTGCTGTAAGTATTTTATTATTTATGGTGTTCACATCAAATATTTTCGATTTTCTCTTCGCGTAAGAAATATGCTATAAGGACATTGCTACCGAATACATATATAAAGAAGTAAGGTAATTTTCTGAAGCGGGAGTGGGTAGTAATGGCGATGTTTCCTATAGAGCGTAACTATATTGGATATGGAAGTTCACGACCGGGTATTCCTCTTTCTAAAGTAAGGTTTATTGTAAGTCATGATACGGGGAATCCTGGTAGCAATGCGATTGGGAATCGGGATTATTTTAATGAAATACAGCCGAAAGCTTCGGCACATACATTTATAGATGACAAAACGATATTAGAAATTATTCCTATAAATGAAGTTGCCTACCATGTTCGATATGGCGTGCCGATAGATAATGACTTATATGGGTATGATGCCAATAAGGCTGCCATTGGAGTGGAGCTTTGTTATGGCGGTGATGTTAACTTTTGGGAAGCATACACCCGTTTTACGTGGTATCATGCGTATTTATGTCAAAACTTCGGCTTGAATCCGAAAAAAGATATCGTATCACATAAAACACTTGACCCAGCTAGAAAGATTGATCCTGAAAATGTATTAGGGAAACAAGGTATTAAATTTCAGCAGTTTTTAGCAGATGTCTATCGGATGTACGTTTCGTTTAGATGACAAATATATGAAAAATGAATACAATAAAGATAGGTGCCTACTGCTGTAAGTAGGTTTTTTCTTGTTTTTATAAATAGTGTATTGGTAGAAGACTAGGAGTGAACCGAGTATGCAGAAAGAAACAGCTATTATAATTGGAGGCGGTCCGTGCGGATTAGCAGCAGCAATTTCGTTGCAAAAGGTAGGGATAAATCCGTTAGTAATTGAAAAAGGAAACATTGTAAATGCAATTTATAATTATCCAACTCATCAAACATTTTTCTCCTCTAGTGAAAAATTAGAAATTGGTGATGTAGCTTTTATTACAGAAAATCGTAAGCCTGTTCGAAATCAAGCGCTTGCGTATTATCGCGAAGTAGTAAAACGTAAATCTGTACGTGTAAATGCTTTTGAACGAGTGGAGAACGTTCAAAAAGATGGAGAAGCTTTTCAGGTTGAGACGACAAAGCGTGACGGAAGTAGAGAAATATATATAGGGAAATATATTGTAGTAGCAACTGGATATTATGACAATCCAAATTATATGAATGTTCCAGGTGAGGAATTGAAGAAGGTAGCTCACTATTTTAAAGAAGGACATCCTTATTTTGATCGAGATGTAGTCGTTATAGGTGGGAAAAACTCGAGTGTAGATGCCGCTTTAGAGCTTGTGAAAGCTGGTGCACGCGTAACGGTTTTATATCGCGGAAGTGAGTATTCACCAAGTATAAAGCCGTGGATTTTGCCAGAGTTTGAGGCGTTAGTCCGAAATGGTACAATTGACATGTATTTCGGGGCTCATGTGAAAGAAATTACTGAACATACATTAACGTATACAGTTGATGGCGAAGCATATACAATCCAAAATGATTTTGTATTTGCGATGACTGGTTACCATCCTGATCATAGTTTCTTAACAAAGATGGGTGTTCGGATTGATGAAGAGACAGGACGTCCAATTTATGCAGAGGATACGATGGAAACGAACGCTGAAAATATTTTCATTGCAGGTGTAATTGCTGCTGGAAATAATGCAAATGAAATATTTATTGAGAACGGTCGATTTCATGGGGATGCGATTGCGCAAACCATTGCAACAAGAGAAATATAAAAAGAAGCTGTCGAAATAAACTTCGACAGCTTCTTTTTTAATCGTGCATAAACATGTTTTGGATTGCTTCATGAGAAGTTGTATTCTCTAATGCAACTAATAATTTAATACGTGCTTTTTGAGCGTTTAAACCGTATGTGAATACAATACCCATATCTTTTAATTGTTTGCCGCCACCTTCATATGAATATACATCTTGAACGATGCCATTGAAACAGCGAGAAACTAATACGACAGGAATTCCTTTATTTATTAGTCGCTCTAGACTAGGAAGTGTTCTTGGAGGTAAATTACCTTGTCCAAGCGCTTCAATAACAATCCCGTCTACCGGAAGATTTTCAATTGCTGCTAACAATGTATCGTCCATACCAGCGTACGCTTTTAGAACGACTACATTTTTAGAAACCTTATTTACTGAATATGTTTCGTGATGTACTAAAGCATGGTGGAATACAACACCACGTTTTGTTACCATACCGATTGGTCCATACTGTGGACTTTGGAATGTTGCTACATTACTTGTATGTGTTTTCGTTACGTTTGTAGCGCAATGAATTTCGTCGTTTAATACGACTAAAACGCCTTTTTCGGCAGCTTCACTACTGCTAGCGACTTTTACAGCTGATAAGAAGTTATATAGACCATCAGCACCTAATTCATTGCTAGAGCGCATTGCGCCTGTTACAACGATCGGAATAGTTGCTTGTACTGTTAAATCTAAGAAATAGGCCGTTTCTTCTAATGTATCCGTACCATGCGTAATGACTACGCCATGAATGTTGTCTTGTTTTACTCTTTCATCAATGATGACTTGTAATTGTAACATTTCGCTCGGTGTCATATGAGGAGATGGTAGATGAAACACATCTTCAACGATTAAATCAACATCGCCTTCTAAATCAGGAATGAATTTTAAAAGAGGATTTTTTTCACCTGGTTGTACGACCCCAGTTTCTTTATCTTCCTCCATTGCAATTGTTCCACCTGTGTGTAAAACTAGGATTCTTTTCAATGCTTATACCCCTTTCAAGTAAAAAAATACATTTAGAACATAACATGTTTTGAGTAAATTCGACAATGGAAATGTATAAAAGTATGCCTCGAAAATGACAATAAAATGAACTGCTATATGTACGATGTATAAAATTACGAAACGAAATGTGCAAATACAGTATAGGAGGGAGCCATTACGTTGAAAAAGATGGAGAGAATGCTTATACGTATATTAATAATACAATTCATTTGTCTTTCTGTTGTGCAATTGTTATTTATACATAAGTCATCAGTGAAATATTTATCTAAAATTGTTTATTATGAAGGTGTCATGGTAAAAAACAAAGCAGAAATCTTACGGGTGAATAGGTAGTTTTCATTTTCTTCTATGAAGGATTATGCTACAATAATTGAGGATTTAATGACGTGAAGCAAATGAGAAGAAGCAGGAGAATACCTGCTTTTCGTTTTGTTTTATAAGTGAAAAAATGAGGTGTTACAATGGATAAACGAATTTCAATTGCTATAGATGGTCCAGCAGCTGCTGGAAAAAGTACAGTTGCAAAAGTTGTAGCGAAGAAGCTTTCTTACGTTTATATTGATACAGGTGCAATGTATCGTACAATTACATATGCAGCTCTTGAACAAAAAGTTGACATTGAGAATGAAGAGCAGTTAATGGAAGTTGTAAAAAATGTGAAAATTGAGTTTCAGCAAGGAGAAAATACACAACTTGTATTTTTAAATGGACAAGATGTTTCGGAAGTCATTCGTACACCTGAGGTGACGAATCGAGTATCGATTGTGGCGAAACATCGCCTTGTTCGTGAAGAAATGGTACGCCGTCAACAAGAGTTAGCAGAAAAAGGCGGCGTTGTAATGGATGGCCGTGATATTGGTACACATGTGTTACCAGATGCTGAAGTGAAGATCTTTATGCTTGCTTCTGTTGAAGAAAGAGCAGAGAGAAGACATTTAGAAAATATGAATAAAGGCTTTGATTCTAATTTAGAGCAGTTAAAAGAAGAAATTGCTCAGCGTGATAAATTAGATTCAGAACGTGAAGTTTCTCCTCTAAAAAAAGCTGATGATGCATTGGAATTAGATACAACTTCTTTATCAATTGAAGAAGTTGTCCAAAAGATTATGAGTATTGTTTCAGGAGTGTTTGCGAAATAAAGAAAGGGCATAGCCCCTTTCTTTTTTATTTCTATAGAAATGTAAAGGATACGTGAATTGTGAGTCTCTTTCCTTGACAAATGATCAGATTTGTAAGAAGTTAATAAAAGAGGGATAAAACTTTCAGAATATATTCGCTATTATATTTCAAAACATACTTTCTTCAAGATGATTTTGCTGTATACTATTTATATAGGTTTAATATATTTTCTAGTGAAATGTATGAAGCTTACGTATGTGATGATAAATTCTTAAACATGCAAATGAAAACAATTGTTTTCATTTCGTATATACATAAAAAATGCTTTGTCAATTCTGTAGGGAGGTATTTCCATGGTAGAGAAAATGAATGAAGAAGTTATGGATTCAAAAGAATTACAAGTTGGTGACGTTGTTACAGGTTCTGTAACGAAAGTTGAAGAGAAACAAGTGCTTGTAAATGTTGGATACAAAACAGATGGCGTAATTCCAATTAGTGAATTAGCTAACGTTCATATTGAAAAAGCAAGCGATGTTGTAGAATTAGATCAAACACTAGAATTAAAGATTATTAAATTAGAAGAAAATGATCTTGTCTTATCTAAACGTGCTGTTGATGCAGAAAAAGCATGGGTAGAATTACAAGAGAAATTTAATTCTGGTCACGTATTTGATGTTACCGTAAAAGATATCGTGAATGGTGGATTAGTTGTGGACCTTGGTGTTCGTGGTTTTATCCCAGCTTCACTTGTAGAAGTACATTATGTAGAAGATTTTACTGACTATAAAGGAAAAACATTAGCCGTGAAAATTGTTGAATTGGACCGTGAAAAAAATCGCGTGATCCTTTCGCATAAAGCGGTAGTAGAATTAGAACTAGATTCTAAGAAGAAAGAAGCAATTTCTTCATTAAAAGAAGGAGACGTTGTGGAAGGAACAGTACAACGACTAACGGATTTTGGTGCTTTCGTTAATGTTGGAGGTGTGGACGGTTTAGTTCATATTTCACAAATTTCACACGAACGTGTAGAGCAACCTTCTGAAGTATTAGAGCAAGGTCAAAAGGTAAAGGTGAAGGTATTATCTGTGGATGCTGATACACAACGTATTTCTTTATCAATTAAAGCAGCTCAACCAGGACCTTGGGAAAATATTGCTGGTGAAGTGAAAGCTGGAGATATTCGTGAGGGAATAGTAAAACGTCTTGTTACATTTGGTGCGTTCGTTGAAATTTTACCTGGCGTCGAAGGTCTTGTGCATGTATCTCAAATTGCAAATCGTCACGTGAAAAATCCAAATGAAGTATTGGAAATGGGACAAGAAGTAAAAGTGAAAGTCCTTGAAGTTCATGTAGCAGAGAAACGTATTTCTTTAAGTATAAAAGAAGCGCTTGAGGAAAATAATGTAACTGAAGATTATAGTCAGTATGAACCGAATGCTGATTCTGCTACTTTCCAATTAAGTGACATTATTGGTGAACAACTGAAAAAATTAAAGAAATAAAGAGGGGTACAAGTGGTAAGGGCAAAACGTAAATTAGATCATATTGAATACGCTCTTTCTACTGGTCAGTCTCGTACGCATGGCTTTCATGATATTGATTTTGTGCATCAAAGCTTGCCAAATTCAAATTATGACACAATAACATGTGAAACAAAAATCGGCGAACTTTCACTAAGTTCGCCGATTTTTATCAATGCGATGACTGGTGGTGGAGGAGAGAAAACGTTACATATTAATGAGCAATTAGCATATGTAGCGAAACATCATAACCTTGCTATGGCTGTAGGTTCGCAAATGGCGGCGTTAAAAGATGAAAGTGAGGCTGCTTCTTATAAGATTATCAGAAAGGTAAATCCAAATGGTATTTTCTTTGCTAATTTAGGTAGTGAGGCAACTATCGAACAGGCAGAGCGTGCTGTTGATATGATTGAAGCGAATGCATTGCAAATTCATTTAAATGTCATACAAGAGTTAACGATGCCAGAAGGGGACCGTGACTTTACTGGTGTACTTCGGCGCATTGAGAAAATTGTTTTAAATAGTAAAGTTCCTGTCATTGTGAAAGAAGTTGGATTTGGGATGAGTAAGGAAACAATGCAACAGTTAGCGAGCATAGGTGTAACGGCGATTGATATTGGCGGACAAGGTGGTACGAATTTTGCTGCTGTTGAAAATGAAAGAAGACAGCGAATGCTTTCTTATTTTAATAACTGGGGCATACAAACAGCAACCTCGATTGTTGAAGCAACCTCTACAAATAATAACCTCTCTTTTATTGCATCTGGGGGTATACAAACAGCGCTTGACGTAGCGAAAGCAATCGCATTAGGGGCGAATACAACTGCTTTTGCTGGATACTTTTTACGCATTTTAATGCAAGATGGTATCGAGAAGTTAGTGGATGAAATTGATCTTCTACATACAGATTTGAAATTTATTATGACAGCTCTCGGTGCGAAGACGATAGAAGAGTTACAATCTGTACCTCTTGTTGTAAAGGGCGAAACGTATCATTGGTTAACACAGCGTGGAATTGATACGACGCATTATAGTAGGAGATAAAAAATCAACCGTTTGGTTGATTTTTTTGTTTTCTATTCATTTTAGTAATCTAAAGCGAGGGATAGAATTGATATTCTAGAAAAATGAAATAATTCCTATATATAAACAGTATCTTGTAAAATTTGCGACTGAAAAATGTAGATAATGTGCCATTGAATTATTGCAGAAGGCTTAATTTTGCTAAGAAAAATAGGTATGGATAAAAATAAAGTTTAGAAAGATTTGTATGTGAAATGTTATTTCAATATGAATAGAAATTATGAAGAAATATGTAAAAGACGGTTTCGTACAATATCGAAACCGTCTTTTTGTATTCATTAGTGCTGATTCTGTTTTCGAGCTTGCTCAGGTGTATCAAGTCCAGTTGCACCCGGATATTGTAGTGATTGGTCACGGTCAGATTCAACGCGGCGTGATTCTCTTAGTTTTCGTTCTTGACGATCTTTACCCATAATGAATAGCACCTCCTTATTAAAAGTGTTGCTGTTATATGAAAAAACTATGCGCGAAGAAAGTGGATTAACTTTCATAAAAAGTTCCCATAATGGAAAACATAGGAGGTGAAATGATGGAAGGGAGTACTTTTTATTTTGTAGCTTGGATAGGGTGGATTGTCATAACGTTTTTTATGAAAAAGGACTCTATTCGGTGGAAGATAAGCGCCTGTATATTGATTTTTATTATTTGTTCTCCGTTACATGTAACGATTGCTTCATTCACGGTATCAGTAAATGCACTTTTACTTTCTGGTATAGCTTTTATAGGACTCACGCTCTATTCTATTTGGAAAAAATTATATAGCTTACTTTCGGCACTTATTATTGCAATGTTATATACAAGTTTTCATTTGTTAGAAGTATATGATCCAATTTGGATTGTGGTGGACAGGTTGTTTTTGTTAAGTAGTGCTCTTGTATATGCATCCGTTTTATTACATGAGGATCGCATATTACGACTATGTTCTCTTTATATAGGAATGTTGCAGGGAGAATTGTTTGTGACAATTATTTTTCGGAAACTGCATTTTCCTTACGATTACGGTAGTTTAGCGTTTTTTGATATCGTTGCTGTTTCTACATTATTCATGGCAATTTTATTTTGGATTGCGAAGGTCTCCGTACACATGGAACAGTTTAAGAGGAAAACACGTAAAAGAAAGGCGAGGGTAATACATGATTGAATATACACCGGCCATTTTATGTGGCGTAATAGCAGGGACAGTAACGAGAGTGCTTATGCTCCGGACAGATACGCGGCAATATCCGACGAGACTCCACGGGAAAATTATTCACATTGCGATGGGGTTAATTGCGGCAGCTTTAGGAGCGATTGCGATTCCGTCTATATTGAAAAAAGATTTTTCTGCCATTACGTTTCTTACGTTAGCAGCAACACAGTTTCGTGATGTGCGTAATATGGAAAGAAATACATTGCAACAATTAGATGGTTATGAGCTTGTACCGCGTGGGAATACATATATTGAAGGAATTGCATTAGTTTTTGAAAGTCGCAACTATTTGGCGATGTTAACGTCGTTTGTAACGACGTTTGCCTATATAGGGTTCCGTTCATGGATTGCTGGAGTAGTTATGGCTATCATCGCATTTTTTATCGCGAAAAAATTAATGTCTGGTAAGAGGTTGCATGATCTTGTTGATATCGAGCATGTTCCACTTCGTTTTGAAGGAGCGGGACTGTATATTGATAATATTTACATTATGAATATTGGATTGCCAGCAAGACAAGAGGAAATTATGAAGTATGGAATGGGTTTTATTTTAAGACCGAAATCAATTGATGCGATGGTGACAATCTCTAACTTAGGACAACGACAAGCTATTTTACATGATGTTTCTGTTGCTTTAGGAATTTATAGAGATTCTGGTACGCCGGCACTTGTACCGTTAGCAAAGCGTGATTTAGAGGATGGCAGGGTTGGAATCTTTGTCTTGCCACAAGATCAAGATGCGGAGAAAGCGATAGGTGTCATAGGGAACGTGCCGACGTTAGAAAGTGCTGTTCATATGTCATCGGAAGCCCCGAAAGGAAGGGGAGATAAGAGATGATGTTAGAAAGTGTAATTCTTGCAGTTATTACAACGACCCCGGAGAAATTTGCTGGTGGTGCTCCTCTGTTTACTTGTGAATCTAAAGAGGAATTAGAATTTGTTGCAAATAATTTAGAGGCAATTCTAGATGGCATTGCGCATCGCTTACAAGAGAATGTATATATTATTGTGAAACATTAGCAACGTGTGTTATAATGTGAGGTGTTTTGATACGTTGAGAAATATTCTGGAATGCAAATCCCTTCTTGCACAAAGAAGGGTTTTTTACATAATAAACAGAAGCAAGTTGAAAGGATGAAAGTATATGCCGAAACCAGTAATAGCAATAGTAGGCCGCCCGAACGTAGGGAAATCTACTATTTTCAATAGAATTGTTGGAGAGAGAGTTTCAATCGTAGAAGATATTCCAGGTGTAACGCGCGATCGTATTTATAGCGCTGGAGAATGGTTAAATCATGAATTTAACATTATTGATACAGGTGGAATTGATATTGGAGACGAGCCATTTTTGACACAAATTCGTCAACAAGCTGAAGTAGCAATTGATGAAGCGGATGTTATCATTTTTATGACAAATGGTCGTGACGGTGTAACTGCAGCTGATGAAGAAGTTGCAAAAATATTATATCGTTCAAATAAACCGGTTGTACTTGCAGTAAATAAAGTGGACAATCCGGAAATGCGCAGTGATATTTATGATTTCTATGCATTAGGATTTGGTGAGCCATTCCCAATTTCAGGTACACACGGATTAGGATTAGGTGACTTATTAGACGAAGCTGCACAGCATTTTCCAAAGATTGAAGAAGACGGATATGATGAAGATACAATTCGTTTCTCTTTAATTGGCCGTCCAAACGTAGGGAAATCATCACTTGTAAATGCTCTTCTTGGTCAAGAGCGTGTAATTGTTAGTAATGTAGCAGGAACAACTCGTGATGCGGTCGATACACCATATAGTAAAGATGGGAAAGATTATGTAATTATCGATACAGCTGGTATGCGTAAAAAAGGGAAAGTGTATGAAAGTACAGAAAAGTATAGTGTACTTCGTGCACTAAGAGCGATTGAACGTTCTGACGTTGTTTTAGTCGTTTTAGACGGTGAAGAAGGAATTATTGAACAAGATAAAAAAATCGCTGGATACGCTCATGATTCAGGGCGAGCTGTCGTTATCGTTGTAAACAAATGGGACGCAGTGAAAAAAGACGAGAAAACAATGAAAGCATTTGAAGAAAACATCCGTGCTCATTTCCAATTTTTAGAGTACGCACCGATTGTGTTCTTATCTGCGAAAACGAGAAAACGTACACAAACGTTAATACCGGTTATCGATGAGGTAAATGAAAGTCATAGTATCCGTATTCAAACGAATGTATTAAATGATGTAATTATGGATGCGGTAGCGATGAATCCAACGCCAACGCATAACGGTAGTCGTCTGAAGATTTTCTATGCAACACAAGTTGCGGTAAAACCACCAACATTTGTTGTGTTTGTAAACGATCCAGAACTATTGCATTTCTCATATGAGCGTTTCTTAAAGAATCGTTTACGTGAATCATTTGGCTTTGTGGGAACGCCGATTCACATTATCGCTAGAGCAAGAGACTAATGGAGAGGATGTGATTTTATGACAAAAATCACAGTAGTTGGAGCAGGTAGCTGGGGAACAGCGTTAGCGATGGTATTAGCTGACAATGGGCATGATGTACGTATTTGGGGAAATCGTTCTGAACTTATGGATGAGATTAATACAAAACATGAGAATAGTCGATATCTTCCGGGAATTACATTGCCAAGCACAATCGTAGCCTACTCTTCTTTAGAAGAAGCATTAGTAGATGTAAATGTAGTACTGCTTGTAGTACCAACGAAAGCGTATAGAGAAGTACTACAAGATATGAAGAAATATGTAGCGGGTCCGACTACTTGGATTCATGCAAGTAAAGGAATTGAACCTGGTACGTCAAAACGTATTTCGGAAGTGATTGAGGAAGAAATTCCAGAGGACTTGATTAAAGATGTTGTTGTACTGTCTGGACCGAGTCATGCTGAAGAAGTTGGATTACGTCAGGCGACAACTGTTACGTCTGCAGCAAAGCGTATGGAAGCGGCTGAGGAAGTACAAGATTTGTTTATGAATAGTTATTTCCGTGTATACACAAATCCAGATATCGTTGGAGTTGAACTTGGTGGTGCGTTAAAAAATATTATCGCATTAGCTGCTGGGATAACTGATGGTCTTGGATTAGGTGATAATGCGAAAGCGGCATTAATGACGCGTGGTTTAACGGAGATTGCTCGTTTAGGAAGAAAAATGGGTGGAAATCCGTTAACGTTTGCTGGTCTAACTGGTATGGGGGACTTAATTGTAACTTGTACAAGTGTCCATAGCCGAAATTGGCGTGCTGGGAATTTGCTTGGAAAAGGACACTCTTTAGAAGAGGTGTTAGAAAGCATGGGTATGGTTGTGGAAGGTGTAAGAACAACGAAAGCTGCGCATGAGTTGGCAGAGAAAATGGAAGTGGAAATGCCGATTACAGCTGCTTTATATGACGTCTTATTCAATGGGAATAATGTAAAAGATGCAGTAGGCTCATTAATGGGGCGTGTTCGAAAACATGAAGTGGAAGCTATACCTGACTTACTTTAAAGAAAAGCGACAGAAGTACAATTGTACTTCTGTCGCTTTTTATTTTTTTGGGTCTTTTCACCATTTTTTTATTTTTGCATAGGATGAAGAGTAACTTGAGGAGAGGGTGAAAAGAATGGATAACAACATTTTTAATAACATTGAAAAAGAAGCGAAAGTGAATAAAGAAGATATTTTTAAATTAGCATCATCTGTACAAAATGCGAATTTACGTGATGAGACTGTACTTCGTCAATTGATTCATCAAGTGGCTCTTATGGCAGGACGTGAAGTGCCGAAAGAACAAGAGGATCAAATTGTAAAAGCGATTATTAACAATAATATGCCGACAGATTTTGGCTCGTTAAGCAAAATGTTTAAAAAATAAAATATGAGAAACAAAGAGTTTGTAGATTGCATATGATAGCCATGAAAGTATGGGAATAGAGCTGTTTTGGGCATATTTGGTCAACCGAAGCGAGTGTATCACTCGCTTCGGTTTTATTTTTATCTAGATTTGTAGTAAAATGTTCTTTTTTATATTTGTTTAAAGATTTTAATTTGTTAAAATAGTATAAAAATAGATTGATAAAAAGGGGTGTGTATATGTCGGAAGGGCTTATAAAAATGTGGTTTGCTTTAGGGGCAATTGGATTTATGTTTTTTGCAGTAAGTTTTATTTTGCTAAGCAGATATAAAATAAAGAATAAATTTTTGAAAGGGATTACAGCGTTGGTAGCGTACACCCTTATGATTGTATCAGGAATTGTTATTTTTCTTGTTGTATTTAGTGGGCCTGTACAGCAGTAAAGGGAATGGTACGGAGCGAGTTATATTAGTATGAAAAGGTGATTTCTAGTGAAAAAAGTCCATATTATTTTAATATTTTGTTGTATGAGCATTTTAACAGGATGTCTGTATCCAAAAGAAAATATGAAACAAAATGCTGTGCCTTATGAAGATCAGCTGCAGGTCGTTCAAAAAGCTGTTGCGACATTTAAGGAGCAAAATGACGGGATATTGCCAATTAAGACGCGGGATATGAATACGCCTATTTATCAAAAATATCCAATCGATTTTCAAAAGATTTCTCCGCGTTACATACAAGAAGCGCCAGGGAATGCCTATGAAAGCGGGGGAGTATATCAATACGTATTAATAGACGTTGAAACAAACCCGACAGTAAAGTTAATTGATGTGAGGATGGCTGAACAAATTCAGCAATTATCATTAAAGCTTAGGATGTATCGAGATGAACATCAATATCCACCATTTAAAAAGGTAATTTCAGATGGTGTGTATGAATTAGATTTCAAAAAACTTGGATATAAAGATGTACCGCAAGTGACAAGTCCGTATTCTGGTAAAGGACTTCCGTTTGTAATTAATGAAAAGGGAGAAATTTATGTTGATTATAGAATCGACTTATATGAAGCGCTGAAAAAAAACGAAGGACAATTTAAGGAGGGGGAAGATATTCGGAATATACTTTCGAAAGATTCTCCGTTTGTACCTGCGTATTCTTTACCGTATACGGTAAAGAATGGAGAACCAATTTTTTTAAAATCATAAGTCATGAACCTTTCTTTTAGTGAATAAGTTCTAGAAGAAAGGTTTTTTATGTTACACAACTTGCGATGCAAACAAAAGGTATTTTTTTAATAGTCATATGAAATTGGACAAAATTATATGATATATTGTCCGAACTTCTAGAATACCATTATATTATATCAGATATTATAGGCAACGTTAGAGAAGGTATTAGTTGACTATAAACGTGGAATTATTCCCAAAAATATTGAGGGAGGGAATCACTTGGAAAAGGTAGATATTTTTAAAGATATTGCGGAACGCACAGGCGGTGATATTTATTTTGGAGTTGTAGGAGCTGTTCGAACAGGAAAATCAACATTCATCAAAAAATTTATGGAACTTGTAGTTATTCCTAATATTGAAAATGAGTCTGACCGTCAAAGAGCGCAGGATGAACTACCTCAAAGTGCTGCTGGCCGTACAATCATGACGACGGAACCGAAGTTTGTTCCAAACCAAGCGGTTTCTATCGAAGTAGATGAAGGTCTTGAAGTCAATATTCGATTAGTAGATTGCGTCGGATATACAGTTCCAGGAGCAAAAGGCTATGAAGATGAGAATGGCCCGCGCATGATTAATACTCCTTGGTATGAAGAACCTATTCCATTCCATGAAGCTGCAGAAATCGGAACACGTAAAGTAATTCAAGAACATTCAACAATTGGTGTTGTAATTACAACAGATGGAACGATTGGTGAAATTCCAAGAAGAGATTATATAGAGGCAGAAGAACGCGTCGTAAATGAGCTAAAAGAAGTCGGAAAACCTTTCATTATGATCATTAACACTGTACAGCCGTATCATCCAGATACAGAGCAATTGCGCCAAAGCTTATCTGAAGAATATGATATCCCAGTCATTGCGATGAGTGTTGAAAGTTTAAGAGAAACAGATGTATACAATGTACTTCGAGAGGCATTATTTGAGTTCCCTGTTTTAGAAGTGAATGTGAACCTTCCGAGCTGGGTAATGGTGCTAAATGAAGGGCATTGGTTACGCCAAAGTTATCAAGAAGCCGTTCAAGAGACTGTGAAGGATATAAAACGTCTTCGTGATGTAGACCGTGTCGTATGGCAGTTTAGTCAGTATGAATTTATTGATCGAGCGAGCCTAGCTGGCATTGATATGGGGCAAGGCGTAGCAGAGATTGATCTATATGCACCAGATGAATTATATGATCAAATTTTAAAAGAAGTAGTAGGGGTAGAAATTCGAGGGAAAGATCATTTATTGAAGCTTATGCTCGATTTATCTCATGCGAAAATAGAATATGATCAAGTGGCGGATGCCCTGCGTATGGTAAAACAAACAGGATATGGTGTAGCGGCGCCTGCGTTAGCTGATATGAGCTTAGATGAGCCAGAAATTATTCGTCACGGTTCAAGGTTTGGTGTGAAATTAAAAGCTGTAGCACCATCTATTCACATGATTAAAGTTGATGTGGAGTCTACGTTTGAGCCAATTATTGGTACTGAAAAACAAAGTGAAGAACTAGTTCGTTACTTAATGCAAGATTTTGAAGATGATCCATTATCAATTTGGAATTCTGATATATTTGGACGTTCGCTGAGTTCGATTGTTCGGGAAGGTATTCAAGCGAAACTATCTTTAATGCCAGAAAATGCGAGATATAAATTAAAAGAAACGCTAGAAAGAATTATTAATGAAGGATCTGGCGGATTAATCGCGATTATATTATAAGAAAAAATCCCTCTCATCGTAGAGGGATTTTTTAAATTTCCGCATACAAAATAGGAAAATAAACAGCCATTATCTAATATATTGTTGTAATTTGTCAAGTTTCATCAGATTTTCACATTTTAAGAGTAACAATTTCCTTAAAAATATTGAATTATAAAGGAGAATCGTATAATATAGGCGTTGATAATGATTTATCTACATCTTTGTAGTATAGAATTTGTAAAAATTGCCTACAAATGAAAGTAAGACTCATTTTATGATCATTATACAGTCTTATCTTTGGGAGGAGGTGAATGGCATGAACAAGACAGATTTAATCAATGCTGTTGCAGAAGCAAGTTCCCTTTCTAAAAAGGACGCAACAAAAGCAGTAGACGCTGTTTTTGATTCTATCTTAGAAGCTTTAAAACAAGGTGATAAAGTACAACTGATCGGATTCGGTAACTTCGAAGTTCGTGAGCGTGCGGCTCGTAAAGGTCGTAACCCACAAACAGGTGAGGAGATTGAAATCGCTGCAAGTAAAGTACCTGCATTCAAACCTGGTAAAGCGTTAAAAGATGCGGTTAAATAATCCTTACATATTAACAGGGAAGAAGAGTTTCCTTTTTGGAAACTCTTCTTTTTGCTTTTAAAAACATAAATATGCTAGAATGTGTTCGTATCACTTTTAGGTTTTCGGGAGGGCTAGCGGATGGCAAAAGTTAATTTAGAACAAATTGAACATGCAGTACGCCTTATTTTAGAGGCAATCGGAGATGACCCAAATCGTGAGGGAGTACTTGATACACCAAAGCGTGTTGCAAAAATGTACGCAGAAGTGTTCTCAGGTATGCATGAAGATCCGAAAGAACATTTGCACAAAGTGTTCGGAGAAGATCACGAGGAGCTTGTACTAGTAAAAGATATACCGTTTTATTCGATGTGTGAGCATCATTTAGTTCCATTCTATGGAGTTGCTCACGTTGCATATATTCCGCAAGGCGGAAAAGTGACAGGGTTAAGTAAATTGGCTCGTACTGTAGATACAATTGCACGTCGTCCACAACTGCAAGAACGTATTACATCAACAGTAGCGAACTCTATTATGGAAGTACTAGAGCCGCATGGTGTAATGGTAGTAGTAGAAGCGGAACATATGTGTATGACGATGCGCGGTGTGAAAAAGCCAGGTGCAAAAACAGTAACAACAGCAGTACGTGGTGTACTAGAAAATGATGCTGCAGCACGTAGTGAAATTTTATCTTTTATTAAAACGAAGTAAAGAAAAGTGGGAAACTGCTTTTCTTTTTTTTTTTTTGTAAATAAATGATATAGTTTTAGCAAGGCAGAGTGAGAATAGAAAGGCTACTTAAAAGAATAGAAGATGTTATGTAGTTCGATAGAAGTTTGGAAAGAGTAGCCAAGTTTTGGTTATAGAAAATAGAGTGTATGTGTTATAATAAGTTTTATGAATTAGAAAACAAGGGTGATTTTTGTGTGTGACATCTACGGAGGGTATGCGGGTATAAGAGAGAAATTGATGGTGAAATTACGCCATCCTTATTTTATAAACTATATTGAAGAACCATTTATTGATGAAGAGAAAATAGCATTGTTATATGGTGCTTTAAAAGGTGCAAATTTACATATAGAACAAATTGAGCATTATGTAGTAACGATTATGCTTGTGCAAATTGCGCTTGATACACATGAAAGAGTATCGAATAAAGTAGGGGAAGAAGCGAATGAATCGCATAAACGTCGCCAGTTAACAGTGCTTGCTGGTGATTATTATAGCGGGTTATATTATTACTTATTGTCTATGAATCGTGATATCGTTTTAATTCGTGCGCTTGCTGAAGGAATTAAAGAAATTAATGAACACAAAATAATGTTATATCAAAAAGCGCATAAAACGATGGATGACATACTGGAAAGTGTAGTAACGATTGAGTCTGCACTTTTGCAAAAAACATGTGATCATTTTCATTTATCGCATTGGAAATCGTTTATAACATATGTACTAGGGAAAAATCGTCTCCAAAAAGAATGTGAATTACATGTTGAAAAACAGCATTCACCTGTTTTTCAAGCGGTTCAAGAGATTTTGAACGATAAAGCGGATGCAGAAACAGTTGTGAATGGATGGATGATGGAACTCGGAAAGAAAGAAAATCAAATTTTAGAAAATCACACAGATATAAGCGAAATAAACTCTGTGTTAAGAGATAAATCGAAGACATAAGCAATTTTACATTGGAAGAAGGTACGAGCATGCAACAATCAAAAGAAGAAAGAGTACATGATGTATTTGAGAAAATCTCTGATAAATACGATGTAATGAATTCTGTAATTAGTTTTCAAAGGCATAAAGCGTGGCGTAAAGAGACGATGCGCATTATGGATGTAAAACCAGGTAGTAAAGCGCTTGATGTTTGCTGCGGGACAGCGGACTGGACAATTGCGCTAGCTGAAGCAGTGGGGGAACAGGGCAAGGTTGTTGGTTTAGACTTCAGTGAAAATATGTTATCTGTTGGTAAGCAAAAGGTAGAGGCTTTACAATTAAAACAAGTAGAACTTCTACACGGGAATGCAATGGAACTTCCATTTGAAGATAACACATTTGATTATGTAACGATTGGATTTGGTTTACGTAACGTACCGGATTATATGCACGTATTAAAAGAAATGACGCGTGTAGTAAAACCGGGTGGAAAAGTAATTTGTTTAGAAACATCTCAACCAACAATGATTGGTTTTCGACAAGGTTATATTTTATACTTTAAATATATCATGCCGTTATTTGGAAAGTTATTTGCGAAAAGTTATAAAGAATATTCATGGTTGCAAGAATCTGCTAGTACATTCCCAGGTATGAAAGAATTGGCTAATATGTTCGAAAAAGCTGGACTTGAACGTGTGCAAGTGAAGCCATTTACTTTTGGGGTAGCAGCGATGCATTTAGGTATGAAACCAGAATCAAAATAGAAAAAAAGAAGTTTTAGGTTAAGGTGAACAATATGAAGTTACAACTTATGTACTCTTTTTTACGATCGGATATTAATGTGATAGAAAAAGAATTAAAAAAGACAGTTGCTTCTGAACAGCCATTAGTAGAAGAGGCGGCATTACAACTTATTGAAGCTGGTGGGAAGCGAATTCGTCCTGTATTTGTGTTGCTTGCAGGGAAATTTGGAGATTATAAGTTAGACGCAATTAAGCATGTAGCTGTTGCGTTAGAACTTATTCATATGGCTTCTCTTGTTCACGATGATGTTATTGATGCCGCGTTTTTACGACGTGGTAGTGCAACTGTGAATGCGAAATGGGGAGATCGTATTGCCATGTATACAGGGGACTATTTATTCGCTAAGTCTCTTGAATGTATAACGAATATTGAAATTCCAGAGGCACATCAGGCTCTATCGCATACCATTTTAGAAGTTTGTAAAGGTGAAATCGAACAAATTAAAGATAAGTATAACTATGACCAAAATTTAAGAACATATTTAAGAAGAATAAAGCGAAAAACCGCATTATTAATTGCTGCAAGCTGCCAACTAGGAGCGATTGCTGCTGGCGCTAATCGTGATACAGTAAGTCGTCTGTTTTGGTATGGCTATTTCGTAGGGATGTCGTATCAAATTATTGATGACATTTTAGACTTCGTTTCCACAGAAGAGAAACTTGGAAAACCTGCTGGTGGTGATTTATTGCAAGGAAACATTACGCTTCCTGCTCTATATGCTATGGAAGATCTGATCCTGTGTAAAAAAATCAGATCTGTACATGAAAATACAACAGCGGACGAAATGAAAGAAATTATTGAGGCTGTAAAGAATAGTGATGCTATTGATAAAGCATTTGCGTTTAGTGAACGTTATTTACATAAAGCATTAGAAATTATAAAACCACTCCCACGTGGACAAGCAAAGTATGCATTACAAAATGTAGCAAAGTATATTGGGAAACGAAAATTTTAGTCTTTTTTCTAAAAAATAAAATAATCTCTCTATTTCAAAACTATTGCACAATTGTGATAAGGGTGTTAATATGTGTGTGGGGATATACAATTACATACATAATTCAGAAGTGGAGAGATTTTTTATGGAAAAAACATTTCTAATGGTTAAACCAGACGGTGTACAACGTGCCTTCATTGGGGAAATTGTAGCTCGTTTTGAGAAGAAGGGCTTTCAATTAGTTGGTGCAAAATTAATGCAAGTCACTCCGGAAATTGCTGGACAACATTATGCTGAGCACACAGAGAAACCTTTCTTTGGTGAATTAGTAGACTTTATTACATCTGGCCCTGTATTTGCAATGGTATGGCAAGGTGAAGGTGTAGTAGATACAGCTCGTAACATGATGGGTAAAACAAGACCACATGAAGCAGCTCCTGGAACAATTCGTGGAGATTTCGGTGTAACTGTTGCGAAAAATATTATCCATGGTTCTGATTCGTTAGAAAGTGCAGAGCGCGAGATTGCTATTTTCTTTAAAGAAGAAGAATTAGTTGACTACTCAAAATTAATGAATGAATGGATTTACTAATTATTTTGAAATAATTTGTAAACGCTTTAATCACTGTGATAATAGTAGAAAGTGCAAGGAGAATAGGGGTATTCTTCTTGCACTTTTTTTATATCTATTAGTTACGAAGTTAGAGCTGTTATGATATATTGATATGTAAAGTAAAGGCCTATCGGAGAATAAGCGAATGGCTGATGTATTCATAACTCTTTCATATTTTTAGAGTAATGAAAGATAATATTATTGCTTAATATAGCGAGATAAATACATATACGAAAAGAGGAATAACGTATGCGATATATTACAGCTGGTGAATCTCATGGTCCACAACTTACAACGATTATAGAAGGTGTTCCAGCCGGACTACCATTAGTAGCGGATGATATAAATGAAGAGTTAGCTAGAAGGCAAAAGGGATATGGGCGCGGTAGACGCATGCAAATTGAAACAGATCAAGTGCAGATTGTAAGTGGTGTTAGACATGGAGAGACATTAGGTTCTCCAATTGCACTTGTTGTCGAAAACCGTGATTTTGCACATTGGACAAAAATTATGGGTGCAGAGCCGTTAACGGAACAAGAAGAAAAAGAAATGAAAAGGAAAGTAACAAAACCAAGACCTGGACATGCTGATCTAAATGGTGCGATTAAATATGGTCATAGAGATATGAGAAATGTACTGGAACGTTCTTCGGCTCGCGAAACGACAGTACGTGTTGCTGCTGGTGCGGTTGCTAAAAAATTGTTAGCGGAACTTGGTATTGCAGTAGCAGGCCATGTAATTGAAATTGGCGGTGTTGAGGCTAAGGAGACTACGTATCGTTCAATTGAAGAATTAAAAAGTATTACAGAAGCATCACCTGTACGTTGTTTAGATGAAGAAGCTGGTAATCAAATGATAAAAGCAATTGATGATGCGAAATCAAATGGTGATTCAATCGGTGGCATCGTTGAAGTAATTGTGGAAGGAATGCCGATTGGAGTAGGAAGCTATGTGCATTATGATCGAAAACTAGATGCAAAATTAGCAGCCGCAATGATGAGCATTAATGCTTTTAAAGGTGTTGAGATCGGAATTGGTTTTGAAGCAGCGCATAGACCGGGTAGCGAAGTTCATGATGAAATTGTGTGGAATGAAGAGCATGGATATACAAGAAGAACAAATAACGCGGGTGGCTTAGAAGGCGGTATGACGACTGGAATGCCAATTGTTGTACGCGGTGTGATGAAACCGATACCTACACTATATAAACCGCTTCAAAGTGTCGATATTGATACGAAAGAGCCTTTTACAGCAAGTATTGAACGCTCAGATAGTTGTGCTGTTCCAGCAGCTAGTGTCGTTGCAGAAGCGGTTGTAGCTTGGGAATTAGCTACAGCTTTAATAGAACAATTCGGATTAGATCGTATGGACCTTATTCGTGAAAATATTGAGAGACATAATGAATATGCGAGGGGATTTTAATGGGAAACATACATATTCAAACGAAATCAAAAGAATATGATGTATATGTAGGGAAAGAATCGTTGTCACATTTGACAACGATTGTTCAAAATATGAAGCCATCTGTATCAAATATCATGATTATTTCAGATGAAGCTGTTGCATCTTTACATTTACAGACGGTTGTAGATGCGTTGCAAATAGAGCAAAAAGTATTTTCGTTCGTTGTACCGAGTGGTGAAAAAGAGAAGTCCTTTGAAAATTTCTATGCGGCTCATACGTCAGCTCTTGAAAATAAATTAGATAGAAATTCTTTAATTATCGCACTTGGAGGCGGGATGATTGGAGACTTAGCTGGTTTTGTTGCTGCGTCATTTATGCGTGGAATTCGCTTTGTTCAAGTTCCGACGACTTTATTAGCTCACGATAGCGCAGTAGGTGGGAAAGTAGCAATCAATCATCCGTTAGGTAAAAATATGATAGGTGCATTCCATCAACCAGAAGCAGTCGTATATCATACGCCGTTTTTACAGTCTCTTCCTGAAAAAGAGTGGCGCTCAGGTTATGCAGAAGTGATAAAACATGCTCTAATTGGTGATGTAAAACTATATCATTGGCTAAAAGAAGAAGTGCAAACATTAGCAGATCTTCGTGATGAGAAATTAATCCACATATTAGCGAAGGCGATTCCTGTAAAGGCAAACATTGTAGCACAAGATGAAACAGAAAAAGGTGTACGTGCTCATTTGAACTTTGGACATACGTTAGGTCATGCTCTTGAAAAAGAACTAGGATACGGAAATATTACTCACGGTGACGGAGTGGCGCTTGGAATGTTATTTGCTATATTCTTAAGTGAGCAAGTGTATAAGGTTAATCTTGCTTATGAAGAGATGAAGCAGTGGTTTTTAAAGTACGGTTATCCAAAAATGCCAAGTGATTTGAATGTAGACCGTCTCGTTCAATTAATGAAACAAGATAAGAAAGCGAATGCTGGAGCGATTCATATGGTACTTATGCAGGAATATGGGGTAGTGAATGTCGTATCTATTCCAGATGAGACTGTTCATATTGCGTTAGAGGCATTTCAAAAGAATATGGTATAAAAAGATAGGTAACAACTGTGAAGAGCCTATTTAGAAGTGTTTTCGTAATAGTGACGGTTATGATAAACGATTATAGTAAGGGAGTATAACCATATTGTAATCGAATTGAATAAAACGACTGGGGGAAGAAAAATGAGAGTAAAAGAGCAATTGTTAACTTTGAGAGCATATGTACCTGGGAAAAATATTGAAGAAGTAAAAAGGGAATATGGGTTATCAAAAATTGTGAAATTAGCATCGAACGAAAATCCATTCGGTTGCTCAGTGCGTGTGACAGAAGCATTAACTTCTTTAGCGAGCCAATATGCCCTTTATCCAGATGGATATGCCTTTGAAATTCGGACAAAAGTAGCGGAACATTTAGGTGTAAAAGCAGAACAACTACTATTTGGTAGTGGATTAGATGAAGTCATTCAAATGATTAGCCGTGCATTACTACACGAAGGAACAAATGTTGTAATGGCGAATCCAACATTCTCGCAATACCATCACCATGCTGTTATTGAAGGAGCAGAAGTTCGTGAAGTACCACTTAAAGATGGCATTCATGATTTAGATGCGATGCTAGAGCAAGTAGATGATAAAACGAAGATCGTATGGATTTGTAATCCGAATAATCCGACAGGTACATATGTAGAGAAACAAAAATTACTTTCATTTTTAGAATCAGTTCCTAAGTCAGCGCTCGTTATTATGGACGAGGCATATTATGAATATGCGGGGGCAGAAGACTATCCGCAAACGTTGCCACTTCTTGAAAAGTATGAAAATCTTATGGTTTTACGCACGTTTTCAAAAGCATATGGTTTAGCCGCTTTCCGTATTGGGTATGCGGTTGGTAATGAGCAGTTAATTGGGCAACTAGAAGTAGCAAGGTTACCATTTAATACATCGACTGTAGCACAATCTGTAGCACTTGCTGCATTAGAAGATCAAGCATTTTTACAAGAATGTGTGAAAAAGAATGAAGAAGGTTTACATCAGTATTACGCATTTTGTAAGGAATATAACGTATTCTATTATCCATCTCAAACAAATTTCATTTTCTTAAAGCTTGGTATTCCTGGTAATGAGGCTTTTGAACGATTAATGAAGAAAGGGTATATTGTTCGTTCTGGTGCTGCATTTGGTATACATGATGGCATTCGTATTACTGTCGGTTTGAAAGAAGAAAATGATGAAATTATAGAATTACTGAAAGAGCTTGTAAATGAGCAAGTACAGAAAGAAGAAACATATTCTTAAGCGATTGTGAAGGCTCCTATTATAGGGGCCTTTTTATTTAAATGGCCTGTAAATCTCAATCCTTGCGGGGCAATAATGTGAATAAGAGAAGTTATTTGCACGGTACTGAAAGAAAACGTTACAATAGAAAGTAGTAATGCGGTATCGGTGTCATATTCGAATCGTTATCAGTGAAAGTACAAGAAGAAGTATACTCATTCTAAAGGTTGCGTTCTTACACCTTGTTGCTTATGATAAAGTGAAACTTTAATCAGTGGGGGGATGTTTATCCCCCGCTGATTATTAGTTGAACCAATCGGGCTTTTACGGGCAGTTGACCCCAAAACTAACTTCTTTGCCTTAGCTGAATTTTGAGGTGGGGTCTTACTGCCCGTTAATAGCGGGGTAAATGAACAGAAAAGAATATTTTTTAGAATTAAAGGAGACGTTTATGCAAAAGTTTGAACAAGCTGTTTCATATATTGAAAATGGTGAAGCGGAAAAAGGGTTACAATTATTAAAAGAACAATTAAAAATTGCGAATGATGAAGAGAAGTATGATATCGCTCGCTATTATCATACACTTGGATTTACGGATGAAGCGTTAGCTATTACAGAAGACTTACGTTTATTGTATCCAGAGGAAAGTGAATTCACTGTATTTTTAGCAGAATTATATATTGATCTAGACAAAGAAGATGAAGCGATTGAAGTGCTTCATGATATTCCAGAAAATGATGATTTATATGTTCAATCGTTATTACTTGTTGCGGATTTATTCCAAATGCAAGGTTTCGATGATGTAGCAGAACAAAAACTATTAAAGGCGAAAGAAATGATGCCTGACGAGCCTGTCATTACGTTTGGATTAGCAGAGTTATATAGTAGTAAAGGTGAAGAACAAAAGGCAATCACTTATTATGAGTCGCTATTAGCGGAACATAAAGTAATGGGTGGTGTTGTCATTGCGCTACGCCTTGGAGAAACGTTAAGCGCGATTGGAAATTGGGAAGAGGCGATTTCTTACTACGAAGCAGGTTTAGAGGAACAAAAAGATATTCACTCATTATTTGGATATGCCTTCACGTTATACCAAGGTGAAGAATACCAACGAGCAATTGGTGCTTGGCAAGAACTGAAAGAATTAGATCCTGAGTATGCATCGCTTTACATGTATTTAGCGAAAAGCTATGAAAAAGAAGGGATGCTTCAAGAAAGCTATGAAACACTTCATGAAGGAATTAAAGTAGATGAGCTTTCTGTACCATTTTATGTAGAATTAGCAAACATTGCGGCGAAATTAGGGAAAATTACGGAAGCAGAGGAAGTACTTCAAAAAGCGCTTGAGTTAGATCCAGGACATTTAGGTGCAACATTAAAATATGCGTACATCTTAAAGGAACAAGAAAAATATGAAGAGTTAATCGCTGTTGTAGAGCGTGCAATTGATAGCGGAGAACCAGATACACAACTACTTTGGGATCTTGCATTTGCAAAAAAACAATTAGAAATGTATTCGGATGCATTAAAACACTATGAAAGTGCATATACTTCTTTTAAGAATCATCCAGACTTCTTGGAAGAGTACGGTTATTTCTTATTGGAAGAAGGTATGCGAAAAGAGGCGAAAGAAGTATTTACTCAGTTAATACAACTAGACCCGACACAAATTCATATTGAAGAATTGTTATATAATTTAGAGGATTTTTCATAAGTTGGAAGGAAACTGAATGCCGCTTCTTGAATCTAAAAAGAAAAGAGAAAGACAGAGGAGGGACTTAATTGCTATGAATACCCCTGTTTCTGTAAACGAGAAGAAGGATTTTGTAAAATGGTTTTTGAATAATTACCAACTGAAACAGCGTGAATGTGTATGGATTTTGAATTATTTAATGAGTCACGACCAATTGATGCATAAAGTCCACTTCGTAGAGCATGCAAAATATTGTCCGCGTGGCTTAGTAATGTCCGCGAATTGTGTAAAAGATACACCGTTTCACTTTTTTAAACAAAATGTTATGACAACGGATGCTGAAAAGTCGTTTCATGATATTCGTTTAAATCGAGATGAGGATATTTATATTCAACTCAATTTTAAATCATCGTTTCAAAATGCCAACTATGTAGCTGTATTAGAAGAAAACCCGTATTTACCAAAGCACATTGAAGTAAATGAAAAAGATCGTTTACTTGCAGAAAGGTTTTTAGAAGAAAGTGTATTTTCTTTTAGAAGAGAACGTCTTCTAAAGCAAATTGATGAAGCGCTGGATAAGCAAGATAAGGAAGCGTTTCATAGGTTAACAGCGGAGTTAAAGATGTTATAGAATTCATTTGGTTTTATAAAATTTTACAAATTTCAGACTTTTTAAGAAAAACTACCTTAATATAGGTAGTTTTTCTTTTTTTACCTCTTTTAGTATGGTTTAATATATATAAAGTGAAAGTTCTGTCATTTACAGGTGAGGGAGGGAAGAAATTTGAAATGGATTGTAAAAGATGTGGAGCAGTTTGAGCAAGCAAGAGAATATGTAGATACGGGTGTTATACCACTTTTATCAATTTCAGCAGCAAAAGAAATGAAAACAGTAGTAGAACAAGGGGAATTTATCGAATTGTTGAGTATGGAGCTAGAAAGAGAATATAAAGGAAGAGTGCTTTTAATACCTGCATTTACGTATTTAGTAGAAAGTCAAAAAAACGAAAAAGGTCGTTTGCAAGAATGGACAAATCATTTGAAAAAGCAAGGTTTTAAGCATATTGCTTATGTTACAAGTGATTTTTCATGGAAAGAAGATATGCAAGAATTGCAGGGAGATTTATTTTGGTTTCCTTCATTAGCGTTAGAACAATTTAGTGATCAAGCGAAAAGAGAAGTGATTCATGCACATATAAAAAATATAATGGTAATGTTAGAAGAAAAATGGGGAAAACAGTAATAAACAGAAAGTTCTTATTATTATGAGTAGTATGATATTGACCTGTGCATGAGCGTATTATATCATGATAGTGTCCTAGTTTTTATTTTTTATATAATTTATCACGAGGGGACAATTTCTGATAGAGGGGGGAAATTTTCGTGAGCGAGAAAGAACATCGTGTGTCAAGAAGACAGTTTTTAAATTACACCCTTACAGGGGTAGGAGGCTTTATGGCAGCGGGTATTTTAATGCCGATGACGCGATTTGCGCTTGATCCGGTGTTAAGAAAAGAAGCGGGAACGGATATGGTTGCTGTTGCACAAGTAAAGGATATTACAACAGAGCCGAAACGTTTCGACTTTAAGGTGAAGCAGGTTGATGGTTGGTACAAGTCCGAAGAGCCAAAATCAGCTTGGGTTCATAAAGATGAAAGCGGAGACATTGTTGCGTTCTCTCCAGTATGTAAACATTTAGGATGTACGGTTAACTGGAATTCGGACAAAGCGCATCCGAATCAATTCTTTTGTCCATGTCACGGGGGCCGTTACACAAAAGACGGAATTAACATTAAAGGCACGCCGCCCCTTGCTCCACTTGATGTATACGAATCTAAAGTGAAAGATGGAACGTTGTATCTAGGAAAAGCGAAGCCAAGAGGGGGTGCAAAGTAGATGCTAAATAAAATTTATGATTGGGTAGATGAAAGGTTAGATATTACACCAATATGGCGTGATATCGCTGATCATGAAGTACCTGAACATGTAAACCCGGCACATCACTTTTCTGCATTCGTTTATTGCTTTGGCGGACTTACCTTTTTCGTTACTGTAATTCAAATTTTATCTGGAATGTTTTTGACGATGTATTATGTGCCTGATATTAAAAATGCTTGGGAATCGGTTTATTATTTGCAAAATGAAGTTGCATATGGGCAAATTGTTCGTGGTATGCACCACTGGGGTGCTAGTCTCGTAATTGTAATGATGTTTTTACATACACTTAGAGTTTTCTTCCAGGGTGCGTATAAAAAGCCTCGTGAGCTAAACTGGATTGTTGGTGTTCTTATTTTCTTTGTTATGTTAGGTCTTGGTTTTACCGGATATTTATTACCGTGGGATATGAAAGCGTTATTTGCTACGAAAGTAGGGATTCAAATTGCAGAGCAAACGCCGCTCATTGGTCCTTACATTAAAACATTACTCGCTGGTCATTCCGAAATTGTTGGCGCTCAAACATTAACTCGCTTCTTTGCTATTCACGTCTTCTTCTTACCAGCAGCACTTCTAGGTTTAATGGCCTTCCACTTCATCATGATTCGCAAACAAGGTATTTCCGGTCCACTATAAGAGATTGCTAAATTAAAGGGGAAAGAACTAAAGGAGGGAGATTATGCATCGCGGCAAAGGGATGAAGTTTGTAGGAGATTCTCGGGTACCAGTAGCTCGGAAACCAAACATTCCAAAAGACTATTCTGAATACCCAGGGAAAACAGAAGCATTTTGGCCGAACTTCTTGTTAAAAGAATGGATGGTTGGTGCAGTTTTTTTAATCGGTTATTTATGTTTAACAGTGGCGCATCCGTCACCGCTTGAAAGAATGGCGGATCCAACTGATGCTGGGTATATACCACTTCCAGATTGGTACTTCTTATTCTTGTATCAGTTATTAAAGTATTCTTATGCTTCTGGCTCATTTACTGTAATTGGAGCGTTCATTATGCCAGGGATTGCGTTTGGCGCATTACTGTTAGCTCCATTTCTTGATCGAGGCCCAGAAAGACGCCCATTGAAGCGTCCTGTAGCAACGGGATTTATGCTTTTAGCAATTGCATCGATTATCTTTTTAACTTGGGAATCTGTAGCACACCACGACTGGGAAGCTGCAAAAAAACAAGGAGCAATTGTAAAAACAGCACCAGTTGATAAAAATGATGACGGTTATAAATTAATGCAAAAAAATACTTGTTTAACATGTCACGGTGACAATTTACAGGGCGGGGCAGCAGCACCGGCACTGCAAAATTTAACTTTGAAGCCAGAAGAAATTGCTAAAATTGCGAAAGAGGGAAAAGGTTCCATGCCTAAAGGTGTATTTAAAGGTACAGATGAGGAGCTGAAGAAGCTTTCGGAATTCGTTGCAAAGTATAATAAAAAATAATAAAAAGCTGACTACAAAATTTGTAGTCAGCTTTTTATTTTGATGATAGAAAGTTTACTATATAATAGAGTAGAGTTTGATGAAAGAATGAAAGGTGTTGGACATACAGCTTGGTTTACTTGTATGCAATGTTAAGACAACGCTCCGTATTATTATTTTTATTAGTTGTTAACATATTAGGTACGATATACGGATTTATATGGTATGGAAATCAATTAAAAGAAACTTCACCTATATTTTGGCCGTTTGTACCCGATAGCCCTATGGCAAGTCTCTTTTTTGTCTTTGTTTTAATTGCTTTTTTAATAAAAAGAAATTGGGGATTAATAGAGGCGCTAGCGATTGTTACTTTAATAAAATATGGAATATGGGCTGTTGTTGTAAATGGGATTATGATCTATGTAAAAGGTCCTATTGGCTTTATCGGGTATATGTTAATGCTTTCACATTTTGCGATGGCAGTACAAGCAGTGCTATATGCACCGTTTTACCGTATAAAAAAATGGCATTTTGCGGTAGCAGCTATATGGACATTACATAACGATGCAATTGATTATTTGTTTTGGCAAATGCCGAGATACGGAATTATGCATTTGTTTGTAGGGGAAATTGGTTATTTTACGTTCTGGTTAAGCATTGCTGTGCTTTGTATGACATATTATTATTGCTTACGTGAGAATCGAAAACAGTTTTCTTTATAATCGTTAGAACATTAGGGGGAGAAAATGAAGAAAAATACGAGTGGTACAAAAATATTGGATCGATTGATTACGATAATTGTTTCATATAGCATAGCATTTTCTATATTTGCACTCGCAACAACGGCGGTTGTATACGGAAAATGGCTATATTATTTTGAAATTGATTTTTTAAACATTCCAGATTTAGCAGATATGACGAAGGATGATATTAAAAGAAATTATGATGTGCTTATCACATATTTATCTCCGTTTTATGACGGTGCATTACAGTTGCCCACATTAGATATGTCTACAAATGGTCGTATTCATTTTGTAGATGTTAAAAATATTTTAGTAAAGATACAATATGTAATGTATGCGACAATTATGATTGCAATAGTAGGCGGCATGTATTTATTAAAAAAGAAAAATGAAAAGTTTTTACTGCATGGATCGATTGTAACAATTATCTTTCCGATTGCGCTTGTGTTACCAATCGCTATTAATTTTGAAAAGAGTTTTGTATTATTCCATAAACTTTTATTCAGTAATGATTATTGGATGTTTGATATTGAAACGGATCCGATTATATTAATGTTACCAGAAGAGTTCTTTATGCATGCAGCGTGTGCTATTTTATTATTTATTTTATGTGGTAGCATAATTTGTTATAGCTTGTATAAATATTTTGTAAAAAAGAAAAGGATTTCAAAAGAAAAATTCTCTATCTAAAGAGAATTTTTTTGTTTGTAAAACGATAATATATTTTTCGGTCCAGTTCTGTTCTATTCTTGTCCAAATTAACATATTTTGTACTAGTAGTTATAGGGGGGACCGTGATGAAGAGAACATTAGTTGGATTGATAGCATTTCTAATTATAATGTTTCCGTTACGTATATATGCTGAAGAGTGGAGTGAACTAACAGGGTTGTTGGATGACTCATTACAATTAGTGAAGCGTAATGAAGATGAAAAAGCAGTACAAGTATTACAACATTTCTCGGAGCAGTTTGTTATAAAGGGGAATGAAAAGAAGCAAGAAGTAACGCCAGATCAAGTTAGAGTTATTTCTTTAGCTTACGACAACGCGAAACAATCTCTCGCGGAAGAAGATGTAAGTAAACAAGTTAAAATTGATAATGTGCTAGCACTGCAGCTCGCTGTTGATGCACAAGTATCGAAGTATCAACCACTTTGGATGGAAAGAGAAGGGAAAGTAATGGGTGCCTTTTCTCAAATGGAAAAAGCGATGACAAAAGAAGATACGGGACAGTTTCAACAAACGTTAAACACATTTTTACATGAATTTAATATTATTTATCCAAGCTTAATGATAGCCTTGCCAGAAAACGAAGTGCAGCGTGTAAATGCCCATTTATCTTATTTGGATGAATTTCGTAACGTTATGTTAAAAACGAAAGGTGGGCAAATGCAAGTAGGAATCATTAAGGGGGATTTGCAAAAAATATTTCATACAGTAAAAAAAGATGAAATTGCACCCTCTCTCATTTGGTTTATGACAATTACTGGAGGTCTTATTTTATTCACATTAACTTATGTTGGGTGGAGAAAGTATAAAGGAGAGAGAGAAAAAAGAAAAAGTAATGTACATTCTAAGAATAGATAATGTAATAAATAAAGATAAGGATTGTAAGTTTTATTCATTGACAATGGTGGCAGAAGAAAATAGAATGGGAAGTACTATAATTAAAACTTCAATGGAGGTTCAGAGATTCATGATGTTTTATTTAATTTACTTCGCGATCATTTTGATCATACCGTTGTATGCACAGTCAAAAGTACGTAGTGCCTATAGCAAGTATTCACAAGTTTATTCAACATCAGGTATGACAGGAGCGGAAGTGGCTCGGAAAATTTTAGATGAGAATGGATTATACAACGTAGCCGTTGAAGAAACACCAGGCCATTTATCAGACCATTATGATCCAACTGCAAAAACAGTTCGATTATCAACAGATAACTATTACGGTCATTCAGTTGCTGGTACAGCAGTTGCAGCACACGAAGTAGGACACGCAATTCAAGATGCAAAAGATTATAACTTTATGCGTATTCGTCATTCGTTAGTGCCAGTTGCAAACTTTGGATCGAATATTTCCTGGATATTTATTATGATTGGTATTTTTGCATCGATGGCTAACATGATATTTTTAGGTATCATTTTAATGGCAGCAGGTGTTGTGTTCCAACTTGTTACATTACCCGTTGAGTTTGATGCATCCAAGCGTGCAATGCAACAAATTGAAGCGTTAGGTATCGTATCAACAGATGAATATGGGCAAGCTCGTAAAGTATTAAATGCGGCAGCATTAACATATGTAGCAGCTGCAGCTGTAGCGGTATTTGAATTATTACGTCTCGTATTGATTTATACTGGTATGCAGCGTAGCGACGACTAAAGACTATCAATTATGATAGTCTTTTTTGTTGTGTGGATTGAATTATATAATGTATTACAAATAGAAATAATAGAAGTAATGCGGAAAGGCGGTGGGGGAAATGAAATATCCAGACCATTTAGTAAAACAAGTGAAAGAGCGTAGTGCTCCTTATCAATTAGAAGGTTTTTTAAGTGGACAAGGTCCTGAAAATCCTAAATTTATGTTGTTAGGAGAAGCGCCTGGTGAAACAGAAATTCATAATGGGATTCCGTTTAGCGGGAGGGCAGGAAAACAATTAATGGGTTTTTTAGAACGTATTCACGTTACAAGGGATGAAGTATATATTACGAGCGCTGTTCGGAGTAGACCTTATAAATGGCGAGAGAAAAAAGAACGAAATGGTGAAATCATACAAAAAAAGTATAATAGAATGCCAAATCAAGGAGAAATAGTTGCCCATGCGCCTTTGTTAGATTATGAATTAGGGAAAATAAATCCGAAGTTTATCGTCACGCTTGGCAATATCGGTCTTCAACGTTTAACAGGAAAAGATAAAAAAATTACAGACGTACACGGACAATTATTAAAACAGCCCATTCAAAAATTAAAGGATATGCAAAGTGCAGAGTTTACATGGTCAGAGAAAGAATATCATATTTTTCCGACATTCCACCCTGCTTCCATTTTTTATAATCGGAGCTTATTGGAGCTTATTTATGAGGATTTAGAAAAACTTAAGCGATATGTAATAAAAAACTAGAAAAGCTAAAAAGCTTTTCTAGTTGTGTTTACGTATGTAATGGATTTTTATTTTCATCCAATGTAAAACCTTCACCAACTACATCATGTACGTCACTTACAGCAACAAAGGCGTGAGGATCTACAGAAGTAATAATGTTTTTTAATTTCACAATTTCATTTTTAGCAACAACGCAATACAATACGTTCCGTTCCACTTTTGTATACGACCCAACAGCTTTTAAAAAGGTTGCTCCGCGCTCCATCTCAGATAAAATTTTGGCAGCAATTTCATCGTTTTTATCTGAGATAATTGTTGCTCCTTTTGCTGCATAGGCTCCTTCTTGCATAAAATCAATCACTTTCGCTCCGATAAAAACAGCAACTAACGTATACATACCCTCGCGATATGATAAATATGTAAGGATAGAGACGATAATGACGATAGCATCAAACATAAACATCGTTTTCCCCATACTCCAGCCAACATATTTATGAGCGAGTCTCGCGATAATATCTACACCGCCAGTAGTTCCGCCGTATTTAAATATGATCCCAAGACCGATACCAATAAATGCTCCGGCGAATAAAGCGGCGAGTGTCATATCGTTTTGTAAGTTTACATGTAAGTTGAGAACGTCGTAACGCTGAAAAATCCATAGAAATAAAGATACGCTAAAGGTGCCGATTAGTGTATATATAAATGTCGTTCTTCCAAGTAACTTCCAACCAATAAAAAATATAGGGATATTTAAAAGTAAGTTTGAATAAGAAGGGTCAAACTTAAATAGAAAATACAATAATAGTGTAATACCGGTAAATCCACCTTCTGCAAGGTGATTTTCAATATTGATATTCACAATACCGAAAGAAAAAATAGCGGAACCGATTAAAATGAAAATGATATTTCGAATCTTCAAATTTGATGTCATATAGAAATCCCCCTAATTATGTAAATGGCATTGCTCCGCTGAAACGGTAAAACATAATGATAAGTAATTTCTCGTTGCTAGTGAAAATAGTAAAGGCTATAAAAAAATGATTGGCTTAGGCTGATCTTTTGCAAAAATCGCAAAAGAAGTTTCACTTTACCCCGTTCCAACGGCTGGTAGGAGATAAAGCAAGGAGGCAGTGAAAACCAGCCGTAGGAACCCGATTGGTTTAGGCTGATCTTTTGCCAAAAATGCAAAAGAAAGTTTCACTTTATTATAATCTTTCCCAAAAAGGGTCGCAAATAGGTGTTTGGCGGGGAATAATATTTGTCAAATCGCGATGAATTGGCTAACATGAAAGAGGAAGGATTAGAGGTGAATTGTATGGAAGCGAAAACGATGAAGGATATGCAGAAAGAAGTAGATGCATATATTGGTCAGTTTAAAGAAGGTTATTTCAGTCCACTTGCAATGATGGCTCGTTTAACAGAAGAAATGGGGGAGCTTGCAAGAGAGGTTAATCATTATTATGGTGAGAAACCGAAGAAAACAACTGAAACAGAACGTAGTATTGAAGAAGAGCTTGGAGATGTATTATTTGTTATGATTTGTATGGCAAATAGTTTAAATATTGATTTAGAAACAGCACATAACATTGTAATGAATAAATTTAATACTCGCGATAAAGATCGCTGGACACGTATTGATGAGGGAGAGAAAGAATAATGAAAGAAATTAAAGTAATTATCGCTGGACCAAGAGGACGTATGGGACATGAAGCAGTTCTTCTTATGGAAAGAACGGAACATTTTAATTTAGTAGCAGCAGTGGATTATAAGCATGGTGGAGAGAAAATCTCTGATTTACCTGGAATGCCAGCGTTAGATACACCTATTTACCCGGATTTACATACTTGTTTAGAGGAAGTAGAAGCAGATGTGTTGTTAGATTTAACAACGCCAGAAGTTGGAAAACAACACGTTACACTAGCAGTTGAGCGTGGACTTCGTTCTGTTATTGGTACAACTGGATTTACAGAAGAAGAGCTAAAACAATTAACCGAGACTGCAAAAGAAAAAGCAGTAGGAACAATTATCGCTCCAAACTTTGCAATTGGTGCAGTTCTTATGATGAAATTTTCACAAATGGCAGCGAAGTACTTCCAAGATGTTGAAGTAATTGAATTGCATCATGATCAAAAATTAGATGCACCATCTGGTACTGCGGTAAAAACAGTAGAATTGATTCGTCAAAATCGTGAATCAAAGCAGCAAGGTCATCCGAATGAAGTAGAGCAACTAAAAGGAGCTCGTGGTGCGAACGTAGACGGTATTCACATTCATAGTGTACGTTTACCAGGACTTATTGCACACCAAGAAGTAATGTTTGGTGGAGACGGACAAATGTTAACAGTTCGTCATGATTCATTCAATCGTGCATCATTTATGTCTGGTGTAAAACTATCAATTGAGACAGTAATGAATCTAGATCATCTTGTGTACGGTTTAGAAAATATTATCGACTAAAGGGGAGACAACGGATGAAAATTGCCTTAATCGCACATGACAAAAAGAAAAATGACATGGTTTCGTTTGCATACGCATATAAACCAATTTTTGAACAACATGAATTATTTGCAACAGGAACGACAGGGCTTCGTATTATGGAAGCGACCGGTTTAGTTGTAACAAGATATCAATCTGGTCCTCTTGGCGGCGATCAAGAAATTGGTGCAATGATTGCAAAAAATGATTTAGACATGGTAATTTTCTTCCGCGATCCATTAACAGCACAGCCGCATGAACCGGATGTGAATGCATTGCTTCGTTTATGTGATGTATATGCAATTCCACTTGCAACGAATATGGCAAGTGCTGAAATGTTAATGCACGCATTAGAGCGAGGAGATTTAGATTACCGCAAGTTAAGAAAATGAGGGGAACAATTATGAGTGGATTACATATATTAGCGTTTGGTGCTCATGCCGATGATGTTGAAATCGGCATGGCTGGTACCATTGCTAAATATACGAAGCAAGGGTATGAAGTAGGTATTTGTGATTTAACAGAAGCTGATCTTTCTTCTAATGGAACGATAGAGTTAAGAAAAGAAGAAGCAAAGGCGGCAGCTCGTATAATGGGAGTAAAAACGAGACTAAATTTAGCGATGCCAGACCGTGGTTTGTATATGAAAGAAGAGTATATACGTGAAATTGTAAAAGTAATTCGTACATATAAACCAAAACTAGTTTTTGCACCGTATTATGAAGATCGTCATCCAGATCATGCAAATTGTGCAAAACTTGTGGAAGAAGCTATTTTTTCAGCGGGAATTCGCAAATATATGCCAGAGGTTCCACCACATCGTGTGGAGTCTTTTTATCATTATATGATTAATGGTTTTCATAAACCGAATTTTTGTATAGATATTAGTGAATACGTATCGCAAAAAGTGGAAGCACTAGAAGCGTATGAAAGTCAGTTTTCAACAGGGAGTGATGGTGTGAAAACACCGTTAACAGAAGGTTATGTTGAAACTGTAGTCGCTCGTGAGAAAATGTTTGGAAAAGAAGTTGGAGTCTTATATGCCGAAGGATTTATGAGTAAGAAACCGGTTTTATTACATGCTGATTTAATAGGGGGATGTAAATGAAATTAAAAATAGGTATTACATGTTATCCTTCTGTAGGTGGTTCTGGTGTTGTTGGAACAGAATTAGGAAAGCAATTAGCGGAACGCGGGCATGAAATTCATTTTATTACATCGGGTTTACCATTCCGGTTAAATAAAGTGTATCCAAACATTTACTTTCATGAAGTAACGGTAAATCAATACTCTGTATTTCAATATCCACCGTACGATTTAGCGTTAGCGAGTAAAATGGCAGAGGTTGCACAAAGAGAAAACCTAGACATTTTACATGTGCATTACGCAATACCACATGCCATTTGTGCTTATTTAGCAAAACAAATGATTGGAGAGCGTATTAAAATTGTTACAACCTTGCATGGTACAGATATTACTGTGTTAGGTTCCGACCCTTCGTTAAATAATTTAATTCGTTTTGGCATTGAGCAATCCGATGTTGTGACGGCTGTCTCCCATTCATTAATTAACGAAACGCATGAGCTTGTAAAACCAAATAAAGACATTCAAACGGTATATAACTTTATAGACGAACGTGTATATTTCAAGCGTGATATGACTCAATTAAAGAAAGAATACGGTATAAGTGAAAGTGAAAAGATACTCATTCATATTTCAAATTTCCGTAAAGTGAAACGTGTGCAAGATGTTGTTCAGGCATTTGCTAAAATTGTTACAGAAGTAGATGCGAAGTTGCTTCTTGTTGGAGATGGACCGGAATTTTGCACGATTTTACAGTTGGTGAAAAATTTACATATTGAAGATCGCGTCTTATTCTTAGGGAAGCAAGATAATGTTGCAGAGTTACTTGCGATGAGTGATTTAATGTTACTTCTATCAGAGAAAGAGAGTTTTGGTCTTGTTTTATTAGAAGCGATGGCGTGTGGTGTACCTTGTATCGGAACAAGGGTTGGAGGTATTCCAGAAGTCATTCAACATGGTGAAACAGGATATTTATGTGAAGTTGGCGATACGACGGGAGTGGCAAATCAAGCCATTCAGTTATTAAAGGATGAAGAACTTCACCGTAATATGGGAGAGCGAGCAAGAGCAAGTGTTTACGAGCAGTTCCGCTCTGAAAAAATCGTCTCACAATATGAAACGATTTACTATGATGTACTAAGGGATGACAAAAATGAAAAGATTTAAAAAAGCTAGTTCTATTATTGAGACTTTAAAGCAACAAGGGCATGAGGCCTACTTTGTCGGCGGAAGCGTACGCGATCTTATTATCGATAGGCCGATTGGAGATATTGATATTGCGACATCTGCTTTACCAGAAGAAGTGATGGCTATATTTCCAAGACATGTTCCTGTTGGTCTTGAGCATGGAACTGTAATTGTAGTAGAAAATGGTGAACCTTATGAGGTAACCACGTTTCGAACAGAGAGCGAATATGAAGATTTTCGAAGACCTAGTAGTGTTCAATTTGTTCGTTCATTAGAAGAGGATTTAAAACGTCGTGATTTCACAATGAATGCAATTGCCATGACAGAAGAAGGCGAAATGGTTGATTTATTTGCTGGACAGGAAGCGATTCAAAAGAGAGAAATTGTGACAGTGGGAAATGCTGCGGATCGTTTTCAAGAAGATGCCCTGCGAATGATGCGTGGTATTCGGTTCGTAAGTACGTTAGGTTTTTCTTTAGAGACGAAAACGAAACAAGCAATTGAAACATATGGACATTTGCTGGAACATATAGCAATTGAGAGAATTACAGTGGAGTTTGAAAAACTGTTAACTGGCACATATTGTGTGAAGGCTCTCAAAGAATTAGTAGAAACGAAACTATTTTCTCATCTACCATATTTACAGATGTCAGAAGAGAGATTGTTAAAAGCTACGCAGTATAACTGGGATTCTTTTGAAACAGACATTGAGGCATGGGCCTTTTTCTTATATTGTATCGGGGAAGAACATCCAGCTGTCTTTTTACGTCAATGGAAGTTTTCGAATAAAAAAATAAAAGATATCGTCGCAGTTTTATTAACAGTCCGTAAGAGAAAGGAGAAGGATTGGGATACAGTTCTTCTTTATAAAACGGGAATTCATATAGCTGAAATGGCAGAAAGAGTATATGAAGCGATGATTGAAAGCTATGATCATACATCTGTGAAACGAGTACAAACGTTGTTTCAAGCATTGCCAATCAAGAGTCGACAAGAGATGAATGTAACTGGGAATGATTTGTTAAACTGGGCAAGTAAAAAGCCAGGTCCGTGGGTTGCTGAAATGATTCAAAAAATTGAAGAAGCAATCGTACAAGGAAATGTAGTGAATGAGAAAGAGTGTATAAGGGAGTGGCTGCAAGAATGCAATCTACTATAAGAAAGCAGTTATTGCAAGTTTTTTCAGAAGCGGATGGCGAGTTTGTATCTGGTCAAACGATTAGTGATAAACTTGGTTGCTCAAGAACTGCTGTGTGGAAACATATGGAGGACCTTCGGAATGAGGGGTATGAACTTGAAGCTGTGCGTCGATTAGGCTATCGAATTGCAAGTAAGCCAGACAAAGTGACTGCGAATGAAATTCAGTTAGGGTTACAAACGAAACATATTGGTAGAACAGTGTATTTTGAAGAGTCTGTTGAATCGACGCAGTATATTGCAGCAAAACTTGCTTATGAAGGTGCAGAAGAAGGAACGATTGTTGTGGCAGAAGAACAAACAGCGGGTAGAGGTCGTTTAAGCAGAAAATGGCATTCACCAAAAGGAACAGGAATTTGGATGAGTATTATTTTACGTCCATCAATCCCGGTTCATCATGCACCACAACTTACTTTGTTAGCCGCTGTTAGCGTTGCGCAAGCAATTGAAAAGTGCACAGGTGTAAACGTAGGAATAAAATGGCCGAATGATATTTTAATTCAGGGGAAAAAAGCTGTAGGTATATTAACAGAAATGCAAGCTGATCCTGATAAAATTAATGCTGTCATTATGGGTATTGGTATTAATGCGAATCAAAAGCAAGAACATTTTGATGAGGAAATTCAGCATATTGCTACTTCTTTAGCGATTGAATCTGGTAAGCCAATTGTTCGTGCGGAGCTTATGCAACAAATCTTTTTACAACTAGAAAAATTATATGAAGAGTATTTACAAAATGGTTTCTCTGTCATTAAAATTCTTTGGGAAAGTTACGCTGTGAGTATCGGGAAAGAAATTAACGCTCGAACGATGAGAGAGACAATTACAGGGATAGCAAAAGGAATTACAGAGGATGGTGTATTGCTTCTAGAAGATCATGAAGGAAAAGTACATCACATTCATTCTGCGGATATCGAAATTAAGTAAAAGAAGTTCCTCTTTTGGAACTTCTTTTTTATTTCAATATTTTTGAAATGAGTTTGCGGTGCGATAATGAATTTTTTAGTATTTACTTGTCATTTGACGATTACTTTTCCCTCCATTCCTTTAAGAAGGTGATACCGGCATATTAATTCATATGTACCAGTATTTTTAGGTTTCACGGTAATATTTTTTTCTTTTCCTGACTCGACTACGACGTCAATGCCGAGTTTTTTTACTGTAAAGGTGTGCTCGCTCTTGCCTTTATTTTTCAATAGCAATGTTGTTGATTCTTCAATTGGAATCGTGATGACGTTCGGTTTAAAGTAATCATCGTTTAGCTCGACTTCAATCACTTTGGCAGACTCAACAGGTTGTGTTACGACGTTAACTGAGGCAAATACATTGAGGGAATTTAAAGTTGTTACTCCCACAAGCATCACAAGAAAACCGATGAATCGAAATAACCATGTGCTTATAGACATTAGCAATTCTCCTTTTGTAAGTATGTTTCCTCAATTAACCTGCATCATTATTTTAAGAGTTATACTATGTATGTAAACAAATCTGTTTATCTTTCTATGCATGCGTTATTTAAAAATTTCACATACCGTAATAAGGATAAAAATTATTTTTTCAAAAAAATGTAGTAATTCCTTTTTAGAGTTTGCTATAATTAGTTCGAATGTGGGCAGTATCAGAGCGAACTGCACCATAATTCGAAGCAATACGAAAAATAATAACTTGGATTCTGCCTTGATCCAATAACGGACTGGGACAGAGGGATGAATAATGCCGACTAACACACAACCCTTCTGCCCTTTTATGGCCAGAGGGGTTTTTTATATGATTTCGGCCATCTCCTCTCTCCTGTATAAAGGAGGAGTAGTTTTTGAAAACAAAAACAGATTTTTTGAAAATGAAAGAGCAAGGTGAGCCGATTACAATGCTAACGGCGTATGATTATCCATCTGCTAAGTTAGCAGAAGAAGCGGAAGTTGATATGATTCTAGTTGGAGATTCCCTTGGGATGGTTGTGCTCGGCTATGATTCAACAGTACCTGTAACAGTAGAGGATATGATTCATCATACGAAAGCTGTACGCCGAGGAGCGAAAGAGACGTTTATTGTAACTGATATGCCATTTATGTCGTATCATGTGTCGCCTCAAGATACGATGGTGAATGCACGCCGCATCGTTCAAGAGAGTGGTGCTCATGCACTGAAGGTAGAAGGTGCAGGAGAAGTGATATCAACTATTCATTACTTGACGAGTGCGGGAATTCCTGTCGTGGCACACTTAGGCTTAACTCCTCAATCTGTAGGAGTGTTAGGTGGCTATAAAGTACAAGGAAAAGATGCTGAAAGTGCAAAAAAATTAATAGAAGATGCGAAGAGATGTGAGGAAGCTGGTGCGATAGCACTTGTATTAGAATGTGTGCCGATGCAGCTAGCAGAATTCATTTCGAAGCAACTAACAATTCCAACGATTGGAATTGGAGCAGGACAAAAAGTGGATGGGCAAGTACTCGTTTATCATGATCTTATCTCATATGGCGTAAAGCGTGTTCCGAAATTTGTGAAGCAATATACGTCTGTTCAAGAGGAGATTGTGCGAGGGATTTCACAATACGTTACTGAAGTAAAGACAGGTCAATTTCCGGAAGAAAAACATTCATTCACAATGAAAGAGGAAGAATGTTTAGCGTTATACGGAGGAAAACAATAATGAAAATCGTAACTACAGTACAAGAGATGCAGCAAATTACAAACGAACTACGTGCCAGTGGAAAAAGTATTGGTTTTGTCCCAACGATGGGCTATTTACATGAAGGTCATGCGACTTTATTACGTAAGGCAAGAGAAGAAAATGAAATTGTAGTTTTAAGCGTGTTTGTTAATCCGCTACAGTTTGGACCAAATGAAGATTTAGATCGATACCCTCGTGATATTGATAGAGATGAAAGTGTAGCAAAAGAAAACGGTGTAGATTATTTATTTTATCCGAGCGTAGAAGAAATGTATCCAGCAGAACAAACGACAACAGTAGAAGTTGTGAAGCGTACCGATGTGTTATGCGGAAAGCAAAGACCTGGTCATTTCGCTGGTGTTGCGACTGTACTAATGAAACTATTTAATATTACATTGCCAACACGTGCTTATTTCGGTATGAAAGATGCACAGCAAGTTGCTGTCATTGAAGGATTTGTCGCTGATTTTAATATTCCGGTTACAATCGTACCGGTGGATATTGTAAGGGAAGAAGATGGATTAGCCAAAAGTTCTCGTAACGTGTATTTATCACAAGAAGAGCGTGAAGAGGCTCCTCATTTATACCGCAGTCTATGTATAGCGAAAGAAAGAATTGAGGCAGGAGAACGTAATGCAGAAATCATTACAACTCTTGTGAAAGAGTATATTGAGACGTATACGAAAGGCACTGTAGATTATGCTGATTTATATACGTATCCTTCACTACAAGTAGTGGATAAAATTGAAGGACGAATCATTTTAGCAATTGCAGTTAAATTTGAAAATGTACGATTAATTGACAATATAACATTAACGGTTAAATAAGGGGGAGCATCTATGTTTCGCACAATGATGAGAGCGAAGTTACATCGCGCAACAGTAACAGAAGCAAATTTAAATTATGTAGGTAGTATTACAATTGATGAAGATTTAATGGATGCAGTAAATATTGTAGAAAACGAAAAAGTCCAAATTGTAAATAATAATAATGGTGCTCGCTTAGAGACATATGTTATTAAAGGAGAACGTGGTAGCGGTGTTGTTTGTTTGAATGGTGCAGCTGCAAGGCTTGTACAGCCAGGAGATAAAGTTATTATTATTTGCTACGGTCTAGTGGCAGAAGAAAATATTCATAAACAAGAGCCGAAAATTGCAGTATTAGACGATAATAATCAAATTATTGAAATGTTAGGTGCTGAAAAAGCGGGCACGATATTATAAGTAAGAAGGCTATCTCTATTACGGAGATAGCTTTTTTGTGCATCTTTTCATTAAGATGAGATAAAACGTGGTATAGTAACATTATATAATTTTCTGTTTGATAGGTAAGAAATTGAGGTGTTACATATATGAGTAAGCGTTATGTCGTTGTCGATTTAGAAACGACAGGGAACTCCTGGAAGGATGGGAAAGATAAAATTACCCAAATTGCAGCTGTTGTAGTGGAAGATGGAGAGATATTAGAGATTTTTTCATCTTTTATTAATCCGAAGAGAGAGATTCCACCATTTATTACAGAGTTAACAGGGATTGATGAGAGTATGGTTAAGCAAGCCCCGTTATTTCAAGATGTAGCCCCGATGGTTGTTGAGCTATTACAAGGTGCAGCTTTCGTTGCACATAATGTTCACTTTGATTGGAATTTTTTAACGGAAGAATTAAGGCAGGCTGGATATACAGAAATACATTGCCCAAAAGTTGATACAGTTGAGTTGGCGCAAATTCTTTTGCCAACGGCTGATAGTTATAAATTACGTGATTTAGCTAAACAACACGAATTAGAGCATGATCAACCGCATCGTGCGGATAGTGATGCTCTTGCAACAGCGGAATTGTTTTTACAATTTTTAAATGAAATTGAGAAGTTACCCCTTGTCACCTTGCAATCGCTTTATGAATTGAGCGATGTTTTTCAAAGTGATATAGCGGATGTACTTTCTGAAAATATTTTAAAGAAAATGATGCATGGTAAAAAAGGCGCAGAGGGATATGAAGTATATCGAAATATTGCACTTCGAAAACGGAATTATTCTTTAAACCTAAGTGAAACATGTGCATTTAAATTTGATGCTTTCTTGCATAAGACAATTGCTAAACTTGAGTTGAATATGCCAAAGTTTGAAAAAAGAGAAAGCCAACAGAGTATGATGAAGGAAATATATACAGCGCTAAGAGATTCTAGGTTTTCACTAATTGAAGCAGGAACAGGAACAGGGAAGACTCTTGCATATTTGCTTCCAAGTATTTATTTTGCAAAGAAAAAAGAAGAACCTGTCATCATAAGTACCCAAACTGTACAATTGCAACAACAAATACTAGAAAAAGAAATTCCATTATTACAGAAAATAATGCCATTTTCATTTGAAGTAGCTCTTCTGAAAGGAAGAAAGCATTATCTTTGTCTACATAAATTTGAATATGCTTTGCAAGAAGAAGAGAAGAATTATGATATGGCGCTCACGAAGGCAAAAATTTTAGTGTGGTTATTGCAAACGGAAACGGGCGATCGTGATGAATTAAATATTCCTGAGGGCGGAAAGTTACTTTGGAACCGGATTTGTAGTGATGTACATAGTCCGGGTGGGATGCAAAGCAACTGGTATAGTCGTTGTTTTTATCAACGAGCAAAGAATAAAGCATTATTTGCAGATATCGTTATTACAAATCATGCGTTATTATTTCAAGATTTTTCAAGTGAGGAACCATTGTTTGCTTCGTGTGAACATATTATTTTTGACGAGGCTCATCATATTGAGGAAGCGGCGAGTAGAACATTAGGTGAACAGTTCTCCTGTATGTATTTCCAGCTAGTTTTATCTCGTCTTGGTACGCTAGAAACAGATGATGTACTTTCTAAAGTATATAAAATGATGAAAAAAACAGAACAAGCCTCCCGTTCGACTTTCCGCATGGTAAGTCATAGTTTGAAGGAATTGAAATTTGATGCGGATGAGCTATTCCAAATGTTACGTGCATTCATCTTTAAACAAACAAAGCAGGAACAAGGGATCAGCAATATGCCACTCATTTATCGATATAACACGGAAGTAGAAAAAGGCAAGTTATGGGATAGTATTACCGAGTTAACAAATCGTTTTGTATATGATGTAAGAAAATTACTCTCTACACTTGAGAAGCAAGTTGATATATTGCAAAGTAAATTAGAATGGGAAATGCATGTTGTTACAGGTGAATTTATGCATTTAATTGAGTTATTGAGAAAGATGGCGCAATCTTTACAAGTGCTCATTTTAGAAAAAAATTCATATGTGACATGGATGGAAACTGAAACGAAGGGAACCATTCATTCAACTGTTTTATATGGGCAACCTGTTCATATTGGTGAAAGATTTGCTGATGAATTTTTAACAGAGAAAAAGAGTGTTATTTTCACATCAGCAACGCTAACAGTAAACGATTCATTTGACTATATAAAAGAAGAGCTAGGCTTACATGATTTTGCTCCAAATACATTACAGGTCCCATCACCATTCCGTTTTGAAGAACAGATGAAATTAATGGTTTCAACGGATGTGCCTTTTATTAAGCAAGCAAGTAATGAAGAATATATTGAATCTGTGTCGGCTCATATTGCAAAAATAGCGAAAGCTACAGAAGGTAGAATGCTTGTTTTGTTCACTTCGTATGAAATGTTGAAAGAAGCGTATACGAATTTGAAAAATGATGAGGAATTAGAAGGCTATTTATTATTAACGCAAAGTGTGAATAATAAGAGCAGAAGTCGTCTCATTCGTAAGTTTCAAGAGTTTGATAAATCAATTTTATTAGGAACAAGTAGTTTTTGGGAAGGGATAGATATACCTGGAGATGCCCTTAGTTGTCTTGTTATTGTCCGCCTTCCCTTTACGCCTCCTCATCAACCGATGATGGAAGCAAAAGGAGAGTGGTTAAAAAATCAAGGAGAGGACGTATTCGCTAAGTTAGCACTCCCGCAAGCAATACTGCGTTTCAAACAAGGATTTGGTCGTCTTATTAGAACAAGTACAGATACCGGGACGGTGTTTGTATTAGATCGTCGTTTGACAAGCGCTTCCTATGGAAAACGTTTTTTACAATCAATTCCAACTGTTCCGCTTTATGAAGGCCCTCTAGAAGAATTGTTAGAACAATTAAAGGAACGGCCAACTGAATAAAGTGGGATAAAATTGGAAGAAAAAATACGCCTGAAGTGCATGTAAACTTCAGGCGTAAAAAATGTGGGTAGGAGGAATTTTATTTTTCTTACTTCTTGTATACAAAATGTATTGGTTTTCGACTTGAAACCTTTTTTTGCTGTACATGTCCTGCTATAATAGATGGGTGATGAAGCAGGGGTTGTAAAGAATGTACTCTTATTGTAACCGCATTGCGTTCTTCTATAATTAGAAATTTTTGTGTAACGGAGGAGTTTTTTCATGGATAAGAAAATCGAAGTCCTATCAACGACGCGTATTAAATATTCATCTGACTTGTATAAAATCGTTGATAGTTTGAATCGTACGTTAAAAGAGCAGGACCTCATGTTCGGATTAGCATTAGACGAAAAAGATAAAGAAACAGCTGTATTTACGATTTACAGAACGTAGTGATACAATGAAAAAGTGGATCTTTGCAATCGTTATCGTAATCGTTGCTAGCGGAATATATGGGGCGTATGTTTATAATAAAGCAATGGAAAAGAAAATCCCTAAAGAGGCAAAATCTGTAGAAATTGCAAAAGAAAAAGCAAAGCTTGTAAAAGTAAAATCTGTGGATTATTATAACGGAGAATCTTCATATACAGTCGTACAAGGTACAGATGAAAAAGGAGAACAACTTATCGTTTGGGTGCCTGAGAAAAAAGGGGAAACTATAGTAAGGAAAAAGAGTGAAGGTATTTCTGAAAAAGAGGCTTTACAAAGAACGATTGAACAAGTCGGAGATGACAGTAAAGAGCACAAAAGTAAGCCTAAAGAAATTTTAAAAGTAAAATTAGGCTTTGAAAACAATATACCATTATGGGAAGTTACATATATTGATGATGAAAATCGTTATAGTTATTACTATCTTGCATTTAAAGATGGTCAGTTTTTACGACGATACAGCATTGAAAAATAGATGTAGGGGGAACTACAAATGAAATTAGCAAAGCGAGTAGCTGCTTTAACACCATCTGCAACTTTAGAAATTACAGCAAAGGCACAAGCATTAAAAGCAGAAGGCCATGATGTAATTGGATTAGGGGCAGGAGAACCTGACTTTAATACGCCAGAACATATTATGGATGCTGCACATAAAGCGATGTTAGAAGGACATACGAAGTATACACCAACAGGTGGGTTACAAGCGTTAAAACAAGAAATTGTGAAGAAGTTTACTCGCGATCAAGGAATTGCGTATGATCCGTCTGAAATTATTGTATGTAACGGCGCAAAGCATGCATTATATACATTATTCCAAGTGTTACTTGATGAAGGTGATGAAGTTATCATCCCTACGCCATACTGGGTAAGTTATCCGGAACAAGTAAAGCTTGCTGGTGGTAAGCCAGTTTATGTAGAAGGCCTTGAAGATAATGAATACAAAATTACAGCGAAGCAGCTGCGTGAGGCAATTACAGAGAAAACGAAAGCAGTTATTATTAATTCACCGAGCAATCCAACAGGAATGATTTACAGCAAAGAAGAATTACAACAGCTTGGAGAAGTATGTTTAGAACACAATATTTTAATCGTTTCAGATGAAATTTATGAGAAATTAATTTATGGTGGAGCAGAATATACTTCGGTTGCCCAGCTTTCTAATGCATTAAAAGAACAAACACTTATTATTAATGGTGTATCTAAATCTCATTCTATGACAGGATGGCGTATTGGATATGCAGCAGGAAATAAGCAGCTTATTAAAGCGATGACGAACTTAGCGAGTCATAGTACGTCAAACCCTACTTCAATCGCTCAATACGGCGCAATCGCGGCATATGCAGGCTCACAAGAACCTGTAGAAACAATGCGTCAAGCATTTGAAGAGAGATTAAACATTATTTATGATAAATTAATTCAAATCCCTGGCTTTACTTGCATTAAACCACAAGGTGCATTTTACTTATTCCCTAATGTAAAAGAAGCAGTAGCTTTATCAGGATACGAAACTGTTGATGATTGGGCAAAAGCTCTATTAGAAGAGGAAAAAGTAGCTCTTGTACCAGGTACAGGATTTGGTGCTCCAAATAACGTTCGTTTATCATATGCGACATCTCTTGAACAAGTGGAGAAAGCATTAGAACGTATTCATACGTTTATGAAAAGTAAAGTGCAAGCTTAATTGTATATTTTATTAATGTAATACAAAAAACCTTCCTACATAATAGGGAGGTTTTTTTGACGAATTGTGGCAAAAAGAAATAGCGAAAGGTGTGTTATACTAGAGAGCGAGGTGTTTGGTGATGAAAAAGAAAATGATGTTACAGTGGTTTGAGCAGGGAAGCATTGCAATTCCAAAATTACTTATGATGCATTATAAAAAATTAGGGTTAAATGAAACGGAATTTATGGTTGTACTTCATGTACATACATTTTTAGAATCGGGCAATTCGTTTCCGACTCCGTCAGAGATTTCAGAACGGATGACGATTACCGAAATGAAATGTATGGAAGTTATTCAGGCATTGATTCAAAAAGGCTTTTTATCACTAGAAGGTGGACAAAAATCAGAAGCGATGATGTGTGAAAGTTATTCTTTACAACCGCTATGGGAAAAAATATTGCATTTCTTAATGAATGAATCAATAGAGGAAGAACAAAAAGAAATAAAGCAATTGCAAGTAAATTTATATACAGTATTTGAAAAAGAATTTGGAAGACCACTTTCTCCATTTGAATGTGAAACGTTGGGAATGTGGGAAGATCAAGATCAACATCATCCGAATTTAATTCAAGCGGCCCTCAGGGAAGCTGTAATGAGTGGTAAGCTTAATTTCCGATATATTGATCGTATTTTATTTGAATGGAAAAAGAATGGTATTAAAACAGTAGATCAAGCCCAAAACCAAGGACGGAAATTTAGAGCAAATCAACAACGAACGCAGCAAACGACAAAACAAGAGACGAAATTTACTGGAAAAGTGCCTTTTTATAATTGGTTGGAGCAGTAATGTAGGAGGAAATATATGTTAAATAAAACGCAAATTCGCTATTGTTTAGACACAATGGCGGATATGTATCCAGAAGCACATTGCGAATTAATTCATGATAATCCGTTTGAACTAGTAATCGCGGTAGCATTATCTGCACAATGTACAGATGCACTTGTAAATAAAGTGACGAAAAATTTATTTCAAAAATATAAAACACCAGAAGATTATTTAAGTGTTTCTCTAGAAGAATTACAACAAGATATACGTTCTATTGGATTGTATAGAAATAAAGCAAAAAACATTCAAAAATTGTGCAGAATGTTATTAGATGATTACAATGGGGAAGTGCCGAAAGATCGAGATGAGCTTACGAAGTTACCAGGAGTAGGTCGAAAAACAGCAAACGTAGTTGTTTCGGTAGCGTTTGGTATTCCGGCAATTGCTGTTGATACGCATGTAGAGAGAGTGAGTAAACGGTTAGCGATTTGTAGGTGGAAAGATTCGGTGTTAGAAGTAGAAAAGACATTAATGAAGAAAATTCCGATGGATGAATGGAGCGTTACACATCACCGTATGATTTTCTTTGGACGTTATCACTGTAAAGCGCAGCGACCACAATGTGAAGAGTGCCCTTTACTAGAAGTGTGTCGTGAAGGAAAGAAGCGAATGAAGGGGAAATAAAGGATGGAGCGAGTGATAGAAATACCGAGAGAATTTCGGTGCTTACCATTTTTTAAAGAAAGTATAAATTCGATTGCGTATTATACAGAACAGTCTTTTGAAGAAACAGTACAAAATACTTATTTTATATATGATATGGAAAGACAATATGAGCCGTGGAATGAAATTGAAAAAAGTATTCCTGTAATGTTGAATGTATGGAAAAATAAGCATGAGGACATTGCTACTTTATTTCGAAACAGAAAGAAGCAAGAAGCTGAAGGTCCGATGATTCTTTTTGCAGCACATTTATTATCAATTGTATATTGGCTAAATGAGCAACCTGTTCATAGTTTGAATAAAATAGAAGATTTTACGAGTGAATTGGAAGTGCAACCAGTTAATTTTATAGAGCGATATTCGTTCATTATAAAGAAACCGAATAATTATCATTCTTATATTCAGTTAGCGCAGTTGTATATTGAAATAGAAAAGCTATATGTAAAGAAAATGATAACAAAAAAGAAGTCCTGTTCTCGTTAAGAGAAAGGACTTCTTTTTTTGTATTAAGACTCTGTTGTAACAACATTTCCGTCTGCGTGTGGTGTATCTTCGCCGGTATTGTGTTGTTGCTCTTGTTGTTTCTTAGCTTCTTCTTCAGCTTTTTTTCTAGCTTCTTCTTCAGCTTTTCTCTTAGCTTCTTCTTCAGCTTTTTTCTTAGCTTCTTCTTCAGCTCTTTTTCTAGCTTCCTCATCAGCTTTCTTTTGAGCTTCTTCTTGTTGTTTACGTTGTTGTTCTTGCTGCTGTTGCTCTTGTTGTTTACGCTGCTCTTCCTCAGCTTTTTTCTTAGCTTCTTCTTGTTTTAATTTATCTTCATTAGCCTTTTTCTGAGCTTCCTCATCAGCTTTTTTCTTAGCATCTTCTTCGGCTTTTTTCTTAGCATCTTCTTCAGTTTTCTTCGCATCTGGAGTTCCGCCAGGCGCAGTGAAGGATGCTCCAACTGCTGGGCTTGTTCCAGTACCTTTTTTCGCTACCACAGAGAAGCTGTAAGTAACGCCTGGTTTAATACCACCAAGAGTAGCTGTCGTACCATTTATTGATAAACTACCACTTGAACCGTCAGTCGCTTTATAGCTTGCGGCATACGCATCAACTTCTGCTGGTCCAGACCAGTTTAGTGTAACTGTGCTAGCGCCATCAAAAGTGACATTAAGACCACTAGGTGCATCTACTTTAATTTGTTTCACTGCATCTTTTTTAGCGCCTTTTACGTACAATTCACCATTTAATTCTTGTACAGAAGAAGGGCGTTCGAAACGAGTTTTATCTGTAGCGAATTTACTCATCATTACTTGGAACATTTGCTGTGCAATTCTAGTATAACGATCACTAATGTAGTTTTCTGGGCCATTTTTTTCGTAACCAGTCCATACTGCCATTGTATATTGCGGTGTATATCCAGCGAACCAGCTATCTCTGTTTGCATCAGCTGGTATACCATATTTTTTTATAACGTCTTCATCAAAGTTTTGTGTTCCTGTTTTACCGGCAACATCAACACCTGAAACGTATGCTGTTGGACCAGTACCGCCAGAACCAGGTCTTACTACGTCACGAAGAACGTCAGTAACCATGTAAGCTGTGTAGTCTTGCATCGCACGTTGCTCTTTCGGTTTAAAACTTTTCTTTTTCCCATCTGGGAAGATAACTTCTTTTACGAAGTGCGGTTTATTGTAGTTCCCACCATTACCAAAGGCTGCATATGCACCTGCTACTTGTAATGGTGAACTATCGTTACTACCAATTGCTGTTGATTCAAATGTTTTGCCGTCTTTAAATGTCATACCTAAACCTTCAGCAAACGCTTGTGACTTAGGAAGACCAACCGCTTGGGCTGTTTTTAAAGCTGGGATGTTTAATGACTTTTTCAAAGCTTCACGTAGTGAAACGTCACCTTTGTAACTGTTTGTTGCATTTCGTATTTTTTTACCATTGGAATACGTATACTCTGAGTCATTTAATTGATGGTATGTAGACCATTGTAAATTTTCAATTGCTGGTCCGTAGTCGAAAATTGGTTTCATTGTTGAACCGACTTGGCGTTTTAAATCAGTGGCCATATTATGACCTTTGAAAGTAGACTTACTTTCTTTACGCCCAGCTCCAATTGCACGAACTTCTCCAGATTGTGTATCCATAAATACGAATGATCCTTGGAATTGATCGTTCGGATACTTAATAAGATTGCCATCCATAATTTTTTCAGCATAATCTTGAGCATCTTGATCAAGTGTTGTATGAATCGTCAAACCATCTGAACCAATATTTACATCAGGATATTCTTTTTCAACTTCTTTTACAACCGCATCTAAAAATGCTTGATACTTCATCTCAGTTATTTCGGAAGACGGTTGAAGACCCTCTGTTACTGGGATTTTAACTGCGTTATTCATTTCTTCTTTTGTTATATAACCATGTCGATTCATTAATGACAATACGACATTACGACGATTTGTTGCTCGTTCAACATTTTCCTTTTTGGTTGGATCATAAATGTTTGGACCTTGGGGTAAACCAGCGAGCATAGCAGCTTCATGTAATTGCAAGTCTTTTAAATCTTTACCATAATATTTTTGCGCTGCTGTCGCAATACCATATGAACGGTTACCTAAATTAATCTTATTTAAGTACATTTCTAAAATCTCATGTTTAGAGTATTGTTGCTCTAATTTGTAAGATAGGTACCATTCTTGTACTTTTCTCTTTGCAGTTTTGTCCATCGTTAGAAAATAGTTTTTGACTACTTGTTGTGTAATCGTACTACCACCTTGAGATCCGAAACCTCCAGTGACATTTTCCATAACTGCTTTTGTAGTTCGTTTAAAATCAATTCCATTATGATCATAGAAACGTGAGTCCTCAGTTGCAAGGAATGCATTTTCAACTACTTTTGGAATTTGATCATACGTAACGTGGGTTCGTTTTTCAGCACCGTATTCATAGAAAAAGTTCCCATCTTTATCAAGAAACTTTGTTGATAAAGGATTGACAAGTTTTGATTTGTCTAATTTTGGAGCGTCCTTCACCATAACAAAGAAAACGGAAACGCCAGCTACAAGACCAACGATACCAAGAAGTAGACAACCTATAAGGAATTTTTTAAAAAAGGAGCCTTTTTTCTTTGGTTTTTTCTCTGTATTTGTTTCTTGCTTTTGATTTTTTACATGATTTCGTTCTGTACGAGAACGATAATTATCTGACATTATACTTTCTCCTACCTTTCATTCTCTCCCCAAAAGTCGAAAAAAGAGCCTTAGTGATGACTCTATCACGAAAAATAAACCGTGTCTAGTACACGGATATAATCAATCCGAGGGTGATAACCGCATGATAATAAAGATCCATGCTCTTCTATTTCTTCTTTCGTAATCGATTTTCTTCCACCTGTATTTTGACGATTCCAAAATGCAATAATATGTTTTGCATCTAATAAATAAAGTTCATCAAAAAGTGTAAATTTAATAATAACAAATGCAATTCCATTATGAGCGATTACTTGCTTCATATGCTCAATTTGATGAAGGTGGAAGTTTTGAAGTGGAAAACTCGTTTTATTTTTTGTTTCTTTCGCTTCAAAATCGATGTATTTCCCTTTATATACACCGTTGTAATCTGTTGTAGAAGGTTGTTTAAAATACGCTTCTTTTACCACTGCAGCACTTCGAGCGGGGTAATCTACTTTTACAATTTGAAGAGGTGTAGGTTTTTTATGTACACATGCAATATTATGGGTTAAGTAATATTCATTTGTTTCATTCAATTCCTCTTCAAGGGACATACCTCTGTTACTATAAGTATGTTTTTTAATTGGTGTTTTATGAGGTTGTGAAGCTTGATTGTACCGTTTTCCGTTTGGGTAACGAATGGTCATAGTGTGTCCACTCCCAACTTGCTAAGAATTACTTACAAAGGTGATTATAACAAAAAATGAAAAAAGATGTGACCTTTTTGAAGAAAGGTATGATGACTTATTCATGTTTACATGGAATGATTATGAAAAAATTAAACAATATCGTAAAAATACGGTCTGTACAGAGGAAGAAAAAACAATGGTTTACAACATGAAGGGGGAAATAGAAATAGCTAATATGGACAACATTTCTCGAACGCAGTGTTATCAAGAATATTATGTAAGAAATAGTGAAATTAGGTGGGCTTTTTTAGCGAGTATGGTCTCGAGAAATGCAGGATGGAATATGACTGATTTACAAGGGAGGTATTATGCTACTGTTTTACCTCAAACAGTAAAAAAACATTTGTTTTTGACTTATGAAGAAGCGAATTGGATTATTTTTTTAGATGTATTTCCTCAGCTGTTGTTATATGAAGAAAGTAAGAGGAGGCAGGTGCCACTATTCCATTTGTTACAATATTTTAACGTATCCATTTTTATGGAAAAAGAATGGATATATTTTTGGGAGAAAAAAGATATAAATAGACTTATGACAGCGCTTATTATAAATGAACAAAATAAAATTCAAAAACCAGTTATTGAGAATGCATATTTTAAAAAACATGTATTCCATACAGCACTTTTTAAATTACAAGAAATGCTTCATATTAGTGCCGTTATATTCCCAACCGTTGAAGGGAAGATGTATGGTTTTTCAGTTTATCAATTTGAAACGTTACAGAAGCGTATAGAACTAGGGAAGAAATTAGCAGCGTTACTATTTCATCGGAAGTATAAAAGTTTATTCCATAGGTTTGCATTGCAAACGATACACACAGGATCAAGAGCAGATTATGAATGTTATGTAAGAGAAGCTAGAAAATCTTGTACACCAGCTCTTAGAGAAGTTTATCCTGCTGTTGCACATGCTGAAATAAGTATGAGAGATTGGTTTTGTAGAGATACGGAAATAAATGAACTATTTTTGCCAGAAGAGTATAAGGGTGAAGTTGATATAACAGAATGGTATAAAAGAAAGAGGGAGCAAATCTATATTGCTTCTACCGTAAATCGTTTTGTTAAAAGGATAGATGAGTTCATGATATAATAAAAAAGAAGTCCCGTCTTCATTTATGAAGACGGGACTTCTTAATGTGAAGTAACCCTGCTATGCGTGCTAAACATTTAATCTCAAAACGTAATGAATATAAGAGATTAAGGAAGTTTCACTTTACCCCGCTATTTACCGGGCAGTAAGACCCCACCTAAATTCAGCGAAAGCAAAGAATTTAGGTGGGGATCAACTGCCCGTAAATGCCCGATTGGTTCAACTAATAATCATTGGGGGCACCCCAATGATTAAAGTTTCACTTTATGTAGCAGGGAAGTTTGGACCATCTAACTTTGGATTACCAGTTTCGGGTTTATTTTGTTTGTTTTGTTTTTTCTTTTTTTCGTTTTTGTTCTTTGTCATTTTCATGCACCTCCTTTTTGTATTGTTACCATTTCTATAAATGACATACAAAATGATTTCTTTGACGAATAACAACTAGTTTTGTCATGTGGGCAGGAGTGAAGAATCATTCGGCGAAATTACATGACAAAGGAAAAGCAAAGAAGGAGGCGTTTTGTATATGGCGATGGTTCAGAAGGAAGATGTAATGAAAACGATGGATCAAATGTTAAGTTCTCTCGATTTGCTGGAAATGAATATAGGGATTAGAATGAATCATGCATTAAAGGATAAGAGTGAAAAAATATGCAACAAGATAGAAATAACAGAAATGCATATTGAGCATATGGAAAATAAATTAGTGCATCACGAAGAAAAAGGGAATTGGGTGAAGGCATTTCAAAACGTCGTAGTGAGTGCATAATAAGGTGGGAATAAAATGGTGTATGAAGCGTTAGTACAGTCTTCGGAAAAACTTATGCAGTATAATAATGAAGCAAATGTGAAAAAAAGAGAAATGGTTGAATACGATTTTTATAAGGATATGAAACCGTTTGTAAATATGGTAGATGAAGAATTAGCAGTGTGGAAAGAATTGGCTTATAAATGGATTAAGGAAGAAAAACCGAAGTATATACATGTACAGCAAATTGATCAAGTATACGATAATTTACAAACAAATGTGTTGCAATGCTTTGTAAATAAAGGAAAAGGTAAGCGATTCTTTGAAACGCATCAAGCCATTTCGTATACTTTGCAAAATATAATTGAGCAATGTAAGTAACAAGAGGGGAAACCCTCTTGTTTTTTATGCTTCTGTCATTGTTGTAGGTTTTGTTGCACCGTTTATTTCTAATTCTTTTATTAATGTTCGGTAATCTGAAATACATATTTTTCCTTCGAGATACCAATGTCTCGCAAAGTCTAACAATTCATTTACATTCTCTGTGTAATACCCCTTTTTTTGAGAAAACGCTTGTTTTAAATCCCCTAATACCATGTTGATTCCTCCCCCATGAGAATCTTCTTCTTCACTATCATAGCATGGAAGGGTTTTCTTTTTTAATTTTTTAAAAATTTAAACTTCCGACAAAAATAGACAGATACTCCGTCACACAAATTATTTTACAAGTACATATTATATATGTAGAAACTTATGTGAAGGAGGAGAGAATGCATGTTTCAACAATCTAACGTATATCAGCAATCTAATCCATATACACAGCAAAATATGTACCAATATAATCCGGATACATATTTACGTTATAATATGTATCCTTTCGAGCCTCATTATGGAAATCAAAATTATTACCAGCCATTTGAAGTGTCGTTTATGAATCAACCGCAGCAACCTTATATGAACCAACAACCGCAGCCTTATATGGATCAACAACCGCAACCTTATATGAATTCACAATACTATATGCCACCGCCATCTCCCTATAATCAACAAGCGATGTTCTATCCACCAAAACAACCGTATCCGACGCAAAATAAACAAAAGCAACAGCAACAACCAAGTCAATTTTCTAGTTTCGTTTCCCAATTTAAAAATTCAGATGGTAACTATGATGTAAATAAAATGATGAATACAGCTGGACAAATGATGAATGCGATGAATCAAGTAACAGGCATTGTAAAGCAAGTGGGAGGTTTTTTTGGTAAGTAATTTTGGAGGGTTGGCTATAAAAACATTGTATACGAAATAAAGGACTAGACAAATTTCCTTAGAATAAATGGGTATATATAACAAGCGGCTTAACCTCTTTTCTCATATTGTAAAGTGTAATCAGATTTTCTTTATGAGAGAGGAGAGAAAAAACTATGCATCATTGTCATCCTTGCTTTGGAGGGCATAAGCCTACAGGACCTATTTGTACGACTGCTCCTGTCATTCATCCGACGAAACAATGCGTAACACATTCTTTTTCAACAACGGTGGTGCCACACATTTTCCCAACGCATACAACACATGTACACCATCAACAAATTAAAAACCAAAACTTCTTCCCACAAACAAACTCAAATGTAAATGTTGTAGACCCAATCGATCCAGGGTTCGGCGGATGTGGACCGTGTGGTCATGGACATCATCACCACGGTCATCAAATATCTCCATTTGGACCAGGGCCGAATGTATCACCGTTTGGACCAGGACCTAATGTATCACCATTTTTACCAAACAATGTATCACCAGTTGGACCAAATATTGGACCAAACGTTGGTGGAATATTTAAAAAGTAAATGATATGTTAGAACTAGCGAAATGCTAGTTCTTTTTTTGTAATTGGAGTGTTGATATGAAAGTTATTGCAGTAACAGGATATAAGCCATTTGAACTTGGAATATTTAAAAATGATCATCCAGGAGTAGAATGTATAAAAAAGGCGTTGCGTCGTAAATTAACTGCTTTTGTAGAAGATGGTTTAGAGTGGGTTATAATAAGTGGCCAGTTAGGTGTAGAATTATGGGCTGCTGAAGTTGTTTTTGAAATACAAGTAGAATATCCAGATTTAAAATTAGCGGTATTTACTCCATTTTTAGAACAAGAAGAGGGTTGGAAGGAAGATAACCGTGAATATTACGAGTTTATTCTCTCTCAAGCAGACCATGTTGATAGTATCACGAAACGTAAGTACGAAAGCCCAGAGCAATTTAAATTAAAAAATCAATTTTTTATTGAAAAAAGTGATGCGCTTTTAGCTGTATATGATGAAGAAAAACCAGGGAGTCCTAAATATATTGTAGAAGCAGCAAAGAAAAAAGGAGAAATAGAAAATTATCACAGTTATTTCATTCTTTTTTCCGATTTACAAGATATAATAGAAGAGGAACAGTGGAATAATGCTGAGTAATATGTAATATAGTACTCGTATATATGATTGACAAAAAGCATTGTTTCTGAAAAAATTTAGTTAATGAAAGTTTTGGCAAAAATTTGAGGTGAAGAAAATGATTTCGGATAAAATTAAATTAACAGCGAAAGATATTTTAGAAAAAGAATTTAAAACAGGTATGAGAGGTTATCAACAAGAAGAAGTAGACAAGTTTCTTGATATGATCATTAAAGATTATGAAGCTTTTCACAAGGAATTTGAGCAATTAAAGCAACAAAATGCTCGTTTAAAGCGTGAATTAGAAGAGCAAAAGCTAGCAGCAACGCAAGTTCCACAACAACCTGTACAAACACCAGTTGCGCAACCAGTATATAACAACACGAATACAGACATTTTAAAACGTCTATCGAATTTAGAAAAAGCTGTATTTGGAAGCAAGTTATACGAATAATTTCTGGTGATAAAAAGGTTAAAGCATTTTACATAGAAAAAAACATTGCAAAATCTTTTTGTTTCCACTATACTAATGGATGTCATAACGTTTGGGTAATCGCTGCAACGCCAACGTTGTAGAGGAAAGTCCATGCTCGCACGGCCTGAGATGGCTGTAGTGTTCGTGCCTAGCCAATTCATAAGCTAGGGTATTCTGGCTGTAAGGCTGGTTTAACGGCAGGAAAAAAACCTAAGTCCTTTCGGATATGGTTTGACTACCTTTAAAGTGCCACAGTGACGAAGTCCTTGAAGAAATGATAGGAGTGGAACGAGGTAAACCCCACGAGCGAGAAACCCAAATAATGGTAGGGGAATCTTTTCCAAGGAAATGAACGATGGGAAAGGACAGGTTGTATAACCTGTAGATAGATGATTGCCACCGGAGTACGAGGCGTGGGCCGTTTGCAGTACAAAGGAACAGAACATGGCTTACAGAACGTTATGAACCAACTATGAAATAACTCAGCTCTCCTTTGTTAGAGGAGGGCTTTTTATTTGTATGAAGTCATAAATTATGAGTTAAAATGGTTAATGAGAAAATTCTTCGTAAAATGTAATAATTAATAGGAGAAATGGCTATTAATTATTGTTTGAATATACATAAGAGGTGAATGCAAATGGGAAAAGTTACTTTAATCGCAACAGCGGCAATGGGTATTGAAGCTTTAGTTGCCCGAGAAGTTCGTGATCTAGGTTATGAATGCCAAGTAGAAAACAGCAAAGTAACATTTGAAGCAGATGAAAAGGCGATTTGTCGCACGAATTTATGGTTACGTACTGCAGACCGTGTGAAAATTAAAGTTGGCGAATTTAAAGCGACAACATTTGATGAGCTGTTTGAGAAAACAAAAGCATTAAACTGGGGAGATTATATTCCAGAGAACGGTGAGTTCCCTGTTATCGGTAAATCTTTAAAATCTGAGTTATTTAGTGTTTCGGATTGCCAGCGTATCGTTAAAAAGGCTGTCGTTGAAAAATTAAAAACAACATATAAACGTACAACTTGGTTTGAAGAAGATGGCCCGTTATTCCGTATTGAGATTGCAATGTTAAAAGATATCGCAACACTAACAATTGATGCGAGCGGTGTTGGGCTTCATAAACGTGGATACCGTGTGGATCAAGGGGAAGCTCCTTTAAAAGAAACATTAGCTGCGTCTTTAATTAAATTAACAAATTGGAAGCCGGATCGTCCTTTCGTGGATCCTTTCTGCGGATCAGGTACAATTCCGATTGAAGCAGCATTAATTGGACAAAATATCGCACCAGGATTTAACCGTGGTTTTGCATCGGATGAATGGGGCTGGGTTGGTAAACAAAACTGGCGTGAAGCTCGTCAAGAAGCTGAAGATTTAGCGAACTATGATCAACCATTGCAAATCATTGGATCAGATATTGATCATCGTATGATCCGTGTTGCTCAAGATAATGCAGAAGAAGTAGGTTTAGGCGATTTAATTACATTTAAACAAATGCAGGTAAAAGATTTCACAACAAAAGAGGATTATGGCTATGTTGTAACGAATCCTCCATACGGAGAACGTTTAAGTGAAAAAGCACTTGTTGAACAACTGTATAAAGAAATGGGACAAGTATTCCGTCCATTAGACACGTGGTCGGCGTATGTATTAACAAGTTACGAAGCATTTGAGAAGTGCTACGGAAAAGATGCATCGAAGAAACGTAAACTGTTTAATGGATTTATCCGTACAGATTACTACCAATACTTCGGAAAACGTCCACCTCGTAATTCATAGTATAAAACTCCTTTAGCGCGCATATACTGGCTATTATGTAATGCGTAAAGGAGGAACTGATATGGATAGTTTCCAATTATCAATGATTCAAAAAGCTATTCACCGTACGTATGATGAGCTCGGAAAAGAAGTGGATAGCCAAGGTACGATTGTAGATGAAATACAAAAAGCACAAGAAGAATATTTGTCAGCTCTTTCACATGAAACAGCGATTGATAAACGGTATTTAAAGTCATTAATATAGAAGAAAATTTTCCTTTTTCGAAAGGAAAATTTTTTTTCGTGTATTTCTATGTATTGCAACAGGGGAAAGTGGCTGCGCACATATGAGTAGCAGTTGCTATATCTTTTATAGAAAAACTTTTTGGTTGGAGGCTAAGGATGTTTACTGAGAAGAGATTACCATTTGAAGTAGGGAAACAAGACAATTTTTATGATAAGTTGAATGAGTGGATTGGAGATGTGTTTTACGACATCCTTCCGGAAAAAGGCTTTGAAGAGCGTGATGAACAAATTTTTATGGCGTTTCAATTAGAGCGTGCTTTCCAAGAAAAGAAAGTAATGTTCGCAGAAGCGGGTGTAGGAACCGGGAAAACAATTGTATATCTTCTATATGCAATTTGTTATGCACGTTATACTGGAAAGCCAGCGATTATCGCTTGTGCAGATGAAACATTAATTGAGCAGCTTGTGAAAGAAGAAGGGGACATTGCTAAATTATCTGAGGCATTAGGCTTATCGGTAGATGTAAGACTTGCGAAATCGATGGATAATTATTTATGTTTACGTAAACTTGAAGATGTTATGAGTGGACGAGCTCCAGAAGTAATTGAAGATGTATACTATGAATTACCGCAGTTTGTATTTGACCACGGTACGATGCAAAACTTTACTCACTATGGTGACCGAAAAGAATTTCCGCTTTTAAATGACGAGGAATGGTCAAAAGTAAATTGGGATTACTTCCAAGATTGTTTCACTTGTGATTCTCGTCATCGTTGCGGACAAACTCTATCACGTGAACATTATCGTAAAGCAGCAGATTTAATTATTTGTTCTCAAGATTTCTATATGGATCATATTTGGACGTACGATGCTCGTAAGCGTGAAGGACAAATTCCATTATTACCAGAAAGTAGTTGCGTTGTATTCGATGAAGGACATCTTGTAGAATATGCAGCTCAAAAAGCTTTAACATATCGTTTAAAGCAAACGATGATGGAGCAACTTTTAACGAGATTATTACAAAATGATATTCGCGAGGAGTTTGCACATTTAGTAGAAGAAACAATTTGGCAAACAGAGCGATTCTTTGATGTGTTACAAGAGAATAAAAAGGAAATTGCCGGTTCTGATCGTTTAGAGATTACTGTGACAGAAAAAGTAACTGCCGAAGCGAAGCGACTTTATGCGAAAATTGGTGAAGTTGGTGATGCATTAGTATTTGAAAGTGAAATGCATACAGTAAACACGTATGATTTAAATATCGTTGATGAACATTTAGATGTATTAGAGCACTCGCTGCGTCTATTTATGCACGAGAAAAATGTAATTACATGGGGTGAAGAAGGTGATGGAGCCTTCACGTTAGTAATTATGCCGCGTGCAGTTGAAGAAGTATTACAAGAGAAAGTATTCTCGAAGAAAATCCCGTATATTTTCTCTTCTGCTACATTATCTAACAACGATTCATTCGCATTTACAGCAAATAGCCTAGGGGTAAAAGATTACTTATCATTCTCAGTTGCCTCACCGTTTGATTACGAAGAGCAAATGGCAGTAAACTTACTATCTCATACGAAAGAAAACGAATGGGAAAGAAAGTGTCAATATACACTTGAAAATATACAAAAAACAAATGGACGTACACTTGTATTATTCCGTACAACGCAAGAACTTGCAGCGTTTAAAGAGTATGTAAGTAAAGAACAAATGTCAGTTCCATTCCTATATGAAGGGGACCAAGAAATTAGTCAGCTCGTTTCTCGTTTCCAAAATGAAGAAGAGACTGTACTTTGTGCCGTTCATTTATGGGAAGGTTTAGATATTCCTGGTTCATCATTATCACATGTTATTATTTGGTCATTACCATTCCCTCCAAACGATCCTGTGTTTGAAGCGAAGCGTAAACACGTAAATGACCCATTCTGGGATGTAGATGTACCATATATGATTTTACGTCTTCGTCAAGGGATTGGCCGTTTAATTCGTACGAGCGACGATAAAGGTGCTATATCAATCTTCTTATCTGATACAGAAGATGAGAAAGTGGTAGAAGCGGTGAAAAACGTACTACCAGTAGAAGGTAAAGAATTATAAGGAGAAAGCTTGGCGCTTGCCAAGCTTTTTTTCTATTATAAAAGGAATTTAGATTTTCGTGTCGAATTAAGTTTGAGGTAGAAAAAGGAGGTTTTTATACGATGACAGTAGCTACATATGAAGTGGAAAAACAATTTTTAACATATGTGAAGAAGATACAGAATTATGGAGAAGCATTAAGCTTAATGTTTTGGGACTTGAGAACAGGTGCGCCTAAAAAAGGTGTAGACCAGCGTTCAGAAGTAATTGGCATGCTTTCATCAGAAGTATTTGCCATGTCGACTTCAGATGAGATGGGGAACTATTTAACAGAGCTTGAAGCTTTAATAAGTGAAGACAAACTTTCTGAAACGACGAAGAAAATGGTGGAAGAGTGTCGTAAAGAATATGATAGAAATAAGAAAATTCCACAAGCGGAATACGAAGCGTATGTGAAATTAGAAGCGAAAGCGGAAAGTGTGTGGGAAGAAGCTCGCGAAAAATCTGATTTCGAAATGTTCCGTCCGTATCTAGAACAAATCGTCGAATTTAAAAAGAAGTTCATTACATATTGGGGTTACGAAACATATAAATATAATACATTATTAGATATGTATGAGCCGGGTATTACGGTAGAAGTGTTAGATCACGTATTTGGTCAACTTCGTGAGCGTATCGTTCCGCTCGTAAAAGAAATATCAGAGTCGCAAAAGAGATTAAAGACAAGTGCTTTATCGGAACATTTTTCAAAAGAAAAACAAAAAAACTTTACATTAGAGCTATTAAAGCAATTAAATTATGACTTTGAAGCAGGTCGTCTTGATGAAACCGTACATCCATTCGAGATTACATTAAATAGAGGGGATGTTCGTATTACGACACGCTATGACGAAAAAGATTTCCGTATGGCTGTGTTTGGAACAATTCATGAATGTGGTCATGCTGTATATGAACAAAATATTGCAGAGAAATTTGAAGGTACACCGCTATGTAGTGGAACATCTATGGGTATTCATGAGTCACAATCATTATTCTTTGAGAACTTTATCGGTCGTAATAAATCATTCTGGAAGAAAAATTATGATTTATTAAAAGAGTATAGCGATGGTCAATTCAATGATATATCAGTAGATGAGTTTTATGATGCAATAAATGAATCGAAGCCTTCATTTATTCGCATAGAAGCAGATGAGCTTACATATCCGCTTCACGTTATGGTTCGTTATGAACTTGAGAAAGAGTTATTTGATGGCACATTACAAGTGAAGGATTTACCAGCGGCTTGGAACGATAAGATGGAAGCATATTTAGGGATTCGTCCGGCTAACGATGCACAAGGCGTATTACAAGATGTTCACTGGGCTGGTGGTTCATTTGGATACTTCCCATCTTATGCGCTTGGTTATATGTATGCAGCGCAATTTAAGCAAAGAATGGTAAAAGACATTCCGAACTTTGATGCATTATTAGAAGAAGGAAACGTAACGCCAATTCGTGAATGGTTAACAGAAAACATTCACCAATACGGTAAAACGAAAAAGCCACTTGAAATTTTAGAAGATGTAACAGGTGAAGGATTAAATGCAAATTACTTAGCAGATTATTTAGAAGCGAAGTATAGAGAGATTTATGAGTTATAAAAAAGAGCTGCTTACTTGCAGCTCTGTTTTTAAAGGGGGGAGAAAAATGGATTATACATATACAGTAATGACGCAAGAAGAAGCAGAAGAAATTGCATACAACTGGCATTATGAAGGGAAATATTCCTTTTACGATATAGAGGCAGATGAAGAAGATTTAGCCGAATTTTTACATGATGAGAGTAGGGGGGATCATACCTTTTCTGTGAAGGAAAATGGCACTCTCATTGGTTATTTTACTGTTTGTAAAATAAATGATGGGACGGTTGATATAGGTCTTGGAATGAGTCCTAATATAACTGGAAATGGATTTGGTTTACAGTTCATAAATGCTATACTAGCTTTTAGTAAAGAAAAATATGGATGTAATTATATAACACTATCAGTAGCTACATTTAATAAAAGAGCAATTAAAGTGTATAAAAGGGCAGGGTTTGAAGCAGTTGGAACGTTTATACAGAAAACAAATGGTAGTTGTTTTGAGTTTTTGAAAATGAATTATATATGTGAAAAATAACAAAAAACAGAAGAGGGCTCTTCTGTTTTTTGTAACTTCATTAACTTTCAATTGATAGCATGTGTACAGCTATTTCATGTATGTCTTTCAAACCTGACATTTGAGCGTATTCAGCAACAGTAATACTACTCGTTGTTAGAAGTTCGATAATATGTTCATCCATTCTTGACCAAGTTTTACCGCCAGCGTTGTCATAAGAGTGAATTAACTTTGTTAGTCCATCCTTTCCAAAGAGTAGATAATGCGATGTGAAATCTATAGATACATCACCTATCCCTACTTCTGTCCAATCGATTAAGCCAGTTACCTTATTTTTATTATCAATCAGGATATGACCTGGATGGATATCCCCATGCTTTACTCCTACGTGAGATGGCCAAAAAGAGTCTTCAGCTAGCCATGCTTGCCAACGATCCCATAAGTTTTGATTGATGTGGTATTGTTCCTTCACTCGATTCATCCTTTGTTTCATAGAAGTTCTTAATTCATTAGCGGTAAGAATTTCAACACCTATATTATTAAATTTTTGCTGAGGTAATGAGTGTAAATTCGCTAAAACTTTTCCTAAGGAAATATAGTATTCAGTTGGTACCTCCTTTTCGTTAAAGGTCCATATATAACCTTGTTGTTCTATATCGATAGTAGCGGCAGGAATGCCACTTAGTTGTTTATAAGCAATTAGTTCCGGAGAAAATATAGACCAATCAGGAACTTGGAATTCTGCATGTTTTTTCATGATTTCTAATGCTTCTTTTTCACGTAGAGCATGTCTCATAGATTCTCGTCTACGAGGAATTCGTAGTATCCATTTATCCCCGTTTTGTTCTTTGACGTGTGCTACTTGAAAGTCAACGCCAGATTCATTGATTTCTATTGAATCTTCTAATATATTTAGTCCTTCCTTATTTGCTAATTGTTTCACTTTAAGTGTATTCATTTTGATTTCCTCCAAGTGTTTATTTTGATTTCAATGTTTTCATACGTTTTCTGTTACGAATTGTTTCTAACTACATCCATATGATTAAAGTAGCAAGATATAAGGAAATGTAATCATAAAAAAACCACAGACGGGCTTCTGTCTGTGGTTAAGAGTAAACGAGGATATAATGAAAAAACGTCTCTTTTTGCATCAAAAAATATACGAAAAAAAGACAGATGTATATCTGCCTTTCTTCATATGGAAAGTGTATTCTCCGTTGAAGATTATTAAAAATGTGCAGACTAATCCCGTTTACTCTGCTTTATGAAAACAGAGCCTTTGAACATATTAAGTTACTTATTGTTCAAAGTTTGCTGACGTAGTCTTCCTGCGTGCATCATCTTTAACAATCCTCCTTTTAATAGTATAGTGTTACTATACTTTGTTTATAAGTAAACATCAACAAAAAATACTAGATGTAATATGTAAAAACGAATGAAATAAAAATTTACATTCGGAGAATAGAAGAAATGATGTTAGCTTTTATAATTGGAAGTTTTGGAAGAGGATTTGTGTATTAGTAGCAAATAGTAAGTTTAGCAAGGAAGGTAGAGGTAAGCATGGTTACAATTAAAACAACAAATGAAATAGATTTGATGCACGAATCAGGGAAGTTACTTGCTTCATGTCACAGAGAAATTGCGAAAATAATGAAACCAGGTATTACAACAAAAGAAATTAATACGTTTGTGGAAGCATATTTAGAACAGCATGGTGCAACGTCTGAGCAGAAAGGGTACAACGGATATCCATATGCGATATGTGCATCTGTAAATGATGAAATGTGTCATGCGTTTCCGGCCGATGTTCCTTTAACTGAGGGTGATATTGTAACAATTGACATGGTAGTAAACTTAAATGGTGGTCTTTCAGATTCTGCTTGGACGTATAGAGTTGGAAAAGTTTCTGATGAAGCAGAAAAGCTGTTGTTAGTAGCTGAGAATGCTTTGTATAAAGGCATTGATCAGGCGATAATCGGTAATCATGTAGGAGATATTGGCTATGCAATTGAAAGTTATGTAGCAAGTGAAGGTTTTTCTGTCGCAAGAGACTTTACGGGACATGGAATCGGTAAAGAGATTCATGAAGAACCAGCAATTTTTCATTTTGGGAAGCAAGGACAAGGGCCTGAGTTACAAGAAGGAATGGTAATTACGATTGAGCCGATTGTCAATGTAGGTATGCGATATTCGAAAGTAGATTTAAATGGATGGACTGCGAAAACGATGGACGGGAAATTATCAGCTCAATATGAACATACAATTGCGATTACAAAAGATGGACCAATCATTTTAACGAAGTTATAATTGGGAATGAAAGAGTTTACAAAACGCGAACGAAAATGATGGTTTTATAAAATTTGTCCGTGTTTTGTTAATAAATGCTTTTCAAAGTATAAAAAGTGCGTTATAATCCATCTATAAAATAAATAGTTAGCTACACTCATATAATCGCGGGGATATGGCCTGCAAGTTTCTACCGAAGTACCGTAAATACTTTGACTATGAGTGAGGACGAATATATTTGCTTGTTTAGCATTCTTTTTTGCGAAAACTCCAAAAGCGCGTCTCTCACTTGTAACGAGTGGTAGCGGCTTTTGGAGTTTTTTTATTGCATAAGAGGGGGAACAAACATGAAAGTATTACAAGAAAAGATTTTGAACGAAGGAAAGGTTTTATCTGGTGACGTATTAAAGGTAGATGCTTTTTTAAATCATCAAATTGATCCAGTACTTATGCAAGAAATCGGAAAAGAATTTGCTAAACGTTTTAAAGAAGAGAACATTACAAAAATCGTGACGATTGAATCTTCAGGCATTGCACCAGCGGTTATGGCTGCATTAGAACTTGGTGTAAAAGTAATCTTTGCTAGAAAGCGTAAATCGTTAACGTTACAAGATAATATGTATGTTGCAAACGTATATTCATTTACGAAACAAGAAACAAATGAAATTTCATTATCTCGAAATCATATCGATGAAAGTGATCGCGTTTTAATTATTGATGACTTTTTAGCGAACGGTCAGGCTGCTTTAGGTTTAATGAGTTTAGTCGAGCAAGCAGGAGCAAGTATTGCTGGAATTGGGATTGTTATTGAAAAGGCATTTCAAGATGGAGGAAAGAAGCTTCGTGAACAAGGAGTTCGTGTTGAATCACTAGCAGAAATTGCATCACTTGATAATAACGCAGTTACATTTGTACAGCAAGAAACTGCGGAGGTGAAATAAACGATGAAGCAACATCCATTTAAAATCGCATCACTTGGTATGCAGCATATGCTTGCAATGTATGCTGGTGCAATTATCGTTCCGCTTATTGTGGGCGGCGGACTTGGTTTAAATCAAAAAGAGTTAACATATTTAGTCTCAATTGATTTATTAATGTGCGGCGTTGCGACAATTTTACAAGCGTTATCAAATCGCTTTTTCGGTATTGGACTTCCAGTTGTACTTGGTTGTACATTTACAGCGGTTGGCCCGATGATTGCAATCGGGAAACAATACGGCGTATCCTCTATTTATGGAGCGATTATTGCTGCGGGGTTATTCGTTGTTATTTTTGCGAAATTATTTGGAAAGCTTGTAAAGCTGTTTCCCCCTGTTGTAACAGGATCTGTCGTTACCGTAATTGGAGTTACACTTGTTCCAGCAGCAATTAATGATATGGCTGGTGGAGTAGGAAGTAAAGATTTTGGTAGTCTTGAAAATTTAGCATTAGCATTTGGTGTTTTACTATTTATTATCATTATGTATCGTTTCTTTGACGGATTTATTCGTTCAATCTCTATTTTACTAGGTCTATTGTTCGGTACAATCGTTGCAGCATTTATGGGGAAAGTAAGCTTGCAAGCGGTTGGAGAAGCGGATTGGTTCCATGGTATTCAGCCATTTTACTTCGGTACACCAACATTTGAATTAACGCCAATTATTACGATGATTCTCGTTGCTTGCGTAGGGATTGTAGAAGCGACAGGTGTTTACTTTGCATTATCTGATATTTGCAATAAAAAGATTGGTGAAAAAGAATTAACAAAAGGGTATCGTGCAGAAGGATTAGCGATGGTGTTAGGTGGTATTTTCAACGCCTTCCCATATACAACATACTCTCAAAATGTAGGGCTTGTTCAATTAACTGGAGTAAGAAATCGCGTGATTATTTACACTTGTGGTGGTATGTTAATCGTTCTTGGGTTCATTCCAAAAATCGCAGCTATTACAACAATCATTCCGAAATCAGTACTTGGCGGTGCGATGTTAGCGATGTTCGGTATGGTAATGGCATATGGTATTAAAATGTTAAGTAGCGTTGATTTTGGAAGACAAGAAAACTTATTAATCGTTGCATGTTCAGTCGGAATCGGACTAGGAGTTACTGTCGTTCCTACATTATTCTCACAACTTCCAGAAAGTATTCGTATTTTAACAGATAACGGAATCGTACTTGGAAGTGCGTCAGCAGTCCTTTTAAATATCGTATTTAATATGGTGCCACAGCGTAAAGTGAAAGTAAAGGATGAACCAGTTCCGATACAAAGTGCGGTAAGAGAAGCGTAAAATTGATAAAAGGTTCAAATCGCATGCGATTTGAACCTTTTATTTTTGTGTTGCTTACGAGACCTTGCTTTTCTTTTTAAGTGGCATCATTTTCCCATACGTACCAAGGCGCCATATATACTCAAGTGGCCCGTATTGGTAACGTGACAGCCACCAGCGGCTAATAAAGATTTGCAGCGTGTAGAAACCGATACAAAATAGTGGTCCTACCCATAATGGAGCAAGATAATCATTTTTGAACAATATTCCGAATACAAGCAACGTAACAATTGTATGCGAGATATAATTTGTTAATGCCATTCGACCAACGTACTGGAACGGACGTAATATCTTTTGCCATTTTTCTTTTTGTAATAAACGCATGAGCGTGAAAATGTAGAATATGAATAATGTCTTTCCGCTTATCATCGTAATACCCATAAGTGAAAATGGTGTGTATGGTTGATTGTTCATAAAGAAGTAAACCATAATAAACCACATCGGCAATGTTAAAACAAACATAATAATTTGCCATTTCTTTAGTTTTGGATCTAATTCTTTGGCACGGCGGAAAATATCTTTTTTACCGGCATATAATCCGAGTAAAAACAATCCTAGTGTTTCAGGAAGCATAATAAGACTGTTACTTATTGCTTCAGAATAGAAAGAATAGAATCTGTCTGTAATTTGTAAGCCCCAGTTTTCTAACGGCATAATGGCTATGGAAAGGCCTAGTTCATCTACCGGCACTAATAACATGACAAGAGAACCTAATAATGTGAACAATTGCATGAAACTTAATAGTACAATTGACCATATTAAAATAGTACGTGGCTTTCTTTTGTAAAATAAAAATAAGAAAAACCCGGTAATTGCATAAGTATGTAAAATGTCTCCGTCCCATAAAAGAACGTAATGTAAGAAACCAAATAATAATAAAATAAGTAAGCGACGAACAAATAAAGTTTTTGGTCGATCTGTTTTCGCTTCAGCACGAGTCATAAAAATATAAAATCCTAGGCCGAATAAAAACGAAAAGATAGTATAAAACTTTGTTTGAATAAACATATCGTAAAATAGGCGAATGTAGCTGTCTATCCCTTCGTAAATTCCTGTAATATCACGTGAGTCAACTCCAGCAATAACAGGCCAGTTCACAAGAAAAATACCTAATACAGCTATTCCTCTAATAATATCGATGGAGTGAATCCTCTCGCCTTGTGAAATATTTTGTGTCATTATTTTCCTCCTTGTTAAGTAATTCCCTTTTATTATACAAAATGTAAGATGGAGGGTATAGGGTGGATTTCCATTTTTTTTAACTATTAAGTTATGTAAGATGAGATATAATAAGAGTGCACAACAAGTTTTCCCTTTTTTCAAAACAGGCAGTGAAGCTCCTTCTTATAAGGGGCTTTCTTTATGAAAAAGTGTTGATAATGATTCTCTTTAATGATAAAATGTATTCAAAAGTGATAATCATTATCAAAAAAAGGTTGGTGCATGAGTATGGTATATGCATTAGTAGCAGGTACAGTCGCTGTATATGCAGTTATTGCAAAGTATGTTTTAAATGGAGTAGGAACAGCAAAATGAGTGATATTACATAAAATCTCTTTCATTTGTAAAAAGAATGAAAGGGATTTTTTATTTTTAATGAGAATATGCTGAAAATTTAGTATGATAGTAAAGTGAAACGATAATCAATGAGGGAATGTATCTCCTGTTGATTATGTGCTCGCAAATAGCGGGGAAAAGTATATACATCTTGGATAAAGGGGAACAAGGGGATGACAAACATAGTACAGACAAACGGTATGAAAAAACTTGTTTGTTTTTATGAAGAGTGGCAAAAACACGGCGATGCAGAGAATAGCTTAAAGTTGTTTGAAGTAATTCAAAAATATAAACGAGAGCAGCTTATGATAGCATTCTGCGGTCACTTCTCAGCAGGGAAATCAACGATGATGAATCATCTATATAAAGCGCAGTTGTTACCGACAAGTCCAATTCCGACAAGCGCTAACGTCGTTAAAATTGAAAAGGGATTTGATCGTGTTGTTGTAACGATTAAATCTGGAGAGCAGTACGAATATGACGGTGCATATTCAGCAGAAGAATTAAAACAAATTTGTAAAGATGGCGATGAGGTAATTGGTGTTCATATTTATCGGAATGATGCTCCAATTCCTGAAGGTGTTATGCTAGTTGATACACCAGGGATTGATTCAACAGATGATGCTCATCAACTAGCGACAGAATCAACGCTGCATCTAGCAGACGTAATTTTTTATATGATGGATTATAATCACGTCCAATCGGAAGTGAATTTACAATTTGTTAAAGAATTGAAACAACGTAATAAAACGGTTTATCTCGTTGTAAATCAAATAGATAAACATAAAGAAAATGAATTATCGTTTGCGGATTATAAAGATAGTGTAAAACAATCGTTCTCTAACTGGGATATTGAAGTAGATGGCGTTTATTATACTTCATTACGAATGATGAACCATCCACATAATGAAATTGGAAGCTTAGAAACATTAATTACTTCTATTATGAAAGAAAAAGAGCAGTATGTAAGAGATGGAATGGAGCGAGAAACAGAATATTTAATGGGGGAACATTTCTCGTTTATTCTTTCTGAAAATGAAAAATCTCTTTTGAAATATGAGGAAGAGTTAGCATCACCGCTTTCCATTTCAGAAATAGTTGAAAAGAAAGAAGAGCTAACGGAAATGAAACATCGCGAGGCTAATAAAGAGTCTCAAATGAGAAATGAATTTATAAAAGGCTTACAAGCTATATTAGATAACGCGTATTTAATGCCATTTGAAATGAGAGAATTGGCAAATGCGTACTTAGAAACGAAATTAACAAAATTTAAAGTTGGTTTGCTATTTGCGAAAGGAAAGACTGAGCAAGAAAAACAGAGACGTTTAGATGCTTTTTATGCTGCTTTGCAAAAGACTGTCGAAACGCAACTTGATTTTCATGTAAAAGAATTTATTGTTGCCTTCTTAAAAGAAGAAGGGTTGTTTACAGAAGAGATTGGGAAAGACATATATGCTTTAGAAATTGCTTTTGGACCAGAAATGTTAGCGGAAGTAATTAAACAAGGTGCAGGTTTCACAGGTGATTACTTACTTCTTTATACAGCGGATGTAGCGAATGAATTAAAGAAACGTTATTTTACAAAAGCACAGCAGATTTTTGATAAAAGTGCAGTCGTTTTAAAGCAAAAGGTGAAAGAAGCAGTTGATCGTATTGAAGAAGAGATTGAAACATATACGATGTTGCAAACGGCAAAAGAAACACAATTGCAATACAGTAACAAATTGGAGACATATGAAAGTTATATACAAAATGTTTGGCATGAGCGTGTTGCTACACCAGAAGGGTTGCAAATAGAAGAGATATTACAAAGTAAAAAACAAATTGTAAGTGAGAAATTCACACTACAAGAGCAGGAAGTTGTAAATGATAACGTAGCGGCTCATGAGGAAGAGATAAAAGGAACGGCAGCTTTAAATATTCAGCGTATATTAGAGAAAGTGAAGAAAGCTGAAACGATATTAGAGCCATTGCCAGCGTTAAAACATGTACAGCAAGAGGTAATAGAAAAAAGGCGCCGTGTGGAAACGAAACAATTTACAGTAGCGTTATTCGGAGCTTTTAGTGCTGGGAAATCATCATTTGCCAATGCATTGCTTGGTGAGAAAGTACTTCCTGTGTCACCAAATCCGACGACGGCAACGATCAATCAAATTTTACCAGTTACTGAGGAAAAACCACACGGAACAGTAATGGTTCAATTTAAATCAAAGCAAGCCTTATTAGAAGATATGAAAGCTGTTTATAAACTGTTTCATTATGAAATTACTACGTTAGATGAAGCGTTAGCACAGATTGATAAAGTTATGAAATACCCTTCACCAACTGGAAAGCAAAAAACAACATTTAGCTTTTTACGAGCGGTACAAAAAGGGTATGATACGGTTTCTGCGCATTTAGGTGAGCAAGTACAAGTTACATTAGATGAATTTTCTGATTATGTAGCGAATGAAGAAAAATCTTGTTTTGTTGAGTACATGGAGCTTTATTATGATTGTGCATTAACAAGGCAAGGGGTAGCGCTTGTAGACACACCTGGAGCAGATTCTATTAACGCCCGCCACACAGACGTTGCGTTCCAGTATATTAAAAACGCAGATGCTATTTTATTTGTCACGTATTATAATCACGTGTTCTCTCGTGCCGACCGTGAATTTTTAATTCAGCTTGGTCGTGTAAAGGATACTTTTGCTCTTGATAAAATGTTTTTCTTAATTAATGCGGCTGATTTAGCAGAGTCTGAAGAAGAACTTGAAATGGTAAAAGGTTATATCGCAGACCAGCTACTGCAATACGGTATTAGAAGTCCACGTTTATTTGCAATTTCAAGTTTATGTGCGCTTGAAGAGAAACAAGGAAAAAATATTGAAAAAGAGAAGTACGGTATTTTACAAAACTCTGGGATTGCTAAATTCGAGGAATCATTTACATCCTTTATGATGAGAGATTTAATGCTCGTATCTGTTCATGCTTTATATGGTGCATTGCAAGGGGCAGATCAGCTGTTAGTAAATATGATAAATGGTGCAAAGCAGGGGAATGAAGAGAAAGAGAAGCAAACGAAAAAATATGAAGCAGAGCGTGATCAACTACTTCATATTATTTCATCATATAGTGTGCTTGCTGAAGAACAGGCGATGCAAAATGAAGTGAAAGAATTGCTTTATTACGTGCAACAACGTCTATTCCTACGCTATAACGATGTGTTTACTGAATTTATTAATCCAGCATCGCTTCGAACGGATGGAAATGTGAAAGTGCAGTTGCAGCAGTGTGTTATGGAATTAGTAGCATTTATTCAGCATGATTTATTGCAAGAAATGCGTGCGACATCATTACGCCTTGAAAGATGGATAGATGAAGCGATGAAGCGTGCAAAGAATGAAATTGTGGTGAACTGTAAAGTAGAAAATGAATCAATTTCTATGAATGGAACAGTGGAATATGAATATAAAGATATTACACATAAAGAACCGTTCCCTTCAGTTGAAATAAAAGATTTCAAAAAAGCATTGGCACACTTTAAAAACGAGAAAAGCTTTTTTGAAAAGAATGACAAAGCCTTTATGCAAGAAGACGCTAAATCTGTATTAGAACCTCTCGTATCAAACTATGTAGCTGATGAAAAAGATTTATTTGTTCATCATTATAAGCAAGAGTGGGATTTGAAATGGAACTTATTCCAAAAAGTGATGCAGCAAGATGTGATGAATTATTATGAAAGTGTATTATTTGCATTGGCTGAAACAATTGATGTATCACTATATGAACAAAGTAAAGAACAATTGCAAAAGCAATTAGTAGAGATTGAAAAAGAAATGTATGTGATGTAGTCGTTATGAGAAAAAGATTCGTTCAATTTTCTTTTGTAGTACCGTATCTAAAGATTTGACAAACCCAGCAAATTCATCGGTAGAAATCATATGAGTAAGAACGAGTCGTCTGCCGTCTGGTGTTTCACCGCATAAGACGAACGAAGAAAATTCATATGTTTTGTTTTCTACTACTAATTTTGGATAGGAATACGTGTCGCTCTTCTTCTTCTTTCCATCAATAGAGATGACGTTGCATTTTTTCTCATTGTTGTCCATGGTGAATCCCTCCTTTCTATTACTTATGGTAGACAAGGAGGGTTTAGAACAATAGAGAAGGGGGAATTTTTTATGGCTGTTGTAATAGAACGTATTTCAAAAGAAGCTATACCGAAGTCTTTATTACTACTTGCTGATCCAAGTGAACAGCAAGTAGCTACATATGTACAAAGAGGATTAACATACGTAGCTAAGCAAGAGGATAATGTAATCGGTGTATATGTGATTTTGGAAACAAGGCCGAAGACGATGGAAATTATGAATATTGCGGTTGTAGAGCATTTGCAAGGAAAAGGGATTGGAAAGAAGCTAGTAAGTCATGCCATAGAAACTGCTAAAGGGTATGGTATGTCAAAACTTGAAATCGGTACAGGCAATTCTAGTGTTTCACAACTTGCTTTATATCAAAAATGTGGATTTCGTATTTTTTCTATTGATTTTGATTACTTTTCGAAGCATTATGAAGAAGAGATTATTGAAAATGGGATTGTATGCCGTGATATGATTCGGCTTGCAATGGAATTGAATGAGAACGTATAACTTATTTAGGGGGAAGAGAAGATGGAAGTACATAAAGCAATTACAGCACATTCTCGTAAACAAAATGAAAGTGTAAAAGCATGTTTACAATTAGATGCGCAGCGTGAAGCAGCTATTGAAGCAGCCGTATCTCTTGCGTCAAATGGGAAAGACTTTTCGGTTGATGTCATTAATGCTCTAACGAAGCAAATTAACGCTCTTGCAAAAAATGGTGTTACACTAGAGCGTAAATATGTTACAAAAGAAATGGTTATGGAGTATGTAAGTCGTTTGCAAGAGAAAGAAGGTCGTTAAAGATGTTAGTTACAGTCGAATGGTTACGTGAGCATATAGAAGATGAGAACGTCCGTATAATCGATTGTCGTTTTGATTTAGCGAATCCTAATTGGGGTAGAGAAAAGTATGGGGAAGAACATATTCCTCATGCATTATATTTTGATTTGAATGTAGATTTATCAAGTCCTATAACAGAACATGGTGGTCGCCACCCGTTACCAAATATTGAGGAGTTTGCAGACAAACTGTCGCGAGCTGGTATTGATGAACATACGCCAGTGATTGCATATGACAGTGAAGCGGGTGCAAATGCTTCTCGTCTTTGGTGGTTATTAAACTATGTAGGACATGAGAAAGTATATATATTAGATGGCGGATTTCCAGCTTGGAAAGAGAATGGACTACCGATAACAACGGAAATTCCTGTTGTTAAACGAAAAGCATTCAAAGCAAATGTACAAGATCATATGCTTGTAACGATGGAAACGGTGAGAGAGAATATTCATACAGGTGCAGATGTTACGTTAATTGATTCTAGAGAGCCAAAACGTTATGCTGGTGTAGAGGAACTGGTTGATCCAAAAGCAGGACATATTCCAACAGCAGTAAATTATTTTTGGAAGGATGGAATGCTGCAATCAGGACAATTTAAGAATGAATCCCAGCAACAAGAACGATTCCAAAATCTTTCAAAAGATAAGGAAACAATTGTATATTGTGGTTCTGGTGTTACAGCATGCCCAAATATCGTTGCATTGAAATTAGCTGGATTCCAAAATGTTAAATTGTATGCAGGTAGCTGGAGTGATTGGATTTCTTATCCAGAAAATCAAATTGCAAAAGAAGAAGATTAATCACTTGCATGCAAAAATAATTTGTATTAAAATAAGGTCACAAGCAAGAGATTGCTCGAAAAACTTTGTATTTTACACATTGGAAACAATGTGATAATATAACGACAAGTAAATAATACATCCTGCGGTGTACGTAACTTATTTATGTCTAAAACCGATGTTAGTTATACGGAAGCTCAATATTTAGCGACCATCATCAAGCCTTCTTTGTGGAGGAAGATGTACGGTAACTGTGAGGGCATCCACCTGCGAGTAGCGGGTTTTTGGACATTTACGAGGAGCGGCACGTGCGGGGGTCTTATTTCAACTAACATTATATAAAATTCCTACGGTGTACGTAGCTTATGCATGTCTTAAACCAATAAGTTTAATATGGAAGTTCAATATTTAAATGTAGCTAACATGCCATCTTTTTAAGAAGGAAGTTACAAACATTTGTGAGAGCATCCACCTGTGAGAGCAGGTTTATGGACATCTAGAGAGAACGGCATATGTGGGGCTAAATAAAAACCTTACGTTTTATACGTAAGGTTTTTTTGTTGCATACATATATCCATTTTATCTCGATTCACCTGTGAAGTTTCCGTAATAAATATAGCATTTTCTGTCTTCATCAATTTCTCTTGAATCTAAAGTAAACTCCATATGCATGCTGTCGCGCTGAATATATATAATATCTGAATGAAGAGATGGTAAAATTTCTTCATAGTTCCATACATCTTTACTTTCAATCAAGTTTGAACTTGTATCCTTTAGCTCTCTAATTTCAAAACCGATGTGGAAGTAAGTAGGATCTGAAGGATCGTTAGAGAAAGTTTCTTGTTGAATATATATAACTGCTGTTCCGTCTGGATCTACTGAGGTTGCAGTGACAACATATGTATTTTTATCTTTTATAAAATATTCACAAGTCATGCGTGCAATGATTTCAGAATTAGAAATATTTGTGTAATTCCATAAAGCAGGATATCCTTTTGTTTCATCATTAAGTCGATATTCTAAGCGCATTTTATCCCTCTTCTTCCTTTTTCTTCTACTTTATCATGACATCCTATATAATAGGAATAGAATTTAAAAAGGGGAGTGCGAAGGTGACAAAAACGAAATGGCTAGTAGGTGGTGTCGTAACGTCTTTAATGACCGGCACCTTATTTGGCTGCGCACAAGATTTACCCCCAAAACCGAATGATAATAGTTGTTCAGATTGGGATTGGGATGATGAACTTGGGGTATGGCAGTGTAATGATAGTAGTTCAGGATATCGTGGGCATTATTTCTATGGCGGAACATACTATCAAAATAAATCCAATTTTAAAAATTCATCGGCGTTTAAATCGTATCAATCGTCTGCGGAATTTAAAGGTGGGATTGGAAGTGGTTCAAAGGGAGGATTTGGGGGCTAACATATGTCGCAGTACATAAGGGATCGAAAAGAGTTTTATTCAAAATATCCGGATTTCTGGTCGGATTTATATGAATGTGAGTATAGTTTGTTTCATGTTTTCTCTATAACAAATGAGACTATGAAACAATTACAGTTAGCAACTGAACGAATGGGAAAAATATTTTTTAAGACTGCTAGACTTTTGCGGAATTTAAGTGACGAACAGCTTCTTGAACTCGGATTTCCTCCTGCGAGCTTATCATTCATTAGAATGAAAGGATTATATCCTGAATCTATTATTTCACGGTTTGATTTCGTTTTAACAGGTGAAAACAAAATGAAAATGCTCGAATTTAATAGTGATACGCCAACGTTTATTATGGAATGTTTTCAAATAAATGGAAAAGTTTGCGAGAAACTAGGCTATGATGATCCGAACTCGGATCAAGAACGATTACTATCTTCTGGTGTTACAAAAGCCGTACTAGAAGCGACAAAGGAAATAGACAATCCAAATGTTGTTTTTACAGCACATCATGAACATATTGAGGATTGGAATACGACTATGTATTTGAGTCAGCTATGCCATGTTGAAAATAAAGTAGTGCCAATGTCAGAACTTAGAATTACAAAAGATGCTTTAGTGGATAGGGATGGAGTGCAAATTGATGTTTTATACCGCCAAACATATCCGATAGAAGATTTAATTGAGGATCAAGATCCTGAAACAGGAGATTTGGTAGGTGTGGAGTTGTTGCAACTTGTAAAAGCCGGAAAGCTTTTTATCATCAATCCTTTGTCAGCATTTTTACTTCAGCCAAAATCAGTTCAGTGTCTTATTTGGGGGCTAGCAGAAGAAGAGGCCTTTTATACAAATGAGGAACAACGGTGGATTAAAGAATATATGCTACCTACATATTTAGAACCAGATTTATTTTTAAGAAAAGGTTCTTTCGTTCAAAAACCTTCATTTGGTAGAGAAGGAGATACAATTACGATTCGCGATAAGGACGAAAATATTATGCTTCAAAATACATACCAAACGTATAAAGCGTCGCTGCCGATATTTCAAAAGTATACAGAACTTCCAGTCGTATCGTTGGAAACAGAAAAAGGGATGGAGAAATTGTCGTATGTGTTTGGTTCATTTTTAATTGCTGGAAAAGCGAGTAGTATTGGTATTCGTGCTGGTGAAAAAATTACGGGGAATGAATCGTACTATTTACCGGTAGGTATAAAAAAGGAGGAAGTATATGATTAATTTTTTATTATATTTAGCAGTAACACTTGGTCTTTTATGCATTGGTCTTTTCCTAATGGAAGTGACAACGAAAGTAAAAGAATTTAAGTTAATGGCCCAAGGGAATAAGGCGGTAAGCTATGTACTTGGAGGGCGATTACTTGGGTTAGCTATTGTTTTATATTCAACAGCAGCTAATTCTATTTCACTTCTTGATATGGTTTCGTGGGGAGCGGTTGGGATTTTAGCTCAAATTATCGTCTTTTATTTGGCTGAGTGGCTTACACCAAGCTTTAATATAAATAAAAGTCTTGAAGAAGATAATCAAGCGGTCGGTCTTTTTCTTATGTTTTTATCGCTTTCAATTGGGATTGTAATTGCTGGTTGTATAACTTATTAAAAACTTTACGTTTAAACGTAAAGTTTTTATTATATCTAGGTTAGTTTGTTATACCTTTTGAAAAAAATGTAGGCTACTGTTGACATCTATTTTAAATAAGAGTAACATTTTCTATGTAATAAAAATAAGTCTCTGTTAGGTGAGGCTCCTGTATAGAGAAATGCTACTGCCCAAAAATGTCGAGAGACGCCAATGGGTCAACAGGAATGATCGAATTAAGGTTTTTCTTAATGTAGCTGGTAATGTACCTATGCTATACAGTGCTAAAACTCGGCGAGGGAGAGGTCCGTAGATTTCTAATTGTATTAGGAATCGTTTATTTGTGTATGTCATGGCCTTTACTCTTTTCGGAGTAAGGGTCTTTTTGTTACCAAGCTATGAGTAAATTCATAGTATAAACTATAAAATAAAACGAGGAGGTGAGGAGCATGTCAAATTCTGACTCGGTTCCGTTACCCATATACTTCAAATCAAAAATATATGATGTAGGCAGGAAACGACTTGTTCCTCCCTCTATATTTATCATCATGTAGCGTTTATATGTATGTTTAGGCGCTAGACACTTTCACCGTAAAGTGGATAAATTGAGAAACAAAGCGTTTCTTCCTACGTTGTAAAGGAGGAGACGATAATATGTTATATGCAAACAAAACTGTGGGTAACACGTCATATAAATTAAGCAAAAAATCAATGAAAGAACAAACGATGCTTCAAAAAAATAAAGATTTATTAATTGAAATTGCAACGAGAGATGTAAAATCTGTATTTGCGTATTTTAAAACAACAAGAGATGGATTGTCTATGAAAGAGGCACAAAAACGTATTCAAGTATACGGCCGAAATGAATTAACATCAAAAAGAGCTCGTATTGCGGAAGTGATGATGAAGCTAAGTGGAATGATCCCAGGTTTTTCAAAACAACATGTGAGAGATGGATTACAATGTGAGAAGATTACTGTGTCTCGAGTAGAATGTTCTAGTGTAACAGGTTTAAACGGTGAATTGAAAATGATGGATTTGCCAGTACAAGAGCTTGTTCCAGGAGATATGATTTTCCTTTCAGAAGGTGATACAGTACCAGCAGATGTACGTATCATTTACGCGAATGATTTATTAGTAAATGAATCTGTGCTAACAGGAAACGATGCAAGTATTGAGAAATTTGAAAGTTGCTATCATCTTGAGCGCAAACGATTTATTCCTTTAAAACGAATGAAAGACTATAATCCACTTGAACTTGAAAACGTATGTTTCAAAGGGACGTATATTGTTGGTGGAAATGCAAAAGCTGTAGTTGTTTCGACTGGGAAAAATACGTATTCAGGAATTCTTCATACTTGTTGTAGTAGAACGTCTTAATGTGTAAATGATGCTAAATATACAAAAACAATGTATAATAGACAAAGTTGAAAAACGTAGAATGGTAATCTATTTATATAACCTTACGTGATGACGTGGGGTTATTATTTTTTTGGTAGGAGAGGAATTATGAAAAAAGTATTATTAGTTGATGGTATGGCACTATTATTTCGTGCTTTTTATGCAACAAGTGTCTATGGACAATTTATGAAACGACAAGATGGTACCCCTACAAACGGGATTCATGGTTATATGAAACATTTATTAACAGCAATGCAAGCAATTGAACCGACACATATCGTAACATGCTGGGATATGGGAAGTACAACATTTAGAACAGAATCGTTCTCAAATTATAAAGCGAATCGTGCAGCACCACCTGAAGAATTAATTCCGCAATTTGATTTAGTACAAGAAATGACTGCGAAATTGTCCATTCCAGTTATTGGAATGAAAGGGTATGAAGCGGATGATTGTATTGGTACGCTTGCAAAACAATATTGTAATGAAGCTGAAGTTTACATTTTAACAGGTGATACGGACTTACTGCAGCTTGTTGATAAGAGCGTTACAGTTATGCTTCTGCGCAAAGGAATTGGAAATTACGAGTATTACACACCAGAGAAAATTATGGAAGAAAAAGGTGTGGAACCGTGGCAAATCGTGCATGCAAAAGCTTTCATGGGAGATACGAGCGATAATTACCCAGGTGTAAAAGGTATTGGTGAAAAAACAGCGTATAAACTGATTCAAGAGCATGGTACAGTAGCAACTGTACTAGAAAATGTGGCATCTTTAACGAAAGCGCAACGTACGAAGATTGAAAGTGATTTAGAGAATTTAAATATTTCATTACAATTAGCGCAAATTCATTGTGAAGTTCCTATTTCATGTTCGCTAGAAGAAGGATTACACACAATAGATGAAGAAAAACTACGATTCGTTTGTGAAGAAATGAATTGGGGAAGACCTGAAATATTAATCAATATGTTGTAAATAGTTTGAAAAGAAGGATGTTGCATGAGTCGAAGTTTGACTAGGTGACACCTTCTTTTTTATTTTGAAAAAAAGAATTTTAGTAGATGAAAGTATATGGAATGTAGCTTGAAATATATAAATATTTCGACAAGGTAAATTGATATAAGATGACGTAAATGGCGATTTATGTAATGAAATGAAGCAACTACAAAACTGTTTTACGTAAATCTCTTTTTCGTGTTCACAAAGTTGTCAGAAAATAAACGGAATTTTCATGTGAAGTTCAAATGGAATTCACAACAATCAATTATTATAAGAACACCCAGATAATTCTTTATATAAACCATCCCCCAAGGAGGACAATAAAAATGAGAAAAAAAGTGAGAAAATCTTTTAAACAATTATTAATTGAAAATAAACAATCACTATTAAATAATAAAGAAAATATGAAAGAAATTGAGGAACGAATTGAGAAACGACATGTCGCATATAGTGGCTCTAGCAACTAAATAAGGTAAAAAAAGATAGCCGATAAAGGCTATCTTTTTTGTTTTATATTGAAATAACTATATTTCCCTCTTTAATTTTTGTAAATATACAAGATATTTTCATAGTGTTTTTCTGCCAATTTTTTTCATTTTTCGAGGTTGAAATTGGTATATACCAATTTAAGAGATTTGCTATTCATAATATTACAAAAAATGTTACAATACATTCAAAATTACGCTATAAATCATTTTAATATGAAAAATTGGAATGAAAAGAAAGGAGAGGAATATGAATAATGGTGTCGCTTTGAAATGATTATTATCATTTCATTAGGAGTTGATATAAAACGATGGATAGGTATGAAGAACTGGATTCAATTCGAGGAATTGCCTCATTGGTAGTAATGATTGGTCATCATTTAATGATTTTTTCAGTATTTCAAAATTACAGTTATGAAGATAATAAACCATTTGTTATGTATCTATTAAAAGAAACACCTGCTCGTCTAATTTTTAGTAGTGGTAACGAATCTGTTATTATCTTTTTTGTTTTGAGTGGATTTGTTTTGTATAGATCCATTCAAAACAACTACGATAGTTATGGGTCCTTCCTTTTAAAGCGTATATGCAGAATCTATATTCCATATATCGTAGCAATACTTATAGCTATTTTATGCCAAACTACAATGAGTGAATATGGAATTTCTCATTTAAGTGAATGGTTTAATCGCTCATGGACGATTGAAAGTTCTTTAAGCCTAATCGTGCAGCATATATTATTGGTTGGGAAATATAATACAGATGCATATAACGGCGTAATTTGGTCACTTGTTCATGAAATGCGAATATCAATAATTTTCCCGTTAGTTTTGATGGTTTGTTTACGAAAAACGTTGAGAGATTCGTTATTGATATTGTTTAGTTTTAGTATATGTTCTGTCGGGATTCTATTATTATTTCACTCAAGTTTAACATTAACAAGCTATGCATTAACCCTGCATTACACAGTACTGTTTTTACTAGGGGCACTAGTTGCGAAGTATAAAAATAATGTAATAGTTTTTTATAGTAATCGTACTAAAAATGAGAAAATTGCATGGTTTTTATTAGCGATTTTACTTTATATGTATGAAGGGCTTATCGGAGAAATTAAAGTGCTCAATAATTTTATATTGCGAGACTACGTAGTAGCGATAAGTGCATGTTTATTTGTCATATTAAGTTTATCAGTATCAACTTTGTCGTCGTTGCTGCGTAATAAATACTTGTTATATTTGGGGAAGATTTCTTACAGTCTTTATTTATACCATATCATATCGTTATTTTCCCTTATATACATGCTCCATGAAATATTACCGTTGCCTATCATTTTAATTTTCTCACTCGTTTTTTCATTTATACTTGCAATGCTTTCGTATATATCTGTAGAAAAATTTGCATTCAGAGTCGGAAAGTATGTAACAAAGCAAGCGAATAGAAAGAAGAAAGGGTTATCTGTAAAGAATGATGTGCAGAATATGAATCAGACAAAGGCGGTGAAATAATTGAAGCAAGAAATTAGTATGAAGGATTTTCAACAGTTATTGAAAAGAAGGATAGTAACAATTTTTTTGACGATGTGCTGTTTAACTGTTTCTCTAATTCTTATCTCTATGTACGTATTAAAGCCTTCATATCAATATTCAACACAAATTCTCGTTGGGAATCTAGATGAGTTTAATAAGGAAAATTCAACAAATAAAACACAGGAAAATAAGCAGCTCGTAACTTCGTATGTTGATATTTTAAAAAGTCCACTTATTATTTCAACCGTCAAAAAAACTTTGAAATTAGAGCAATCAAGTTATGAATTAGCTCAAAAGATTTCAGTAGTGAATATGGACAATTCACAAATTGTTACTGTTACAGTAAAAGATTCGGATTCTAAAATTGTAAAAGAAATAGTAAAGTCACTGGCAGAACAATCTCAAAAAAGTTTTCAACAGTATACGAATGTACAGGGAGTAAAAATATTAACTGACCCTGAGTTACAGGAAAATGCAGAAAAGTTGTTTCCGAAATTTCAACTTATTATCCCTATCTCTTTACTTGTTAGTTTTTTTGTTGGGATAGGTTTAGCTATATTTCGAGATTATTTTGATGAGCGTATATACGTGGAACAAGATTTGGAGAAAATAACAACAATCCCTGTTATTTGCTACATAAATATGAAACCGAAAAGAAAAAAGAAATCTACAGAAGTTGATACGCAATCATCTATATATCGAGGTGAACATGTCGATGTTTAAGACAAAGAAACAGCTTCCATTTGATCCGCATAATGCTTTAATGAAAGAGCAGTTTTATACGCTGTATCACGAGTTGAAAAAATCGGGGAAACAAGTGTTCACAATTAGTTCAACGAAGGATAGAGGTGTTGTTGCCTCGCTTATAGTCAATATAGGGCTAGTGTTTGCAGAAATGAAAAAAAAGGTGTTACTTATCGATGTGAATTTTTCCGATCCTAAGCTACATCTACTATTACAAAGCAACCATACGAAAACAGTGAATGATATAATAAGCGATCCCTCCTGTAGTTATGAAACTTTCTCTAGTAACTTATCTAAATACTTATATTGTATTCCTGCAAAAAAAACAGTACACACTGGTACACCTTTAGTTGTTACAGATGAATTTGATTATGTAATTGCAAAATGGAAGGAAGATTTTGATTACATTTTCTTGTATTCCTCTGAAGTATTTGAGCTTCCTGCTACGCACATGATTGCAGGGAAATGCGATGGAGTGGTCTTAGCGGTTAAAAGGAGAAAGGATTCCCTACATACTGTGCAAAAAGTGATAGCAAATATAAAGAAGAAAGAATGTGAATTAATAGGTATAGTTTTATATTCTTGAATGTGGGGGTAACGATCTATGATTCGTGAAACAAATCAAGCCAAGTTGTATACGATTCCGGCCCAAGAAAAGACCAGTATTTTGAATCGAAGTATAAAGCGCTTGTTTGATATTATATTTTCACTCATATTGTTACTAGTAACGCTGCCAACTATGTTGTTTTTTTGTATTATAATTGCTTTCGAAACAGCAGGAGCTCCAATTTATTTTCAAGAACGTTTAGGGATGAATGGAAAGAAATTTAATGTATTTAAATTAAGGTCGATGGTAAAAGATGCTGAAATAAATGGACCGCAATGGGCAGATGAAAATGATCCAAGAATTACTAAAGTTGGATCATTTATAAGAAAAACGAGAATTGATGAATTGCCGCAACTTTTCAATATTTTAAAAGGCGATATGTCTTTTGTTGGACCTAGGCCAGAGAGAGAGTATTTTTATAAACAATTTGATGCCTATATTCCGGAATTCAAGGAACGTTTAATTGTGAAGCCAGGGTTAACAGGATGGGCACAAATAAATGGCGGGTATGATCTTGATCCAAAAGAAAAGTTGAAATGGGACATGGAGTATATTGAAATGAAAACGATTAAGATGGACATTCATATTTTATGTAAAACTGTTTTAATCGTATTGAATGGTAATGGTGCAAGATAAATATATGTAAGTAGGTTGCTTGCAAAGGAGAACAGGTATGGGTAGATCGATTTTAAATAATATTATCCATCTATTTTATAGCACGATTTTAGCTAATCTTCTTCAGGCTGTGAGTTTAATTGCTTTAGCAAATTTTTTTAATGCACAAAATTATGGGATGTTTAGTGTTGCTATAGCAGTGGCGTTTGTTATGTTATTTTTTACAGATTTAGGACTTACGAATACGTTTCTTCGAGAAGGGGCAAAAGATGGAATAGACTTAGAGATGATTTTATCGTCGTATATAAAGGTAAGGATGATTCTACTTATTTTTATTTCTATAATTGGCTATATTGCTATTCATTATATGTATGCGGATAAAAATTTGATTTATATGATGATAAACGTAATGTTTTTCATGTTAATAGGATTAACTTGGCAAAATATAGGGATTGCCTACTTTCAGCTAACGGAGCGTATGAAGTATATAGCACTTATTAAAGTTGTATCAGCGGCAGTTGTCAGTATCATTACATGCTTTTGTATTTTCGGAGAGTTACCAGTTTATATAACTGCGCGTTTATATGGATTGGGTTATATGATTGGTGGTATATGCAGTATATATGTAATGAAAAGAAAGACGAATGTGAATATGAAAGTTGTAATTCATAAAGCGTTGTTTTGGCAAGTAACACCTTTTATTATTAGTGGTTTTTTAATAATGAGTACGCCACAATTAGCACCTATCTTACTTAACTATACACTGCCATTAAGTATGTTAGGTGTTTTCGCGGTGGCGTATCGGATGCCAGCGGCTTTATATCAAGTACCGGGGGTGATTGCAGGGGCGTTTTATCCAGTGCTCTTTAAGCATTATAATCAGAATAAATTAGAAGAGCATACGAAATTAAACTTACTTCAAATAAAATTAATGGCGATCGTGGGAATATGTATGACGCTAGGTTTATATCATTTAGCACCTTACTTTATTTCTATATTTTTTCATGAGGAATGGAAAAATGCAGTAGAGCCACTCCAAATATTATCATTTCTCATTGCACTGCAAAGTTTAAATATTGCTATAGCTGATGGTTTAACAACGAGTGGACGTCAAAATAAAAGAACGGTTGTGCAATGTATAGCATTAGTGATAGGTGGGATTATGCTTTATAGCTTTAGTAATATTGGTGGAGTGATAGGAGCGGCTTATGCTATGGTTTTATTTGAAATTGTAGCCTTAGTTGGGTATATAGCGGTAAGTGTAGTGAAGGGGAAAATTGTATTTCAAATTGTCATACCTTATACAATTTATTTTGGCGTAACTTTTATTGGGGTGCAATATATATTGCATACATATCATTTCATTGCGCTCGTTCTTAATACGTTAATCGTAGTAGTGGGTATATTCCTATATGACTATGAGCTGAAAAAACTTCTTCTCTCGTTTATAACAAAAACACGTAAAAAGGATTATATTACGAAACAGGGGATATAGCCTATGGAAAATAATATGAAAATATCGATGAAATGGATTATGCTCTTAATATTATTTGTCATGTTAAGTAAATACAATATATATATTGGATTTTCGCTGAAGATATATATGATTTTTTTAGTCATATATTTTTGTTTAACAGTTAAAAACTTTCATATTCAAAAGCTATATTTTCATGAAGTTGTATTTTTACTATTTTATTTCATTTATTGTTTCAGTGGAATTCTTTCTATATATTTACATGCTAGTATTCGTATGATTTTTGGTGTGTTACTTGTTTTAGGGTGTTATTTTATAATGAGAAATTTAGTAGGAAATGTTGAAATAGCAACACTTGAATCATCTATTGTCTATGTAGGAATTATATTTAATATTGTAAGTCTAATACTGTATATAGTCGGTTTACAGCACTTTGGATTGTACGGTGGAGAAGAAAGAGAAATTTTTGCCGGACTATTAGTTGATAGAGGATACCCAAGGTTAATTGGTTTGCTAGATGATCCTAACATTTTTATTTTTTATAATACAATATTTTTTATGTATTATATGACAAACCTACATAATATAACGAACATTTTAGGATTGATTTTATGTGTGACGACAAGTTTATTAACTTTCTCAAGGGGGGGGATATTAGCACTTGTGCTCGTCGTTTTTGTATATGTATGTACATCTAGTTTTGCAAAAAAAATAAAAATAATAATGTGTTTACTATTGTTTGGTGTAGTAATCTTCAGTTTATCGAATAGTGTAATGGGTGGCCAATTGGATGACATATTGAATAAACGAATTTCTGATTTTTCGCATGATAATGGAAGTGGAAGATTTACATTATGGGAAGCTGCTTTTAAATATTATGTATCCAATCCATATATCGGAATTGGTGCGTTTAATTTTTCGAATTATTATGAGTTTCAATTTAATGAAAAATTATATGTGCACAATACATTTTTAGAAATTTTGTCTGAATCGGGTACAATTGGTTTTCTTTTATATAGCGCTTTTTTATGCATATTAATGTTTAAATTAACGCAGTATACTCTATTTCGTGAAAAACCGTATCTTTTATTGACTATGATTGGATTTTTATTTCAGATGATGTCATTGTCACTCATTATTAACGAAGCGTTCTTTTTATTTTTAGCAATGGTTGTGAAGTACATTTCAATATATGAAGGAAGGGGAAAGGTAGATGGTAAAATGTCTATCAGCACATAATAAGGCGCCTCATGTTTCTGTAATAACACCTTCTTATAATAGTATACGATTTATAGGTGAGACGATTTTATCAGTACAAAATCAATCATATGAAAATTGGGAAATGATTATCGTTGATGACGCTTCAACTGACCAATCTGCTGCAAAAATTAAAGAGATAATAGAAGGGGACTCGCGTATTAGGCTAATATCATTAAAAGAAAATGTTGGTGCTGCGAAATCTCGGAATTTAGCGATTGAAGAGGCGAGAGGAAGATATATTGCTTTTTTAGATAGCGATGATATATGGTTGCCAAATAAATTGAAGACACAATTGTTATTTATGGAAGAAATGAATGCGGCCTTTTCGTATGCATCGTATAGTTTAATCGATGAAAAAGGTAATGAACTAAATCGAGAAGTGAATGTACCAAAATCTGTTGACTATCATCATTTGGCAGGAAATACAATTATCGGTTGTTTAACAGTAATGATTGATCGGGAAAAAATTTCCCGTATTGAAATGCCTAATGTGCAGCCGGAAGATACAGCGCTATGGCTAAATTTATTACATGAAGGGCATGAAGCGAAAGGAATACAGCAAGTGTTAGCGAAGTATAGAATTGTAGAAAATTCTGTTTCGAGAAATAAAATGAGAGCGGCTTTTCGGTATTGGAAATTATTAAAGGAACAAAAACGATTAAATGCGGTGCAAATTTTTTACTATTTTAGTAAGTATGCTTTTCATGCCTATAGAAAAAATAAAATCAATGTAGTTGGGAAGACGCAATTATGAATATATTGTTGATGACAGACAAATTGATAACTGGAGGAGCTGAAAGTTATTTCTGTAAATTGGAAAGCAATTTGCGTGATGAGAACTTTACAGTTTATACAGCTGCAGGTGATGGAGAACTATATGAATCTCTTACTAGAAAAGAAAATTTCATGTTGCTTAGTCGATGGAATCATTTGAGAAATATTTATTACTTGCGAAGAGAAATATGTGATCGAAAGATAGAAATTATTCATGCAAATAGTTTACGAATGGTTTTATATTCATTTCTACTTCAAAAGTTTATGAAAAAAAAGATAAAGGTTTTGTATACGAAACATAATGTAACGATATTAGAAAAGAAAATGCCAATTCTTTTTCGTTATTTCATGAATAAATATGTGAACAATATTATTACAGTAAGTGAGTTTGAAAAAAATAATTTAATTTCAATGCATGTAGCTGCAAAAAAAATAAAGACGATTTATAACGGTGTGGATATTGAAAAGTTTTTATTTCGGCAGAAAAAGGCAGAATCTACTTATCATGTAGGGATATTAGCTAGATTATCCAAAGAAAAAAACCATCAACTATTTGTGAAAATTGCAAATGTGTTGAAAAAGAGAGAGGATTTTAAATTTTATATTGCTGGTGATGGACCAGAGAAAGAGTCTATTATGAAAGAAATAGAAAAGTATGGATTGCAGCAAAATGTAAAGATGTTAGGGAATATTTCGGAACCACATAGATTTATAGGAAATATGGATGCCCTACTTTTATTATCTTTTCGTGAAGTGTTTCCGATGGTGGTAATTGAAGCGATGGCCACAGGAACACCAATTATTTCAATAGATGTCGGCGGAATAAATGAAGCGGTAATAGATGGAGAATCAGGTGTTTTGGTATCTGAATATTGCGAATTTAAGTTCGTAAGTGCGCTCGAGGAATTAAAAGAGAATGAAGAAAAGGTGAATGGTATTAGAATGAAAGCACGAGAGAAAGCAGAGAGATATTTCTCGTTAACGAAAATGATAGAAGAAACGAAAGATTTATATGAATTAAACAAATGACTGTAGAAGTCGTTTGTTTTTTTATTATAGAAACTTTTAAGATAAAACTCACATATTATATGAAAAAGGTAATATGAGGAGTGAATTTATTTTGTCAGAATATATTTCTTCCCAAGAAGACTGTGCACCAGAAAATAGCGTTCATATTGATTGTTTTGGAGCAGTTCCAAACTCGGGAAATGATAGTTCATTAGCAATTCAGCAAGCTATAGATTATTGTGTAGCGAATCGAATTTCGACGGTTAGAATTACAGGGGTAAATACGTACAAAATTGTAAAGCCGATTGTTATTAAATCAAACGTAAGATTAGAGCTGGATCCTACTGTTACGTTGCAAATTGATGGAGATTTTAATGCGTTTGAACTGCAACAAAATGCGTCTATAACAGGTGGTACATTTCAAGTTATAAATCCACTGTTTCAATCTGCAGTTATGTATGTTTCTGGTTCACAACAAATAGAAGTTCCTAATCACTCTCTTATATCAAATATAAATATATTAAATGCAACGTCGTCATATAAAGGAAAGGCTATACACTTATATTGTCAAAAAGCATGGGACTATATTAGTTTTTTTCAAGTTAACTTTATTCAAATTAAAAACTTTCAAACTGCAATACATTTAAAGACAGAATTTATAGATGATATAAATACACCTTGCTGGATTAACGCAAATGTATTTCAATCTATATTTATTGATGGATGTCAGTATGGGATTGAAGTAGATGGAAATAGTGATTTGCCAAATGAAAGTTCAGGCAATACATTTCATGATATTCAAGTACAATGTAGACAGCAAACGAAAAAAGTAATTCGTTGTACGGGTGCCTATAATACATTTGATTGTATGATTTGGGATACGTACCGGATGAGTAGCGAACCGATTGTCATTGAATTTTCTTCTAATTCGCATCGTAACTATCTTTTTTCGAATTTACTTTCCACAACGATTGTCGATAAAGGACAATACAATGTTTGTAAGTCTACCTATGAAGAATCTCTTCGGGTTCAGTTGCCAATTACGTTAAATAAACCACATTTAATAGGGAACCAAGATGATATATTAGTAAATGCTCAGCAGAAGTATACTGTTAAGCAAGCAAGTGGGAAATTACCTTACGGTGGGAATCTTGCAAATTGTTTTAATTTAATAGATGAACAAAGTGTAAACTATATCGATGTTCCAGATAGTAATCCAGTTGTGATTGAACTAGATTTTACGAAAAATCCAATCCAAATGCTGAATTGTTTTGGCATGTATTTTGGGTGGGGAGAGAGCCCGAAGAAAATTAAAATTGAGTATGCATTAAGTGCAGCTGGAAATTGGGTTGTTGCATCGGATGTTCCATTAAATGTAGGCGATACAATTATATCGAATATGAAGGCGAGTCAACTATATAAAGTAAGAATTACACTCAGTGGTTACGTTCAAGACCATAAACGTTTTCGGATTAATCGTATGTTTGCGAGGTCTTCTATGGAGAATGGAAATGCTTGGCTAGCGACAACAGGCGGAAGAATGTTTGGAGATATTGAAATAGAAGCAAGTAAAGGTATCGTCATGAAGACTGCTAGTGGAGCGAAATGGAAAGTAACGATTAATGAGGCTGGCCAACTTATTACGACTAAATTAACTTGAGATGATGCTCGGTTATAAATGCTTGGATGAGTTATTAAGCAGTACGATAAAGAGAATGAAAAAGAGATTGTAATTTGGTTTCAACCAAACTACAATCTCTTTTTGTTTCATTTAATCCCGCCAAATCCAAGTCCAAAGGTAATTTCGTACATTTCGAGGAGTAATCCGTATGAAGCGTTCACCATCAAAGAAACAATTAAAATTTGGAAGTGTTTCATCTGGATTTTCTGGAACAAAGGTGACGATGTTTTCGTTACTTATAACAGATACTGTGATTGGTGGGTCGGTAGGCGAGACTTGAAGTTGTAACGAAATAGTAGCCGTATTTTTAAATTCATTAGTAACAGGTGGGCTTATCACTTGCACTGTGAATAACACGATAATGGTTTCGTTCGGTTCCAGATTAGTAGCGACTTGGAAACCAATATTCGGATTCGCTAGTGGAGAGCGTTCCCCGTTAATAAAGACAGTGCCATTCGTAAATTGTAAACCTGCTGGAATGGTATCTTGTAACGAAACGTTTGAAAGTGAAATATCAGAAGTATTCGTAATGCGCACCGTGTAATCAAAATATTGATTTAAATAAGCTGAGCTGACGGAAGCGTTTTTCGTGACTGTCGCAGTTACAAATTGAACTGGTATACGAACAATATTCGAATTAACAACGAAAGTAATAATCGGATCCTGTGGTGTCAATTGGAAAGCGGCTGTAACTGTTGCAGAATTTATAATTGTATTTTTTGAAGGAATAGAAGTTACGAGCACTTGAAATGTTATCGTTGCTACTGAGCCAGCAGGTAAAGCGCCGATATTCATACCAGTGTCTGGACGGACAGTTGGTACCAGAGTACCGTTAATTGTCACGCTATTTTCTATAAATGTTGTACCAGCCGGAATTGTGTCTATAACAGAAGTATTGATTGTCGGAATTGGGGAGTGATTAAATACTGCTAATGTGAATGTAATTATATCTCCAATAACGACAATAGATTTGTCAGCTGTTTTTTCAATACGAACCATCGGATCAATGACTGTCGTTGTAACGATATTTGTTTGTTTTGTAATTGTAATAGGTGGTTTTGTTGGATCAATGATGACGGTATAGGAAACAGAAGCATCATTATTAATTGTAGGTTGAAGAGTAGAAGAAGATATTGTTATTTGGAACGTAATAATAACAGATTCACTAGGAGCAAGAGTTCCTAACGTAATACCATTTTCAGGATTTTCATTAGGTTGATTGATTCCGTTAATCGTAACACTACCAATAACGAATGTCGTATCTACTGGTGCTGTGTCTACTAGAAGAAAATCTTCAATAGTGATATTACCATTATTCGTAATGGTAATGGTGTACGTTAAAGTTTGACCAGGTAAGGCGCTCGTGAAATCAACAGCTTTTATGGCAATGACATTATCATTTTGGACAGTTGTTGTGACAGTATTTGTTGTGGTTGTATTTGTAACAGGTGCGTTATTTGGATTGACGGTATAGTTAAAGGTAGTAATTGCATTGTTGTTGAGTTCATTTGGTGTTGGGATAGAAGTCACAGAAACTTGGAATGAAGCGATAGCATCTCCCCCAATAATTATAGTGTCAATTGGTATACCGCTTACTGGATTAACCCCCGGAAGCGTTTTTCCGTTTACAATAACGCTATTTTCTATAAACGTAGTACCTTGAGGAATCATATCTTGAATGACTACATCATTTGCTGCAACATTACCAGTTTGATTGAGCGTAATCGTATACGTTAACGTATCACCGACTGTTGCAAATGCTAGGTCAACAGTTTTATTACTATTCAAAGTCGCATGATTAATTGTTGTTACGGCAGCTGATGAAATAATAGTTTCGGTAATAGGTGGTCGATTCGGTAACGTGTATTGGTATTCAATTGTACCCGTGTTAGAGATTGGATTTGTTTGCGGAATTGAAGTAACCCGTACTTGGAATAGAATAGTTGCTGTTGTATTGGGCGGAATGCTGTCAATTTGTATCCCGCTAAGTGGATTGTCATTTGGACGAGCGTTACCATTTACAATAACACTATTCTCTATAAAGCTCGTATCTGCTGGGATGATATCTGTAACAATAATGTTTTCTATTTGTATATTCCCATTGTTTGTAATGGAAATTGTGTAAGGGATAATCGTTTGTAGGTCAGCATATTGGATAGGCGTTGTTTTTATAGCGAGTACATTAGCAGAAATAACTTCAGTGAAGGTAATATTACTAGTTGATATTTGTTCCTTGCCATTAATTGTATAACGAGAAGTTGATTGGTTTTGAATACGACTGCTAGCTGGAAGAGATACCACAGTAACGGAGAATGTGACTGGGATAGAAACGTTAGGAGCAATCGTTCCTACAAGTATACCGGAACTTGGATTCGCGTTAAGCTGAGGGATATTATTTACTAACACACTACCGTCTATAAAGGTTGTTCCATCAGGGATACTGTCTGTAAACATAACAGCAGTAGCATCCGTATTTCCTGTATTCGTTAAAGTTGTTGTATAAGTTAAAATTTCACCAATTGCTACAGAGGTCAAATCAACAGTTTTCAGTGAAACGATATCAGCGTCATTAATTTGAACGAAAGTAGTGTTGGAAGTAGTCGATTTTTGAATAGGTGCAAAGTCAGGGTTGAAAATAAAGTCGTAGACGATGTTTGCAGTATTAGGTGTTGGGTTTACAGCAGGTAAATTCGTAACGGAAACTTGGAACGTTATTGTAGTTACTTGACCTGGCGTAATATTAGGAATGGAAAAGCCGATATTTGGATCTGCTGCAGGAAGTACAGTGTTGTTAACTGTTACACTCCCTGGAATAAATACTGTTCCATCTTCTATAATATCAGTAAAAAAGATGGAGTTAGTTGTAGTGGATCCGTTATTTTGAATGAGTACTGTATATTTAATGGTTTCATCAATATTAGCTAATACTGTATTAGCGGATTTTGTAGCGATAAGAATCACATCAATAAATTGTATATTTGTAGTATTGGAAGATGTCGTTTCTGAAATTGGTGGTAAGCTTGGGTCTGGCTGATACTCATAGTGGATGACGGCGATATTATTAATGTTATTTTGAGAAGGTGTAGAGACTACATTTACTTGGAATGTAACGATAATTGTATTGTTTGGAAGGATAATATCAAGGGTGATTCCGGTAATTGGATTTTCATTAGGCCTTGGTATGCCATCTACAAGTATGCTATTTGGAACGAATGTGGTGCCAGCGGCAATTGCGTCAATGAGGAGAGTATTTGTAATAGGTACTGTACCAGCGTTTGTAACTGCGATTGTATATGTGATGATTTGACCGATGCGTGTAATAGATCTGTTAGTGGATTTAATTGCACTAACATTTGCCGTCCGCACTTCAGTATTTACTGCATTTGATAACGATCTACGCTGAATAATAGGGGAACTAGGCTCAATTTGGTATTCATACGAAGTGTCTGAAATGTTAGTGACTGTATTGCCCTCTGGTATGCTTGTGAGTTGTACTTGGAATGAAATAGTGATTGTTTCATTTGGTTGTATCGTGCCGAGAGTTACACCATTTTCAGGGCTCGCACCAGGCTGCCTCACATTATTTATTGATAAGCTATCTTCAATGAATATAGTACCTTCTGGAATGTTGTCAATGAACACCGTATTGTTAGCTGGAACAGTTCCTATATTTTGTAGTGTATTTGTGTACGTAATATTTTGCCCGATGGCTACGAAAGTAACGTCTGCTTGTTTAACAGAAATAATATTTGCATTTTGAAGTGATGTTGTTATGATATTAGAATTTGCAGTGCGATTCACTGGTGAAGCTGTAGGAATACTTACATATTGGTAATTTACAGATGATTGATTTACAATTTCGGTTTCAGTTGGTGGGTTATTCGTTTGTACTTGAAATAGTATTGTGTTGGAACTGTTTGGTGAAATCGTTCCAATTGGTATTCCGTTTTCTGGATTTACACCAGGCTGAAGAACACCGTTAATTGTGACACTGTCTGGAACGAATGTAGTCCCAGCTGGAATAGAATCTGTAAAAATAATATTTATTGCGTCAACATTGCCGATATTTTTCACTTCAGAAATATAAAGTATAGTTCCGCCAATATCTACAGTTATTGGATTGGACGTTTTTGTAACTGTCAATTGTGCTAGAACGAAATTTGTAATGACGATATTACTTGTAGATGTTTCAGTAATAGGCGGTTGTCCTGGGTCTGGTTGAATTGTATATGTTGTATTAGATTGATTTGTAATCGATTGTTGCGAGGATGAATCGTTAATTAGAATTTGGAATGAAATCAGGTGAGTAGCATTTGCTACTAGGTTAGGCAAAGTAACACCTGCATTTGGATTTGCACCAAGTATAGCTGTTCCGTTAAGTGTAAAACTATTGTCTACGAATGTAGTCCCTTCTGGAATCGTATCTGAAAATAATAGATTAGTAGCTGGAATATTTCCGGTATTTTCTAGTGTTATCGTATAGGTCAAAATATCCCCTGTTGTCGCTTGTTGTGCATTGACTGCTTTTAAAGAAAGAACATTCGCATCCGAAATTTGTGTGAAAGCTGGATTAGACGTAATGGTTCGAGAGATGATAGGAGCAGTTGGATCGGCGATAAAAGTATAGTCAATACGAGCTATATTAGAAATTGGATTGACGCTTGGAATGGATTGAACGATAACTTGGAATGTGACGGTGACGATTTCTGAAGGTGCAATGGCGTTTAAGGGGATTCCTACGTTTGGATCGGCACCTGGGGCTGAAACGCCATTAATGGTTACACTATTAGGAATGAATGCAGTTCCTTCTGGTACTAAATCTGTTAAAGTAACTGTATTTGCCGTAGTATTTCCGTTATTTTGAACGACTACAGTGTAAGTGATTGTACCGTTAGTAGATTGCACGAGAGAATCTGTATTTTTAATTGCGGATAACGATGCATCAACGACAGCTGTATTTACCGTATTAGATGAAGATGTTGCTGTAACTGGAGGTTGACTTGGGTCGACAATATACGTGTAACTTGTAAGTGCTTGATTTATAATTGCTCCTTGCGGTGGAATAGAGTTTGCAAGAAATTGGAACGTAATCGTAGCAGAATCACCTGGTGCGATAATACCAACTGGAATACCGAGAGTTGGACTTGCATCTGGAAGTGAAATCCCGTTAAGCGTGACACTATTTGGAACAAATAATGCTCCTTCAGGAACACCGTTAATGAGTAATACAGAGTTTGCAGGGAAGTTCCCAGTATTCGTTAATGTTGCTGTATACGTAATGACATCGCCGATAGATACGATTGTTCGATTTGCCTCTAAAATAGTTGTAACAGTCGCGTTATTAATTTGTGTTGAAGCGCTATTAGAAGTTATTGTGCCGGTAACAGGAGGAGCCGCCGGATCAACGATGAATGCATATTGAATAGATGCAACGTTTGTAATTGGATTTGAAGGTGGAGTAGATGTAACTATGACTTGGAAAGTAACAGTTAAGGAACTACCCGCGCTAACGGTTCCGATAGTAACTCCACTATTTGGATTTGCACCTGGAATGGTATTTCCATTTACAGTAAAACTATTTTCAACAAAGGTCGTTCCTGCTGGAATGAGGTCTGAGAAATTTACATTCGTAGCATTTGTATGGCCACTATTTTGAATTAAAACGGTATAAGTGATCGTGTCGCCAATATTTGCAAAGGCTGTACTAGCAGTTTTTACAGCTGAAAGTATTGCTGAATTAATAGAAGTAACGAAGACGTTCGTTTCCACGTTGCCAGGCTGAGCCTGTAATGCATTGCCTACGTTATATTGGAAGTTCACAAATCCTAAGTTCTGGAGTTCAGGAGTGAATGTTGTCGGATTGCTTACAATTTGAACTTGGAATATGATTGTTACAGTTTGATCTGGATTGACTGTATTTATGCCAACACCATCAATGATAGAAGCGGATGGTAATGAAGTACCGTCAACAACAACTGATCCTGCAACAAATTGTGTCCATGAAGGTAAAGGGTCTGAGAAAATAACGTTGTTAGCTGGAATATTTCCTGTATTCGTAATCGTAGTTGTATACGTAATCGTATCACCAATCGTTGCAAAAGCTTTATCTCCGATTTTAATTGTTTTTAAAATTGCACTTTCGATTTTGGTTGAAACAGTAGTAGAAGTAATATTTTTTGAAACTGATGGATTAGCAGGGTTAACGATATGCTGGAAGCTAAGGCTAGCTTGATTCGTAATTGGATTTATAGGCGGGATTTCATCTGCGATAATATTAAATACCACAATGACAGATTGGTTTGGCGCGATATCACCAATTGGGACGCCTGTAATGATATTTGCATTTGGGATGCTAGTTCCGTTAAGTGTAAAACTATTCGGTTCAAATGAAGTTCCGTCTGGAATAAGGTCGGTAAAAATAACATTTGTTGCACTAACATTTCCGCTATTTGTAATGGTAACGGAGTAGATAATATCTTGCCCAATATTTACTGTTGACACATTTGAATTTTTCTGTGCAGTAAGGATAGCGCTATTAATTTGTGTAGTCGTTGTATTAGATTGATTAGAAGTTGTAATAGGTGATTGGCTAGGATCAACGACATAATGATATGTGATAGAAGCAGAATTAGAAATAGGATTCAGTGTTGGAAGTGTAGTAACAGTTGCTTGGAATGTGACGATTGCCGCATCACCACCATTAATGGAACCGATATTTACACCAGTAGATAAATCAGCGTTTGGAATGGTTTGCCCATTAACTGTGAAACTATTTGGAACGAAACTTAAATTGCTATCAAGTATATCGATAACGGTAACATCGGTTGCAGTCACATTCCCGGTATTAGGGAGATTAAGTGTAAATGTTATTGTATTACCAACATCCGCAAAGGTAAGATCTGCTGTTTTTGTACTTATAATATTTGCGTTGTTTATTTGAAGAAGCGTCGTGTTGGAAGTAGCTGAACTCGATACTGGAGGGTTAACAGGATCAACAATAAACTCATATGTCGTTGATGCTGTATTCGGTGCTGGATTAATAGGGGGAATGCTGTTCACTGTAACTTGAAAGACGATACTATATATTTCATTTGGTGGAAGTGCCGCAAGTAATACACCATTATTTGGATTCGCGTCAGGTTGCAAAACACCATCGACAGTTAATGTGTTAGGAACAAAAGTGATTCCACTTGGTAATACATCTGTGAATACTATATTAGTTGCCCCCGTATTTCCTATATTGGAAATAGAAGTAGTATAAAAAGCAGTTTGCCCGATATCTGCAAAGGATATATTTTCGTTTTTAGTCATAGATAATATAGCTTCTTTAATTTGTGTGGAAACAGGATTGCTAATTGAAGTTTCTGGATCAGGTGGTGAGACTAATTGATATGATGTTGATGAGAAATTTACAATTGGGTTTTCGGTTGGTAATGATGTTACAGTAACTTGGAATGAAACTGTTATTGTATTCCCAGCTGTTATAGTCCCGACATTTACACCATTGGATGGATCCGCACCAATTTGGGGAATTCCATTAATAGAAAATGTGCTTGTAATAAATGTAGTTCCGCTCGGTATTGTATCTGAGAAAATAACATTTTGTGCGGATGAGTTTCCATTGTTTGTTAAAGTGACAGTGTAAGTGAGTGTGTCTCCGATATGGCTAAATGCTTTATCAACTTGTTTAGATGAAAGAATGGTAGCTGTATTAATTGTAGTAAATGTTGTGTTTGAAGTAACATTTCTTGAAACAATCGGTGCATTTGGATCAGCGATAAATGTGTAAGCAGCAGTAGCGGAATTGGCAATAGGATTTTGGGCTGGTGTAGAAGTGGCGGTAACTTGAAATGCTATAGATATTGAGCTGTTAGGAGCAATTGATCCGATTGTTATACCTGTATTAGGATTGAGCCCGATTTGTGTGATGCCATTTATTGTAACGCTATCAGTAATAAACGTTGTACCATTTGGTATAAGATCAGTGAAAGTAATATTCGTAGCGTTTGTATTACCGGTATTTGTCAAAAGTGTCGTATAGGTAATGGTATCACCTAGTGTTACAAGTGTTTGATCTACAGATTTCACCATCGTTATCATAGCATCTAGTACCGGGTTTGTAACGATATTCGTTGAAGTAGAAGTTGTAATAGGAGTTCCGTTTGGATCGACAGTATAAGAATATAAAATTGTGTCATTACCCATAATTGAACTTGAAGGGGGAACAGAAAGAACATTTGCTTGGAAAGTAACGGTTACTGTTTCACCAGGAGCGATATTTGGTATATTTACTCCAAGAGCTGGCTGTGCACCAAGTTGCTGAACACCATTGATTGTGATTGAATTTGGTATAAATGTAGTGTTAGCTGGAATAGCGCTTGTAAATGTTATGTTTTTCGCTGTCGAATTTCCTGTATTTGTAATCGTAGTTTTATACGTAATCGTATCACCGACAGAAATAATGGATTTATCAGCGCTTTTTGTAGTAGTTAATATGGCGCTATTTATTGTCGTAGTAACGGTATTAGATGAAGCGGTTTGAGTGATAACTGGTTGACTTGGATTAACAATATGCTGAAATTGTACAGAACTAAAATTAGAAATTGGATTTATATTTGGAATGTTTGTAACAAGTACGTTGAGAGTAATCACGGCCGTTCCATTTGGGTTTATATTTCCAATCTGAATCCCGTTAGATGGATTTCCGATTTGCTGTGTACCAGAATCGTTTGTAAGAGCGCCAGATATGAATGTCGTCCCATCGGGTAAAGTATCCGTGAAAATTATATTTTGTGAAGTGACATTTCCAGGGTTACTTAATGTAATTGTATAAGAAATTGTATCGCCAATCGTTGCGAAAGTTTTATCTACAGATTTGATTGCCACAATTTCCCCAGAATTTATTTGTGTTGAAACAGAATTGGATGTCGTATTTCGTGAAACAAGTGGTAAATTAGGTCCTGTCATAAATTGATAATCAATAGAAGCACCGTTTACAACCGGTGAATTTGGCCCACCAGGTCCAATTGTGAAAATTGGATTTGGAATGCTAACTACTTGCACACGGAAGGTAACGTTTATAAAATCTCCTGCAATAATATCCCCAATCGGTATCCCGTTCGCTGGATTTACCCCAGGTAATAAAACTCCGCCTACTCGAACACTATCTTCTATAAATACTGTATTGTTTGGAATCAGATCTGTAAAAATGATATTCGTAGCAGTTGCATTCCCTATATTTTCTAATAAAACAGTATACGTTAAAAAGGAATTTCCAGGTGCGATGTCAGAGAATAGTCGATCCACACTTTTCGTTGCTTGAATGATTGCTTCGTTAATTTGCACTAAAGTTGGATTACTTGTAGCTGTTTCCGTCACCGGCGGCTGGGTAGGATCAACAATGATAGAGTATGTTGTGCTAGATTGGTTCAATGTTGGATTTGTAGCTGGTATTGAGCCAACGATAGCTTGAAAGCTAATTGTTATCGTTCCTCCAACTGGAATTGCGTCTAAAGAGATTCCGCTATCTGGCCTAAATCCAAGTTGTGGGATGGAGTTAATTTGTACACTATCAGGAACGAATGAAAGTTCGGGTGGTAATATATCGATAAAAACAGGTGTGTTTGCGGTAGTATTTCCGCTATTCGTGAGGATAGTCGTATACGTAATTGTATCTCCAACAGCAGCAAATGCACTGCTTGCAGTTTTTGTTGCGATAACGGAAGCAGTATTTACTTGTGTAAAAGTTTTATTGGATTGAACTGTTCGTGAAACAGGCGGTTCATTTATATCTACAATAAAGCTATATTGAAGTGATGATTTGTTAGGGATTGGATTAGGATTTGGAATCGTTGTAATGTTTACCTGAAAACTGAGTGTAATTGATGCATTTGCATTCAAGTTACCGATATTGATACCGTTTTGTGGAGTTACATTAGGAATGGTTGTTCCATTTACCGTAAAACTATTTGGAATAAACGTTGTACCATCTGGAATTAAATCTGTAAAAATAACATTGTTTGCGGTAGTATTACCTGTATTTGTAACGGTAGAAGTGAAAGTAAGTGTATCTCCAATAGTAGCGAATGTTGAATTGACAGTTTTATTTATAGATAGAGTAGCATCAATAATCGGAGTAACCGTCGTATTCGTAATTGTGCTACCAACAGCAGGTGATTGGTTTGGATTCACGGTATACTCATAATTTACAAGAGCGTTATTTGTTAATGTGCCACTAGGTGGTATCGCTAAAATTTGTGCTTGAAAAGTAATGAATACAGTATCTCCTGACGGAATATCTGCCAAGTGAATACCAAGTGATGGATCTAAGCCTGGCTGAGGAACATTATTGATAGTTACTGAATTTTGGATAAAGGACGCGCCAGCACCAAGTCCATCTGTTAAAACTGTAGCACTAGCAGGAATATTTCCTGTGTTCGTAACGGCAATCGTATAAGTAACGATATCCCCAATTGCAGCTGTCGGTGTATTTACTGACTTCGTAGCGACGATTGTAGCGTTATTAATTTGAGTTGTTATTACGTTACTTAACGCATTGGCGGATGCTGGAGGTAAGTTAGGATCTATGACATATTGGTACGCTGTATTGCTTTGGTTCGGGATTGGATTTGGACTAGGAATGGAATTTACTATTACTTGAAATGAGATTGTTGCACTTGTATTAGGGTTTATTGGATCGATTGCAATTCCGTTTGCTGGATTTGTATTAGGGAGTGTATTCCCGTTTACTGTTACACTATTAGGAATAAATGATGTCCCGTTTGGAATTACATCTGTAAATATTACATTTGATGCAAGTGTATTTCCGCTATTCGTTAAAGTAGTCGTGTACGTAATCATATCATTTACGTTCGCAAACTGTTTATCTGCAGATTTTACAGCTGTAATAGAGGCGTTATTAATAGTTGTCTGTACAGTGTTAGAAGCAACCATCTGTATTACAGCAGGTTTGGATGGATCGTACGTGTATTGGAATGTTGTGCCAGATTGATTCGTAATCGGATTTGGACTAGGAATAGTTGGTATAGAAACTTGGAATGAAACAGTACGTGATGAATTCGCTCCTATCGTACCAACTAAAATGCCATTAGCAGGGTTTGCATTAGCTAGGGGGACACCGTTAATCGTTACAGTGTTAGGAAGGAAGATGGTACCGGCTGGAATGATATCTGAAAACGTTACATTGGAGGCAGGGATATTGCCGTTATTCGTTAAAATTGTTGCATAAGTTATGACATTGCCAACATCAGCGAAATTTGTACTTGTTAGTTTCGTAGCAACAATATTAGCGGTGTTAATTTGAGTCGTTACTATATTGCTAGTAGCATTTCTCGCAACAGCAGGTAAATTTGGGTCAGCAATAAAGTTATATTGCAGTGCAGCACTGTTTTGAATTGGATTTTGTGTAGGCAAACTACTTGCGCTTATTTGAAAAACAATCGTTGTAAATCCGCCAGCAGGAATTGTCCCAACTTGAAGACCGGTACTTGGGTCTGCACCTAGCTGTAAAGCACCGCCTATAAAAGTACTATTTGGTACGAGAGTTGTGCCAGAAGGGAGTATATCGGTAACAACTACATTATTCGCTGGAGTATTTCCTGGGTTAGCTAGGGCAATGGTATATGTGATTGGTTGCCCAACATCAGCAATAGTTAAATCTACCTGTTTGACAATAACTACATTTGCTAAATTAATTTGTGTACTTACAGTGTTACTTAAAGATGTTTCTATAGTTGGTGGATCCCCTGGATTTAAAATAAAGCTATATTGTGTACTAGATGAATTTATTGTTGGATTTTGTGTTGGTAAAGAGGTGACAGTTACTTGATAAGAGACGGTAAGTGAGCCGTTAGCAGGAATGGAAGGTAACGGAACACCGACATTTGGATCGGCGTTATTTTGGAGTATACCATCAATAAGGAAAGTGTTTTGTATAAAGGTAGTACCGTCTGGATTCGTATCTACGAAAATAGGACTATCAGCAGAAACACTTCCTGCATTCGTCAAAGTAACGGTATAAGTTAATACATCCCCTACAGTAGCGAACCCTTTATCCACTGTTTTGGCTGAAATGACATTTGCATCGTTTACTTGCGTAAATGTAGTAGTTGAAGTTGTGTTTTTACTTACAGGTGAAGCATTTGGATCAACAATAAAGTTATAAGAGATGGAGGCACTATTCGAAATAGGGTTTGGGTTTGGAATGCTAGTGATTACTACTTGGAATGAAGCTGTAATTGTAGTATTAGCGTTGATGCTACCGATATTGATGCTAGCTGGTGTTGCGCCCGGCTGAGTAGCACCGTTAACTATAACACTGTTCGGTACAAAGGAAGTACCGTTCGCTATTGAATCGGATAGTAATACATTGTTTGCCGTAACATTTCCGTTGTTTGTAAGAGCGAAGGTATAGGTCAATATATCTCCAACTTCTGCAAACGTTTTATCTACAGATTTAGTAGCTTGAAGGTTTGCTAATCTAATTGTTGATGTAACAGAATTAGAATTTGCTGTTTTTGAATTTGGTGGCAGACTAGGATTTACAGTGTATAAATAAGAAGCGAAAGCATTATTAATGATAGGATTTTGGGCGGTAATATTGATGACAGTTACTTGGAAAGAAAGTGTAAAAGTAGCTCCGCCGGGAATTGTGCCAATAGGCAAAGCAACGAGAGAATTTACATTTTGCAAAACACCGTTTAGTGTTACAGTACCTGGAGTCAATATTGTCCCATTTGGAAGTGGATCTGTTAGTTGTACGTTCGTTGCAGCTGTATTTCCACTGTTTGAGATAAGGATTGTATAACTAATTGTATCGCCGATTGTAGCAAACTGTTTATTTGTTGATTTTGTTACTGTTACATTCGCATTGTTAATTTGAGTAGAAACGAGATTAGAAGAAATGTTTTTTGTAACGGGTGATTGGCTAGGGTTGATAGTGTACTGATAAGAAGCACTTGAACCATTAGATACGACATTCGACGCTGGAATTGTATTTACTACTACTTGAAATGAAATGTTTTTTGTCGTACCAGTAGGAATGGATCCTATATTTACACCGTTTGCGGGAGTTGCTCCAACTTGTGTCGTTCCATCTATTGTTAGACTGTTGAGAACAAAAGTTGTTCCAGTAGGAATGGCATCTGTAAAAATAACATTGTTTGCACTTGTATTACCTGTACCTGTAAAGGAAACGGTGTACGTTAGTGTATCACCAATATCTGCAAAATTTTTATCTACTGCTTTCGTCATTGTTACAGTAGCATTATTCACTTGAGTGGAGACAATATTCGTCGTATCAGTCCCGCTTATTGCCGGTTGATTTGGTATAGGAGTATATTGATATGTTGTTGTTCCACTATTTAATATGGGGTTTGTTTGGGGGATAGATGGAACGAGTGCTTGGAATGAAATAGTAGTTGTAGAATTAGCAGCAATAGACCCAATTGATATACCATTTGCGGGATTCGCTCCAGCTTGCGTAATTCCGTTAACAGTTACACTTCCTGGAACGAAAGTAGTCCCGCTAGGAATCGGATCCGTATATATAACGTTCGTTGCAGTGATATTTCCTATATTAGCTAAGGCAATACTGTAAGTTAATGTATCACCAATGTCAGTAAAGATTTTGTTAACTGATTTTGTTCCATTAATATCTGCGAGGTTAATTTGTGTTCCTGCAGAGTTGCTTGTTGCAAGACCGTTAAAAGTCGTTCCTCCAGCAATTGGTGTATATTGAAATGTGATAGTAGCGGTGTTAGAGATAGGGTTTTGACTTGGAAGAGAAACGACGGTTGCTTGGAAAGTTACTGTACGAGAAGCGCTATTATTAATTGTTCCAAGAGATATACCAGCGGCCGGATTTGCATTTGTTTGCGGGACATTATCCACTGTTACAGTGCCAGGTATAAAGGAAGTACCGTTAGGGAGAATGTCTGTAAAAATAACGTTATTAGCAGGAAGTAGTCCGGTGTTAGGGATAGTAACTGTATAAGTGAGAATGTCTCCAATTGCCGCAACACTTTTATTTACGCTTTTCGTTGCTTGTATGTTAGGCGAGTTTATATTAATTTGTAATCCGACTGTATTTAACATATATGCATCTCCGTTAGTTGTTAAACGGATTGCTGCGGACACTTGAGAGTTTGTTAAATAAGGAGAAATATCAATAGAAGTAATGTCCCACCCTTGCCGACCTGCGGAAATATTTGTGCTTGTAGAAGCACTTTGATTTCGTGTTCCAAATGTCCCGGTTGTATCTAAATTTCCGGCCGCATTATTGACCTGAGAACCGAAGAAATTATTTATAGCATTATTTGGCCCAGATAAAGCATTTAATGAACTGAAATTTGGTCCAAACAAAGCTTGATCCCCGGTTAAGTCAGCATCTCCTTCGGTAGAACTTAAAAACAATCTCCCGCTTACAGGTCCTCCGGAAGGTGTTAAAAATCCTGAAACAGATACATCGGCACTACCAGTTTCTGCAGAAACACGGTTGCCTGCTACATAAATCGTTAAGTTTCTTGCGGGTAATGTTCCGTTCTGATAAGCAACGATAAGCGTCCATCCAGCTGAATTAATCGCCCCATTAGAAGCATCTAAAGGATCCACAAGTCCAGGAACAGATCCAGTCGTATAAGAACCGCTTCCCGCAGCTTGAATGAGTGATGTTACATCTGCTGAACGCGTATAAAATCCAAATGTGACTGATCCAGAAACGAATGTTTGATTAGAAGCTGTAACGGATGAAGGGGTAATCGAGTATGTTGAAACAGGTGTTGTAAAAGAAACGGGGTTTCCTAATACACTCGTAATGTTTTGATCACGAGATAAATAGTTTCCACCCCAAACGAGTTCTGCGTAAAGAATTGTACTACCGGCAGGTATATTTAAAAGAGCGGTAGAACTATTTTGTGTATAGTTTAACGTTGTACCAGCAGGAAAAGTAGGTACTTGTAAAGCGGTATTCGTAGTTGCGAATGCACCAATTGCCCCGATTGTACCAGCACGGTTTTGATTACTAATTTTACTTAAGCCTAAAGTATTTCCTGTAATAGCGAGTGCGCCGTTAGTGGTGGTAGAAAATCGATTCGTAATGGGCATGTTGTCACCTCATTTACAATATAGTCTTGGTCAAAATAGGATATGTGTGTGATAAATAAAAGGAAACATGTACGAGTTGAATTGGGAAGATGGATTTAAATGTCTAGATAAGGGAATGGAGTATGATTGAATTGGAAATTAGGGTGGAGCGTCTTAGGGAAGAAAAAACAGGGAATATTGTATCATTATCTTCTTATATTGGATGGGATTATAACAGAGAAGAAATTGAGACTATTTTTAACGCAGGGATTGTATACGGCGTTTGGAATGGGAGAGGGGAATTAATTGCTAGCGCGGCAATAATATTATATGGGGAGAAATTAGCGTCTATCGGAATGGTGATTGTACATCCTGATTATAAGGGAAGAGGGATTGGAAAGGCGATAACGAATGCATGCATGAAGAGCGTATCGGCTCAAACTCCTATTATGCTTATTGCTACGGATGAAGGGAAACCTTTATATGAAAAATTGGGATTTAGAGCAGTAAGTTATGTTTCTAAATACATATGTAACTCGTACAATGTGAATAATTATTGTATGAGAAATGAAGAGTATATGATGAATTATGAGGAGTGTGATTTAGAAGAAATAATAAAATTAGATGAATATGCGTTTGGAACAAATAGAAAAGAGTTTTTAAAGAAAAGAATGATGCAAAGTGAACAATGTGTCGTTGTAAAGGATAAGGAACAAAATGTATTAGGTTACGGTTTAAACATATAAACAACAGAATATAAAATAATAGGGCCGGTTGTTGCTAAAAATGATGCGGTGGCAATGAGAATTGTACATGCTTTAGCAAGGGGACATAATGGGAGATTAAGAATAGATGTAACAGAAGGAAAGGACGATTTTCTGAAAGAGTTAGAGATTGCTGGTTTTAAAAAGGCGAATATACCACTCATAATGTTGAAAAATAGTGATCAATTATTGAAAAGAAATGGAGAACTATACAGTATTGCAGCGCAAATTTTTGGCTAAAAAAGAATCCTTTTCACGTAAGGATTCTTTTTTAGTTCATTTAATCACGATATTGGTCATGAATTGGCTGAAAGAGATCTTCCTCGACATCTCTCACCATAGAAAAATGATCAACGTTATAATGCCCATGTAAAGTTTTATTGTGATGACCAATAATTTGCTCGGCAGACAATACGTCAGAATCAGTTGTGGAATGACCGTTTTTAATTAATGTAACATCAAATCCTTGTACAGTTGCTGTCCTTACAGCGGTATCAATACAATGCTCTGTTTTACATCCACCGATAACAATATGGTTAATCTTTTCTTCTTTTAAGAGTTCAAGTAAAGAAGTGCCATAGAATGCATTTGTTGCTGCTTTATTAATAAGGATTGCAGACTGAGGTACTTGAATTTTATTATGTACTTCAAAGCCTACGCCACTACCAGAAGCAACATCGATATCTCTTACGAAAACAATAAGGGCATTGGAATCTATTGCTTTCTGCACGGCTGTATTTAATGTAGATAATAATTCGGTTTTACGAAAAACTTCACTTTCTTGTTCATTTCCATCCATTAATTCTTGCTGCGCATCGATAATTAATAGTGCTTGTTTCATCATGTCTCCCCTTTAATATGGAATAAGTTCGACTGTACATATTCCTTCATATTGTAAAGAAATCCTCCATTTATAAGCGAAGTAGACGATTGATTTACAAAGTTGTCAAAGAAATTTCATTCTCATGGCGTATAAAAACATGTATGATAGGAAGTGGAGAATTTTTGAGTAGGTGGGAATAACATGCAAACAGTAGAAGATTATCTTTCATTCTTACATACGAAAGGATTTAAATTATCAGAGGAAGCACAAGGATTTATTATGTTCGGACAAGGATATACGGGTGCATCTGATGGCATTGTAAACGCAGCAATAGAAGCGACAATTAAGCATCAATTGCAGTTTGATGGCAGTTATTTTGTTGCGTTATTAGAACGATTGAAAGAAGAAGAGATTACAGATAAAAAAAGCGCTAAGGCTTTTATGCGGAAGTTACAATCGTAACTTTACGCAGCCTGCGCTTCTTTTTTTGTTTTAGAAGGTAATTCAACAAAAACCATGCCTAGGAAAATACAGAGGCATCCGATAATAGCGGAAATAGAAAGTTGTTCGTTTGCAACGAGCACGCCTGTTAAGGCAGCGAAAACAGGCTCCATTGCGAAAATAATTGCTACTCTCGTTGGAGACGTATGTTTTTGTGCTGATGTTTGAATGAAAAAAGCAATGGATGTCGCGAACAGGGAAGTTAGAAATAGAGCAAATAAAAAGGAAGAATTCGTCCATAGTGCTACTGAAAATAATTTTTCCCAATCTTCAAACAAAAAGGCGCAAATAGAAGAAAACATACCGACAGCTAATACTTGCGATGTGCTTAACAATAAAGGTGATATTTTTTTAGAGAAGAAGCCGTTAACGAGAATATGAGCAGCGAAAGCAACTGCACAACCGAGAACGAGTATATCTCCAATGTTTAATTGAAAAGAATCACCTGCTGTTAATAAATATAAACCCGCTGTTGCTACAGCAATGCCAATTACGATAAAAATGGTAGCTTTTTGTTTTAAAAAGATAAAAGACAGAATTGGTACCATAACGATACTAAGCCCTGTTAAGAAACCTGCTTTTGAAGAAGTTGTATAAAGTAAGCCGAATGTTTGTAAGACATAGCCAACGCATAAAAAGAATCCAACGGTTAATCCAGCGAGGCTACTCTGTTTTATATCTTGTTTTGAAGTTTTTTTTGAGAAAATCATTTGAACGAATAATAAAATAATTCCAGCGAATAAAAAACGTATACCATTAAAAGTAAATGGTTCAACGAAAGACATAGCATTTTGAACGACAACAAACGTAGCTCCCCAAATAAAAGACACAAATAATAAAGCAAGAGGAGCAATCCAATCTTTTTTCACACTCATACCCCCGTTAATTTTGTAAGATAGCTTTTCTAGCTAACTCATCAGCAACTTTATTTTGACTACTTGGAATCCACTTAATAAAAAAGAGATCGAAACTTTTTATGTACCGCAATGCTTCCTCTAATAGTGGTGCAAACATTTTATTTTTTGCGTATTCTTTTTCGACAGCTCGCTCCACAAGTTGCGAATCTGTACGAAAAGAGACAATGTTATAATTATGCTCCATGCAATATTCTAATGCCGCAAGTAAAGCGTGGTATTCTGCTTCATGATTGGACATTGTCCCAAGGGGCAATGATAATTGTACAGCGGGTTGAACCCCTTTAATAAACACACCTGCACCAGAAGGACCAGGATTTCCTTTTGATGCACCATCAATATATACTTCAATCAAAATGAGAAACCTCCAAATGATAAGATGATCCCCTACTTATATGTTTCTTTGAAGTAGGGGATAGAGTAACTTAGCCGATTGTAATACTATAACGACATGTAAATGTTTCATTCGCTTGTAAAGATTGAATTCCTTTTTTTTCCTTGAAATCTTTTGCTGGATTTACTTCATCAGCAATTCCGTACCAAGGTTCAATACATAAGAAAGGTGCGTTCTCGCCTGGTGTCCATACGCCGACAAATGGGAATCCGTCAAATTCTACTTTTACAAATTTATTATGTTTATGAGAACGAATAGAGATTTCATCCGTATTCATATTTTCAAAAATAAGCGCATCATTTTTAAATAGGTCGTATGTAAGTGGCAATTCATTCGTGCTTTCAGCGATTAGTTGCTTCTTATTTGAAAGGTAAGGTCCTTCTAATACGCTTGTTTCTAAGCGCTCAGAACCATTAAAAGATAGATGATAATCTGTAAATGATTCGCCATCTAATAACGGGAAATTGAAACCAGGATGTGCTCCGATTGAGAAGAACATCTCTTTTGAAGCAGGGTTATTCACTTCATATGTTACATGAACGATTTGTCCGTCTAGTTCATAAGAAACGAGTAATTCGAATTCGTATGGGTATTTTTTTAATGTTTCTTCATTACTAGTTACAATGTAGGTGATTTTCGTTTCACTTTGTTGTTCTACAGAGAATGTAAGATCACGAGCAAAGCCGTGTTGTGTTAAAGAATAAGGTTTACCATCTACGTAGTATGTATTATCTACTAATCGGCCGACGATTGGAAATAAAATTGGTGCACGGCGTCCCCAATAAGTAGCATCACCTTGCCATAAGTATTCTGTATTGTCTTCTTTTAAGCGAACGCTTTGTAATTCTGCACCTTTGTCAGAGATGGTAACGATCACTTTTTCATTTTGAATTGTTGCAGTCATGAAGTAAAACCTCCTAAATCTTTCATATATTTCATTATACGTTGTCTAAAAGAAAAAGGGTAGTTCATGGTAGGAATCTATTGACGAAAGGGGGGCTACCGCGTAAAATATAATCTTGTTGCTTAAAAAACGAATAACGTGGTTCGAAACCATCCCACGTAAAAAAACTAAGGAGATTTTGTCATGAATATTAGAACTTTAGTCGGTAATGGTATTTTAGCGGCATTATATATTGCTGTTTCTATGCTTATTCAGCCATTTGGCTTTACGAATGTACAGTTTCGTATTTCAGAGATGTTTAATCATCTCGTTGTATTTAATAAGAAAGCAATTTACGGAATTGTATTAGGTGTATTTTTAACGAATCTCTTTTTCTCACCTATGATCGCTTACGATTTAGTATTTGGAGTAGGGCAATCTATTCTTGCATTAGTTGCAACGATTATTTCTATGCGATTTATTAAAGGTGTTTGGGCTCGTATGATTTTTAATACAGTTATTTTTACAATTACAATGTTTATGATTGCAATTGAACTTCATCTTGCATTTGATTTACCATTTATGTTGACTTGGTTAACATGTGCAATCGGTGAATTTGTTGTCATGGCGATTGGTATGCCTGTAATGTACTGGATTAATAAACGAGTACAATTTGAAAGATTTATGTAATAGATGAAAGAGCTATTCCTATAGGGATAGCTCTTTTTGTATGTAATCACATTGAATATAATGCTGTGACTATTGATAAAATATAATAAAATAAAGTGAGGCTTTCATTAGCTGGCTACATATAAGAAGTCTTATATAAGGGGAATCTAGTATGAAATATAAAATTCATTGGTTGTATAAAACAAAGCGCGGTTTGCAGACGGAATTAACGACAGATTATATGAACATAGAAGAAGTACTTCAATTTGCAGAGGATTTCGAGAAAACAGGAAGAGTGAAAGAATTATTATTTTACGATGAAATGGATGCAGAATGGTCATTAAAAGAAATGAAAAAACTGAGTAAGCAAGTGGAGGATGAGCCTCAAGAAATACTCGTTTATTTTGATGGTGGTTATGATGTGCAGACGAAAGAAGCTGGAGTAGGTATATGTGTGTACTATAAAAAAGGAAATAAAACCTACCGAATTCGCCGCAATGCATATATAGAAGGTATATATGATAATAATGAAGCCGAATATGCATCACTATTATATAGTATGAATATACTCGAGGAATTAGGGATTAAGTATGAAGCGGTCACGCTTCGCGGAGATTCTCAAGTTGTACTGCAGCAATTGGCTGGAGAATGGCCTTGTTATGATGAACATTTAAATCATTATTTAGACCAAATTGAGCAAAAGGCGAAGCAAATGAAATTAAAACTTGTATGTGAGCCTATATCAAGAAAACAAAATAAAGAAGCACATCAATTAGCTACGCAAGCATTAGAAGGAACAGTGATTGATAGTCATAAAGAAATAACCGAATAGAGAGGTGCAAAGGTGGATAAAAAGCAACTCATTACAGAGGTAAATGACTTATTAGAAACGTATTGTGAAGGATGTTTTTTGCGAGAACATAATCGAAAGACAAATAGTAAGTATTACGCTCATTCCTTTTGTATAAGACAATGTACAGTTGGAGAAACATTGAAAAAGTATGGGGAACAGTTGTCATGAAAAAACATCCAGAGAGAACTCTCTGGATGTTTTTTAGTGTCTTGCTTCGTTTAGTTGATGCTCACATTTATTTAATTTCTTTTCTTCATTCATTAAAAATGGCTCATCTAAATCAGTTGCAACAGATTTCATAATTTCAAGCTGAGAGCGAGCTGCTTCTACAGCAGTAGTCGCATGTTCTAATGTATCTGGATCCATTGAAATTGTCGCTGATCCTACCATTTTTTGTGCTGTTTCTACACGGAATTTCACTTCTTCAAAATCATTTACTTCTGATCCCATTAATAATTCCTCCTTTGTATAGTGCGCATTTCACATAGTTTTTGCTCTGGAAAACGGAAATATACAAAGGAATAACAAAGGAGGTTACCAAGTAAGGTAACCTCCTGTCATATGTTGGATTAAAGTTTTACTACGTTAGCAGCTTGAGGTCCACGGTTTCCTTCAGTGATATCGAAAGATACTTCTTGACCTTCTTCTAAAGCTTTGTAGCCTTCGCCTTGAATAGCAGAGAAATGTACGAATACATCGTCAGCGCCTTCAATTTCGATAAATCCAAAACCTTTTTCGTTGTTAAACCATTTTACTTTTCCTTGCATGTTACAATTCCTCCTAGAAAACATTTACGTTTTTTCATTTAGTGAAATTCATTTGAAAAGATAATATAAACTAAAAATGCTATAATCTTGAATATTCTGCTAAATGATTAATTTAAATATACACGAATTGGGAGAATTTAGTCAAGTAAGCGATTTTATTTTTTTGTATTTTTAAATAATTTTTTAGCCAAATTTTTTAATAGGTATAGGACAGGCCGAGTATGTAATAGTCTTAATTGAACGCTATACATAATGAGGTGAAAGAATGAATGAGTCTTATTTATTAGATAATGAAGGAATGAGAACGAGAAACGACATACCGAATTGGGTTGCAAAGGAATTTCAAAATTTTTCGAGTGTTGTGCTAGAACCAACTTTTCCGTGTTATTTCGGCTTAACAGCTTTAAAAAAGAACGAACTTCGTTATTCATTTCTCTCTCATAATGATTGGAGTCATTTGCCACATACAATGTTATCTTTTTTAGAGTTAATGAAAGAGCGTCCAATTGTAAGAAGAGGCTTTTTTCTTTTTGTAGAACCGGAATGTGAGGAGCAATCACTGGAATATTACCGTGATTACTTTTGGAAAGTACTACAATATTTACATGAAAACGATAAGGAAACATGGCCAAAGCAAATTCCTGAAGACCCAGACCATTACTTATGGGAATTTTCATTTGGCGGGGAACCGATATTCGCATTTGGAAACGCACCAGCCTATAAACAACGAAAAACTAGGCATTTAGGAAATTCTCTCGTTATTGGATTTCAGCCACGTACTATATTTGATGGATTAGAAGGGGATCGTCCTAAAGGAGCATATTCTAGGCAAACGGTCCGTGAGCGAGTTGAAAAGTGGGATCAGCTGCCGAAACATCCTAACATTAGTCATTATGGTGATCCGGATCATCGTGAATGGAAACAATACTTTATAGGAGACGATGTAGAACCGTTAAAAGGAAAATGTCCTTTTCTTCATAAGATAGAAAAGTAAGAGTCATCATCTAGATGGCTCTTTTGCATATTTTGGATAAAAAAGGGTATTTTAATAGTAAATATTTTGATGAAAGCTAGTCTATTTTTAATCATTACATCATTACTTAATAGTAAAGGAAGTAGAAAGGATAGAGTGATGTTTGGAGCAATTATACAACAAATTGTATTAGGTATTTCATTAGCTGCGCCAGTAGGTCCGATTAATATTGAAATGTTAAAACGAGGAATTGAACGAGGTTTTTGGCATGCGTGGGTTGTTGGAATTGGTGGAATGACAGCAGATATTTTGTTTATGCTTCTCATCTATTTCGGTTTATCTTCTCTGTTTATGTATACATATGTACAAGCTTTTATGTATTGCACAGGGTTTTTCTTATTATTTTATTTAGGATTTCAAAGTGTAAAACAAGGAATTTCTCAATCGAATATGGAATATAAAAAAGAAGAGGTAGGCGGCCTTAAACAATCGTTTATGGCAGGTTTTTTAATTGCGATATCCAATCCATTAAATCTTGTTTTTTGGTTTGGTATATACGGAAGTACACTTAGCTCATTGCTTACGAAGGTAACGAAACAAGAAGCCTTTTTGTACAGTCTTTGTATTATCGTTGGTATTATTTTATGGAATGTAAATATTGCCTTTTCTGTCCATTTTGGCAGAACTTTATTAAAGCAAAAAGCACTTGGCTATATAACAGCCGGAGCAGGTATTATTTTAGTAGGATATTCTATCCATTTTGCATACAAAGCTTTACAGTTGTTCACATAAGATTGAAGGGGAGATTTTTATGTATCGAACCACTATTGACGGAAAAGAAATCATTATTACGTTAGCACCAAAAATCAGAAAAGAAATTACTGATAGAAATCCACTATATGAAGCAGTATTTCATAATGCAGCAAGATTATTACAAACAAAGCAACCAACGTTTGCTGTAAATCATGAAATATTTGGACTTATCATTGGAGAGGTACAAAGAGGAGAAGTAACAGTGTTTGCGGTGGAACATATTATTCCAAAGCAAAATATATTTGGACCGAACAATTTTTTCTCGACAATAGAGCAACAGGCAAATTTGTAAAGTGTATAGAATAAGATATAGAAAAGAAATAGTCGTAACGATATGTTGCGACTGTTTTTTTTGAAAAGGGGGAAGGAAGATGAAGAGGGTGGGGAAAGAGTTCTTTTTACAACATGATATCGTTATTATGTATAGTATTTTATTTGTTTTTATCATTATTTTAAAAATGCAATTTTTCACATGGATCGGTTTGTTAGCATGTTTGTTTGGGATTATTTTTTATACGCTAAACGAATATATGACACACCGTTTTTTATTTCATTTAAAACCACCTAAAAACGTATTTTTATTAAAAATGCTAAGAAGATTACATTATGACCATCACGTATATCCAGATGATTTAAAACTTTTATTTTTGCCTGTATGGTTTAGTATACCGAGTTTTACTATATATTTACTTATATCATACGTGATAACAAAAAGTGTTACCATTACACTTTCATTCGGAATCGGAATGATTATTATGCTTCTCGTTTATGAATGGAAACATTATATTGCACATAAGCCAATTCGTCCCGTCACTAAGTTTGGTAGGTGGCTAAAAAAACAGCATATATTACACCATTATAAAAATGAAAAGTTTTGGTTTGGTGTTTCAAATCCAGTATTCGATTTCATATTTGGAACACTTAAAGATGGAAAAGACGTTGAATTAAGCGAAACAGCTCGTAATTTAGAAAAAGAGAAAAAAACAGAAGTGGTGCGATAAGCACTACTTTTTTATTTTGTTTTAATGAGTATGAAAGCTTCACTGGCACGTAAATTTTATGTTGAAAAAGTATATTAAAAACTTAGGGGAAAATGCCGAAAAATGTCTATCGAAAAATCTTTGCAGGAATGTATGGATTGTCTAAAATGAAAATAAGTTTCTGAATATTTATAAAATTTAGTTTTTGGGTATACAAGGGGGAATTGTACTTTCAGTAAGAGAGGGGATTAGAGAATGAAACGAGATGATACGTCAGCACGTAAGTTACAAAATGAGGTGAATTATACAGAGGTTGTTCAGTCAGAAGAATTTCAATTGTTATTAAATACGAAAAAGAAGTTCATCGTTCCAATGAGTATTTTCTTTTTAAGTTTTTTTATTGCGTTACCTATTTTAACATCGTATTCAAAGGTACTCAATACACCGGCATTTGGTGATGTTACGTGGGCGTGGATATTTGCTTTTGCACAATTTATTATGACGTGGTCATTATGTATGATTTACAGCAAAAAAGCTGAATCCTTTGATAAAATCTCACAAAATATTCTGCAAGAGATGCAAAAAGGGAGGGGCTGACTTTGAATACAACCGCTTTTGCACTATTTTTAATCATCGTACTTGGTACACTCGTCATAACTTATTTTGCATCGAAGAAAACGAAAAATGCGAGTGAATTTTATACAGCTGGAGGGGGATTAACTGGTTGGCAAAATGGTCTGGCCATTGCGGGAGATTATATGTCTGCTGCGTCTTTTCTTGGTATAGCGGGAGCGATCGCGTTAACTGGGTTTGATGGTTTCTTCTATAGTATCGGTTTCTTAGTTGCTTATTTAGTTGTACTATACTTAGTTGCAGAGCCGCTTAGAAACTTGGGAAAATACACATTAGCAGATATGATTGCGGCGCGTTTTGATGCGAAAAAAGTTCGCGGAGTTGCAGCGCTTAATACGATGACGATATCCATTTTTTATATGATTGCACAATTAGTTGGTGCGGGTGCACTTATTAAATTATTATTAGGAATCGAATATACAACATCTGTATTAATCGTTGGTACACTTATGACTGTGTATGTTATTTTTGGTGGCATGACTGCGACGAGCTGGGTACAAATCGTTAAGGCTGTATTACTTATGGCTGGTACATTTATTATCTCTGTAATCGTTTTCGCCAAATTTAATTTCAGTGTGACGGAAATGTTCGCGCAAATGAAAACAGCTACTCCGTTAAAAGATTCTTTTTTAAATCCCGGTGTAAAGTATAAAGATGGTCTTGATACGCTATCTTTAAATTTAGGACTAGTCCTTGGTACAGCAGGGTTACCACATATTCTTGTCCGCTTTTTTACAGTACGTGATGCAAAAACGGCACGTCAATCTGTCGTATATGCGACATGGTTAATTGGCGCATTTTATATTATGACGATTTTCTTAGGATTTGGGGCAGCGGCGTTTGTAGGAAATGAGGCAATTATTAAAGCAAATCCAGCTGGTAACATGGCAGCACCTTTATTAGCTAAAGCATTGGGCGGAGATTTCTTATTTGCTTTCGTATCAGCAATTGCCTTTGCAACGATTTTAGCTGTAGTGGCAGGCCTTGTATTAACAGCAGCATCCGCATTCGCACATGATTTTTATAATGAAATTATTCGCAAGGGGAAATCAACGGAAAAAGAGCAAGTATCCATGGCTCGTTATGCGTCTATTGGAGTAGCTGTATTATCTATTATACTAGCGTTATTTGCTCAAACGTTGAACGTAGCATTTTTAGTTTCGTTAGCGTTTGCAGTTGCAGCGAGTGCAAACTTGCCAGTTATATTATTCACAATATATTGGAAGCGCTTCAATACAACAGGTGCCATCTCTGGTATGATTGTTGGTCTTGTATCAGCTATTGTTCTTGTAGCGTTAAGCCCAAATGTATGGAACCCTGTAGCTGGAAAAGCTATATTTGTTGGGGAAGCGATATTCCCATATACGACACCTGGAATTATTTCGATTCCGCTCGGATTTCTTGCAGCGTATTTAGGAACTGTTTTATCTAGTAAGAAAGAAGATGCAGCGAAATTTGATGAAATTCTCGTGAAATCTAATACTGGGCATGGTATTAGTGACGCGTCTTCGCATTAAAAAAGAGGAGCTTTTCGATAGATAAGAAAAGCTCCTTTTTCTTTTGTCATTTTCTTGTAAATAATACTGCTTTGTAAGTAGGATTTGTCTTAATTTTGTGGAATGAAAATAAGCAGGGAGAAATTTAAATCATCATGGTACCAGCGCAGCTTTTGTGAAAAATAAGTTGTTATGGAAGGTGGAAGAAATGATGAAAACGAAACAGACTGATGAATTATTGGCAAAAGATGAGCAATATGTTTGGCACGGAATGCGTCCCTTTAGTCCAAATAGTACAATGGTAGGGGCAAAAGCAGAAGGGTGCTGGGTTGAAGATATACAAGGAAAAAGATATTTAGATGGTATGAGTGGTCTTTGGTGTGTGAATAGTGGATATGGCAGAAAAGAGCTTGCAGAGGCAGCCTATAAGCAATTACAAACATTATCATACTTTCCGATGTCACAATCACATGAACCGGCTATAAAGCTTGCAGAAAAATTAAATGAATGGCTTGGAGGAGAGTATGTTATTTTCTTCTCTAATAGTGGTTCGGAAGCGAACGAAACAGCTTTTAAAATAGCAAGACAATACTATGCGCAAAAAGGTGAACCACATCGTTATAAATTTATGTCACGTTACCGCGGCTATCATGGGAATACAATGGCAACGATGGCAGCGACGGGACAGGCACAGCGTAGATATCAATATGAGCCATTTGCTTCAGGATTTATACATGTAACGCCGCCAGATTGTTATCGTATGCCTGGAATAGAAAGAGAGAACATTTATGATGTAGAATGTGTAAAAGAAGTAGATCGGGTCATGACATGGGAACTAAGTGAAACGATTGCAGCTTTTATTATGGAACCAATTATTACAGGCGGAGGCATTTTAATGCCGCCACAAGACTATATGAAAGCTGTTCATGAAACGTGTCAAAAACACGGTGCCCTGCTTATTAGCGATGAAGTGATTTGCGGTTTTGGACGTACAGGAAAGGCATTTGGATTTATGAATTATGATGTGAAGCCTGATATTATTACAATGGCAAAAGGCATTACGAGTGCATATTTACCATTATCAGCAACAGCTGTGAAAAAAGAAATATATGAAGCATTTAAAGGAAAGGGAGAATATGAATTCTTCCGTCATATTAATACATTTGGTGGAAATCCTGCAGCTTGTGCACTAGCACTTAAAAACTTAGAAATTATGGAAAATGAAAATTTAATTGAGCGATCTGCACAAATGGGTTCTCTTTTATTAGAGCAATTAAAAGAAGAAATTGGGGAGCACCCACTTGTTGGAGATATTAGAGGAAAAGGTCTACTAGTGGGAATTGAACTAGTAAACGATAAAGAGACGAAAGAGCCAATTGATAACGACAAAATTGCAAGTGTTGTAAATGCTTGTAAAGAAAAAGGGTTAATAATAGGGCGAAACGGTATGACAACAGCAGGATATAATAACGTCTTAACATTAGCGCCACCACTTGTTATTTCAAGTGAAGAAATTGCCTTTGTTGTTGGAACGTTGAAGACAGCGATGGAACGCATTTAATGAATCGAGCGAGCTGTGATTACAGCTCGCTTTTGTATATCCCATTAAAGTCCGATTGGTGAAGGCTGATTAAAGTTTCACTTTATTAGGTGAAATATGATACGTTTTCAAAGGGAGGGGAATTATTATGAAGAAATATGATCCTAGTCAACATTATCACATCGGATATTATGAAGATGGATATGATTTAGAAGTGACAGCGTACAAAAGAATACATGAACCAGTTTGGGATGCGTATATTCCACACTATGAGGTAGACGATTTCTATAAGAAAGTGGAGGAAATGAAGCTAGGTGAATATGTAGATGATTATGGCATTATGGTGTATTCATTTCGTAATGATATTGATGATGATGAAGCACGAATTATTTTTGAAAAATGGTTAAAAACGAACGGGATTGTTTAAAGATAAAACGAAAAAGAAGCCTACTATCTTATAAGATAGTAAGCTTCTTTTTTATTAAACTTATTTACTTGCTTTCATTGCTTTATCTTTTGCACCAAAAGTGTATTTTAACATTGGTGGTGTAATCATTGTAGTTAAAATAACGACAATAACGATAGCTGTAAAGTAATCTTGTGCTAGTAGACCTGAAGAAAGTCCTGTTCCTGCGATGATAAGTGCAACTTCACCACGAGAAACCATTCCAGAACCGATAATTGCAGAAGACTTAGCGTCAAATCCAGTCATTCGTGCACCTAAGCCACAACCGATTAGTTTCGTTAATACAGCGATTACTGTTAATGCTAGGATGAACCAAATTTGATCGCCAATACCGTCAAATGTAATATTCATACCGATACTTACGAAGAATACTGGAACGAACATAGCGTAAGCAATTGGTTCTACTTTCTTTTCTACCTCATGTTTGTAGTTCGTTTGAGAAATTGCGATACCAGCTGCGAAAGCACCGATAATACCAGCAATTCCTAATAGTTCGCCGAAATATGCGAATGAGAAACAGATGATAAGAGCCGCACTCACGATAGACTCAGATACGCGTAGTGGTGATAACCAGCGCATAATCGCAGGAACACCTTTCCATCCGATTAAAATAATAGAAGCGAAGAATACAACTTTCTTCAAGATAATCATTGTTAAGTTAACATCGTCTGTACCTAGGAAACTCATTGCAAATGCTAATAAAATAACGACAAGAATGTCATCAAATACAGCTGCGCCCAGCATAGTTGTACTTTCACGTGTTTTCATCTTTCCTAAATCGCGAAGTGTTTGTACGGAAATACTAACACTTGTCGCACATAGAAGTAATCCTAAAAATACAGCATTTCCTTGTTCCATTCCCATAATAAGACCAGAAACGTAACCACCTACGAATGGAAGAATGATACCTCCGAGTGCAACAGCTAAAGAAGAATTACGATTTGCGTTTAATTCCTCTAAGTCTGTTTCAAGTCCTGCCATAAACATTAAAAGAATAACACCAACATTACTTAATTGTGTTAGAAGTTCTGAGTTTTCAATCCAACCTAATACAGCTGGACCGATAACGATACCGACAATTAATTTACCTAGTACAGAAGGTTGACCTAATCTAACACTAAGATCACCAGCAAGCTTTGTACTTAATAAAATAAGTGCAATTTGAAAGAAAAATTCGAATTCCATCGGATCCTCTCCTTATCATTTTTATTTTTATCATACGATTTCTCGGAATTTGCCTAATGAAAATATGTAAAACCCATTAAACAAAGGGTCTGATTACAAGTTCTTTTGAACTTGTAATTTGAACCTGTAATTAATATATAATAGATTTTACAAAAAATCAATGAAAAAATGGGGGCTTTTTTAGAGAGAGACTGTGTAATTGGGGATATACATATAAGAGTAGCGTGTGAATTTATATATGTATGAAATAGTATGAAGTCCTTTTTCATTACAAATAATAAAGCCTAAATGCTATTTCACGAATTATAAATGTGAAAGGGAGGACTTATCATTTGAAGTCATTAAAAAATAACTTGTCTATCGTTGCTTTAGGTGGAGTAAATGAAATAGGGAAAAATATGTATGTTATTCAATTTGAAAATGATATTGTCGTTATTGACTGTGGATCAAAATTTCCAGATGAAAGTTTATTAGGAATTGATTTAATCATTCCAGATGTCACCTACTTACAAGAAAATAAAGAAAAAATTCGCGGATTAGTCGTGACGCATGGACATGAAGACCATATTGGGGGAATACCATATTTTTTAAAACAACTAAACGTACCAATCTATGCGACGAAGTTAACGTTAGGTTTAATTGAAATTAAATTAAAGGAACATAACCTTCAAGATGATACAGAATTAATCGTTATTCATTCAGAATCAGAAATTGATTTCGGTGCTATTAAGACAACTTTTTTTAAAACGAATCATAGTATTCCAGATTGCCTCGGTATTGTTTTTCATACACCAGAAGGTACTATAGTACATACAGGTGATTTTAAATTTGATTTAACACCAGTTAATAATCAACATCCTGATATTCATAAAATGGCTAAAATAGGTAGTGAAGGTGTATTAGCTTTACTATCTGAAAGTACAAATGCAGAACGACCTGGATTTACCCCATCAGAAAGGTCGGTAGGGGAACGGATAGAGGAAATATTTATGAAAGCAAATAGGAAAGTGATTATTTCTACTTTTGCTTCTAATGTGAATCGTGTTCAGCAAATAGTTGAAGCTTGTATAAAAACAAATCGAAAACTGGCTTTGCTCGGGAGAAGTATGGTAAATGTAGTAGAAGTTGCTCTAGAGAAAGGGTATCTAAATATTCCAGAAGGTATGCTAATTGAAGCAAATGAGGTAAATAATTTAGATCCAAAGCAGGTCGCAATACTTTGTACAGGAAGTCAAGGAGAACCAATGGCAGCTTTAGCGCGTTTAGCTAGTGGAAACTATAGGCAAGTAGATGTTTTACCAGAAGATACAGTTATTATAGCTGCGACTCCTATTCCAGGAAATGAACGTAATGTTTCGCGAATTATCGATAACTTATTTGCATTAGGGGCAAGAGTGATTTACGGATCAGGCAGTTCTACTGGAGTCCATGTATCTGGCCATGCATATCAAGAAGAATTAAAGTTAATGCTCACATTAATGAAGCCAAAATATTTTCTCCCCATTCATGGAGAGTTTAGAATGCTACATCACCATAGCTTGCTAGCGGAATCAATTGGTGTCGAAAAAGAAAATATCTTTATCGTTCGTAATGGAGATGTTGTAGATATAAGTAATCAAGTGGCAATTCAATCGAGAAAAATACAAGCAGGAAATATATATGTAGATGGATTAGGAATTGGTGATGTTGGAAATGCATTATTACGTGATCGAAAACAACTTTCAGAAGATGGAATGCTCGTTATAGTTATTACTTTTAATAAAGTGGATGGAGAAATAATTTCAGGTCCTGATATTATTTCTCGTGGATTCGTCTATGTTCGTGATTCAGAAGAATTTTTGAAGGAATTAAATAAATTAGCTGTTATTACGATTAATAATGTAAAGAAAGAGAAAGTGAATAGCTGGGGTATTTTGAAAAGAGAAGTAAGAGAAGTTTTAGGGAAGTATATATATACGAGTACGAAAAGAAAACCGATGATTCTTCCTATAATTATAGAGGTGTAATAATGAATAAAAAGAATTCTCTTAAGGGAATTCTTTTTTGTTTTGAAGATAGTATGAACATATAATGAAATAAATAGAAATGGAAGGGAATAAAAGATGTTATTAAACAAACGCTTTACAATTGGAGAAATGGCAAAAATGCATAATATAGCGGAATCTACTTTACGTTATTATGATGAAAAAGGAATTTTTCATCCGTCCATTGTGGACCCACAAACAAATTATCGCTATTACACAATCGATCAATTTTCACTATTAGATACGATTAAGTTTTTACGCCAATTAAATATTCCATTAAAGGAAATTAAGAAATATATTGATGAAAGAAATCCAGCATACGCACTCAATTTGTTGGAAAAACAACAAGAAATGATGTTGAAAAAACAAAGAGAAATTGAGTATGCTTTGGCGAAAATGGAGCATAGAATTCATTTGATTAAGGAAGCAACAGAAGCAAAAGCTAAACAAATGGTAATAAAAGAGATCCCGCGGCGAAAAATAACAGCCATTGCGGTTGCTCCGAATACGACGGATGATATGTTTGAGTACTACATCCATTCGTTGCAAAAAAATATGAGGCAAATGGATGATAGTTTATTTTCTGGAGATATTGGTGTAACAGTTGCGAAAAAAGGATTCATGCAAAATGAGTTTCAAGCGTATAGTAGCGTGTTTATTCTTTTGGATTATATGCCGTATGAAGTGCATAATTCAGATGAGATTAAGGAAGGTTTATATGCTTGTTCTTATCATCATGGACCGTATGAAGAAACAGATGCAACGTATAAGGAATTACTTGCGTACATTGATCAAGAAGGATATGAAGTAAGTGGAGATGCGATTGAGATTGGATTAATTGATTGGTCTGTAACAGAAAATCCAGAGGAGCAAGTAACAGAAATTCAAATTCCTATCATAAAAAAATAAAACAATAAGCTGTAGCACTCGTATCATTACAAATGGGTATTAAATACGATAATTAAGTTACCTATTTTTTAAATTCTCTATTGACCTTCAAGTTACTTGAAGGTTTAAACTAAGGAAAGAGAGTTGAAAAAAGGAGCATAATAGTATGGAAGCAACAGAAAAATTAAGAGAAAAACCGATAAAAAGTTTATTTATTTCTTATTTAATACCAGCTGTTCTAGGAATGGTATTAATGTCGGTTAATATTGTAATTGATGCGGTAATGATTAGTCGGGGAGTTGGAGCAAATGGATTGGCAGGAGTAAACGTGGCTATTCCAGCGTTTTCAATTTTCTTCTCTATTTCATTATGGATTGGAATGGGCGGGGCAACGTTATATTCCATTGCATTAGGTGAAAATAAAATTGAAAGAGCAAGGTCTATTTTTACTCAATCCATGACGGTAGCAGTCATTATTGTAGGCGTTTTAGCGGCGATTTGCTTATGGAGAATAGAAGATTTAGCATACGTATTCGGTGCGAATGAAGTAATTTTACCGTATGCGTTAGATTATTTACACGTATTATTAACATTTGGAATGATATACGTTTTAGAAAATATTTTAAGTACATTTATACGAAATGATGGAAATCCTAATTTAGCAATGGCAGGTTTAGTTGTAACAGCTGTATTAAATATAGTGTTTGACTATATCTTTATTTTCATCTTTAAATGGGGCGTAACAGGAGCTGCTTCAGCAACTATTCTTTCAGCAGCGGTTGGTTTCCTTGTATTATTAACACACTTCTTTAGAAAAAGTAGTATTTTAAAATGGACGAAATTCCATTTTGAATGGGATACAGTAAAACAAATTATGATAATCGGTTTCCCGAGCTTTACAGCAGAAAGTACAGTAGCGATTGTAACGATTGGTTTTAATATTGCATTCGTTCAATATGCAGGGGAAGTAGGAGTCGCTTCTTATGCGATGGTGAATAGTATTCATGCAATGACATTACTATTATTCTTTGGGGTAGGTGCTGCATTACAACCGATTGCTAGTTTCCATTATGGTGCAAATTTAGCAGAGAGACTTCGTGAAGGGTTGCAGTTTGCAGTGAAAATTGCAGTTGTACTTGGAGGCGTTGCAATAATTGTCGGATTATTCTTCGGGAAATATATTATTGGTCTATTTGATGTCCAATCTCCAGAGTTATTGGAGTTAACATTAACAGGTATGAGCTTGTTCTTTATCCAATATGTATTTTTAGGCTATAACATTGTGTATGGAGAGTACTTCCAATCAGTGCGACAAACGACAAAATCAGTACTTATTATAATGAGCCGAGGGTTGCTATTTATTATTCCATTATTATGGATTATGCCGAAATTATTTGGGATCAACGGAATTTGGCTCGTTATGCCAGTAGCGGAAGTATTGACAGCGATTATCGTATTTACGATGAATCGTATGAAACATCCTGTGCCATTAAACATGGCAGGCGAGAAAGAAGCGATATGATAAAGAAAATCCCCTTGAGTAAGTAAGGGGATTTTTTATTCTTTTAAACTAATAGCAAAAGATCCATCCGTTTCTTGAACAGACGCAAAGGCAACGTTTTTAATATTTGTGATGCCTTTTTCTTTTAATTCTTTATATAACCACTTTTCGTCCTTATGAATTAACTTTAAGTTATCGTATTGAATTTGTGAATCAACGATAAGGGCAATTGGTAATCCAGCATACTTAACATCTATGTTCAAATCTTTCGGAGTTAATGGGACAAGTTCACGCTTTGGTAAAATGCTAATGGCTCCATTCGCTTCTAAAATAGCGTATTCAATTTCATGAACACTTGGATATCCTGCGACGCGAAGATTAGAAAGTAATTCAGCAATGGGATACCTACTTTTTTGTAAGTTCTCAAAAATAATATCACCATGTTTAATTAAAATAATCGGGTGCCCGAGAATGAAACGATTTAGTTTGTTGAATAGGCTTAATTTTGTAAGGATTAAATGCAAACATGTAATAACGACCATACCGAGAAAAGCTTGCAAAGCACCAGAGACTGGTATGGCCTGAAAAGCTAAATAAGATAAAAAGATAATAGCACCAAAATCATGAGGCGTTAGTTGTGCTAAAGCTGATTTACCGAGCATCTTAAGTGATAGTAAAAATAAGATAAAAAAGAACGATACGTTACATAAAAAGAGAAGCAATAGAGACACTCCTTCGTGCAAAGTTGTACTTACTGTTCCCGAAAGAAATATAAATATTACTTTTTAGAGGATAAATTAGGTTGAATTGGAATTTGTCTGTATACAAACAAATAAATGGATATTATCATGAAAGAAGCAAAGAACATAGGAGTATATGGATATGAAAAAGAAAAAAATAATGAAGTATATGATAGGAATTATAATGGTTTGCGCCGTTTATGTGGGATTTTTACAATATAACATTTATAAGCATGGGCAAATGAATGCGACCTATGAAGCTGATTATATCATTGTATTAGGCTCGAAAGTAAACGGAACGAAACCATCGTACTCATTGCAATATCGTATTGATAAAGCAGCTGAGTATTTGAAAGCACATGAGAAAGTAATTGCTATTGTGTCTGGAGGGAAAGGAAAAGGGGAAGATATTTCAGAAGCATTAGCAATGAAAAATGAATTAATAAAACTAAAAATTGCAGAAGACCGCATTATAATGGAAGATAAGTCAACGAGTACAGATGAAAATATTAAATTCTCAAAACCTTTAATTCCGGACAATATGAAAAAAGGAATGATCGTAACAAATGACTTCCATATGTTTAGAGCGAAAAAAATAGCAGCTAAGCAAGGTTTACAATTAGAAGGTCTTCCGGCCGAAACACCAAAGCGAATTGTCATTCCATCGAATATACGTGAATATTTAGCCATTACGCAATATTGGTTTATGAATCGAATATAGAGAAAGTGATTCCGCCTAGCATTCTAGGCGGGATTTTTTGAGGGGAATCTTACAAATATGTCATCTTAATGAAAGGTAAAGCGATAGTTTCTAGAATGGATTCCTGACATAATGAAGATAACAAAAACTATTTAGAGGTGAATCGGATGAAAGGAAATAATATATTATCTTCACTATGTTACTTTAGTATCTTTTTTGCACCATTTTTACTACCAATTATCGTGTACTTCGTTGCAGAGGATGAAGTGAAATATCACGCGAAAAAAGCATTTTGGTCACATATTTTCCCGTATGCAATTTTATTCGGAGGGTTAGCGATATCAGGAATATACGGTTTAGGATTCAATCAATCTGACGGTGCTGGAATTGGGATCATGATCACATATGCAGTATTCATTCTTGTAGGGATTTATTACTTCATTTGGAATATCGTAAAAGGTGTTAAAGTGTTGAAAACAGCGTAATAAGATAAGGAATAATTTGGAGTAAGTTTGTCGTTATTTGTCAGTAAGTCGATATTCTTTGTCGAATCGACGATATATTTGAAAAATCGTCGATATAGTGCAGGGGATCGTTGATATATTGAAAAAATCGTCGATATAATTTCATTTACCGTATTAATAGATCTTTTAAAAAGAGCAATTCAAAAAGAATTGCTCTTTTTGTGCTTATAAGTTGTGAATATTGGAAAAGATATGTTAATTTTTCATTAGGAAGAGAAAAAAGGAGTGATTTTCATGAATGAGATGATACATAAAATGGAGCAACACGTTTCAGTTCGTAAATATAAAGAAGAATCCATTCCGAAAGATGTAGTAGAAAGAATGGTGCAAGCTGGGCAGCATGCTGCTTCCTCGCATTTTGTACAGGCTTACTCTGTTATATATGTAACCGATCAAGATTTAAAGGCGAAACTAGCAGAGTTATCCGGAAATCGTCATGTGAAGGACTGCGCAGCATTCTTTGTTTGTTGTGCAGATTTAAAACGACTTGAAATGGCATGTGAAAAACATGGTACAGAGATAAAGCATGAAGGAGTAGAAGACTTTATCGTAGCAACTGTAGATGCTTCACTTTTCGCGCAAAACTTAGCGTTAGCAGCAGAATCGTTAGGATACGGTATTTGTTATATTGGTGGTATTCGTAATAATCCGAGAGAAGTGAGCGAATTGCTTCATTTACCAGATAAAGTATATCCTGTATTCGGAATGACAGTCGGTGTACCAGATGAAAATCACGGAGTGAAACCACGTTTACCGATAGCAGCAATCCTTCATGAAAATGGATATGATGAAAAGAAATATGATGAATTATTAAATGAATACGATGAAACGATGAACGCGTATTATAAAGAAAGATCATCAAATAAGAAAAACGCAACATGGACGGAATCGATGAGTTCGTTTATGTCTAAAGAAAAAAGAATGCATATGAAAGAGTTTTTAAGTGAAAAAGGATTTAATAAGAAATGAGTAAAAAGGCAGACCTGTGATGCAGGTTTGCCTTTTTTGGAGGAGAAAGGTGATTGTCTTCGAATAAGTATAGAGGGAGGAGATAATATGAAAAAAGCTTTAATCTTTTTATTTGATGGATTTGCAGAATTTGAAGTGAATATAGCGAGTTTATTTTTGATAAGTAAGGAATTCGAAATAATAACAGCAACTGTAGATGGAAAAACAGTTACAGGAGAAGGAGGTTTTTTGTGTCAACCACATGTTTCTATGGAGCATATTGAAGTAGAGGACTATGAAGTGTTTATCGTACCAGGCGGACATATTTTTGATCATTTAGAAAATGATCAATTGTTATCTATCGTGAATAAATTACATAAGCAAAATAAATGGATAGCGGGTATTTGTGCAGGAACATCTTTACTACATGCAGCAGGAGTGCTGAATAAGAAGAAATTCTCAACATCGTTAACAGCAGATGAAAAACAGTTAGCGCATTTACATGAATGGGAATATAAACAAAACAAAGATGTAACTGTTGATGGGAAAATAATAACAGCGGTAGGGTCTGCGTACGTTGAATTTGCTACTGAAATAATGAGGCAACTCAACTTATTTAATGAAGCTGAAGCGAAGGAGAACTTGCAATATTTTAAAAATGTAACAGAGATTTGTGATGAAACGTTAGTTTAAGTGAAAATAAAAAGCGGCATAATAGCCGCTTTTTATTGTTATCACGTTTAAAAATATTGAAAACTTATCCGTTATGACACAAACTAAAGCACCTTCTATAACGAATGCAAACTTTCAATAAGAAGATATATGCCCGTGCAACTTAAAAGGATGTACGTAAATATTTTAAAAATCCGTTGATTAAGCCATTTGAAAATAATTTGACCTATATACAAACTTAGAAATACGATTGGAATAGCGTAAAAACTTGATTCCCAAATTGTCTTGTTTGTGCCACTAAAGAGTATTTGCGTTAGTAGACTAATGAAATATATAAATAGATAAAAAGCTAAAGTAGTTGCTCTCAGCTTCTCTTTTTTTGTATCAGTTCCTGTAAAGTACAGCAACAGAGGTGGTCCCGGCATACCGATACTTGTCGTTAAAAGACCGGATAATCCTCCCACTAAGAAATCTCTAGATTTTGTTGATTGAATCTTAAAGTTACAGATTAGCATCAACGTTAATAGTAAGAGCAGGATGCTAATTGCTAATTTAAACGTGTTGATGTTAATGGAAACGAAAATGAAAATACCAAAAGGAACACCAACTATACTGCCGACAATTAATCTTTTCAGTAGAATACAATCAATGTCCATTCTTATTTTCCAAATGAGTGATATAGAAATAATGAATGATAAAATGATATTTATTTGTATAGCTTCTTGTGGTAGAAATAACATGAGTAAGAAAGGTGTTGCCATAATAGAAAAGCCAAAACCGGTACTCGTTTGTAAAATAGAAGCTACTAATATAATACAAATGAACATGAATATAGTATTCAAAAAAGCCCTCCTACATAATCAAATTTCATTAATATTTTAACATAAAGTAAAACTTTAATCAGTGAGGGCTTACTACCTAGCAAATCGCCGCTTGTTATGTTGCGGTTAATATTCCAATGATGATCCTGTAGCCTTAAAATATTTTTCTCGTGAAGGCGTCATTACTCGGATTGCTAATAAACAGGAAAGGAAAAGGCTGAGTAACGAGCTACTTATTACAGTCATTTGAACAGAAAGAAATTGTGCGGACGCCCCAATTGCTAAAATGAAAAAGATTTGGATGAAACTTTTTATTGAATCAAACACGCTATCAATACGTCCGATCATATGTACAGGGATGTTATTTTGATAAAATGTGATAAAGCCAGTACCAGCAAATGATGAAGAAATGCCAAGTAAAATGAAACCGCCTGCCGCGACTATAAATGAATTTGAAAAGGCGAAAATTACATAGCCTATTGCTGTGAAAATTGTCCCTAATCCGATACAATATTGAATTGGTAAACGTTTGGAAAAGAGAGAGACGAGAAATGAACCGGAAACGTAAGCAGCGCCAGTTATACTAACAAGCATGCTGTATTCTATATCGGTTAAAAACAGTACTTGTCTTGTAAAAACAACTTCTTGTGAATCAAGTGCCATAGCGACAAGCATAGTCGCTTGAAATAAAACGAATATGAGAATAATGTACGTTTCCGTTCGAGCGAACGAAAAAACTTGTTTCCAATCACTTCGTAATGTTTGTACGAAAGTATTTGTAACTTCTTCGTTTTGCTTTGTTTGTAATGTAATATTAGGTAAGAAATAAATGAGAATAGTAGAAAGTAGAAAGGAAAGTGAGTTGCAGTAAATTACAAAGGATGCTGAGTGCGTGGTGAGAAGTATTCCAGCAAGAGCTGGACCGATAATGAAAGCTCCGTTTGTAAATAAGCTATTCCAAGCGTTAAATTGAGCGCGTTTTTCAGCAGGTATGAGCATCATTTTATAGGTGAATGAAGCTGGATCGAAAAATGATGCAGCGATGCGAGTTAAAAAGATAAACATATAAATGGCCCAAATAGAATCAAATAGTGGAACACAGCCAATAAGAGCTGCCCGAATGATATCTGTGATGAGCATAATAGATCGTTTGTTTAATCGATCTACTATACTACCAGACCATATTTTTGTAACAACGGTCGCAATTGGACCGACAATCCATAATCCTGCTACAGCAGCAGGGGAATTTGTGCTATGTAACACCATTACGTTTAGGGCGATGAGATACATAAAATCACCTAAACGAGAAATTCCTGTTCCCGACAATAATAATAATTTATTTTTCATGAGCAGCTGGTCCTTTCTTTCATTGTTTTTTTATCCTGCAGGAAATAGCGTATTCCTCTTCAGAGTTTGATTGACGAGCGGTTTTGTTTTCCCATCGTAATAAAACTTGTGTAACTTCCCAAGTAAGCTGTTGTAATTCCTCTGGAGTTAAAAATAAATGAGATACAATATGACTGCCTGTATTCGTTCCTTCTGTGCCGCTTTCTTCAATATAGAAATGAGCGGATTTTGCCTTGTAATATTTTTCAATAATTCCTCGTTTTTCTTTCGTGTCTACTAATTCAAGTAACCCTCCATCATATAAAATTTGAACGTGATAATGTACGCTACCAGCAGATTTATTTAGTTTCGTAGCTACTTGTTTTGCAGTGAGTGCTTCGTCTTTTAAAAGGTGAAGAATTTGAATACGTGTTGCATTGGAAATAAGTTTCTGCTGCTCAGCTGAAATAGTAAGTCTATCTTCAAACATTATAATATCCCCTTTCTTATAATCTAAATTTATTGTACATTCTAAAAAATTAGAACGTAAGAAAAATAAATCGTCTTTTTCCTCTGTTTTTCGACATAAATAAAAATAGCATGTACATAAACATGCTATTAAGTAATAGTAGATTCTTCATTAAGTTTCCCGCGATAAAACAGGTAAAGCCATATAAAACTTACAAATATACAGCATGTAGCTAGAAAACTACCAATTATTTGAGGAGAAAGGATTTCTAATAGCCATCCTGTAATGAGCATAGATAACTGTATAAGTGAACCATAAATAGAGTAATGAAAGGAAAAAACTTTACCAATCATATTTTCGTGTGTGTAAGTTTGAAGTAATGTCGTATCAAGTGGAACGATGATTCCTCCTGCTATGCGCATACAGAGCAATGTAATGATACCGAAAATAAGTTGATCGGATAGAATGAATCCAAGAAAGAAAACGCCTTGTAGGAAGTAGGCCCAACCAAATGCTTTTTTCATTTTTTCTTTATTGCTGGATATGTAAAGATTAACGAGAAGGCTTCCTATCATAAGCCCAGCCCCTTGAACCGTATATAAAATCCCAATGTTCGTGTGGAAAATTTTTTCGGCATAGATTGTTAGAAGTAGCTGATAAGCACCTCCAATAAGCCCCCATGAAATGCCTACAAGAATTAATATTAAAATGATTTTTGTTTGTAATATGTATGTGTAACCATCTTTTATATCAGTAAAAAATGCTTTTTTCTTCTTACAAGTATCATAAGAGGGAACACTCATATTATAAATAAAATAGGCCGAAATAAAGTATGATAGGCTATTTACTAAAAAAGCGAATTCAATATGTAAAGATTGTGCAATAATCCCGCCAAGAGAGGCCCCCATAATAGACATAAAACCATTTATTGTACTAGAAAGAGAGTTAGCAGTTACAAAATGATTTTGATGTACGATGTTTTTTAAGGTTGCTTGTTTAGCCGGCTCAAATAAACAAGAAAGTACGGATAAACATATATTAGAAATGAAAATAATCTCAATTTTATATAGTGCGAATAAGTAAGTGAGGACGATTATGCCTCGTAAAATATCGGTAAAAATCATAATATTCTTTTTAGAAAACCGATCTACAACTCCGCCTATGAAAGGACTAAGCAGAAGCTGAGGTAAACCTTTACTTATAAAGGTGAGTGCGATCATAAATGGAGATTCCGTTATGCTATAGACGAACGTTAATAAAGCTACAGTATGAAACCAATCTCCAAGCACACTTAATGTTTGCCCATAAAATAGTTTTTTGAAGTTATTATTTGTTTTAAGAAGCGCGGAATAAGAAACTGACATAAAAGATTAATCCTTATGTAATAATGATGCTTGAACTTGTTTTTTCCACTCACTTAAATACACTTTCTCCTCTGTAGGGAGTCCAACAGGTAATTGTGCAATCAATTCTAAACTATTTCCGTCAGGATCGTTAAAGTATATGGCGGCATGCGCTAATTCTGGAAAAACAATCGGTTCAATTGGTTCCATTTCAAAGTCTTTTCGTGCTGAAATTCCTTTTTGATTTAGCCAATGAATCGCATTTTTTAAATCATGTAAACTTACTTGAAAGGCGATGTGTCGTAAAGAGGGGTGATAATTCACTTTGTATTCTGTGCCTTCCCAAAGGCCGAGCCAACTTTCATTTTCCTTAATCCAAAAGAAAGCAATATCGTCTCCTCTTTTATATAATTTCAGTCCAAGTGATTCGTAAAAAGGGATAGACACTTCTAAGTTACGGACGGGTAAATGTGCTTCGTAAAGACCTTTAATCATTGTAATCCTCCTAAGTAAAAATATTTCTTATTTCATAGTAAACGTTTTCTTATTAGTTGAAATCAGAAAAAGGAGGGATATAACTTCATACGAAAGTATGAAAAAACAGCTCAAATATGAGCTGTTTTCTTATAGTTTTTCGTTCATTTGTTAAGGATAGGATATATTAGTATCCGTATCCGCCGCCACCCCAACAGCTACAGCCGATGATGATTAGAAGGATGAATAGTACGATAAGCAAAGCAAATCCACCGCCGAAACCAGCGCAACTTCCACCATAACTCATATGTTTTCCTCCTTTTGAGCAAGTTAATCTATATAATTCATGGACTACTGTATACAGTATGTTTTTCGTATGGAAAAGGAGCCAGTCTCTTTTGTAATTAGACAAACGCCTGTATGGTCATTTTGATTGTATATGGAGCTAGGGGTATGTGAAGAAATCGTTATATATTTCGCGATTTGTTCATAAAAAAATATAAAAATTGTAAAAAAAACCATTTTTATATTTTTTTATGAGAGGATTTGTACTATAATTTTACAAGTAATATTATGGGAAAAGGGAGTTTTAGTGAAGAGATGGAGATGGGACAACTACAAAATAAAATAGAAACTAAAAAGAAAGAGCTAATTCAACTTGTTGCTAGACATGGATTGGATCATGATAAAGTTTTGTTATTTAGCCGAGATTTAGATATACTTATTAATAAGTTTATGAATGTGAAAGATAAAGTACATAAATAAATAATTTGTAGTTTTTTATATTAAGATATTCAACGAAGAGGAGAGAGATATATTTGGAACATTTACAAGAAGAGCTATATAAACAAATAAAAGATGAAAAAGGTATTGTTACAATTTTTTTAAAGAGTGGCGTTAGAATAGTAGGAGAAGTTGTTGCAATAGACAAATTTACCGTTTTAATGTTAGTTGATGGAAAACAACAACTTATTTACAAGCAGGCTGTATCAACAATAATGAAATAAGACACTCGTACTGAGTGTCTTATTTCATTATTGCTTGCAAGCTTCAACGTCAATGCCAGCAGTTAATAATTTTTTTTCACCATCTTGCTCAATGATTTTTTGTAATTTAGATAGGAAAGAATCAAAGTTTGTATGCTTTGCTACTTGGAATGTCATTTTATGCTCAATTGGCAGCCACGTATCAATATCAGCTTCGTTATGCTGAATTTTTACCTCAAGCTTATCAAGTGCGTTAGCAACTTTTGCTTCGTACGTTTCTTTCGCTTCAAACTCCATCCATAAATCATATAATTCCTCGCCGAGAGAACCTTTTAATGTTCGTTTAATATTTAAAATTGCTTCTTGTTCATTTATTTGTTTTTGTAATTGTAATTCATGACTATTCATTGTATCAAAAGCAGGAATATCACCAGCTTCAGCTTCGACTAGATCGTGAATAATCACCATTTTAAGTAATTTTTCAATATTTACTTTCTGATCTAAATAAGGTTCGACTAAAATGGCCATTAGAGACATGCGCCACGTATGTTCAGCAACGCTTTCTTGACGTCCGTTAGAAAGCCAGCTATGTCGCATTTCATATTTTAGTTTTTCTGCTAGTGCAATGACTTGTAAAATGTTATGTTCCATCGTGATCCTCCTCATATTTCCATACTATAATTCTAATATGGAAATGAAATGTGTCAATTTTATGAGTATATTGCGATAAATAGATGATAAGCGTATAATAAACATTATATGTGAAAACGCATTATTAAAATAAAAAAATGTTTTATAAAAATGAAAAGGAAAGGGCAGGAATATGGGAGACGAAAATCAAGTGTTTGCTAGACCAGAAAGAAAAAAAAGAAAGTTTGATATTTCTAGCCCAGTGGGCATAATAGTAGGTTTTGCTATTGTAATAGCAGCAATTATGCTTGGCGGCGGTGGAATAAAAGCATTTAAAAACTTTTTAGATGTTTCATCTATTTTAATTGTTATAGGGGGAACAACAGCGACAATTGTTGTGGCATATCGATTTGGAGAAATAAAAAAATATACGAAAAGTATTTTTACTGTTTTACATAGAAAAGAAGAAGATTTAGAACAGTTAACGGATTTGTTTGTTGATTTTTCGAAAAAATCTAAAAAACACGGTTTGCTTTCTTTAGAGGTTGATGGAGAGCAGGTGGACAATCCTTTTATTCAAAAAGGAATTCGATTAATGTTAAGTGGTTACGATGAAGAGGAATTAAAAGAAGTGTTAATGAAAGATGTTGAAACGGAAGTGTATGAGTTAAGAAAGGGAGCGACATTATTAGATAAAATTGGTGATTTCGCTCCCGCTTGGGGTATGATAGGGACTTTAATTGGTCTTATCATTATGCTTCAAAACTTGCAAGACACGTCGCAAATTGGTACAGGGATGGCAGTTGCGATGTTAACGACCTTGTATGGATCAGTACTTGCAAATATGATTGCAATCCCTCTTGCTGAAAAAGTGTATCGTGGTATTGAGGATTTATATACAGAGAAGAAGTTTGTTATTGAAGCGATTTCAGAATTGTATCGTGGACAAATTCCGTCTAAATTAAAGTTAAAACTCGATACGTATGTATACGAAACAAAGATAAAAAAAGTAAAACGAGCAGCCTAATATTGCAAGGAGTGGTATGGTGATGATAAAACGACCGCAAAAGGGATCGCCTCGTTGGATGACGACTTTTACAGATTTAACGATGTTATTATTAACTTTCTTTGTATTACTAGTTGCTACTTCAAAGCAGGATGCAGTAAAATTGTCAAAGATGCTTGAAAAATTTAGTGATACGGAGCAAGTAGATGCAAAAGTAATGGAAAATACAATACCAGATATTTCTCATGAAAAAAATGATGAAAAAATGATCTCGAAAAAAAGAATGGATGAATTATATAAGAAGTTAAAAGCATATGTAGATAATAACGGTATTAGTCAAGTGAATGTATATCGAGAGGATACGGGAGTAAGCGTCGTTATAGTAGATAATTTAATATTTGATACGGGTGACGCGAACGTTAAACCAGAAGCGAAAGAGATAATAAGTCAATTAGTTGGGTTTTTCCAATCGGTACCAAATCCCATTGTTGTAGAAGGTCATACAGATAGTAGACCTATTCATAATGACAAATTCCCTTCTAACTGGGAGTTGTCTTCAGCAAGAGCAGCAAATATGATTCACCACTTAATTGAAGTGTATAATGTGGATGATAAAAGGCTAGCTGCGGTAGGATATGCAGACACAAAGCCAGTTGTACCAAATGATTCACCGCAAAATTGGGAGAAAAACCGTCGCGTTGTCATTTACATAAAAGAATAGTATATTGTCATTTTAATAATAAAATAATAAAAATACGAAAATTCTTTTAAAAAAATATTAAATTTTATCATTTTATTTTGTATAATGAGTGAGAATGATAAGGTGAAATATTAAGATATATTTATACATAGAAGGAGAGAATCAAAAAGAATGGCACATAAAATTTTAGTTGTAGACGATGCGATGTTCATGCGAACAATGATTAAAAACTTATTAAAAAGTAATTCTGAATTTGAAGTAATCGGAGAAGCGGAAAATGGAGTAGAGGCAATTCAAAAGTATAAAGAACTTCAACCTGATATTGTTACATTAGATATTACTATGCCAGAAATGGACGGACTTGAAGCATTAAAAGAAATTATTAAAATTGATTCAAGTGCAAAAGTTGTTATTTGTTCTGCAATGGGGCAACAAGGTATGGTATTAGATGCAATTAAGGGTGGAGCAAAAGACTTTATTGTAAAGCCATTCCAAGCAGATCGTGTAATCGAAGCGTTAACAAAAGTAGCAAACAGCTAATATAGAAGGGGTGCCACAAGGAATCTAAACATTGATAGCGGATATGCGTGTGGCCCCCTTTTTTCTTGCTTTAAAACACTAAATTGTTATACATAAATGAAATGTTTGTTAGACAGGTAGGGGATTAAAATGCAAACAGATCTATTAAATATATTTTTTGAGGAATCAGAAGAACATTTACAATCGTTAAATGAAAATGTGCTAACTTTAGAACAAAATCCCACTGATATGGATGTTGTGGGAGAAATATTCCGCTCAGCCCATACATTTAAAGGTATGTCAGCGAGTATGGAATTTACGGAAATGGCGGATTTAACGCATAAAATGGAAAACGTTTTAGATGAAATTCGTCATGGGAATATAGTTGTAAATGCGGAAATTATTGATGTGATTTTTGAGTGCATTGATAATTTAGAGAAGATGGTTGCAGATGTGCAGCAAGGTGGAATGGGCAATATTGATGTAGTTGCAACGAAACAGAAATTAGAAGCATTATTGAATGGCAATATAGAAATTCCTACTGAACATATAGAACAAGAAACTATAAATAACGATGATGAAGCTTCACATGAAGTGCATATAACTGTTGAGCAACAAGCTATTTTAAAAGCAGTACGTGCCATTATGTGTATTGAAGCGTTGCAAAATGTAGGTAATGTACAAAGAACAGTTCCAAGTATTGAAGAAATTGAAGCAGATGCTTTCGGATTTGAGTTCACAGTATTTATGGATACTGATCAAAGTGAAGAAGAATTAAAACAAGTAGTACTTCATGTTTCTGAAATTGAGAAAGTAGAAGTGAAGCAAGCACATATATCAAAAGAAGTAATTTCGGAAAAATTGTCTACACAAGAAGCCATACAAGAAGTTTCACAAGCGGCTACGCATGTGGAATCAACTAAAGAAGTATCTAAACAATCTACTAATGCTACACCAGCTAAAAGCGCTGCAAAAACGAAAAATGGTAAAGTGGAAAATCGTTCCATACGTGTTCAATTAGAAAAAATTGAAAGATTAATGAACATGTTTGAAGAAAGTGTAATTGAGCGTGGTCGTATAGATGAATTGGCACAAGCAATTCAAAACAAAGAATTAATTGAGCATTTAAATCGATTAGGCGATATTTCAAAAGATATTCAAAATGTACTTTTAAACATGCGTATGGTGCCGATTGAAACAGTCTTTAATCGTTTCCCGCGTATGGTACGTATGTTAGCGAAAGATTTAGGGAAAAAAATCGATTTACAAATTACAGGTGAAGATACTGAAGTCGATAAAATTGTTATTGATGAAATCGGTGATCCGCTTGTTCATTTAATTCGTAATGCAATTGATCATGGGGTTGAAACTGTTGAACAACGTCGTGATGCAGGTAAAAATGAGACAGGTACGATTAAATTAGAAGCGTTCCATAGTGGAAATCATGTCGTAATTCAAATTACGGATGATGGAAATGGAATTCATAAAGGGAAAGTATTAGAAAAAGCGATTAAAAATGGTGTTGTAACAGAATCTGAGGCAAATAAATTAACAGACCGTGAAATATTTGATTTGATCTTCCAACCAGGATTTAGTACAGCTGAAGTTGTATCAGACCTTTCTGGACGCGGCGTTGGATTGGATGTAGTGAAACATACAATCCATAGTTTAGGCGGACATTTAATTATTGATTCTGAAGAAGGAAAGGGAAGTACATTTAGAATTGAACTTCCATTAACGTTGTCTATTATACAATCTATGCTTGTTCAAACGAATGATAAACGTTATGCTTTACCTCTTGGTAATATTGTTGAAGCAATTCGAATCAAGAGAGAAGACATCCAATCCATACAAGGAAAAGATGTGTTAAATTACCGTAATCAAATTATTGAAGTGAAGCATTTAAGTACGGTATTTGGTGAGAAAACAGCAGATGAGGCGTTTGCGTCATATGATGGTCAAATGGTTCCTGTGTTAATTGTTCGTAATACACATCGCAGCTATGGACTTATTGTAAACACAATTATCGGTCAAAGAGAAATAGTCTTAAAGTCATTAGGTGACTTCTTTGCAGAGAGTTCTAATTATTTCTCTGGTGCGACAATTCTCGGTGATGGACGAGTGGTCCTCATTTTAAACCCAGAAGGTTTATAATAGGAATGAAGGAAAGCTCCCCACTTGTATACAATTGGGGAGCTTTTTGGTTAATCGTTACTAATCTAAAAATGGGAATAAATACATATTAACGTTTTATATAATAAGTTTGTTAAAATAAAATGAGAGTTTATATCATTTGATAGAAAAACAGAAATGAGGAGGCAGAGAAAATGCCTGAGCAACACACAAAAGGGGATACGAGCACAATTGTGCTAGAAAAAGAGAATGAGCATTTAACGCCTCAAGAATGCGATATTCTTGGCGAAATTGCAAATATATCATTTGGTTCAGCTTCGACTGTATTATCAACAATCTTAAATAGGCAAGTAAGCATTACTGCTCCTCGCATCGAATTGGTAGATTTATATGATTCAAGCGACGTCGAAGTTCCACACGTTGTACTAAACATTCATTTTACAAAAGGATTAGATATGGAAAACCTTCTTGTCCTTAAGCAAGATGTTGCATTATCCATTGCTGATTTAATGATGATGGGAACAGGTGAAGTGGAGGACGGAAAGGAACTTGGTGAATTAGAGCTAAGTGCTGTACAAGAAGCGATGAATCAAATGATGGGGTTCGCAGCTACATCTATGTCGGAATTCTTCCAAGATACAGTAGATATGTCTCCGCCGACAATTAAGGTTGTAAAGCTATCAGAAGAAATGGAGAAAATCTCGGAAATCGATGGGAATCAAACGATTGTTAAAGTATCGTTTGATTTAAAGATAGATAATCTTGTAAACTCTAAACTTGTGCAAATTGTTTCAGTTGAACATGCGAAACAAATGATAAATAAATTAATGCAATTATCTGGTGAAGTAGAAGAGCAAGACGAGCCAGCAGAAGTAGTGGAAACTGAGATTGTAGAAGAACAAGTTGAAAAAGAACATTTAACGCAAGAAGAGAAAGATGTCCTTGGTGAAATTGCAAATATTTCAATTGGTTCCGCTTCAACAGTATTGTCAACGCTGTTAAATCAGCCAGTTTCAATTAGTACACCGAATGTAGAAGCAATCAATGTTCGCCATTATGATGGAGTACCAGTCCCATTTGTTATTTTAAATGTTGATTTTGTTGAAGGACTAAAGAATGAGAATGTATTCGTATTTACGAAAGATGTCGCTTTAACAATGGTAGATTTAATGATGATGGGGACAGGGGAAGTTGATCCAGAGAAAGAACTTAGTGAATTAGAACTGAGCGGTATTAAAGAAATCATGAACCAAATGATGGGGCATGCTGCAACGGCGATGTCAGAAATGTTTCAAGAAAAAATGGACATGACGCCACCAAATGTTAAATTTGTAACTTTAAAAGAAGAAATGGAATATTTGGGAGAGTCAATGGAAGTGGACGAACTCGTTCAAATTACGTTCAACCTTGAAATTGGCGACCTGCTTCAATCAAAAATGTATCAAATTTTACCGATTTCAGAAGCGAAAGAAATGGTAAGAAGACTTCTATATCCAATGGTGGAAGAAGAAGAGATTGTTACGGAAGAAATTGAAGAAGAAAAAGTTGTGGAACCTGTTGTGCAACCTATTGAATTTAAAGAAGTAAAACAAATGGAACCAGTATACATGGACACATCCATTCTACAAAATGTAGAAATGAACGTGAAATTTGTATTTGGAAGCACAGTGAAAACCATTCAAGATATTTTAAGTTTACAAGAGAATGAAGCGGTTGTACTAGATGAAGATATTGACGAACCAATTCGTATTTATGTAAATGATGTATTGGTGGCGTATGGTGAACTTGTAAATGTAGATGGATTTTTCGGAGTAAAAGTGACGAAATCGCTATAAGTCGTTGAAATAGGAGTTTGAGCTAGTAGATGAAAAACGTAAAGTTTTTTCTAATGAGCTGGTTATGCATACATGTGTGCTTGCTCTTCCCGCTGCAAAGTAAGGCGGAAGAGCAAAATGTGCCAGAACAAAATATAAATGAAGTGAATGTACAAGAAGAGAATAAGGAAGTTCAAGAACAGCCAGAACAGGTAGAAATGAAGCAAGATAAAGAGGAACAACAAGAAGCAAAAAATGAACAAGAAACCGAAAAAAAGATAGAGACGGATCAAGGGGTTATTACAGTAAATAAGCAGGAATTAAAAGTTGGCGAAGAAGTGCGGGTTATTGTAGAACCAAAAGAGCAAAATGTTCAAAGTATAAAAGGTATTTTGCGCTTGCCAAAAAACGGCGATCAGTATGAACAAGAAAGAATGCTATCGTTTAAGTATGAAGAGGAAACGAAGCGATGGATTGCTAAATACAAGGTCGAAACTTTTGATTTGCAAGGTGATTGGAATCTTCAGCTCGTTCAAAGTTACAAAGAAAATGAGAAAGAAGAGCTTGTAGAAAATGAAGTGAAAGTCCCGCTCGTTCATATAAATAATGAAATGCCAACGCTAGATAAAGAGTTACCGAAGTTACATAAAGTTACGATTGATGAGACGAAGGGAAACGTAATTGAACGGAAACAAGGCGATTCTATACGTGTACGAGTGAAGGCAACAGACGTAGAATCAGCCGTGAAAGAAGTTCGTGTTACATTAAAAGGAAAAGAAAATAAAGAGACTACATTTTTATTAGATTACAATAAGCGCGATATGGATTGGCAAAAAGTATTTGAAATAACGGATGCGTTGCCAAATGGGACATACGAACTATTTGTAGAGGTAGTAGACGCGGCTGGAAATAAACTCGTTGAAGAAAGTGAGTATGTCGTTTCTGTTTTGGAGCAAAAAACAGAAGAGGATAAAAAGATAGAAGAACGAGAGAAAGAAAATAAATTAGAAAATAAATTAGAAGATAAGAAAGAAACTGAGAAGCAGGAAGACACGAAAGTAGAAATCCCGCTTCCAGAAGAAAAACCGCCAGTTGTTCAAATTCCGAAAAAAGAAGAGAAAGTAAACGATTTTATAAAAGAACCATTGAAAGAGAAAGAAAGAATTACTTATGTTATAAAAGAGCCTCTAACAGACAACAAGGAAGTAAATAAAGCGAAGGCTCAAAAAGATAAAGATAACAATCAAGTCATTTCGAAAAAGAAAGAGAAAAAAGAAGAGCCAGAAGATAAGAAAGAAGCTAAAAGTGACGAGGGAATACAGGCTTCTAATGTATTTGCTATTATGTCAGGTTTATTCGTATTGTTTTTAGTTTTAAAAAGTAATAAAGAATGGGGCTAATAATTTCATAGTAGTGGAGGCGCTTAGATGGAGATTAAACGTACGACAATTGAAAATAAGACGCTACAACCATTAAAACAGCCTGCAGCTATTTCAGAACATGAAATCCAGAAAGAACGAAAGCATAGTAATCTAGTGTTTACTGGACAGTCTAAAATTATATCGAAGAATAATGAAATAGGGATTTTACTTGCGAGTTTAGGCGATGGAAAGGTTATGAAGGAAATGCTTTCTAAAGAGATGGATACAGTATTACAACTCTTTAAGAAGTTACATACATTATCTGGAGAAGGAAAGCAAACAGATAAAATATTTGAACAAGTAATGAGAAGCTTACAAGGACTTGTTAAACAAGCTCATATAAAAGAACTTCCTTTGTTAGATGGCACGTATGATTTTGCTGAAGTACAACTATCATTTGGTAGAAAGGTACATATTCCGTTACTAGATGTAAGTGCACTCCTTTCTAGAGTGGAAAGTGATTCTTCAGAAGGAAATATAAATTTAATGGTAACGGTTATTACTGCTTATATAACGAAATTGTCTAACGAAACCATTTTAATTAGCGTTACAGATCGTACTGCTAAAGAGCGGGATGTAAGCGTATGGAGAGCACTTGCGGAAATGAATATGACACAATTATCACAGGCTTTGAAACATACGATGCAAGAACATAAATGGTCTATGACGTTTCTTTTTCTCTTTGTATGGATTGTTGCTATTATTTTAATTCGAGTTATATAAAAAGGTCGTCACAATGTAAAGTGACGACCTTTTTATATTTTTTCGTAGAAGAATGTATCGAAGCGCTGAAGATTATAACGTTCAGGTGTTAAAATTTGTTCAGTACTACCAACAAATAATACGCCGCCTTTTCGTAAAGCACGACTAAACTTTTCATAAAGTTTTACCCTTGCTTCTTCAGTAAAGTATATCATTACGTTGCGACAAATGATTAAATCGTAATTTGTATCGAACGACTGCATTAACAGGTCATGCTGCTTGAACGTCACGTTTTGCTTAATGTTTTGATGTAATGAATATATATCATTTTCTTTTGTGAAATGACGCTCTTTTAAATCGGCAGGTAATTCTTTTAAAGAACGTTCTGTATATTGACCGCGTTTTGCAGTTTCTAAAATGTGAAAATCAAGATCTGTTGCTTGTATTTCAAAACGATATGGAGCTAGGTGCTTCGATAAAATTAAAGAGAGTGTATATGGTTCTTCACCGGCAGCGCAAGCGGCACTCCATACTTTTAATTTTCCGTTATTTTGTTCGAGTAATTTTGGTAGTGCTTTCGTCTCTAACGTTTGCCAACGTTCTTTATTTCTAAAAAACTCTGAAACGTTAATTGTAATATAGTCAATAAAACCTAAAAATAACTTTTGATCGGTACGTAAATTGCTTAGAAAACTAGTGTAGTTCTCAAAGCCCTTTCTCGAAATAAAAGCATCGATTCTACGACGCATTCTATCTTGTTTATAGGAAGCGATATCCATATTGAATTGTTGTTTAAAACTTGCGATAAAATGATCATAATCTTGTTCAATTATCATATTTATAATAGGCACAATAACGATATTGTGCCTCCCCCTTTACATCATACGGATTTTTTGTTCAAAGTTTTTTTTCATCTGTTTTTCATGTAAACCTGGTAAATCATAAATAACAGCATCAATTCCTGCTTCTTTTGCAACGTCAACGGGAATGACAGATGTATGCTTGTCCCCATTATAAAAACAGAGAACTAAATCGGTATCTTCGATTATTTGTTTTACAAAAAACATATAATCTGATCGGTAAATGGAGTCGGAAGGATGATCAAAAGCGACATACTCGGCTCCGTGTTTTTTTAAGTAATCAACGACCTCTTGAAATTCATCTGTTAATGCTTGTAACGGCTGTAGCGTGTAAAGGCATAAATTTTGAGCGAGTCTTTCGTTTTCGATGAAAAAACGAAGAATCTCATTTTCGATAGATTTATAACATAATATGTAAATTTTATGTTTGTGAGCATAGTCAGTTAAAAATTTTTTTATTTCTTCTTGATCTAATGCTGTTAATTGATTTGAACCACAAAGAAAAATATTCATAGATTTGTGCCACCTCATGCTAAATTGTAACATATCTTTTATAAAAAATAACTGCAAAATATTAGTGTTCAGAGTATAATTATAAATAACTGGATTTTACGATTAAGTTTAGGAAGAAATAAAAAAATAAATAGGTGATATATATGCTACGTTCGATCTCGCATAATCCAATTTTATCGCATATACCGCCTGCTACTCAAATGCCGAAAGAAGCAAATGTCAGGACAGGACTTGCATTTTCGGATAATTTGCATGCAGATCCGAAAAAAGATAAATTGCTAGAACAAATGGAAGCATTTGTCGATAACATTGGAGAAATTAAAGAGAAAATTGAAATGGAATTAACGCTTGATAATGTAATGGAATACAAAAATACAGTAAAATCATTTTTGAATTTTTACGTAGATAATGTATTGCAATATAAAGATGTCATGTCTCGTCATCCGCGTTATGGATATTCACAGAAAATGACGATTGTGAAACAGGCGGAAATGGGATTAAATGAGTTAGAAGATGTTATGAATTTAATTAATACGAAAACGGGACATTTAGAAATGTTAAATCAGATTGGAGAAATCCACGGTTTAATTGTAAATTTAGTCTTGTAAAAGGGAAGGAAACGATATGTACATACAATTATATGAAAAGCTCGTTATTATTCAAAAAGCATATGAAAACATTCAAACGCTTGGAGAACAAATATATGAGAATTTGAAACATAAAAATGTAAATGCAGTTCAAAAATTGCAAGTAGAGCAATTGCAGTACATAGATGGTTTAAAAGGATTATCAAGCTCGTTTGAAGAAATGGTTATTCAGTTTTGTAAAGAAAAGGGGATTGAGCCGTTTCGCGTAAGTGCATTATTTTCGCATTTTTCTAACGAAGAAATTGAAAAAATGGAAGAATTACAAAAAAATGTAGCTGAATTAGAAGAGAATGTAAAAATGATTCTTTTGAAAAATCAATATTACTTAAACGTACTATTAAAAACTACAGAAAGTATTGTGGATTCCGTTTCTGAATATAATTTAGAACGAAACAATAATTCACAAATCTTTATGAACGAACTATTGTAAAGGGGAAGTGAAACATTATGAGACTGTCTGATTATAATACACCGCTATCGGGTTTGTTAGCGGCACAAATGGGATTACAAACGACGAAACAAAATTTATCAAACATTCATACGCCTGGTTATGTGCGTCAAATGGTGAATTACGGATCGGCTGGAGCAAGTCAGGGCTATTCACCAGAACAAAAAATAGGTTACGGTGTACAAACGTTAGGCGTTGACCGTATTACAGATGAAGTGAAGACGAAACAGTTTAACGATCAATTATCTCAACTCTCTTACTATAACTACATGAATTCGACTTTATCACGTGTAGAATCTATGGTTGGAACGACAGGGAAAAATTCACTATCTAGTTTAATGGATGGCTTCTTTAATGCTTTTCGTGAAGTTGCAAAAAATCCAGAACAACCAAATTACTACGATACATTAATTTCTGAAACTGGGAAGTTTACAAGTCAAGTAAATCGTTTGGCAAAAAGCTTAGATACAGCAGAAGCACAAACGACAGAAGATATTGAAGCGCATGTCAATGAATTTAATCGTCTTGCTGGCAGCTTAGCGGAAGCGAATAAAAAAATTGGACAGGCAGGTACACAAGTGCCAAATCAACTTTTGGATGAACGTGATCGTATCATTACAGAAATGTCTAAGTATGCAAATATAGACGTGTCTTATGAATCTATGAATCCTAATATCGCAAGTGTTAGAATGAATGGTGTTTTAACAGTAAATGGACAAGATACATATCCACTTCAATTAAATAAAGAAAAAGAACCAATGACTGCTGAAATTTACGGTTCGGAAATTCCTTTAACGAGTGGAGCAATCCAATCAGCGATCGATACGAAAGCGAAGATTGCTAGTTATAAGAAAAACCTTGAAGAACTAATGAGTTCTGTAAAGAATGAAGTGAACACAGTAATGGGGAAAGAGTTCTTCGTTGGAGATCAAGCGAAAGATATGAAATTAAACCCTGAATTTGCAAAAGATGTTTCGAAAATGAAAATATCAGCTGAAACAGCAAATAAACTAGCAGCAATTACAGATGGAAATTATAAAGAAGGTCTTTCTTATAAACAAGCATTAGATCAATTCGTAGTTGGTGTTGCATCTGATAAAAGTGCAGTGAATGCTTATCAAAAAATTCATGGAGATTTATTAGAGGGGATTCAGCAAGAAAAGATGGGTGTTGAAGGCGTTAATATGGAAGAGGAAATGGTTAATTTAATGGCCTTCCAAAAATATTTCGTTGCAAACTCTAAAGCGATTACTACGATGAATGAAGTGTTTGATAGTCTATTTTCGATTATTCGATAATGAGTGACAAAAGCGAGGGTCTTTTCTTTTATGTTTAAAGAGAGAGCCAGCAGAGTGTAGAAGCGGTCAGTGCCTAATAGTGGACCTAGCGGTGTGAAACCAGAGATACGGGGCGGTAGAGGGATAAGTTAGGTAAGGGGAGAGCCGGAAATAATTCTGGTTTCTTCTTCAAATTAATTTGAAATAGATAAAGGAGGAGATAGAAATGAGAGTATCTACATTTCAAAATGCAAGCTGGGCAAAGAATCAGTTAATGGATTTGAATGTGCAACAGCAATACCACCGAAATCAAGTAACTTCAGGGAAGAAAAACCTTCTTATGAGTGAAGATCCACTTGCAGCAAGTAAATCATTTGCGATTCAACATTCATTGGCGAATATTGAACAAATGCAAAAAGATTTAGCGGATTCGAAAAATGTATTAACACAAACTGAGAATACTTTACAAGGTGTTTTTAAATCTTTAACGAGAGCAGATCAATTAACAGTTCAGGCGTTAAATGGAACGAATAGTGAAAAAGAATTGAAGGCAATCGGTGCAGAGATTGATCAAATTTTAAAACAAGTTGTATATTTAGCGAATACGAAAGAGCAAGGTCGTTATATTTTTGGTGGTGATAGTGCGGAAAAGCCACCATTTACAGAAGATGGTACGTATCAAGGTGGACAAAATGATGTGAACTGGCAACTAAATGACGGTTATGAATTAAAAGCATTCCGTAACGGAGAAGCGTTATTATCCCCTGTTATAAAAACGTTAAAACAGATGAGTGAAGCGATGCAAAACGGTGACCAAAAAGCATTACAGCCTTTATTAGGAGAAAATAAGAAAAACTTAGATGGCATCATTAATCGCACAACTGAAGTTGGTTCGACAATGAACACAATGGAGACGTTTAAAACAATTTTAAGCGAGCAAAATTTAGCGCTTCAAGAAAACCGTAAAGAAATTGAGGATGTTGACTTAGCGGTAGCGATTTCTGACTTGGCGTATATTAATGCGACGTATGAAGCGACGCTTAAAGCGGTTAGCACGATGAGTAAAACGAGTATTTTAGACTACATGTAAAGAATAAGGAGTGAGAAATATGGCAGGAACGATAACAGGTATTGGCGGTAGACAACAGATTTGGAATCTCGGAAATAATATGATCGATACTTCTAACTTTGTTGAATTAGAAATGAATGCGTTAGATATGAGAAAAACGCCGTATACAACTGAAAAGAATAGTCTTTCACAAGATAAACTATTATATACAAGTTTAAAATCAGAATTCAGTTCTTTCACACAAACATTTAAAAATTTAGCGGCTTTTAAAGGAAATGAGAAAAAAGTAACAACATCACAAGACGGTTATATTAATGTCAAAGCTGATGGTGGCGCGATCGCTGGAACTTTTAATATGACGATTACACAACTTGCGCAGCGTCATCAAATAGCTTCTGATGAAATTAAAGATATAAATGCAAAGCTGAATAGAGATGAAACATTAAAACTAGGTGGTAAAGAACTAAAAGTAACATCTGATATGACATATAAAGATTTAATTAATAAAATTAATGATGGAGATTATGGTGTATCAGCTTATACGCTTGGAAATAAAATTTTTATGACCTCAAAAAAAGAGGGAGAAGATGGAGTAATTAATTTTAAGGACAATACATCTACATTGTTTCAAGATATAGGGTTAGCTAATAAGGATGGCGAAGCGGTTAATGTAATCAATAAAGCGCAAAATGCTGAATATACGATTAATGGTATCGAAGGCAAGAGCTCTACCAATACAATTGAAACACTTCCAGGTGTGAAAATTGAATTATTGAAAGTAACTGAGCCGAAAGTAGAAGGAACACCAGATGCAGGTACAACAACAGAACCAAAAGCAAAAGGCATAGATCTAAAATTTACAGTAAGTGACTCAAACGTAACAGACGCAGCAAATGTTATTAAAAAAATGGTTGCGGATTATAATAAAGCTGTTTCTACAGTAGATATCTTTGCTGGTAAAGGCGGGGCGTTCCAAGGGCAAGCTATTATGCAAAGTGTGCGTCAAGCTATGAACAATGTTGTAACATTTTCACAAGATGGTAATTACTTATTCTCATTTGGTATTCAATTAAAACAAGATGGAACGATGGAAGTTAATGACGAAGCATTAACGAAAGCGTTAAAAGAAAAACCGGATGCAGCGAAGCAGTTTTTCTTTAGTTCTAACGGTTTAGGAAAAATGATGGAAGAGCCACTTGATAAGTTATTTGGTGATAAAGGTGTAGTCGGAGAGAGAGTAAAAAGCATTGACTCACGTGTAAGTGATTTAGATAAAAAGATTAAAGATATTGAGACGCAAAACTTGCAAAAACAAGATGAAATTGTGAAGAAGTATCAAAAACTAGAGAGTACATTAGCGGCGCTAGATAGCCAATTAAAAACAATTAAAGCAATGACAAAACAAAAAAGTGATGATTAATGAAAGGTAAGGAAGTGATTGTATGCAAGCATGGCAACGTTATATGCAAAATGATATTATGACGAGTAATCCGATTAAAAATACAATTTTTATTTATGAAAGATGCATTGTAGAGTTTCGTAATTTAGAAGAACTGCTACATGCTTTTAAACTACAAGAAGGAGATGCACTTCTTGAAAAGTTAGAACGTATTTTTGAAGAATTGAAGCTTCAATTAAATCCTGAAATTACGAAGGATTTATATGATAGTTTATATGGCTTATATGATTGGATTAGCATTCAAATTCAAACAATGAAAGTAACGCGTGAAGCAAAAGACATTGATGCGATTGTGAAAGTGTTACAAGATTTAATAGATGGTTACCGCGGAGCACTTGAAAATGAACAATGATATTTATCGGACGTTTGTCGGCTGTTTTAATGAAATCGGTGAATTGCAAGTGTCAGATGAAGAGTTTGCTGAGAAGAGTGAAATGTTAAATCGCTGGATGATGACATTGGATGAGGAAACGCGTGCGCAAGTTGCAGCAGAAGTAAGTCCATTCATTATTAAGGCGGCACAGCATATTCGAGATAAGCAAAAGATTTTGGAAGAAATGATTATGACAAATGATGGGCGCATGAAAGCTAATTCATTTTACGGTAAATTTTAGTGATAGAGTATAGAAACGGATTCCCCCTTTAAGAGGGGATCCATTCCTTTATTTAAATAAAGATTTCCGCTGATTGAGGTTTCATTTTATGACTGTAATGAAAAAATAGTAGTAATCTAAATAATGTGAAAATAAACTTTAGTTTGTAGACCATATAGTGAAATGTTTTATAGATTATTGCGTATATACAGTTTTTTTGTATTCTTTTTTATATTTTTGTATTTTTCTAAAGACAACAATGGAAAAATGGAATAAAATATGTAAGGGTACATGATTGTTAATATTTTAATAAACGCATATAAGAAAATAAATAATGAAGTGAAACTTCCATCAGTGGATCATTAAGTTAAAAAAGAAAGGGTGTGGAATATGCCAGATTTAGTGAGTGATGTAGGCCATTATATGAATTATTTAGTGACGAAACGAAATACTGTTTCTAGTAATATTGCAAATGCGAATACACCCGGCTATAAAGCGCAAGATGTAACATTTGCTGAGCAAATGAATAAAAGTAGTGCATTATATAAGAACAATGCTGCAGACTTAAAGGGCAATCCAGATTTATATCAAACGAATGAAATGCACTTACCGACAGTAAATACGAAAAATACATATGCAAAGATTCAAACAAAATCAATGCAAACGAATAAAGATGGAAATAGTGTGGATGTAACGACAGAAATGCTAGATTTAATGAAAGCAAATCAGTTATACGGTATTTCAATTAACGCGATTAATACACAATATGCAATTAACCAAGCGGCACGCGGACGTTAAAAGTAGAAGGAGAGACAACGATGTTTCAGGCAATTAATGCAAGTGGCTCAGGACTAACGACAGCCAGAAAGTGGATGGAAGTTACTTCAAATAATATTGTAAATGCAAATACAACGGCGGCTCCGGGGGCAGATTTATATGAGCGTCGTAGTGTAGTGCTAGAATCAAACAATGGTTTTGCAAATATGTTAGATGGGTCTCCTACTAATGGGGTAAAAATAAAAAGTATTGAAGCAGATAAAACTGAAAACTTAGTGTATGACCCGACACATCCACATGCAAATGAAGAAGGATATGTACGTTATCCAAATATTGATGTGACTGCTGAAATGACGAATGTAATGGTTGCCCAAAAAATGTACGAAGCAAATACAAGTGTATTGAATGCGAATAAAAAAATGCTTGATAAAGATTTAGAAATTGGCCGAGGATAAGGGGGAATATAGTAATATGAAAATCCAACCAATGTTAAATACGCAACCATTTGGAGCAATTCAGTCAATTGGTGCACCGAAAACTTCTCAAACATCAGTAGTTGAGGGGAAAAAGTTTATCGATTTATTGGAAGATATGAATCAAACACAAAACAATGCGCAAACAGCGGTATATGATTTACTAACTAAAGGGGTAGGAGAAACGCATGACGTTTTAATTCAGCAAAAGAAGGCTGAGTCTCAAATGAAAACGGCTGCTCTCGTACGTGATAATCTTATTGAAAATTATAAGTCACTAATTAATATGCAAATTTAGGAAAGTGGACGGGTGTGTTTAAATGGAAAAGATAAAAAATGTTATCCAATCGTTAAAAACGTGGCATAAGTTAGTAATCGGTGCTGCGCTTTTAGCGATTGTAACAGGAGCACTTTTATACTTCACCTTGCCAGATAAATATGTTGTTGTATATCAAAATTTAAATGATGCAGATAAGCAAGAGATTACAGCAGAATTATCAAAGCTAGGTGTCGATTATCAGTTAGCGGCCGATGGATCGATTCGTGTGCAAAAAAATGATGCTCCATGGGTACGAAAAGAAATGAATGGGTTGGGCTTACCGTTTAATTCTAAAAGCGGTGAGGAAATTTTATTAGAAAGCTCGCTCGGTTCAAGTGAGCAAGATAAAAAAATGAAGCAAATTGTCGGTACGAAAAAGCAATTGGAGCAAGATATTGTAAGAAACTTTGCGACAGTTGAAACGGCGAATGTTCAAATTACATTACCTGAAAAAGAGACAATTTTTGATGAAGAAAAAGCAAAAGGAACAGCTGCGATTACGGTTGGTGTAAAACGTGGTCAATTATTAACTGCTGATCAAGTTGCGGGTATACAGCAAATGATTAGTGCAGCAGTTCCTGGGGTGAAAGCAGAAGAAGTAAGTGTGATTGATAGTAAAAAAGGTGTCATCTCAAAAGGGGCAGATGAAGCGCATTCTACTAGTTCCTCTTCTTATGAAAAAGAAGTAGAGATGCAGCATCAAATTGAAGGTAAATTAAAGCAAGATATTGATGCAACGTTAATGACGATGTTTAAACCAAATGAATATAAAGTGAATACGAAAGTATCTGTAAACTATGATGAAGTTACACGTCAGTCAGAAAAGTATGGTGATAAAGGTGTGCTTCGTAGTAAACAAGAGCAAGAAGAGAGCTCTACTGCACAAGAAGGAGCAGAGACGAAGCAAGGCGCTGGTATTACAGCGAATGGCGAAGTACCAAACTATGGTACGAACAATAATCAAAATGGTAAAATCGTCTACGATAATAAAAATGGTAACAAAATTGAAAACTATGAAATAGATAAAACAGTTGAAACAATTAAGAAACACCCAGAATTAACGAAAACAAATGTTGTAGTATGGGTAGACAACGATACGTTAGTAAAACGAAAAATAGATATGACTACTTTCAAAGAAGCAATCGGCACAGCTGCTGGGCTTCAAGCTGATCCGAATGGAAACTTTACAAACGGTCAAGTTAACGTTGTAACTGTTCAGTTTGATCAGCCGAAAGAAGAGAAGAAGAAAGAACCAGAAGAAAGCGGCATAAACTGGTGGTTATTCGGTGGAATTCCAGCTGGTTTATTAGCGATTGGTGGTTTAGTATGGTTCTTCTTAGCAAGACGTAAGAGAAAGAAAGAAGAAGAAGAGGAATATGAAGAATACTTAGAAGAAGAGGAAATTGCTGCAAGTAATGAAAGTATTATGGAAATTCCTGAAGAGAAAATAGTACCAGAGCCAAAACCAGAACCAGAAGAACCGAAAGAACCGACGTTAGATGAACAAGTGCAGGATGCTACGAAAGAACATGTAGAAGGAACTGCAAAAGTAATTAAAAAATGGTTAAATGGACAGTAAGGGAGGAACAACGATGTTAGATGAAATCTCCTCCAAAGAAAAAGCTGCCATCCTTATTCGTACATTAGAAGAAGGGGTGGCAGCAAAAGTCATTGAATATATGACGGCTGAGGAAAAAGAAGTATTACTTCGTGAAATCGCGAAGTTTCGTGTATATAAACCGGAAACGTTAGAAAATGTACTAGGGGAGTTCTTGTATGAATTAAATGTAAAAGAATTAAACCTAGTGACTCCAGATAAAGAATATATTCGTCGCATATTTAAAAATATGCCAGAAGACGAACTAGAAAAATTATTAGAAGATCTTTGGTATAACAAAGATAATCCGTTTGAATTCTTAAATTCACTTACAGATTTAGAACCACTTCTTACTGTACTCAATGATGAATCGCCACAAACGATTGCGATTATCGCTTCTTATATTAAACCGCAGCTTGCTTCTCAATTAATTGAGAGATTACCAGATCATAAGCGAGTAGAAACGGTAATGGGGATTGCGAAGCTAGAGCAAGTAGATGGTGAATTAATAAATCAAATTGGGGATTTATTAAAATCAAAATTAAATAATATGGCGTTTAATGCAATTAATAAAACAGATGGCTTGAAAACAATAGTAAACATTTTAAATAACGTTTCACGAGGTGTTGAAAAAACAGTCTTTCAAAAGCTGGATGAAATGGATTATGAGTTATCTGAGAGAATTAAAGAAAATATGTTTGTCTTTGAAGACTTACTTGGTCTTGAAGATCTTGCGCTTCGCCGTGTATTAGAGGAAATTACAGATAATGGTGTTATTGCGAAAGCACTTAAAATTGCAAAAGAAGAAATTAAAGAGAAATTATTTACATGTATGTCTTCAAACCGTAAAGAGATGATTCTAGAAGAATTAGATGGCTTAGGACCGCTTAAGATGACGGATGCTGAAAAGGCACAGCAAACGATTACAGGCACAGTGAAAAAGCTAGAGAAGGAAGGAAGAATTATCGTTCAAAGAGGTGAAGATGATGTCCTTATTTAAAAACAGAATTCCGAAGAATTCTGTTTCTTTTTCTGAAGAAACGTATGAATTACAATTTCCAAAACCAATACCAGTTCACGTAGAAGAAGAAATACAAGTAGATCATGAAGAACTTCTTGCGCAGCAACAATCGTTACATGTTGAGTTAGCTCAGCTAAGACAAGAGCAGCAAATATTAGCACGAGAGCGTCAGCAGTTATTACATGATCAAGAGCAATTTCAAATACATGTACAGCAACAGATGAAAGAGATAGAATCCGCACGTATACAGTTTCAAAAAGAACAACAAGAAACAGCGTACGAATGGACGGAATTATTATGGGATCAATCTTTTCAACTAGCCGAAAAAATTGTGAATCAAGCAGTAGATGCTAGATTGCTTGATGTGTTACCTATTTTAACTGGCATCGTTCAAACATTGCCTACTTCGTTTGAAAAACTAGTTATTACTGTACATCCAGAAACATTTGAACGTATTCAAGAAGAGAAGGAAAATACGAAAGAATATTGGTTACTACAATTAGTAGAATGGAAATATGATTTCTCCTTACAGTTCGGTGAATTTGTTCTAGAAGAAGAGAAAGAGTTCTTTGAATTTAAATTTGCACCTATATTTGCGAAACTTCGCCAGAAATGGGAAGAAGAGAAATTATTTGAGGAGCAAAATGTATGAATCGACTATTAATGAATGAAAACCAAAAATGGAATACATTTATTGAAACGCCGTTTTATACGAAAGTCGGTAAAGTTCATAGTGTACAAGAACAGTTTTTCGTAGCGAAAGGGCCAAAGGCGAAAATTGGAGATGTTTGTTTCGTTGGGGAACATAATGTTTTATGTGAAGTGATTGCGATTGAAAAAGAGAACAACATGTTACTCCCGTTTGAACAGACAGAAAAAGTATGTTACGGAGATTCAGTTACACTAGTTTCAGAAGATGTTGTTATACCTAGTGGCAATCATTTGCTCGGAAAAGTGTTAAGCGCAAATGGTGAAGTGTTAAATGAGAACGCTGAAAACATTCCATTGCAAAAAATAAAACTAGATGCCCCGCCTATTCATGCATTTGAACGTGAAGAAATTACCGATGTATTTGAAACGGGAATCAAATCTATTGATTCCATGTTAACAATTGGCATCGGTCAAAAAATTGGTATCTTTGCAGGTTCTGGTGTTGGTAAATCTACTTTACTCGGAATGATTGCAAAAAACGCAAAAGCTGACATTAATGTTATTAGTTTAGTAGGAGAACGTGGCCGAGAAGTAAAAGACTTTATTCGAAAAGAATTAGGTGAAGAAGGAATGCAAAAAAGCGTCGTTGTTGTAGCGACATCAGATGAAAGTCACCTAATGCAACTTCGTGCAGCGAAGCTTGCGACATCTATTGCTGAATATTTCCGTGATCAAGGTAATAACGTACTACTTATGATGGACTCTGTTACTCGTTTTGCTGACGCGCGTAGAAGTGTTGATATTGCGGTTAAAGAGTTGCCGATCGGTGGTAAAACACTCTTAATGGAAAGTTATATGAAGAAACTATTAGAGCGCTCTGGGAAAACACAAAAGGGATCCATAACAGGTATTTATACCGTACTCGTTGATGGAGACGATTTAAACGGTCCTGTACCAGATTTAGCACGTGGTATTTTAGATGGACATATTGTATTAAAGCGTGAACTTGCAACGCTGAGTCATTACCCTGCTATTTCAGTGCTAGACTCAGTGAGTAGGATTATGGAAGAAATCGTTTCGCCAACTCATTGGCAACTTGCAAATGAAATGAGAAAAATCTTATCTGTTTATAAAGAAAATGAATTGTATTTTAAATTAGGGACGATTCAAGAAAATACAGAAAATGCTTATATTTTTGAATGTAAAAACAAAGTAGAAGGTATAAATACGTTTTTAAAACAAGGTCGATCAGATCGTTTCCAATTTGATGATATTGTTGAAGCGATGCACCATATCGTATAAGACCTCTGCCCAAGAGGTCTTATTTTTTTGTTTTTTAATATTTCACAGATTTTTTTGGAAAAAAACTATATAATAGAAAAAGAGAGCGTTATAATAGGAAGGGGCTATAAAAACAGGTGGATAAGCAGCAGTACGACACGATAAAGTTGCAAATAAATCAAGAAAAAGAACAGATTTTGAAAGAAGTGTATGAATTAACAGCTGAAAAAAGAAAAATAGAACAAAAAAAAGAATATGATTTATATGTAGTAAAATCGCGTAGTAAAGTCGTACAAACTGGGCAACGTATAATGGCTGGTATGCTTTCCTCACATACGTTTTCACCTGAAAGAATAGAAGAATGGAATCGGAAAATTAAAAAAACGGAAGATTTTATTCAAAAAAATGAAAGCCTTTTAGAACAAGTAAAAGAAAAAGAACGTGTCATTGATGAGATGTATCAAGAAGGTTGTAGAAAGCTTGCTAAAGTACGAGAAAAGCAGGAAGAAAAAATGCTTCTTGATTTGAAAATGTGTATGAATGGATGAGGTGAATATAGTGATACAGTCTGTATTACCGGTGCAACAAAGTTTACCTCCGCAAAAAGAAAAAGGGCTAGAAGTACAATCAAAAAGTGAAGATTCTTCATTCGATCGTACGATGAGAATGGAAAATAAAAAGCAGCCGAAAACGGAGAAAATGAAACGAGAAGAAGCACCAAAAGAAGAAAAAAAAGAATATATTCTTTCTAAACAATCAGTAACGAAAGAAGAGCCAATTGTAAAGAAAGAAGAAAAAAAAGAGACAGAACAGTTGTTATTAGCTGTATCTGAGCAAATGGTTGCAATTGAACAATTACGTGTGCAGCCAGAATTGTTATATCAATACATACAAAAAATACAAGAGCTGTATAAAGAATATGGAAATATAAAACTTAACGAATTACCTGCAGCTGAATTACAACAATTACAAGAGCTCCTTTCAAATATGAATATCAAAAATGCTATATGTTTAGAAGATACAATGCAAACGGTATTAGATAAAGTGACGATGCCAGAGCAAACGATGCAAGTATTGAAAGTAGTAGAAACAGAAACTTGTAATATTGCAAAGAAACAAGAAGAGTCCAAAGAATTAGATGGAGATCTTCCGAAAGCTGAGAGCGATGATGTAAAGATAGAGTTGCCAGAAGGTGATGTATTCAACGATTCAAGTTCTGCGGGTGCGGAGTTATTAAATAAAGCAACGAGTACCGATTCAATAGGGAAATCTAATAGTGGCGCTGAGAAAGTTTCATTGCCTGATTTAGGAAAGAAAATGGAAGCACAAGTAGAAGCACTGCAAAAATTTGTAGTGAAACAAGAACGTGTTTTATTTCAGTTAAATCCAGAAAAACTCGGTACATTAACAGTGTTTATGAAAAAGCATGGAGATCAAATTGATGTTCACGTAGAAATGGAAAAACACGATGCGAAAAAACGGGTTGAAATCATTTTTGATGAATTGAGACTGAAGTTAAAAGAAAAAGAAATCAATATTCAAATTAGCTATTCAGATAAAGATGAAAATCGAAAAGAACAGCGAGAACAAGAGCAAAGACAAAAACAAAAATTAGCAAGTCCGAAACATGAAAAACAACATGCAAAAGAATTTGCGGGATTATTGGAGGAATAAAGTGTGCCAACAGTTGGATTAAATACAACGAGTACAAATCATATTCCGTTACAAGCAGGAGCACAAACAAAAAATGCATCTTTTACTGGTGCACAGTCGACAGCTCAACAAGCAAACGGAGTATCAGCAAATACTCAAAAAACACCCGGTATTATGGATAAAGATGATTTCCTGAAACTTTTCTTAGCAAGCTTTCAACATCAAGACCCGTTTAATGCGATGGATATGAACCAAATGATGAACCAAACAGCACAGCTATCGCTTATGGAGCAAGTACAGAATATGACGAAAGCAGTAGATAAACTGCAATCAACGATGTATTCGACGGCTCTTGATGGAGGGATGAAGTTTTTAGGAAAGTACGTTAGAGGTGTAAGCAATAATGGAAAGCAAGTGACTGGTCAAGTGGAAACAGTTCGACTTGCTGAAAATAACGATGTGCAACTTATTGTTGATAATCAAGTTGTCTCACTTCGTTTCATAGAGAGGGTTTCTGATAAACCGATAACAGAAACTAATCCGGAAGATGAGAAGAAAGATGATATAGAAAAAAATGAAGAGGTTAAGCAAGATTAATAAAAGGAGTGTACAAAGGTTATGATTAAAGCGTTATATACAAGTATTACAGGGATGAATGCAGCACAAAATGCATTAAGTGTTACTTCAAATAATATTGCAAATGCACAAACAGTTGGCTATAAAAAACAAAAAGCGATTTTTGATGATTTGCTATACAATAATACGGTTGGTTCACGTGGTGATGGTGCTTATGCTGGCACGAATCCAAAGAGTATTGGTAACGGTGTAAAGTTCAGTGGGACATCTACAGATTTTAGTGATGGTTCTATTACTTTAACTAGTGATAAGATGGAGACAGCGATAGAAGGAAACGGTTTGTTTTTAGTTGGTGATCGTAATGCTGGAAATGTAGAGTATACGAGAAAAGGGTCTTTCGGTGTATCGAAAGATAACTATGTTACAACTACAGGTGGACAGTATGTGCTAGGTTATGGTGTGAAAACAGGAACACAAGAAATAGATTTTTCTTCACGACCAAGCCCAATTCATATTCCGATGGGATCAGCTGTTGGTGGGATTCAAACAGATAAAGCGACAATAGGTGGAAACCTTCCTAGAAACCAAAATGCATTATCTCACGAATTCACAGTTTTTGATGCGGAAGGAAACTCGTTAACGTTACGTGTAAATATTAAACAAAAGACTGAATCAGAAACTGTAGATGGTAAAGTAGTTGAAAAGCCGAAGGCAGGTGAATATACATATTCAGTTTCTGTAAGGAATGATTCTAAAAACGAAAAAGAATTTAAGCCTATTGAAGGCATGCCGGACGACAAACCCCTTATATTTGATAATTTAGGAAATTTAAAGCAAACAGATGAACCTGTACAAAAAGATCCAGTAACTGGTGAAATTACTAAAGGTGGATCGATTAAAATTCCTTTTGGTAGTGGTCTAACACTTGATTTAAGCGGATTAACAAATTATCCAACGGGGAAAACTCTTTCTACCACAGAAGTAACGGGGCGTCCAGCTGCAATTGCAAATGACTACTCTATTTCTGACGGTGGTTTCGTTATGATGAAATATTCAGATGGTAGTATGAAAGTTGTAGGACAACTAGCTGTAGCTACATTCCCGAATTCAGGTGGATTAATGAAAACAGGGAATGGAAATTACGTTGCGACACCATCAGCGGGTATTCCAGGAATAGGTGTTGCTGGTGAGAATGGTGCAGGTAATGTACGAGGGTCAGCAAAAGAAAGTTCAAACGTAGATTTATCTGTAGAATTTGTTGATTTAATGCTTTATCAACGTGGATTCCAAGGAAATGCGAAAGTAATTAAAGTGTCAGATGAAGTATTAAATGAAGTTGTAAACTTAATTCGATAATATATCATAAAGTAAAATTGTAATGTAGTAGAAAGGGTTTTTTATTCGTATGACGACAAGACAAGAGCGAATTTTACAATTGCCTTTTTTCGAAAATAAACGTGAACTTGCTGAGCAAGTGTTAAAAATGGAACGAGAAGAGCATATATATTTACCTGATCAATTTGAAATTAAGCAAGTACCTCCATATTCATTTGGCGAAAAGCAATCAATCATTGGCCGTATTCATGAGTTTTATTTCGTAAGTGTTGGTAGTGAAGGAGAATGGAAGTATCAACTGTTTAAGGACGAGATGAAGTGCCGTGAGTTTTTTATTACACTATCAGGGATAACGGATCAGCAGATTGCATTTTGGTTCAATAACATCGAGTTATTGAAAAGGTCTTAAAAGACTTTAAAAGCTCTTTTTTAGGTTTTGAGAGAGGTCCTGGCGGAGTGTGGTGGCGGTTAGTGCCTATGTGGTGCTCGACTGGTGTGTAAGACCAGAGATATGGAGAGTTACTAGGGTAGTTTAAGAGGATTTAAGCGAAGTGTAGTTGCAAAAATGGATCGATGAAAGGTTACTGGGATGGTTAATCGTTTTATGGCAGACCAGTGCCTTTTGGATAGTTTGTGATGATAGATTTTTATAAAAGGAGAGGTGAGGAGGATGGCGCAGAATAAGTATCGCGTTACATTCATTTCGCCAAGTGAGGTTGAGCAGCGGACTGTTATGGCGGCGAGTAGTTTGCCGGATTTAATTCGTAAAGTAGAGAGTATTATTGCAGATCCGAACGGTTATTTTGTAAATGATAAAAAAAATAATTGCTATTTTAAAGTGATTAAAGATAATGTTACGTTTATTCAATATGAGTTACTATTTTCGGATAAGGAAATTCATATTGAAAAATTAAAACATATAGCACCAGCTATATTGAAACAATTATTTAAAAAAATAAATGATCCAGAATTATATGCACTTGCGCTACTTGATGTTGATATAGCCACGAAAGAATATGTGCTAGAAGAAATGGATCCAGAGCTAAGAATAAGGGTAGAAACGGAGCTTTCGAAAAAGTGGGAAGCAATGCCGACAGAAATTGTAGGAGCACAAGAAGTGTTATTAGAGGCACTTGCTTCGTTTATACAAGATTAATTGTCTTTTGAAATAAATGAATCGTCCAACTATCTATATTTTTTATATAGATAGTTGACTTTTTCTCTTTTATAAAGCTTAATAATTAGATATACGGAATTAATGGAAGGGGAGCGACACCTTTATGTCACAAGCACAAAGTATTTTATTAGAAAGCGGAACAAATGAATTAGAGATTGTTACATATACTGTTGGTGAAAACCTATTTAGTATTAACGTAATGAAAGTACGTGAAATCATTAATCCATTCCCTGTTACAACTGTGCCAGAATCTCATCATGCAGTTGAAGGTGTTGTTCAAGTACGCGGTGAAATTTTACCTGTTATTAACTTAGCGACAGCTCTTAATTTAAAATCGACAAAGCCACTTGATCAAACGAAATTTATTATTTCAGAATTAAATCAAATGAAAGTTATTTTCCGTGTTGATGAAGTGCATCGTATTCAACGTATTTCATGGGAACAAATTGATGAACCAGCTTCATTGTCTATGGGACTAGAAGAAACGACATCTGGTATTGTAAAGCTAGATGGGCAAATTATTTTGCTATTAGATTATGAAAAAATTGTATGTGAAATTAGTGGTACTGGTTATGACAATAAATCACTTGCAGGGTTAGAACAGAAAACAGATCGAGCTGAAAAAGTGATTTATATTGCAGAGGATTCAGCAATGCTCCGCCAAATATTAGAAGAAACATTATCATCAGCTGGATATACGAAAATGAACTTCTTCAGCAATGGTGCAGAAGCGTTAGCACAAATTGAAAAATTAGCGAAAGAGCAAGGGGAAAAAATGTTTGAACATATTCACTTGCTAATTACGGATATTGAAATGCCGAAAATGGATGGACATCATTTAACGAAAGTGGTTAAAGATAGTGAAGTAATGAATCGTTTACCGGTCATTATTTTCTCTTCATTAATTACAAATGAATTATTCCATAAAGGCGAAGCTGTAGGAGCAAATGCTCAAGTAAGTAAGCCAGATATTCAAGAGTTAATTGGTTTAGTAGATAAGTTAGTGCTTTAAAAGCTTCTTTTTAGCTGGAATAGAGGAACTAGCCATGTGTGGAGCGGTCAGTGCTTAATAGAGCCCCATGCCATGTGAGACCAGAGATATGAAGTGGCTTTAGGTAAATGGGGGAAGTTGGGCATCAAGAGAGTTTGAGAGGAACTGGTGTACCATTTCATTTTATTTATCAAGTCGAGAGTAGAGTATCTAGCTATGTGTGGTGGCGGTCAGTGCCTAATAGAGCCCTATGCGATGTGAGACCAGATATATGGAGTGGTTTTAGGTCAGTAGAAGAAAAGAGCCTTTAATTGAGGGTTTGAAGAACTGATATACAACTCTATTTTTTTAGTAGGGAGGAGGAACTAGCCACGTGTAAGTAGTACTGGCTAGTTCCTTTTTTGCATTCTATACTCTGCTGTACAGGTAGGAAGATTAAACGTTTCTGGAGTGTTTGTGGCTTTATGAATAGTCTCTACTTCGAGATTTTCAATTCGTTTAATGAATAAATAGCGAACTTGTTTTTTGAAAATATAAGAGAGCGTACGTTTGGAATATGCTAGTAAGTTTGCGTAGTAACGCAAACTTTTTCGGTGAAAATACATCCGAAATACCATATAATATAATTAATATGTAATTATGCATATTAATTAAAAATAATTTTTCTATTTCTATACTTTCTATACATTTTTGTATGTTTATTATTTGACAGATAATTTCGAAATGTTATAATATGGATATGAAAAAATTGCTATTTTCTGAAAAGACATGGGAGTCAGATGAGAATTGTGAAAGGATGAGGGGAGAGTGACACAGATTATGTATCACCACACAGCAATCAATGTATTAAGTCTTTTACAAAACATGTCAAATAATAAAATGAACGATATGCAACTAGAAGCGGAATTTAAAAAAATAGAAAAACAATTCCAAGTAAAATATGAAGAACTAGTTGATTTATATAATAGAATGGTATTATTTCAAATAGATATAGAAAAACATGGCGGGATGCGAGCATATGAAAAATCAGAGATTACATGGCTGAAGTCTGAGCTAGAGTTACTGTATGAAGTGTATCAATTTTCCCAACGTCACGGTTTAAACATTATTAATATTTCAAAATACGTTAGTAAAAAAGAACTAAATCTTTTTCCAAAAACAGAAAGTCAATTGCAAAATACGTATTACAAATTAAAAAAATGTGAAATACCGTTTGAAAATATTGAAAAACAAAAACCAGGACGAAAGCGAAAATATACACCTGTAAAAGAATCGATTGTTGAGATAAAAAAAGAAAACAAGCAAGAGTTAAGAGAAGAGGTTCAAAATACAGAGAATGAAAAAAGCCTTGTAACAGTTATATCTGGTATTGTTGATAATTTTGAAACGATAAGCCATTGTAGTGAAAGAAAAGAGCATGAACTACATCAGTTTATGGAAGGAATCTATAAGCTTTCTAGCATGGCTGCAGAGCGTTCAAAAGATGAAAAGAATGCTCGTGGTCTCGAAGGCGAATTACATGTATTACGAGCTGAAAATGAAAGGATTAAGCGAGAAAAGGAAGAGCTTGTTCATGATATAAAAGAAATGACGCATCATTTAATTCATTTCATTACGAGTTCTGATATCGATCAAATTCGCACATTGCCTTTCTTTGTAAAAGAATGTAAACAAGATTTGCATAAATTAGGGTTATATAACGCACAAGACGGTAAAATGAAAATTATGGTTGATCGCAGTGGACAGGTTATGACTGTAACGCAGTAATAAAATTTGGGTACAAAATAAAAGGGAGATACATAGTTTATATGTATTTCCCTTTTGTTTTGTATGGAATCGTTTCAAAGAAGGAAGATGATTTTTTTAAGATTGTAGTAACTTGGAAACCATTTGCGGTATTTGATTTGCTTGTGAAACCATACTAAGTGCAACTTCAGTTAACAATTTAAACTTTAAAAAATCGCTCATTTCCTGCGCCATATCCGCATCTTCAATTCGGGATGCAGCATCTGTTAGGGCCATACTTTGGCTATTTAAATTTTCAATATTAAACTGTAAACGGTTGATCATAGCCCCGAGGTCAGCGCGGTGAAGTGATACATTTTGTAAAGCTTCTTCAATTTTACGAATCGCCGCTCTTGCTTCTTGTTCTGTTGAAATGTTGATGTCATGTTGTGTAGGGGAAGGGGAGATATGTTTCGTTACATTTACCGTATGACCAATATCATCTAACGTAACAGGCCGGTTTTGTCCGTCAAATACGGATAAATCATTAAACTCAGTCGTCTGGCCAATATAGCCAATTTGTTCTGTTAAAGACTGAAACTCTTTATTCAGTGAATCACGGTTTTTATTTGAATTTGTACCATTAGCAGATTGAACAGCTAAATCACGCATACGCTGTAAAATATTCGTCACAGTTTGAAGAGCAGCTTCTGCTGTACGTAGCATCGATATCGCATCCTCATTATTTCGAATGGCTACGCGCATACCACTCGCTCGTGCATGCATACGAGTCACAATTGCAACATTAGCTGGATTATCAGAAGCATGATTCAACTTCTTACCAGTCGCCAAATGCTCCATAGCAACATTCATACGTTTTTCATTCTCATATAGTGATTGCCTAGCATTCATACTCAAAACATTCGTACCAATACGCATAATAGACACTCCTTATCTTATAGATTTATATATGGGCTTAAAGCCTATAAACAGCTAGGAAAAGAAAAAGAGACTTATGCTTATCTTCTAGTTGTGTTTTAACATGAGAGGGGATAAAGATAGGCACTGACCGCTTCTACGCCACGCGGATGCTCTCTCCCATCAAAAAAAGGAAGGTTTTACAAAAAATAAACCTCTCCGCAAGCAGAGAGGTTTATTCATGAAGCTAACTCAAATGGTTTATTGTAATAATTTAGAAACCATTTGTGGAGTTTGGTTTGCTTGAGAAAGCATGCTGATACCAGCTTCGTTCAAGATTTTGAACTTAGTCATTTCAGACATTTCTTTCGCCATGTCAGCGTCTTCTACTTGAGAAGCAGCAGATGCCATGCTTGATGCTTGGCTCTTAAGGTTGTTTACGTTAAAGTCTAGACGGTTTAACGTAGCACCTAGAGTCGCACGATTGTCAGCAACTTTTGTAAGGGCAGCGTCAATTGCTGCAATTGCATCAGATGCATTTGGTTTAACAGCAGCTTTAGTAATTTCTTTATCTGCTGCAGGTTTCATTGAATCTGCAAACGTTGTTCCAATAAGTTGAGCAGCAGATAGAGTTGGAGAATTTTCATCGAAAAGATCAATCTTATTTTGTACTGTTGTAATATCTGCATCACTCATTAAAGGTTGGATATTTTTAAATGCTTCTTTGAACTCTTTAACAGCATCTTTGATAACAGCATCTGAGCTACCTGTACCAGGCTGAGGTGTTCCATCACCATTTAAAGTAGGCCCTGTTAAATCTGCTAAAGCTTGTTTTGCGTTCGCAAATCTTTCAAGGTCGCCTTTTGCAGAATCCATTTGTTCAGCAGTTATTTTAGAAGTTTCGTTTTTACCTGCAATTGGTGTTGTGCCACTAATTGTCAGTGTATTGATTTCTAGTGCTTTAGTAGAAGTATTGGATAAATTAATATTAATTTGTTTGCTAGTATCGGCATTATCTAACGTTTGAACTGCGATAGATTTGTTAGAACCATCAAGTAACTTTTTGTCATTAAACTCAGTATTTTTAGAGATATAATCAATTTGTTCTTTCAATGCATTAAATTCTTTATCTAATGCTGCTTGGTTTTTATCTGTATTTGTGCCATTTGCAGATTGGTTAGCAAGGTCACGCATACGAAGTAAGATGTTAGAAACTGAGTTCATTGCTGAGTCAGCTGTACGGATTAAAGAAATACCGTCTTGTGTGTTGTTAGCTGCAACACCTAATCCGCTTTCACGTGCACGCATACGAGTTGCGATTGCAAGACCTGCTGCATCGTCAGAAGCGTTGTTAATTCGTTTACCGCTTGATAAACGGTCCATAGCAGTACTCATTTTAGCTTGGTTTTGGCGCATGTACTCTTGTGTACGCATGCTATTAATGTTTGTATTAATTCTCATGATTAAGAACCCCCATTTTTTTATATTGACTTTTCTGCAAATTGAAAAACGGTAATATGCGAAAAAATCAATTTCGAGATTTATTGTAATCCCTGTCATAGCGGGTGTCAACTAAAAATTCGAATTAATAAATATAAAAAAATAACAGTTTAACAATATATTCATTTTTTTATTACAATATTATTAAAAGGATTATTGCAAACTTTAAAAAAAAACTCTAATATTAGATTATCTTTGTTTACCGAAAAGGTGATATTATGATAGTTGGAAATATAGTAAAAGAAGTGCTTGCATATAAGAAAGGACAAATTCAGCAAAAGCTAAGTAGTCCACAAGCATTCGTTAGTAGTCGTTTTCAAGAGAAGTTGCAGAGTGAACCTGCGAAGGAGACGAAGGCTACTACGCAGCCGGCAAGTGTAGAGGATATGAGTCAGCCGGTACAATCTACGAAAATAGAAACGGTCGTAAATAAAACGGAACAATCTATTCATAAAGTAGAGGAAGCGAGTAAGTCTGAAGAAAAGGCTGAAATGAAGAATGTAGATGAAGTGCAAGTCGCGCAAAAAGAGTTTGAACGACGTTTCCCAGAAACGAAAAATGAGGCTGCTGATACGTGGGGATTAACGAAGAAGTATAATATTCAAAAAATACGTTCTTCCAATGAAGGGAAGTATGAGGATATTATTGATCTTGTAAGTCGTACATACGGAATTCCGAAAACGTTAATTCAAAAAATGATTGAAGTAGAATCTGATTTTAATCCGAAAACGGTGTCACATGCAGGTGCGAAGGGTCTTATGCAGCTTATGCCAGAGAATGTGAAAGAGATGGGTATAAAAAATCCATTTTCACCAGCTGAAAGTATTGAGGGCGGCGTGAAAGAGTTAAGCGGTTATTTGAAGAAAAATAACGGCGATCTCGTACTAGCGCTTGCATCTTATAATGCAGGTCCTGGTAATGTGAGAAAGTACGGGGGCGTACCACCATTTAAAGAAACGCAAGGATATATTAAAAAAATATTAAATATCGACGTTTCAAAATAAGAGGTTTCATATATAGAGAGAACATGAAATTTTCGTGAACATGATATGGGAGTTGGCTAGATTTGAAATTACAAGATGATATTCCGTTAACAATTTATTTTGAAATCGGAAATACGAAAAAGAAAATTGAAGATTTGCTTCATATTACGAAAGGTACATTGTATCGTCTTGAAAATTCAACGAAAAATACGGTGCGTCTTATGCTTGAGAATGAAGAGATTGGAACCGGAAAGATTTTGACGAAAAACGGGAAGATGTACGTTGAAATCGTTGAATTGAAAAGGTAGGGAAGGGGATTGTCATGAGTGGCGAAAAATTAAGCCAAGAGCAAATTGATGCCCTGCTGAAGGCGGTAAATGAAGGCGAGGAAATGCCAGCTTTCGCACAAGAAGCAGGAAAGCAAGAGAAATTTCAAGAGTATGATTTTAATAGACCGGAGAAGTTCGGTGTTGAGCATTTACGTAGCTTGCAAGCAATTGCTTCTACATTTGGTAAACAGACGTCACAGACGTTGTCAGCGCGTATGCGTATTCCGATTGAGTTAGAGCCTTCTACGGTTGAGCAAGTTCCATTTACGAGTGAGTATGTGGAGAAAATGCCGAAAGATTACTATTTATATTGCGTTATTGATCTTGGCCTTCCAGAGCTTGGGGAAATTGTTATTGAGATTGATTTAGCATTCGTTATTTATATTCATGAATGTTGGCTTGGCGGAGATAGTAAGCGTAACTTTACGATGCGCAGACCACTTACCGCATTTGAGTTTTTAACACTGGATAATATTTTTATGCTCCTTTGTAAAAATTTAGAGCAATCATTTGAAAGCGTTGTTGCGATTGAACCAAAATTTGTAACGACGGAGACAGACCCGAATGCATTAAAGATTACGACAGCAAGCGATATTATTTCATTATTGAATGTAAATATGAAAACGGATTTTTGGAATACGACGGTGCGCATCGGAATTCCGTTCTTATCTGTTGAAGAAATTATGGATAAGTTAACATCTGAAAATATTGTGGAACATTCTTCAGATAAACGTAAGAAGTATACGTCTGAAGTGGAAGTGAAAGTAAATCAAGTGTATAAACCTGTTCACGTTGCAATTGGTGAGCAAAAGATGACAATGGGTGAGATTGAACAAATTGAAGAAGGCGATATAATTCCGCTCCATACGAAAGTTTCGGATGAATTACTTGGTTATGTAGATGGAAAGCATAAATTTAATTGTTTTATTGGAAAAGATGGAACGCGTAAGGCGCTCTTATTTAAAAGTTTTGTAGAGTAGGAGGATCCATATGAAGCATGAAGTATCTCCTGTGTCATTAATGGGATTAGAAGATTTTGCAGGAAAGCGAAATGAAGTAAGTAAAGCACATATTGATACTGTTTCAGATATTTCGATTGAGCTTGGTGTAAAGCTTGGAAAGGCATCTATTACGCTTGGTGACGTGAAGCAATTAAAAGTTGGCGATGTTCTGGAAGTAGAGAAAAACTTAGGACATAAAGTAGATGTATATTTAAGTAATATGAAAGTCGGCATCGGGGAAGCAATCGTAATGGATGAGAAGTTCGGTATTATTATTTCTGAAATTGAAGCTGACAAGAAGCAAGCTGCGCTTATGAAAGCGCAAAGTCAAATGCAAGATAAAGAGTAGAGGAGGAGTCATATGTCGTATATGACGACCTTATTTCAAGTCGTTTTACTGTTTGGTGCGCTCGGCTACGGTGCATATTATATGACGAAAAAGACGCGCAAGCAGCAGTTTTTTAAACAAGGTGAAAATGGCCATATTCAAGTGAAGGACGGCGTTTATTTAAATCATCAAACGAGCGCCTTTTTATTTGAAGTAGACGGCAAGCAAGTGTTCACTGTTATTAGTAATAACGGTGTACAGTCTGTGCAATTAACAGGAACAGGAAATCAGTTTCAACAAGCGCTAGAAGACGCGGTGAAGAGTGAAACGAAAAAAGTAGAGGATCCATCATGAGAATAAAGAAACAGTTATCGTTATTAGCCGTTATTTTCGTATTTTCTATCGTTTTTTCAATTATTTTTGTAAATCCAGCGTATGCAGCCCAAAACGGTTTTATTAATTTCGAAAATGGAAAAGAGTTTACGAGTAATTCAAGTGTGCAGTTATTTGCGCTCGTTACCCTTTTATCATTATCTTCATCTATCGTTCTATTATTTACACACTTTACTTATTTTATGATCGTTCTTGGGATTACACGTCAAGGACTTGGGGTAATGAATTTACCACCAAACCAAGTGCTCGTTGGACTTGCCTTATTTTTATCACTCTTTACGATGCAGCCTGTACTTGGGCAGCTAAAGAGCGATGTGTGGGATCCGATGACGAAAGAGAAAATAACAGTAAGTCAGGCTGCGGAAACGACAGCGCCGATTATGAAAGAGTATATGTCAAAGCATACGTATAAGCATGATTTAAAAATGATGCTGAAAGTGCGCGGAGAAGAGTTGCCGAAAGATTTAAAGGATCTATCCTTATTTACGCTCGTACCATCCTTTACGTTAACGCAAATCCAAAAGGGATTGTTAACAGGGATGTTCATTTATTTAGCGTTTGTATTTATAGATTTGATTATTAGTACACTGTTAATGTACCTCGGGATGATGATGGTACCGCCGATGATTTTAAGTTTACCGTTTAAAATACTCGTTTTCGTATATTTAGGTGGATATACAAAAATCGTCGACATTATGTTTAAAACGGTCGCCTGAAGCGTTTGATGCTATGTGATAGGAGTCATATAAATGAATACGTCACCAATTATAGATATTTTTCAAACCTTTTTTTATAAAGGGGTTATGATTTTAATGCCGGTTGCCGGCGTTAGTATGATTGTCGTTATTATCATCGCTGTCATTATGGCAATGATGCAAATTCAAGAACAAACGCTGACGTTTTTACCGAAAATGGCGAGTATTGTACTCGTTATTATCATTTTAGGTCCGTGGATGTTTCAAGAGTTAACGACGCTTATTTTAGATTTATTTGATAAAATTCCATCGCTATTGCGTTCGTACTAAGATAGGGGAACTGAAATGAATATGGAATTATGGGCGGCGACGTTTTTTGCGTTTTGCCGCATTACTTCATTTTTATATTTTTTACCGTTTTTCTCAGGTCGATCCATTCCAGCGATGGCGAAGGTTACATTTGGACTTGCACTTTCCATAACAGTTGCCGATCAAGTTGATGTCTCTCACATAAAAACAACTTGGGACGTTGCAGCTTATGCTGGTACGCAAATTGTAATTGGATTATCACTTTCAAAAATTGTAGAAATGCTGTGGAACATTCCGAAAATGGCCGGGCATATTTTAGACTTTGACATCGGTTTATCACAAGCAAGTTTGTTTGATGTAAACGCAGGTTCACAGTCTACTTTACTATCAACCATTTTTGATATATTTTTTCTCATTATTTTTATTTCACTTGGCGGCATTAATTATTTCGTTGCCACGATTTTAAAGTCGTTTCAATATACAGAGGCGATTTCAAAATTGCTGACGACTAGTTTTTTAGATAGTCTACTCGCAACGTTATTATTTGCGATCACATCAGCGGTTGAAATTGCTCTTCCGCTTATGGGAAGTTTATTCATCATTAACTTTGTTTTAATTTTAATCGCAAAAAACGCTCCGCAATTAAACGTTTTTATGAATGCGTATGTGATTAAAATTACATGTGGTATTTTGTTTATTGCGATGAGTGTACCGATGCTCGGTTATGTGTTTAAAAATATGACGGATGTATTGCTTGAGGAATATACGAAACTATTTAACTTTTTCTTAACGAAGTAGGGGGACGCACATGGCAAAGGATAATAAAACAGAAAAGGCCACCCCGCAGAAGCGTAAGAAATCGCGTGAAGAAGGGAATATTGCCCGGAGTAAAGATTTAAATAATTTATTTTCCATACTTGTGTTAGCAGTTGTCGTTTACTTTTTCGGAGATTGGCTAGGGTTTGAGATTGCCAATTCCGTATCGGTGCTGTTTGATCAAATTGGAAAAAATACAGATTCGACCGAGTATTTTTATATGATGGGGATTTTACTACTAAAAGTATCAGCTCCGATATTAATACTCGTATACGCTTTTCATTTATTCAATTATATGATTCAAGTCGGTTTCTTATTTTCTTCTAAAGTTATTAAGCCGAAAGCATCACGTATTAACCCGAAAAACTATTTTACGAGATTGTTTAGTCGTAAAAGTTTAGTAGATATTTTGAAATCACTGTTTTATATGGGGTTAATTGGTTACGTCGCTTACGTGCTCTTTAAAAAGAATTTAGAGAAAATCGTGAGTATGATTGGATTTAACTGGACGGCGTCACTTACTGAAATTATTAGGCAAATTAAATTTATCTTTTTAGCTATTTTAATTATATTAATTGTTCTTTCTATTATTGATTTCATTTATCAAAAGTGGGAGTACGAACAAGATATTAAGATGAAAAAAGAAGAAGTAAAACAAGAGCATAAAGATAATGAAGGGGACCCGCAAGTAAAGGGAAAACGAAAAAACTTTATGCATGCCATATTGCAAGGAACAATTGCGAAGAAGATGGATGGCGCAACGTTTATTGTAAACAACCCGACCCATATTTCGGTCGTACTCAGGTACAATAAACACGTTGATGCAGCACCAATTGTCGTTGCAAAAGGGGAAGATGAACTCGCATTATATATACGAACGCTTGCCCGTGAACAAGAAATACCAATGGTGGAAAACCGTCCGCTTGCTCGTTCTTTATATTATCAAGTCGAGGAGGATGAGACGATTCCAGAAGATTTATATGTAGCTGTAATTGAAGTTATGCGCTATTTAATTCAAACGAATGAACTTGAAGTGTAATAGCGCGTTTGGAGGAGATCTCTTTGTTTAAGATAGATTCTGCAAGAACCTATTTTTCTATCTTTTTAGCAGCGTCATTCGTAGTGGCGCTCTTAATTCCACTTCCACCATTTATACTTGATATCATTATCGTTTTTCTACTAAGTATGTCAGTGCTTATTTATATGCGAGCGACAAGTATTAACGAGTGGGATGAATTAAAGTCATTTCCGACGATGTTGTTATTAATCGGGATTTTCCGCGTATCGATTAACGTATCGACGACGCGAGCGATTTTGACAAACGGAAATGCGGGTCATGTTATTGAAGAGTTCGGTCAATTCGTAATTGGCGGGAACTTATTAATTGGTATCGTTATTTTTACAGTATTAATCATATTCCAGTTTATCGTTGCAAACGGTGCATCTCGTACAGCTGAAGTTGCAGCTCGTTTTACACTTGATTCTTTACCAGGGAAACAAATGTCAATCGATGCTGATTTAAACCAGCGTATTATTACAGAAAAAGATGCACAAGCAAAACGAAAAAAATTAAATATGGAAACAGAGTTTTACGGGGCGATGGATGGTGCCGGGAAGTTCATTAAAGGGGACGTTATTTTCGGCATTGTCATTTTATTCGTAAACATTATTTTTGGCTTAATTGTCGGAATGATGCAGCAAGGAATGAGCTTTGGTGAAGCAGCCCTTCATTATACACAGTTAACAGTCGGTGACGGAATTGTAAACCAAATTGGTTCCTTAATGCTTGCGATTTCAACTGGTATTATCGTAACGCGTGTATTTGACGGTTCACCGGATACGGTAACGGAAGGAATCTTTAAAGAGTTATTAGCACATGAAGTTGTTGTATATGCACTCGGTGGTTTATTTATCGCAATGGGTATTTTTACTCCGCTACCATTTCTACCATTTGCACTCGTTGGTGGAACAATTATCTTCTTAGGAATTCGTAATAAAAACCGAATAAAGAAAGAAAAAGAAGACGAGCTTCAAAAAGAAATAGAAATGATTCAAGGCGAAGATGAACAACTGCAACAAGTGGAAGATTCATTTGGCGTATTTACAGATAAATATCCAATTATTGTAGAACTCGGCTTAGATTTAGCAGCACTTGTAAAGCAGAAAATTAACGGGGAAACAGCTCGTGATAAAGTTGTTCTTATGAGGAAGTCGATTATTACCGACCTTGGTATTAACGTTCCTGGAATTAACTTTAAAGATAATACGAGTTTTAGACCACGCGGACGTTACATTATTCGTATTAAAGGTGCGAAGGCAGCTGAAGGTGTTTTAAAATCAGGTTACTTATTAGCACTGAAAACACCGAATGTAATGGCCGATTTAGATGCAGAGCCAGCGAAAGATCCGATTTTTGGCGAGGATGGATATTGGATTTTAGAGCATATGGTACAAGATGCTCAAATGAAAGGCTATCAAGTATTAGAGCCACTTAGCATATTAATTACGCATTTAGATGTTGTCGTTAGACGTAATCTTCATGAGTTAATTCAGCGTCAACATGTAAAAGACTTAATTAACTCCCTTGAAAATGATAACGGCGTTTTATTAGAAGAGATTAAGAAGAAAGAAATCGACTTATCACTCGTTCAAAATGTTATTAAACAATTGCTAAAAGAAGGTATTTCTATTCGTGATTTACCAACCATTATTGAAGGTATTATTGACGGAAAGGAAATTTATCAAAACCATGTTGACGGCGTAACGTCATTCGTCCGTGAATGTATTTCAAAAGTGATTTGTGAAAATGCGAAAAATCCTGACGGGAAAATATATGCGGCGCTCTTCTCAGATTCAATCGAGTTAGATGCAGACGTTGTGAACAATTCTTATCAAGGTTATTTATTAAACTGGGATTTAGACTTAGAAACGCGAGTCGTTGAACAAGTACAACGCGTATTGAAACAAGCGAGGTTAATGGGAAGAGAACCAGTATTATTAACGCGTAGAAAAGATTTCAGGTTTGCGATTGTAAGACTTCTTGAGCGTTATCAAGTAGAAGCGCAAGTACTTTGTATTAGCGAATTAGCACCAGAAATTGTTGTGGATCAAATTGCCTATATTGAATAGTAGGGGGTGAAGTAATGGAAAGTACAGAAAAGAAAGAAGCGTTAATGCGAATAAAAGCAGCTTCGAAAAATGAATTGTATCGAAAGTTATTTGACCAATATGGTACAGATTATTATTACGTTGTCGATGAAAGTGTAAAACGAAATATCCCGTTTTTTTGGAAAAAGAATTATGAAATGTTAGTTGCTTTTCCAGAGGATAAACAGGAAGAAGTAAACGAAGGCACAGCTCAATTTCATGAACAATTAATGGATGTTGTAAATGATTCTTCAGAACAAATTGTGAAGGCGAACGGAATTCAATCGGTACTACACAATTTAGAAAACGTGACAACTCCTATGTCATACGCGGCGATGCAAACAGGAAATAGTGAAGAATGGGCAAGAAAGAAAGAGAAACTATTAAAGCTGTTTGAAAAAGGTATCGTCGTTGTGAAACAGACAGAAGAAACGAAAGTAACGAAAAAGCAAAAAGCTGTGAAGAAATTCGTTCCTGTCAAAAAAGAAGAAGTAGTTGTAAAAAAAGAAAAGCAAGAATCTGTACCATTTATTATTCAAAAAGTAATTCGCATGCTAGAGCAAAACGATGTAGAACAATACTTCATTCATGCATATGCTGAAAAGTTAAAAGTGAAGTTTGAAAATGCAACGATGATTACAGAAGAAGAAGTAATCGAATATATATTGGAAGATATGAGATCTCATTTCAATACGGAAAATGTATTTGAAAAAGAAGTACAAACAATTGCATTAATCGGTCCAACTGGTGTTGGAAAAACGACGACACTTGCGAAAATGGCGTGGCAGTTTCACGGTAAGAAAAAAACGGTTGGTTTTATTACGACCGACCATTCTCGCATTGGGACAGTTCAGCAACTGCAAGATTACGTAAAGACAATTGGATTTGAAGTAATCGCTGTGCGTGATGAAGCTGCAATGACAAGAGCGCTTACGTATTTTAAAGAAGAAGCGCGCGTCGATTATATTTTAATTGATACAGCTGGAAAAAATTATCGTGCGTCAGAAACAGTGGAAGAAATGATTGAAACGATGGGACAAGTAGAGCCAGATTATATTTGTTTAACGTTATCAGCTTCTATGAAAAGTAAAGATATGATCGAAATCATTACGAACTTTAAAGATATTCATATTGATGGTATCGTATTTACGAAATTTGATGAAACAGCAAGTAGTGGTGAATTGTTGAAAATTCCAGCAGTATCATCAGCTCCCATTGTATTAATGACAGACGGACAAGACGTAAAGAAAAACATACATATCGCTACAGCGGAACATTTAGCGAAACAAATGTTGCAAACATCATAGAAAAGAGGTGAAGAATAAGGCAATTGCCTTATTCAATCGAGTATGAACGGTCTTTATATAGGTTCAATGGGCATGATGAATTACATGCAGCGCATTAATGTTCATTCGAATAACGTTGCAAATGCCCAAACGACAGGATTTAAAGCAGAAAATATGACTTCTAAAGTATTTGATGTACAAGAGACATATCGCCGCGGTGACGGAGCGGTAACAAATATTGGCTCAGTCGATTACGCTGTAGTACCAGCCGCAACGCATGTGAACTTAGTACAAGGAAATATACAAATGACAAATAGTGATACAGATTTCCTTTTAGATGACGGAACTGCTGGCACAGCTTCGTTTTTCGTTACATCTAAAAATAATGAAACGTTTTTAACGAGAGACGGTAGTTTTACATTAAATAGTGATCGTTATTTACAAACAACTTCAGGTGCTTTCGTAATGGGAGAGAATAATGAACGTATTCGTATTCCAGAAGGAGCAAAAGTAGCTGTACAAGCAGACGGTACGTTATATGATGCAGTAACACAAAACAATATTGCTCGCTTGCAAACAAAAACAGTAGGTGCAGAAGCGAATAATCGTCTCGTACAAAGAGAGAACAAAAGTTTTACACTAGCAGAAGGGAACATTGCTGATTTACCGAACGGAACAGGGACAGTAAAAAATCATATGCTAGAAAATTCAAATGTAGATATGACGAAAGAGATGGCTGATCTTATGACGGATCAAAAAATGATTTCAGCATCACAACGCGTTATGACTTCATTTGATAAAATTTATGAAAAAGAAGCGAATGAAATATTGAGATAGGGGACTTCCGTTAGCGGAAGTCTTTTTTGTTTTTGATTTAAATTTCAGAATTATCAATTGACTTTGTAGAGATTCTTTTTTATATTAGTAGGTATAACTATAACTACTAAAGAGGTGAGAGTATGACAACGGCATTATATTTAGAAGATGCATACAAAACGAGTTGCGAAACAGAAGTGATAAAAGTAGAAGGAAATAAAGTATTTGTAAAAGAAACAGTTTTTTATCCAACTGGTGGAGGGCAGGAATGTGATACGGGTGTCATTGTACAAGATGGGTCTGTATTTGAAGTTGAAAAAGTAAAGAAGGAGCAGGGAGAAATAGTTCACTATATAAAAGATGGAGCTCAAGTAAATTTAGGTCCAGTTAAATTAGAGATTAATTGGGAAAGACGTCATAACTTAATGCGTCATCATTCTTTACTGCATCTTATCGGAGCTGTCGTTTATGAAAAGTATGGAGCTCTATGCACTGGAAATCAAATCTATCCTGACAAAGCACGTATCGATTTTAATGAGTTACAAGAGTTATCGAGCGTGGAAGTAGAAGAAATTGTTAAGGAAGTGAATAAACTTATTCAACAAAATAAAGAAATTTCCACTCGTTATATGAGCCGCGAAGAAGCAGAAAATGCTGTAGGAATGATTAAAACAGCCATAAACCTCCTGCCAACTACTATACAAGAAATCCGCATTGTTACAATTGAAAATTTAGACGAACAAGCTTGTGGAGGCACACATGTGAAAAATACGAATGAAATAGGAACACTTGTTATTGATAAAGTAAAAAGTAAAGGTAAGCAAAATCGTCGCTTTGAAGTTAGAGCGATTTAGATTGTGAGGAGTACTAATGGATGAAATTATAAAGGAATTACAAAAATTAGGTTTTTCTCAGTACGAATGTAAAGCGTATATTGGATTGTTAAAACATTCCCCAGTAACTGGGTATGAAGTGAGTAAACAAACAGGAGTACCTCGTTCTATGATTTACGAGGTACTCGGTAAGTTAATGGATAAAGGAGCAGTACATATTGTACCTTCTGAACCAGTTAAATATGTACCAGTACCAGCTACTGAATTAATGAATCGAATGCGAAAAGACTTTGAAAAATCCTTTGAATTTTTAGATGAGAAATTAAATGGTTTAGAACAAGAGCGACAAATAGATGTAATTTCGCATATTCGCTCAAATGATCGTGTTGTAAAAGAAATATGCAATATAATTAATAGAGCGAAGGAAGAGTTATGGATTTCTGTATGGGAAGATCAAGTGCATGAAATTGAGCCATACATTCATCAAAAGGAAGAAGAGGGTGTACATATATTTTCAATCTTATTTGGCGCTCCAGAAACAAAAATAGGAGCGACGTTTCACCATAATTATATGACGCCCCACGTTGTTGAAAAGAGAATGGGTGGTCATTTAACTGTAATTGCACGTGACGGAGAAGAAGTATTAATTGCGAACTTCTCAAATGATAGCACTTCATGGGCTGTTACAACGTATGACCCAGCTCTAGTTCTCGTTGCTACAGAGTATGTGCGACACGATATTATGGTCGAAGAAATTACGAAGGAATTTGGAGCTGATAAGTTAGATACGTTATGGCGTGAAAATATAGATTTAGTTCATGTCGTAACAGGAAAACGAACTTTAGACGGAATGGAGGATCATAAGGATGAGTAAAGCTGAGGCTCATGTAGCTTTGCAAAGCGATGATACATTTCAGCAAGGAGTAAAAGATTGTTTACCAACTGTATTTGGTTATTTAAGCATCGGTATAGCAGCTGGTGTAATTGCAAAAACAGCTGGTTTCTCCATCATTGAAATTGCGTTTATGTCCACTTTAATTTATGCAGGGTCTGCCCAATTTATATTAGCTGGTATGTATGCAGCTGGTGCACCTGCTTCAGCAATCATTTTCACCGTCTTTTTTGTTAATTTACGCCACCTTCTAATGAGTGCTGCGCTTGCACCGTACTTTACGAAACTGCCTCTATTTAAAAACTTACTAATTGGTTCTCAAATTACAGATGAAACGTTCGGCGTTGCAGTACAGCATGCAGCGCAAAAAGGATATTTAGGCGAAAGATGGATGATTGGGCTAAATGTAACGGCTTATTTAAATTGGATCCTTGCTACTATTATCGGCGGGCTATTTGGTGAATGGATACCAGATCCGCATACGTACGGTATGGATTATGCATTACCAGCAATGTTTATCGGGTTATTTGTACTTCAGCTCATAAGTAGTAAACCGAAGTTAGCAATTCATCTTACTGTTGCAATTGTAGCAATTATCATCGCATATGTTTCACACTTATTTATGCCAGATAGTATAGCGGTTATTATCGCAACACTACTAGCTGCGACGATTGGAGTGGTGATTGAAAAATGGAAATGAGATTAGATGTAATATTACTTTTATTAGCAGCAGGAGCTGTCACACTCGTGCCACGTATTTTACCTCTACTCGTATTTAGTAAACTACAAATTCCAGACTGGGGTTTAAAATGGTTAAATTACATACCAATCGCGATATTAGCAGCACTTTTAGCGCAAGTTTTATTGATGCATGACACAATGCAGTGGGATTACCTTATTGCAGCAATTCCAGCATTTCTTGTAGCGATATATACTCGTAGTTTATTAGGTACAGTATTAACTGGCGTGATTGTGATTATTTTGTTACGTTTCTTTTTCTAAAAAGGATTACGCTCATATAATAGCGAAAGGTGTAATAACATGAAAAATATAGGGGTGGTGTTATGATACTTTTAACGATAGGAGCAATTTTATTAACGTTATTTATTTTCTTTATCATTGGATTTATTACGTTTATGATGTTTGTTGATAAGGCGACACCTCAAATTTATTACACACCTTGTGAATCAGTGACAGTGAAAGCTAAAGGTAAACATAAAAGGAAGAAAAGTTGAATGTTGGCTTTTCTTCCTTTTGTTTTATCTGATTTTTCTGTATAATTTAAGTTAGTTATCCAACTAACTTAAAAGGTGGTCATAGAAATGGCAAAACCGAATGTTGTTAATAAAGAGAAGTTACTAGAAGCAGCAAAAGAAATTATTGCAGAGCAAGGGATGGAAAAGTTGACATTAAAAGCAGTTGCAGAGAGTGCTCAAGTTACTCAAGGTACCGTATATTATCATTTTAAAACGAAAGATCAATTATTACTTGAAGTAACGGAATCGTTTTGTAAAGCGTCATGGGAACAAATAGGAAAGGATGTACAGTTAGAAAAGGCTTTGTGGTCTGCCGAAAGTAGATGTGTGAAAGATTCAATGTATCATCATTTGTTTTTTCAATTAGTAGCTAGTGGATTACAAAATGATGCGATGAAAAATAAAATTGGTGGATTGTTACATTATGAAAACCAAGAATTAACAAGAGTGTTAAATAAAAATATAGGAGGTACAATAACATCTCAAATTTCAACTGAAACGTGGAGCATTTTATGTAATGCATTAATTGACGGATTGGCATTGCAAGCATTATTCAATCCATCTTTTTCTAGCGACAAAGTATATGGTGATTTGCACCTGTTATTGGAAAAGTTCATAGAGCTACAAAAGGGAGGTAATGTCAGTGAATAATAAACTTTGGCTCACTATTTTATTTTCTATCGGCATTTGGTTTTTTGCCTCAGCGTTCTTCTTTATTTTCGGTTCTTCCGTTTTATTAGAATACACTTCAAATAGATTTTTTCTACAATTGACGTTTCTTGAATTAGGAACAGCTATAGCTTTATACTTTGTAATGTGGTTATATCAAAGATTAGATACTACAAAATATGCAGTTATTAAGTTAGGTATATGTGGTACAGCAATTGGTTTAACTTTAGATTCTTACATCTTGTATAACTCTTCTAACATATTCTCACAATTATCCTCACAGCAAATCATGTCATTTACCATTTGGATGGTGATTGCTTACGCTCTTTATTTAATAATTCCTTTCGTTATGGAACGAAAAAGACTGTTATAAAGAGGTTTTTATCCTCTTTATAACAGTCACATTCCCGAAAGAAGTAAAAAAACAGCCCAAATAAAAAACTAATAAAGGAAAGAAAACCGATACATATGGAGAACACACGATTGTTTCTCCATTCGCGCCAGAAAGTGATAAAACCTAATATACAAAGGAAAAACCAAATGGGCAGGAATAGTAACTCGCTAATTTTTTCGGGAAGTAACGCATAAAAGGTTGATAAATATAAGACCCAATTTGTAAAAAATAAAATGTAAACGATAATAGATTGTAAGTAGGGACGTTTGGAAAACTCCCTCTTTTTTACGGTTACTAAAATAATAGTTAGCGCTGAGAAAAAGGCAATGAATATGAAAATCAGTAAGAGTAATGTAAGTGTCATTTACATCTCCTTTATAAGAGAGTTTTTTACAAGAAATGAATCTATTAAATTGTATGCTTGTTTTGTAGAGTGCCCGTTATATTTTTCAGTGTACGGATTTAGAAAACCATGTTCACCGGGTAGTTGCTGTATTTCTAATAAAGGGTTCTTTTGTTGCTGCAATGTTTGAATGAAAGAGGATACTGAAAAACTAGCTTCTTTTTCAGGGAAAATAAGTAAGGTAGCACATGTTGGTTTCATATGAATATAATCACGTATACGGGAACCGTAACATCCGATAACAAAATCTATTTTCGGATTGTTACTACATAGCCATGAGATGGTAGCACCAACACTAAAGCCGATAAGTCCAATATGTGTGTAACGACTAGAAAGATGAGTAATGAATGTTTCAATTTGCTTTTTTCCATCTTCAAATCTAATATGATTCATAAAAAAATGATATGCTTTTTCTTCATCACTATAATGAAATGCATGTTGTGATTGTAGCAGATTAGGACAGAATACATCTATATGAGATGAAGTAAAGTGATGGATAACGTGATGCATATGGTCGTTCACACCATATATTTCATGAACAGCAATGAGAGCTAATTTTTTCTTCATCGTTATACAGTACCTCTATGAAACTTAAATTCTTTTTCAACAAGGCAGATGCGAAGGTGGAAGTTTTCATACCATTGCTCACGACCTCTTTTTTTCGCTTCTCTATGTAAGGCATTCCGTTTCCAATTTTCAATCGCCTCAAGTGATTCCCAATAAGAAATTGTGATTCCGAGCCCTGAATGATCTCGCGCACTTTCTACACCTAGAAACCCAGGTTGCTGCTTTGCAAGTTCCTCCATTTTGTCGGCAACATCACTATAATCTGTTGTATTATTTGATAAATTAGAAGTGAATATAACTGCATAATAAGACTTGTTTTTTTCTAAATTAGATGCCATTATTTTTCCCCCTTCATGTATAGTGTGAATAATTAATCCATAGTTTGTATTTTAGCAGGTCACAAAAAGAAAAGAAGTGGAAAATTATTATTTTTTCGACTTCTATAAGATAAAAGAAATGTATAATAAGTAATCTAAAAAAAGAAAAATGCCACTTCAAAATTGAAGTGGCATTTTTTATATTTCCTCTAAGCTATTAACTGGAACCGTTAATTCGCGTCCTGGATTTTTAACTTCATATATGCGGGCGGTTTCGTTGCTTTCGTCGACGTGTTGAATTGTAACAGGCATGCCTTGAAAACTGACATTCGCTTGTTCAGATGACACAGAAAGCTCTTTTGCACGTTGAATATTCATTTATATTCCTCCCATCATTATTATCTTTGCTAAAAAAGAGGAATAATATACCATTTCGAGACATTCTTAAAGTTTTTGTATTATTTGTAATGTTTCTTTAATAAATGAAGAGAAAATAGAATCCGGATACGATTGTATTATTTCATTTGCTTTTGTTGCTTCTTCAAGAGCTCTTTTTTTATCATTCAGTTTGACGTAACAAAGTGCACGATATGCACCTGCCGTTGTAAGCCACGCTTGATCCAGTGGATGGTTCATATAATCCGGTATAATGCCACGTTCCAATGCTTGTAAAGCTTCTTCGTAACGTTTTAATCCGTATAAAGATTTTCCTTTTTCAAGATAATACAATCCGTCGTCTTGAAAAATGGGCTGATCTTTTAGTTTTTCTCGATATTGTTCTAGATGTTTTAATGCGATTGTATATTCATTAGTAATGGTGTTGTAGTAGTAAGCTTTTAAAATATTAGTCATCGCAATGGATAGAGTATCTTCTGTAAAAATGGCAAATTGTTCAGATTTTTTTATGTAATATAAATAACGCTCTTTATCAACTGTAATGACTTTTTGGTAAGATAAAATCCGGTAAAATATATCTGTTTTATAATACACTTGATGTTTTTTTGAAAATGAGAGTGTCTCTAATATCGTTTCTTCACATTTTTCATAATCGCCACATGCTAGTAATATGATGGCTTCATATAAACATAAATCAATGTGTATAATAAGATCCATTTCTAAATGTTTCTCTTCATAATCATTTCTAATATTAGAAATAAGTTGTAAACATTCTGCATACTTTTTACGTGTGAATATCGCAAAAGATAATTTTAATTTTGTTTCCGTACTTTCTCGGTATAACTTATATTTTTCGAAAATAGAAACAGCTTTTTCTACGTAAGATTCAATGTTGTAATCTTTCATAATCACCGCAGCAGTTACGAATTGTTTGTATATACGAGCCGTATTTAAAGTAGAAGGGAGCTCTTTTTGGACGATAGGTAGTAAAGTCTCGTACACTTCATCACATTTATTTTCTTTTATGAGTTGCTCCATTTTTGTAATAAGTTCTACAATTTCTCCATCATCATCTTCTAATAAAAAACTCGCTTCACATTCAAGTTTTTCAGCGATATATTGTAATGTTTTCATGGATGGTGTAGCTTTTCCATTTTCAATTTGACTAAGCATACTTTTTGTAAGTTTCGAACCTGCCAGCTCTGTTTGTGTAAGTTTTTTTTCTTTACGTAACGCTTTAATTTTTTCACCGAGAGTTGCCATATTATTGCTCCTTTATAATTAAAAAGTTAAATTGTATTTAACTTTTTGTTGTAATAATTGGAAAGCTGATTATATAATAAGTTTAACACAATTTAACTTTTAAGGGGAGAGTGTCAGAATGGAAGATGTAAGTATAGGTCAAACTGATTCAAGAATGAAGATTGCAACGAGAAATATCATTTTAATGATGATTGGAAAAATGACGTCTTTATTAGGCGCAGGTATTTATACGTTTGCAATGGGGTTATACGTACTAAAGACAACAGGTTCAGGAATGGGGTTTGCTACTACGCTCGTTTGCGGGTCGCTTCCAAGGATGATTTGTGGTCCGATTGCAGGTGCTGTAGCAGACCGTGTGAATCGAAGATGGCTTGTCATTGGTACGGATTTATTAAGTAGTTTAACGATGCTTATTATGTTTATCCTTGCTACTATATTTGGACCATCACTTCTTTTTATTTATGTTTCAGCAGCAGTATTATCAATTTGTGCAAGTTTTTATTCTGTAGCATTAACTTCATCTATTCCGAGTTTAGTAGACGAAGGACGTATTCAAAAAGCGAGTGCTTTAAATCAAACGGCGGCTTCTTTATCAAATATTTTAGGGCCGATTATTGGCGGAGTCGTATTTGGTTTCTTTTCAATTCAGTCGTTCTTTTTGTTAAATAGCATTACGTTCTTTTTAGCGGTTATTTTGCAATTATTTATCGTATTTAATTTATATAAAAAAGAAGTGGCTGAGAGTAAAGAGCATTTCTTGACGAGTATAAAAGAAGGTTTTTCATATGTAAAACGACAACATGAAATATATGGTTTAATGAAAATAGCATTGTGGGTAAACTTTTTTGCTTGTGGGCTAACCGTTGCACTTCCATACATTATCGTCCATACATTGCATTTATCTTCAAAGCAACTCGGTACTGTAGAGGGAATGTTAGCAGTCGGGATGCTAATGGGTGCGATTGCTTTATCAGTGCGTAAAGAAGTGAATAATCCGTTTCGTTCTATTTACACTGGACTGTTTTTATTTGCAGGTTTAAGTTTATGTACAGTCTTTCCGTTGTTAGTTATTATTCCAAAAGTAGCGAGTTTTATTTACTATATTGCTTTTATGATGTTAACGGGTATAGCAATTATGGTTGTCAATATTCCGATGCAAGTACATATGCAAAAAACGACAGATCCGAGCTACTTAGGGCGTGTATTTGGCCTACTTGAAACAATTGCGACTGCAATCGCACCGCTCGGTATGATTGTATATGGATTATTATTAGATATGTTACCAACTAGCATTGTTATGATGACAATAGGTGGAGGTTTATTGTTAGTTGTATTAATTGGAGTAAGGCAACATATGGCGAAGAAGCAAGTGGATGTGTCGGCTTAAAAATAATAAAATAATAAAAATTTGACTTATCATTATAAAAATGACCAAATCAGTATTTTAGTTTTTGAAACTCTTTTTCATGTATGTTAAAGTAAAGTGAGCAGGCAAAGAAAAGGAGAAAACATCATGAAAAAATTAAGTTTTGTTATGCTTTTTCTGTTAGTCGTAATGGCTGGATGTAGTAATTATGACACATATATTGAAACAGGTATGCAATCATTGAAAGATGAAAAATATAGTGATGCAACAATGTGGTTTGAAAAAGCAGAAAAAGAGAAATCGGGAAATGAAGCGAAATCATATAAAGAAATGGCCGAGAAAATGGATCACGGAGCGACAGCATTAAAAGACGGTAAGTATTTAGAAGCGAAAGACATTGCAAATGAAGTGTTACAAATGAAAAAAGACGATGCACTTGAAACAGCTGTAACATCAAATGCGGAGAATATGCTTCAAAAAGCAAAAGATGTAGAAGAGAAAGTAAATGAAAGAGTAGCAAAACGGAGAAAAGTAGAAGAAGAAGGAATTGATAAACTCATTAAAGCTGTAGATAGTATAGATGATGTGAAAGAAAAAGAGAAAAAAGTTTCAGAAGCATTAGATAAGGCTGAAGAGGCGCAAGCAAAAATTGAAGCGAAGAAAAATAAATAGAGTTATAGTGTAAAAGACTGTCGTGTAAAACGACAGTCTTTTAATTTTTTGTTGCATAAGAAGTAATGCTATGTAGTAAAAAAGAAATAATTTTAGAATTCCATCTGTCCTCATGATGAATCGTATAAATGTTACGTTGAAATTCAAATTCAGGGATGGGTATGTAGCGTAGTTCATTTCGTTGTACTTCTTGTTCAATAGCAAGTTTAGAAATAAAGGCAACCCCATTACCGTATTTTAAAATTTGTTTCATCGTTTCTAATGAATCTAATTCAATTTCGGATTGGAATATAATGTTATGAGCTAACATCCATTTTGTAAGTAAATCTCTCGTTGTAGATGGATTACGATGCAATATTATACGTTCTTTTTCAATATCTTGTAGTGATACATTTTCTTTTTTGGAAAAATGATGTTCTTTGGAGAAAGCAAGAACAAGTGTATCAGGCATTACATTCGTCTGTTTTAAAAGTGATTCATCAAACGGTGCTGCTGAAATTACACCGAGATCAATTTCATGATTTTGTAGCATCGTTCGAATTTCAGGAGCTGTTTTTACCATAAGTGTTATTTTTATATTTGGAAATTCACATTGAAATTGATGAACAATTTCTGGTAAAAGATATGTCGCTGGTACATAACTAGCGCCAATTGTTATAGCACCTTTATGAAAATCTTTAAATTCTTGCGTGACCCGCCTAGCTTCCTTCATCAGTGCGTCTATTTTACAAGCATAATGATGTAATGCCTCACCAGCCTCTGTTAAGAAATATCTTCCAGAACGTAATTCAAATAAAGGAACACCGAGTTCCTCTTCTAAGCTTTTTATATGGAATGTAATAGTAGGTTGTTTAACTCCAAGCTGTTCTGCAACAATCGTGAGTTTTTTGTATTTCTTAATAAGCACTACAATTTCTAATTTTAAGAGATTCATGGCAAGTTGCCCCTTTTTCTTCTAACTATAGAAAAAATCTATAGAAATGAATAGTTTATTAGAAGTTTTTTAATTTAATCTTTACAGTACATTAACATTCAGTATAAATCTTCCATATAGAATGAAAGCAGGTTAAGAGTGAGGGGAGAGAGGTGAAACGATGGATATTAAAATTAGTGGATTAGAAAAATCATTTGGAAAAGTACAAGCGTTAAAGCCGTTACAAATTGTGATGAAACAAGGTGAATTCACCACACTTTTAGGGCCTTCGGGATGCGGGAAAACGACATTACTCAGAATGATTGCAGGACTGGAAGAGCCAGATAAAGGTGAAATATATTTTGGAGATACGTGCATGTATTCTTCTTCTAAAAAAATAAAAACATCTCCTCATGAACGTAATATCGGTATGGTATTTCAAGATTTTGCTTTATGGCCACACATGACTGTATTTGAAAATGTTGCATTTGGTTTAAGAGCTACAAAGCAAACGAATCAATTACGGGAAAAAGTAGAAGAGGCAATAAAGCGAGTTCGCTTGCAAGGGACGGAGAAAAGATATCCCCATGAACTCTCTGGCGGACAGCAGCAACGTGTCGCATTTGCGAGAGCAATTGTAACGAAACCACATTTCATTTTGTTTGATGAACCGCTCAGTGCACTCGATGCAATTTTGCGAGAAGAAATGAGATTAGAGCTTATGGATATCGTTCATTCTATTGGTTTAACTGCATTGTATGTTACTCACGATCAAACAGAAGCGATGTCAATGTCAGATCAAATTATTGTCATGAAACAAGGAGAAGTATTACAAAAAGGAACACCAGAAGATATTTATGTAAAGCCATCTCATGAATTTGTTGCAAAATTTGTTGGTAAGGCAAATTGGCTTGTAGAGGGGGAGAAAATGGTTCGCCCAGAGCATATAAGTTGGACAAAAAATGAAGTGTGCGAAATGTATACAGGTGAAGTTCAGCACGTTACATATGTAGGAGAACGCTATGAAGTGAAAGTAAATATGGGGGCAATCGGAATATGGACAGCTTATCACAATAGTAAGTTAAGCATCGGAAAGCCAGTATCGTTATATGTACCGAAAAAATGTATTCATCATATAGGGGGAGAATCGTATGAAGAAATTCAGTTCGCTTAAGTCGTTATTTGTATGTACTTTATTATTTTCTGCCGTAGTAACAGGGTGTAGTTCAAAGACAGGTAATGCAGATGCAAAAAGTAAAACTACGAATGAAAAGAAGATTGTTGTATATAGTGCAGGACCAAAAGGATTAGCAGAAAAAATTCAAAAGGACTTTGAAAAGAAAACGGGTATAAAAGTGGAAATGTTTCAAGGAACAACAGGTAAGATTTTAGCGCGAATGGAAGCCGAAAAGAAAAATCCAGTCGTTGACGTAGTCATACTTGCATCTTTACCAGCGATGGAAGGATTAAAAAAGGATGGACAAACGTTAGCTTATAAAGAAGCGAAACAAGCTGATAAGCTTCGTTCTGAATGGTCGGATGATAAAGGACATTATTTTGGATATAGTGCTTCAGCGTTAGGAATTGTGTATAACACAAAAAATGTGAAGACAGCGCCTGAAGATTGGAACGATATAACAAAAGGAGAATGGAAAGGGAAAGTGAATCTTCCAGATCCAGCACTTTCAGGTTCAGCTTTAGACTTTGTAACAGGATATGTGAAAAAGAATGGAAAAGATGGATGGAATTTATTTGAACAGCTTAAGAAAAATGAAGTTACAGTAGCAGGGGCAAATCAAGAAGCGTTAGATCCAGTTGTAACAGGAGCAAAAGATATGGTCATTGCGGGTGTTGATTATATGACGTACAGTGCAAAAGCAAAGGGTGAACCAGTTGATATTGTTTATCCAAAAAGCGGAACAGTTATTAGCCCACGTGCAGCAGGTATTATGAAGGATAGTAAAAATGTAGAAGGTGCAAAAGAGTTTATTGATTATTTATTATCAGATGATGTACAAAAACAAATTTCTAAAGCATATTTATTACCTGGTAGAACAGATATAAAAGCTGAAAATAGACCAAATGTGGAAGAGATTCCAGTATTAAATATTGATTGGAAAACAGTTGAGAAAGAACAAGATGAAATAGGAAAACAATTTAAGAAAGTATTTCAATAAGATGGTGATTACATGGTAAATCGATTTGGATCAGTAAGGCAAGTTGGGATGACGGTAGCGTTGTTACTTGTGGCGATGTTAATCGTCATCCCGCTTTTTCTCATTTTACTTTCTAGTGTATATGAAAATAGTAGTTGGAATTTTTTAAAGCCGTTTGAAGTGATGCAGAGTGGTGGATTAGCTGGAATTTTTCTAAATTCGATGCTTCTAGGTGTACTCGTAGTAATAGGGGCAACCATCTTTGCATTTCCATTGGCTTTCATTATGAGCAAAACAGATGTTGGAAAGCATAGCAAGTTAGATATTGTTTTTATGATTCCATTTATGACACCGCCGTATATTGGATCGATGGGCTGGATTTTGTTCATGCAACCGAACGGCTATTTTGAACAGTTTTTTCCGATGCTAAAGACGATTTCATCTTCGTTCTTTAGCTTAGGAGGTATGGTTTTAATTATGAGTCTGCATTTATTCCCATTTCTTTACTTCATGTTGAAGAATACATTACTTCAAATTGGGAGTAGTAAAGAAGAAGCGGCAGCAGTTCATGGTGGAAGCTTTTTCTATCGTTTAAGAAAAATCATATTGCCGTTATTAGTATCAAGTTATGTAATGGGTGCTTTACTCATTTTCGTAAAGACGATTGCTGAATTTGGAACACCGGCTACATTTGGACGAAGAATAGGATTTCATGTGTTAACATCAGAGATTCATAAATTCATTTCGAGTTGGCCAATTGATTTTAGTAGTGCAACAGCATTATCTTCTTTATTACTTAGTGCATGTATGCTCATTTGGTATATGCAAAACGTATTAAATCGAAAGTATTCATACGCAATGGTTAGTGGAAAAGGTGTGAAATCTAAAAGGTATACATTGTCTATATTTACGCGCATTGTAGCGTGGTTTTATGTAATTGGTTTATTAATCGTATCAATTGGAATCCCGTATTTTTCTATACTGATTGCTTCATTATCAAAACTAAGAGGTGGTGGCCTACATGTAAATAACTTTACAACAAGCCATTATGAAGCATTATTTACAATCGGATCTCCGGGATTAGAGGCCTTATGGAACAGTTTTCTTTTTTCACTTATAACAGCGATTATTGCTGTTATGATTGGCGTCTTTTTAGCACTTATGATTCGAAAGGGGAAAAAGCCTTCTGAAAAATGGCTTGATATGTGCGGTATGTTACCGAATATGGTACCAGGAATCGTGATGGTTGTAGGGCTTATTTTATTTTGGAATTCACCCTATATGCCTCTGTCCATTTACAATACACCAGTCATGGTAATCGTAACGTACGTTGTTCTTTTTTTACCTTATACGGTGCAGTATGTAAAAGCATCGCTCGGGCAAATTGATGATTCTCTTGTGCAAGCAGGAAGTATTTTTTCTGGGGATTATATGTATATTTTCAGAAAAATAATATTACCTCTTATTATCCCGGGCATTCTTGCTGGATGGGCGATGACATTTACAATCTCAATAAGAGAGTTAGTAGCATCGCTTCTCGTACTACCCCCATCGGTAGAAACGTCAGCAACATTTATTTTTGCTCAATTTGAACAAGGAGAAGTATCTATTGGAATGGCGATGGCTGTCGTTTCAGTTGGACTTACAACACTATGTTTATTACTTCTGCAACATATGGAGCAAAAACGAAAAGGGGTAGTATGATGAGGATAGAAGTATGGGGAGGAGCGGGAGAATACGGTCGCTCCTGCTACTTTGTAAAAAATAAAGAGACGAAAATATTATTTGATTGTGGTATTAATCGATCATATGAGGATAGTTATCCAAAAATAGAACGGGAAGTTGTACCGTTTTTAGATGCAGTATTTTTGTCACATATTCATGAAGATCATACGATGGGCTTACCTTTATTAGCGAAGTATGGATATAAGAAAAAAATATGGACAACTCGTTATACGAAGGAGCAACTCCCAGCTTACTATGAAAAATGGAGAAACTACAATTTGGCGCAAGGATGGCATGTACCTTATACCGATCAACATGTGAAAGATTTAAATTATGTATATATTGATGAGATTAGCAATCCGAATGAATGGGTACAGATTACCCCTACATTGCGTTTTCAATGGGGGTATAGTGGGCATGTATTAGGAGCTGTTTGGTTTTTAGTGGATATGAGTCATACATATGTATTCTATTCTGGCGATTACTCAGCAGAGTCTAACATACTACGAGCTAATTTACCTGAGAAGTTGCACGGCGATATAAAAGTCGCAATCGTAGATGCCGCTTATCATACTGATGATGTTTCGCAACATGAACGAATAAAAGAACTATGTACAGAAATTGAACGCGCCGCCGGGAATAAAGGGATAACATTACTACCATTGCCACCCCTTGGTAGGGCGCAAGATCTCGTATTGTATTTATATAAAAAATATAAAGAACTCCCCATTATAGTAGATCAAGAAATTTTGGATGGATTCCAACAGATGTTCGCATATAAAGATTGGATCAAAAATAATGAAGAACTTGAAGAGCTTATGGAGAGTTTAAAAAGAAACATAATAGTTATGGATGATGACAGCGGTACGCAACATAGTTATGGAATAGTTGTAATGAGTGATGCAAATATGCAAACGAAGCGAGCGCAGTTATATTATGAACAACTCCGGAATGAAGAACGAAATTCTATTATCTTTACTGGACATATTGCGAAAGGGAGTTTTGCAGAAAAAGTTTTGAAGGAACGTGTAGGTAAAGAATGTAGGGTGAAGCGAGTTCCATATAAAGTTCACCAAAGTATAAGAGATGTGAAAGAGATGTTAAATACATTATCACCAGAACATACGGTGTTAGTACACGCATTGAAAGAGGATACGGATCGATTACAGAAAAAGCTTAGCACAGCAGGGTATGAAAATGTATATTCACTTACTATGGAACGTATAGAAGTCATTTGAAATGTAAAGGGGATAGGTATATGAAAAAAGTATTTGTATTCGTAAGTATTTTCTTTTGTTGTTTCCTTTATAACGTTAAAGAAGGGTTTGCTGCCAGTCCAATGACACCTAGTTTTGAAGTGAAGTTATTATTAAAGCCAGAACAAGTATTAGGTTATAAAAAAGAGATAAATCAAGAGGTACTAGAATATTTCCAGGCTGGTACAAATTATGAAAGAATACAAGTGCAATTTTTAGATACGGCAAATAAAAATTTAAGTAATGAAGGCTGGTTTGCCAGAATTCGAAAGAAAGAATTTAGTAAAGATTTTGAGCTAACATATAAAAAAAGATATCCCATTCAAAATGGTGTCATTCAAGATGCACTAGAAGTGGCTAAAAATGATGGGTTTGATAGTAAAACCGATAACTATGAGGCGGAAATAGATTGGGGATTTGAGAAGAAAACGTTAAGTATTTCAAATAAGAAAAGCTACAGCGCGAAAGGATATGGAGTACTTGATTTACCAAACGAACGAGCTGCTCAAAACATGTTAATAGAAAAGTTACCAGGGAAAATGAACAAATGGTTGTATACGAATTGGGGAGAAGAAATGCTCAAGAATTCTCGCATTTATGGCCCTGTATTAATGAAAAGGTATACAGCGGGATTTGAAAATATTAAAACGAATATTGAAGTTTGGCAACTAAGTAATACAGGGAAAATAGAAGATGATTTCGTAATAGAAGTGTCGTTTAAAACAAAAGAGGAAAGTATTGCAAAAGAACAAAGAGAATTATTAATGCAGAGTTTAGATCAAAAAGGATGGCTGTTACCGAAAGATAGTTTGAAGACAGAGCTTATTTTTCAGTAAATAGTAAAAAGGAATTCATATGCCATGAATTCCTTTTTATATTTGAGTATTAAGCTAAATCAGCTGATACGAACATATCACTATTTTGAAGATTTTTAGAGCGTAAACTATAAGCAACTACTTTCTTTTTATGTTGCTTGACAACATCAACATGCTCTTCATGACTATAAATATAAAATGTAAAATCTTTTTTGCCGCGTTTTGCATTAATAATTAAAGGAGTACCCTCATTATGTGGCGGTGCATAATAGCGATCTAAAAATAAACCTTCGTTAAAATCATGAATAATTTTGGATTTTTGTTCGCCTTCTAAGTTATTTCCATTGATTGTAACAGTCGCATTCTCTTCTTCCAGTTGCGGATGTGTTTCGTACTTGCTAATAATGGATTCAATAACAGTGTTAGGAAGGCTCGAAACGATAATTTTAAATGCCCCAAATACAACTAACATAACAATAAACCAAGTCGTCATAGTATATCATCCCCTTTTTCCTATTAAATAATATAACTCATATGGTAATAGTACATATGGTGAACTTTTGTATAATTTGTGAAAAATTTTCCTAGTTTTGAACGTTTTTCAACAAATAGAGCTTTGTAAAGAATGAGAGGGAATATTTGGTATGATAAAAAGTGTAGAAGCTTTCTATATATTATAAGGGGGTTATGAAATGGGGAAATTAGATGGTAAGGTTGCTTTTGTTACAGGAGCTGCGATGGGGAACGGAGCTGGAATTGCTCATGTATTTGCAGAGCTAGGGGCGAAAGTATTACTTGTTGATATTTCAGAGACAGTTCATGAGACAGCCAAAAATATTGTAAGTAAAGGGTTAGATGCTGCAAGTTATGTAGTCGATGTAGCTGATATGGATGCTGTAAAAGAAGTAGCGAAAGATGCATATGAGAAGTACGGAAAGATTGATGTGTTAGTAAATAACGCCGGTGTTATTCGACTTGCAAATTTTTTAGATATGTCAGATGAAATGCGTGATTTTCAATTTCAAGTAAATATTAATGGGGTATGGAATTTTTCTAAAGCGGTATTGCCATATATGGTTGAGAAAAATTACGGAAAGATTGTAAATATGTCTTCTGTAACAGGAACATTGGTTGCTGATGAAGGGGAAACTGCATATGCAACGACGAAAGCAGCAATTTGGGGATTTACAAAAGCGTTAGCACGAGAAGTTGCAAAACATCATATTACCGTAAATGCAATTTGTCCAGGTTACATTATGACACCAATGGCAGAGCAAATAGCAAATGAATCTGATCCAAATGAGCCGAGTAATGTAATCGATGGAATTGCTTCAGGTGTTCCTTTAGGACGTTTAGGGAAAATTGAAGAAGTAGGTCAGTTAGCAGGTTTTTTAGCATCCGATGAATCAAGCTACATAACAGGTACACACATTGTCATTGATGGTGGTAGTACATTGCCAGAAACGGTTTCAGTCGGTGTAAAGTAAAAGGATTATGAATGAGAGTTTTAGTTCTTTGAATTATAACGCTAGAAGAAATCTGAAAGAGATTTCTTCTAGCATTATCATGTTATGTAATATTATTATTAGAAAAATCAATTTTGTTACAAAAAGTTGAAATTGAAGTATTTTAAAAGAAAAAGGTTTATAATAAAAATATAACTAATAACCACATTACTAATTATAAGGAAGTGTAACTATGAGTACTGTAACAATCGTGTATGGTATTATTCTTTCCACAATTATCGTTTTATTTTTCGTTGGGGTTTCACGTTATATTCATAAATGGAAAGAAGGCGTTGCGAAATTAAATCACATTGAAGAAGAACTTAGTGATTTAATGTTACATCATGGTAAGTAAAAAGTTTATTTTTAGCTAAATAATGTGAAAAATATCACAAAACATGCTCTCCTTATGAAGGCATGTTTTTTTGTTATGTGAATGATTAGGCACATTCATACATTTTTTCCATACGATACAGTGTGAAGATGGAAATGTTCGGAGTGGAAAAGAGGGATAAAATGAGTAGTTCAGGTTATGTTCCAGATAATAAAAATTTAAAGAAAAGCTCAGGAACTCCAAACCTTTTCTTTGATTCGAGAAAAAATATCTTTTTTAAAAGGGATGAGAAAAACGTTGCATATGAAGTTACGTCAACGCAGTTACCAGCCATGATAGGAGGAGCGTTTGTTGATTTATTTATGACAAAAGGGCATATGCGGGAACCACATTGGCATCCGAATGCGTGGGAGTTAGATGTTGTAGTATCAGGAGAAGCAGTTACATCCATTTTAAATCCGGAAACGAATCAATTGCAAAATTATCATATGAAAGCGGGGCAAACTGTCTTTATTCCAATGGGATGGTGGCATTGGATCACAGCGGTAACAGAAGAAGTACAATTACATTTGTTCTTCAATAACGATCAGTTTGAAACAGCAGAAGGATCAGACATACTTAGATTAACACCACCAGAAGTATTTCAAGCGGCATACGGTGTAAGTGCGGAAAAATTAGGGAAAGACCTTTCGCCAATTAAGGAGTCAGTTGTAATTGGTCCCTCTAACTTAAATCGAATAAAAGGTGTTAAAGAAAGTGGCGACTCAAATATAGTGGTTACGTTAAATGGGCAAATAACTTCATGTGAAATAGAATAACTCTTTCTTTTTTAGGAAGAGTTATTCTATTTTGTATAATTTTGTAATTAGATTCGCTATAATTATAATATAGAAGGGAATGTATGAGAGGGGGTATATTGTGAACATATTAAAAATTATAGGAATTGTTGCAGGAGTCATTATAGTAGCCGTTATAGCTTTCTTTGTCATTACGAAGTACTATTTGTCAAAAGAAGATCCTAATTACGTATTACAGTACATAAAAGAACATAAAGGTGATAAAACATGTTCATTATTAATTAGGAAAAATGGGGAAGTAGTAATATCCATAAATGAAAATGTAAAATTACCATTAGCGAGTATGGCAAAAATCGTAATAGCAGTTGAATTTGCTAAGCAAGTGTCAGAAGGAAAAATAAGCCGAGATGAACAAATTTCATTACAGGATCTAGAAAAATATTACGTTAAAAACACTGATGGTGGAGCGCATCCTGACTGGTTAGAAGACGCTGAAGCTAGAAAGTTAGTGAAAAATGGACAAATCGCTTTAGAAGAAGTCGCTAAAGGTATGATTCATTATAGTTCTAATGCAAATACGACATATTTGTTAGAAAAGCTTGGAATAGAAAGAGTAAATGAAAGTATAAAAGAGTTAGAGCTTACTAGTCATGATAAGTTTACTTCTTATACGGCTGCACTATATATGAGAGGATACGTAGAAAAAGAACTTCATGTGCCAGAAAATCAGTCATTAAAAACGTTACGTAACATGTCAAAAGATGAATATAATAAGCATGTGTTACAAATACAGGAATGGATGAAAGATGAAGAAGAATGGAAAAAACGGGATATTCCATTAAAGGTAGATATGGAATTTCAGCGAATTTGGTCAGATCGATTAGTGGGAGCAAACGCTAAAGATTATATGAGTATAATGGAAAAGATAAATAGTAGAAAGTATTTTCCAAAATCAATGCAAGAAGAAATCGAGAACATTTTCAAAGGAACAGTTAAAAATAGTAAGTTTGAATATGCTGGTCAAAAAGGTGGCTCTACCGCATTCGTATTGACAAAAAGTTTGTATAGTACAGATAAGAAAGGGAATAGAGTAGAAGTTGTCATTATGTTTAACGATATAGAAGATCAAATTGCATATCAAAAGTTGAAAAATAATGTAGACTATTTTATTCGAGATATTATAACAAGTGAGGAATTTAGAAATAAATTATAATAGAATAATTTTATTATGTAAACAAGATGCTATTAAAGGTAGGTGTTGAGATGAGGTTGAAGGAGTATATGCTTGAAACGTTTCCCAATTTAGAACTTAGACCACCTCTATTTTATAGTTGGGCTATTGGTATTCGCTTTAAATTAGGTATGAACTATGATTACAATAACATTTATGAAAACTGCCCATATTTAGAAGGCGTTTATAATAGAGCCATTACTTTATTTCAGTCTTTACATTCCGAAACAGACGATATGTATATTGTAGTGGATGTAGATGACTATGCAGACGGTGAAACTTTCAAACACAAATTGAATATCTTTTCTAAGTATGTAAAAGAGAAGTCTGATTTGTTTAAGTTACAGAAAAATACAATCCCTTATGTTTTTCCAGAAGACGATGAAGACGGGGTATATAAAACACATAGATATACTTTGAAATGTAAAGTTTCAGACTTGAAATACATTCCTATGATAAAAGCAATTTGTAATCAAGATATGGGAATAAAACCGCGTATTTTTCATAGGGTGTATTTCATAAATATTAATAAGAATACTATATTTCACATTTATGATGATAGAGGTTGTGATGTATTAGCTACCTCTCCTAATACAATTAGGAATATGTATCATACATATAATGATTGGATATTAGAATACGACAGAAATAAAATTGATAAAGTATTTAATTGAATGTAGTCTATTTTAAATGAGGGAAATACCATAGAGGTCTTTCCTTTTATTAATATGAAAACCAACATTTAAATTTGAAAGCACTTATTATAAAGATAAAGGGATTTGATGGTAATGTATTGAATTTGGGTAGAAACGGAAAAAGGAGATGAATAAATGACAACAATATATTTCGTTCGCCATGCCCATTCTACCTATACAAAAGAAGAACGGGAGCGTCCTTTATCTGAAAAAGGACACTTGGATGCAGAGAATGTAACAAGCTTATTAAAAGATAAACATATTGATGTAGTGATTTCTAGCCCGTACAAAAGAGCAGTTCAAACTGTACAAGGAATTGCGAATACATATCATGTATCGATACAAATAGAAGAAGATTTACGAGAAAGGTTATTAAGTTCAGAGCCAGTAGCAGATTTTAATGATGCGGTCCAAAAGGTGTGGGAAGATTGGGATTTTGCACACGAAGGCGGAGAATCGAATGATGTAGCGCAAAGGCGTGCTGTAATATGTATGCAAAATATATTAAAAACATATGAAGATAAGAATATTGTAATAGGAACTCATGGGAATATTATGGTATTACTCATGAATTATTTTGATTCAAAATATGATTTTCGATTTTGGAAAACAATTCGTATGCCCGATATATTTAAGTTGAATTTTCATAATGAGGATTTAGTTTCTGCCGAAAGGATAGAGAATACGGGTCATCAGATAAATAATTTGTAAAAGTTTATCAAAAAAAGAGGAAAGAGAGATATTATTGTAGAAGTATGACTTTGTAACATAAAAAATATGTTAAAGGAGGCTGTTTACATGTTTGAGAAAGAGAAAGAAGGGCTTATTGAAGTTCACAACGTATATGAAATTGTACCACCAGATGGAACAATTATTGGCATGGCAACGGAAGAAGAAATGGAAATTGCTGCTGAACTAGAGCTGCAGTACTATGCCCATTCTCGTTTGTTAGAAACAAATATTCAGTTAGACGGTTCCTCCTACAAAGAGTTACTTCAGGAGTTCCAGGAGTACGAAAGAAAATCAATGAGCTTTTGGCGAGCAATACATAAGCGTTTAGCTGTGCCGTGGGCATGGGTATTACGTATTGATGTTGCGAATGGCCCTATATATGTAAGTAATGGTAATGCGTATTACGAAGAAATCGATGATGAAGAAGATTATGAATAGATAAGTAAGGAAGCAGCTTTAGTTGCTTCCTTTTTTTATTTTTAGGGAGTGAACCGCTTCAATGATAATATCTGGTCGATCATTTTCAATTCCGTGGCCAGCATGTTCGGCAAGTATATATTGGCTGTTTATTGAGAGTTGTAATTGTTCATGAATCAGTTCTTGCCACATTGCTTCAAGTTGTGTCGCTTCCTCTTTTTGCATGCCGCCCTCAGTCAACTGAGTAATAGAATATTGAGGGTCTCTACCGATAACGATTAAAGGTACTTCTAATGTTTTATAGAGTTCTTTTATTGAGCAAGCACAATTTTTCCACCTAGATAGTTCAGAAGCTGTCGCTTTATATAATGTAGGAGAGGTAGAAAATTCAATGTACTGTCTTGATTGGTTAGCGAGTATTGGCTTTAGTTCATTAGAAAGCATGTCTACATCCATTTTGGAGTATGTATTATATTTTTGAAGCCACATATCATCCGAATCAGTCTGATCAGAAATTGGTAAATGAAGTTCATCTAATCGGTGTAAGTTCATGGATGTAGAATCAACTAAAATAAGTGCTTGCAACTTATCTTCATATAACATGGCAAAATGTTGTGCACATAAACCTCCATAGGAATGACCGATTAGAATGATTGGTTCGTGAATATCTAGTTTTTGTAGTAACATATGAAGTTCTTTTGTCGCTTGTAATGTAGTACGTGAATGATTCCTTAGTTCACTTTTTCCGTAACCTGGGCGGTGGTAGGAAACGACTGTAAAGTGCTGTGAAAGCTTTTCTATAATAGGAAACCAATCATAAAATGAGCAAGTCATTCCGGTTTGAATGACTACAGTTTGTTCACTACTTCCTTTCATATATACTTCTATAGTTTGCCCCAATACCTCTACAAATTTATAAATAGTAACCCCTCCTAACTAAGCTTGAAATAATTTTTGACAAGCGAAAACGATGCACCAGACACCTATACCGAACAGGACAGATGTGCTAAGTGAAAATGAGTTTTTTAGGCCGATATAGACGATAAATAATAGTAGTGCGGATGCAGGAAACCCATATAATACGCCTATAGCAAATTGACTTAATTCTTGTTTGTTCCCGCCTTCGAAAGAAATCCAAAATAGGCTCAGTAAACTTACGAGAGGAAGGGCAGCGATAAACCCGCCAATCGTACTATAATGTTTAGCTACTTCAGTAATAACACCGATAATAAGTGCCGAAACGATTACTTTAACGAGGAAATGCATACTTTGCCTCCTTCGCTAATAACGAAAAAGCTCTTTCGATTACTTGTTGTTCTTCTTTCGATAACTGCGATTCTAATATTTTTATCTTTTCTTTATCTAGTAAAGTATGCTTTTCTAATACTTCAATGCCTTCTTTCGTTAAAGTAAGGTTCACAACTCTTTCATCTTGTTTGTTTCTTTCTTTCATGATATACCCTTTTTGAATAAGGCGCTTTACGTGTTCAGAAGCGGTGTTATGAGAGAGAGTAAGCTCGGTAGCGACTTTTCCAATTGTTATATCTTTCTCACGAGAAATGATTTGTAAAATACGAATGGCTTGGTGAGAAAGGTTGTCTTCATATTCATATCGTAAGTGATAATAAATGCTCTCCCAATGCTGATTGATGTCTTTCATAATAAATCCTCCTGTTTTTATATCGTATAATAAGATATATTCGTTATTAAAGAAGTAAAATCCTTTTATTTGGATAAAAAATGTTGAAAAAGTTTATTTTTATTGAAATATAAGGTAATCTATGTGTAAAGGTATACATTCAGCAAGAGAGAGGATGAAAACTGTGAATACATTCAAATGGATGAGTCATGAACAGATGTATGTAGATGAAATACATGTTGAAAAATGTGGTCCTCTTTCAGTCGGCGTATATGGAGGAAATCAAGAGAGTGATGCATATGAACGAGGAGATGCGGTACTTGCTTGGTGGGATCCTGAATTACAATTTGAATTTGTTATGATTTTTGATACACACCACAAAACAAAAAATATTGATTATATAATAGAAGCCATTTCAGAAAGAAAAGAGAAACTAAAGGAGTTATTTTCCTACCCGATACATTTAGCTTTTCATCATACACATATGTACTTATTAGCGTTGTTTACAGATGAGTTGTTTATTGAAAAATGTGATCAAGATGATGAGGAACTTGCATGCTTAATTTGTTTGCGAAAAGGTGAATTTTTATATTGGTTATCAGTCGGTGATTGTTTCGCATATTTATTCCATTCTGAGAAAACGAAAAATGGTAAAGGGCGATTAAATAAACGGAAGAATTACGAATATATTGGTAGGAAAAATATTTTTGCAGCAAATACACCTTGTTTTACGTCAGGTGTAAGAGGATTAGAAAAAGGAATGAATCACATCGTAATGGCAACGGACGGTATTTTAGAGTGTGATAAACGAAGGTTTGATGATGACCAATCTTTAATAGAAATATTACACGACGGAAGTTGCTTACAGATTGAGCCAGTATTAACAAATGTACTGCAGTGGAAAGGTAGAGATTGTGCCACAATTATTGGATGGTCCATTGACACTGAAAATAAACGATGTGCTAATTAATATAAAAGGAGTTCAAGGTTTTTATCCTTGAACTCCTTTTTGTTAAGCAATATGGATGTGATACGTTTTTAACCATTCGTTAACTTGTAACATATATTCCATAGCACTTCTTGCTTCGAAATTGTTAATTTCTTTATTACTCTGATCGGCAATAGCAAGTAATGTGGAATGATTAATAAGAGAGAAAATAGGATTGTTTTTATTACTACACATGTCGAGTGATAAATGACGGATTGTTTGTAAATAATGTGGGTCTTGTGAAGTTGGATACGCACTTTTTCTTCTATTCCGTACATCATCAGGTAAAGCAGGCTTTAATGCTCTACGTAAAATGCCTTTTTCAATATTATCAATGCTTTTTATGTTGAAAGGAACGTTCCATAAATATTCAACTAATCTATAATCACAAAACGGTACACGAACTTCAAATCCTACGGCCATACTCATACGGTCTTTACGGTCAAGTAAGAACGGAAGAAATCTCGTTAAAAATAAATAAAACATTTGACGTTGTTTCGCAGATTTTTTACTTTCGCCTTCAAGAGTAGGTACTTCAAGTATCGCTTCTTGGAATCGTGTATCAATATATTCTTCTAGATTACATTGGTTACTTACTTCATGTAGTAGAAGAGGAGATGTATTTTTCCAATTTGTTAGCCAAGGAAACTTATCTACATATAGTAATTCTTCTTGATGAAACCAAGGGTATCCACCGAATACTTCATCAGCAGATTCGCCAGATAAAGCTACGGTCGCATCTTTTTTCATTTCGCAAAATAGTAAATATAGTGAAGTTTCCATTTCACCAGCACTCGGTAAATCTTTTGCATGGAGGGGAACGAATAAGTGATTTGCTAATTCTTCAGCATTCACAATAATATCATGATGAGATGTCCCTACATGTTCAGAAACGCGTTTTACCCAAGGAGCGTCTAAACCAGTGCGAGCAAATGTCAGTTCGAAATCTTTTGCGCTATTTACAAAGTCAATGGAATACGTATGAAGTGTTTTATTTTCAGCAGCAAATTCTTTCCCGGCTAGTGCAGTAATCCCGCTAGAATCTAATCCTCCTGATAACATACAGACGAGAGGAACATCGGCAATTAATTGTCTTTTTACTGTATCTTGTAAAATAGATAAAATATGTGATGCTGTATCTTCAGTAGAGTCTGTATGAGCTTTACTTTCTAAATTCCAATACTTCGTAACTACTTTTTTATCACGTGTAAATGTTATAGAATGTCCAGCACGCACTTCTTCAATATGTTTAAAGACGCCACATCCTGGAGTTCGAAATAAGCCTAATCCAAATATTTCATTTATGCCATCCGCATCAATTTCAGTAGGAACAGATGGATGCGCTAATAATGCTTTAATTTCAGATCCGAAAATAATGCTGTCATTTCTTTCTGTGTAAAAGAGTGGCTTTACGCCTAAATGATCACGTGCTAAAAATAATTGTTGCTTCTGATCATCCCATAAGGCGAAAGCGAAAATTCCATTTAAATGTTGTACGCAGTCTTCTTTCCATTCTAAATAAGCATGTAGTAACACTTCTGTATCTGAATGCGTTTCAAATGCATGACCGCATTTTTGAAGTTGCTCTCTAAGCTCACGGAAATTATAAATTTCTCCATTATAAGTAAGAGCATACGTATAATCACCAGCACGAAATGTCTTCGGCTGTGCTCCGCCTTCTGGATCAATTACAATTAAACGCCGGTGTGCAAAGGCCGCACGAGGTGAAAACCAAAATCCTTCAGCATCAGGACCACGATGCTGAATACTATGTGCCATCTTTTCTAAAATAACATGTTCATTGGAAAGGTCCTTATTCCAATTTACCCAACCTGTAATTCCGCACATACACATCTCATCTCCTAATTTTTAAAAGTAGATTAACGAAATAAAATGTACACTAAGTTAAAGAATGACTATATAAATAGTGTACTACATGAATCAAATTGCAGACTTGAGAAAATTTTCTTTGAATGTATAGTTATGTGAGACAATGGCTAAGGGAAAGTATTCCATTACATACAAAAGATAATAAAAAGATGAGAGAAAATATTTTTTTAGACGTTATATAGGGTGTAAAAGCTTTTACAAAAAAATAAGGGGAATCGCTACATGAAATCAAATGAGAAAAATTATATAAAAAGATTACAGCGACAAAAAGAAGATGCGCTAGAATTTGTTGTCGATACATATTTACCACTCATCAAGGGAATCACGCAAAAAGTTCTTTTTCCAGTTCAAAATGATGGACTCATAGAGGAATGTGTAAATGATATTTTCCTATCCATTTGGAATAACGCAAATAAGTTTCATGGAGAGCCGAGTGATTTTAAAAAATGGATTGCAGCGATTGCGAAGTTTAAAGCAATTGATTATTACCGGAAGGCAACTAAAAAAGTAGAAATTATTTCGGATGAGTTTCATATTAGTACGGAAAAGTCAGCGGAAGATGAATTAATTGTTATGGAAGATAGAGAAGAATTATTGATGCTTATTAATCAATTAGAACCGTTAGATCAAAAAGTGTTCATTATGAAATATTTACTCGGTATGAAGACAGAGGAAATAGGTGACAAGTTAGGGTTAACCCGGGCAGCGATCGATAATCGAGTGTACCGGGGGAAAAAGAAACTACAACAAAATGCTACGAATATTAGTTTTGGAGGTAGTGCAATATGAAAGACATTTATGAACTATTAAATGATATTGATATAGATGAAAAAGAATTTGAGGAAATTGAGGCTTCTGAAATTGAAAAAGAAAAAGTGAAGCGCAACTTAAAACAATCTATTCGTACGAAGAAAAAGATAAAAAGTTGGAAAAAAGGTGTCGCTGCTGCATCTATTTTAGTAGGATTATCAGTTGCAACGCTTGGTATCGGGTTTCCTACATATGCTGGGGGATTGCCAATTGTAGGTGATATATTCCGATTTTTAGATAATGGTAGAACAGGGTTATATGAAAATTATAAAGAGTTTTCGACTGAATTGAATATGACGAGGGAGAGTAATGGGGTTAAGGTTACCATTAATGATGCTGTGTTTGATGGTAGAACAATTACAATCACATATTCTATTGAAAGCGAAAAAGATTTAGGAGAGAAGCCGTTCCCATTTGGAAGTCCGCAAGTTAGGGGCTTTAATGGCGGAGGAGGTAGTTCGAACATTACAAAAGTTGGAGAGGGACAATATGTAGGTATGACTACGATGAGTGGTCATGGTAGGGAAAGGTTAGATGTTGCAAATGTTTGGTGGGATATAGAGGCAATTGAGTTGGATTATAAAGGTAATGCAATAAAGGGGAACTGGAATTTCGCGCTTAGTTTAAAAGCAATGGATAGTAAGGAATTAAAAGTTAATAAGGTTTCTGAAAATGAATTAATAAAAGTAAATATAGACAAAATGGAAGTAACCCCGATGTCATATATCGTTTTTTTCAATCAGGAAGAATCTAAGGCATTAAGAAGTATATGGGATAGTGCGGATGTTGAGTTAGAAATAAAAGATGATTTAGGAAATCATTATGCTGGTGAAGGAAATGGCGGAAGTAGTACAGTAGCGGAGCCACATAAAAGTAGTTGGAGTGCTACATTCAAAAAATTAAACGAAAATGCAACAAAACTTATCGTTACACCTCGCGTACACTTGCGAGTTCATACACCTGAAAATCATGGTGGAGTGGAGTATGTGAATGGGAAAGAGAAGAAAATAGAAGTACCGAAAAAAGAAGCGAAGAGTAAAGATATTGTTTTAGATGATATTGTCATTGATTTAAAGAAATAGAAGAGAGACTGCCTAAAACCGTTAGGCAGTCTTTTTTTAGTTAAGAACTAGCTACAAGTAATGCATGCGGATGCTGCGCTTTATACTCATCTTTCCACGGAATGTTTAGTTGTTCCCACGATTCGCCGCTATCAGTGGATTGAAACACACCGTTGTTATTTAAAGTGTAAAACGTGTGTCGTTCTGCTGGATTTGTCGCAAACATCGAAATGACTGTACCAATTGCAGATGGTAGTCCTTGCTGTACTTGCTCGAACGGAGTATCTTTCGTTTTACGATAAATATAAGATTCATAAGGTACACGGTGATGAGCGAGATCAGCACTCGGTGCGGCAGAAACGAGAATTGTATTGCAATCAGCTGGATCGATAGCCATGCTATATAAATAACGATGTTCAAGCCCTTCACTGCATGAAATCCAACTGTTTCCACTGTTATAACTTTCAAGATATGCGCGATCAGGTCCGCCCATAAACCCGTCACCACATGATGCATAAAGGCGATTTGGAGCTTCAGGGTGCATAAGTAATTGATGAGCATCGATGGGAGCACCGAATTTTTTATCAATCCATGTATGTCCTTTATCGTTACTTTGAATAACAGCACCAGCTTCAATTGAAACATGGATTGTATTTGGATTATTTGGGTCAACTGTAATCCAGCGGACATGATGGGTAAAAGGTCTGGGCGGGAAAGCCCACGTATAAGAAGATAATAATGATTTCATATTTTTCAGTTCCGTCCACGTTTCACCACCATTTTCTGAACGGAATAAAGCGCTCGGTTCTGTGCCGGCATAAACGACGCCATAGCCGTTAACTTGTTCATTCGGGCTTATCGTAATGGAAGTGATCGAAGAATGTAAAATACCATCTTCTTTTGGGAAATCAAAGTAACGATAAGAATCTCCAATTGGTCTCCATGAATCTCCGCTATCGTCACTTAACCAGAGACCTCGTCCAAAAGTGCCGCAATATACACGATTCTTTTGAAATGGATCAACAGCGATACAGGTAGGTTGCATATTTTGTAAGTGATACGCTGCTTCATAGTTACCATATCGTTCTTTCACTACAACAAGTTCACGTTCCATACAGAGAAATAAACGTTTCATTTTCGTAACCTCCTTAAAAATTCTTTCATTAGTAAACAATATGAAGCTGAAAAAGAAGTAGTCTTATTTTTTGTTGAGAAAAAGGACTTGTTTGAAATGTAGCGAAGTGTGTATACAGAGGAAGCGGGATAAAGATGGGGAGTTTGTTTCATACTAATGTACAGATATTATCCTTAAAGGAGCCTTAGTATGGGACATTCACATAATCATGGTAATTCTAATAATAAAAAAGCGTTATTACTTGCATTTTTACTAACGACAAGTTTTATGATTGCTGAAGTTATTGGGGGATTTGTAACAAATAGTTTAGCACTACTATCTGACGCGGGGCATATGCTAAGTGATGCGGTATCTTTAGCTTTAAGTTTACTTGCGTTTAAGCTCGGAGAAAAAACAGCAACAACTGCGAAAACATATGGATATAAGCGAGTCGAAATGTTAGCGGCATTATGTAACGGTGTCGTTCTTATTGTCATTTCAATATACATTTTTATTGAAGCAATTCGCCGTTTTACAGAACCAGTTGAGATTGCTAGTAATGGGATGCTCATCATTGCTGTACTTGGTCTGCTTATTAATATTTTATCAGCTTGGATATTAATGAGAGGCGGAGATGTGAAGGGCAATTTAAATTTAAGAAGTGCTTTCTTACACGTATTAGGAGATCTATTAGGGTCAGTCGGAGCGATAATTGCTGCGTTACTTATTAAGTTTTTTGGATGGACTGCTGCAGATGCGATTGCTAGTATTCTTGTGTCTATTTTAGTCATTATTAGTGGATGGCGTGTAACACGTGATACGGTCCATATATTAATGGAAGGTGCACCACAACACATAAATGTGGAAGAGGTAAAAAGTACATTATTAAATATTCCGGTTGTAAAAGAAGTTCATGATTTGCACATATGGTCTGTCACATCGGATTTTCAAATATTAACTTGCCACTTGATTATTAAAGGAAATGAAACACAAAGTGTATTAAAAGAGGCTACGGATGTATTAAAAGAGAAGTTTCATGTAGAACATGTCACCATTCAAGTAGAAATAGATGGTGAATTTAATCATAGTGAGACAACTTGCAAAGTATGAAAGAAAAAGGATAAGAAAAAGTGTCATAACATTTTTCGCGCGGCATACATATATATAATGTGGCCACAAATACTTTGTAAGGTAAATATTTCATTAAATTACTTTACTTATAAAGAGTCATCTTTTATAATCAAAAGTGGTAATTGATAAAGATTATCATTTTCAATGATCGTAGAAAGGAGTTTTTTAAAAGATGAGTAGTCAACTCCGTTTTGCTGTTGAAAATCGTAAGAGGCATTTAATTGATGAGTTAATTGGAGCAGGTGTGTTTAAAATTCGTGACCGACAATTATACGAGCTGTCTTTAGAGGAATTGGAAAAAGAGTACGAAGATATGGAAGATTATGCAGATATTCAGGCATAGCTATATATATTAGTAAAAAGAGAGCTGGTTACGATTTTGTGTAGCCAGCTCTCTTTTTATCCCGCTATTTGCCGGGAAGTAAGACCCCCCACCTCAAAATTCAGCGGAAGGAAAGAAGTTAGGTGAGGGATCAACAAAACCCCCACTGATTAAAGTTTCACTTTATTTCGTAGAAATTATTTTTTGTATTTCTTTCATTGGACGGAGCCAGTTTTGAGTCATCATTTGTTCCATTTGTTTTTCATCCTGCTTCTGTAATGCTTGAATGATAGAGTGATGTTCTTCAATAGATTGACTTGCTGGAATAAAGTTTTGGAAAAACAAATATTCAAGGCGTAAGACGTGAAGTTGCATATTTTCTAGAAAGGGTTCAATATATTGATTTTTAGCAATAGAAGAAATGGTATTGTGAAATTGTATATCTAGTTGTAAAGCTTGTTTTGTGTTTTGTTTCTCTATAGAGCACTGAAAATCATCATTTATTTCAGAAAGTAGTTTCAAATCAGCTTCTGTAATATTTTGAAGTGCTTGTTTTCCTATAATAGAGTGAAGACCAGCCATCGTCTCATAAATGATCGGAATGTCGTCTAACTGAATAGGAGCAATTTTTGTTTTTTGTCCAGGTACCATTTCCACTAATCCAGAAAGCTCTAATATTTGAAGCGCTTCTCTTACAGGTGTTCTGCTTACTCCTAGTGCTTCAGCCAGTTCCCCATCATTAATTTTTTCATTGGGCTTCAGTACACCTTCAATAATCCAATCTTGTAGTTGATTTAAAACGAGTGATTTTGCTGAAACTCTTCCTAGCTTTTTATTATTTTGAGGGATAGGCATAGTGAATTCAATCCTTTCATTGTATATTTTCCTTTTTCTCATGAACAAGCTTTAATTCGGGTTTCCCTTCATCCGGTTTTTGGCTTAAGATAAGCACCATTACAATGACACAAAGGGCCCCTAATAACTGAAAAGATTGAAATGGTACATGTAATATAAGTACAGAAGAAATAATAGCTGCGAGTGGTTCTGTACAACCGAATAATGTCGTTTCTTTCGGGGTTAAGTATCGTATGCTGTCTAAGTATAAATAAAATGCGATGAGTGTCCCGAAAATGATGACAAATGTGATGAGCGGTAAGGTATTTAGTTTTACATATTTCATCGTTGACAATAAAATGAATTCTTTCGTAGTAATAAAGTGTACAATCGTTACACCAATACCCCCAATAATCATGCCCCATCCAACGATAACTGAGGAAGACCATCTATCTAGTAATTCTTTTGAATATAAACTATAAAAAGCAAGAGATAATCCAGATAAAATACCCCAAACGATAGCTGGTGTAGAAACAGCTAAGTTATGAACAGACCCGTTTGTTAGTAAGAGGAAAGTGCCTACTAATGAAAGGACAATTGAAATAAAATCAATTTTTGATGGACGAACGTTCCATTTGAAAAGTAAGTATACAGTAATAAATATAGGAGCTAAATATTGCAATAATGTTGCAACGGCAGCATTTCCTTCTTTAATAGAAGCGAAGTACGTGTATTGTACAGCAAGCATACCGAATAGGCCAAACAATATCATTTTAGTAGCATCAGATCTTTGTTTCCATATGCTGAATATTTCTTTTTTTCTCGTTCCGAATGATGAAATAATGAGCAAGATAACGCCCGATATAAGCAATCGAATTGTAACTAACCATTCAGTAGAAACATGTTCATATTGAAAAAGTTGTTGTGCAGCTGTTCCAGATAATCCCCATAAACAAGCACCAATTACAACCATAATGATTCCTTTTAAACGATTTGGATTCATCATGTATTGATTCCTCCTTTCAAAAAATATATCGTATACAATATGCAATATATCACGAAATGAATAAAAAATAAACTGAAAATTCTCGCTTGGTGTAAAGCTGTTATTCAGATTAAAGAAGTTTGTTAAATAAGAGAACGATAAAATAAAAAGGCTTTCGTTTACGGAAGCCTTTCTATTTTAAATTATGAAGTGTAAGTAAAAGCTGGAATAGGATCAATGAATGTATCCCAGTTTTGTGCCATTTCTTTTTCTGTTAATAGACAATCATCTAATGATTGTTCAATTAAAGAACGGTTCATATCAATTCCGATAAATACGAGTTCGGTTATTCGATCTCCATATCGCTCGTTCCAGCTTTTCAATACTTCGGGTTCTTCTGTAATAATTTGATTTCTTTCAGTTTCAGGTAATGCCGCTATCCATTCACCGGCTCCTTGAATTGTAATAGAGGAACCCGCTTGAGATAGAAGCCCTATCATATTATTACGTGATGCGAGCCAGAAAAAGCCTTTTGCTCTTACGACATCCACAGGCCATTTTTCTAGCCAATTCATAAGGCGTTCAGGATGGAAAGGATATTTACGGCGATACACAAAGGAATTGATGCCATATTCTTCAGTTTCAGGTGTATGATGTTCACTATTTAATTCTTGTATCCAACCCGCCGATTGACTCGCTTCCTCATAATTGAATAAGTTTGTATTCAAAATTTCTTGCAGTGGTACGTTGCTAAATGAAGTTTCAATAATTTTTGCACTAGGATTTAATTTCTTAAGTAAATGATGGAGCTCTCTCACATCTTCTTTTTCTAGTAGGTCTATCTTATTAAGGAGAATTACATTTGCAAACTCAATTTGATCTATTAATAAATCAATAACTTCCCGAGTATCGTTTTCATCAATTGCCTGCTTACGGTCTAATAAACTTTCACCATCTGCAAAATCATCCCAAAATCTATTTGCATCTACAACAGTAACCATTGTATCGAGGCGACAATTTTTTGTTAAGTCAATGTTCAGAACATCGTCTGTATACGTAAACGTTTGGGCAACTGGAATCGGCTCACTTATACCGGAAGATTCAATAACTATATAGTCAATATCACCGTTTTCCACAAGACGATTCACTTCTATCATTAAATCCTCTCGTAGTGTGCAACAAATACAGCCATTTTGAATTTCTACTAGTTTTTCCTCCGTACGTGAAAAACCACCTTTTTTGATAAGGGATGCATCAATGTTTACTTCGCTCATATCATTAACGATAACAGCTACTTTTAAGTTGTTCTTATTAGTCAAAATATGATGTAGTAAGGTAGTTTTTCCAGCTCCTAAAAAACCACTCAATACAGTGATAGGTACTTTTTTCATGAAATACTCTCTCCTTTAAATCGTAATGATTACGTTTTATATTAAATGATGGAAAAGAAAAAATCAATAATAAATCATAATGGTTACGATTTAAGAATAGGAATAGACTATAAAATTTGTGCTGTAGCAGGAAGCTTTTGGACAAGCACTTGTTTACATATAAGTAAAATGGAGGCGAGAAGGATGGTCTTTAATAGGGTTTCAAAAGAATTAATAGGAATAGCTCTTATTGCTATGTTTCTCTTTTTATTATTTTTTGTAGATTTTACAAGTTTAGCAAATTTGCATAAAAGTATGCCAAAAGAATGGTTGAATGTGAATACGGTGTTTTTAAGTATTATATTTGAAGCAATACCATTTATTTTATTAGGGGTAATTGTTTCTTCTCTCATTCAAGTGTTTGTGACAGAAGATATGATTCAAAAAGTAATGCCGAAATCTCCAATTGTTGCAATGGTTCCAGCAGTATTTGTTGGAATTCTTTTTCCAATGTGTGAATGTGTCATTATACCAATTGTAAGAAGGCTCATTCAAAAGGGGTTACCACTTCATGTGGGCATTGTTATTTTACTAAGTGCACCTATTATGAATCCAGTTGTTCTTTTATCTACTGTATATGCGTTTCAAAAAAATGATTACATTGTATATGCACGCTTTGGGGTAACAATTCTTGTTGCTCTATTCATAGGTTTAATTGTGTATTATCGCTATCGCGAAAGAAATGTTTTAAAAGACGTAGAGGTATCAGTTCAAAAAAACAAAAAAAAGAGTTGGAAAGATGTTATGAATCACACTGTAGATGAGTTTTTTGATACTGGTAAGTATTTACTGATTGGTGCTTTTTTAGCAAGTGTATTTCAAACATTTTTTGATCGGAATGTACTGGATGCAGTAGCACATAACGAAGTAATTGCCCCAATTATTATGATGGGATTTGGTTATGTTTTATCCATTTGCTCTGCGGCCGATTCGTTTATAGCGGCATCTTTTGGACATGTTTTCTCTGTAAAAGCACTTCTCGCATTTCTTGTGTTTGGGCCTATGCTCGATATGAAAAATACGTTCATGTTGTTTGCATATTTTCAAAAGAGATTTGTATTCTTTTTGATTGGAATTATTATTTTATCGGTGTACACAATCGTGCAAATTACAACGTTATAGGAGATGAGAAACGTGGAGGGAAAGGAACAGAAGGCCTATCATCGCTATATTCGTGGCATTATTTTAATTGGTTTAGCAATGCTCTTATTTAAACTATTTGTAACCGGGAATATTTATAATTTTATCGCTCCAAAAATGATTAAATTTACGTATATAGCTTTTGTAGTAATTTTACTTCTTGGTTCATTACAAGTTTGGGGAGATGAGAGAGAGGAACAAGATGATTGTAATTGTTGTGTGCATCATAGGGAATTGAAGTTAGGGTTAAAAAGATATTTTGTATATGTTTTATTTGTTGTTCTAATTATTAGTGCTTTTTTATTTGGAGGTGTAACAATTGATGGAAGTTTAGCAGGAAAAAGGGGTATGAATCAAAGTGTACAGGCGATAAGTATGGAAAAGAACGAAAAAGAGGGAATACAGGCAAATTCTAATGGGAAAGAACAAGATGAAACTTCGAATTTAAAAGTGACTGATCAAGCGGAAGAACAATTAGCAAAAAGTATGTTAGGACAACGAAAGATACAAGTAGAGGATAAGGATTATGTTCAAACAATGAGTATAATTGGTCAAGATGTAAAAGGGTTTAAAGGGAAGGAAATTACATTCTCAGGGTTTATATATAATGATAAGGATGTGACAGGTGATAAAGCGGTAGTGGCGCGATACGGCATAACTTGTTGTATTGCGGATGCATCAGTCTGGGGGATGATTGTTGCAGGGGAAAACGTAAAAAAGCTCCCACAGGAAACATGGGTGAAAATAACAGGTTTGTTGGACGAAACGACATATAAAGGAGCACTATTTCCACTTGTAAAAGTAAGTAAAGTAGAGAAAATCAATACGCCTATAGATCCGTATGTATACGATGGTTTACCACAATGAAAAAGAACTAATTCTTCATATTTTCATGAAATAGACTCATAATTGCGGTAACAAAAAAATAAAGATAAGAGTAATTTGGTTTGTTAAAAATATGGGTAGAAGGAGATATGCGATGAGCTGGGTTACTCATAAACCAACATTTGAATTTGATAACTATAACCATTTTATTCGGGCAAATACGGCGTGGATTGGGCATTTAGACTTTGCATATGATTTAGTAAGGTTTGAAAAGCCGGAAGTATTAGTCGAGTTAGGTACACATTTAGGAGCTTCTTTTTTCAGTTTTTGTCAAGGGGTAAAGGATGGGGGATTAGCTACAAAATGTTTTGCTGTAGATACTTGGACGGGAGATGAGCATACAGGTCCATATGGAGAAGGCGTTTATCAAATCGTAGAGAAAGTCGTAAATACGAGTTATCCCAATATAGGTAATTTAATTCGTTCTACTTTCGATGAGGCCGTTGATCAATTTCAAGATGGAACGATAAACTTGTTGCATATTGATGGCTATCATACGTATGAAGCAGTTTCTCATGATTATAAAACATGGTTACCGAAACTTGCGAATAACGGTATTGTGTTATTTCATGATATTGAGGTGAAAGATCGAAACTTCGGCGTGTATAAGTTTTGGGATGAAGTCACAGCAAAGCACCCTCATTTTCAGTTCCAGCATTCATATGGACTCGGCGTATTATTTCCGAAAGGTTGTAGCGATAAGTTTGTGGAAATACTTAAAAATAAAGAAGAAATACAAAATATGTATAAATAAAAGTGGAGCATGCATCATTTGAATGATGCGTGCTTTTTTGTGTGGGGAATAATGATATTCCTTTAAACGGTGAGGATAATAGTAAAAAGTTTGATGGTGGCAAATATTAAAAAAGTTACTCTTTGATTGTTAAATATAAAAAATGTAACATTTTTTATATTTTCCATTGCGAAAAGTAGCATCTACTTTTACAATAGAAAAGGTGTCCAATATATTATACTGGAAAAATAAATCGAAATAATATGAAAATTTTGTTTTGTCTTCGCTAATTGTATATTACATACATGTAAGACGACACATGTCATGTTATCGACTTGTAAGGAGAGAAAAAAATGAAAAGTGTAAGATTACCATCGATGCTAGAAATCATAGTTCTTTTATTACTATTTCTTGCTGTTGTCTTTTCCTTCCAAACGATTTTTGATCTCCCAATTCAATTAGCGCTATTTATTTCATGGTTTTTAGTAATTGCGCTTGGATTAAGATTAGGATTTCGTTATCAAGAATTGCAAGATGCAATTACGAAAGGGATTTCTAACGGATTAGAAGCAATACTGATTTTAGTTGCAGTAGGTGCTTTAATTGGAACATGGATTGCTGGTGGCGTTGTACCAACATTAATCTATTATGGGTTAGAATTTATTCACCCTAGCATATTCCTATTAGCAACATTAATTATTTGTTCGATCACTTCTATCGCAACAGGAACATCATGGGGAACAGTTGGAACAGCAGGTATTGCTATGATGGCGATTGGTGAAGGGCTTGGATTACCACTTCCACTTGTTGCTGGTGCAGTTCTTTCAGGAGCTTATTTCGGCGACAAATTATCACCACTTTCTGATAGTACAGTTCTGGCAGCTTCTATGGCGAAAGTAGATGTTATTGCTCACGTTCGAGCTATGCTCGTATTAGATGTTCCGGCTTACATTATTACTAGTATTATGTTTACTGTAGCTGGTTGGATGTATGGCGGCGATAACGTAGATTTAAATCGAGTAGAGTTTTTAAAAGAAGCTTTGTTAAAGCAATTTGATATTAAAATATGGATGCTTGTTCCAGCGGTCATTGTTATTGTTCTATTAGCACTAAAGAGACCGTCTATGCCAACAATTGCAATGGGAGCTTTAATTGGTGCAATTTGGGCAACTCTTTTCCAAGGAATGAACTTTGGAGAGGCGATTGGAACAGCGTATAACGGATTCTCAATTCAATCTGGTGTTGAATTTGTGGACAAGTTATTAAACCGTGGTGGAATTAACGGTATGCTTGGATCAGTAGCCGTTATTATTTTCGGTTTAGGATTTGGTGGATTACTTGAAAAACTAGGTGTTTTAAAAGTAATCGTATCAAAATTTGAGAAGAAATTAAATTCTGCAGGTAATGTAACATTGTCTACATTAATCGTGGCATTCTTAGCGAATATATTTGGTTGTGCAATGTACGTATCATTAATTTTAACACCGAAAATTATGGAAGAAAGCTATGATAAATTAAAAATAGACCGACGTGTATTAGCACGTAACTCAGAAGTAGGTGGAACGTTAACTTCAGGTATGGTTCCATGGTCTGATAATGGTATTTTTATGGCTGGTATTTTAGGTGTAGCAACGTTCTCATACGTTCCATTTATGTGGTTAAGCTTCGTATCGTTAATTTTAGCGGTTATTTACGGATATACAGGCAAATTTATTTGGTATGTTGATGATGCTGAAAAAGGAAAAGAAGCATCATAAATAAAAAATCACCTTCTACGTGTTGTAGAAGGTGATTTTTTATTTTGTAATAGGAGTTGAAGAAGTTATCTCAACCTCATATTTAGCCATTTTTTGTTGTATCTTTTTCTGCTAATTGACGAACAAGTTCATATCCAATTCCTTTATTTGCACCTGTTATGAAAGCATATTTTTTCATATTGAATTCCTCCAGTAGTGTTATAGTAGGTTACAAGGGAAAGGATACAGCCTAAACTTAAGTTTAGGCCAAGAGGAATTTTTAAAAATAAGTATAGAATATCTACATATATGAGTGAGAATTCTTATCATTTAAGAGAAAGTCTGTTATTATAAGAGATGTAGGTATTTTATTTTCAAGGGGATGAAAAAATGGAGTACAGAATTGAAAGAGACACATTAGGAGAAATTAAAGTTCCAGCTGATAAATTATGGGCAGCACAAACACAACGTAGTAAAGAAAACTTTCCGATTGGCACAGAGAAAATGCCACTTGAAATTGTAAAAGCATTTGCCATTTTAAAGAAGAGTGCAGCACTTACTAATAAAAAATTAGGAAAGTTATCAGAAGAAAAAGCAGAAGCAATTGTGACAGCAGCTGACGAAGTGATTGCAGGGAAATGGAATGAACATTTTCCACTTGTCGTATGGCAAACAGGTAGTGGTACTCAGTCAAACATGAATGTGAATGAAGTAATTGCAAACCGAGGGAATCAAATTTTGAAAGAGAAGGGATCTGACGTACATATTCATCCGAATGATGATGTGAACATGTCTCAAAGTTCAAATGATACTTTCCCAACTGCGCTTCATGTAGCATGTGTACTCGCAGTAGAAAATCACGTGTTACCAGCAATTACGAAATTAAAAGAAACGTTAGCAGAAAAAGTAACTGCATTTGAACATATTATAAAAATTGGTCGTACACATTTACAAGATGCGACACCGTTAACATTAGGACAAGAAATTAGTGGATGGCACCGTATGCTTGAAAAAACAGAGCGTATGATTGCAGAGAGCAATACATATATGAAAGAGCTTGCGATTGGTGGTACTGCAGTTGGAACAGGTATAAACGCTCATCCTAAATTTGGTGAGATGGTATCTGAGGAAATTAGCCAATTTACAGGTAAGCAATTTATTTCTGCACCAAATAAATTCCATGCATTAACGAGTCATGATGAAGTTGTATATACGCATGGGGCATTAAAAGCATTAGCAGCGGATTTAATGAAGATCGCTAACGATGTGCGCTGGCTGGCAAGTGGTCCACGTAGTGGGCTAGGAGAAATTATTATTCCAGCAAATGAGCCAGGAAGCTCTATTATGCCAGGAAAAGTAAATCCAACGCAAAGTGAAGCGTTAACGATGGTTGTAGCACAAGTGATGGGAAATGACGCAACAATCGGATTTGCAGCGAGCCAAGGCAATTTTGAGTTAAATGTATTTAAACCTGTTATTGCATATAACTTCTTACAATCTGCTCACTTATTAGCAGATGCAATTGTTTCATTTAATGATAATTGTGCAGTTGGTATTGAAGCAGATGAAGAAGTCATTAAAGAGAATGTGAATCGTTCATTAATGCTTGTTACAGCATTAAACCCGCATATCGGATATGAAAATGCAGCGAAAATTGCGAAGCATGCTCATAAAGAAGGGCTAACTTTAAAAGAAGCAGCGCTGCAATCTGGACTACTAACAGAAGAACAATTTGATGAAATTGTCGATCCGAAAAAAATGATTGCTCCGAAAGAGTAATAAAAAACGCCAAGATTCTTCGTTTAGAATCTTGGTTTTTTTTATTACTGTAAGTGCCAAAATATATTATTTGTTAGCAGACATATGCAATATTTTCATATGTGGGCAGTTTTCTTTTAAAAGTGCAATGAATTTTTCTTCTTCTTGTGGTACGAAAGTTGTCACAGAGTCGAATAAATTATAATGGATTTCTAATTGCTGTCTAGTCCATTTCTTTGAATGAATTTTTTTACCAGAGTATTTAATGTGGCGAATATCTTCAAAGGGAATTTCAGTACGTAGTATGAAACCATGTTTTACGAAAAGAGATGATTCCGTTACGTTGTAGTGAGAGAAATAGAATGAAGAAAGATTCACGATATTTAGCAGCATCATGAGGGTGAAAAAAATAGAATTTTCATTTTGGAAGAATAGCGAAATGAAAAAAATCATGATAAATAATGTAATAAAAATGACGTGAAATGGATTTTTTTTCGCTTTAAATTTCAAGTTAGTCACCTCGGTATACGTGTACTTTAACTAAATTAAATCATAACATCGTAATAAAACGTATGAATATGCATAATTGCATATTCACACGTTTTATTATTCATGTAAAATTTCTTGATGGGATAAATTCAAAAGAAGTTTTGTAATAGTGGAGTGGCATGAAGTGACTTACAAAAATAGAAAGATAGCGTTAGTCATAATTAGTTGTATGACGGTTATGGGTAGTTGTGCAAAGAAATTTGTTGAGGATGGAAATCGAAAACATATATTTGTAGAGGTAAGTAAGGTTTTAGTAGAGACTGTAAATAGAATATATAAAAAGTAAAAGGTGTTTTCTTATATGGAAACACCTTTTTTGTAGTTAAAATTGAATGTATTTTCTCCAAATGACCATATTCACTAATCGCATATGTATTTTTAGCGATTTGCTTAATAGTAAACAAGAGTCTTGTAGAATATTCATCTTCTATTTCACATCCTATAAAATGAATTTACATAAACATATTCGCTTTTCATTGGTTAAAACCTTTTAGCAGACGTTTTTATAAAAGTTTATAAAATAGGTAAACGAAATATTGAAAAGTTTGTTTTGGTTATGTTAAGATGATGAAGTAATAATAAACGTTATTAAGATTTGTCTATTTTAAAACAAACATTTTAAAGGAGTGTTTAGTATGAGTGATATTTCAGAGAAGTTTTGGGACGCTTCAGTTGAGGAGTTGAAGAAAGGGTATGTATTTGAAGCGGAAGCAGAGGAATATATTTGTTTAGCGTGTGGAGAAGCGTTTATTAAGGGTGTTATTTATCAAGATAATCAAGTTTTGTATGAAGCAGAGAAGTTTGTACAATTGCATGTGCAAAACGAACATACGTCGATGTTTGATTATTTATTAAATCTAGATAAGAAGTATACAGGTTTAACTGATTTGCAAAAGAAGATGGTTCAGTTTTTCCATATGGGGCTGAATGATAAAGAGATTGTGAAAGAGATGGATGGGGGAAGTACTTCAACCATCCGCAATCATCGGTTTACACTTCGAGAGAAAATGAAGCAAGCGAAAGTGTTTTTAGCGTTAATGGAACTGTCAGAAGAAAAATCAAAAGTACAAACGAAATTTGTACCCATTCATAGAACAGCAACGATGGTAGATGATCGTTACAATATTACAGAAGAAGAAAATGATGAAGTGTTAAAAACTCATTTTACAGAGGGATTAGATGGACCGCTTTCTAAATTTCCAAAAAAGCAAAAGCGTAAATTAATTATATTACGTCATTTAGTGACGAAGTTTGATAGTAATAAAAAGTACACTGAAAAAGAAGTAAATGCTATTATAGAAAGCGTATATCCGGATTTTGTAACTTTGAGAAGATATTTAATCGAATACGGGTTTTTAGATAGAACAACTGATGGAAGCCAATATTGGGTGAAGTTATAATAACATAGAAAAGAATATGAATAGAAGCACACCATTACAACAAATATACAAAAAGATGGAAGTTGAAAAACAGATTTTTAATAAAAGGAGAAATGAAATTTGAAACCACCTACAAATAACAATAAAGAAGGTGCGGAGTCACATAAGTTAGAAAGTGAGAGTAAACCGATTTGGAAATCGATGTCCATGTTTTTAGTACCGTTACTATTAAGTAATGTACTACAATCAGTTGGACAATTATTCGGTATGGTAGTAGTAGGAAGATGGCTTGGAGTGAATGATTTAGCGGCCATATCGGCATTCTTCCCATTATTTTTCTTACTTGTTTCATTCGTAATTGGTATTGGTTCAGGGAGTTCCATTTTAATTGGTCAGGCGTTTGGGGCAAAAAACGAAGATCGTTTAAAAGCGATTGTTGGTACGACGCTAACATTTACTTTTATTATTGGAGTTGTGTTAGCGATAGTAGGTAGTATTTTTGCAATGGATATTATGCGCCTTATGGGGACGCCAGAAAATATTATTGAAATAAGTGTACATTATGCACGTATTTTATTTATATCGATGCCAATCTTATTTTTATATTTCGCATACACAACGTTTATGAGAGGTACAGGAGATTCTAAAACGCCATTTTACTTTTTAATTGTAAGTACAGCGCTAAATATGATCTTATTACCAATCCTTATTTTTGGATGGTTAGGTGCTCCAAAATTAGATGTGTATGGAGCAGCATATGCTTCTGTTATATCTACAGTTATTACGTTTATTGTCATGTTAGTGTATTTAAAGAAGAAAAATCACCCGCTACAATTAGATAGTACGGTAAGGAAATATCTTCGAATGGATTGGGGTTTATTAAAGTTATTACTACAACTCGGCATTCCAGCAAGTATTAATATGATATTAGTTTCATTATCAGAAATTGCGGTAATCGCGTTTGTAAATCGTTACGGTTCGGATGCAACAGCAGCTTATGGCGTTGTGAACCAAGTTGCAAGTTATGTACAAATGCCAGCCGTTAGTCTTGGTATTACAGTCTCCATTTTTGCTGCACAATCAATTGGTGCGAATCAATTTGATCGATTGCAGAAAGTTGTGAAGGCCGGAATTATTATGAACTACGTCATCGGTGGTGTGCTAATATCACTCATTTACTTGTTCTCAAGAGACATTCTAGCACTATTTTTAACGAGTCAAACTACAATTGAAATTGCTCATAGCCTAGTTATGATCACATTATGGAGTTATTTAATTTTCGGTCATGCGCAAATTATTAGTGCGACAATGCGAGCAAGCGGTACAGTATTATGGCCAACTGTTATTGGCGTCGTATCAATTTGGCTTGTTGAAGTACCTGTAGCGTATTACCTTTCTTACCATACAAGTCTTGGTATAGAAGGGATATGGATTGGATACCCAGCAGCATTTATTGTTAGCTTAATACTACAATATGCATATTATAAGCTTTCATGGCAGAAGAAACGAATTACACGATTAGTGAGTTAAACACTAAAAATGTCCCTAAGTTATTATACTTAGGGACATTTTTTATAAGTGCAGATTTACAAATAGCTTTTTAAAGTAATATCAAAATGTTGTCTAATGAGTTTATTATCACTCATATAAAATTCCCACGCTTTTTCTGGTTCACCGATAATTTCAAAAGATTCTTCTGTAATATATAAGGCGCAATTATCTTCTAGTGCAATGCCTTCTATATTACCTTGATGATTTTGTAAAAAGGAATGGAAGGCGTTCATTCTATTTAATTGATTATAATGTGGACAAAACCTTTTGTTCACAATGCCCCAGCCGTTACTCTCTATATAACCAGAACCTTCATAATCTGAGCGGATACTAGATGTGAACCAACACATAGCACCAGCGCTACACCCTGCAATGAGCGTTCCTTGCTGCAGAGCCAATAGTAATTTTTCATCGAGCTTATGTTCTTTCCATTCTGTAATCATTTGAATATAGTTCCCGCCACCGAGATAAATTAAATCAGCAGACTGAATCATTTCGTCTATTTCATATTTAGAAGGTGTATCGGCTATAATACGTAAAATTTGTACGTCACAGTGTAATTGTTTTTCGAATGTGTCTAAAAATAATTTTATATAGCTTTCATCATCATGACTAGCTGTAGGAATGAATAATACTTTCGGATACTGTTTATTTGTTAATTCTATAAGTCGCTCATTAATAGGCGAGTGATTTGAATCTTGTAAATCACCGCCACCAATGACAGCTAATTTCATAGTAAAGCACCACCTAATCATTTTCGTTATATAAAAATTCGATAGAAGAGAGTTACATTCCTTCTCTTACGTAATGAATAAGTAGAAAATGGGGTTTAAATATATTGGAATAATAAAGGTGATAGTGGCTATATAGGAAAATGAATTAGAAACAGTTTATCCCGCAATAACGGGCAGTAAGACCCCCATCTCAAAATTCAGCGGAAGCAAAGAAGTTAGGCGGGGGATGAACAAAACCCCTACTGATTAAAGTTTCACCTTATTGTTATATAATGCTTCTTACTATTGTTTCAAAATATGGAAACAATATGTTTAAATAGATATAACGAAGCATGAATTCATATTGAATGAGTGCCTATCCTTTAAAAAAGAACTGGAAATAATAGAGATTTTACAAATGAGTTTTTACTTTTAATAGGAAGTTGTATTACAATATGGTAAAATTATTTCAATATATTTATTTAATATAAAAATACAAAGAGGGAGCGTGAAAAAAGTGGATTTTCGATTTGAATTTACAACGAAGGTGAAAGAATACTTGGATGATGAGAAGGATGAAAAAATAATAAAAGATGGACATAGAGATATCATTTTTCAATATTTATATCCACTAGAGAGTGAAATTGGTATTTATAAAAATCCTAACTTTACTTTTTTTGCATCAGGAAGACGCTCGCATATCGTATTAGAAAACATTGAATTTAAAACAGAGGTAAATGTAAAAAGTAACATCATTGAAATTACAAAAATAGTGGATAATGTCGTTATTCCGTTAGATACGATCGTAGCGAAAGATCGGGAATTATTTGCACTAGGGCGCAATGAGAAGTTTAGTGTGCAAATATTAGAGCAGTATCTGTTTGAAACATTTGGAGAAAAGTTGGGTTTACAGTAAATGGGATTTGGGAGTGGATTTTAGTGTATAGCATTCATAATTGACCTTTTATTTCATTTATACTACAATTAGTAGTGTGAAAGGAGCTATACGATGTTTACTCAAAACTATAAGCTAAATGAACAAGGGTTAAACCATTTCTTTGGACCGCTTGAAGCAAAGATTATGGAGATTGTTTGGTCTAGTGAGGGTATTACGATTAAAGAAGTACAGCAGAAATTAAGTGAAGAATCACCTGTAAATTTTAATACTGTAATGACAGTTATGAACAGGTTAGTAGAGAAATTACACTTAGAAAAGCAGACTATGAAAAGAAGTGGAATATATCGTGCTGTACAAACAAAAGATGAATTCTTATCCAATCAAACGAAGAAAATGACACAGGAATTGATGGGGGAATTTGGTGATTTAGTTGTAAATCATATGCTAGATGAATTAGAGCAAGTTGATCCGACTTTAATAAAAAAGTTAGAAGATAAATTGAGCCAATTAAAAAAAGAGGATTAATGAAATGAAATGGCAAATGCGTAAAATCATATTGTTAGCAGTCATTGTTAGTTCCCTCTTTTTTAGTATGTTAGTGTATTACGTTACATATCCATTTCTGTTTCAAAATAAGGCGTTCTTTCTTTCGAATTTTTGCTTGTTTCAGTTAGAAAAACATATGAAAGAATTATCATTCATTCGTATTATAATCGCTGGATTTCTACTACTTACTGTGTTTATCGTGTGCAAAAGAATGTGGCGACAATTTTTTGATACTAAAAGATTACAAAAAGTACTTATTCCCTTCGTTCGAAAAGGAAAACAAATATATATATTGCCGACTGCGGAAGTTGCGGCATTTACAATTGGGTTATTTCGTCCGAAAATTGTCATGTCAGAAGGGATGCTTCAAACATTTTCAGATGAAGAAATGGATGCGATTATTTTTCATGAAGAATATCATCAAAATAATCGAGATCCGCTAAAATTATTTTGTTTTACGTTATTAGCAGAAGGAATGATATACATCCCGATATTAAAAGGGCTATTGCAGCGCTATCATGTGTATCAGGAGTTAGCTGCAGATAAGTATGCAATGCGGAAAATGAAATCTAAATTCGAGTTAGGAAGCGCATTATTAAAATTAATTAAAATAAAGACAATGGAAAATCGATGTGTTACAGCTTCATTTGCAAAAACAGCAATAAATTTACGAATCGAGCAAGTGTTACATGAAAAAGTTGTTAAGCTCAATATGCCGTTACATACGAATTCCGTATATGTAACAGTAGGTTTATTTTGTATGTCGGTTGTACTGATTGTCGGAGAGTGCATATAGCCTCTTTTTTTAAGTATTAACACTACTTTATGTAGTGTGTTTGGGAGGAAGAAAAGTGAAGAAACTAATTGCTATTATACTGGCCGGAGCATTAATTTGGGCCGGAGTTAATTTTTATAATGCAAAGAAAGAAGAAAAAGAAAGAAAAGCGAAACAAGCGGAATTACAGAAAACAGAAGTATTACCACAAGTAGGGTTTAAAGCACCAGACATAACATTAAAAGGATTAGACGGGAAGCTGTATTCGTTACATGATGCAAAAGGTAAACCGTATCTTATTAATTTTTGGGCATCATGGTGTGGTCCATGTGAAATGGAGGCACCTGACTTAGTTCGTATGTATGATAAATATAAAAAGGATGTTGAAATCTTTGCGGTAAATGCAACAATCGGAGATCCAGTGCAAGAAGCGAGCGCTTTTGCGGATCGTCACGGATTTAAGTTTCCTGTTTTACTAGATATGGACGGAGTAGCTGGATTAGATTATAAAGTATTTTCTTTACCAACGACGTTTTTTGTTAATAAAGATGGAATTATCGTAGAGCAAGTACGAGGCGTATTACCTCCAGAACAATTAGAAGAGAAATTTAAGAAATTAATTGAGAGTTAAAGAGGGGATTTTGTATTAATGGAGTGGATCGTGAGGTTACAACCCGTATCGCTTATAATTGGAAGTCTATTTGGATTTATGTTGATGAAACGAAAGATGAAGAACGAAAGTGTACCATATGAAAAAATGATGGATGCAGTAACAAATGCTTTTCTTATCATCGTATTTTTATGGAAATTTGCACCGGCAATTTTAAATCCAGTATGGGCTATTAGGTCGCCACTGCAAGCATTATTAGCTATAGGAAGTATGAAACATATTATAGTAGGATGCATAATTGCAAGTGTATACATTGTTTGGAAAAGTAAAAAGGAGCAATTTTCACTTCGCATTTTACTTGATACATTGCCTATTGGACTATGTATGAGTATTGTTTTCTATTTTCTATTCCACCACAAAATAGGAGTACAAACGACACTGCCTTGGGGTGTGAAAGTATATGAATCTAAATTTTTATATCACCCCGTTTTTGTATACGAGATCATCCTTGCCCTATGTCTATTGGGCTTATTATGGATGAAAAGTGAAAGGCTCGGAAATGGAAAGAACATAAGTGTTTTTCTAATAGTTGAGGGTGTTGCTCATATTATTCTTTCGCTTATTAGTGAACAGAATTCGATTTTATTTGGTTTATCGATGCAGCAAATACTCAGTTTTTGTGTTCTGAGTTTAGGGATTTTGTTCGTGCCGAAAAAATAAAAATAGCCATGTATGGAGGAATCCGCACATGGCTATTTTTATTACATCTATTAAAAAATCGGTGGAGTAACAGAAAATAAAACAATCGCATTTTTCTCAAATTGATTTACCCATTTATGTTTTAAATAAGCGGGTATTTTTACGCTATCACCCGTTTCTAATATGTATTCTTCTTCATTTAAATGTAATGTGATTTTCCCGTCTAATACAAATGCTAATTCTTCCCCTTTATGTTCTAGTACATTTTCTGATGAAGCTGTATTCGGCGGGACAGTCATAATCGCTGTTGCTAAATTGCCTGTGAAATCAGGTGATAGCATTTCATATGATAAATTATCGATAATCATTTTTTTACGTTTATGAGAGCGTACAATTAAATCGTCTGTATTTGTATCTTCAAGTAAAAAGCTAAATGTTGGAACATCTAACGCTTTAGCGAGTACTTTTAATGTTTGGATAGAAGGGTTAGCAGATCCACGTTCAATTTGACTTAACATAGATGGTGTAATATCAGCCATCTTTGCTAGGTCTTTACTCGTTAAGCCTTTTTCTTTTCTTTGTTTTTCAATTTTTTTACCAATATCTATATTTTCCATAATAAAATCTCCTTACTTATTATTAAATTTTATTTAAATAAATTAAATTAAAATTAACTTAAGTGAATAATTTATGTTAAACTATATTAAAATTAATTTAATTATAATTTATTAAATTGTAAGCTACAAGGTGATGAGGAGGAAGAGGAATGAAGGAAATAGAGAAATTAAAAGAGGAATATCCACTCTTAAATCAATTAATCGCAACAGAAGAAGTGTTTTGGGTGAATCCGAACATGGAAAAGTATGAAACGGCAATAAAAGATTCGCCACTGAATGAAGAGAATGTAAAAGATGCGGAAGAGAGGTTAAAGCGTTTTGCACCATATATTGCGAAAATTTTTCCTGAAACGAAAGAGACTAACGGCATAATTGAATCACCTTTAGTGAAAATCCCTTCAATGAAACAAGCTTTAGAGAAAAATTATGAGCAACCTATTTTAGGAGAATTATTATTAAAATGTGATAGTCATCTTCCGATATCAGGATCAATTAAAGCTAGAGGAGGCATTTATGAAGTATTGAAGCATGCTGAACAATTAGCTTTGCAGTGTGGTATGTTAACAGAAGAAGATGATTATTCCATTTTAGATAGTGATACATGTAGAGAGTTTTTTGCCACGTATTCTATCGCAGTAGGTTCGACAGGAAACTTAGGATTAAGTATTGGGATTATGAGTGCGAAGTTAGGTTTTAACGTAACGGTTCATATGTCAGCAGATGCGAAACAATGGAAAAAAGATTTATTAAGAAGCAAAGGTGTAAATGTTATTGAATATGAAGCTGATTACAGTAAAGCTGTAGAAGAAGGAAGAAGGCAAGCAGATGCAGATCCTAGCTGTTATTTTGTAGATGATGAAAACTCACATGATTTATTTTTAGGATACGCAGTAGCAGCATCGCGTTTACAAAAACAATTAGAAGAGTTAGAGATTGTAGTGGATGAAGAACATCCTTTATTCGTTTATCTACCATGCGGAGTAGGGGGCGGGCCTGGCGGAGTCGCATTTGGTTTAAAGTTATTGTATAAAGACAACGTACACTGTTTCTTTGCCGAGCCTACGCATTCTCCATGCATGTTACTCGGTTTAATGACAGGACTTCATGATAAAATTTCCGTTCAAGATATCGGGATTGACAATGTAACAGACGCGGACGGACTAGCGGTAGGAAGACCGTCTGGATTTGTCGGTAAAACGATAGAACCATTTTTGAGTGGAAATTACACAGTAAGTGATGAAGAGTTATATAGATTATTAAAAGAACTAGCTGATACGGAAAAGATTTATTTAGAGCCTTCTGCATTAGCCGGTATGATAGGGCCAGTAAAAGTATGTACAGAAGATGAGTATTTACAAAAACAACAGTTAACAGAGAAGATGAAGAAAGGTACTCATATTGTGTGGGGAACTGGCGGTAGTATGGTTCCAGAAGATGTGATGAATGGGTATTATAGGAAAGGTTTAGAATTAATACTGTAAGGAAAATGAGGCTAGTTATAGTCTCATTTTTTCATGTACATAAAAATCTTTGTTATTTTCACATATGTTCTTTATAGTATAGATATAAAGGATTACTAAGATCGAATAAATATAACAAAAAAGCTTTATTTTACATAATAAGAGGATGTGTATACGATGTCATTACAGACTAAATATATAGCGGGTATTTCGCTTGGGGTTATGGGGGTAGGTTTTGCGGCTTCTATTCCTTTTCAAGGGACGGTAGCTGGTGAGATTATTCAAGGTGGATTTGAAGCTGGGTTAGTTGGTGGACTTGCGGATTGGTTCGCAGTTACAGCATTATTCCGTCACCCGATGGGAATTCCAATTCCGCATACAGCTTTGTTACCTAAAAACCGTAAACGAGTAACGAAAGGGCTCATCAATACGTTAGAAAATGAGTGGCTAACGAAAGAAAGTATTACGAATAAAGTAAAAGAAATGCAACTAGCACAAATGGTGCTGCAAATTGCAGAGAGAGAAATGCAGTCTAATGCTGTGAAAAAAGGGATTGTAACGATTGCTGAGAAGGCGATTGTTTCAATAGATACGGAAAAATTAGCGGTTATTATTGAAAAAGAATTAAAAACGTATTTGCATACAATGAATACAAGTAACATCTTACAAGTGCTTGTTGATCAATTAGTTGTGCAAGAATATGATGAGAAGACACTGGATTACATTTTAGTAAAAGTGAAAGATTGGACAGCGCAAGATGAAGCACGCTACCAGCTCGGAAGTTTAGGGATGAAGGCGATGGAAAATATAAAAGTAGATGGATTTTTACAGTTTACATTGAAGTCGTTTATGAATATTGTAGATGAAGATAAAATTGGCGGCATTTTGCAGAAATTCATTATTAGCAATATTAACAGCTTACAAGATGCGGATAATAGCACGAGACAGCTTATATTAGCAAAAATTCGTCAAGAAATTATAAATGTAAAAGAAAATGAAGCGTTACTACAAGAATTAGAAAATTGGAAAGAAAAATGGATTTCAAATTGGAATGCTACTGACAAAATTAAAGAGATGTTGGAACAAGCGCAGCAAAAAGCAGTTGCCTTTGTAAACAATGAAGAATTTGCGGATAAGTATGTTATTCCATTTTTACAAAAACAAATGAATAAAATAAAAGATGACGAAGTGACTGTTCAAAAAATAGAAGATTGGTTACAAAAACAAGTTGTGAAGCTTGTTGAGAATAACCATTCGAAAATCGGAAAGCTTGTGCAAGAAAATCTTGATAAGTTAGATGATAAAACGTTAATTGAAATGATTGAAAATAATGTCGGTAAAGATTTACAATGGATCCGAGTAAACGGAGCTGTTTGCGGATTTATGATTGGCTTAGTGTTAGAGGGAATTAAAGCGATTATATGAGAAAAACCTTCCACAATTGTGGAAGGTTTCTTATTTTTCAATAACACTCATATTTAAATTGTAAGCTTTCTCAATGCTTAATTTATACGTTCCATTTCCAGTTTTAATCGAATTTTTATACCAATGTTCTTGTTCGTTTAATTCTGGATTTTCTTCTGAAGTATTCTCTTCTTTTTTCGTTAAATCTTCAACTTGTTCCCAAGGTGTGTTTCCGTGGGATTCTTTTTTGTTTGTTATGGCGATTAAAGATACATCGCTTTCTTTCGTTAAATGAACAGATACATTTGAACTTTCCTGTACAAACCAATTATTTTGTAATTGACCTGGATAAAGGGATAGTTCGTTATTTGAAGCACGAACTTCTACATTTTTATTTTGTGGAAGAACGAGTGTCGGTTTGACCTGTGGTGCGGAATTCCATAACGTATGTTGAACTGGTAATGATTTTAAAGTGATATACATCGTTTCCCCGGCTGTTTCAACGGAAAGAAAATCTTCTTGTTTTAAATTAAGTTTTTCATTAGCTTTCGTCGTCATTTCATATGTTCCAAGAAGATGAATTTGATTTGTATCAGTACCCTCTATTGTTAGAGGGTACTGTCCTGCATCCACTACAATTTTTTTGATAGATTCAGGTATATTAAGTTGTCCACTTGGAATATTACTCGTTTGGCGAGTGGTATGAATAGAATGACGAACTTCATCTAGCAATCCAGTTGATAATAAACAGTAAAAAGCAATGCCAACACTTCCTAAAACACCGATAAAGAAAATACTAAAAATATCATATTTAATAAATGATTGTTCCTTCTTAGAAAATAGAAGGTAAAGTAAAATTTCCACGCCAAGTATAATAAGTAAAACAGGCCACCATGCTGTTAAGGAATCTAATACCTCAGTACCTTTTATAACTGAAAATAGTAAGAAGCAACCTAATGCAATAATAGAAAGCCCCATTGAAAATGTTCCAACGCGCCATGTTCTCATTCTTTCGTACCACCTTTATTTTCTTTATTTCCAAGTAACAATTTAAAGCCGCCACCAATTAAGAGGAGTGCAACGATAGATGTTTGGAAATAGCGATAATACAGCTCGCTAAGATGAATGTTAAATGTAGTTGCGAAGTAATCATTCAAAATAGGAAGGACTGTTTGATCTAATAAATAATAACCCCCGAGTGTAATTAACCCGATACCGATCCATCTTTGATGATTGATAAAATAATCAATGATAGGTTCGTCATGTACACGTTCTTTTCCATACTTTGCAGTTTGCTGTAAAGCGTCAAAGAAGCTATAGAACCAAATGATTGGTACTAAAAATAAAAACGCTGAAAGTCTTAATAAGTCAAGTAAATAGATGGAAAGTAAAAAGGCTGCCATAAGCTGGAGGCCTCGTCGCTGTAAGCCTAAATACATATGTCCCGCTCCAGGAAACATCGCTAAAATAGAAGCGAATGTTTTACTTTTCTTTCCTTGTTCACGGTGCTCTTCAAAATCTTCAAAAATAGTGCGGTCAACTAATTGTTCACCACGTTCTTTTTTCTGGAGTTGCTGAACAACATCGAAGAAATTATAAATCCATAAAACAGGTAACGTCACGAGAAAGATAAGGAAACTTTCTTGAGATGTTAAAAGGGCAACGAAAATGATCATACTTCCGATTCCTGTACAAGCTACTAAAAATGTAAGTCCACGTTGCATAAGCCCTAATTGAAAATGACCAAGTCCAGGGATGATGGAAAGAAGAATGATATAAAATCGTTCGCTCTCTTTAGAGGACTCTGTTAATTCTCCGGTTGCTTGTTTTTTCGATTGGTTAATAATCGTGATAACTAAATCTAGTAAGTTGACCACCCATAACACGGCTAGTAAAAATAGAGAAAGAAAAGCAATATCACGCGCTCCCAATGCTATTGTACAAAATGCTGCAAAGATAAATAGAAATACAGCCCCTCCGCTATATAAAATAAACCGTCCAAATTTCTTTAAATATAAATGTCCAAGCCCAGGAATTAGCCCTAATACAAGTGCTAAAAAGGGGTTTTTATTCATGCTTTGAACCTCCGTCCTTTTTTGATGAGTCTACCGATTTGTTTACAATTTGTTGTGAGATAGAAGACTCGTTATGTTTTGAAGATTTCTCGAAATTTGATGTCGCTGTGAAAATATATTGGAATAAACCACTTACCATAAAAATAATTGTAGCTGCGGTTGCAATTATGTAGTGAATAATCGTTCGCTTTAATGAGTTTGTTTTTATATTTTCATTAGGTTGTAGCGTTTCAAAATCAATTTGTGTCATAACTTCGTTCGTAAATGAATCATCATTTATCATTGGAAGGTTTTCCTGTTGTTCATCAATACTTTCCATATAAATCGCTAAACAATGATCACATTCATAAAGGTGTTCTTCCATAGATTCACGTTCATTGCTTTCTATAACATCTAATGTATAATTGCGCCAATCTTCTTTTGAATAATGCATCATAGAAACTCTTCCTCCTTCCAATGTTTTTTAATCCATTTTCTTGCCCGATACAGTTTCATTTCGACTGTTTTCACTTCGATATTTTCCTGCAAAGCAATTTCGTGATAACTTTTTTCTTCTAAGTAATGTGCGAGAACGACATCACGGTAATTATGGGGAAGTTCTCTCAGTTTTTGAGCAATTAGTAATTTTTGTTCTTTCGTCAATAATAAATCCTCAATATTTTGAGAGGATTTTATATTTTCCTCAGTTTCTTTACATAAGGAGAGTTCTTCGTTTTCTCTAGCTTTTTTTCTCTTATAATCAATAGCGTGATTGGTGGCAATACGCGCCATCCACGTTTTTAATCCGCGAAATTGATAATTTGGGAGAGAGGCGTGAATTTTTACGAATACTTCTTGTGTAACATCTTTCGCATCTTCTTCATGTCTTAAAATAGAAAAGATAACTTGGAAAATATAGTGACGATATGTTTGCACAAGGATACGAAAAGCATGTTCGCTTCCTTGCTGTGCTTTTTCAATTAATTGTTTTTCCTCAATGGGTCTCTCCCTCCTTTTTGACGCATTCTATTATATAGACGTAAAGAATGATAAGTCACCCTACACATTTTGTAAAAAAAGAATAATATATTTTTTGCAGGAGAGCTAGATGAAAAAAGGTGTGAAAAAATGGTAAAGAGAAGTATATAATGAGCAAGTAGGAAATGTTACAGGGAGAAAGGATGTGAGTGTTAGTAGGGGAATGTCCATACTAACAAACATGAAAATTAAAATATTAATAGCAGATGATAATTCTTTTATTAGAGAAGGCATGAAAATTATTTTAAATACATATGAAGAGTTCGAAGTAGTAGATACAGTAAATGATGGGAAAGAAGCAGTGGAATATTGCAAAAAGAACGACGTTGATATCGCCCTTTTAGATGTTCGCATGCCAAATATGAACGGGGTAGAGGCGACGAAATTCATTTGTGAAGAGACGAAAACGAAACCGCTAATTTTAACGACGTTCGATGATGATGAATATATTTTGGACGCAGTGAAGAACGGGGCAAAAGGTTATTTATTAAAAAATAATGATCCAGAGCGTATTCGTGATGCGATAAAAGGAGTATATAACGGTCAAACAGTTATGCAAGATGTAGTTCTCGATAAAATTAAGTCTAATTTAATGGAAAGTAAAGAGGAAGAATGTAAAATAGATAAAAGTCTTTTTACTGAAAGAGAGCTGAGTATTATCGCATTAATTGCAAAAGGCTTTTCGAATAAAGAAATCTCGAAGCAACTTTTCATATCAGAAGGAACAATTGCAAATTATATTACGTCAGTTTTAGGGAAAACTGGACTGGAACATCGTACACAAATCGCGATTTATTATTTAACAGGGAAAGTTGATTAAAGATATGGAATTTTGGTTAATTGTAAGTAAATTAATTGTCTTTATATATATTGTGTTTAGTTACATGTATTTAAATGTTGAGAACTTACCATGGATTATACTTACTTTGCTTTTATATCTTTCTGTAAACGTGCTAATCTCTATATTTAAAAAAGATACGTACAAAAACATAGTAACTTCTGTGTCGATTGGCTTAGTTATGTTATTTACATGGAAGATTCATCCGTTTTTCATTTTGTTTTTACCATTGAACTTATATGAAATTATATTTCGTTATATAGAGAAGAAATGGCAACTCTTTATCATTATGATGATTCCTATTATATTTACAAATGAAAGCATTCGAATGACATATGGATTAATTGTTGCATTTTCTTTCCTCGTATTAACGATGGCAGAACGGTATATATCGCGCGTATTAAAGCTTGAATCACAAAATGATAAGATGCGAAAAAATATGCAGCGGCTGACGAAAAGCTTAAATGAAAATAAAGAGTACATAAGGCAATCAGAGTACACATTTAAGTTAGAAGAGAGAAATCGACTTTCTCAAGAAATTCATGATAAAATTGGCCATTCGATGACAGGTGCACTTATTCAAATGGAAGCAGCAAAGAGATTAATGGCGATAGATAAAGAAAAATCTGCTGAGTTATTACAAAATGCAATTCATATTTCGAAAGATGGAATTGAAAGCATTCGGATTACATTAAAAAATATGAAGCCACCAACTGAGCAAATTGGTATTCATCGTATGAAATTATTCATAGAGGAATTTGCCGGTAAGCATGATGTGAATATTCCTTTCGTTTATAAAGGGAACTTAGATATGATTTCTCCTATACAGTGGAAGATTATCGGTGAAAATGTCACGGAAGCATTAACAAATGCGATGAAATATGCTGATGCGACAGTCATTTCAATCGATATTCATGTACTTAACAAGATGGTAAAGGTACAAGTGAAGGATAATGGAAAAGGTGCAATGCTTGTTAAAAAAGGTCTCGGTATTATGGGGATGGAGGAACGAACGGCGTCTGTAAACGGTAAAATTATAGTAGATGGAACAAGTGGTTTTTCAGTAACAATGTTGCTACCGATATGAGAATGAATCATCTCATATGAAAAAAGTGAATAATCTCATGTGAAAAGAATGAACTTCTGCACTGAGCAGGTTCATTCTTTTTGTTTATACTAAAAGCAGAGAAACCGAAATAGGGGTGAAACGATGAATACTTTAGAAATTAAAAATTTAACGAAAAAATTTGGTGATTTCATCGCAGTTGATAATATGTCTTTATCTATTAAAGAAGGAGAAATATTTGGCTTTTTAGGATCGAATGGTGCTGGTAAGAGTACGACAATTAACATGATTGCTGGTTTGTTAAGAAGTAATGAAGGTGAAATTAGCATACTAGGAAAAAATATAAAGAAACATAATCGATTTGCGAAGATGAATATCGGTATCGTTCCGCAAGATATTGCGATTTATGAAGAGTTAACAGCTTATGAAAATGTGAAATTCTTTGCTGGATTGTACGGATTACGAGGAGCTGAATTAAAAGCTAGGGTCGAGGAAGCTCTTCAATTTGTAGGACTTAGTGACAAAAAGAAAAGCTATCCAAAGAACTTTTCTGGTGGGATGAAGCGAAGACTGAATATCGCTTGTGCAATTGCTCATAGACCGAAGTTAATTATTATGGATGAGCCGACAGTTGGAATTGATCCACAGTCAAGAAATTATATCCTGCAGTCTGTTCGGAAATTAAACGAAATGGGAAGTACGATTATTTATACGAGTCACTACATGGAAGAGGTAGAAGAGATTTGTACGAAAATAGCTATAGTAGATCACGGTAAAGTGATTGCAGAAGGAACGAAAGAGCAGTTAAAAGCAATTATTACCGATACGAAAGATATTTGGATTGAAGTGAAGTCAGTAGAAAATTTAGATATAGAACAGTTAAAAGAGATAAATGGAGTGAAAGCTGTTCAAATTGAAGAGAACGTAATTAAAGTAAACTCGGATGCAGGATTAAATAATTTAAATAAAATTGTTCAGCACTTCATTAATCATGACATTGAAATCCGTTCGTTAGAGGAGCAGGCTCCTAACTTAGAAACGGTATTCCTTACGTTAACTGGAAGAAACTTACGAGATAAATAAAGAGTAAATGAAGAAAAGGTAAAGGGAGGTTCATCAATTGAACATCTTTAATATTGCAATTATGCATATGAAAAGAGATTTCAGAGACGCAAGAACTTTAGTTTTTATGTTAGCTTTTCCGATTGTGCTTATGCTTGTGTTAGGTACAGCATTAACAAACGCATTTAATAGTGATAGTCATTCAATTAAAGATATACAGGTGCTATATAAAGATGAAGCGAGTAGCACGTTTTCTCAAGCATTTGAAGCATTTGCGAAAGAAGTTGATAAATCGGGTATTCATTTTAAAAAAGCTTCTGAAGGTATAGATGGGAAGGAAGCAGTGAAGCAAAATAAATATGCTGCTTATGTAGAATTAAATAAAGATGGCGCAAAATTGTACGGAAGTGACAAAAGTAGTATTGAGGGAAGTATTGTGGAAGGCATGCTAACAACATTTGTTGATAAGTACAATGTAGCAGCCGAAGTTGCAAAAGTAGATCCTAGTAAGGTGAGCGCAGTTATTTCAAATGGAAATCATAATGATTATATAAAAGAAACATCTTTACAAGCTGCGAAAAAGCCAGGTTCTATGGATTACTATGCAGTTGTAATGACGACGATGATTGCGCTATATGCAGCGATGGGAGCCAGTTCTTTAATTCGAGGAGAACGAATACGTAAAACAGGAGATCGTCTCATTGCTGCGCCTATAAGTAAGGCTGAAATATTCATTGGAAAAGTACTTGGGAGCCTAGTAGCAAATGCTCTGTGCATATTGCTTGTCATGTTATTTAGTAAATTTGTTTTTCAAGCGAATTGGGGCGATCATCTTGGAATTATATTTATTATTTTATTAACAGAAGTCTTTCTAGCAATTAGCTTCGGTTTAGGGATTGGATATATTACCAAAACACCTGAATCGTCTAGAGCAATTATTATGGTGGTAGTGCAATTAGCTTCTATTTTTGGCGGTGCATATTTCGTAATAGAAGAAAATTTCGTTACGAATTTATCACCATTAACGTGGGCAAATACAGCTGTTATGAAAATTATTTATGCGAATGATGTAGGGGCAGCACTGCCGGTAATAGGTTTAAACCTTGGAATTTCGGCACTCTTTTTATTCATTGCAATTATTGCATTACGTAGACGGGAGGGGCTATAGTATGAAAGATATTTTATGGCTCATACAAAAAACGTTATCTGTACTTTTGAAAAATAAAAAAGGGTTATTCATTATTATTAGTTTGCCAATAATCGGGACGCTCATCTCTTTTTCGATATACGGAAATGCGGGGCAAGGTGCGTTAAATATCGGGATTGTAAATAAAGAAAATGAGCCGATAGCAAATGATACGATAAAGTTTTTAGAAGGATTAAACAATGTGAGTGTCAGTAAGATTAAGGAGTCTGAAGTAGAAGATAAACTCACTTCTAAAAAACTTGATGGGGTTATTACATTAGAATCTGGTTTTTCAAAAAGTGTTCGAGAAGGGAAGCCAGATCATATAGAAGTTGCATCAATTAAAGGTGATCAAGTAACAGCATTTATAAAATCATATTTATATAACTATATTGATAATGTAGCAGCTATTAGTAAAGTAGCAGGAACAGATCAAAGTGTATTTGATACTATGTACGTAGGGTATCAAAAAAGTGCATTTAAAATGAAAACGGAGACGCTAGAAGATACTTCGAAAAATAAAGATATGACAAACCAAACGATGGGTTATCTTATTATGTTTATGCTGTTTTCAGCAGTGAACTTATCTGGATTTATTTTAAAAGAAAAAGAGAATAGAACGTACTTTAGATTATTATCAACACCAATTGACGGAAAGAAATTTATATTATCTAATGTCGCGGTAAATATGATGATATTAACATTGCAAATTGTAATTGCAGTACTATTTATGACGAATGTTTTTCATACAAATATTAATATGCCTTTCATAGTAATGATTGGTGTGCTTATGATATTCGCTTTAATTGCAATTGGTTTATCATTAGTCATTGTGTCTTTTTCAAAAAGTTCAGCTGCTTCAAATGCAATGCAAAATCTAGTGATAGTACCAACATGTTTGCTTGCTGGATGTTATTTCCCGTACGACATTATGCCAAATGCAGTACAAAAAGTAGCTAATTTTCTTCCGCAGCGCTGGTTATTAGACACGATAGCAAAACTACAGCAAGGAATTCCATTCTCTGAGTTGTATTTAAACATTTTAATTTTATTTGCCTTTGCGATTGCATTCTTCTTAATTGCAATTTATAAATTCGGGAGAAATAATGATGCGAGGAACTTTGTTTAACAAAAAAAGGTGTGGCGTAGTGCTACACCTTTTTTTGTGTAATTTAGAGTATCTTTTGTAATATAGGAATGCTTTTGTAGAGCACTTCGTTATGTGAAGCATGCACAACACATTCATTTCCCTCTAGGAGAAAAACGCTATGTAAAATAGCGTTTCCGTCACCATGTTTTGTCAGCATATCACCGACGACTTTGCCGTCTGTCCATTTCAGATTAGAATATGAAGGAACGACTTGTAAATATTGAATGGTTTCCTCTCCATCTCCAGCAATGAGTGTAGTTTCAATATTTCTTTTTTGTATCATAAATCTATTTTTATTTAAAGTATCGAGGAAAGGGTTTTTCGTTTTCATTTTACTATAAGGAATAAATGTAATTGAAGATCCAGATTTTATAAATAAATAATTCCCGTAATCTTTACACGGAATAACATCTTGTAATCCTGGAAAGTAAAGATGTATCGCCTCAACTGTATTCATGTTATATAAGGTGCTTAAGTAGTGAATGTATTGTTCCATATAAAAATGAACGATATTTATTTTAGAAGAGGCATGGACAGGGAGACTACCTCCAGTCCAATAACTATAATTTGCCGGAGATCCAGCGCTTGGTGTACAGAGTATGATAAGTTGATTTACATCATTTTTATATTCTTCACTTTGAACGTAAGAACGTCCAAGAAGTCCTCCCATACTATGACAGATTAGATTTAGTTTATCGCGCCCTGTAATTTTTTTAGCATAAGCAATCGTTTGTAATAAATATTTTTTTGTAGAAAAAATAATCCGCTGACGCCAGTCATAAAAACAAATAAATAGGTTTTTATTTCGTTCATAGCCCATACTTTCTAACATCAAAATAAATGGCTCATAAACAAATGCAGATAGTCCGAAGCTCCAATCACCAGTACCCGGAATAATAATATTATTCATTGAACCGAAAAGTCCTGGGACAAAAACAATAGGTGTTTTTCCTTTTCTCATATTCTTCGCTCCTTTACCTGTTTAACATCGATGAAAATGAAGAAATACATTCCGTATGAAAATATATTTAAATGAAACACTACAGAGTAGAATGTAATTTGAGCGGAAGGAAATCAAAATGATTAAAAAAATATTGCGAGCTACTTCTATTATTGTTGCTATTGTTGTTTTTATTTTAATTTGCATGCATATCGATGTTACCTTAGGTAGAAAAATGGAAGCCGGGAAAAACATGCCGACAGAGTATGCACCTCATTATAGTGACTTTCAATTATATGTAGAAGGGAAGTCATTTTATAAACAGTTATTTACTGATATAAGAGAGGCGAAGAGATCTATTTATACGTACTTTTTTATTTTGTCAGATGATAAAAGTAGCCATACTTTTTTAAATTTATTAAAAGAGAAGGCAAAAGAAGGAGTAAACGTCTATTTATCAGTGGATCGGATTAATGATTTATCATTTGAAAGAAAGATGATAAGTGAATTGCGGGAAAGTGGTGTACGTTTTACATATAGTAGAAAACCTGAATTACCATTCGGGTTTTATTCACTTCACCATCGTAATCATCGCCGTATTACGACGATTGATGGAGAGATTGGTTATACGGGTGGTTTTAATATAGGGGATGAGTACTTAGGAAAAGATAAACGATTTGGATATTGGCGTGACTATCATGTGCGACTTAGAGGAGAAGGAGCAAAAGATTTAGAAGAACAATTCGCTTTAGATTGGAAACGAGATACGAAAGAAGAGATAAAAAGAAGTACGAATAAAGCGAGTAAAGGGAATACATTACATACGATGGCTAGTTACAATGGACATCACGTCGCTGAAAAATATATAGAATTAATAAAAGAAGCAAAGCATTCAATTGTCATTACAACACCTTACTTTATAGCCAAAAATAAAGAAGTAATGAATGCTTTAATGGAAGCACAAAAACGTGGAGTTACTGTAAAAATACTTTGGTCATATAAACCAGATATTCCTCTTGTTAAAGAGGCGGCGTATCCGTATATTCGCCAAGCTGTTAATAATGGAATTAAAGTATATGGTTATAAAAAAGGGATGTTTCATGGCAAATTAATGCTTATTGATAATGAACTAACTGTTATTGGTACGACAAATTTTACTTCGCGAAGTTTCAATATAAATGATGAAATGAATTTGTATATTCATGGTGGTTCAATTGTAGGACAAGTTAATGAGGCGTTAACGGAGGATTTTCATAATTCAAAAGAAATGACGAAAGAATTTTTTGAGAAGTTATCGTTTTGGGAGCGTTGTAAGGAAAAGTTGGGGGGATTGGCTGATTTTTATTTCTAAAGTTTAAAGAAAGGGGGTCTTTTATAGACACCCCTTTTTTATGAGAAATAATTATTTTTCATGCACGAGCAATGAAGCATCATCATTAATCAACGTCCCCACATGTTCACCTAAGCAAATTCTTTTCATTACTCCAGGCTCATCAAAGTTAAAGACGTGTGCTGGTAAATTATAATCACGGGCAAGTAATAAAGCGGCTTGATCCATTACTTGTATGTTTTGCCTAACAATATCGTTATAATTTAGTTTTTTGTACATTTTTGCTGCTTTATTATGTTTTGGATCACTAGTAAAGACGCCATCTACTCCTTGTTTTGCGACTAATATTGCATCACTATTCATTTCAATGGCCCTTTGAACACTTGGATAATCTGTCGTAACGAACGGTTGCCCGTTACCACCTCCAAAAATAACGATATACCCGTTATCTAAATGGTGGACTGCACGTAGGCGAATGTATGGTTCAGCTACAGCATTAAACGGGATGGAAGTCATAACGCGCACTTCTTTATTTGTTTTACTTGTTAAAACACCGCGTAGCATTAAGCTGTTAATGATTGTACCTAACGTACCGATATTGTCAGCTTCTACACGATCGATTCCCCATTCTTCCGCTAGATGACCTCTAAAAATGTTCCCGCCTCCAATGACGATAGATACCTCAATACCTAAATCAACGATGGATAAAATTTCGTTTGCGATATGTTCTAATCGTTTGGAGTTAAAGCTATTTCCGGTTTGATCGGCAAGTGCACCGCCGCTTAATTTAATTAAGACACGTTTATATGGCCTCATAACAATTCCCCCTATATAGATCGCAATAAAAAAGGAACAAAGGCGAATGCCTTTGTTCCTTTTTAAGAAAATGAAAAAGAAAAGAAGAAGATAGAACGAATTTTTGCACATAATTTTTCATATCATCCACTCCTTTTCATTTTGATTTGTTGTAAGTATATATCTTTTTGATTATACAAAACAATCTGATTACTTATCAAGTATATTTTATAGTTTTTTAACAAAATGGTGTCAATGAAAAAAAGAAGAAAAATATTTGAATTTTTTGTGACGAACTTGTAGGTTTTTGTATGATTTTGTAGGTTCGCTTATAAGATGTGTGAGTAGCTTTTATAAATTCAAATTGAAAGCGTTCGCATGAAGGGGATGAACATAAATGAAAAAATTCGGATTGGCAACACAAATTTTTGTCGCGCTTGTTTTAGGGATTGTAGTAGGGGCAGTCTTTTATGGCAATAAAACGGCGATTTCTTATATTACACCAATTGGGGATATATTTATTCACTTAATTAAGATGATTGTAGTACCAATTGTTATTTCAGCATTAATTGTTGCAGTAGCTGGTGTAGGCGATATGAAGAAGCTTGGGAAACTAGGCGGGAAGACAATTCTTTATTTCGAAATCATTACGACAATCGCTATTTTAATGGGGTTACTTGCGGCGAATATATTCCAGCCGGGTACTGGCGTTGATATGAATAACTTACAGCAAAGTGATATTTCTTCTTATAAACAAACAGCAGATGCTACAGAGAAGCAAGGATTCGCTGAGACGATTGTTCATATCGTACCGAAAAACGTATTTGAATCGATTGCACAAGGTGACTTATTACCGATTATTTTCTTCTCAGTATTATTCGGTTTAGGAGTTGCAGCAATTGGGGAAAAAGGAAAGCCTGTTTTTAACTTCTTTGAAGGTGTACTCGAAGCGATGTTTTGGGTTACAAATCAAGTTATGAAATTTGCACCATTTGGTGTATTCGCATTAATTGCTGTTACAGTTGCAAAATTTGGTGTAGCAACACTACTTCCTTTAGGAAAACTAGTGCTAGCTGTATACGTAACTGTTATACTATTCGTTGTGATTGTATTAGGTATAAATGCAAGAATGGTTGGCGTAAACATTTTTACGTTAATGAAAATTTTAAAAGAAGAACTTATTCTTTCATTTACGACAGCAAGTTCAGAAGCTGTTTTACCCAATATAATGAGAAAAATGGAAGAGTTCGGTTGTCCAAAGGCAGTTGCCTCTTTCGTAATTCCGACAGGTTATACATTTAACTTGACTGGATCGGCTATTTATCAAGCGTTAGCGGCATTATTTGTTGCACAAATGTACGGTGTGCACATGTCACTGACAGAGCAAATAACGTTATTATTCGTTCTCATGTTAACATCCAAAGGTATGGCGGGAGTTCCAGGTGCATCGTTCGTTGTTGTATTAGCAACGTTAGGTTCAATGGGGTTACCACTAGAAGGTATCGCGTTAATTGCGGGGATTGACCGCATTTTAGATATGATTCGCTCATCTGTCAATGTATTAGGGAATGCATTAGCGGCCATTGTTATGTCGAAGTGGGAAGGCGAATTCGATAATGAGAAAGCAAAACAATATGTAGAAACAGTCAAAGAAACAAAAGCAGCATAAGAAATCGTTAAGGAGTGAATAAGTATGGCAACATTAACTGAAGTTAAAAATGGTGTTCGAATTGAAAAAGATTTTTTAGGTGAAAAAGAAGTACCAAACTATGCATACTACGGCGTACAAACAATGCGTGCAGTTGAAAACTTCCCAATTACAGGATACAAAATTCATGAAGGTTTAATTAGAGCATTCGCAGTTGTAAAAAAAGCTGCAGCGCTTGCGAATACAGATGTAGGAAGATTGGAATTGAACAAGGGCGGCGCAATCGCAGAAGCTGCTCAAGAAATTCTTGACGGGAAATGGCATGATCATTTCATCGTAGACCCAATCCAAGGCGGAGCAGGTACTTCAATGAACATGAATGCAAATGAAGTCATTGCCAATCGTGCTCTTGAATTATTAGGAATGGAAAAGGGAGACTATCATTATATTAGTCCAAATAGTCATGTAAACATGGCGCAATCCACAAACGATGCATTCCCAACGGCGATTCATATCGCTACATTAAACGCATTAGAAGGTTTATTACAAACGATGGGCTATATGCACGATGTATTTGAATTAAAAGCAGAACAGTTCGATCATGTAATTAAAATGGGTCGTACACATTTACAAGACGCTGTGCCAATTCGTCTTGGGCAAGAATTTAAAGCGTACTCTCGTGTGCTTGAACGTGATATGAAACGAATTCAGCAATCACGTCAACACTTATATGAAGTGAACATGGGAGCAACTGCAGTTGGTACAGGCTTAAATGCAGATCCAGAATATATTGAAGCGGTTGTAAAACATTTAGCTGCAATTAGTGAACTACCACTTGTTGGTGCAGAAGACTTAGTAGATGCAACGCAAAATACGGATGCATACACTGAAGTATCAGCAGCACTGAAAGTATGTATGATGAACATGTCTAAAATTGCGAATGACCTTCGCTTAATGGCATCAGGTCCACGTGTTGGTTTAGCAGAAATTATGCTACCAGCTCGTCAACCAGGTTCATCTATTATGCCGGGGAAAGTAAACCCTGTTATGCCAGAAGTAATTAATCAAATTGCATTCCAAGTAATTGGTAACGACCATACAATTTGTCTTGCTTCAGAAGCGGGACAATTAGAATTAAATGTTATGGAACCAGTACTAGTTTTCAACTTACTTCAATCAATTAGCATTATGAATAACGGTTTCCGTGCCTTTACAGATAATTGCTTAAAAGGAATTGAAGCGAATGAAGATCGCTTAAAAGAGTATGTTGAGAAGAGTGTAGGAATTATTACAGCCGTGAACCCTCATATCGGTTATGAAGCAGCAGCTCGCGTTGCAAAAGAAGCAATCGCGACAGGGCAATCCGTTCGAGAACTTTGTGTGAAAAATGGTGTACTGTCACAAGAAGACTTAGAATTAATTCTAGATCCATTCGAAATGACACACCCAGGGATTGCAGGAGCAACTCTTTTAAAGAAAAATTAAAAGAAGAGGGGGGACAAGCCCCTCTTTTTTGTTTACAATATAGAAATGCTATATATGAATAGAGGTAGGGATGTTATGAGTAAGTTTACAGTAGCTTCTAATGGTTCATTAGAAACGACATTAAGAGGAGTAGAAGTATTATCAACACCACTTTTAAATAAAGGGGTCGCTTTCACGCAAGAAGAAAGAGAAGAATTAGGTTTAAAAGGGTTATTACCGCCAGCAGTTTTAACATTGGAAGAACAAGCACGCCGCGCATACGAACAATTTTGTTCTCAGCCGGATGATTTATTAAAGAATGTATACTTAACAGCGTTACATGATCGAAATGAAGTATTATTTTATCGTATTTTAACAGATCATTTACGCGAAATGTTACCAATCGTATATACACCAACTGTCGGTGTAGCGATTCAAAGATATAGTCATGAATATCGTAAACCACGTGGTGTGTATTTATCAATTAACGATCGGTCAGGTATTGAAGAAGCGTTCGCCAATATTGGTGCAACAGCAGAAAATATTGATTTAGTCGTTGTAACTGATGGGGAAGGTATATTAGGAATTGGTGACTGGGGCGTTGGTGGTATTAACATCGCCATCGGAAAATTAGCTGTTTATACGGCCGCGGTTGGAATCGATCCTAGTCGTGTATTACCGGTAATTTTAGATGTAGGTACAAATCGTGAGGAACTATTAAACAATCCATTTTATATTGGAAATCGTCACCCTCGTATAACAGGTGAAGCTTACGATGAGTTTATTGATACATTTGTACAAGCGGTAAATAAACAATTCCCGAAAGCACTTTTACATTGGGAAGACTTTAGCTCTCGAAATGCACGAAAAATTTTAGATAAATATCGTCATGATATTTGTACGTTTAATGATGATATTCAAGGTACAGGTGCAGTTTCACTTGCTGCTGTGCTATCGGCAGTGAAAGCTTCGGGTGTACCACTAAGTGAACACCGCGTTGTTGTATTTGGTGCTGGTACGGCTGGAATCGGTATCGCAGATCAAGTTAGAGATGCAATGGTCCGCGTAGGTGTATCAGAAGAAGAATCGTATAAGCGTTTCTGGTGTATTGATCGTAACGGATTAGTTACAGATAATATGAAAGATCTTCTTGATTTCCAAATGCCGTATGCAAGAAAAGAAGCGGAAGTAAGTGAGTGGAAGCAAAATGGTGTAATCGGACTTGCTGAAGTTGTGAAACATGTAAAACCGACAATTTTAATCGGTACATCAACTGTTGCAGGCGCATTTAAAGAAGAGATTGTTAAAGAAATGGCTTCTCACGTAGAAAGACCAATCATTTTACCGATGTCGAACCCGACGCCACTTGCTGAAGCAAAACCAGCCGATTTAATCAAGTGGACAGAAGGAAGAGCGTTAGTTGCAACAGGAAGTCCATTTGAACCAGTTACATACAACGGTGTAACGTATGTGATTGGACAATCAAATAACGCACTTATTTTCCCAGGTCTTGGTCTTGGAACAATTGTCGTACGTGCAAGCGTCATGACGGATGGGATGTTCGCAGCAGCAGCTGAAGCAGTTGCGAGCATGGTAGATACAAGTCAGCCAGGAGCACCTATTTTACCAGAAGTTGAAGAGTTACGTAATATCTCGGAAATGGTAGCAATTGAAGTAGCGAAAGTTGCTGTTGCAGAAGGTGTTGCTAGAGAGAACTTAAGTGATAACGATATCAAGATTGCAGTGAAAGAAGCAATCTGGGAGCCTGAGTATCGCCAAATAAAAGCGGTAGAAAAGGTTAGAATATAGAAATAAAGCCCGTTTATAAATATAAGCGGGCTTTCACTTTTATTATTGAAAAAAGAATATAGGAAGTGGCACCTTTGAATTGGAATCAATTATGGAAGAAAGACATATCCCTTTTAATTATATTAATGGTTGTTGTTCCGATTGCTGGAGAGCTTAATTTTCATCCTTTTAATGATACGTTTCGCGTTAGCTTTGGTACGCCGTTATTCTTCTTTTTATTACTATTTTTAAGAAGAATACCAGCAGGAGTTGCAGGTATTGTTGTTGGTATATGTGTAGTCTTATTCCGCGTATGTCTTGACTGGGTCATGCAAGGTTCATTTCATATGACAGAATCATTTTATTTGCGCTATCCTGTGTTTTTTTATTATTTTATTTATGGAAGTCTTTTTTCACTCTGTAGGGTGAATAAGTTTCATCAGAGACCAATTATTATTGGATGTCTTGGAATTTCAATTGAAATTGTTGCAAGTATGTCGGAACTTGCGTTTTATCACATTTTAGTACTAGGTACAACAATAACAATTTCTGAAGTAAATAAACTCATCATTATTGCTATTTTTCGTAGCTTTTTTGCACTTGGCTTTTTAAATATGATGAATTTATATGAAACGAAATTAAAAGAATCACAAGTGCGAAAAGAAAATGAAAAAATGTTAATGCACTTATCCAATTTATATGTAGAATCTGTTCATTTGAAAAAAACGTTACAAAATGCAGAATTAATTACACAAGAAGCGTATCAATTATATCGGAATTTACAAGTAAGCGATCATTCGAATGGTAAAACTGCATTGAAAATAGCAGGAGAAGTGCATGAAATAAAAAAAGATAATCAAAGGATTTTTGCAGGATTATCTAAACTGTTATTAGATAAAAATGTGGCTGAGTACGTAGAAGGTCATGAGCTTACAGAAATGATTGTAAGAATAAATGAAAAGTATGCTGAAATGCTAGAGAAAGATATACGTTTCTCTAAACATATAGGAGGCGAGCATGCTGCATATCACGTGTATACAGTACTATCAATTTTTAATAACTTAGTTGCGAATGCAGTTGAAGCAATTGAAGATAGAGGCCTCATTCGTATTAAGTTATATAAACGAGAGCAACATGTAATCTTTGAAGTAATTGACGATGGCCCTGGTATTGCGCAAAAGTATAAGAAATTAGTATTTAAGCCCGGGTTTACTTCAAAGTATGATCAAACAGGAACACCGTCCACAGGTATTGGACTTTCTTACATAGATGAAATGGTAACAGAGCTCGGCGGAGAAGTAAGATTAGAAGGCAATGAAAATGGGAAAGGGTGTAAGTTTATCGTTTGTTTACCGGAGTGCAGTTTAAAGCGGGAAGGGGAATAGGTTTGTTTTATTATATTGTAGATGATGATGAAGTTTTCCGTTCGATGCTTTCGCAAATTATTGAGGATGGCGATCTTGGGGAAGTAATTGGAGAATCGGAAGATGGAGCTTTTGTTGAAGCAGAACAGCTAAATTATAAAAAAGTGGATATTTTATTTATTGATTTACTCATGCCGATGAGGGACGGTATTGAAACAGTTCGTCATATAGCGTCTTCATTTACTGGAAAAATTATTATGATTTCTCAAGTTGAATCGAAACAGCTCATTGGTGAGGCATATACACTTGGTGTAGAATATTATATTACAAAACCACTAAACAAAATAGAAGTAGTATCTGTTGTACGAAAAGTGATAGAGCGTATTCGTTTGGAACGCTCTATATATGACATTCAAAAATCATTAAATAATGTGTTTCAGTGGGAAAAGCCACAAATGCGTAGTGAAACAGTGCAAGAAGGGAAAAAGATATCAGATTCAGGACGCTTCTTACTATCAGAACTCGGTATTGCGGGAGAGAACGGAAGTAAAGATTTACTTAGTATGCTGGAATATTTATACGGACAAGAAAAGGCGCAAACATTTGAATTTGGATTTCCTGCGTTAAAAGATATTTTCCACCAAATTACACTGAAAAAATTAGGGGGACTAGCTTCAGATGCAGATATAGAGAAGGAGAAAAAAGCATCTGAACAACGTGTAAGAAGAGCGATTTATCAATCATTGAATCATTTAGCTTCCCTTGGATTAACAGACTTTTCAAATCCGAAATTTGAAAGTTATGCTCCGAAGTTTTTTGATTTCACTGTAGTTAGAAAACGGATGACAGAAATGACAAAGGATGGGGTAGCGACTTCTGGACATATACGAATTAATACGAAAAAATTTATTCAAGTGTTGTACTTTGAGGCGAAACGACTGATAGAGATAGAGTGAAAAGGTGCTTATAAATAAGCATCTTTTTTTGTTAAATCAACATTTTATATTTTCTCGTGAAGCATGTAAAATGTTAAGTAAGAGAAAATGGTTTTACATTAAGGAAGTGTTAAAACAATGAGTTTTACATTAAATAAATCGATTATTAAAGAAGTATGTGGAGAAACCTCATATAAAAGAGGCGAAGCTTATTATAAATCAAATAAAGTAATCGTGAATTACTATGATGAAACGAAAGAAATTTGTGAGGCGACAGTAAAAGGGAACGAGGATTTTCGTGTTACAGTAGAAAAAGCTAAAAAAGGTGATGTTGTTGCGAGATGTAGTTGTCCTTCATTAGCGTCTTTTCAAACGTACTGTCAACATGTTGCAGCCGTACTAATACAAATAAATTATAACCAACAAACGGGTGGAATGGGCTCTGTTAGTAGCAGAAATGATCAATTAACAAACGGGATGTTTCAGTTATTTGCAGACAAACCACTGAGGCCAAAAAGTAAACAACATCGGTTTGATACACGTGAAATATTAGATGTTGCGTTTATATGTTCACCAGTAGCGAAGAAAAGCGGTGGGGCTCTTCTTGGAATTCAGTTAAAACTTGCGAAAACATATTTTATAAATCATATTAGAGAATTTCTTTCTAAAGTGGAGAAGAGAGAGGCTTTTCATTGTTCCAATGAATTTACATATACGCCAGATGTACACAGTTTTAAACAAGAAACAGACGCGATTATACAACAACTTATTAAAATATATCATAACGAAAAAATGTATGAAGATGCACTAGAAGTACATGCGAAACAAGATGAAAGTATGATATTTATACCGCCAGCTTCATGGAATGATATGCTCTCTGCACTTTCTAGAGCCGAGTATGTACAGTTGAACCAAAATGAGCAACTGTTCCAGGGATTACACATTTCAAAAGGGTTATTGCCATTACATTTTGAGTTTATGAAAGGGAATAATGGCGGGTTTACCCTTCATATAGACGGTCTAAATCGTGTTCGAGTTATGGAGATGTATAACAACGCTCTTTACGATGGGAAATTATATCATTTACCTATGGAAGATTGTATGCGACTTATTGAATTGCAAAAAATGATGAGTCGCTCAAATAGCAATCAGTTTTATATTCCTGAAAATAAGATGGAACATTTCGTAGCGAAAGTTGTGCCTGGATTAATGAAACTTGGAACAGTGCGCATTGATGAAGTCATATCCGATCGTGTTGAAACGCCGTCGTTAAAAGCAAAGCTATATTTAGATCGAGTGAAAAATCGTTTGCTAGCAGGTCTTGAATTTCATTATGGAAACGTCGTGATTAATCCGCTAGAAGAAGACGGGCAACCTTCTGTTTTTAATCGTGATGAGAAAAAGGAAAAAGAGATTTTAGACATTATGAGTGAAAGTGCCTTTGCGAAAACAGAAGGCGGTTACTTTATGCATAATGAAGAAGCTGAGTATAACTTTTTATATCACATTGTTCCAACGTTAAAAGGTTTAGTTGATATTTACGCGACAACAGCAATCAAATTACGCATTCATAAAGGGGATACAGCGCCACTTATTAGAGTGAGAAGGAAAGAAAGAATTGATTGGTTGTCATTTCGTTTTGATATAAAAGGAATACCGGAAGCTGAAATTAAAGGTGTATTAGCGGCTCTTGAAGAAAAACGGAAATATTATCGGCTTGCGAATGGTTCTTTATTATCGCTAGAGAGCAAAGAGTTTAATGAAATTAATCAGTTTGTAAAGGAATCAGGTATTCGAAAAGAATTTTTACATGGGGAAGAAGTGAATGTTCCGCTTATTCGGAGTGTAAAATGGATGAATGGACTACATGAAGGTAATGTTTTAAGTTTAGATGAGTCTGTTCAAGATTTAGTTGAAAGCATTCAAAATCCGAAAAAGTTAAAGTTTACAGTACCGCCAACTTTACATGCTGTAATGAGAGAGTATCAAGTATACGGGTTCGAATGGATGAAAACACTCGCCTATTACCGTTTTGGCGGTATTTTAGCAGACGATATGGGACTTGGAAAAACGCTGCAAAGTATTGCTTATATAGATTCTGTTTTGCCTGAAATTCGGGAGAAGAAGCTGCCTATATTAGTCGTTTCACCGTCCTCGCTCGTTTATAATTGGTTTAGTGAATTGAAAAAATTCGCCCCACATATTAGAGCGGTTATTGCAGATGGAAATCAAACAGAACGACGAAAAATCTTAAAAGACGTAGCGGAATTTGATGTCGTCATTACGTCATATCCATTACTGAGAAGAGATGTAAGGTCGTATGCGAGGCCATTTCATACACTATTTCTTGATGAAGCACAGGCGTTTAAAAATCCTACAACCCAAACTGCAAGAGCAGTGAAAACAATTCAAGCTGAATATCGTTTTGGACTAACGGGAACGCCTGTCGAAAATTCATTAGAAGAGCTATGGTCTATCTTTCATGTCGTATTTCCAGAATTATTACCAGGAAGAAAAGAATTCGGTGATTTAAGGCGTGAAGATATTGCAAAGCGCGTAAAACCGTTCGTATTAAGACGATTAAAAGAGGATGTATTACAAGAGCTTCCAGATAAAATAGAGCATTTACAGTCATCGGAGTTATTACCAGATCAAAAGAGACTATATGCTGCTTACTTAGCGAAATTAAGGGAAGAAACATTAAAGCATTTAGACAAAGATACGTTACGTAAAAATAAAATTAGAATTTTAGCTGGCTTAACGAGATTAAGACAAATATGTAATCATCCTGCTTTATTCGTTGATGATTACAAGGGGAGTTCAGCTAAATTCGAGCAACTGTTAGACATACTAGAGGAATGTAGAAGCACTGGTAAGAGAATTTTAATCTTTTCTCAATTTACGAAGATGCTGTCCATTATTGGTCGTGAATTAAATCGTCAAGCAATTCCATACTTTTATTTAGACGGGAATACACCTTCGCAAGAACGTGTAGAACTATGTAATCGGTTTAACGAAGGAGAAGGAGACCTATTCCTCATTTCTTTAAAAGCTGGTGGTACAGGTCTTAACTTAACAGGCGCTGATACGGTTATATTATACGATTTATGGTGGAATCCAGCTGTTGAACAACAAGCAGCAGATCGGGCATATCGAATGGGGCAAAAAAATACAGTACAAGTTATTAAATTAGTAGCACACGGAACCATTGAGGAAAAAATGCACGAACTGCAAGAGAGTAAGAAACATTTAATCGCTGAAGTGATTGAGCCGGGAGAAGAGAAATTATCATCCATCACGGAGGCAGAAATTCGAGATATTTTAATGATCTAATAAAGAAAGCTATGCCTTCAAATGTATGAGGGCATAGCTTTTTTGTTGTAATAATTATATTTTGTTTTGTACAAAGTAAAGAAATCAAATGTTATTTCAATTATTTCTTTGTACCTTTACTTTTGTATGGCTTTGCTGCTTTCTTTTTCTTTGCGCTTGATTGCCAACGGTTCCATCCTTTACTTCCTGTACCTTGTCCTACACCTTTTTTCGGTTTTGCTTTCGTTTTACTCATATAATCACTCCGTTATATAAAAATCTTATTTGATAATAGTCAATGATTTAGAAAATACTCTTTATAAATGACTATGTTTGTTTTAAGTAAAAACAAACTGCTTGAATGCTATAGTATATCATGAATTTGCAAGTAAACTGAAAGGAATTACAAAGAAAATGAAAATAATACGAAATACTGCGGATTCTATATTTCGGACGATTACATTAATTGTTGTATATATGTTAGTTTCTGTTAGTGAAACGTTTTTTGGAATGCCCAGACAAAAGAAGTAAAGAAGGTATATTGGAAACAATCAATAAAGCCGTAAAATAAAGAATTGAAAAATATTTTAAAACTTTTTGTTGACTTTATTTATTTTTTGTATAGAATAATCATTAATAAAATGTTTCAGAGATGTGACAACAAAACGACTATGAAAGGACGAGTAGTAGTAGGACGTAGTCTAAGCGAGTCAGGGGTGGTGTGAGCCTGATACGAAGCCTATTATGAAGAACCTCCTGGAGTTGCTAACCGAAATCCTTGACAGGAAAGTAGACTTAGCCGGGAACTTCGCCGTTACAAGAAGAACAGTATCGAGATATTTCATCTCCGTATTGTATAAGTGAGCAACCTCTGTTGCTAATTTGGGTGGTACCGCGGAACCAAAGCCTTTCGTCCCAGTTTTTTGGGGAAGAAGGGCTTTTTTTTGTTGGCTTCTTTTCACAACATCCAAACATTTTAGGAGGAAACCACCATGTATCAATCATTAATGACAGTAAGAGAGACTCAAATCGCAATTAAGGAAGTTAAAACATTTTTCGAGGATCAATTAGCAAAACGACTTGAACTATTCCGTGTATCTGCACCATTATTCGTAACGAAAAAATCAGGACTAAACGATCATCTAAACGGTGTAGAACGTCCAATTGAATTTGATATGTTACACTCAGGGGAAGAATTAGAAATTGTGCACTCACTAGCGAAGTGGAAACGATTTGCACTGCATGAATATGGATATGAAGCTGGTGAAGGTTTATATACAAACATGAACGCGATCCGTCGTGATGAAGAACTTGATGCAACACATTCTATTTACGTTGACCAATGGGATTGGGAAAAAATCGTTCAAAAAGAATGGCGTACTGTAGATTACTTACAAAAAACAGTACTAACAATTTATGGAATATTCAAAGATTTAGAAGACCACTTATTTGAAAAGTATCCGTTCCTTGGGAAGTATTTACCAGAAGAAATTGTATTCGTTACTTCTCAAGAACTAGAAGATAAATATCCAGAATTAACACCGAAAGATCGTGAACATGCAATTGCAAAAGAACACGGTGCAGTCTTCATTATCGGAATTGGTGATGCACTTCGTTCAGGTGAAAAGCATGATGGACGCGCAGCTGATTATGATGATTGGAAATTAAACGGTGATATTTTATTCTGGCACCCAGTACTACAATCTTCATTCGAATTATCATCAATGGGAATTCGTGTTGATAGTAAATCACTTGATGAGCAGTTAACGAAAACAGGTGAAGACTTCAAACGTGAGTATGATTTCCATAAAGGTATTTTAGAAGACATACTACCATTAACAATTGGCGGTGGTATCGGACAATCGAGAATGTGCATGTACTTCTTACGTAAAGCACATATCGGTGAAGTTCAATCTTCTGTATGGCCTGACGATTTACGTGAAGCTTGCAAGAAAGAAAACATTCATCTATTTTAATAGAAGAGAGAGAATAGCTTAAATATAGAGCTATTCTCTCTTTTTTACTGTGTAAACGAATGGTTTACAGTGAGTTTTACTAATGGTTTCTTTCTTTTATATCTCTTTTTATGTAATAATTTGTTAAAGGAGTTAATGACAGTAAATAAGAATCTATAAAAAACTATAAAAATTTACAATTACAGGTTTTATATTTTACAGAATTCAACCTATAATATTTTCAGGTGATGAAAAGGGGGGAAAAGGATGAAAACAACACGTACTTGTAAAATCAATTCTATTACAAAAGAACAAACGGAAGCTTTAATTACTTTGATCCGTACGTTCGAAAGTGCAAAACGATATAGTTTTAATCGTTTGATTGAGGGCGAAAACGAGAAAGAATTGATAAAAAAACTACAACCTAAATATTTGTTAAATAAACGTTTTTGTGAAGATGCGATTTTACAAGCGCAAACGATCCTTTTCTCTCAAAAAGAACTTCTTCCTGTTTACCTAGAAAATAATCAAAAAAAGTTAGAAAAGACGTTACAAAAAATAGATGATTATGAAAGTGGTAAAAAAAGACCTAAACAAGTTTTATTAGAAACTTGTTTAATTGGTTTAAGAAAACGAAAACAAAAATTAGAGCAAAGAATAGAAACGTATGCAAAACATATTAAAAATGAAACATTACCTCCTATTATTTTTGGTGGGAGGAAAAATTTCTATGAAAGAATGAAAAACAAGATATCCAATCAAGAATGGAAAGATTTGCGTACACGACAATTATATTCTCGTGGAGATAAAAGCAAAAAAGGGAATTTGAACATGCGCATTACAGTTGATGACTGTGGGCAAGGATGGTTAGAAATTGCAAATCCATTAGGACGAACAAATGGAAAAACAAAAAGCCCACGAATCAAAGTTCCGATTATGATTCCATATCGTTTTTATCATCAAATTACAAATGTCGTTATGGGAAAGCAAATCGGTGTAAATTCAAAAGGAAAACCGATTATAGAGCATCAAAAATATAGTGTAGAAATCATTCGTAAACAAAATGAATTTTATGTAAATATTACGTTTGACGAAACGGAAATAGGTCGTGTATTAGATTTTAAAGAAACACCACAATCTGATTTAATTGCAGGGATCGATGTGAATCCGGATCGAATTGCAGTTAGTTTATGTACAAAACAAGGTAATTTTAAAGGTTCAAAAATTTTTTATCTACACAATCTGAATACATTTTCAACAAATAAACGCGCAACGATAATTGGACAAATCGTACAACAAATTAAAACATGGTTATTGGAAAACAATGTAGGTGGAATTGTTTTAGAAGATTTAAAGTTTCAACAATCTCATGATACTGATAAATACAGTAATCGTAATTTCCATCAATTTACGTATAAAAAGATGTTGAACAGTTTAATTCGTATGGCTCTTCGTAACGGATTTTCTGTTAAAACAGTAAACCCCGCTTATACAAGTGTGATCGGAAAATTAAAATATAGTAAAAATTTCGGTATTAGCGTTCATGAAGCAGCCGCATTCACGATCGCAAGACGTGGATTAGAATTGCAAGAACAATTACCACAAGAATTTATATTATTATTAAAAAACCAAATTACAACAAAACTGCGTATTCTTGTTGCTTCCATGGAAGAAAGTAAAAAGAATACGCAAAAAGTATATAAAAAATGGTTACAAACAATTCAAACGTGGAAAGAATATCATAATTGGAAATTGTGGAGCATTCTTCACAAAACTGTTTATATGAACAATCAACAATTCGTATTTAAAATTTAAATGAGAAGGGGGGTACTGGTTTATTTCTTATAACCTCTTGCATACTACTGACTTGGATGAATGGTAGTATGCAAGGACAGATCGTTCCTAACAGGAACCTGCCGTCATTCTTTCACAATAGGTGGATGAAAAGGTCACAACCCTTACGGACAGGAAAAAGGTGAGATTCCTTTTCGGTAGTTGGCATTTGACTTGGTTCGCCAACAATTTATAGATTTTTATAAGAATTTTAAACCAGGGGACGTTATGAGCTTAGGACAACAACTTAAAAGATTACGAGAGTCAAAAGGGTTTTCGCAGGAAGATGTTGCTAAAAAGATTGGTATAACGAGGCAAGCAGTGTACAAGTGGGAGAATGATAAAAGTTGTCCTGATATTGATAATTTAATTTTACTAAGCGAAATGTACAATGTTACGCTCGATGCGTTAATAAAAGGGAATCAAAACATTAAAGAAAAAATACATATTGATGAAGAAGATGAGGATTTTGAGAAAGAGAACGAGTTTGGTTTTTATATTGGATTTGGATTACTAATTATGAGTGCGTTCATTGATTATGAAAAAATACAGGTGGTTGTATTAGTAATTGCACTATTCATGATGGTTTTTTATTCGGATGTGAAGAAAGTTATTTTGAATGAGTTTAGATCGTTTTTTTAAAGAATATAATATGATAAAAAGTGAGAAGAGTAAGTTATATTTCCTAGGAAAGAGTATAACAAGAAAATAAATTGTTTTATAATGATTTTAGGATATTAATAGTATGTTAAAAAGCTCAAACAAGTATAACCCCGTTCTAAAGCTAGGACGGGGTTCAAAATCTAAGTTTTATTAAGTGTAAAGTTCTTTCAAATATTTTTACTTCAGTAAAGGCTTCTAATAAAACATTAATTATTTATTACCGAGTTCTTCCGCTAAACCGATTAAAATGCCTTCAGTTCCACGAATGTAGCAGAGACGGTAAGAGTTCTCGTATTGAACTACTTCGCCAACGAGCTGAGCACCATGCTTAGTAGTAAGCCTAGATACCATTTCGTCAATGTCTTCAACGGTGAACATGACGCGCAAATAACCGAGGGCGTTGACAGGAGCTGCCCGGTGATCTGCTATAGCAGGCGGGGTAAGAAATCGCGAAAGTTCAATGCGGCTATGGCCATCTGGAGTTACCATCATAGCAATCTCTACGCACTGCGAACCGAGTCCAGTTACGCGACCAGCCCATTCGCCTTCGACAGTGGCGCGCCCTTCGAGTTTTAACCCAATCTCCTCGAAGAAAGAGATTGCATGATCAAGGGATTCTACAACGATGCTGACATTGTCCATTCTGAGTAATTTATTTTTTGACATTGTCTTTATCTCCTTATATGTAAAAGTGTATTATCTAATCATCTTCTTAATTATACTATTAAAAAGTTACAAATTCCTTTCAAACAAAAAATAGCTTGTCACAGTATAGGAAAATGTGACAAGCTGTTTTTAGATATGTCATATAGTATCTTGTTAACAAACAATACCGCGATTTCCTCGAAAAATGTTTCTACGCTGTATGCTCTTAAAGGGCCCGATCGTTGTATAGAATGAAGTGTATTATTTAAATGATAAATACATTTCTTATTACTCTATATGCAAATAGCTTTCTATTTATATAGGAAGGAAGTAGATTCATATAATTTGTTTTAAGTTTTACTAGTAGAAATTAGCTCATCTGCACTAAAGGCTCAATTTTCGCCATAAATGATTGATGCAGCGCCTCGACACCTGTTACTAAATGAAGGCGGTCAATAACGACAGACACTTTAATTTCTGATGTACTTACCATTTTAATATGAATATCTTCTTCTTTTAAAGTAGTGAACATATTCGCAGCAACACCTGGATTAGATACCATACCAGATCCTACAATTGATACTTTTGCTAAATGATTTTCATATTCTACTGATTCATAGTGAAGTGCCTCTTGATTTTGTTCCAATACCTCTAATGTTTCTTTTAAATCATTAGAATGGATGGAGAAGGAGAGATGAACAGTTCCTTCATTTGTAATACTTTGAATGATGATATCTACATTAATATGTGCCGCTGCTAATGTAGCGAAAACTGTTGAAAGCGAGCCTTGTTCCAATCCTTTCAATGTGATACGTGTAATATTATCTTCAAATGCAATACCTTTAACGATTGATTGTTGTTCCATGTTACATTCTCCTTTTACAATTGTTCCGTTTTCTTGTTCCATACTTGAGCGAACTTCTAAAATGACATTATGATTTTTAGCAAACTCAACAGCACGTGGGTGTAATACACCAGCACCGAGATTTGCAAGTTCTAACATTTCGTCATAAGAAATTTCATCTAATTTATAAGCATCTTTTACAACTCGTGGATCCGTCGTATATACGCCGGTCACATCTGTGTAAATATCACATTTTTTTGCGTTCAGTGCAGCAGCTAATGCAACAGCAGTTGTATCAGAACCACCGCGTCCAAGCGTTGTAATTTCATGGTTTTCACTAACGCCTTGGAAGCCAGCTACGATAACAATCGTACCTTCAGCAAGATAAGATTGAATTCGATCTGTATGAATGTCAGTAATCCGTGCACTATTATGTACAGATTCTGTCGTAATATCAGCTTGCCATCCTGTTAATGAAATCGCGTTATAACCTTTTGCTTGTAATGCCATCGTTAATAATGAAATAGTGACTTGCTCTCCTGTTGATAGAAGCATATCCATTTCGCGTTTACTCGGATTTTCTGTAATCGCGTTAGCAAGTGCTACAAGTTCGTCTGTACTTTTCCCCATTGCTGAAACGACAGAGACGATACTATGTCCTCGTTCATATTCTTCAATAATTAAATTTGCTACATGTTGAATGCGTTCAACGCTTCCGACAGAAGTGCCACCAAATTTTTGTACAATCGTTTCCATTACGAATTCCTTCTTTCATCCATTTTTAAGAATAGATTAGGACATATATAAATCCCAATATTCCTGTAGTTACCAGAGAAAAACAAAAAACACCATCTCAAATAAGTGAGGATGGTGCTGTTACAGGAAAAGGGAAACAGAAAACGGAGCTAATAAAAAAACCGCCAAAAAAGGAATACCATAAAAATGATATCTCTTTTTTGTAGATAGCTCTTCATACGTACACGTCTGTACATATGACAGTTCTGTTTCTATTCGAAAACAGCCCCAATCGATACATACAGAGAAATATATCGATTTCGGCAATACTTCCTTTCATCTAATTTCATAGACATCTCTGTGTCTCCATTAGAATACTCATAAGTATCGCAACCTCTATCTCACGTTTTAGGCGAGAGTGTTTGATTTATGAAGTTGTTGGTAACATTTGTTTTATAATAATTTAAATTTTTCGAGGAATCAAGTGTTTTATATATATTTTAAAAATTCTATCTTTTTATGAGGAAGTTTGTGAAAAATGTAGCAAAATAAATTTATTACATGTACATTAAAATTATAGTTCATTGGAGGTGGAAGAATGAAAGGGAAAAAGCCTATTTATGTTTCAGCAGAAATGAACACAACAATGGAGAAATTATGGGAATACACGCAAGAACCACATATACATACAGAATGGGATGCCCGCTTTACTGAAATTTCATATTTAGAGAAAAAAGAAGGAGAACCACAGAAATTTTTATATAAAACAAAAATCGGATTTGGACTTGAAATAGCTGGGGAAGGGGAATCGATAGGTGAAATAAGAAAAGAAACAGGTGAACGGATTTCTTCTTTAAAATTTTGGACAGAAAATCAATTATCACTTATTCAAATAGGACGTGGTTATTGGAAGTATACACCCCGTAAAGAACACATTCATTTTGAGACGCAATATAATTATGATACGAGGTTTGGTCGTATAGGGAATGTAATAGATTTCTATATGTTTCGGCCGTTATTAGGCTGGGCAACTGCTTGGAGTTTTGATGCTTTAAAATTATGGTTAGAAAAGGGGCTTCACCCTAGATTACTAATTAGAAAAACAATGACATATTGGCTCGTATGTTTTTTATTTGCATTTGTATGGATGTATCAAGGGATCTTCCCAAAAATAATTTTCAGTCATCCAGAAGAGATGAAGATGCTTTCTGCGATTATTGGTTCAACTGGAAATAGTATTGCAATTCTTAAAGTAATAGGGATGTTAGAAATTGCTTTTGGTATCATATGGCTATTTCCAGTTCCAAAACAAAAATTATTTATACTACATATTTTTATGTTAATAGCTTTAACGATAGTGGCAGGATTTACGAATATCGTAAGCTTTACAGAGCCGTTTAATCCAATTACATTAAACGTTTTACTAATGGGGGTATCGATTGTCGGTTATATAAATAGTTTTGATTTACCAAGTGCAAAAAATTGCAAGAGGAAGAGAAAGGGATAATGTATGGCTAATATGTATGAAAGACTATTAGGGGATTCTTATAAAAAACTTCATCCAAAATTACAGAAACGCTATGAGATTACAGAAGAAAATAGCTTCATAGGTGAAGGAAAGATGGATGAAATTTACGGAGGTTCTTTTTTCGTTAAATTGATTTTAAAGATTGCATCGAGGTTTCGTATGTTTTTCTCAGAACGGGGAAAAAAAGTGCCTTTTGTAATACATAATACTGCTGGACTAGATAAAGATGGGATAGAAATTGTAAAGTGGAATCGCACGTTTTATTTTCATGATAAGGAAAGATATTTTAATGCGGTTATGCAACTGGATGAAGAGAATAATGAAATTGTAGATTATTTTGGTGAACCACATTTACTCGTCTCTACATTGAATTTTCATATTGATGAGTTAGGGGCAATGCATATTTCTTCAAAGAAACAATGGGTCTATATGTTTGGAAGAAAAATCCCTTTACCAAAGCTTTTATACGGAGAGGCAAAAATTGTTGAAAGTTATGATGAAGAACTACAATGTTTCCGAATTCATGTTCAAGTACGAAATCCGTTAATTGGTTCATTATTTTCATATAGGGGAACATTTGTGGAGAGGAAATAAATGATATGAAAAATATAATAGTTGGGCTTGCTTGTTATATTATTTTTCTAATATGTGAGTGGTCAAATGTAAACCCAGTTGAAGCAATTATTTTATTATCTATTTTGTTATGTATACCGATGTCTTTTTGTATTATTGATAAAAGAGCACGAAATGGATCGTATTTATTATTTTATAAATCCGTATCGTTTTTATATCCGATAGCAGCGATTTGTGCAATGTTAGCTTTCGTAACAAATCAATATATCTTTGCGATAATTTGGTTTGTATATACGGGGATCGTTGCGTTATTTGGTATAAATAGATTACTAGAAAGAGGATGGACACCGTTAGAAGAGACAGCTATCGATAGTGCGTTTATTTATTTGTTTTTAGGTGGTTTTTGGTTTTTTGCTTCTGTAGCAAAGATTTCGATTATGCAGTTTACTTCTGACATTGTTTTACTCACAGCTGCACACTTTCATTATTCGGCGTTTCTATTGCCATTATCAGCTGGTTTAATAGGGCGGAAGAGAGAAAAGAGCAGTAAAGTATATGATGTAATTATGTTTACTATAGTCATTTCACCGATGACAGTTGCGATTGGAATTACGTACTCAAGGGTATTTGAATTTTTTGCAGTGTTCCTATATTTATGTGCGATTTATGGGTATGGAATTTATGTTTGGCTGGCGAAATTTAATGCTATCAGTGCAAAAATCCTCCTAATCATATCGTCTAGTACGCTCATGGTAACAATTATGTTTTCACTTATATATTCGTATGGGAATTTGAAACATGTAATGACGATTACAATTGCCCAAATGGTTTGGATTCACGGTGTTGTGAATGGAATTGGAGTAGCGTTACCGGCATTTGTCGGCTGGATGATTGAAAAGAGTGTTCCGAACTATAAATATTACGGGAAACCAATGAGCAGATTAAGAGGAAAGGCGACAGTTGGTGAAGCGTTTTTACATAACAGAAATGTAATAGATAGTAAGGAATACAACGGTTTAGTTGATAAAATGAATGATTTTCATAGTGAGGCATTTGACGTGACGAAGATACCTTTAAGCATTATTCGGTTTTATGAAAATACAATAGAGTATGAGTTACAATCGCATATTAAATGGACTCGTTCGTTCCGCCTGTTAGCATTTTGTTATGAGAAAATGAGTAAGCGTGTAGGACAAATACATTTAGGAATGGGCGGCAAGTGGGAAACAATGCACGGCTCTATCATAGGGGTAATGGATGAGAAGGATGGAAGGGAGAATGTAAGAGCTTGGTTAAGAAAAAATGAAGCAGGAGCATCTATTTTTGTAGCTCTTTACTCAAAACATACGTATAAGAATGAGACATATATGAATATCGCATTACCTCTACCATATTCGAATATGACGGGGATTTTAAAATTACGTAATGATAATAATAATTTAATTATTACTAGTAAGCTGAGAAGAAATGGTAAGGGAGATGAGGGGATTTATTTACATACTCGTTTCTTTACAGTACGGTTACCGTTAGCAGAGACGTTTATTATTAAAGAGGGCACCAATCAAATGTTAGAAGCTAACCATAAAATGTGGATATTTGGAGTTAAGTTTTTAGAAATTGATTATGAGATTAAGAAAATAGAGGAGAAGTAAGAAAAGCTTGGAGAGATTCCAAGCTTTTTTACGTATGGGTAATTGTCATAGCGACTTGTTTATCTAAGTCTTTGTCCCAAACACGTTGAATTTCAAACGTACCTTTTTCAAAAAATAATGGAAATCTTTCTTTAAACCAATCTTGCATAGGAAGTTTTAGTGCTGTATCGATTGGTACCCATAATAATTTGCCTTCAGGAGGATTCGAAAGGAGTTCACCTTTAAATGAATCTGTCCAATAGTTAAATACCATATATCGAACATTTTCTTTCGGATTTACATATTCATCTAATCCCTTAAAGGTTAAAGTTGAAACAAGTAATCCAGTTTCTTCTTTTACTTCTCGTTTAGCAGCTTGAACGATACTTTCTGGAAAATCTACTTTTCCGCCGGGAGCGATGTAACCAGGGAAGCCAAGATGATTGGGGCGCTGTATTAACAATACTTTGTTATTCTGCTGAATCATACACATTGTATACATACGGTGCTCTATATCTTTCCAATTGTTGCTCATATGAATCTCTCCTCTTAATAAAATCTTATAGTTTTTAACTATAGTTATGTATGACAAAAAATACAATAATAATACAAAATTATACATTTTTTAATTGACTATTACTAATTTTCAGAACTATAATTAGTCTGTTACATAAATACATCGTACTTGAGAGGGGAATATATTCTATGAAAAATAGAATAATCGCAGCAGGAGTAATTGCAGCTAGTATATTATCTTATTCATCTAGTAGTTTCGCGCAAACGAAAAATTTTCCAGATGTCCCAGCTAAACATTGGGCAAAAGACTCTATTTACTATTTAGTAGAGAAAGGTGCAGTTACAGGTAACGAAAAAGGAATGTTTGAGCCAGAAAAAGAAATCACTCGTGCAGAAGCAGCTACAATGATGGCTAAAATCTTAAACTTACCAATCGATAAAAATGCTAAACCATCTTTCGGTGATTCTCAAAACCAATGGTATACCCCATTCATCGCAGCTGTAGAAAAAGCTGGCGTTGTAAAAGGGAAAGGAGCGGGCGTATTCGATCCAACTGGGAAAATTGACCGAGTTTCAATGGCCTCTCTTATTGTAGAAGCTTACAAATTAGATTCTAAAGTAAATGGTACTCCAGCAACTAAATTTAGTGATCTAGAAAAAAGTTGGGGTAAAGCAAAAGCTAACATTCTAGTTGAATTAGGGATTTCTATTGGAACCGGTGACAAATGGGAGCCCGAAAAAATTCTAACTAAAGCAGAGGCAGCTCAATTTATAAAAAAGGCAGATTCTCTTAAAATAGGTAACCCTTTAGTAGAACAGGTAATTATTATTGATCCGGGCCATGGAGGAACAGACCCTGGGAAGGCAACGCAAGGATTACATGAAAGTGATATTGTATTAGATACATCTAAAAGATTACAAAGTTTAATAGAGAAACAAACTCCATTCCGCGTGATGTTAACACGTGAAACAGATATTCGCCTTGATGAAAAACAAGGAGAAGACCTTAAAAAGCGTGTGGATTTCGCAAAGGAACATAATGGAGATATTTTTGTAAGTATCCATGCAAATGCTTCTCAAAAACATGATGGATATGGAACAGAAACTTTTTATTATAAAGGATCTGAAAAGAAAGAATTAACCGAACGTGAAAAAGATAGTTATATGTTAGCTAATAAAATACAAAAGAGATTAGTTAAAGCTCTAGATACAAGAGATCGTGGTGTAAAATCAGAAGATTTTTATGTACTAAGAGAAAATGAAATGCCAGCAGTACTAACGGAGCTAGCATTTTTAGATAATAGTACGGATTATGAGAAGTTAGCTTCAGAATCTGGAAGACAAATAGCTGCTGAGGCAATTTATGAGGGGATTTTAGATTATTATGAGTGGAAAGGCTTTGATGTTTCTAAATCCCGTTTAACAAAATAATAATGTTGATTGCTAAGCCCATCGTCTTTATATAGATGGGCTTTTTATGTGATTTTATGTAATTTTGTATCGAAATAAAAAGATATATCGTATTATGTTAATTATAAATAAAATAATGGTAGATTAGTTGATTTTTATCACGTATACTTTTACTGTTGACTATTTAAGAGTTTGTTAGTTTAATAGGGAAAATTATACGATAAAGGGAGGCAAGTTAACACGGGACAAGCATATAAAAAACGTGTTAAAAAATTTATGAAAAAAGTTATTTCTAATGTGTTAGCAGTGACAGTCGCGCTTCAAGTAGTGATGGCTCCAGCAACTTCGTTTGCATCTACAAAAGAATTTCCAGACGTTCCAAAAAATCATTGGGCACTTGAAGCAATTACTGATTTAACGTCAAAAGGAATTATTGCAGGTTACGATAATGGTAAATTCGGCTTCGGAGATGTTGTAACTCGTGAGCAAGTAGCAGCATTAATGTATCGCGCATTAAAACCAGAAGCAAAAAGTGATTACAAAAATCCATACTCTGATATTAGTGCAGGAACGACAATGTTCCCAAAGGAAATTTTAGCATTAACAGATATGGGGATTTTTGTAGGTGATGATAAAGGAACGTTTAGACCGAAAGAATCATTAACCCGTGCTGAAATGTCTGTTATTTTGCAAAGAGCATTTAAATTAGAAGTAAAAGCACCACATACATTTAACGATATAGATGCATCATATTGGTGGGCAAAAGAAGCAATTAGTGCATTGCAATCTAATGGTGTGTCAATAGGGAATGAGCTTGGAGGATTTGATCCATCAGGTGTATTAACACGTGAAAGCTATGCACAATTGTTATATAGAGCGATGCAAATTAAAAAGGATGTTCCTGCTGAACAGCCTTCATATATTAATCTAGATGTGACATTACCATCTAACGTAACAGCGCAAGAGATTGATAATTATATTCAAAGATTCCATCCAGATAGCCCGTTAGTTGGAATTGGACAAGACTTTATTAAAGCGCAAAATGAGTATGGTGTGAATGCACTATACTTAGCTGCACATGCAATCTTAGAATCTGGTTACGGTAAATCAGAAATTGCATATCGTAAACATAATTTATTTGGTTTAAGAGCATATGATCGTGATCCATTTGCATATGCAAAATATTTACCGTCATACGGACTAAGTATTTCATATAACGCTGATTATGTAAAAAAGAACTACTTAGAAGATGGTGCAAGATATTTCAAAGGTTACACATTACCAGCAATGAATGTTATGTATTCAACAGATACAGCATGGGCTGGGAAAATCGCTAATATCATGGAACGCATTAAGCCTTTTAATAAAGCGGATTACCAAAATGCAAAACGACTACCGAAAAACCCTAATACATTAAATGTAGAAGTATTAAGTGAAGCGATTCCTTATACAGATTATGCAAAAGATGCAAAAGCTACTGTCCAATCGGTAGGATCTTACTATCAAGTGCCATTCCCGTTTAACAATCCAATTAAGAGTGTACCAAATGTGACACAAAATGAAGTTGGAAAATTAGAAAATGGTACAAAAGTAAATGTATATCGTGAAGATCCAAATGGCTGGGTAGAATTTTCATTTGAAAATGCTCAAGAAAAATATTGGACATTGAAGAAGAACTTAAAATTATAAATAAAAAGGTGTTTTCATTTATGAAAACACCTTTTTATTTATATTCATCAAGTAATATTCCATAGTATGTAATATCCATAGGTTCACCAGATTTTACAACATGCTGTTTAAACGTTCCTTCATGTTTCATTCCGATTTTCTCCATAATTCGCCATGAACCAGGATTATTTGTAAAAGCTGCAGCGAATATTTTATTTAAATGCAGCTCGTTGAATCCATAGTGTAGTAGTGCTTTCGATGCTTCGGTACCAAATCCATTTCCCCAATAAGGCTTTCCAACCCAATAGGCCAGTTCCCCACGTTTATGAATATGATTTAAATTTAAATTAATTACACCTATTAATTCTTTATTATTCTTATCTATTATAGAAAAAATCACAACTTTTTTATCGATCTCTGCTTGTAGCATATGTGTAATGAAATCTTTTGCAGAGCCTTTTGGATATGGGTGTGGAATAGATAGGGTTGTTTTAGCAACATCATAATCGCCAGCTAATTTTTCGATTACTAGAGCGTCATATAATTGTAATGAGCGTAGTATGAGTCTTTCTGTCTCAATTGTTTTCATATATTATCTCCTTTATGTTTTTGATAATATTACCATAAATTTGATAATTTCATATATAATTAGATTGAATATTATTAAAAATAAAACATTTTATTAGGAGGATTTAATCCTTCGAAAAGAGGAGAGAGGTATGCAAGGAGAAATACCAACAGAGAAAAAATTAAGCTATATCGGTAAATTGCTATTGCCAGTTAAAGCGTCACCACATTTTAAATTTTTATGGATTGGGCAATTGCTTTCGACTTTAGGTAGTTCGATAACGATGGTTATTTTGCCAGTCGTTGTGTATTCATTAACTGGTTCAACAGTTGTAATGGGAATGACTATGGCAATGTACATGCTCCCTAATATTCTTGCGTTACCGTTTGCGGGATTAGTCGTAGATCGAATGGATCGAGTGAAAGTAATGTTATTTACAGATATAGTTCGCTGCATATTAATGCTATTACTTGCAACACTTATATTTATGGATGTTTTAACAATTCCACTTCTATATGTCCTCGTAGCATTATATGGACTTATGGAAGGCATATTTCAGCCAGCATATGCGGCTGTAAGAGCAAAAGTATTTGTACCTGAAATTCGCAATGCAGCTAATGCATTAACGCAAATGAGTAATCAAGGTATACGACTAATTGGACCAGCTCTTGGAGGATTAATCGTTTCAGTTGCATCTGCTGGAATAGGGTTTGGACTAGATGCAGTAACGTATTTGTTATCATTTTTTTGTTTATTATTTTTAAGAGAAATAAAGTTTAAAAAAGTAAAACCTATTGAAAAGAAAAAAGTCGATTATAAACAAGAGTTTATGGAAGGTGTTTTTGTTTTAAAAAGTCATCCGTGGCTATGGATTACAATTTTAGTCTTTTCTTTCATCAATATTTGTTATGCAGGAATTATCGTCGTATTAATTCCATGGTTATTTAATGTTCATCATCATTTTGAAGCATATGTGTATGGATTAGGAATGGCATCCTCTGGTGTTGGAGCTGTAGTTGCTGCGCTAATATTTGGCGGGAGAGAACGGTGGTATAAGCGGGGGGTACTTGCCTATGGTGGTGTTTTAATAAGTGGTTGTGCGCTTTTAATAATGCCTTTCATTACTTGGGCACCCGTTTTAATTGTATTAATGGCAATTGAGGGGTTCGGTATGATGATATTTGGACTCATTTGGGAAACGAGTTTACAAGAGCTCGTGCCAGAAGAAGCATTTGGAAGAGTGGCAAGCCTTGATATGTTAGGTTCATTTGCTTTATTGCCACTAGGTTATGTAGTTGTAGGATGGTTAGCTACTGTCATAGGTGGCGAGATAACGATTATAACACTAGCTATTTTAGTACTTGTAACAATTGGAGTAGCATTATGTGTGCCGAGTATTCGAAGATTTGATTGATGATATAAGGGGAGGGGGAACGATTTATATGCTTATAGAAGATTTGAAAGATATAGTCGTAAAGGAATTGGACAACCAATATACTTTGCAGGAAAAGGTCTTTGAAGCAAAAAATTTCACAGTCTATATCGCTACCCATAGAGAAAATAGTCTAGCTTATAACTTACTCGTATTAATAAAGCATCTTTATAATGAAAAGCCTTCCGTGCATATTTGGCATAAGAAAATTAGCACCGATGCAACAAAACTGGACATCACAAAAGAAGTGACAGAAGCAATTCAATCTGGTTTTGTAAATGAAGAGTAAGCCCTAATCAAATTAGGGCTTACTCTTCATTAAATACAAATGTTTGTTTCATTTTTTTACTTTCATTTACTGGATGGCCGTTGTAAGAAAAGTTCTTTTCTTCCCAAGTAATCACAACTTTAAAATTATGGCTATTAAAGTCTAATGGGAATACCATGTAGTCAAAGCTTGTATGACTTTTAGAAATATTTTCATTAGGTGTAGTAGGTTTAAAGGTAGCTTTAGAGGTAGGATTGTTATCAAGTATTTCCACGGATACGTTTGATACATCATGACCGATGTTTTTTACGAGTAAACTATATGTATCAAATACACCTTGTTTTGGCTGGATTGCTTGCTTGTTTACGTTATGAGATTTATCAATTTCGATATACCATTGTTTAGACTTTGATGCAATTGGTAGTGATTGAAATGTGTATGCACTAGCTTGTATTGGTAGTGCTAAGCATATAAGCGTAAAGAGAGTTAATATTTTTTGTTTCATTTTTTCAGAGCTCCCATTCTTTAATGGATTTGTTCATTATTTTCTTCTCTTTTTGAGATAATATACCATACGGTTTAGGGAGAGGATATATTGAAAGAACTCGTAAGTATGGGAAGCAGTATTTTTCTACAATTATTATTTTTGTATATATTTATTTTTGGGATGTTATTAGATTTGAATCCATGTAATGCAGTAATTGTGTATATAAGTATTGGGGTACTAAGCCTTATCGTTGGAATGGATTTAGTTACGAATAATCAAGTCACTCTTATTGTTATAAGGGGGATACTTTTGTTATAAAAAGAATATACTAAAAATTCTATATAAAATATTTATTTAATTTGGTTAAATATGCTAGAATAAATTGAAAACGTTTTCTTATATAGGAATAGGAAAGCATTTTCTGTAAAGGGGAGGGGATAGGAATGATTACATTTTTAGTATCAATCGTCGTATTGATAATTGGTTATTTTACATACGGAAAGTTTATTGAAAAGATATTTGGAGTCAATTACAAAAGAAAGACGCCGGCCTATGTGAACCAAGATGGCGTAGATTATGTGCCTATGGATAGGCGAAAGAATTCTATGATTCAATTATTAAATATTGCAGGTACTGGACCTATATTTGGGCCAATATTAGGTGCTTTATATGGACCGGTTGCATTTGTTTGGATCGTAATAGGGGCTATTTTTGCAGGTGCTGTTCATGATTATCTTACAGGGATGATTTCTATTCGAAATAAAGGGGCGCATATTCCTGAATTAGCAGGGAAGTTTTTAGGAAATGCAATGAGACACATTGTAAATGTTTTTTCACTGTTGCTTTTAGTATTAGTAGGAACTGTGTTTATTACAACACCAGCATCATTACTTGATATCGTATTACAAGGGAAAGTGTCAATCACTATTATCCTAACTGTTATTTTTGTATATTACATTTTGTCTACGATCTTGCCAATTGATAAAATTATTGGGAAGATTTATCCGGTATTAGGTGCATTATTGCTAATAAGTGCTATTGGTATAGGGGGAATGATGATAATAAAAGGTTCTCCTATCCCAGAATTAACGTTTGAAAATATGCATCCAGATAATGCACCGATTTTTCCACTATTAATGCTGACAATTACATGTGGTGCTTTATCCGGGTTTCATGCAACACAATCACCAATTATTTCAAGAACACTTCAAACTGAAAAACACGGCCGATATGTATTTTTCGGCATGATGATTGCAGAAGCAATTATTGCGATGATCTGGGCAGCGGCGGCGATGAGTATTTTCTCATATGGTGAATTAAATGAGTTAATTAAATCTGGTACACCAGCTGCGGTTGTAAGTGAAATCTCAAAGACAATGTTAGGGGCTGTCGGCGGAACGATTGCTGTTATCGGAGTAATTGTACTACCAATTACATCTGGTGATACTGCATTTCGTGCGGCACGTTCTATCATTGCGGACTATTTCAATTTTAATCAAACGAAATTGAAAAACCGCTTAATTATTGCAATTCCATTGTTTGTTATTGCATACGGTTTAACGAAAATTGATTTCACACTATTATGGAGATATTTCTCTTGGGCTAACCAATCGACTGCAGCAATTGCGTTATGGATTGGAACGATGTATTTATTTATAAAAGGAAAACCGTATGTTGTTTCCTTAATTCCGGCGATATTTATGACGCTCATGACTGTCATTTACATTTTAAATGCAAAAATTGGTTTTAATATTCCGTTAAACATATCTTATATGGTAGGTGCGGTTATTACCGTTATATTAACTGCTGTATTCTTTATAAAAGCTGTGAAAAATAAAAATGAGAATATTGAAGTAGATGTGCAATTAGAGAAGGAAGCTGTGTAGAAATTTTTCTACACAGTTTTTTTCTAATGTAGAAAATTTCCAATAATATGTTAAAATAACATTGTCATACAACAAGGGGGATTTGTTTTATGGAAAATGGAGTTCTTGCTAAAGTAGATGTAACGAAAAGAATTGAATCGAAATCTAAGTACAATAAGAAACTTGAAAAATATCAAAGGCGCTTATTAGCGTTGCAGCAAATAGTAAAAGAAGAAAAAATCGCAGTTATGCTCGTTATGGAAGGCTGGGATGCGGCAGGAAAAGGCGGAGCGATTAAACGAGTGACAGAGCACCTTGATCCGCGTGGGTTTCAAGTAAATCCAATTGGAGCACCAGCACCTCATGAAAAGCGGTACCATTACTTGCAACGTTTCTGGCGGAAAATACCTCAGTACGGGCAAATTACTATTTTCGATCGCTCGTGGTACGGCCGCGTGTTAGTTGAGCGTGTTGAAGGGTTTGCTACAAAGGAAGAGTGGATGAGAGCGTATGGTGAGATTAATGATTTTGAAAAACTACTAACAGATGATCATTATATAATCGGGAAGTTCTTCTATCATATTAGTAAAGATGAGCAATTAAAGAGGTTTAAAGATAGAGAGAACAATCCTTTAAAAAGATGGAAAATTACAGATGAAGATTGGCGTAACCGTGAAAAATGGGACGAGTATGTTGAGGCAATGGAAGACATGTTTGAAAAAACAAATAAGCCCAATGCAAAATGGCAAATAATCGCGAGCAACGATAAATTATACGCACGTTTGAAAACGTTGAAAGTGATTATTTCGTTAATTGAGGATTATTTTGTAGAGCATGGTATAGAATTGCCTTCTTATTATTATGAAATGAAAGAAGGTAAGACGGAAGACTTTGAAACGAATCAAGATGTAGTTGTAAAATAGTACAAGGTTTATATATGAAATATAAAGTAGAGATACCCTGTAATTTGGAACAACAAAATTACAGGGTATTTTTTATTTAGAAACATTTTACAATTAACAGAATAAGGTATATAATCAATAATCATATTAACATTGTTAATATGATTATTGATTATATACTGTGTGGGGGTCTTATTGTGAAGGGAAGAGATGTTGTTTTAGGCTTACTAATGGAAAAAGAATTGTCTGGTTATGATATTAAAATTGTGTTTGAAGACGTATTTACTCATTTCTTTGATGGAAGTTTTGGAATGATCTATCCAACGTTACGTCAGTTGGAAAAAGAGGGGAAAATAAAAAAAGAAGTTGTTATGCAAGAAGGGAAACCAAATAAGAAAATGTACTTTATTACAGATGAGGGGCGTGAAGAGTTTTATCAATACATGCAAACGGATGTAGAGAAAGATGTTTTACGTTCAGACTTTTTAATGAGGATGTATTTCGGTAATTATAGCGATGATCAGGCGATAAAAAGATGGATTAAGGACGAGATTGAAAGGAAAGAAGCATACATTGCGGATCTACGTCTGAAATATGAAAAGTGGAGAGAAGGTATTACTTTTGTTGAGGAAATTTCACTCGATGTAGGTATCGCATCGTATAGTGCTCAAGTTGAGACATTGAAAAGAAAACTAGAACAATTAGAAACAAAAAAACAATAAAACAGAAGAATGAAAAACAAGTTCACAATAAATAAAGGGTGGATGAATATGGAGCAATCAAAGGGGATTAAGATTGTCTTTTTAATGTGTTTAGGTATATTTCTTTGTATGATTGATACGACTATTATGAATATAGCTTTACCAGCGATACAAACGAGTGTAAATACTTCATTGGAAAAGATGTCTTGGGTATTAAATGTTTATACAATGACAATAGCAGTACTTGCTATTCCGCTAGGGCGGATAGCTGATATCTTTGGAAAAGCAAAGATGTATATTCTTGGTCTGGTGATTTTTGGTGGCGGGTCAGTACTGTGTGCTTTTGCTAATACGGGAGATTTTCTTATCTTTTCTCGCTTTATACAAAGTGTAGGGGCAGCGATTTTATTTCCAACTAGTATGGTAATTGGTGTATCAGCAATGCCATTAGCTAAGAGGCATGTTGCACTTGCAATTTTAGGCGTAACACAAGGTCTGTCAGCTGCGATGGGACCAGTAATAGGTGGAGTTATTACACAAAATTTCGGTTGGAGATGGGTGTTCTTCGTAAATGTTCCAATTTGTATTCTTGGAATCATTTTATGCTGCACTATGTTAAAAATAAAAAATGAAGAACGTATTATCTCAAAAATAGATTGGGTAGGACTACTATTAAGTAGCTTAGCAATTTTCTCTTTTACTCTCATATTAGTAAAAGGAAATACATGGGGATGGCAAAGTAATATAGCTTTGTCTTGTTATGTACTTAGTACTATTTCTCTTATTCTATTTGTTCTAGTAGAACGAAAGATTCATAATCCGATGGTGAATTTAAATTTATTTAAAGATCGAATGTTTGTCGGAGCATCTATCGTTGTCATATTAAGTAATGTATTTTTAATTGGAGTTACTGTATTACTTCCAACATTCTTAACGAAAATACAAGGGCGAACGGAAATTGAAGCAGCTTTTTTAGTGACACCTATTTCAGCAATGATATTTTTTGTCTCACCAGCTGCAGCAACTTTAATTAAAAAACTCGGAAAAGTAACTATTATTTTATCAGGCTTTCTTGTTATGGGCTTATCTTATTATTGGTTGCAAATGATTGATGTTAATTCAACAAATATAGAAATTATTATTCCATGTATGATATTGGGTGTTGGGTATGGTTTAGTAGTAGGTCCAATTACAGTTTTAAGTGCTTCTTCGTTTGAAGGGGAATTATTAACTGCTTCTCAAAGTGTTGTGTCAATGTTGCGGCAAGTAGGTATTGTTTTAGCGGTCGCAATATTTGTATCTAACTTAACTCACAACTTAACTGTAAATAAAGAGAATGTATATCGTTATGCAGAAGAAAAGGTGCGTAATATTCATGTGAGTAGTGTCGAGCAAGCTGAGATATTACAAGTAACAAAAGAAAAAATAGAGAATCAAAGTATAGAAACGAATGTAGAAAAGCATCAAAATGAAAAATTTGTAGGGTTAAATAAAGAGAAAAAAGACGAATTAATTCACCAAAAAGTAGATGAAGTATTAAATGCTGTTCCAGTAGAATATAGAGATATAAAAAGAGAAGAAGTTATGAATCAAGTGACAAATGAAGTTGAAAAACAAGAAGAAAGTATAAAGAAAGAAGTACGTGCATTTTCGAACGATGTGAATCATTATGCTAAGAATCAGATGGCTATGAGTTTTACAGATTTATATAAAGCGAGTGTGCCAATTATTTTACTCTTTGCTTTAGTGAGTTTGTTATTTTGGGAAGGAAAGGCTTTGAGTAAAAAGAGAGGAGAAAGAGTTGTAGGGGGAGTGTAAGGGAAATAATCTAAAGGTGAGTTATACTCAAATGATGGAATGCTAGTTGTGAAAAAATTAGTATAATTATTATGGGAACCCTTCGGTAATGAGTGAAACGTAAACCGTGGGGTTCTTTACATGTATAAATACATTTCAGCATTATAAATTTGGGGATTTTGTTGTTCTATAGTACATTAACAAGGGGGATTAGTTTTATCCCGCTTTAATGGGCAGTAAGACCCCCACCTCAAAATGCAGCGAAAGTAAAGAAGTCAGGTGGGGGTCGGGCTGCCCATAAAAGTCCGATTGGTTCAACTAATAATTAGTGGGGGATGAAGAACCCCCACCGATTAAAGTTTCACTTTATAGAGAGGGTGAGGAAATGATTAATACAGCCAATGTTTCAATAAATAATCGTATGTATACAGAAGAAGAGCAGCAAAAATTATATAAACGAACATTACTAATCATAAGTATTTCACAAATGTTCGGCGGAGCAGGGTTGGCTGCTGGGATTACAGTAGGTGCACTTCTTGCACAACAAATGCTTGGGACAGATGCATATGCAGGATTACCAGCTGCTATGTTTACAATGGGATCGGCGGTAGCGGCTTTCTTTGTCGGGAAGTTATCGCAAAAACACGGTCGCCGCATAGGGCTTGCAGCAGGTTTTATAGTAGGGGGACTAGGGGCTATTGGAGTTGTATTGTCAGCTGTAATAAATAGTATTATTCTTTTACTAGTTTCTTTACTCATATACGGTGCAGGTACGGCTACGAATTTACAAGCGCGTTATGCTGGAACGGATTTAGCGAATAAGAAGCAAAGAGCAACTGCCATTAGTATTACTATGGTAATGACAACTTTTGGTGCAGTCGCAGGTCCGAATTTAGTAGGTGTAATGGGAAGGTTTGCTCATTCAATTGGAATTCCTGAACTTGCTGGTCCGTTCATATTATCAGCAGCTGCATTTATACTGGCGGGTCTTGTACTATTTGTTATGCTTCGTCCCGATCCGTTACTTATTGCTAATATGATAGAATCATATAAACAAGAACATACATATAAAGGGCAAGCAGTAACAGAGGAAGTGAAAGAAAATAAAAGAGGCATTACGGTTGGAGCTATCGTAATGATACTTACTCAAATCGTGATGGTTGCAATTATGACGATGACTCCAGTTCACATGGGACACCACGGTCACGCTTTAAGTGCAGTAGGTCTTGTAATTGGTTTTCATATCGGTGCAATGTATCTTCCGTCTCTTTTTACGGGAATGCTAATTGACAAAATTGGAAGAACTACGATGAGTATAGCTGGTGGAGTAATTTTACTAGCAGCAGGTGTCATAGCGGCGATAGCGCCAAGTGATTCTTTAATACTATTAATCGTTGCATTGTCTTTACTTGGATTAGGATGGAACCTTGGTTTAATCAGTGGTACTGCTCAAATTGTTGATGCAACTATACCTTCTACACGTGCAAAAACACAAGGGAAGATAGATGTGTTTATTGCGTTAGCTGGAGCTTCTGGTGGAGCGATGTCAGGAATGGTAGTAGCGAATTCGAGTTATGCAGCATTGTCATTAGCTGGAGGAGTATTAGCTTTCATGCTGATTCCTGTTGTGACATGGCCTCAAAAAGGAGAAAGAAATTAAAGAAGAGGTTCTAGTTATTGACTAGAACCTCTTTTTCATACATTTAACTTAAATCCCACTTCACAATAAGCCCTAAATGCGTAAGACCACCGCCAAATCCGTATAGTAAAAGTGTGTCTCCGTTACTTAATTTTCCTTCTTTTCTAGCTAAATCTAGTGCGAGTGGAATAGAGACGGAAGATGTATTCCCCATAAATTCCACACTCGTTAATGTTTTTTGTATTGGAATTTGAGATTTTTCACAAATAGATTCGATCATTCGTAAATTAGCACTATGAGGAATGAACCAGTCTATATCATCCTTTTGCATATTTGCGGTATGTAATAGTTCTTTTATCCCTGTTGGCACCGTGCGTGTTGCCCATTTATATACTTCTCTTCCATTTTGCACGATTTTTTCATTTGTTTGCAGTGGTGTACCATTCATAGTTGTAGATAAGTTTGTTCTGTATAGATGAATTCCACCGTCACCATTTGTGCCCATATGAGCAGCAATAAAGCTCGATTTGTTTTTATCTCTTTCTAATAAAATAGTGCCAGCACCATCGCCAAATAAAATGCAGGTCGTTCTATCGATGTAATCAGTAACTTTTGATAATGTCTCTGTCGCTATGACAAGTACTTTTTTATGTGATCCAGAAGTAATCAAGCTATTACCGACGTGCAAGCCATATGTGAAACCAGCGCAAGTGGCATTTAAATCAAATGCTATTGTATGAGGTATGTTGAAGTATTGTTGTATTTGGCAAGCAACACTAGGGAAAACGTAATCAGCAGTAGTAGTAGCAACAATGATACAGTCGACATCTTCTAAGTTTTTCTTATATGTTGTACATAAATTTTCAATTGCTTTAATGGCTAAGTGTGAGGAGTATTCGTCTTCGCTAGCAATCCTTCTTTCCTTCATTCCTGTTCTTTGTACAATCCATTCATCATTCGTATCGATCATTTTTTCTAAATCATGATTAGAGAGTATTTGATTTGGAACATGAGTACCAATTGCAGTAATACGAGATTTAGAATTCATAGGAACAGCTCCTAACTTTATTTTATAACCTGATACTAATATCAGGTTATAAAAATGTCAATATAGATTTTTGGTGTATTGAACGACTTAGCTTACTATGAAGGAATTTAGCGAGTGTTGTAAAAAATAATATATGAGAAGTTTTTAAAATTGATAATGAAGTGAGTTGAGCTCCTTGAAAACAGTTTTACGCATGTTGCCTGTTGTCATTATTTGTAGCTTTATTCTTATTATTTTTTCAGAGAAATCTTATGCTTGTGATTGTATTAACGTATCAGCAGAAGAGGCCTTTCAAAAAAACGATGTAGTGTTTGAGGGAAAAGTAATTGAGGTTGGAAGGAAAGAAGGGGTTGGAATTGAAGTATTATTTGAAGTGAAGAAAATTTGGAAAGGGACAAATTCTTCGCAAATTATTGTATATACAAATGGTGGTGATTGTGTATTTCACTTTGTGGAAGGAGGAGAGTACTTAGTATATTCTTCTCAAAGAGGATTGGAAAAACAATTACACACAAATAGTTGTAGTAGAACGAAGAGATTAGATGAGGCAGGGGCGGACAAAGTAACTTTAAGTCAAATTGCAAAAGAATCTGTTCCGACCAAGAAAGTCGATTTAAAAGGTGGCATGTTGAATGGTTTAAGCTGGTGGCAAGTTCTTACTCTTTCTGTAGGTCTGTTACTGATAGTAGCTCTTGTGATTTTTATTGTAAGAAAAAAGCGCAAAAAATGACGATTAAAGTAAAAATACAAAGATTTTCTTTCAGTTTCTATAGGTGGTTTAACCTTGTGAAAGCGAATTACTTATGCTACACTTTATGTAACTTAAAATGAACGGAGGGGCTTCCTTTGATCTTAATCAGATTACGTCTCAATACTTTGTGCCAATAATTGAATAGCGCTCAAAGGCTCTGTCTGTGTGCAGAGTGAACGGGATTGGTCTGCCTATTTTAAAGGAACCCTTTATTAAGCTTATATGTGAAAAAGAGGGAGGGACGAATACGCCCTCTTTTTGTTTTGCCTTTATAAATAGAATGGGATCGTATAGGTGAACACTTATTGTGGATACGTATATGATCTTGGGGCTTTTTGACTATGAGATAGGATGAAAGTACAGCTTTCTCCTGTTTCTTTGGTGAACCCTTATCCGTTTACGAAAACACAGGCAGTTACCTGTGTTTTTTATTTTACGTAATCGAAATGGAGGAATAAATATATGGAAGAATTATTACAAAGAGCAGTTTTAGTTGGGGTAAATTTAGGTAATGAAGATGACTTTGCGTATTCGATGGAAGAGTTAACGAATCTTGCAGAAGCTTGTGATGTAGAGGTAATTGGCCAAGTGACGCAAAATTTACAACGTGTAAATCCATCTCACTATATTGGAAAAGGAAAGATTGAAGAAGTAGCAGCCTATGTAAATGAAGTAGATGCGAATATGGTCATCTTTAATGACGAATTATCTCCTTCACAAATTCGAAATTTGGAAGCGGATTTAGATTGTAAAGTAATTGACCGTACCATATTAATTTTAGATATTTTTGCGCAACGTGCGAAAACGAAAGAAGCGCAGTTGCAAGTAGAGGTGGCCCATCTTCAGTATATGATGCCTCGTTTAATCGGTCTTCGCGAATCGTTAGGAAGACAGAGCGGCGGTGTTGGTACGAAAAATAAAGGTGTCGGTGAGAAGAAATTAGAGTTGGATCGTCGTAAAATTGAAGAACAAATCTCAGTTTTAAATAAAGATTTAGAAGCTCTTGTTGCGCAGCGTCAAACGCAGCGAAAGCAACGTAAGAAAAATGAAATTCCTGTTGTAGCATTAGTAGGTTATACGAACGCAGGAAAATCAACGACGATGAATGCGATGCTTGAAATTTATAATGGGACAGAAGAAAAACAAGTATTTGAAAAAGATATGTTATTCGCGACGTTAGAAACATCGGTGCGAAATATTGATTTACCAGATAATAAATCATTCTTATTAACAGATACAGTTGGATTTGTAAGTAAATTACCGCATCATCTTGTGAAAGCATTCCGTTCAACGTTAGAAGAAGTAGCGGAAGCAGACTTACTTATTCATGTTGTAGATTATGCAAATCCAAATTATGAACAGTTAATTGATATTACAAATGAAACGTTAAAGAAAATTGGAGTAGAAAATATTCCAACAATCTATGCTTATAACAAATCAGATATGGTAGATGTCGAAATTCCGAAAGTACAAGAAGACCGTGTTTATTTATCGGCGAAGAAACATGTTGGAATAAAAGAGCTTGTCGAAATGATTCGCTCACACATTTATAAAGAGTATACGAAGTGTGAAATGTTAATTCCGTATGATCAAGGACAGGTGGTTTCTTATTTCAATACTCATGCGCACGTTCTATCTACGAGTTATGAAAACGAAGGTACGAAACTAGAAGTGGAATGTAAGACGAGCGATTACGAAAAATATAAGCGTTTTGCAATTTAATAAAGAAGGCGATCCTAAAATGTTTTAGGATCGCCTTTTTCTTATTCTGTAATAGAGGCCCATTTATAAGAATAAATTCCTGCAAATGGACGAACAACAACACCTTTTACTGTTGGACGTTCTAAATATACAAGTCCTGATTGGAAGATTGGAGCGATAGCTGCATCATCTTCAAGTAAGATTTTCTCGGCATCTTGGAACGCTTTCCAACGTGCTGGTAAGTCAGTTACTAAAGTAGAGCTCGTTTTCTCAATTAATTCGTCGTATTGTTTGTTTGAGTAACTCATCTTATTAAACGGTCCGTCTGTGACGAACATATTTAAAAATGTTGTAGGATCAGGATAATCTGGTCCCCAAGTAGAAAGTGAGATTTCAAAATCGCCATTTCCTTCACGATCTAAAAATGCTTTTACTGGAAGTGGTTGTAATGTGATTTTTAATCCGGGTAAGTTTTTCTCCAGTTCACCTTTTAAAAACTCACTAATTTTTTTATCGTTAGACTCATCTGTTGTTATGATTGAAAGAGAAGCGTTTTGTAAGTTTGTTTCTTTTTTCGCAGTTTCCCATAGTGTTTTAGCTTCTTTCACATTTGTTTCTACTTTTACATTACTTGTACTGCGAAAATCTTTATTGTCAGGTCCTTTTACGAATCCTTTTGGAACGAATGCATTCGCAGGTATAGAACCATTGTTTAAAATCGTTGTTGCGATTCCTTGTTTATCAAAAGCAAGCGAAATAGCTTTACGAGCATTTTTGTTTGCTAACAAAGGGTTCTTTTGACTAAATCGGAAAAACGTCACAGAAGGACGTTCCATTTTCTTTAAGCTCGGATCTTTTTGATATTTATCAACAAACTCTGAATTAATCGTAATTCGGTCTACTTGTTTACTTTCAAATAAATTAACAGCTGTTGAAGTATCTTTTACGATATTTACATTAATTTCATTTAATTTCACATTTTTATTATCCCAGTAGTTCGGGTTTTTTGTCATTTTATAACTTGTATCATGTTTCCATTCACTTAATTGGAAAGGTCCGTTATAAACTACATTTGCAGCTTCAAGTCCGTAATTTTTCCCTTGTGCGTCTACAACCTTTTTGTTTTGAGGATAAAATGTTGCAAATCCCATTAAACCTAAAAAGTATGGAACAGGGTGTTCTAACTGTACTTCTAATGTTTTATCGTCAATTGCTTTTACACCAAATGAGTCAATTGGTAATTCTTTTTTATTTATTTTTTCAGCGTTTTTAATGTCGAACATAATGTGTGCGTATTCAGAAGCAGTTTCTGGATTTACGGCACGTTTCCATGCATATTCAAAATCATGAGCAGTTACTGGATCGCCATTTGACCATTTTGAATCGTGTAATGTAAATGTATATGTTTTTCCGTCTTCGCTCAGTTTGTATGATTCAGCGGCTGCAGGAACAGGTTTATTGTCAGGCCCAGGCATATATAATCCTTCCATTACGTTGTTTAAAGCAGCGTAAGAAAATCCATCGGTTGCGATAGATGAATCAAGTGTAGAAATTTCCCCAGCTTCTACAATGTTTAATACTTGTTTTGAAGATTCTTTTTTCTTTTCTCCAGTAGTTGTTGCCTCTTGTTTTTGACCACATGCTGTTAAAAACATAGATAATGTGATTGAGAGTGCAACGATTCCTTTAGTTTTTTTCTTCATAGTTGTCATCCTTCCCTTCATCTCTGTCCTAGTATAAAAGAAAATATAGAAAATTTCTATAAATAAATCCGATAAAACGTATAGAAAAAATATATTATGTAAGAAGTGATATTTCTGGAAAAAGAAATGAAACCAGTATAGAATAGAAATGTTTCAAAAGTCAGAATTTATTACACCTACTGTAATAAATATATATTTTGTACAGGAAGGAGAGATTCATATATGCAGGCAGTTTCGAAAAAAAATACAATGGAAACACCGACGATATATCGAATACTATTTGCGATTAGTTTCGGTCATTTTTTAAATGACTCGATGCAAGCAGTTGTGCCGGCGTTGTTTCCTATTTTGGAAAAAACGATGAATTTATCCTATATGCAAGTAGGATGGATTGCGTTTGCATTAAATATGACATCATCGATTATGCAGCCGGTTTTTGGTATGTATTCGGATAAGAAGCCGTCACCATTTTTATTACCGCTCGGAATGTTTTCGAGTATGCTTGGGATGATTGGACTCGCGTTTGCACCGAATTTTATTATTGTTATTATTTCTGTTTTATTTATCGGATTAGGTTCCGCAGTCTTTCATCCAGAAGGTGCCCGAGTAGCTTATATGGCGTCCGGTGCAAAACGGGGATTAGCGCAAGCGATTTATCAAGTGGGAGGAAATACAGGGAATTCTCTAGCTCCTATTTTTACAGCATTAATTTTCGTTCCGCTCGGTCAAATTGGTTCTTTAGGTTTTACAGCCTTTGCAGCGGTAGGCATTGTATTATTAATTTTCGTATCAAATTGGTATAGAAATGAATTAGCAACTGGCGCTGTGAGAAGAAAAAAGAGGGCTGCGCTTGAGGCGGAACATGCGATTGTCAGTACACATATTAAATTTGTTATTTTACTTCTTGTTTTTCTTACTTTTGTACGCTCTTGGTACGGTGCTGGTATCGGGAATTTTTATCAATTTTACTTAATTGAGCATTACGGTTTATCGATAAAAAATGCTCAGTATTTCGTATTCGCATTTATGATTGCTGGTGTGTTAGGAACTTTCTTCGGTGGTCCATTAGCGGATCGATTTGGAAAGAAAACAATTATTGTATTTTCAATGCTAGGTTCAGCCCCACTTGCACTTTTATTACCTCACGTTTCGCTCGTGTGGGTCGTACCGCTATTTTTATGTATCGGTTTTATTAGTTCAAGTAGTTTTAGTGTAATTGTTGTATATGCGCAAGAGCTTGTTCCTGGAAAAGTAGGAATGGTATCAGGATTAATTGTAGGGCTTGCGTTTGGACTCGGTGCTTTAGGCTCTGTAGTTCTTGGGAAATTGGCTGACATATATAGTCTACAATTCATTATGTTACTATGTAGTTGTCTACCATTAATTGGACTTACTTCATGGTTACTACCAAATGATAAGAAAACGATAGAATAGGGGATGCGCTATGAAATTATGTGAAAACGTAACAGAATTAATAGGAGATACACCTGTCGTCAGATTATCTAAATTTATTCCAGAAGACGCAGCAGATGTGTATGTAAAACTAGAAATGTTTAATCCATCGCGCAGCGTGAAAGACCGTGCTGCCTATAATTTATTGCACGTTGCAGAAGAGAATGGTCATATTAAACCAGGAGATACAATTATTGAGCCGACAAGTGGTAATACAGGGATAGGTTTAGCGATGAACGCGGCTGCAAAAGGGTATAAAACGATTTTAATTATGCCAGATAATATGTCTAAAGAAAGAATTAACTTATTGAAAGCATACGGAGCAGAAGTAGTTTTAACACCGGCAGAACAAAGAATGCCAGGAGCAATTGCGAAGGCGTTAGAATTGCAGAAACAAATTCCAAATAGTTTTATTCCGCAGCAATTTGAAAATCCAGCAAACCCGAATATTCATCGTTATACAACTGCACTTGAAATTTATGAACAAATGGATGGCGAGCTTGATGCATTTGTAGCAACTGCTGGAACGGGTGGAACTATTACAGGGACTGGAGAAACGTTAAAAGAGAAACTACCAAACTTATATATCGCAGTAGTAGAACCGAAAGGATCTCCCGTACTATCGGGAGGTGTTCCAGGTCCTCATAAACTAGTAGGAACAAGTCCGGGATTTATCCCGAAAAACTTAAATACAGAAGTGTATAACGAAATTATTCAAATTGCAGACGAAGAGGCTTTAACGACAATGAGAAATTTGGCTAGACAAGAGGGACTGTTAGTTGGGCCGTCTTCAGGTGCTTCTGTTTACGCAGCGATTATGATTGCAAAACGATTAGGCGCTGGTAAAAAAGTTTTATGTATTGCACCTGATACAGGTGAGCGTTATTTGAGTATGGGGTTATTTGAATGAAAAGGATAAAAACACCTTACTCGTGAAATTGTTACGAGTAAGGTGTTTGTTTTAGGTTGTAAGAGGGGGAGAATAAAAATGAAACTATTAAAACCAACACATGAATATAGTGGAGAAATTATGGAATATAAACATGCGTTTTTACAATCAGGAGAACAACCACATGGCAGTAGTTCTTTACAAAATTTTGATTCTCTCGATGAATGGTTTGAAAAAGTGAATATACAGGAACTTGGGGAAAACTTAAAAGCTAATCGAGTACCATCTAGTCAATTTTTAAGCTTTGAAAAAGGGGAACTTATAGGTTTTGTGAATATTAGACATCGATTAAATGAAGAGTTATTGCGGGAAAGTGGTCATATTGGATATAGTGTACATCCAAATAAACGTCGTCAAGGTTACGCGATAAAACAATTGAAACTCGCATTATATGAAGCGCAAAAGTTAGAGTTGCAGAAAGTGTTAATAACTTGCGATAAAGCTAATATTGCTTCGGCTAAAACGATTCAAAAGGTTGGCGGTGTGCTAGAAAATGAAGTAGCTTCTTCTCATACTGGGGAAATTGTTCAGCGTTATTGGGTAGAAATATGATTTAGTGGAACATTGAACAGGGAATGCAATGCATAATATCGAAATAGATAAATGAAAAGGTGATTGTGTACTGCAATTTTAGGGGGAAATGAAGTGGGATTAAAAGAGAAAGCAATAGAAATGTCGGAGATTTATAGGCAAAATCCGAAAGTGGAGGCTATTATTTTAGCTGGTTCAGTAGCTAGAAAGCTAGAAGATGAACATTCAGATATAGAACTACATATTTTATGGTCAATGCCACCAGAGGATGAGGATCGTAAAAGGCCTATTAACTATATTGGTGGAACAATTTTGTCATACCATCTTTACGAGGAAGAAGAATGGTCAGAAACATATTTGACGAAAGAAGGAATTAAATTAGAGATTAGTAACTTTTTAACAGAAACAGTAGAGAAAGTTATTGAGGATGTGGTGGTTCAATATGATATAAGTTATGAAAAACAATGTATCGTATCATCCGTGCATGACGGAGTTAGTTTGTATGGGGAAGAGAAAGTAAATGAATTAAAAGATAGGGTGATGGCATATCCAGAAGACCTAGCGAAACGGATGATTTCAGAAAATCTTTGGTTAAGTAATCGCTGGCATAATCGAGAGGCACTTTTAAAACGAAAAGACTGGCTTATGCTATATGATGTTATTTGTGAAGCACAAAAAAATATATTTGGGGTCTTATTTGGTTTGAATAAAATGTATGTACATCACCCGGCGTTTAAATGGATGCCATATAATGTGGAACGAATGATTATTAAGCCTGAAAACTTATATGAGCGTATGGCGAATACGTTAATAGGGAAACCAGAGTATAGTATACAGGAGTTAGGAGTGTTAATCGAGGAGCTGTTACAGTTAGTAGAACACCATGCTCCGGAATTACATATTGCTGAACAGCAAAAGCGTATTCAATATGCGAAATAAAAAACAAAGAGATGTAACCCTTGTTACATCTCTTTGTTTTTTATTTTACTAATTTCCCCAGTATAGGTAAGCGTTGAATTCTATCACCGAGAATATGTGAAGCAAGTCCACTAGTTAATACGAATAAAAGGTAAACAAGTCCTCCTACAGCGCCGCATATAACAACAATGAGAAGTGATTCGATATAAGATTGTCCAGGAATTAACCATGTTAAAATTGCTTTTAATGCAATTACAACAGCAGACATTGCTGCGGAGTAAATTGTAATAAGAAATACTGTTTTTGCTGTCTCACTAATTTTAAATTTCGCAAACTTAACGATGCAGTACAACATAATACTATTTGAAACGAGGTATCCAAGAATGGTTCCAAGTACAGCACCGTGTCCGCCAAATAAATGTAAGAGCGGTGTATTTACTACAACTTTAACGAGAATCCCGGCTGAGAATGCAATCATTGTTTTTCTTTGATAATCGATTCCTTGTAAAATAGCTGCTGAAACTGTGAAAATCGCACTTAATATAGCAGACGGTGCGAATGAAATTAAATATTGTGATCCACCAAGTGCAATTTCAGGATTTACATAAACCATACGGAATGCATCGTAAGCGATACTGGCAAGACCAAAGGCAGCCGGAATCGTGAAGAATAACAAGACTTGAAATATCTTTGAAATTTGTTCTTGTAATTCTTCTAATTTCCCACTTGTATAAGATTTCGTTATAGCCGGAATGATCGTTAAGGAGAATCCAGTTGCAAGTGAAGCTGGAATCATAATTAACTTTTGGGCATAGTTCGTTATATAAGCGAAAACTGCATTTGCTGTTTCTAACGGCTCTCCCATCGCTCTAAGGACATCAGCTACAGTATATTGATCTACTAACGTGTAAAGTGGAATTGCGATGCCGACAAATACAATTGGGATTGCATAGCGAAGTAATTCTATATAAATATTTTTTAATGGGATATTCGATGCTCTTGATTTTAATTCACCTTCGGGAGGTTTTAACCCATTATATTTTTTCCAGTACATCATTAAAATAGAGACACTTGCAAGTGCTCCGATAACAGCTCCAAACGTAGCAACTGCAACTGAAGAAGCTACTGAACCCCCTAATAATTTTGAGACGATGAAGCTACCAACTAAAATGAAAACAACACGTGCAATTTGTTCCACGACTTGAGAAACAGCACTTGGTTTCATATGTTGAAAACCTTGGAAATAACCACGTGTAACACTCATAGCTGGTACGATAATAAGTGCAAAACTTAATGCTCGCATCGTAAGTGTTACGTCAGCGATAAATTGTGGATCTGGCGTTTTCGAGCGAATAATAAATTGTGATATGTACGGTGCTCCAATAAATAAAATTAAAAATCCTAAAAAGCCCATAAACAACATTAATTTTACACTAGAATTGTATAATTTTTTGCTTGTACTATAATCACCAAGCGCATTATGCTTTGCAACGAATTTGGAAACGGCAATAGGAATACCCGCTGTTGAAAAGCTTAATAAAATACCGTACCAAGAGTATGCATATCCATATAAAGCAACCCCTTGCGTTCCAACTAGTAATTGAAAAGGGAAGAAGTATATAAAACCTAATATACGTGAAATCATTGTGGCCCCGCTTAATAAAGCAGTTCCTTTTAAAACTTTTGACGTAGACAAAATTATTTCCTCCTACTCTTGCTGTCTTGCATTCATCGTATACTACTATAAACCTGCTAGGGAAGTTAATACAGTATAAACCATAAATGTTCTAATACTATTCATTTAAAAGTCATATTTTGAATTTTTAAATAGAATGTAATACATAAAAATTCAAAATATAAGTTGACACTATTTTTAATGTATGATAAAAATGATAGTAATCAATTCGGAAAATAATATTTGGGCAATGAAAGGGTATAGTAGTGAATATCTCCCTATTTCAGAGAGCTGATGGTTGGTGTGAATCAGTATATAGATTATTCATGAAGTTCGTCCTGGAGCATCTTTCATAAATCTCACATTATGAGGAAATGAAAGACGGTAGTTTATACCGTTATCAAATAAAGTGGTGAAGATTGTTTCACAACTAGGGTGGTACCGCGATATTTATCGTCCCTACGTATTTACGTAGGGACGTTTTTTATTTAGGTCTTACTTTGTTGTGGCTTCATAACTAGGGTGGTACCGCGATATTTTATCGTCCCTACGTATTTGCGTAGGGGCGTTTTTTATTTAGGTCCTAACTTTGTTGTATCTTCATAACTAGGGTGGTACCGCGATATTTTTGTCGTCCCTACGTATTTACGTAGGGGCGTTTTTTATTAGTAGAGAGGAAGTGAACGTATTAGAAAAGAGTGTGGATAGAACAATATAAATACCGAATTGTAAAACAGAAAAAGATAAAGAGAGGAGATTAACAGATGAATTCACAGCAATGGACATCGAAATTAGGTTTCGTATTAGCTGCAGCAGGTTCAGCAATTGGTCTAGGGGCAATTTGGAAGTTCCCGTATATGGCCGGAATTGGAGGGGGCGGCGCGTTCTTCCTTATTTTCATCGGTTTCACATTATTAATTGGTTTACCGCTATTATTAGCTGAATTTGTTATCGGAAGAAGTACACAAAAAGAGGCCGTTGATGCGTATAGAGAAATCGCACCAAAAACACTATGGCCATGGTTAGGGAAATTAGGGATTGTAACATGTTTCATATTACTTTCTTTCTACAGTGTTGTAGGGGGCTGGATTTTATTATACTTATGGAATGCAATTACAGGTAGACTATGGGAAGGAAATGGGGCATACGAAGCTACGTTTGGTGAAATCATTTCCAATCCGTATTTAGCAGTTGGCTCACAGCTATTATTCATCCTTATTACTATTTTCATCGTAAGTAAAGGTGTACAAAATGGTGTTGAAAAAGTAAATAAATATTTCATGCCAGCACTATTCGTTTTATTCTTTGTATTAATCGTTCGTGCACTTACGTTAGATGGTGCGGGAGAAGGAGTTCGTTTCTTCTTACAACCTGATTTCGCAAACGTAACATCAGAAGTCATTTTATATGCAATGGGGCAATCGTTCTTCTCGCTATCTGTCGGTGTAGCTGTTATGGTAACGTATAGCTCATACTTGCCGAAAGAAGAAAGCTTACCGCGTTCAGCATTTTCTATTGTAGCTTTAACACTTGTAATTACATTACTTGCAGGACTTGCAATTTTCCCAGTAGTGTTCGCATTTGGAATGGAACCATCTCAAGGACCGGGGTTATTATTTATCGTACTGCCAGCTATTTTCAGTAAAATGGCATTTGGAAAATTATTCTTCATTGTTTTCTTATTACTATTCTTCTTTGCTACTATTACATCAGCGATTTCGATGTTAGAAATTAGCGTGGCATCTTTAACTGCAAAAGGTAAAGGGAAACGTGAAAAAATGGCTTTAATCGTAGGTTTATTAATCTTCGTTGTAGGAGTACCGTCAGCATTGTCATTTGGTATATTAAGCGATCTGAAGATTTTCGGAAAGACAGTCTTTGATTTAGCGGATTATGCAGTTAGTAACGTACTCATGCCACTGGGTGTTTTATTAGTTTCTATCTTTGTTCCTTTAAAAATGAAGAAAGATGTATTAATGAGAGAGCTTGGTGTAAGTAAAAATAAAGGCTATAAATTGTTTGTATTATGGTTATTCTTACTTCGCTTCATCGCACCAATTGCGATTATTATCGTATTCTTAAATGTACTTGGCATTATTTAAAAAAGGTAGCGTATCGCTCTGGATACGCTACCTTTTTATTTTGCTCTTTTTTTGCAATTCATTTACTGTTACGAACTGATAGCCCTTTTTAGTTAAAGAGTCTAAAATACCTTCTATGGTCTGTAAATTTTCATTAGACTCATCATACATAGAGTGCAGTAAAATGATAGAACCTGGTTTTACATTTTTATTAACATATTCAATTTTATCAGTTGCAGATTTATAAAAAGTATCAGGTTCAAGGTCCCAGGTGATTGTTTCGATATTGTTTTTCTTTAAATAATAGGGCAGGCCAATTAGTTTTTTTCCGTTAGGTGGTCTAAAATCAATTGCGCCTGTAAATCCTGTTTGGCGGATTAATGAATTTGTTTTTTCGATTTCTTCTTTAATAAAAGAAGGTGTTTTAAAAACCATTCTGTTATGAGAATATGTATGGTTTCCAATTTGGTGTCCAGATTGTACGATAGCTTCTCCTAACGATAGGTTTTTCTCTAATTCATTTCCGATTAAAAAGAAAGTAGCTTTTGCATTGTATGTATCTAGTAGCGGTAATATTTGTTTTACATTGTTAGTAGGGCCATCATCAAAAGTTAAAGCAATCACTTTTTCATTTGTTTCTACTCGATTTGTTAAATCTCCAAACAATTGAAAGCTTCTTGCATTCATCAATTTGTATGTTCCAAATAATGCTACAGTAATACTGAATAATGTAACGATTGTAATGATTATTTTCTTTTTCATAAAGCAACCTCACTATACTTTTCGATTGGACTAAAAAGTATTATATCAAACTAAGTAGTTTCATGCTTTAAAAAGGATGTGGATGCAAGAGGAAGGAATTTATCATATAATGTAATGAAAAAGGTATATTAGGAGGTGTTTACATGGCGATTACAATTCAATTGCCGGACACTGCAGCGTCTCATGCAAAGCCAAGTATGGAGGAAATGGCGATACTTTGCGTGAGGTAGACAAGTAATATACAATCGCCTAAATGAGCTCGTATCATTTTTTATATTTGGCTTTGCACCTTATTGAAATGAACCATAAAAAATAAGGGGCGAGCAGAAATGAAATACGTAAAAGCTGCGGCAGTTTTACCAGAAAGTTTGATTACTGAAATTCAAAAGTATATACAAGGTGAAACAATTTACATTCCAAAACAAGAAACGAAACATTATAAATGGGGCACACGATCTGGAGGAAGAAAACAATTAGATGAAAGAAACAAAGCGATTAAAGAAGCGTTTAAAAGCGGAATTGCTATTCATCAACTTGCAGAAGAGTATTTTCTTTCCGGAGAAACGATTAAAAAAATTGTGTATTCTAAATAAGAGAAAAAGAGTCTGATTCAAATGTTATTTTGCATCAGACTCTTTTTGTTTTATATGTATTGGATATATGGACTGTGACAGGGCATACTAATAGAAAAAATGTGCCGTTTTTTTATTAAAAGTTATACAGAGCACTTGAAAAGTAGAAAGGTGAGCTTCTATGAATCATATTGGACAAATAACGATAGAGCTTTTAGTTGGCTTTTTTGTGCTGTTAATTGCTACGAAAATATTAGGGAAAACACAAATATCACAGCTAACACCCTTTGATTTTATTTCTGCTATCGTCCTTGGTGAGCTTGTTGGAAATTCAATATATGACCCTAAAATTAAAGTATGGTCTATTTTATACTCAGTATTTGTATGGGTAATTTTAATTTATACAATAGAAGTGATAACGCAAAAAATAAGAGGAACAAGAAGGTTTTTTGAAGGATATCCTTCAATTATTATTCGTAATGGAAAGATTGATCGTGAACAATTAAGTGTAAATCATTTGGACATTAACCAATTACAACAAATGCTTAGGCAACAAAAAGATATATTTTCAATCCGAGAGGTTGAATATATGATATTAGAACCTAACGGAAATATAAGTGTTCTGAAAAAAAGTAAATACGAATCTCCCACTATAAATGATTTAAGTTTAAAACATAAGCCTGTATACTTACCAATTTCATTAATTAGTGACGGAAAAGTAGTGAAAGATAACTTGAGGGAAGCGGGCTTTGATGAAGGATGGCTGTATAAGCAAATAAAGCAAAAAGGAATTACTAAATTTGAAGATGTGTTATATGCGGAGTGGAAAATAGATGATGGCTTCTTTTGTCAGGAAATGCAGCGGTAGAGTACAAGCTATGTATGTAATGTTTGTTTCTAAGTTATCTTTTACATATCAAAAAACGTAATCATTGTATACAATAAAACTAGATCAACAATTTGTATGGAGTGATAAAGATGGAAGCTTTTATTAGAAGTGATCAATACAATTTTATAAAATCACAAGCTTATATTTTAGCAAATGGGCATGCGACTGCAAATGATAGAGGAGTCATTCAAGCGTTAAAATCACTTGCGATTGAAAAGATAATACATGTATTTGAGAATTTAACGGATGAGCAGAAGGAGTTAATTGACACGGTATTAACAGTTCAAAATAGAGAAGATGCAGAATCATTTTTAACGAAAATAAATCCGTATGTCATTCCGTTTCAGGAAGTGACAGCGCAAACATTAAAAAAATTATTTCCTAAAGCGAAAAAGTTAAAACTGCCTGATATGGAAGAACTGGATATGAAAGAATTGTCTTATTTAAGTTGGATTGATAAGGGATCAAGTAGGAAATTTATTATAGCAAAAAATGATAAAAATAAGTTTGTTGGTCTGCAAGGAACATTCCAAAGTTTAAATAAAAAAAGCATTTGTTCATTATGTCATGGACATGAAGAAGTTGGGATGTTTTTAGTTGAAATTAAAGGTGATATACCAGGAACTTTCGTTAAAAAGGGAAACTATATTTGCAAAGATGGTGTAGCTTGTAATCAGAATATGAAATCACTTGATAAATTACATGATTTTATTGAGAGATTAAAGAAATAAAATGGAAGACCTCTAGTGCTTAAACTGGAGGTCTTTATTTTGGAAGAAGTAATAACAGGTTTCTTTTGTAGCTGTAGATTTATAAAAAAAGTCAGGTCATTTATAATGAAATTTGATGAAAATATCTAATTGGACACGGTTGTTTATATGCAAGGAGGTAAACATGAATTATATTTCACCGAAAGAAGAGGTATTAAAAGTGAAACGGTGGCCTAAAAATACGATAGCAGCAGGTCGTGGTCATACCGTTGCTCTTAAATCGGATGGCACAGTTGTGGCAGTGGGGCGAAATAAAGAAGGAGAATGCAATGTAAGCAGTTGGTGTGATATTGAAGCCGTCGCAGCGGGCAATGTTCATATGGCGACGAACACAGGTAATGCTCATACAATCGCTCTTAAAAGTAATAATACTGTGGAAGCGGTGGGATGGAATAAGCATGGTCAATGTGATGTGAACGACTGGCATAATATTGTAGCGGTAGCGGCTGGGTGGCGTCGTACCATTGGCCTTAAACTGGATGGTACGGTTGTGGCAGTGGGGCGAAATAAAGAAGGAGAATGCGATATAAGCAGTTGGCAAGATATTGTGGCGGCTGCGCTGGGGGACTGGCATACAGTTGGTCTTAAATTGGCTGGAACGGTAACGGCAGTGGGGAATAATCGATATGGCCAATGCAATGTAAGCGAATGGAGCGGTATTGTGGCAATAGCGGCTGGTTATCTTCATACTGTTGGTTTGAAATCGGATGGAAAAGTGATGGCAGTGGGGAATAATAAACATGGTCAATGTGATGTAAGCAGCTGGCAAGATATTGTGGCAATAGCGGCAGGGAGTAAGCATACCATTGCTCTTAAATCGGATGGTACTGTAGCGGCTGTAGGTTGGAATGAATATGGTCAATGTGATGTAAGCGATTGGAAAGATATTGTCGCGATAGCGGCGGGGTGTGCACATACGGTCGGTCTGAAATTAGATGGCACGGTGGTAGCAGTAGGCGATAATACATATGGACAATGCGATGTAGGTAGCTGGCGCAACATTCGATTGCCTGTTAAATAGTTAATTTACAATAAATCACTAGTAATATTATTCTATTTTAGGAGTAATTATGGAATAGGATATGTAGATAAGAATTCCTTTTAATAGAGGTTCGTATTCTTTTTTCGTAAAATGATTGTCTAAATGGAATTTTTGAACCAACTTTATTTCAAAGCTACAGTAGAAGATATAAAAAAAGTATAGGGGAGATAAAGGAATGTTAAAAAGGTTTTTACTTTCTTTACCGTATGTTTTACTTATATGTATCGTTCTCTACATAACGTACACAAATTCTTTTAGTTTTGGACAGATGTTATTAATTTCAATTGCAATTGGAATTATTGGTGGTTTTATTATAAGAATATGTAAGGATTTATTTACTTTTATCCAGTGGACAATTGAACAAAAGAAGTCTTGACTATGCTTAATTGTTACTAGGAGGGGATGGAATGAATCAGAAAAAGAGTAGGGTGAAAAACGAGATAGTACTTTGGGCATTAACAGCTGTTGTTTTTATCATTGTATGGTACTTTTATCAAAAATAAAAACGCATCGTACTAAAAAGCACGATGCGTTTTTATTATTTTTTTTGCCAATTTTCTTTTATAAAGTCTTCACGGCCAGATTCTTTTTGCTCAGTAGCATATTTCTCTGGGTTCTTTTTATAGAAATGTTGGTGGTATTCCTCGGCTTCATAAAAAGGTGCAGCCGGGCGAATTTCAGTTACGATTGGCTCTTTAAACATACCGCTTTCTGCAAGAGCTTGTTTTGATTTTTCAGCAAGCTCTTTTTGTGTTTCGGTATGATAAAAAATAGCGGTGCGATAAGATGGACCACGGTCAAAAAATTGTCCGCCATCATCAGTTGGATCGATTTGTGGCCAGTATAAATCTAGTAATTTTTTATATGGAAAAATAGAAGGGTCGAATGTAATTTGTACGACTTCTAAATGACCAGATGTACCAGCTTTAACTTGTTCATATGTTGGGTTTTCTACATGACCACCTGCATAGCCGGAAAGTATTTTATGAATACCAGGAAGTTCATCAAATGGCTTTACCATGCACCAAAAGCAACCGCCTGCGAAGGTTGCGAGTTCGTATGTTTTTTCGGACATTGCTGTAATCCTCCTAAATATATGTGTTTTATATAGTATTATACAAAAAGTTTTATTGAGCAATAAAAAAGATTCGAAAATATATGTATTATTAAAAAAATCTTTAAAAAACATGTTGACAATGAAAAGAACAACGTCCTATAATACGTGTAACAAATAAAAGTTAATTAAGAATTTTCTAACTTTATATATTATATATGCAAAGAAGAGGAAAGTAGATGATTATGATCGTTTCAGAGAGCTACTCCAAGGCTGTGAGAGTAGTAACAATCGAATCATTGAAGATCACCTCGGAGCATCGCTTGCGAAAGGGAAACTGAGTAGGGGGCGACGGCATCGTCTCCGGTAAAAGGACGGGGGTCTAATTGGACCTACAGAGCTTATATTTCGTGAGAAGTATAAGGAAGCTGAGTGGTAACGCGAAACTCTCGCCTCAGCAATCAAAGCTACTAAATTGTAGTAGTTGATTGCTGAGGCGAGAGTTTTTATTTTAAAAAATTGAATAAGAGAATGCGTAGAAGAGGAGAGTAAATGATAGGCATTGTTTCAGAGAGCTACCCCAAGGCTGTGAGGGTGGTAACAATCGAGTCTTTGAAGATCACCTCGGAGTACTACTTTTGAAACTAGTAAAAAGTAGCGGAGTTGTTTCCGATAGAAAAACAAAAGTCTAATTGGACTTGCAGAGCTTATATTTCGTGAGAAGTGTAAGGAAGCTGAGTGGTACCACGATTCCCTCGTCTCAGTAATGGATTGCTACAAGTATGTATGTAATCGATTGTTGAGACGAGTATATTTTTAAGGATTATATACTGAATATTCTGTTAAAAATTACTCATCTCAGCAATCGATATAGAAATGGATTGCAAAAATAGAGAGAAAAAGAGGAGCGATGTGAGATGGGAAACCAGTACATTTATATGAATGGGGAATTTGTAGAAAAAGAAAAGGCGGTTGTTTCAGTATATGATCACGGTTTTTTATACGGAGACGGTGTATTTGAAGGAATTCGTAGTTACGGTGGAAATGTATTTTGTTTAAAAGAACATGTAAAACGATTATATGAATCGGCAAAATCTATTTTACTTACAATCCCACTGACAGTTGAAGAAATGGAAGAAGCAGTTTTACATACACTTCAAAAAAACGAATACGCTGATGCTTACATTCGATTAATTGTCTCAAGAGGAAAAGGTGACTTAGGGCTCGATCCGAGAAGTTGTGTGAAACCGAGCGTTATTATCATTGCAGAACAATTAAAGTTATTCCCGCAAGAATTTTACGATAACGGACTAAGCGTTGTATCTGTTGCATCACGACGTAACACGCCAGATGCTTTAGACCCACGTATTAAGTCAATGAACTACTTAAATAACGTACTTGTAAAAATTGAAGCGGCACAAGCAGGAGTGCTAGAGGCACTTATGTTAAATCAGCAAGGATATGTTTGTGAAGGATCTGGAGACAATGTTTTTGTTGTGAAAGATGGAAAAGTGTTAACACCGCCTTCTTATTTAGGAGCACTAGAAGGTATTACGAGAAATAGTGTTATCGAGCTATGTGAGCGACTTAACATTCCATGTGAGGAAAGGCCATTTACTCGCCATGACGTATATGTAGCAGATGAAGTATTTTTAACGGGAACGGCAGCAGAATTAATTCCAGTTGTAAAAGTTGATTCAAGAGAAATTGGAGATGGGAAACCAGGAAGTGTAACAAAACAATTGACAGAGGAATTTAAAAAGTTAACGAGAGAAAGAGGAGTACGTGTTCCAGGATTGGCGGAAAGCTTACTGTAGGTAGGGAGAGGAGTTAATTAAAATGGAGCAACAGTATACAACATATGAGAAATTACAGTGTGAAGATGTGACAGGAGCTGGACACGTTATTCAATGTTTGAAGAATTTAGGCGTAACGACTGTTTTCGGTTATCCGGGCGGAGCGATTTTGCCAGTGTACGATGCGTTATACGGAAGTGGTTTAAAGCACATTTTAACTCGTCATGAACAAGCTGCTATTCATGCGGCAGAAGGATATGCGAGAGCTTCTGGAAAGGTCGGGGTAGTCTTTGCTACCTCTGGCCCAGGGGCGACAAATTTAGTTACGGGCTTAGCAGATGCTTATATGGATTCGATTCCTTTAGTTGTCATTACAGGGCAAGTTGCAAGGCCATTAATTGGTAAAGACGGATTTCAAGAAGCAGATGTTGTTGGGATTACAGTACCTGTTACGAAGCATAATTACCAAGTTCGTGATGTGAATCATTTATCGCGCATTGTACAAGAAGCTTTTTACATCGCCGAAAGCGGGCGGCCGGGGCCGGTATTAATTGATATTCCAAAAGATATTCAAAATGAAAATGTAACAAGTTTTTATAATGAAGTGATTGAGATTCCAGGATATAAACTAGAGCCTATGCCAGACAGTATGAAGATTAGAGAGGTAGCGAAAGAAATTTCAAAAGCAAAACGTCCACTTCTTTATATTGGAGGAGGTGTCATTCATTCAGGTGGATCTGATGAACTTATCAAATTTGCGAGAGAAAATCGTATTCCAGTCGTATCAACTTTAATGGGACTAGGTGCATATCCGCCGGGAGATTCATTATTTTTAGGAATGCTCGGTATGCATGGAACGTACGCTGCAAATATGGCAGTAACAGAATGTGACTTATTACTTGCTTTAGGTGTTCGTTTTGATGACCGTGTAACAGGAAAATTAGAACTCTTTTCTCCCCATTCAAAAAAGGTACATATTGATATAGATCCTTCGGAGTTTCATAAAAATGTAACTGTGGAATATCCAGTTGTTGGAGATGTGAAAAAAGCGTTACACATGTTGTTACATATGCAGATTTGTACACAGACAGATGAATGGATTACGAAAACCGAGGAATGGAAAGCGGAATACCCTCTTTTCTATAATCAAAAAGAAAGTGAGTTAAAACCACAGCATGTTATTAGCTTAGTAAGTGAATTAACGAATGGTGAAGCGATTGTTACGACAGAAGTAGGACAGCATCAAATGTGGGCTGCGCATTTTTATAAAGCGAAAAATCCACGGACTTTTCTCACATCTGGCGGACTAGGAACGATGGGGTTTGGTTTTCCGGCGGCAATTGGTGCTCAGCTTGCGAAAGAAGAAGAACTCGTCATTTGTATTGCAGGTGATGCTTCTTTTCAAATGAATATTCAAGAACTACAAACAATCGCTGAAAATAACATCCCTGTAAAAGTATTTATTATAAACAATAAATTTTTAGGGATGGTAAGGCAATGGCAAGAAATGTTTTATGAAAATCGTTTATCAGAATCAAAAATTGGATCACCAGATTTTGTGAAAGTGGCAGAAGCTTATGGAGTGAAGGGATTAAGGGCTACAAATTCAATAGAGGCGAAACAAGTGATGTTAGAAGCAATTGCTCATGAAGGTCCTGTCGTAGTTGATTTTTGTGTAGAAGAAGGTGAAAACGTATTTCCGATGGTTCCGCCAAATAAAGGGAATAACGAAATGATTATGAAGAGGTGGGAAGAATGAGTCATACTTTTTCACTCGTTATTCATAACGAGCCAAGCGTCTTATTACGTATAAGTGGGATTTTTGCTCGGCGTGGCTATTATATTTCTTCTTTACATTTAAACGAAAGAGATACTAGTGGCGTTTCTGAAATGAAACTCACAGCAGTTTGTACTGAAAATGAAGCGACATTACTTGTTAGTCAGTTGAAAAAATTAATTGATGTACTGCAAGTAAATAAATTATAAGGAGTGTATCGAATATGAAAACATATTATGAAAAAGATGCAAATGTAGAGTTATTAAAAGGGAAAACAGTTGCGGTAATTGGTTATGGATCTCAAGGTCATGCACAGGCACAAAATTTACGTGATTCTGGTGTAGAAGTTGTAGTTGGTGTTCGATATGGTAAGTCTTTTGAAGTAGCAAAAGCAGATGGATTTGAAGTAATGTCTGTTTCAGAAGCAGTTCGAACCGCACACGTTGTACAAATGTTACTGCCAGATGAACAGCAAGCACATGTGTATAAAGCAGAAGTAGAAGAGAATCTCCGTGAAGGGCAAATGTTACTTTTCTCACATGGATTTAATATTCACTTCGGACAAATTAATCCGCCAAGTTACGTAGATGTAGCGATGGTCGCACCAAAAAGTCCAGGTCATCTCGTTCGCCGTGTGTTCCAAGAAGGAAATGGTGTTCCGGCATTAGTCGCAGTACATCAAGATGCAACAGGCACCGCATTACATGTAGCACTTGCGTATGCAAAAGGTGTAGGGTGTACACGTGCAGGTGTAATTGAAACGACATTCCAAGAAGAAACAGAAACCGATTTGTTTGGTGAGCAAGCGGTACTTTGCGGAGGTGTAACTGCACTTGTAAAAGCTGGTTTTGAAACATTAACGGAAGGCGGATATCGACCTGAAATTGCATACTTCGAATGTTTACATGAATTAAAGTTAATTGTTGATTTAATGTACGAAGGTGGTTTAACGAACATGCGCCATTCTATTTCCGATACGGCAGAGTTTGGAGATTATGTAACAGGATCGAGAATTGTTACAGATGAAACGAAGAAAGAGATGAAACGAGTACTTACAGAAATTCAGCAAGGTGAATTCGCGAAGAAATGGATTTTAGAAAATCAAGCGGGGCGTCCAACATATAATGCGATGAAAAAAGCAGAGCAAAATCATCAGTTAGAAAAAGTAGGGGCTGAGCTTCGTGAAATGATGAGCTGGATTGATGCACCGAAAGAATTAGTAAAGAAATAGGGTAATAGATTGCAAGTGAAAAATACGTAAGAGGGGATTTGACAAGATGAGAAGTGACATGATTAAAAAAGGTTTTGATAAAGCGCCGCATCGTAGTTTATTAAAAGCAACTGGTTTGAAAGATGAAGATTTTGATAAACCGTTTATAGCAATCTGTAATTCTTTTATTGAAATTATTCCAGGTCATAAGCACTTAAATGAGTTTGGGAAACTTGTTAAAGAAGCAGTGCGTGCAGCAGGTATGGTTCCATTTGAATTTAATACAATTGGAGTAGATGACGGTATTGCGATGGGGCATATCGGTATGCGTTATTCGCTTCCGAGTCGTGAAATTATTGCAGATTCAGTAGAAACGGTTGTAAATGCCCATTGGTTTGATGGTATGATTTGTATTCCAAACTGTGACAAAATCACACCTGGTATGATGATGGCGGCACTTCGTATTAACATTCCAACTGTTTTTGTTTCAGGTGGTCCGATGGCGGCCGGGAAAACATCTAAAGGAGAAGTTGTCGATTTAAGTTCTGTGTTCGAAGGAGTAGGAGCATATCAATCTGGGAAAATTTCAGAAGAAGAATTAAAGGATATTGAAGATCATGGCTGTCCATCTTGTGGTTCTTGTTCTGGTATGTTTACAGCGAATTCTATGAATTGTTTATGTGAAGTATTAGGTTTAGCTCTTCCTGGTAACGGTAGTATTTTAGCTATTGATCCAAGACGCGAAGAATTAATTAAAGAAGCAGCAGAGAAATTAAAGATTTTAATTGAAAGAGATATTAAACCGAGAGACATCGTAACAGAAGAAGCAATTGATGATGCGTTCGCGCTTGATATGGCGATGGGCGGTTCAACAAATACAGTGTTACATACATTAGCACTCGCACATGAGGCAGGACTAGATTATGATATGAGCCGTATTGATGCCGTTTCAAGGCGTGTACCACATTTATGTAAAGTAAGCCCTGCTTCCAATTGGCATATGGAAGATATTGATCGTGCAGGCGGGATTAGTGCAATTTTGAAAGAGATGAGCCGAAAAGAAGGAGTACTTCATTTAGATCGTATTACTGCTACGGGGCAAACATTAAGAGAAAATATTGCTCATGCAGAGATTAAAGATAAGGAAGTTATTCATTCTCTTGAAAACCCTCATAGTGAAGAAGGGGGATTACGTATATTAAAAGGAAACCTTGCGAAAGATGGGGCAGTTATCAAAAGCGGAGCGACCGAAGTAAAACGATTTGAAGGACCTTGCGTTATTTTTAATTCACAAGATGAGGCGCTTGCGGGTATTATGCTTGGGAAAGTGAAGAAAGGAGATGTAGTTGTTATTCGTTATGAAGGACCAAGAGGCGGTCCTGGTATGCCGGAAATGTTAGCACCAACGTCAGCAATTGCTGGCATGGGATTAGGTGCAGATGTTGCGCTATTAACGGATGGTCGTTTCTCTGGTGCTTCACGTGGTATTTCAGTAGGGCATATTTCACCAGAAGCAGCTGCGGGCGGGACGATTGCACTTCTTGAACAAGGGGATATCGTTTGTATCGATGTTGAGGAAAGGTTGTTAGAAGTAAGAGTGAGTGACGAAGAATTAGATAAGCGTAAAAAAGAATGGAGACGACCAGAACCGAAAGTGAAAACGGGCTGGCTTGGGCGTTATGCACAAATGGTAACATCGGCGAATACAGGTGCAGTCTTAAAAGTCCCGAATTTTGATTGAGCTAATTAAAAAGAGATAAGGATGATATGAAATGGTGCAAAAGGTAAAGGAGAGAGTGAAAATTGAAGATATCTTAATGGCTCATAATTGCATGAAAGATATCGTTATTAAAACACCGTTACAACGTGATACAGTTTTATCTGAGAAATATGATTGTGACGTTTATGTAAAAAGAGAAGACTTACAATTGATTCGCTCTTTCAAAATTCGTGGTGCGTATAATTTAATTCAAAGCTTACCGAAAGAAAAGTTACAAAACGGTGTTGTTTGTGCAAGTGCTGGTAATCATGCGCAAGGAGTAGCTTATACGTGTAATTTATTGAAGATTCCGTCAAAAATTTTCATGCCGACGACGACACCTAAACAAAAAGTGTCACAAGTACAATTTTTCGGTGGCGATTTTGCGGAAATTGTATTAGTTGGTGATACATTTGATAGCTCGTTCCAAGAAGCACAGCGCTATTGTGAGGAAAATAGAATGACGTTCGTTCATCCGTTTGATGATCCGTATGTTATTGCTGGTCAAGGAACAGTGGCAGTTGAAATTATGCATGATATGGAGAAATCGGTTGACTTTATTTTTACAGCAATCGGCGGTGGTGGATTAGCATCAGGTGTTGGTACATATGTGAAAGGTGTTAGTCCTGCTACAAAGGTTATTGGGGTAGAGCCAATGGGAGCTGCATCTATGAAAGAGGCTTTTCTTCAAAACGATAATGTGGCATTGGAGAAAATAGATAGTTTTGTTGATGGAGCAGCAGTTAAAAAGGTAGGAAAGTTAACATTTGAAACGTGTAAAGATGTAATTGATGACATCGTTTTAGTACCAGAAGGAAAGGTTTGTACGACGATTTTAGAACTGTATAAGAAAAATGCAATTGTAGCTGAACCGGCTGGTGCGCTATCTATTGCAGCGCTTGATTTATATAGAGATGAAATAAAAGGTAAAACAGTTGTATGTACGCTAAGTGGTGGGAATAATGATATTGATAGAATGCAAGAAATGAAAGAACGTTCTCTCATTTACGAAGGGTTAAAGCATTATTTTATCATTGAATTCCCGCAGCGTTCAGGTGCGCTAAGAGAATTTCTTGATAAAGGATTAGGACCAGAAGATGATATTACGCGCTTTGAGTATATTAAGAAACATAATAAAGAAAATGGTCCAGCATTAGTCGGAGTAGAGTTAAAACATAAAGAAGATTATGAGCAATTAATTACTCGTTTTAAAGAAAATAATATTCAATTTATGGAGCTTAATAAAAATCCTGTTTTGTTTGATTTGCTTATTTAATAGAAGGAAAGGGTTAACATACAGTTGTAATTGAAACAAAAAAGATAGATACAAGCAAGAGAAACGCTGCTTGTTCTATCTTTTTTACAATTAAACTAAATAATTTCCATATTCAAGAAGGATAAAGCTAGCTAACCAAAAAAATATCGCAATACGAATGATTACATACATAGTAAATTCAAAGCTAGTAAGTGCTCGTTCCCGTTTTAGTTTTTTTAGAAGTCTAACAGAGAAAAGTGAACATAAAAGTAGAACGGCTATAGATATTTTATAAATATTTTCTAACAAACTTACATTATCTAATAAGTCTTTCAGCATGTTCATCACCTATCCTGTAAAGTATGTTACAGAGAAATAGATCTTGCGTTGTTTAGTTCCGTTTATTTATTATTTTCCCTGTATCATCAATTTCTACATCAGTTGAAATTGTTTGTAAGTATTGTAGAGATTTTCTCTTTTCTTCCTCATTTACAGGGGAAACTTGATTGTTACGAATGATATAAGGATTGAATGACATTTGGACATCCTTTCCTTTAAAAGTTAAAGTTAATACGCCAGTTTCGGCACTTTTTCCGTTCACATAACTTGGGAATAAAAAGTTTCCTAATGAGTAAGCGACAGGAACGTTATTATAATATTCAAACCCTTGTAACCAATGTGGATGACTGCCGACAATCGCGTCTGCTCCTGCTGTAACCATTTTATTTACATATTGTTTTTGATAATCTACTGGACGATTTGATTTTTCGACACCCCAATGCATATAGACAATTAAATAGTCAGCATCTTTCTTTTGCTCTTTAATTGTTTTTGTTACAAGATTTAAATCATACCCGTTCGCAACGCCAGGTTTATTGTCATCAGCTACCCAAGTAAAATCAGGCATAAATCGGACGAATGAAAGGAATTTGAATTTTTTTCCTTTTACAATCATTTCTCGTGCAGTATATGCATCTTTTGCATTTTTTCCGGCTCCAATGTAAGGGAACTTTAATTTTTCTACGTGAGAGATTGTATCTAGTAATCCCTCTTGCCCGTAATCAAGTGTATGATTATTCCCGATATTTACGATGTCATAACCGGTGTTTTTTATAGCTTGAAGCGTGGATGGATCACTTTTAATCCAAAACAGTTGTCCAGGAGCTTTCTTTTCTCTCGTTGTAAATGCAGACTCTAAATTAACGAAAGAAATATCAGCTTTTGTTATTTCTTCTTTTACATGCTGGAATGGATAATCAGACCCGTTTTTTTCGATTACCGGACGTAATTGCCAATCGAACATTGTATCACCAGAAAAGGTGAGGGTAATTTCCGGGTCTTCTATTTTCTTCTCGCTCGTTGAAGCAGTTTTGCTAGATTTGTTTTGGAAATCGGGTTTGTCTTTCGCTTTTGAAGTAAAAGAGTGGTTAATTAATACAACAATTGGCGTAATGCAAAAGGCTATTAATAAAAATCGTTTTAGTAAAGTTTTCATAAATACCTTCCCTTTTGAGTTTATCCCGCAATTAAATTAGCAATGAGTCTACAAAAAGTAATTGGTTTATGTACAGATATAAAAAATGCGGTTTATGCAGTGGAAAACATTTGTCAATATTCTCAATATTAAGTTAACATATAGATAACCTGTAAATCAATGAATAAACCAAAATATAGAAATAAAGAATTTGAAGGGTGAAGAATGAGAAATGGTTATATTAGGAGCAGTTGTAAATGGGATTTGCATTATATTTGGTACTTTACTAGGTAAATTATTTAGTAGAATTCCAGAAAGTATGAAGGGAACAATTATGCATGCAATCGGTTTAGCGGTTACTGTACTTGGACTTCAAATGGCATTGAAAAGTGAAAATTTTCTTGTTGTCATACTAAGTTTAGTAATTGGTACCGTCATCGGGGAATGGTTACAATTAGAGGAAAAGTTAAAATTGTTAGGGGATTGGCTAGAAAATAAAGTTGGATCGAAGGGGAAAGGAAGCATATCAGAAGGTTTTGTAACAGCTACTTTAATTTTTGCAATTGGTGCGATGGGCATACTTGGTGCACTCGACAGCGGGATTCGCGGAAATCATGATGTTTTATTTACAAAGGCGATTATCGATGGATTTATTTCTATTATATTAACGACAACTCTAGGAATTGGTGTAGTATTTTCGGCGATTCCAGTTATTTTATATGAAGGAGGTATTGCGGTTTTTGCAACACAAATTAATAGTTTTGTCCCGAAAGAATTAATGAATCAATTTATAGTAGAAATGACAGCTACAGGTGGTATTATGATAGCCGCTATCGGATTGAACTTACTTAGTATTATTAAAATTAAAGTGGCAAATTTACTGCCAGGTATATTGATAGTTGGAATCATTGTTTCACTTATTTATGGTTATGGTTTAATAGTAAAGTAGTAGGGGATGGAGATACATATGGAGGGATTTCAATTTACAAAACGTGTTCATAACATATTGCAGATTGCAGCAGAAGAGGCAGAAAATAATATTATTCAACCAGCTCATTTGTTTATAGGGATGTGTAAAGAAGGTACTGGCGTTTGCAGCGAGTTGTATATGTATTTGTTTCGTAACATTGGTGCGGACTTTTTAGAAAAGCTTTCAATACAAAAAGAGTACGATTTAACGGATCAAAGGTATAAAGAAATAGGACAATATAAGTTATCTTATAAGGTGTTAGAAATTTTACAAATAGCGAAGAAACATATGGAACGTTTTCAGCAAGTAATAATGAATGAAGGGCATGTTATGTATGCACTATTTCGCGCGAAGACGTTTATTGAAAATGCACAAATACAAAAAGGTATATTACATATTATAGCTGAACCAAGAGATTTAGCGGTTGATCTAACATGTTTTGTTCCTACTTATAATGATTTAACTTGTACTGTTAGAAAGGCTAACCTTTCTGATTTTAAACAATTAGCAAGTTTTGTTGAAGCAGAATTTGGTGAACGTTGGTTACGCTCAATAGAATATGGATTTCATACATATAAAGAAAATGTACCTATTTATATAGCGGAAAAAGAAGAAGGGATAGTAGGTTTTGCTTGCTATGATGTAGTGAGAGGAAAGAAAGGATTGTTTGGTCCAATGGGTATAGCGAAACAAAATCGTGTGAAAGGTGTAGGGAGGCAATTGTTACATCTTTGTTTACAGAGTATGAAGCAAGAAGGATATGAATATGCAATTATTGGACAAGCAGGTCCGATTGAGTTTTATGAAAGAACTTGTGATGCTCGTTTAATACCGATAGGGAATAAGTAACCAACTCCATATACGGGAGTTGGTTTTATTATGAAAATAATGTAGAGATGTAGTGATTTTTATTAGAAAATAGCGGGTTTTGTAATAAATCTTACATATAAAGCAAATTACTAAACTTTTTACAAGAAAGGGTGTAGAATGGGTATCTAAAGAAAGAAGGTGTGAAAATGGCCAGCTGGAAACGAAATTTAATGATTTGTTGGCTAGGTTGTTTTACCACTGCAGCAGGTATGAGTTTAGTAATTCCTTTTTTATCTTTTTATATTGAGGAATTAGGTGTGACTGGCACTTCTAGTATTGCACAGTGGTCGGGACTTGCATTTGGTGTAACATTTTTAATGGGTGCGATCGTATCACCAATATGGGGAAAGCTTGGTGATATACATGGACGGAAATTGATGCTTATTCGTGCGAGCCTAGGTATGGCGATTATTATGACGCTTATGGGATTTGTAACGGATGTATATCAATTAGTCGCACTAAGATTTTTAATGGGAGCAGTATCCGGTTTCCTTTCAACCGCAATGACATTTATTGCAGCAGAAACTCCGAAAGAACATTCAGGTTGGGCAATTTCTACAATTTCAACTGGTGGCGTGAGCGGTTCTTTACTTGGTCCATTACTTGGAGGATATTTGTCTGAGTTAATTGGAATGCGCCATGTTTTTCTTGTTACAGGAGCTTTTTTATTCCTTTCCTTTCTCATCGTTTTTTTCTTCTTACATGAAGAAAATCACTCTGCTCAAGCAAAAAAAGTACAAACGAAAAAAGTATGGACGATGGTTCCAGCTAAGCATTTAATTGTTAGTTTGTTTGTAACAACATTTATTATTCAACTTGCTAATATGTCTGTTCAGCCAATTGTTACATTATACGTGAAAAATTTAGTAGGTCCTCAAACTGCACATATTGAAACAATAGCGGGTGCTGTTATGTCAGCGACAGGATTAGCCGTTATTTTGGCAGCACCAAGACTCGGACGATTATCAGATCATATCGGTCCCCAAAAAACGTTAGTTGTAGCGTTGTTTGCTGCAGGAATTATTTTTATTCCGCAAGCATTTGTAACCTCAGCTTGGCAACTATTAATTCTTCGATTTTTATTAGGAATCGCACAAGCAGGATTATTACCTTCCGTACAAACTCTACTAAAACAACATACACCAACCCATGTAACGGGAAGAATATTTGGGTATAATCAATCGTTTCAGTTTTTAGGAAATATGATTGGACCAGTACTTGGTGGACAAATTGCAGCACATGCAGGCTTCCAATATGTTTTCTTCTCTACATCATCACTATTATTTATTGCGTGCATTTGGGTTTATTTTCACAATAAGAACGAAGAGGTATCAGAGAAACGACATTTGGAAGTTAGTTAACTAAGTGAATGAAAAAGAAAAAGGATGAAGCAACGATTGCTTCATCCTTTTCTTTAAAATTGAAGACAAAGATAACTTAATGTACCAAGCTCGTAACTGCGATGAATGACTTCACCGCTATTTTCACCACTTCCCATAGCGATAAATAAAGGTACAAAATGCTCTGCTCTTGGTACTGCTAATTGTGCATGAGGGGCATTTTTCTCCCAATTAAATAATGCATCTTTATCAGCAGCCTGCATATGTTTAATAATCCAATCATCAAATTCAATTGCCCATTGTTCGGGCGTAGTTTGATTCCATTTCAGTGCTCGTAAGTTATGAACGGTAACACCACTACCGATTACTAAAATATCTTCCTGTCCAAGTCCTTTTAATGCTTCTCCAATCTTAAATTGTTCTTTTGCAGAAAGGAATGGATTTACTGATATTTGGACGACAGGAATATTTGCTTCTGGATACATGCGATGCAAGAGTGTCCATGAGCCATGATCTAAACCTCTCGTCATATTATGATGGACTGGAATACCTTTGTTTTTAAACTTTGTTTCTAACATGGATGCAATGCTAGAAGAACCTTTTGCACGATATTTAATTTCGTATAACTCTGGAGGAAAACCTCCAAAATCATAAATTGTTTCATATTCATTATCTGATGAGGAAATCGTTAATACTTCACTTTCCCAGTGAGCAGTGAAAATAACAATTGCTTTCGGTTTATACGTTTCTCCAAGTATTTTTAAAAAACTTGTATAATCTGTATCTTGAATAGCGAGCATTGGTGAACCATGTGCTAAAAATAGTGATGGCATCATAGTAGAAACCTCCTAAAAATATAATGATTACTTTATGTAAGTAACTATATAATTTTATGTTGTTTTCGTCAACAGAAATAGTTTGGAAGCTAATCGGAAAAGGAAGGCATTTGTCATAATGAAAGCAATTGCATATAATACATAATAAGAATAATGAATAGATATTCATTTTTGAGATACATAATAGAGTTGGGGGCTGACGAAATGAACGTACAGGAAAGTTTCGTTACGGCAATGGATGAATCAGAAATTTATTTACGCAAGTGGTTACCAGAAGGTGAACCGAAAGGGATTATTCAAATTGCACATGGTATGACAGAACATGCAGGTGTTTATACAGACTTTATTGATGCGTTATTAGAAGCAGGGTATGGTGTTTATGCGCATGATCATAAAGGACATGGGAAAACGGTGAAAAGAGAAGAGGATTATGGTCATTTTGAACCAAATGTAGGTTGGAGTAAGGCTGTATCTGATGTTATCTTTGTATCTGAAACGATAAGAAAAGAGCAGACATGCCCGTTATTTTTACTTGGACATAGTATGGGCTCTTTTTTATCAAGACGTGCTGTACAACTGAAAGGTGAATTATATGATGGATTTCTTATTTCAGGAACTGGTGGGAATCCAGGGTTTTTAGGAGTTATTGGTCATAAAATAGCGACAATTGAGATGAAGTTGCGCGGGGCAAAAACGAAAAGTCCGATGCTAAACTTTTTATCATTCGGAAACTTTAATTCGAACTTTAAGCCTAATCGTACAAATTTTGATTGGCTATCTTCAGATAATGATCAAGTTGATAAATATATTGCGGATCCGTTATGTGGATTCATTTGTACGACTAGTTTTTATCGAGAATTATTTTCTGGTGTGTTAGAAGTAAATAAACTAGACGAGTTTAAGAAAACACCGCAAAACCTTCCAATACATATTTTTTCAGGAGATCGTGATCCTGTTGGAGATATGGGGAAAGGTGTAAAAGAAGTATATGAAAATTATAAAAAATGCGGTGTGAAAGATGTAACACTGCGTTTATATGAAAATGGAAGACATGAAATGTTCCATGAAGTAAATAGAGATGAAGTATTTCAAGATTTGATTTCTTGGTTAGATGGACATATTGTATGAGAAGAAACCTCACTTTTTGAAGTGAGGTTTCTTTAAGGAGATGGAGGAATAGTTATGAGTGAATTTGTAAATAAAGAATATGTAGAAATAGATTTTCAAGATATTTTGATTAAAGAAGAGGAATTGAAGAATTGTACGTTCATAAAATGCCGTTTTAGAGGGATAGATGCATCGGAAATTTCTACTGAAAATTGTAATTTCATAGAATGTGATTTTACCGGTGCTCTTTTTAACGCTTCTATCCATCAAGGAACTACATTTGCAAATTGTAAGCTTGTTGGTGCGAATTTATTTGTATCGAAGTTTGAAGAATGTAAAATGACTGGCTCTGATTTTGAAGAAGCGAATTTAGATGGAATAACTATCATATCGGGTGATTGGTCATACACGAATTTAAGGTTCGCGAACTTAAGTAAACAAATGTTAAAGGGTATACGTTTAGTGGAAGCTGACCTATATGAATGTAATTTAGAAAAAGCAGATTTACGTGAAGCGGATTTAACTGGTGCACAGTTAGGTAAGGCGAAACTTAGCGGTGCAAATTTAAAAGGAGCGATAGTTGATAGAATTGATTTTACAAGTTTCGATTTGAAAAATGTAAAATTAGATATAGCGCAGGCAGTTGCAGTAGCAAGGTGTTATGGGGCTAAGGTGAACTAAATTGTTTGAAAAACCGTTCAAAACGCTGAACGGTTTTTCAAATCATATTAGATTTAAAAATTATTTTCTATATAAGAAGCGATTTCATTAGCAAGAGTCGATGTTAATAGTGTAGATACATTGCTTAAAATGATGATTGTAGCCTCTTTGTCAATTAATCGTAAATAGGAGGACGTAAAGCCGTTAATTCCTCCGTGATGAAATATAAGTTTATTATTTTTTTTAGTTATAGCAATATTCCAACCGTAACCATATCCGTAAGATTCTGCAGTAAGCATACGAGACGTCATCCTACTTGATAAGAAGTGATTTTCTTTTAGCGCCTTATCAAATCTATATAAATCTTCGACTGTAGAAACTAATCCACCGGCTGAATATGAATTAGACATATGAATAAATGATGCTTTCTGCAGGCCGTGCTTTGGATGTAACTCATATCCAGTTGCTTTATGCTTTTGAATAGTGTGATTCAAATCAATACTTGTGTTCATTATGGAGATTGGATAGAAAATTTTCTTTTTAAGAAATTCCTCATAAGACATTCCACTTATAACTTCAATAATTTTTCCTAATATAATATAACCTGAATTCGAATAATTGAATTTTTTACCAGGTCTAGATTCAAAGGGACATGCAATAACCCATTGTATTAGTTCATCTGGTGTTCGAGGTTGACAAGATTGTGATAAAAAATCATGTTGAGCAGTAATATTACCAACTCCAGCAGTATGATTTAGTAAATGCTTGATCATAATTTGATTTCCTTTTGGGAAATTAGGAATGAATGTATCTAAGGTATCATGTAGTTGTAATTTTTTCTCTTCTACAAGCATTAAGATTGAAACTGCTGTGAAAATTTTAGTTATTGATCCGATACGAAACTTTGTTGTAGAGGTATTAGGTATATCCCAATTATAATTAGCTTTTCCAAATGATTGCTTATAAAGAGTCTCTTCTTTATGGGCTATTAAAATTGTTCCGTTGAATTTCTCGATATTTTTATATAAAAATGAATTAATGTATGAATTTAGCAAATTTCAGGCACTCCTTTAAATGTTGGATTATTCGTTACCTGAAATGTAATCCAACGGCATAGGCAATTCCCCCTTAAATGAAATGTTTTTTAGAATACTTTTATATTTTATAATGCAAGATATGTAAGAAGCAAGTGGATTTAAAGTCTATGAAAGTAAGAAAATCGATAGTAATTGAAGCAGGTGAACGAAGTAAAGTTCCACTACATTTAAACGCAATTTGGAATTAAAGTGAAGAATCTATCCCAGCATCAACTGTGCATAAAAAATTGATTGGTTTAATTGATAATTAGTTGGGATGGACAAAAACACTGATTAAGGTTTCATTTTATAAAGCAACTGATGCTCGTTCATAATAGTAGTATAATAGTGAATGAGGTGTTCATAGAATGGAAGATAAAACATTAGGTTTACTATTAGATGTTGTTGGGGAATTATTTTCAGATGAAATTTCAATTGCTGTATCGAATACGAAAGAATATATATACTATCGGCCAAGTAAACGAATTGATTTAAAGATTAGCGCCGGGGATCCTATAAAGGAAGGGACGATTGCTCATAAAGCAATGGTGACGAACCAAAAAACCTCTGAGTTTATTAATCGTGATGTTTTTGGTATTCCTTATCATGGTATGGCCGTACCATTCTCAAACAATGGAAAGCTTGAAGGGTGCGTGACAGCCATTTATCCAGCTTTAACGGACGGAAAATCAGTCGTTACTTTAAAAACAACGGACGGCTGGATTCCGGTTCCTTTTTCAAAAGTCATGTATTTAGAGGCGAAAGATAAAAAGACGTATGTAAATGCAGAAGAGTTAACAGGGACACATAAATACTCGTTACAAGAATTCGAATATTTACTTCCGAAAGATTCATTTATTAGATGCCACCGTTCCTTTATTGTAAATGTGAATCATATTAAAGCAATTTATCCTGATACGCATTCAACTTTTTTACTTTCTATGGATAATGGTGAAAGGGTACCAGTGAGTCAGTCATATGCTAGTTATTTTCGTAAGCTTCTAGGATTCTAAATTATTCTGCTTTAGAGGTTAGATTCGCTGTTTTGTCTGAATTTTTGCCATTGTACACTAAAATCCCTATTTAGATACTGTTAAAGTGTAAAATAATTATGAATATTCATAGGGAGAGGGATTACATATGGAGAATAATTTGGATAGAATTAGGGATGAACGTCTGAAAGATCGCGTAGTTACACCTGAAGAAGCAGCTTCATGGATTGAAAGTGGAATGACTTTAGGCTTAAGTGGGTTTACACGTGCAGGTGATGTAAAAGCAGTCCCATTTGCGCTTGTAAACCGAGTTAAGAATGATACATCTTTTAAAGTAAATGTTTATACTGGTGCCTCTTTAGGTTCTGATGTAGATAAATTATTTGCGGAAGCAGGAATTTTAGGAAAAAGATTGCCTTTCCAAGCTGATGCGACTATGCGAAAAGGAATTAATAACGGAGATTTTTTATTTGTAGACCAGCACTTATCTCATACAGCAGAGTTACTTCGCGCTGACGTTATGGATGTAGATTTTGCTATTTTGGAAGCGGTTGCGATTACTGAAGATGGCATGATTATTCCGACAACTTCAATAGGAAATTCTTTAGCGTTTTCTTTAAATGCTAAGTCCATTATTATTGAAATGAATATGGCTCAATCCACGCAGTTAGAAGGACTGCATGATTTATATGAACCAGGTAAGCAAGGAGAAAGACTTCCAATTCCGATTGTGAAAACGGATGATCGAATTGGAACGATTGGCATTCCAATCGATGTTGAAAAGGTGAAAGGGATTGTGTTTACGAACCAATTAGACTCACCATCGACAATTGTTCCTCCGGATGAAGAAACTGTTATTATGGCACAGCATTTAATAGAGTTCCTTCGAAAAGAAGTCGAAGTAGGCCGATTAACAAATCGTTTAGCGCCGCTACAATCGGGAATTGGCTCAGTGGCTAATGCAGTTCTTCATGGAATGTTAGATTCGGAGTTTGAAGATTTAGAAGTGTATTCTGAAGTTTTACAGGATGCGGTCTTTGATCTTATGGATGCTGGAAAAGTCAATTTTGCTTCATGCTGCTCAATTACACTCTCTGAGGAGAAAATGCAAAAAGTATTTTCTAACTTTGAAAAATATCGTGACAAATTAATGATGCGCCCGCAAGAGATTTCTAATCATCCTGAAATCATTCGTCGCCTCGGGTTAATCTCGATTAATACTGCTTTAGAATTAGATATATACGGAAATGTGAACTCTACTCACGTTTTAGGCACAAAAATGATGAATGGTATCGGTGGTTCTGGTGATTTTGCGAGAAATGCTCGCCTAGCTATCTTTGTTACGAAATCGATTGCGAAAGGTGGTAACATTTCAAGTATCGTTCCTTTTGTTTCACATGTGGACCATACGGAACACGATGTAGATGTTATCGTCACTGAACAAGGGTATGTTGATCTAAGAGGACTTGCCCCAAGAGAAAGAGTGGAATTAATTATAGAGAATTGCGCACATCCAATGTATCGTGATCAGCTAAGAGCTTATTACGAAGAAGCTAAAACGAGAGGTGGACAAACTCCTCATGTTTTAGAAAAAGCTTTTTCTTGGCATACGAATTATGCTAAAAGTGGAACAATGCTTGAAGCGGTAGTAGAAACTGTATAGGTGTGTATCGTTAGAAATAGTAAAACGAAAGATTGAGTTTGAAAAAAATTTTAGAAGAAGAAAACGCCAACTTTCAAAGATGGCGTTTTTTTCTTTAAATACATTGTTACAGGCCGTACTGATTATAATAAAGATTTATGAAAATAAGAGGGTTTTTTAATTACTTTTCGAATCATTTTAATAGTTTACATATCGAAGGTGAGGAGAAAGAATCATGAAGATAAGAGAAGCGTTATTAAGTGAAGCAAATGAATTAAGTGAACTCGCACTACAATCAAAAGCGACGTGGGATTATAGTGAAGAATTCATAATTGCCTGTAAGGAAGATTTAACTATTACAGAAGAGTATATAAATAATAATTTTGTATATGTTTTTGAAAACGATAATACGAAGATTGGATTTTTCTCATTTTTACGTAATGATAAAGCTCTCGATTTCCTGTACATTCATCCTCGTTATAAAGGGAAAGGCCACGGGAAAATACTTTGGAAGTATGTAATAGAAAAAGCAAATGAACTAGGCTTAAAAAGTTTTACGATTGATAGTGATCCGAATGCAAAAGGATATTACTTGAAAATGGGCGCACAGTTAATCGGAGAGACACCATCAACGGTCTTTAAGAATCGTTTACTGCCTCTTTTGAAATATGATGTGTAAAACTATTAATAGTAGGGGAAGATTAGAGTGGATGATGTAAAGGAAAAAAGAATATATGAAGCACTAATAAGATCGTGGTCGATTGAAACAAGTTCAAAGTGGACGACTGAGAATCCAGCAAAGGGACAGTGTGGTGTTACAGCTCTAGTCGTTCAAGACATATACGGAGGAGAGATTAAAAAGACAAAAGTAAGAGAGGCGTGGCACTTTTATAACTTTATAGATGGACAGAGGTTTGATTTTACAGAGGCTCAATTTAATGAAAAACTGAATTATATGGATATAGAATCAAATCGAGAAGAAGCATTTGCAGATACAAATGAAAAACAATATAGCATGTTGAAGAAAAAGATAACGAAAGAATTGAAATTATCTTTTGACTCTTAATCTTTAATAAGTTACTATAATGGTGGTAACTTATTAAAGGGAACTTCATAGAGTTGAAAGGGGAAATACTTTTGAAAACCACTTATGTAAACGCTACAATCGTAACGATGAATGAACAAAATGAAGTGATAGAAAATGGATATATCATTGTAGAAAATGATCAAATTATAGATGTGAAGAGCGGAGAATTCGCTAATGATTTTGAAGTAGATGAAGTAATTGACATGAAAGGAAAGTGGGTTTTACCAGGGCTTGTCAATACACATACACACGTTGTAATGAGTCTCTTAAGAGGTATTGGTGATGATATGTTATTACAACCATGGCTTGAGACGAGAATTTGGCCACTTGAAAGTCAGTTTACTCCAGAGCTTGCGGTTGCTAGTACGGAATTAGGATTACTTGAAATGGTGAAAAGTGGTACAACATCATTCTCTGATATGTTTAATCCAATTGGAGTAGATCAAGATGCAATTATGGAAACGGTATCAAAGAGTGGAATGCGAGCTGCTGTTTCAAGAACTTTATTTAGCTTCGGAACGAAAGATGATGAAAAGAAAGCCGTTGAAGAAGCTGAAAAATATGTGAAGCGTTACTATAATGAAAGTGGTATGTTAACTACGATGGTTGCACCGCATAGTCCATATACATGTTCCACAGAACTATTAGAAGAATGCGCACGTATTGCAGTAGAAAATCAAACGATGGTTCATATTCACCTTTCGGAAACAGAGCGTGAAGTACGTGATATTGAAGCACAGTACGGAAAACGTCCAGTAGAATATGCAGCAAGTTGTGGGTTATTTAAACGCCCAACAGTTATTGCACACGGTGTAGTATTAAATGAAAATGAGCGTGCATTTTTAGCAGAACATGATGTTCGAGTAGCACATAACCCGAATAGTAATTTAAAACTAGGTTCTGGTATAGCGAATGTAAAAGCGATGCTAGAAACAGGAGTGAAAGTAGGTATTGCAACAGATAGTGTGGCATCAAACAACAATTTAGATATGTTTGAAGAAATGCGCATCGCAACATTATTACAAAAAGGTATTCATCAAGATGCAACAGCGTTACCGGTTGAAACAGCTCTTACACTTGCAACTAAAGGAGCGGCTGAAGTAATCGGCATGAAACAAACAGGATCACTTGAGGTTGGAAAGTGCGCTGATTTCATTACAATTGATCCGTCTAATAAGCCTCATTTACAACCAGCGGATGAAGTGTTATCACACCTTGTATATGCTGCTAGTGGAAAAGATATAAGCGATGTAATTATTAACGGAAAACTTGTCGTTTGGAATGGCGAATGTAAAACGTTAGATGAAGAGCGTATTATATTTGAAGCAAGTCGCTATAAACGAGGTTTACAAAGATAGGTATTTTTAGGCTGTGGAGAAAGACTTCTCCACAGCCTGTTTTTTGTCTGAACTTTTTTTATTAATAAAACAGAAGAGAATGATTTAGATAAAATCACTAGTTTCAAAAATCCTTCACGTAATAATGATTATATGAAGGATTTAAATGTTTCTTATTTTTTTGTCTCGTTGACCCATTTAATAATGTCCTGGATAACGTACTCAGGAACATTAGCAGGGATTTCATATTCACTAGGAAGGCTTAATGCCCCATCACCCTCCGTGAAGAAATGATTCAATTTTGGGTATTCATTGAACTGAACATTCTTGCGGTTTGAAAGCCCTTCCTGCCATTTTGTATATTCATTTTTTACTGTTACTTGATAATCGCGTGTTCCTTGCAGAATCAGTAAAGGCTCTTTTCGTGATTTTGCTTCTTCAACTGGACGCCACCTAGAAACATCATACATAAAATGGGGTGACCCAAAATTGTAGCCAGCTGGAGGGTGGTCAGGATTGAAAGTAGGATCCTGGATAAAAGCGACTTGTCTTTTTAGTTCATCCATTACTTCCTTTGGCGCCCCGAGGTATTGATTCTGATCAATGGCAATGTCAGTTAATGCCCGTGCAGGTGGTGCGAGTAGGATACTGCCTCTAACAAGTGAGGAAGGTGCTTTGCTTAGTATACGTGGCATTGCGCCAGCTCCTAGACTATGTCCAAGAATGAAAATATTATTTGGATCAATGCCTTCCTGCTGCGCTGCTGATTTTGCTGCATATATGGCATCATCTGTAGTATCACGGTCTAACGTAACAGGTTCTGCACTCATCTTTAATGCGTGTTCTAAGGTGCGTTTTTCATAGCGCAACACTGCAATTCCGTTGGACGAAAGGCCTACCGCAAGGTCTCGTAAAATTTTTGTTCCCATATATGTACTATCGCGATCGTGGATGCCAGCACCATGAACAAGAACAACTACGGGTACCTTCTCACCAGCTTTATGTTTCGGAACTGTTAATGTGGCTGGTAACGGATAGGTAGAATTTCCAATGACGATTTCACGTTCTTGATAGAAAGCAGGTTGATCATAGCTAGGATGCGGGATGGTATATGATTCCTTGGGAGGCCTTTCTCCAATTTCATCTACTTTCCCGCCAGGTGTAAATTTAAGGAGTAGCGGTATGGTAGTTCCTTCGATAACTACTGGCATTTCCACCGTCTGATGGACTAAGTTTCGTTCTTTTATCACGGGGGGCCCCATGCTTTTTATCCCGCGCCAGCCACTCTGTGTCCACCAGTTTTGTAATGTGTTTGCTGTAAACTTGGATTGAAAAGCAGCAGACGTCAACTGAAGTGCCTCTACATAATTACCTTGCTGGAGATATTCAAAAAATAATGATGTACGCTCCGTTAAAGAGACTCGTTTTTTTTCTACAGATGGTTCCTCACGTGTATCTGCGTGAATAGCTGTTGTAAGCGGAAAAGATGAAATGCCTAAAGAAAAGAGCAGGGTAAAGGAAAGTACTGATTTTTGTATTTTCTTTTTTTTATTCATGTTTTAACCTCCAATATGTGATGGTAAAAAACAGGTATGATAAATTAAGGTTTTGTTGTAAAAACGTCTAAACCATTGATATGTTCATCTAAAACCAACAGTTCTGGTTTTGTCGTAATCGCTTTGGCAACTTCAACCCTCTCTTTCTTCCTTCACTTTATATTTTGACTATACGAAACAAAGTTCTCGTTTTTCTTACTTGATTCTTACAAAATCCTTAAGTGTATAAGATTTGTAAAATATCATTTTCTACTTAACCTTAATTCCAAAAAACAAAGTGGCATTGCTGAATGGAGATACGAAAATATCCTAACCAAACTGTAACCTATACGTCTATTAAGTTAGTTATGGGAGCATTTACATGAAACAGAGAAAAGTTAAAACAAAAAAGGATGTATGCAATAAGAGTTTTTTATAAACACTTGAGCGAACAGAGCAGATTAAACATTCAATATTTAGCTATCCTTTTTAAAAGAGTAGCTTTTTTTTGAACGAATAAATATTCAAAAGAATGTCGCATCTTTCTGTTCATATTTCTGCTATAATATATAACGCTTTATAATATTTTATACTTAAGGAGAACGATTCATGAAGCGAAAAAAGAGCCATTTAATGGTAATGGCACTTGTTACATCTTTATTATTAACAGCTTGTAATAATAAAGCGAATAAAAGTGACAGAGAGGCAAAAAAACAAGTATTAAATGTAACAGTATCAGAAGAAATTCCTTCACTTGATACAGCGAAAACGATGGATGGTACGTCAGCGCACGTTATGCAGAACATATTTGAAGGGTTGTATGTATTAGATGATCAAGATCAGCCGATTCCAGCAGTAGCAAAATCGTTTAAAAGAAGTGAAGATGGTAAAAAATATACATTTGATTTGCGTAAAGATGCAAAATGGTCAAATGGAGACAGTGTGACAGCAAATGATTTTCTGTTTGCATGGAAACGTGCAATTAACCGTGAAACAGCGTCTCAATATGCGTACATGCTCTTTTACGTGAAAAATGCGAAAGAGATAAATAAGGGAACAATGCCCCTTGATGCACTTGGGGTTAAAGTTATAAATGATTATAAGTTAGAAGTAGAACTAGAACAGCCAATTCCTTACTTTTTACAGCTGTTGGCATTACCTATTTACTTACCACAGCATGAATCATTTTTGAAAGAACAAGGAAAGAATTATGCATTGGAACCTAGTAATCTCATATATAATGGGCCATTTGTATTAGAGAAATGGAAGCATGAACAAGAGTTTCAATTAAAGAAAAATGCTACATATTGGGATGAAAAGAAAGTGAAATTAGACGAGATAAACTTTCAAATTGTAAAGGATACAATGACCGCTGTTAATTTATACGAAGCTGGTAATGTGGACCGGGTGCCTATTAATTCTCAATTTGTAGACAAGTATAAAGGGCATAAGGAGTTACATATGTCGAGCGAACCTGCAATTGCTATGCTACGTTTTAATGAAAAAAATAGTGCGTTAGCAAATAAGAAAGTGCGTCAGGCTATTTCATTCGCATTAAATAAAGAGGATTTCGTTGCTCATTTTATTAATAACGGAGCAAAACCTGCAACTGGGCTAGTACCAGTTGGGCATATCAATGAAGAAACGGGAAAAGATTTTAGGAAAGAAAACGGAAACCTTTCTTTATATGATGTACAAAGTGCGAAAAAGATTTGGGAAGAAGCGAAAAAAGAGCTTGGAGTAGAACAAGTAAACCTCGAGTTTTTAACGTTTGAACAAGATAACGCAAAACGTATGGCAGAATATATAAAAGGTGATTTAGAAAAGAATTTACAAGGATTAACGATACAAATTAAACAACAGCCATTTAAGCAAAAATTACAGTTAGAACAAACAGGTGATTACGATATAACTATGGCAAATTGGGGACCCGACTATAAAGACCCAATTAGTTATTTAGAACTATTTACGACGGGTAATCAAAATAACAAAATGAATTATTCTAACCGTCACTACGATGAATTAATAAAGAAAGCGAAAAGCGATCTAGTATTAGATCAGAAGAAAAGATGGGAAGCATTGCAAGAGGCCGAGCGTATTCTATTAGGGGATGCTGCGGTCGCACCGCTTTATCAAATGGGCTCAGCTTACGTACAAAATGATTATGTAAAAGGAATTGAAAAGCATCAATTTGGTGGTATTTATACTTATAAGAATGCTTATATTGCTAATGAATAAATACAAAAAACCTTACTTTTTAAAAGTAAGGTTTTTTACACATGAATTTTATTAAACCGATTTTAACAAAGAATAAAAATTCGTATCATATGGGATATCGTCTTGATACATATAATTTTTTAGAACTCCTTCTTTTTCAAAACCTAATTTAAATAGCAATTTATTAGAAGCTTCATTTTCAAGAAATACAATTGCCCCGATACGCTTTAAATGAATGGTATGGAAACCGTATGATATAACTTCAGACACAGCTTCAGTTGCATAGCCTTTTCCCCAGTGTTCAGGGAGAAAGGCATAACTTATATTGGCCCGTTTATGCTCAGAAGACCAATCGTGAAAACCAATTGTTCCAATGAGTTCTTTCTTGTTTTTTAATTCGATTCCCCATTTTATACCACTTCTTGCATTGTAACTCAACTTAAAGTTATGAATGATTTGTTTTACTTGATCAATATCCTGTAATGGCTTTTGCCCATAATAGCGCAGTACGTCAGTATTAGAAAAGCATTGTAGTATACCTGGTGCATCTTCTTCAGTAAGTTCTCGTAAAATGAGTCGATCAGTTTTCAATATAGGAAACATGCTTTCACTCCATTTCTTTTGAAACTAGAATGTATTGTTATTATATAATCTAGTCTGAAAATAAAGATTATTCAAGAGGGAAGTATGGTTTTCATTTATGATAAAATGGATTGTGGAATATATTTCAAAAAGAGGTTTGTATATGGAGAAAAATTCAATTTTAATTGTAGATGATGATCAAGATATTATTAGGTTTATGAACGTGAATTTAATGCAAGAAGGCTTTAAAGTTTTTAGTGCTCATAACGGAGAAGAGGCTTTAGAAATAATAAATAAAAATAACATTCAACTTGCTATTTTGGATATTATGATGCCACAAATGGATGGGATAGAATTGTGCAGAAGGATTAGAGAGAAACATAGTTTACCAATTATGTTTTTAAGTGCAAAATCATCGGATGTAGATAAAGTAATTGGATTTAGTACTGGGGCAGATGATTATATTGTGAAGCCGTTCAGTACAATTGAATTTATAGCAAGAGTGAAAGCTCAATTAAGAAGGTATACATATTTCAATCAAAATGCTGTCCAAGTAATAAAAAAGAAAATAAACATTAGAGGTTTAGAAATAGATGAAGTGTCTAGAACAGTAATGTTATATGGAGAAACAATCAATCTTACAAAAACGGAATATGATATTTTGTATTTAATGGCAGCTGCAAAGAATCGTGTATTTACTATTGAAGAAATATATGAGAGCGTTTGGAAAGAAAGAGCCTATGAAAGCAATAATACAGTAATGGTTCATATCGCAAGGTTAAGAAATAAAATTGAAGAGGATCCAAAAGAACCGAAGTTTATTCAAAATGTTTGGGGAGTCGGATATAAAATTGAAGATTAAATCATTACAAGGCATTAGAGCTAAGTTTTTTACCGCATTCATATGTAGCATCTTGTTAGCAACTGTAAGTATAATAGTGTTTCAAATTTTAATTGGAAATATATATAGTCATGTTACTGCATTAGAAGAAAAATATTCATTTTTATATTTTATAGTTTTTTTGATTTTTACTACGACATACTTTGCATGTATGACAAAAACAATGATGAAAAGATTGTCTGAAATTAATAAGAACGTGAAGGAAATAAGTAAGGGTAATTTTGAAGTACATATACCTATTTTAAAAAATGACGAGATTGGTGAATTAGCGACGAATGTAAATAGAATGGCCAAAAGTTTAAAAGAGTCTGTCGAGAATGAAAAAAAATCACAGGAAATGAAAAATGAAATGATTAGCAATATTTCTCATGACTTACGAACACCTGTAACATCTCTAATCGGTTACGCGGACCTGTTAGGAAATCAGCTTCATTCAAATAGAGAAGAATGTGAACAGTATGTAAGTATATTAAAGCGAAAAAGTTATGAATTAAAAAATCAAGTAGATGATTTATTAGATTATTGTCAAATAAATTATAGGGAGATTGAATTACATAAAAGTGTAGTAAATATGAAAGCGTTCATTGAACAAATCATGATTGATTTTGTGCCAAAGCTAGATGAAGCCGATATGAACTTTTGTATTAATAGTGATAAGGAGTTACATGTGGAAATGGATGTAGCGCTTATGGTGAGGTTATTCGAAAATGTAATTAGTAATAGTATTATGTACGGGAAAGACGGAAAGGAGATTTTAATTCAAGTTTCTAAAAGAGACATGAATGTTGAAATAGAAATTAAAAATTTTGGACAATGTATTCCGAATGAGAACCTTCCTTACGTTTTTGAGAAGTTTTATCGTGGTGAAAAATCACGTAGCTCCCATACAGGTGGCAAAGGAATGGGACTTGCAATTGCGAGAAGTATAGCAGAGCTTCATAAAGGGGATATCACTGTGCGCAGTAACGAGAAAGAAACTGTTTTCACTATCGCTTTACCGCAGCATAAAGAATTGTAAGAAAGTCGTAAGTATTTCTTTTATATGTCGTAATTTTCACTTCGTATTATGTAGAACAAAGATATGAGAGTGGGGATACGACATGTGGAAGAAATATGTATTAATAATTTTAGTTGTGTTTTTAATTATAAGTTGGAGTGTAGTTTATTTAGCTAAAGGTGTTATATCAGTCATTGCTTGGTGGAGTATACAAGCCTTTAGCTTCGTATCAAGCTTTATTTTAATAGGGGTAACGTTACTAATTGTGTGGAAAGGAATTTTCAGACAACGAATAGATGGAGCGCTACTCTTCATCGTTATTTTCTCTATCATTGGAGCTTGGCCTTTAGGATGGTTTGCGAACATTGGTAGACTTGCTTACCCGGCAGATGTACATTCTACGAGTCCTAAAGTAGTCGTGCGCTTTCCTTTGAATGAACGAGCATTAATTGGCTGGGGCGGTGATCGTTTAGAAACGAACTATCACGTTATCAAACCGAATGAACGATGGGCATATGATATTCTCATTCCACCTGCTGAAGTGAAAAGTAGTAAGTTAGAGGATTATGGAATATATGGAGCGAAAGTAATGGCACCAGCTACTGGAACAGTTGTATCCATCAATAATGATGAAAAAGATGTAGATCCTGGATCGGATGATTTTCAATCAATGGCGGGTAATCATATTTATTTACGACTAGATGAATCAGGGACATATTTAATTCTTGCCCATTTAAAGCAAGGATCCATTAAAGTTAAAGAAGGACAACATGTAAATGAAGGAGAATTTCTTGCTCAGGTCGGTAACTCAGGAAGTTCAAGTGAGCCACATTTACATATTCATCATCAAAGGCAGGATCCATCCAAGGTAAGCATATTTCTTTCGGAAGGATTACCACTTTACTTTCGAACTGAGAAGGGTGTGATAATGCCGGAAAAAGGAGAATATATAAAAAGACATTAGGGGGAAACGCTGATGTGGGAGAAATATTATATCGAAACTGATAGAGGGAAATTTGAGTATTTTCAAAAGGGAGAAGGAAACCCACTTTGTGTAACACATCTATACAGTGAGTTTAATAGCAATGGTAACATATTTGCTTCTTCATTTACGAATCATTACACAGTGTCCGCATGAATTTGCAGTGGAAGTAGCGGAGCTTATGCCAAATGCGATAATGTCGACATTTGAATACAGTAATCATTTTCCATTTATTGAGGAGGAAGAAGAGTTTATAAAATTTGTTGAAAGCACGGTCTGTCATGTAAATGGATGATGAAAATCTATAATTTAAAAAGAAGAAGGCTGTCTTCAACACAAATTTGAGACAGCCTTCTTCTTTCATTATCCTACAAACGTTTGATACAGTAAGAAAATATTTAAAATGATAACAAGTATAGCAATGATCCAAGCGATTAAGGTTGTTATACGGTGGTTAACGAGCGCACCCATAATTTTTTTATTGCTTGTAAACATAATAAGTGGTACTAACGCAAAGGCAATACCGAATGATAAGACAACTTGACTCATGACTAGAGCGTAAGTTGGATTTACGCCTAAAGCGATAATAACTAATGGTGGAATCATTGTAATAAATCGGCGTAAGTATAACGGAATATGCATTCGAATGAAACCTTGCATAATAATATCACCTGACATTGTACCGACAGAAGAGCTAGATAGTCCTGCTGATAAGAGACCAATTCCAAATAAAGCAGCTGATACAGGGCCCACTAAAGTACTGAACTGGTTAAAAGCAACATCAAGATCTTCGACATGCAAGCCGTTTTTAAAGAATAGTGCAGCAGCAACAATTAACATACTTGCATTAATTGCTCCAGCGATAACCATTGCAATAATGATATCAATAAACTCGAAGCGGAAAATCTTTTTCTTTTGTTCATCATTTGTTCCGACTACGCGGCGTTGCGTTAAGGCGGAATGTAAATAGATTGCGTGCGGCATAACCGTCGCCCCTAAAATTCCGGCTGCAAGTAATATACTGTCTACACCTTGGAATTTTGGAATAAATAGTCCTGAAAGCAAAGGGCTTAATTCCGGTTTTGCATAAAAGACTTGTACACCGAAAGCGATAACAACGATAAAAATCATTCCTGTTATAATAGCTTCTAATGGACGGAAGCCTCTGCGTTGAAATTCAAGAATAATAAATGATCCAGCAGCTGTAATTAAAGCAGCTGGTAACATTGGAATTCCAAATAATAAATACAATCCGAGTGCTGCCCCGATAAATTCAGCTAAATCAGTAGCCATAATAACGAGTTCACCTTGTATCCATAAGCCGATGGAAACAGGTTTTGGGAAGTTTTCTCGAGCAATTTCAGGAAGGTTTCTACCTGTAGCGATTCCTAATTTAGCTGATAAAGTTTGGATTAATACAGCCATTAAATTAGAAGCGAGAATTACCCAGAGTAATAAATATCCGTATTGTGATCCAGCGGCAATATTTGTCGCGAAATTGCCAGGGTCAATATAAGCGACTGAAGCAATAAAAGCAGGACCTAGGAATGGTAATAGTCTTTTTAATCCTTTCGTTTGTCCGCTTAATGCTAAATGCGCTGATTGAACAGTTGTACTTTGAGAAGGGACATGTTCATCTTTTGATATATCTTTATTCATAGTAGTTTTCCCCTTTAAAATGTTAACATGATGAAATTATTGTAAGTATTCTTATTGTTTATTTCAATACATTTAAATGTATTAGATGATATTTTTATCCCGCTTTAATGGGCAGTAAGACCCCCACCTTAAAATTCAGGGAAAGCAAAGAAGTTAGGAGGGGGATCAACTGCCCATAAAAGTCCGATTGGTTCAACTAATAATCAGTGGGGGATGAAGAAAACCCCCACTGATTAAAGTTTCACTTTATTTGAACACAAATGTTTCCTTAGTGCAAATTATATGCCTTTATACAATGAATGGTGTAGCGTTATTAAAAATTGGGAGTTTATGGTGTGATGACGTGGGGAAACATAATGAATTAAAGGGCTGTTTTTGAAATTTATGTGAACATAAAGCCGATAATACAGCATATTAATTGATGGAATTGCATTTGTATGATATATAATATATTGGGATTACAACATAACCATAGTGTTTTGGTGTGTAATCTTGTTTTTTATTTTTGTTAACTGATAGAAAATAGTATAAAGAGAAGAAAATGGGATTCATTTTCTTATTATATATGTTTTGATATGAACGTTAACTTATACATGATTTTAAAAATTAGATAGGTGGTAGAAATACATTGGCAACTACAAAACCATACAGAGTATTACTATATTACATGTACACAACAATTGAAAACCCAGAAGAATTCGCGGCAGAGCATTTAGAATTTTGTAATTCACTTGAGTTAAAGGGAAGAATCCTTGTAGCTAAAGAAGGTATTAACGGAACTTGTTCTGGTACTGTAGAACAAACAGAGAAATACATGGAAGCAATGAACAACGATCCACGTTTTGACGGTATCGTATTTAAAATAGATGAAGCTGACGGTCATGCATTCAAGAAAATGCACGTACGTCCTCGCCCAGAATTAGTTACACTTCGTCTAGAAGATGACATTAACCCACACGAAATCACTGGTAAGTATTTAGAGCCAAAAGATTTTTATGAAGCAATGAAACAAGAAGATACAGTTATCATTGATGCACGAAATGATTATGAATTTGATTTAGGTCACTTTAAAGGTGCGATTAAACCTGATATCGAATCATTCCGTGAATTACCAGATTGGATTCGTGAAAATAAAGAAGTACTTGAAGGTAAAAAGATTTTAACTTATTGTACAGGTGGAATTCGTTGCGAGAAGTTTTCTGGTTGGTTAGTTCGTGAAGGCTATGAAGATGTAAGTCAGCTTCACGGCGGTATTGTAACGTACGGAAAAGACCCAGAAGTACAAGGTGAGCTTTGGGATGGACAATGTTACGTGTTTGATGAGCGTATTGCTGTACCAGTAAACCAAAAAGAACATGTTATCGTTGGTAAAGACCATTTTACTGGTGAACCTTGTGAGCGCTATGTAAACTGTTCAAATCCAGAATGTAACAAGAAAATTTTATGTTCTGAAGAAAACGAAGCGAAATATTTACGTGCATGTTCTCATGAATGTCGTGTAAGTCCACGTAACCGCTACGTAATACAACATGAATTAACGGAAGAGCAAGTAGCTGCTGCATTAGAGCAAATCGAAGCAGGGAAGTAAGAGGAATTCGTGTAATAAAAAAGGGTACTCCAAACTTTATGTTGGAGTACCCTTTTTATATTGTCCGGTTCAGCCTTTTGTCGGTTTCTGTCGGTAAGTCGATATATCTGGAAAATCGCCGATATATTTTGAGTTGCGCTGATATATCCGAAAAATCGCTGATAAAAATTTCAATTACTGTAGCGTACCACATATTTCAATGTAAAAATAATCTTCTTTATTTCGAATCATCTTTCTCTCTCACAGCAGAAAGTACAGTTTGTTTAACCCATGCTTTTCTTCGTTTATGTTGTAGACCCCATTGGTATAAACTTTGCGCACCTAAAATAAGTGAAATGACGATGCCGCTAATTGCTATTAAAAGCGCGAAAAATTCAAGTGGCGACGATATTTTGTTTGAATCGGTGTTTCTTAACAGGTCAATCATAGTAAACCCTAACATTTGGCCCACAACAGAGTAAAGCGTTAAAATTAATAATAAAAGACTATCCTTTTTAGAAGCGACATTTTCTTGATATTTAAACAAACTATCAAGATTTTGTTTCGCGTTCGAGTATAGAACCTCAATATTAAAAAGTTTTCTTAAACGAAAGAAAATATCTTCACTTTGTGATTGGGATACTAATTCTAAAGAAAAATAATTAGCAGTGAACGAATTGATCGAATAAATTAATTTCTCTATTTCATTAGTATCTTGTTCAATGTTTAGCTCAGCATAGGCGTTAGCCATTTTTAATAAAACAATTTTATGGAATAGGTTTAATAATAAAGCGTAATAAAATTCTCCGTACATTTGACTAGCAAGTTTAGTGATTTCGCGTTCTCCTTCATTTGTTACACATGTAAAAATATGTTCTTCCATAATGAAATAACGATTTGGAGCCCATCTCTGGTAAGCGTGTTTTTTTAAATAGTCATGAATGTAAGGAAGGTTATTTGCACTTACATAAGCCTTACCATCACTTGTTAACCCAGAAAGACTGGAAGTACGATAAACATCCACTTCGGTAAGCTCCATATCTGCTTTTATACATAGTAAAGTTTGAACGTACATTCTTTGATCTTCAAAGAAAGGAAAGGTTTGAAAGTAAGAACTTCTTAATCTCTTCTTCTCAAAGAAATCTGTTACGCCATGAAATAAATAACCAAAAATGAATCTTTCCACTTGGGAATATTTTTTTCCATTACATTCAATGCAAATCGTTTCATTTGTATCATTTTTAGTTTCAAGTACACGGAAGCGGGCGGCGAATTCAATTGCTTCTGATAATGTCATGTTTGGAGCGGTCTCTACTTCTGTACGAATTGTTAAGAAACCAAGCTCATAAGGACAAAGTGTTACGTCAATAGAATGAATCTTAAATGGAACGGAAATAAGATTTGTTGTTAAATGTCCAGTTAAATTAAGGTCTTTAGAATAGCGCTGCAACCCTTTTTGATGCTCTGAATGAGGAAATAAAATTTTATTTGTAAATGAAAGATAGTATGCTTCCATATTTTGATGTGAAACTTGAAACTTTCCATAGTATGTATTTTCATTTTCAAGATGATCGAGTCGAAAAGGGCGAAAGTCATTTTTTTGTAAGAAAGGGAACATATTTTGTTCATACCCAGTTTTAAAAGAAAACGGGAATATAAATTGAAATATAGCTGTTGTTACATCTTTTTCTTCAATTGTTTGTATTGCCTCCATTTATATTGTTTCCTTTCCATATATGCTATAAAAACAACATGCCCAAATTTATTTGAAAATAACCACTGTTTTATACTTGATTAAGAATGAAAATTCAGCTTATTTAGTAGGGGACATGTATAATGTTATGTATACTAAAAGTTATAAATTGATATTTTAAAAAGGGGGATGTTGTATGCGGATTTTAGTATTAGGAGCTGGTGGCGTTGGAGGCTTTTTTGGAGGTCGCTTAGTAGAAAAGGGAGAAGAGGTTACGTTTCTTGTTCGCAGTAAAAGGAAAAAACAATTGGAGGAAAGAGGACTTGTAATCCGCAGTGTTAACGGGGATTTTTCCTTCCAACCGAAATTAATAACGAAAGAAGATCGAACCGCTCCATTTGATGTCATTTTATTTTCAACAAAAGCGTATCACTTAAACGAGGCAATTCAAGATTTGAAGCCGTTTGTAGGTGAAAACACTGTAATCATTCCATTGTTAAATGGTATCGCTCATGTATCACTATTACAAAAAGAATTCGGCGAGGAAAAAGTAATTGGTGGTTTATGCTTTATCGAGACGACTTTAAACGATCAAGGAGAAATTGTACAAACTAGCACTGCCAACAGACTAGTGTTTGGAGAAATGAAGTCTCAAGATTCAGAGAGAATAAAGCATATTTCTAAAGCATTTGCAGGTACGAAATCTAGTTTTATTTTAAGTGAAAACATTATGCAAGATATGTGGCAAAAATATTTATTTATTACTGTAATGTCAGGTGTGACAACATTAATGCGGGCACCGATAGGACCGATTCGTGAAAGCGAAGGTGGACGCGATTTTATCCAAAACTTATTTGAAGAATGTATGCAAATTATGAGATGTATAGGAGCGCCAATTAAAGATAATATTGTCCAAGAACATATGAAAACAATTGATAAAATTTCGTATAATATGAAGTCATCGATGCAGCGTGATATGGAAAAAGGTTCGTCTATTGAAGCGAAGCACTTACAAGGATACTTACTAGATGTAGCAGAACAATTTTCTATAGAAGCACCATTATTAGGAGCAGTATATCAAAATTTGAAAGTGTATGAAGAAATGACCTTTAACAAATCAGCAATACAATTGGATGTATGAAAAAATAAAAAAGAAAGCAATATATAAGTGTATTGCTTTCTTTTTTTATGACAAATCATTTATTTCTTTTTGTTCTATCCGTCAAATTTATTTCCTGTTCACGTTTACCGTATAATTGATTAATTTCATTTGCTAATGCATCTAAATAAGAATCGGAAAAAATAGGCTTCTTTTCTTTAGACATATAGGTCTCCTTTATCGATTTTTTAGTATTCATTATGTATATTTACCGGCGGATTATGCGCAATCATTTTAATTTTTTCTTTTTAAAAATTTTTGTTTACATTTTGAAAATAAAGGAGTATTATAATCCACAGTTTCAATTTTCTAAATCGCTGAAACCGCATGGTACGGGGGACCCGTTCTTATGGATTAGTTCTTAATCCAATGGGGTGAATCCTTGAAAAAGGTAGGGCTACTCATAGGCCCGAATCCGACAGCTAACCTCGTAAGCGTTATATTGAGAAGGAAGGTGGAGCTTGTGCGACAAAAAAAATAATGTCTACAAGTCTATTTCGCTATGGCTTGTAGACATTTTTTGTTTTCTGAAGAAATAGTTTACTGGCTGTAACAAGCAGAATCGTTCGTACAAAATTATTGGAGAGTGGACAGCATTGGTTTCATCTATTAAAAGGTTTTTAATTGGAAGGCCCTTAAAATCAACTGAGTTAGGAGAGCAAAAGCTTAATAAAACGAAGGCGCTAGCCATTCTTTCTTCTGACGCATTGTCATCAGTTGCATATGGTCCAGAGCAAATATTAATTGCTTTAGCAGGTGTTGGAGCGATCGCTTATTGGTATTCTATTCCGATAGCCATTGGGGTATTAGTATTATTGACAGCCCTTATTTTATCTTATCGTCAAATTATTTTTGCTTATCCGCATGGCGGAGGCGCGTATGTTGTATCAAAAGAAAATTTAGGGATGAATCCGGGCTTAATTGCTGGAGGATCTTTATTAGTCGATTATATTTTAACTGTTGCAGTAAGTGTGTCTGCAGGTACAGATGCGCTAACATCTGCTTTTCCTAGTTTACATGCACATAATGTAATCATTGCGATTATATTTGTTATATTTATTACCATCTTAAATTTAAGAGGGGTAACGGAATCAGCTTCCGTTTTAGCATATCCTGTTTATTTATTCGTTTTAGCACTATTTATATTAATTGGTGTAGGGATATATAATATTTTAACTGGTCACGTGTCACCGAATTTACACACGCCGATTGGAACACCAGTTGCAGGGATTAGTTTGTTTTTACTGTTACGAGCATTTGCATCAGGAAGTTCTGCTTTAACAGGTGTTGAAGCAATTTCAAACGCAATTCCAAACTTTAAAGATCCTGCACCTAACAATGCAGCGAAAACATTGCTTGCAATGGGTGCATTACTTGCAGTTTTATTTTCAGGAATTGTGTTCTTAGCTTATTATTACGGAATTTCTCCAAGTAAAGAAGTAACAGTTGTTTCACAAATTGCTGAACAAACATTTGGACGTAATTTCATGTACTATTTTATACAAGGTACAACAGCTTTAATATTAATCCTTGCTGCTAATACAGGCTATTCTGCATTTCCACTATTAGCAGTTAACCTTGCAAAAGACAAATTTATACCGAGAATGTTTACGATTAGAGGAGACCGCCTAGGTTACTCAAATGGAATTATTATACTTGGAATCGCATCGATTATTTTAATTGTAGCTTTCCAGGGGCAAACAGAGCATTTAATCCCGTTATATGCAGTAGGCGTATTTATTCCATTTACCCTTTCTCAAAGTGGTATGGTATTAAAATGGCTTCGTGAAAAACCAGAAGGATGGGCTTTACGATTAACAGTCAATTTAATTGGTGCAGTCATTAGTTTTATCGTAATGAGTATGTTCTTTTTAACTAAATTCGCACAAGTTTGGTCAATCCTTATTTTCTTACCTGTTATTATCTTCTTGTTCCACCGAATTAAGAAGCATTATGATGCAGTGGGTGATCAATTAAGCTTAAAAACTTGCGAACCTCTTATTCCAATTGAGGGGAATGTAATTGTCGTTCCAGTAGCTGGTATGACGCATGTAGTAGAAAATTCATTAAACTATGCGAAGTCTCTATCTGCAGATCAAGTTATCGCTGTATATGTTGCTTTTGACAGAGAAGAGGAAAAGAAATTTGAAGAGAAATGGAAGAAGTGGCAACCTGAAGTAAGACTTGTTACATTACATTCTCATTATAGAAGTATTATTCAACCGCTAACGAAGTTTATTGATACAGTACAATATAAAGCGAGTGAATCAAATTACCGAGTTACTGTCGTTATACCACAGTTCATTCCGAAAAAAGGTTGGCATAACATTCTCCATAATCAGTCTAGTTTACTCATTCGTGCGTATTTACTCTATAAAAGAAATGTTGTTATTACGACAGTTCCATATCATTTGAAAAAGTAAGAAGTTTTTTAAAGGATAGCTTTACGAAAGTGGAGCTATCCTTTTTGTGTATACGCTATGCATAATTGCATATGAGTCTAAAAGATATATTGATATAATTTTTGTATCTGTGAGTAAGTAGAGGTTTTTGTTGTGATATATGGATATTTTAATTGAAAAAGTGAAGTGGATTATATTTTGAAATAAAGACATGAAGGCTTGAAAATAAAGGGAATGAAAATACTTCTTTACGTTGTATAAATAGCTGTGTTTAAATGACCTTACAGTACAAAACTTATATGAAAACAAAACGGAATTTCATATTTACGTACGTTATTTAGTTTAAGATGAATAATATTTTTATGTAATATATTCACTGTGTGAATGTGGAAATCGCTATAAAATAGAAATTTTATACAATGTTATTCATACTAATCACATATGAAAAAATAATAAAATGTTTTGTGACGATAAGTAAGTACTGTAGCAATACGAGAGAGGTGGTTCATACATGGATTGCGGTGAGAACGTTCTCTATTTTAACCATCTCAAATTATGGGTAAGAAAATAGAATAATAAAATGCGATAGTAATAGTTGCTAATACATAGGAGGAGTTAAAGTGAAAAAGACTTTAATTACAGGGTTATTGGTTACAGCAGTATCTACGAGTTGCTTCATTCCTGTAAGCGCTTACGCTAAGGAGGGGCAACCAGAAGTGAAAACAGTATATGCACAAAATGTAATTGTTCCAAATACATTATCCAATTCAATTAGAATGTTAGGATCACAGTCACCACTTATACAAGCATATGGACTAGTGATTTTACAACAGCCAGACATTAAGGTGAACGCGATGAGTAGTTTGACGAATCATCAAAAGTTTGCAAAGGCAAATGTAAGAGAGTGGATTGATGAATATAATCCGAAGTTAATCGACTTAAATCAAGAGATGATGAGGTATAGTACTAGATTTAATAGCTATTATAGTAAGCTCTATGAACTAGCAGGGAACGTAAATGAAGATGAACAAGCAAAAGCAGATTTTACAAATGCATATGGAAAATTACAATTGCAAGTAAAAAGCATCCAAGAGAGTATGGAGCAAGATTTATTAGAGTTAAATCGATTTAAAACAGTATTAGACAAAGATAGTAATAACTTATCGATAAAGGCTGATGAAGCAATAAAAACACTACAAGGATCAAGTGGAGATATTGTGAAGTTAAGAGAAGATATTAAAAGAATTCAAGGGGAAATTCAAGCTGAACTAACGACTATATTGAATAGACCTCAAGAAATTATTAAAGGTTCTATTAATATCGGTAAACAAGTATTTACAATTACAAATCAAACTGCACAAACGAAAACAATTGATTTCGTTTCTATCGGTACTTTAAGTAATGAAATTGTAAATGCTGCCGATAGTCAAACAAGGGAAGCAGCTCTTCGCATTCAGCAAAAGCAAAAAGAGCTATTGCCACTTATTCAAAAATTATCACAAACTGAAGCAGAGGCGACTCAAATTACATTCGTTGAAGATCAAGTAAGTAGCTTTACAGAACTAATCGATCGTCAAATTACAACATTAGAAACGTTGTTAACGGATTGGAAAGTTTTAAACAATAATATGATCCAAATTCAAAAGAATGTTGAAGAAGGCACATATACAGATAGTAGTTTACTACAAAAACATTTCAACCAAATTAAAAAAGTAAGTGATGAAATGAATAAACAAACGAATCAATTTGAAGATTACGTTACAAACGTTGAAGTACATTAAAAATAAGTAACGATATAGGGAGAGAAGAAAAATGACAAAAAAACCTTATAAAGTAATGGCTCTATCAGCACTTATGGCAGTATTTGCAGCAGGAAACATTATGCCAGCTCATACGTATGCAGCTGAAAGTACAGTGAAACAAGCTCCAGTTCATGCGGTAGCAAAAGCTTATAATGACTATGAGGAATACTCATTAGGACCAGAAGGCCTAAAAGATGCAATGGAAAGAACAGGTTCAAACGCTTTAGTAATGGATCTGTACGCTTTAACAATTATTAAACAAGGTAATGTTAACTTTGGAAATGTATCGACTGTTGATGCTGCTTTAAAAGGAAAAGTGATTCAGCACCAGGATACAGCGAGAGGAAATGCGAAGCAATGGTTAGATGTACTAAAGCCACAGCTTATTTCAACAAATCAAAATATTATTAATTACAATACGAAATTCCAAAACTATTATGATACTTTAGTTGCTGCGGTAGATGCAAAAGATAAAGCGACTCTTACGAAAGGTTTAACTAGATTATCAAGTAGTATTAATGAAAATAAAGCGCAAGTAGATCAGTTAGTAGATGACTTGAAGAAATTCCGAAATAAAATGACGTCCGATACGCAAAACTTTAAGGGTGATGCAAATCAAATTACATCTATTTTAGCTAGTCAAGACGCTGGAATTCCGCTATTGCAAAATCAAATTACAACGTACAATGAAGCAATTAGTAAATATAATGCAATTATTATCGGTTCATCAGTTGCGACAGCTCTAGGGCCAATTGCAATTATTGGTGGTGCAGTAGTTATTGCTACAGGTGCAGGAACGCCGTTAGGAGTCGCGTTAATTGCAGGTGGTACAGCAGCTGTAGGCGGTGGTACAGCTGGAATCGTATTAGCAAAAAAAGAGCTTGATAATGCACAAGCTGAAATTCAAAAAATAACAGGACAAGTTACAACTGCTCAATTAGAAGTAGCTGGGTTAACGAACATTAAGACACAAACGGAGTATTTAACAAATACAATTGATACTGCAATTACAGCGTTGCAAAACATTTCAAACCAATGGTACACAATGGGATCAAAATACAATTCTTTACTTCAAAATGTAGATTCAATTAGTCCGAATGACCTTGTTTTCATTAAAGAAGATTTAAACATTGCGAAAGATAGCTGGAAAAACATTAAAGACTATGCAGAAAAGATTTATGCTGAAGATATTAAAGTAGTAGATACGAAAAAAGCTTAATTAAATACGAATCGTTAGAGCGTTACGTATTGATGAAAGATTTGAAGCTCCTGTTCAGTTGTGAGCAGGAGCTTTTTATCCGACTTTAATGGGCAGTAAGACCCCCAACTCAAAATGCAGCGAAAGCAAAGAATTTAGGTGGGGATCGGGCTGCCCCTAAAAGTCCGATTGGTGAGGGCTAATAATCAGTGGGGGATGAAGAAAATCCCCACTGATTAAAGTTTCACTTTATACCCTTATAAAGAAAACAGGTGAAAAGTATGCAGAAAAGATTTTATAAAAAATGTCTTTTAACGTTAATGATTGCTGGGGTGGCAACGAGTAATGTATTTCCTTTACATCCTTTTGCAGCAGAACAAAACGTAAAAACATTGCAAGAAAGTGCGGGAAATTATTCGTTAGGGCCAGCTGGATTCCAAGATGTAATGGCACAAACGACATCGAGCATATTCGCAATGGATTCATATGCAAGCTTAATTCGAAATCAGCAAGAGACTGATTTGAGTAAAATAAGTTCGATTAATAGTGAGTTTAAAGGAAATATGATTCAGCACCAACGAGATGCAAAAATTAACGCGGCGTATTGGTTAGATCATATGAAGCCGCAAATTATGAAAACGGATCAAAATATTATTGATTACAATAATACTTTTCAAGCGTATTATAGTAGCATGCTAATAGCAATTGATCAAAAAGATAGCGTAAAGTTAAAAGCGGATTTAGAAAAATTGTATGCGGATATTGTAAAGAATCAAAATGAGGTAGATGTATTATTAGGAGATTTGAAAGCCTTTCGTGATAGAATGGCGAAAGATACAAATAGCTTTAAAGCGGATACAAATCAACTAACCTCGATTTTAGCAAGTACGAATGCTGGTATTCCAGCTTTAGAGCAACAAATCAATACATATAATGATTCAATTAAAAAGAGTAATGATATGGTTATCGCTGGTGGGGTACTTTGTGTAGCGTTAATAACATGCCTTGCTGGCGGACCAATGATTGCTGTCGCGAAAAAAGATATTGCAAATGCAGAAAGAGAAATCGCCAATTTAAAGGATAGAATTTCTGGGGCACAAGCAGAAGTCGCAATTTTAACGGATGTAAAAAATAAAACAACAAACATGACTGAAACGATTGATGCAGCAATTACAGCATTGCAAAATATATCGAATCAATGGTATACAGTAGGGGCAAAATATAATAATTTACTACAAAACGTAAAAGGAATTAGTCCGGAAGAATTTACCTTCATAAAAGAAGATTTGAATACAGCGAAAGATAGCTGGAAAGACGTAAAAGATTATACAGAAAAATTACATGAAGGTGTGGCGAAGTAAACAGTGGGCTAGTTCCGCTGTTTATTTTTTTATCCTGTTTTTTGTGAGAGGTGGACTTGTAAATTGATATATAAATTTCTGATCAAGTCTTTTATATTTAATGTTTTAATGAAAAAAGCTATACTGTAAGCAAAACTAAAAATTGGAAAGTAAATACCATAACATGGAAAATTATCTATTATTTATCCTTACAGCAATGTTAATCATAATGATGCCTGGTCCTGGTTTTGCACTAGTTACAAAAAATACTATCTCGCATGGTAAAAGTGGTGGGATAAAGACAGTTTTAGGAACGATATCTGGAATGATGATTCATACAATAATGGCTACGTTAGGACTCTCTGCTATTCTAATGAAATTTGCTATGTTATTTACATTTATAAAATATGCTGGGGCTTTTTATTTAATTTACTTAGCTGTAAAGTCAATTAAAAGTGCCTTACATAAAAAAGAAGATATGTCGGGTCCAATAGAAATGGACTCTAAGAATATTGGGGCAATTAAAAGCTTTAGACAAGGATTTACTACGGCAATTTTAAATCCAAAAACTGCTGTGTTCTTCCTTAGTTTTTTACCTCAATTTATTGTAAGTAATCAAAATCATTTCCTCCAATTTCTTTTATTAGGAGTCACATTTACGACTTTGACCGCAATATGGTATTTGCTTTATATCTCGCTAATACGTCAATTAAGAACTTTTTTAAGAAAAGAACGAGTGAACCGTATAATGGAGGGTATTACGGGCGCAGTATTATTAGTATTTGGGGTTAGATTATTTTTCCAAAAATAAATATGTATATGAAAAGAGAAATAATCAATAGTGGTTATTTCTCTTATTTATTCTAAAACTATACTATTTTACAATTAATTTCACACTTACATACTAATTTGAGTTTTAAAAATGAGTTTCTCAATAATCCGACCTGTTTGCTTAATAAAAAGATTCTACATTATGGGAGCCGAGTCGCCCGTAAACGCCTAATTTGTGAGGGATGATAATCAGTAGGGGAGGGACATAATCCCCATTGATTAAATTTCATTGCATATACTAAGCGGTGTAGAAGTTCAGGTAGATAAAATTCTGTAGTCGAAATTTATTACATAAAGCTGTATAATGCTTGTAACGAAAAGGAAATACAGGAAAGGATATGTAGCGAGTTACTATGGATAAAGATAAACAACAATTAAGCGTTGAAGTTGCAAGATTATATTATCAATCAGATTATAGTCAGCAAGAAATTGCTAACAAACTAAATATTTCAAGACCGACGATTTCTAGGTTATTAAAGTACGCGAAAGAAAAAGGATTTGTTCAAATTAGTATAGCTGATCCATTTGCTGATTTAGATAACGTTGGAAATTTACTGAAAGAAAAGTACAATTTGTTAGAGGCGCATGTCGTATTTTCTCCAGTGCCAGAATACGCAACGATTACAGAGTATATTAGTAAATATGCAGCTGAGTATATGGAAAAGACGGTTAAAAATGGTGATATCGTTGGTGTAAGCTGGGGAATGACGATGTATGAAATCGCTAGAAAAATTGTACCGCAACATGTAAAAGGTGTAGAAGTCGTTCAGTTAAAAGGCGGTATTAGTCATTCGAGTGTAAATACATATGCGAATGAAACAATTGCTTTATTTGCAGATGCTTTTCAAACGACGCCAAGAAATCTACCTCTTCCAGTTATATTTGATAATGCAGTGACAAAGGAATTAGTAGAGCAGGATCGACATATTCATCACATTATCGAAATGGGGAAACAAGCGAATATTGCAATTTTCACTGTAGGGACAGTGCGAGACGAAGCGCTATTATTCCGATTAGGTTATTTCGATAAGGATGAAACAAGTTTACTCAAAAAACAATCGGTCGGTGACATTTGTTCACGTTTCTTTGATGGGGATGGAAATATTAGTAGTGAAGAAATTAATAAGCGGACCATTGGAATTGAGTTAGAGGAACTGAAATTAAAGAAACGTTCTATTTTAGTTGCTGGTGGTAATAGAAAAATAAAAGCAATTGATGGTGCGTTACGTGGCGGATATGCAAATGTATTAATTATCGATCAGCATACAGCAAAAGAACTGTTACATTATCAAAAAGATTAGAAATAAAAGGCTTTCTCAAGATATTAAATTTTGAGAAAGCCTTTTATTTTGTTATGTATGAATTATGGGAGTGCTGTTTGAATACAAATTGCTTTTTTTAAAATAATTATGGATATTGAGATACATACTACCATTGTTAATATAAAAGTTTTGATTTTAAATAGAAAGTGTTTCTTAGTTAGAATAAGCTTTACTTACTACAGAAAAATGCCTTTTCAAAAAGAATGAACAAAATTTCAAAAGTGTATTTACATTTGTTCAACTAAGAGTTAGAATGAAGTTGTTAAAAGATATGAGGAGTGAAGATAATGAACATTGCAAAGTTAATTGACCATACAATTTTAAAAGCTAATACTACTAAAGAAGATGTTATGAAAGTAATCGAAGAAGCAAAGGAATATAAATTCGCTTCTGTTTGTATTAATCCTACATGGGTAAAGCTAGCTGCTGAGGAATTAGCTGGACATGATGTAGATGTTTGTACTGTAATCGGTTTCCCATTAGGCGCAAGTACTACTGAAACAAAAGCTTTCGAAACAAAAGATGCTATCGCAAAAGGTGCAACTGAAGTTGACATGGTAATCAACGTAGGCGCTTTAAAAGATGGCGACGACGAACTTGTTGAAAAAGACATTTATGAAGTAGTACAAGCAGCAAAAGGAAAAGCTCTTGTAAAAGTAATCATTGAAACTTGCCTATTAACAGATGAAGAGAAAGTACGCGCTTGTGAATTATCAGTAAAAGCTGGTGCTGATTTCGTAAAAACTTCAACTGGATTCTCAACTGGCGGAGCAACTGCTGAAGATATCGCATTAATGCGTAAAACAGTTGGACCAAAGGTTGGTGTAAAAGCATCTGGTGGCGTTCGTACACGTGAAGATGCAGAAAAAATGGTAGCTGCTGGAGCTTCTCGCGTTGGAGCAAGTGCTAGTGTTGCAATCGTATTAAATGATGCAAAAGGTGCTACAGATAACTACTAATCATTAATGAAGTCAAAAGCAATAGATACACAAAGTAAAGTGTATCTATTGCTTTAACAATTGAAAAAGATGTAAGCGGATACGAATGGGAGGAGACGGCTTATGAAATACTTAATCGGTGTTTTAGGCCTCGTATTGATTTTAGGTATCGCTTGGCTTGCTAGTAATGATAGAAAGAAAGTCAAATATCGCCCAATCATAACGATGGTTATATTACAATTCATTTTGGGATTTTTATTATTAAATACAAGTATAGGGAATATATTAATTAGCGGAATAGCAGATGGTTTTGGAGAGCTATTAAAATATGCCGCTGACGGTGTGAATTTCGTATTTGGTGGATTAGTAAATCAAAAAGAGTTTTCGTTCTTTTTAAGTGTATTAATGCCAATCGTATTTATATCAGCTTTAATCGGTATTTTGCAACACATTAAAGTGTTACCTATTATTGTGAAATCTATCGGTCTAGCATTAAGTAAAGTAAATGGAATGGGGAAACTAGAATCATATAACGCTGTTGCTTCTGCAATTTTAGGACAATCTGAAGTGTTTATTTCAGTTAAGAAACAACTAGGATTATTGCCAGAGAAAAGAATGTATACATTATGTGCATCTGCAATGTCTACCGTTTCAATGTCTATCGTTGGATCGTATATGGTGTTATTAAAACCACAATATGTTGTAACCGCTTTAGTGCTTAACTTATTCGGTGGCTTCATCATTGCTTCTATCATTAACCCGTATGAAGTTACTGAGGAAGAAGATATGTTAGAAGTACAAGAAGAAGAGAAGAAGACCTTCTTTGAAGTATTAGGGGAATACATTATTGATGGATTTAAAGTTGCGATTACAGTAGCAGCTATGTTAATTGGTTTCGTTGCTCTTATCGCATTCATTAATGCCGTATTTAAAGGTGTAATCGGTATTTCATTCCAAGAGATTCTTGGTTATGTATTTGCGCCATTTGCATTTATTATGGGTGTACCTTGGCATGAAGCTGTTAATGCCGGAAATATTATGGCAACAAAATTAGTATCAAATGAATTTGTCGCCATGACAGATTTAGCACAAGGGAACTTTAATTTCTCAGATAGAACGACAGCGATTATATCTGTATTCTTAGTTTCATTTGCAAACTTCTCTTCAATTGGAATTATTGCAGGAGCAGTTAAGAGCTTAAATGAAAAGCAAGGGAATGTAGTCGCAAGATTTGGTTTGAAATTACTTTTCGGTGCAACATTAGTAAGTTTCTTATCAGCAACAATCGTGGGCTTATTATTTTAATAGATTCATATCATATAAAAAGGAATGGTGATTGTAATGAGAATGGTAGATATTATTGCGAAAAAACGTGACGGTAAAGAATTAACGACTGAAGAAATCAAATTCTTTATTAATGGATATACAGACGGAAGTATTCCTGATTATCAAGTGAGCGCACTGGCTATGGCAATCTTCTTTAAAGATATGACAGATCGCGAACGCGCAGATTTAACGATGGCGATGGTTGAGTCTGGTGAAACGATCGACTTATCAGCAATTGAAGGAATTAAAGTAGATAAACATTCAACTGGTGGTGTTGGTGATACAACAACATTAGTATTAGGACCATTAGTAGCTGCTTTAGATGTACCGGTAGCAAAAATGTCTGGTCGTGGTTTAGGACATACGGGCGGAACAATTGATAAATTAGAAGCGGTAGAAGGATTCCACGTTGAAATTACGAAAGAGCAGTTCATTGATATTGTAAACCGTGACAAAGTAGCTGTTATTGGACAAACAGGAAACTTAACACCTGCAGATAAAAAGATTTATGCATTACGCGACGTAACAGGAACAGTAAACTCAATTCCTTTAATCGCAAGTTCAATTATGAGTAAAAAAATTGCAGCTGGTGCAGATGCAATCGTACTTGATGTAAAAACAGGTGCTGGCGCATTCATGAAAACAGAAGAAGATGCAAAAGAATTAGCACATGCAATGGTACGTATCGGAAATAATGTAGGACGTCAAACTATGGCTGTTATTTCAGATATGTCACAACCACTTGGTTTTGCAATTGGTAACGCTCTAGAAGTGAAAGAAGCGATTGATACGTTAAAAGGTGAAGGTCCAGAAGATTTAACAGAATTAGTACTCGTATTAGGAAGTCAAATGGTCGTACTTGCGAAAAAAGCAAATACATTAGAAGAAGCGCGTGAAATGCTAATTGAAGTGATGAAAAACGGAAAAGCAACTGAGAAATTTAAAGAGTTCTTAAGCAATCAAGGCGGAGATAGCTCGATTGTAGATAATCCAGAAAAAATGCCACAAGCGAAATATGTAATTGATGTACCTGCGAAAACTTCAGGTGTTATTTCTAACATTGTTGCAGATGAAATCGGTATCGCAGCTATGCTACTTGGTGCTGGCCGTGCAACAAAAGAAGATGAAATTGATTTAGCAGTAGGGTTAATGTTACGTAAAAAAGTGGGCGATGCAGTAAAAGAAGGCGAGCCGCTCGTAACGATTTACGCAAATCGCGAAAATGTAGAAGATGTAAAAGCTAAAATTTATGAGAACATTTCTATCGCTGAAACAGCAGTAGCTCCTAAATTAGTGCATACAGTTATTACTGACTAATCATCATTACACTTACTTTGAGGAGGAAATAATATGGATAAGAAAAAATATATTGAAGAAGCAAATAAAATGTTAGAAAAAGCATATATTCCGTATTCGAAATTTCCTGTTGGTGCAGCGTTAGTTACGAAAGAAGGGAAAATCTATACTGGTTGTAATATAGAAAATGCTTCTTACGGTTTATGTAACTGTGCAGAAAGAACAGCGATCTTTAAAGCAGTATCAGAAGGTGAACGCGATTTTAGCTACTTAGTTATTACAGGCGAAACGGACGGACCGATTTCACCGTGTGGTGCGTGTAGACAAGTAATTGCTGAATTCTGTGAACCGAAAATGCCTGTATTACTAACGAATGTAAAAGGCGATGAAAAAGAAGTGACTGTTGAGCAATTACTTCCAGGTGCTTTCTCAATAGAAGATTTAAAATAAGTTGAAAAACCATTCCACAAATATGAATTGTGGAATGGTTTTTTTATATTTAAATGTTGAATGTAATATTTTGTTCATATTCCGTTCATAAACTTTGCGTAAAATGATTGCAGCGAATATGGAAAGTTTACAACAGGAGGAATAAAATGAAGAAATTATATAATGCAGCATTCAGCTACTTAATTATCGGTTTATTATCAGGAGTTTTTGCAAGGGAGTACTCGAAAGCACAAGGAATTAAAGGATCCACAATGTTGCAATTAGTGCATACACATGTATTAGTGCTCGGCTTCGTATTCTTTTTAATTGCTTTGGGTCTATTTAAAGTATTTCATGCACAAGAAACAAAGAGCTTTTGTGCATGGTTTGTAGTTTATAATGTCGGATTAATTTTTACTATTGCTACAATGCTATGGAGAGGTCTTCTACAAGTAAATGGAACTGACTTTAACGGTTTAAGCCATATGGCTGGATTAGGTCACGTTATTATAAGTATCGGGCTCGTTTGGTTTATGATTTTACTCAAAAAATCTGTTAAATAGATAGGAGTGGAGAGGATGATAGCACTTTTATCAAGTATTGTAGCAGTTTGTATGGCGGTTGGTGTCATGTTTCTTCGCTTTAAAGCAGCGAAAAAGCCGGTAACGAAAAAGAAAATAATATTGCCGCCAATTTTTATGAGTACTGGCGCAATGATGTACTTCTTACCAGAGTTTCGATTAACATCGTTAGAAATAGTAGAGGCGATTAGTATAGGACTTATTTTCTCTATATTCCTTATTAAAACAACGAAGTTTGAGATAAGAAGTGAACAAATATATATGAAACCGTCAAAAGCATTTATATTTATTTTAGTCGGATTATTAGCTGTACGAGTAGCGTTGAAATCATATTTAAGTCAATCGATTGATTTAGCGGAGTTAAGTGGAATGTTTTTCTTACTTGCATTTGCCATGATTGTGTCATGGAGAATTGCGATGTATCGTTCGTTTACTAGATTAGAAAAGACAATAAAAAGAGCTGGAATTTCTAAATAGGAAATCCAGCTCTTTTTATGTTTTATTAAAATCCTTTAGCGCGGAACTCATTTGCTTAATTTTAAACGTATTTGAGCATCTTGTAATGCGGCTGGTGTAACGTTAAGACCATTTTGATCAACAATTTTTGTGTTTAATAAAATGGAATCTAGGCTTCCACGAAATGTTTGTGTATAGTTTTGACGCAACATTTGTTGTTCTTGTTTTTCATCAACTGTTAATCCAGATACTTTTTCTTTTTTTGATAATTCGTTAATACGGAATAAAATGTTTTTCATTTGTTTCACCTCTAGTTAAAGTTAATTACATTAGTTACTTACTAATGTATAGTTATTGTAACGTGTAATTTTAATTATGTCAACACCATCAAAAAAGGTTAAAAATTGACGAAAAATTGTAACAATAATAAAATGAATTGATTAGATCATTAGTTTTTTTATTATACATAGAACGCTAGGGGGATTATTATGAAATCAACATTTTTTGCTCAAAATAGAGAACGATTAGTAAACACATTACCAGATGAATCCATTACTATTTTATTTGCTGGACAAGCACCTCATATGTCAGCCGATGCACATTATAAATTTGTGCCAAATCGAAATTTTTACTATGTAACAGGAATCGATGAACCAAATGTTATTTTCATGTTGAAGAAAGTTGGAGGCAGTGTAGAGGAAACACTTTTCATTGAAAAGTCAGATCCAGTAATGGAAAAGTGGGTCGGTAAAACAGTTTCTAACGAAGAAGCAGAGAAAATTTCAGGTATAAAGAAAGTTGTATATTTAGATAGCTTTGAAAAAACAATGTCAAATGTACTTTTTACAGAAAATGTGAAACATCTATATTTAGATTTAGAACGTCGTGAGTGGAATGGTACGGAGACAAAAACATTAGCATTTGCTAAACATGTAAGAGAACAATATCCACACGTAACAATTGGTAATGTATATCCGAATATTTGTGAATTGCGAGTGTTTAAAACAGAAGAAGAAATTGAAATTGTGAAAGAAGCGATTGCTGTAACGAAAGAGGGCATTTATAACGTACTTAAGCATGCAAAAGCAGACATGATGGAGTATGAATTAGAAGCTCAGTTTGATTTCACATTGAAATCATCTGGCATTAAACATCATGCGTTCAATACAATTTTGGCAAGTGGGAAAAATGCTACAGTTCTTCATTATGAAGACAATGATGCACAAATTCAAAATGGTGATTTAGTATTACTAGATTTAGGCGCTCAAAAAGACTACTATAACGCTGATATTAGTTATACATTCCCGGCAAATGGAACATTCTCTAGTCGCCAAAAACAAATATATAATATCGTATTAAAAGCATTGAAAGAAACAACAGAACTCATTAAGCCAGGAGTAAAGTTTTCTGCATTAAATGAGCATACAAAAAAGGTACTAGCAGAAGAGTGTAAAGCTATTGGTTTAATTCAAGAAGATGAAGAGTTATCAAAATACTATTATCATGGTGTGAGCCATTTCCTTGGCTTAGATACGCATGATGTAGGAACATATAAAGATAGAGTGTTAGAAGAAGGTATGGTTATAACAATTGAACCTGGTCTTTATATTGAAGAAGAATCAATTGGCATTCGTATTGAAGATGATATTCTTGTAACGGAAGACGGACATGAAAACTTGTCAAAAGATATCATTAGAGAAGTGGAAGAGATTGAAGCGTTTATGAGAGAAAATAATGTGAATGTAAAGGAAGATGAGGTTGTTACGAAATAATAAGTAGAAAAGGTGCTCAATTTTGAGCGCCTTTTTATTTTGTTCATTTTAAATCTCCATATTTTCTTGAAAATCATCTTCTACAATGATTTTGACAAAGAAAAAGGAGGGATTTTCCATGAAGCGATTTGTATTAACAGCTCTTACGGTCTCTGTAATATTTTTAATTGCTGCATGTTCTGCGACTACAAATACAACAAATGATCATAAAAATATGAAAGATAAAAAAACATCACAGACTGAAACAGCTACAAAACCATTGAAGGTTGAAAAAGGACCAGAAGTTACTTTAATAGCGAGAGAAGAAAAGCAAAAGTTAGGTAACGGTGTTATTGTTCCAGTCTGGACATTTAATGGCTCATCTCCTGGTCCAGAAATTCGGGTGAAAAAAAGTGAACAAGTGAAAGTGACATTAAAAAATGAATTATCTGCACCGGTATCTGTTCATTGGCATGGATATCCTGTCCCAAATAATATGGATGGAATTCCAGGCGTGACACAAGATGCGGTTGAACCTGGAAAAAGTTTTACCTACGAATTTAAAGCGAACGTACCAGGAACGTACTGGTATCACTCGCATCAAGATTCTGTAAATCAATTAGATAGAGGTTTGTATGGAGCACTCATTGTAGAAGATACAAAGGAAAAGTATGATAAAGATTACACATTAATGTTGGATGAATGGATAACAGATAAAGAAGAGATTAATAAACAGTTAAAAGAAATGACAAAAGGAAAAACAGAAAAAGCAGACAGTAAAAAATCTAGTATGGATAATGACAATACAAAAAAGAATGATGATATGAAGGGTATGGACCATTCTGGTATGGACATGGACAGTGATAAAAAAGATTCTGGCAATATGACAGGAATGGACCATGGAAATATGAAGATGGAAGGTCATAATATGAGTATGTATGATTTATTCACAATCAATGGTAAAAGCGGGGATTTAGTAGAACCATTAAAAGTGAATAAGGGAGATAAAGTTCGTCTGCGACTCGTTAATGCTGGTTATCTATCACATGATATACATGTTCACGGTCATGATATAAAAGTAATTGCGACAGATGGTCAACCAATAAACGATCCAAAAGTTATAAAGGATCAAGTAATTTCAATCGCACCGGGTGAACGTTATGATATTGAATTTACTGCTAATAATCCTGGGAAATGGTATATTGAAGAGCATTCAGCAAATAAAGGTGCAAAAGGAATGAAAGCTGTTATTGAATATGATGGCAGCAAAGAGATGAAAGATAAAGCAAACGAAAAAGAAAAATTACCGAAATTAGATATGACGAAATATGGTGCTAAAAAATTAGGTAGTTTCACGTTAGACCAACAGTATACTGCCACATATAATATGGACTTAAATACGAAAATGAATGGAAATGAAATGGTATATACAATTAACGGAAAGGTATTTCCGGATATTGACCCAATTCAAGTGAAAAAGGATGATTTAGTAAAAGTGAAATTGGTAAATCGTTCTAAAATGGATAATCACCCAATGCATTTACATGGTCACTTCTTCCAGGTGTTGAGTAAAGATGGAAAACCGATAGAAGGTTCTCCAATTGTAAAAGATACATTGAACTTAAAACCGGGAGAAGAATATGAAGTAGCCTTTGTAGCAGATAATCCGGGTGAGTGGATGTTCCATTGTCACGATTTACATCATGCTTCAGCAGGGATGGTAACGGAAGTGAAATATAAAGATTATAAATCTGATTATGTTCCAAACCAAAATATTCCTAATAAGCCAGAATAATATGAAGCAGTTATCCTATGGATAGCTGCTTATTCATTTTCGTTGCAAGAGTCAATGTATATTTTGATCATGCCCGGGTGAAGGTGGGGGAGTATGATCTGGGAATGTCACGAATACGGCAACGATAATTACCACACTAATTGATAGTAATAACAAAAAACGCCTTTGGATAAAAGCAGAAAAAGTTTCTGATAAAAGTTGAATCATACATGACATAGTTATTGTTATCGTAAGTAAAAGACTAATAAACAGTATACTATGAGCTTGTTGAGCATTTAACATTTCTGTAATCATTGCTCCCATCATACTTGCCATTAAGCCAGAGAACATGCCTTCTAAAGCAGTATATAGGTGAAAACGTAGACCGATAAAAAAACCGATACAACCACTAATTAATACGGCAAGCAAAGTGGAATAGAGCAATTCACCTTTAAAAAGAATACCAAAATAAAAACCGATACTTAAACTGATACTCATACTAAAAGACATAATAAATACCATATACTCCATTAGGGTACCCTTGCGTTTAGAAATATATGATGTAATAAGAATTGAGATACAACAAAGTGTTAAGGCCGTTAATGTGTAAGCGAACATTATGATACCTCCCTGTCCTATCGTTCATTTCATCATATGTTTATATGGAGAGTACTTATGCTTATTTATATCTGCACAATTTAATTAATGTAAGTAAGAAGGCTCCTGATTTTTGGGGGCGTCTTTTTACTTATGAGCATGTGAATGTAAGAGTTAAATGAAGAGTTTCTATTGTGAAGCCATAAAGAATAAGCGTATAATATTATAGTTATCCCATTACAGGGAGTAATCCGCGAATGATAAATAAGATTGTTGTTTTTATCATCGCTTCTAAACAGATAGACAATGAAAGTAACACTGGAATACAGATAGGGAGTTATAAAATGAAATTAATTATTGCCGAGAAACCAGATCAAGGTTTGGCTCTTGTTTCACAATTTAAATATCGCCGGAAAGATGGATATTTAGAAGTAGAAGCGAATGAGTTATTTCCAAATGGAGCGTACTGTACATGGGCAATTGGTCATTTGACGCAGTTATGTAATCCAGAACATTATCACGCAGAGTGGAAAAAATGGTCACTTAATACGTTACCGATGATTCCAGAGCGTTTTCAATTTGAAGTAACAAAGTCGAAGTATAAGCAATTTAACGTTGTGAAACAGCTGTTACATAATCCACAGGTAACAGAAATTATTCACGCGGGCGATGCTGGGCGTGAAGGGGAATTGATTGTACGGAATATAATTAATCTTTGCAACGTGCAAAAGCCAATGAAGCGTCTTTGGATTTCCTCTTTAACGAAGCAAGCTATTTACCAAGGATTTAAAAACTTGCTTGATGAATCAGACACGATTAATACGTATTACGAAGCATACACAAGATCTTGTGCTGACTGGGTTGTTGGTATGAATGCATCACGTGTGTTTAGTATTTTGTTAAAGAAAAAAGGAATGAATGATGTATTTTCAGCTGGTCGTGTACAAACACCGACACTCGCGTTAATCGTAAAGCGTGAAAAGGAAATAGAAAACTTTAAGTCAGAGCCGTTCTGGGAAGTGTTCGCAACCTTTAATATAGAAGGAAAGAAGTATGAGGGGAAATGGGAGAAGGATAGTGAATCCCGCTTAAAAGATCCAGATATGGCGAATAAAATTGCGGCGTTTTGCCAAGGTAAACCGGCAGTAGTGAAGGAAATGAAAACGGAGCGTAAAGAGTTTCAACCTCCGCTTTTATTTAACTTATCATCACTACAAGCAACGGCAAATAAAGCATTTAAATTTTCACCGAAAAAGACGCTTGATATAACGCAAGCATTATATCAAAAAGGAATTGTCTCTTACCCTCGTTCGGATTCCAACTATGTTACCCAAGGAGAGGCAGCAACGTTCCCTGATATTTTACAGAAGTTAAGTCAGTTTGATGAATATAAAGGTTTATTACCGGCTCCGGTTGAATCGATTATGAATAATAAGCGTTATGTGAATGAAAAGAAAGTAACAGATCACTACGCGATTATTCCGACAGAGCAAGTTACAAACCCAAGCAGATTATCAGGTGATGAAAAGAAAATTTACGATATGATCGTAAGAAGACTGATTGCCGCTCATTATGAAGTTGCAATCTTTGACTATACAACGATTGTAACGCTTGTAGATGAACGTGCTGAATTCATTTCAAAAGGAAAACAGCAAATTCAAGAAGGATGGCGTAAAGTTATTTTCCAAGACGATAAAGATGACGAAACCATTCTTCCAATTGTAGCTGAAGGTGAAGAAGGAAAAGTTGTAAAGGTGAAAGTGAAAGAAGGAAAAACACAACCACCGAAGCGTTATACAGAAGGACAACTTATTACGTTAATGAAAACGGCAGGTAAGTATTTAGAGAACGAAGAGCTTGAGAAAGTATTAAAGAAAACAGAAGGTTTAGGTACGGAAGCGACTCGCGCTGGAATTATTACGATGCTGAAAGACCGTAAATATATAGATGTGAAGAAAAACCAAGTGTATGCGACCGATAAAGGAAAAGTATTAATTACCGCAATCGGTGATAAAATACTGGCTTCACCAGAAATGACCGCAAAATGGGAGCAGCGCCTTGCGGAAATTGGGGAAGGTACAGCATCACCAGCAACTTTTATGGAACAAACGAAAAAATTATCAGCTAAAATTATTGAAGATGCGGTGGAAATGTCTGAGAAGTGGGATTTCACTGGATTACATGTTGAATCGATTGAGCGAAAAGGATCGAAATTTACAACAGGTAAAAAGGTTGGTAGCTGTAAAAAATGTGATGGCGATGTAATTGATAAATCAACGTTTTACGGCTGTTCTAATTACAACACGACACAATGTGATTTTACCATCTCGAAGAAAATATTAAGTAAAACAATTTCGCAAAAGAATATGACTAAGCTTTTAAAAGGTGAGAAGACCGATTTAATTAAAGGATTTAAAAAGGGCGAAAAAACATTTGATGCGAAGTTAGAGTGGAAAGATAATAAGATTAATTTTGTGTTTGAGAATTAAGTTGTTTTAATGTATAAAAAACTTCTTTCCCAATTAAAATTTTCTGTGTTAGGTTTGAAAATAGAAATAGAAATAGAAAAGAAAAAGCATGGCAATTTTATGTCATGCTTTTTCTTTTTACAAAAATGGTTCATTTGCTAAGGGTTTTGATGTGTTAGGTGAAAACTTATTACACTAGAGAAAAATTTAAATGCTGAATCTTTTTTATATATTGTAAAATACGTATTTAGTATAAAAAAATAAACAAACGATAAGTCTATAAAATGCTAATTTGACCAGATGTCTGAAGACTTATATATAACGTTAATTTTTTGTTTCTAAATAATATTTTTCAGAACATAAAAGTGAGTGATTACTCACTTTTATGTTGACTTTAATATTTTTGTTTCTTATAATAAGTTTAGTGAGTGATTACTCACTTTTTAAAAGGAGGAATAGAATTGTCAAATCCAATTTTTGATACAATAATTGCTCAAGGTCTCATAAAAGGTAAGACAGAAAAGCAGCAAAGGATTATTGAGACAACGATTAAATTGTTTGCTGAGAAAGGTTATGCGAATACATCGACAGCAGAGATAGCAAAAGTTGCAGGCGTATCCGAAGGAACAATTTTTAAGCATTACGGAAAGAAAGACCAATTATTACTTTCTGTTATTTTACCGTTTGTAAATGACTTTTTCCCGAACATGGCTAAGGAATTGATAGAGGAAACTATGTTAGAACAGACAACATCTTTTGAGGAGTTTTTACGTAATTTATTGAAAAATAGGGTTGCTTTTATTACGGAAAATAAAGAAATATTTCGAGTCATTGTTAAGGAGATTATTTATAAAGAAGAATTGAAAAAAGAGCTAAAACCATACTTTATAAAACATGTTCCTGTATTATTTGAAAATATTGTAGAACAATTCAAAGAGCAAGGAGAGCTGATTGATCTTCCAGCTGATCGAATCTTAAAGATGTTATTTACCTTACTGGCAGGATTTTTTGTTTCTCGTTTTGTACTCATGGAAAATCATATTATTAGTGAAGAGGAAATTGAGGATGTCGTTCAATTTGTTATGAACGGGATAAAAAATAAGTAGTCTGTCGAGTAACACGAAGTGTTAGTACGAAAATAAAATTAAACATGAAGGGAGCTATTCATATGCCTGTCATACAGATTGATAATTTAACAAAAGATTATGGTCATAATCGCGGCGTATTCGATGTTTCGATTAAGGTAGAAAAAGGTGAAGTGTATGGCTTTTTAGGACCGAATGGAGCCGGGAAGACGACGACAATTCGGCATATTATGGGTTTTTCTCGTCCTCAAGTCGGAAAAATCTCTGTAAATGGAATGAGTAGTTGGGAAAAAGCAAGCGAAATTCAAAAGGATCTTGGTTACTTACCAGGTGAGGTAGCTTTACCTGAGTCGCTGACAGGAACAGAGTTTATTGCGATGATGGCACAATTGCGTGGAATCAAAGATATGACATATACCAATTATTTAATAGAAAAATTTAAGCTAGATGCATCCGGTAGTTTGAAACGTATGTCGCTTGGTATGAAGCGAAAACTAGCGATTGTCACTGCTTTTATGCATGATCCAGCAGTACTAATTCTTGATGAACCAACGAGTGCTCTCGATCCGATTATGCAAAAGGTGTTTATTGAATTTATTAAAGAGGAAAAAGCAAAAGGAAAAACGATATTGCTTTCAAGTCATATTTTCAATGAAATTGACGCTACATGCGACAAAATTTCTATTATTAAGGATGGTAGATTAATATCTACTTTTGTTGCAGACGATTTGCGCCATAATGAGGAGAAAACGTTTAAAGTGGAATTCAGTTCAAAAGAAGTGTTCGAACGTTTTAAAATTGAAGTATCTTCTCATAAAAAAATAAATGTACTCTCTCTCAAATCTCATGAAAATCAAGCAGAACTACGTGTGAATGATGCGGATATAAACGATTTTATCGCTTTCATAAGTGATTATGATTTGAATTTTTATTCTGAAATCAAGTTTACGCTTGAAGATTATTTTATGAAGTTCTATGATCGGAATTCTAAAAATGAGGGAGGAGGCGAACAAAGTGCCATTAATTGACATAAACAACATGACAAAAGATTATGGAGACGGACGCGGGATTTTTGACGTCAGCCTCTCAATTGAAAAAGGAGAAGTTTTTGGTTTTGTCGGTACGAATGGAGCAGGTAAAACTACAACAATCCGTCATATGATGGGATTTTTAAAGCCGCAAAGCGGGAACGCAACGATTAATGGAATGGATTGTTGGAAAGATTCAGCTGAAATCAAAAAAATGATTGGCTATATACCAGGAGAAATTGCATTCCCAGATGCGCCAACAGGAACCGAATTTTTGAAAAGACAAGCCGAATTATTAGGTCTAAAAGATATGTCTTATGCGGAATCAATTATTAAAAAGCTACAGCTTGATCCTACTGCTAATTTAAAAAGAATGTCAAAAGGTATGAAACAGAAGACAGCCATTGTAGCTGCTTTGATGGCTGATCCAGAAATCTTGATTTTTGATGAACCGACAACGGGTCTTGACCCACTTATGAGAGCAGAGTTTATAAGTATTTTGGATGAACAAAAGAAAAAAGGAAAAACAATTTTCATGTCGAGTCATATGTTTGATGAAGTCGAACATACCTGCGATAAGGTTGCCCTTATAAAAGACGGGAAAATTATTGCTGTTAAATCGACAAAAGAGATTAAGTACAATCAGGAAAAGGCTTATAAAATCGAGTTTAATTCACATGAGGATTATAAGCTGTTTTTAGCAGAGCCATTTGATTTTACGGAAAAACGTGGATCTCAAAACCAAGTAATTGTAAATGTGCATGACCGCCAAATTAATACACTACTAAAAACGTTAAAAGGTTACAATATCAAGTTCATTACAGAAATTAAGTATACACTTGAGAAATATTTCAATAGTCAGTATTAAAAAGGAGAGAAAGCTATGTTTAGTAAAGCTATTTTCAAACAAACATTAAAAGCTAATTTTAAACTATGGATCATATTCACAGTCATAACTAGTGCTATGCTAGCTGTTATGATTGCCGTTTTTGAACCAACTACTCTAACTGGTATGACAGATATGGTAAAAGGGACACCGCTTGCGGATATGATGAAAAATACAACGTTCCTTGGCATGCTTGCTTCTACTTTTTACTCAATGCATGGTGTCCTTCTACCAGTCATATTTATTATGATGACAGCCAATAGTCTCATTGCTTCTCAAGTAGATAGAGGATCAATGGCTTACTTACTGTCGACACCTACAAAACGAAGTACCGTTGTTAGAACTCAAGCTTTATATTTAATTACATCACTTATCATGATGTTTGTAATCGTAACTGGTGTTGGTCTAGCTGCGATTCAAATTTTCCAAGGCAATGTAGATATCAATATTTCTGATTTTATTATGCTTAACGTAGGTTTATTCTTATTAATGTTTGCAACTAGTGGTATTTCTTTCTTTTTCTCTTGCCTGTTCAATTTATCAAAAAACTCATTAGCTTTAGGAGCAGGGATACCAGTTGCATTCTTTCTATTCCAACTGATGGGGCAAGTAAGTAAAAGTCTTGAAAAGATGAAGTATTTATCATTGAATACGTTATTCGATACAAGTGCAATTCTGAATGGAGATAGTGTAGCAATTCCATTTATTATTCTTATCGGTGTAGGTATAATACTTTATGGATTTGGGATGAGAGTCTTCCAGCGAAAAGATTTACCGCTTTAAAATTTAACTAGATGAATAAATTCATTTTACTTATTTGTTAATGAGAAATGAAAAAATTAATAAAGAAAAGTAATAATTAATGGAAACAGATGGCGTTCCCTGAATAGTGGAAGGCCATCTTTAGGATATGGAATTAATTAATAAGCATTCTAATTTCTGTTTTTAAATCTTTCTGATTCAAAGAGAAATGATAGCAACATTAGAAGAGATATGACTTACTAAATTATTTAATAAAAGAACAATTTGATTTGGAGCCGCCGAGAAATAATACAATCATTACAAGTGCTTTCAACAAACAAAAGGTTCTATAACAGATTAGGTTTGGAAAAATATATGGATAAAAAAGCATGACAATTTATGTCATGCTTTTTTATTTTATAATTACAGTTTTTTCGGTACTATCACTAAAAATCATTTAAAAAGCTAGTGTTAACTAGGATATTAATATCATCTTTCTCATTTCTTTTATATAAAGGGGAGATAAGAAGATAAGAGGGAAACTGAAAATATGCAATAAAATTATCATCTAAAATAATAAATTTTTATTGTAAAACGATAAAAGTTATATTAAAATCAAAATCATAATAAATAAGTGTGGTGCTTTTTATGGAAAAGGTAACAACTTTATTTTTTAAAATTAGAGGAGGTATAAATATGGACATTAACAATTTGATTATTGAAAATATGGATAATCCTCATGAGTTGGAGAGAATGTATAGAAAAGACCCGAAAGCTTTTAAAAAGTCATTCTCACAAGCATGGGATGAAAACTCTGATTCTCAGGTGCTAGCTGCCTGGTATGAAAGGTTGCATTTCAAGGGAAAGACAAATGCAGAAAAAATATCACTGTTTCAAAAAGGTTTCTTATTCATGGGCATGTTAGCTATTCTAGCTGGGCTAAGCACTAGAATCATTTTCCACTTTGTAGAGCAGGAAGCAATTGCTCCAATTAACCTAGCTTTTGGTGTAATTCCCTTTATCGCTGCTTATTTTGTTTACAATAATACCCCGAAAAAAAGTATTATTTATTTCCTTACAGCGTTGTTCCTAATTGCTGGGTTGTATCTTAATATGTTGCCATTAAATTATAGAGACAGCAGTATCCTTGCGTATTTACATCTTCCTATATTGTTATGGGTCTTATTGGGGCTTGCGTTTACAGGAAATGAATATTCAAAAGGCAGTACAAGATTAGCTTATATTAAATTTAATTTAGAATATTGCCTTCTCTATGCGAGCATGGCAGTGAGCGGAATGATACTAGCAATATTCACCATGCGATTATTTAGCTTTGTTGACTTGGATATAGGTGAATTCTATTTTAGTAATGTTGTTTTATTTGGAGCTGCCGCTCTCGCTGTAGTGGCTGCATACTTAGTATCATTGAATCTTAAACTTGCTAAAAATATTACGCCATACATATCTAAAATTTTTAGTCCACTTGTCCTGGTCACATTGTTTATTTATCTTATAACGGTAATTTGGGTGGGGAAAAATCCATTCTTGGATCGTAATTTTTTAATGGCCTTTAACGGAATACTCCTTGGTGTATTGGCTGTTACTATATTTTCTATCGTTGAGAGTGATTCAGACGAGAAAAAGAGCATTTCAGATTATATAAATTTTGCCTTAATTGTTCTGGCACTTATTATTGACACTGTCGCATTGTCAGCCATCGTATTCAGACTTTCTTCTTACGGGATTACACCTAATAGACTTGCTGTTTTAGGTGTAAACATACTGATTTGGGCAAATCTCATTTGGATTATGTTTTCCTATATGCGTTTCTTGCAAAACAAATCAGGACCGACAGCTATCCAAGACGCCGTTACGAAGTATTTGCCAATTTACGGACTTTGGGCAGCTTTCGTTATATTTACGTTTCCAATAATTTTTAATTAGGGAGGCTTTGTGAATATAATGACAAATTTGTTAAAAGAGGATGATAGATGTCATCCTCTTTTAACTGCATCGAAAAATATATTGAAATCATTTTGATGTAATATATAATAAATTCGGATAATGGAATCAAAACTTCTTATTAAGAGAGGTGGAGGGACTGGCCCTTCGAAGCCTCAGCAACCTAATGTTATATAAAGGTGCTAAATCCTGTAGGATCTAAAAGTCCTAAAAGATAAGAAGATGGTTATAAGTAAACCTTCTTCTTATTTTGAAGAAGGTTTTTTCTCATTTAAATAGAGGTTTTGAAAGGTGGTGAGGAAGAATTAAAGAAAATATACAAGAGGAGAATGGAGGACGCAGTGAATAATGAAATTGAGGATTTAAAAGAGAATAGCACAAGTATTTGGAGCAATAAAATTTTTCCGTACTTTTTCTTGGCAAGTTGTATTTCTTTAATAGGTAATTCTATGGTTACACTTGTTTTACCGTTATGGGTAATGAATTTAACAAACTCGCCATTACTCGTTTCGGGGGTAAATATTGCAATTGCAACGGCGGCAATTTTATTTGCACCTGTAACAGGAACGTTAGCAGATCGAATGTCGAGAAGAAAGCTTATGATAGTTGCGGATGTTATGAGATGTATCGTTATGATTTTAATTGCAGTTATAGCATTTTATAATAAAATGCTATACATTCCGTTACTAATTTTACTTATCATACGTTCAATTGGGAGTGCTTTATTTACTCCAGCTTCAAATGCAGCATTAGTAACATATGTGGAAGAAAAGAATGTTCAACAGGCGATTACGCTGAGGCAAATATCAATACAAATCATATCGGTCGCCATTCCTTTAATGGCTAGCTTTTTAATTAGTATTTTTAATTTTCATGGAGTATTTTTGTTAGATGCAATTACATTTGTTGTATCATTTTTAATTTTAATGAGAATCAAATTTCCACGTGAATTAAAAGTAGAGAAGAAGAAGCCTTTTTATGAAGATTTTAAAGAGGGATTTTCTGTTATTAATAGTAACAAATCGTTGAAGACATTACTAATGAGCGCTGCGGTCATTAATTTACTTGGAGCAGCATGTATACTTTCACTGCAAGTAATAGTTGTTAGAGAAATGGATCTTTCTACGCGATGGTATAGTATAGTTTTTGCGGCATCACCGATAGGGATTTTAATAGGAGCATTTATTACGAAAAAGATTCGTACATATAAAACGATTACGACTGCTTTTATATGTACTGCGATTATGGGGATTTTTAATGCGGCAATGGGTACGACGTTAAATCCGATATTATTTTCAGTTTATTATTTCCTGTCAGGAATTGCATTTGGAGTAAGTAATGTATATTTTGGAGCGTTGTATAGAAAGTTAATTCCAAATGAAGTGCAAGGAAGATTTTTCGGTTTCTTAAATTCGTTATTACTAGTATCAACTCCGATAGGAATTGCAATAACGGGATATTCCCTAGAGTCAATTTCCGCGTCTATTATATTTATTATTATTGGGATTATTACGTTTGTAGTTTCGGTTATTTCATTTGTATTGATACATAAGAAATAAGTGTTGTATGAAATTTTTCAAAAATAAAAAACGTCCTATTACGGGACGTTTTTTATTATGCGTATTGTCGTTTTTTCTTAATAAGTAACAACACCTGTGAAACACAAGCAAGTACTGGTAGCTCAATCAACGGTCCAATAACCAGTGCAAGTGCAATAAGAGGTTCATCTGGAAAAGCTGTTACAGCAATAGCGAGTGCAACAGGTGAGTTTCTTGCTAACGTTGTTAAGTTTAGACTTACTGTATCTTTATAAGATAAACGTATCATGCGTCCGATAAATTGCCCGAGTGCAAAATTAATGATGAAGAACAATAGAATAGGAATGAGTAACAGTAAAACGACATTCATATTTTGTAGTAAATATTTACCTTGTGATGCAAACATCGCTACGATTGCTAAACTTAAAAATGCAATTTGGGCAGAGCTGAAAAACGGAATGAGTGTATTCTCGAGCGTTTCAGCTTTTTTCAGTTTATTCATAATGAATTTTGTAGCGTGCGCAAGTAAAAATGGTAAGACAATTACGATAACAATACTTTCTACTAAAACAGAAACCGCTACAGTCTTCATAACACCAGCGAATAAAAATAAATAAATGGGAAGGAGTAGTACTTGTAAAATTAAATTTACAGGTAAAATTGCAGTAGAAAGTGCTACATTTCCTTTCGCTATTTCAGTAAAGATTAAGTACCAGTCTGTACACGGAGTAACCATTAACATAATAAATCCAACCCAAAGTGCGGGATGATCTGAAAGAAATAGTGCACCTAATCCCCAAGCGAGTAAAGGTGTCCATAAGAAGTTAATAGTAAGACTTGTTCCAGCAAATTTTAAATTGTGAAATCCGTTTTTTATTTCTTTTAATGGAATGCTGAGGAATAATCCATATAGCATGAAAAATAAGAAGGGAACAATAAATTTGTCAGAATACATATGTATGAAATTAAATTGTCCGAGTACGATGCCGCATGTAACAGCAAAAAGAATAATAAAAGTTTGAATCTTTTCTATAGTGCTCATGAATAAATCCTTTCTAAATATAAATTTTCCTCTCTAATTTTATTATACAAGTAATAAAGTCGTATTTGGTGTTCAATTGTATTTTAGTAAATGTTTTTAATTTGAGATTTATTTTTTTATTAAAAGTTACTTGACTAAAGTAAGTTACTATATTACAATCACTTACATAAGGTAATTAAATAACAAAAAGTTTTAATTAACTTTCCTTAAAGTATCAATTGGAACTTTTTATTAGAATAAGAATTTTTATGATGTTGAATAATGAATATGATAAGAAAGTTTAGGTGAAGAAAATGGGATTATTTAGCTCGTTATTTGGTAAAAAAGAAGAAAATACAAAAGTAGAGGGGAATAAAACAATGTCAAAAGTATTATTTGTAAAAGCAAACGATCGTCCAGCGGAGCAAGCAGTTAGTTCAAAAATGTATGAAACATTTGTAAGTACTTATAAAGAAGCAAATCCGAATACAGAAATTACAGAGTTAGATTTATTTGCATTAGATCTTCCTTATTACGGAAATATTGCTATTTCAGGTGGATACAAACGTAGCCAAGGTATGGAGTTAACAGCTGAAGAAGAGAAGGCAGTTGCTACAGTAGATCAATATTTAAATCAGTTTTTAGAAGCTGATAAAGTTGTATTTGCGTTCCCATTATGGAACTTTACAGTACCAGCACCATTAATCACATATATTTCATACTTATCTCAAGCTGGAAAAACGTTTAAATATACAGCTAATGGCCCAGAAGGTTTAGCTGGTGGTAAGAAAGTAGTTGTGTTAGGTGCTCGTGGTTCAGATTACTCTTCAGAACAAATGGCTCCTATGGAAATGGCAGTTAATTACGTAACAACTGTACTTGGATTCTGGGGCATTACAAATCCAGAGACTGTTGTAATTGAAGGGCACAACCAATATCCAGATCGCTCACAACAAATTGTTGAAGAAGGTCTAGAGAACGTTAAGAAAGTAGCGGCGAAATTTTAATTAATTGATAGTAAAATGGAAAAACCAACATGGATGACCATGTTGGTTTTTTAGTCTATTTTTCATGTTAAAAAATGTATATTTATAAAATAAAAGAAAAGTTTGAAAATAGTATTGCAAAATATTATATAGCAAACTATAATGAGTTCAAGAATAGTTGATACTTAAATTAAATATTCAGAAAATTCAATTAGTTAAAAATGGAAATGACATAGTTTATTTTGAATGGAGGTTATATTATGACGAATAAAGTACCGTTTTCGTTCATAGTTGTTATTGGTTTAATGTTATTTGCACTATTTTTTGGGGCAGGAAATTTAATATTCCCAGCAATGCTTGGTCAATCGGCAGGGGAGAATGTATGGATTGCTAATGCAGGATTTTTAGTAACAGGTGTAGGTTTACCGTTGCTAGGAGTATTGGCATTTGGTATTTCAGGTAAAGAAGATTTACAATCGTTAGCAAGTCGCGTGCATCCAGTATTCGGCATTGTATTTACGACAGTTTTATATTTAGCGATTGGTCCACTATTCGCTATTCCGAGAACAGGAAGCGTTTCTTATGAAATTGGTATGAAGCCTTTTGTACCAGAAGCTATGGATTCTTCAGCACTCATTCTTTTTACAATTATATTTTTTAGTATCACTTGTTTTTTTTCGCTAAATCCCGCGAAAATTGTCGATATTGTAGGAAAAATATTAACGCCAATTAAATTAACATTTATCGGAATTTTAGTAGCATTTGCTTTTATTCATCCAATGGGAGAAATGCAAGCACCTGCAGAGGCGTATACATCACATGCGTTCTTTAAAGGGTTCCAAGAAGGTTACTTAACAATGGATACGTTAGCATCATTCGTATTCGGTATTATCATTATCAATGCGATTAAAGAAAAGGGCGCAAAAACAAAAAAAGACATTATGATTGTTTGTGCAAAAGCAACATTGATTGCTGCATCTATTTTAGCAATGATTTATTCAGCACTTTCATTTATGGGAGCTTCAAGTGTTGCAAAACTTGGTCATTTAGATAATGGTGGTGCAGTATTAGCAAAAGTTTCAAACTATTATTTTGGGTCATACGGTGGAATTATATTAGGGATTATGGTTACAGCAGCATGTTTAACTACTAGTGTAGGACTTGTTTCAGCGTGTTCTTCATTTTTCCATAAGCTATTCCCGAATGTTTCGTATAAAAAGATAGCAATCATCTTATCAGTGTTCAGTGCAGTTGTTGCGAATGTAGGTTTAACGCAATTAATTGCAATTTCTGTTCCTGTATTAAGCGCAATTTATCCACTAGCAATCGTATTAATTTTCCTAACACTTCTTCACCCATTATTTAAAGGACGAGCAGAAGTGTATCAAGGTAGCTTATTAATAACATTTATTGTAAGTATGTTTGATGGATTAAATGCAGCTGGTATGAAATTAGCAGTAGTGAACGATCTTCTTACTAATTTACTTCCAATGCATGAAGTAGGATTAGGTTGGATTTTCCCAGCGATTATCGGTGGATTTATCGGATATGGCATTAGTGTTTTAAAAGTGAAAAATAAAGTTCAACCAGCAACTAGTACGAATAAGAAAATAGGGTAAATAAAAAAGTTATAGAACTTGTTTCTATAACTTTTTTTGTTACTATTAATAATGAGAAAAAATAAAGTAGTAGGGGAAATAAAATGAAAAAAACAATTGATCATATCGGCATCGCAGTTCGAGATATAGATAGTACGATACGTTTTTATGAAAAGGTGTTGTCAGGAACATTAATAGATCGTTACGTAAGTGAAGCGCCTGGTGTTGAAAGCGAAGTAGCCATTCTTGAAGTGGATGGAGATAGAATTGAATTACTTGCGCCTACGAATAATACGACATCTCCAATAGCGCGCTTTATTAAACAAAAAGGTAAAGGTGTTCATCACGTGGCATATCGTGTCGATGATTTAAATGTGGCCCTAGAAGAGCTAAAAGAACAAGGTATTCGAACGTTAGAGCATACACTTCGAATTAATAAGCACGGTAGAAGACTAATATATCTTAACCCAGCGGATACAGAGGGAACAATCATTGAGTATTGTGATTATCCGGAAGAGAAGTAGAGAAATTTTATGATGGAAGAAGGGCATTACGTAATAACGTAATGCCTTTTTTATTTATGTATTTCACACTTTCTTCACAAATGATTCACGATTACTTTTCCTCCTCAGGAACTTACATTAATATATTTTATGATATAATAACAATCGACTTTAAAAATGTAAGCTGTATCTATGAAGGTAGTTACTATTGTATTAGAAGTTTAGCGGTGAGAGACAAACAAAGAGTTATACCGTATAGAAGATTATATTTAATCAGGTTAATATTTCGCCGAAGAATGAAACTTGAGAAGTTTAAGTAATGAAAGTATAGCGATGAGGAAGAAAGAAGTGAAATGATTGTGAAAGTAATGAAAAGGTTAGGAGCATGGCTATTCATTGCATGTGTGCTTATCATATTAATACCGAAAAGTGCATCTGCTCACGCGTACATTGTGAAATCAAACCCTGCTGAAAATGAAACATTGAAGAAAGCACCATCTGTTGTGAAAATTGAATTCGATGAGGACATACAAGTTTCAAGTTTTAATACATTGTACGTGAGAGATACATCAGGTAAAAGGGTTGATTTAAAAGATGCACATATTGATACAAAAAATAAAAAGTTATTAGAAGCCGGATTAAAAGAGAATCTCAAAGACGGTCTCTACTCTATTCAGTGGAAAGTGATTTCTGCTGATGGGCATCCCATTCAAGGAGTGATTCCGTTCCGAATTGGATCAGCAGAAGCGGGAGCAGACGATATACAAGTAGAAGAGATGGGGTATGTCCCGCAAATCGATATGATTATGGAGCGTGGAGTTCTATATACAGGTTTCTCCTTATTTATAGGAGTACTATTCTTTAATCTTATTATGTACAATGGGAATGCAATCTCGGTTCGATCAAGAAGTAAAAAAATAATATGGATCTCATTAATTGGCATATTCATTAGTTTACTATTCAATCTACCATTGCAAGCGAAAATAAATGCGGATGTTTCATGGCTAGAAGCATTCAATCCTTTACTATTAAAAGAAACGCTACAGCTTTCTGTTTTTAGTTATGTATGGGTTACTCAAATGACTCTTATTAGTTTGCTTATAATCGTTACGTATTTTGCGATGAGGCGTGAGAAACTATCGTCGTTTAAAGTATGGAGTATTCCAATAGTATTGTTTATCGGGATACTTGTTATGAAAGCATTTAATAGTCATGCATATGGTTTAAAGTTTAAAGACATTGCTGTCGTTATGGATTTTCTACATTTATTAGCAGCTTCATTATGGGTTGGTGGTCTATCGTCCATTATTCTTCTTTTACGTAAAGAGGATGACAAGTGGCATATGTATGGGGATATGATTAAGCGTTTTTCACCGTGGGCAACATGTGCTGTCATTGTGATTTTAATAACAGGTCTTTTTAACAGTACATTTTTTATTCCAACAATCCACTCGTTATTTGATACGAAGTATGGATTAGCTTTACTAGCAAAGATACTTTTATTCGTTTTCATGGGGATATTGGGAATTATTCATTATGTGAAAGGGAAAATGAGAGCGGAGCAAGGATTAGGTGCTACGGTGAAAGTAGAGTTTATCATTGGAATTATCATTTTCGTAATCGTAGCTTTTATGACAAACGTACAAACACCACCTATACCTCCTACTGGACCTTTTACAGAGAGTAAACAATTAGATAATGGATATGAAATGACGCTAAATGTAAGTCCTAATAGAGTAGGACAAAATATATTCCATATTACTTTAAAGGATGAGAACGGACAACCTGTTACTGATATGGAACAAATTATATTAACTACGCAATCGTTAGATATGAATATGGGAAAAGGATCATTTAAAGTTTCGGCAGTTTCACCGGGAGAATATGAAGCAGAAGGTATGTATATTAACATGACAGGCAACTGGAATATACAAGTACATGGATTAACGAAATCGCTTGATAGCTTCGATACGGATTATAAATTTATTGTAGGTGGCAGATAAAGTGAAACTTTAAGCAGCCCTCATCAATTGGGCTACCCGGCGAATAGCGGGATAAAGAGTAGGTATAGATAAAAAGGAGCTAATAGAAAATGAAACGCATAAAAAAATTAGGAACAACAATGATCGTAACAGTAATTGCAATGGGAATTTTTTCGTTACCTGTTAGTGCGCACGTTACTGTAAAGCCAGCAACTTCTGACATTGGTTCTTGGGAGACTTACACGATAAAAGTACCAGTTGAAAAGAATGTAGCAACAACAAAAGTTACACTGAAAATACCGTCTGGTGTGGAATTCCAACAGTATGAACCAGTGCCAGGATGGAAAGTGGAAGAACAAAAAGATAATGATGGAAAAGTTAAAACTGTAGTATGGGAAGCAACAGGAGAAGGGATTTTACCCGGTCAGTTTCAGCGGTTTACTTTCGTCGCTAAAAATCCGGATAAAGAACAAAAAATAGCTTGGGATGCATATCAACAATATAAAGATGGAGAAATTGTTGAATGGACAGGCGATGAAAAAGCTGAAAAACCACATTCACTTACTACAATTGCAAAAGGTACGTCAGTAACAGGAGAACATGGTGAAGTGTCTAATGTAGAAAAGAATAAAGGTACTAGTAATATTCAATTGATAGCCATTGCCCTATCTATTTTGGCGATTGTATCGTCGGTAGGGGCGTGTGTTTTTGTAGTGCGTCGTAAAAAGTAATATATGAAAAAGAGCCTACAAACAGTAGGCTCTTTCCCATATTTATTTCACTTCAACCTGCGGCCTTACAGCAAGTGCTTTTGGCTTTATATTTACGAAACAAATACTCACTACAATAAATAATAGTCCGATGAATAAGCTAATCGTAATGGCCTCATGTAAGAAAATTGAACTTACAATAATAGCGATTAGTGGAATAAGAAATGTATAAGCCCCAACTTTACTTGCTTCACCAGCTCCAACGAGTGTAAAGTAAGCAAGCCACCCCATTGCAATAACAAAGAATGAAATAAAGAGTAGTACACTAACAAATGGCATACTCCAAGCAATACTAGACCAACTTTCAAATTCTGAGCCAAATCCGACTAAACAAAGACCGCCGATAAGCAGCTGAATTGTTACCATCCAAATGGCGTTCACACGGTGACCAGTTTTTTTAATAAATACTGTTCCAAGTGCCCAGCCAATCGCACATCCTAATGCAAGAAGAATTCCAATGACAGAAATATGTCCAGTTAAACTACTAGAGCTAATCACTCCTACACCAATAAATCCAAGTACAAGCCCGAAAATTTTTAAACCGTACATTGATTCTTCAAGCCATATCCACGAGAAAATACCAAGTAAAACAGGTTGTAAAAATACGATAGCGGAAAATAGACCAGCAGGCATATATTGAAGACCTACAGTTTGTAACCCGTAAAATATAATGATGTTAAGTAAAGAAGAAATAACGTATAAATGCCACGTTTCTTTTAAATGTAACTCTTTGTATTTCGGTAATGCGAACAGAAGTAAAATGAATCCTCCAATTAAAGTTCGAATGCCTGCAAATAAAACGGGTGGTGTATAATGCAGGGCAAACTTAGATAAAGGCCAATTGATTCCCCACATGAAAACGAGAAAGGTAAGGATTATGGCCGTCTTAGTTCGAGAAAGCTGTGTCACGGTAAGACCTCCTTGTTGTTATTCATTTCACTATGATATGATATCGACTGTAATAAATAAAATGAATCTTTTTTATGAGGAGTATAAGCGATTAGTTATGACCATTACACAACTACAAGTATTAATAAAAACTGTTGAGTTAGGTAGTTTTACGAAGGCTGCTCGGGTGTTAAATATGACGCAGCCAGCTGTAAGTCATGCCATTTCAAGTATTGAGTCAGAGTTAGGAGTTACGATTCTTATACGGGATAAACGAAAAGGGTTACTCGTTACGGATGTAGGAAACAGAATTCTTGTACATATTAGAGAGATTTTGAGCAGTGTAGAGAAGATTGAACAAGAAGTTGCAATGGAGAAAGGGCACGAAGTTGGGACGATTCGAATTGGGAGTTTTCCGAGTGCTTCTGCACATTTTTTACCGAAAATGATAAATCATTTTAAGGAAAAGTATCCGAACTTAGAAGTCGTTCTTTGTGAGGGAACGATTAAGGAAGTTGAAGATTGGTTAGTATCGAGGGTTGTTGATATAGGAATTGTTATTTTGCCTAATAAAGAGATGGAGATTGTCCCATTAACGAAGGGGAAAATGGTTGTTATTTTAAGAGAGGATCATCCTCTTTGCAAGAAGGACGCTATTACAATTCGTGATTTGGAGAATGAACCGATCATATTATGTAAGGGTGGATACGAACCCCCGATTATCGATATGTTTAAACAATCAAACGTACCACTCCGAGCTGAGTATGTAATTTCGACAGTTACGACAGCTTTAAATATGATTCAAGAAGGATTAGGTATTGCAATATTAGCTGAATTATCTTTAACGAATTTACCAAAAAATGTGCAAACGAGAGAATTAGAACCACAAGTATGGAGAGAAATTGCTTTAGCTGTTCCTTCATTAAAGGATTCTTCAATCGCTGTGCAGCTATTTATTGAAGAATTTCAAGCGCTATTTGCAGAATAAAAAGAGGTGTCTCATATATCGTAATGGGACACTTTTTAATTTGCTTATAAAAAATCTATGAAAAGGATTGACTTATTTTTAGGTTGTAACTATAATGATTACATCGAGGTGGTGATCATGATGAAAATTAGTAGCCGCTTTTCCATAGCTGTTCATATTTTATCTATTTTGAAAAACAATCCATCTTCACTTTGTACTTCAGACTATATGGCTGAAAGTGTAAATACGAATCCGGTAGTCATTCGTAAAATGATGTCGTACTTGAAACAAGCTGGCTTTGTTTACGTCAATCGTGGACCGGGTGGCGCGGGATTACTAAAGGATTTACATGAAATCACATTGTTAGATGTGTATCATGCAGTAAACGTAGTTGAAGAAGATAAGCTATTTCATATTCACGAGAAACCGAATCCAGATTGTCCAATTGGGGCGAACATTCAAGCGGTGTTAGAAATTATTTTAATTCAAGCACAATCTGCGATGGAAGAAGTTTTGAGAAATATTACGATGGGGCAGCTGTTTGAAACTTTGCAAGAAAAAATGAATGTTTAAATAATATTTATATTTTTTTATCATTTATGTAACTGATTTGATTACAACTATAAAGGTAAGGTGTAAAAGTTATGACTGTAAAAATGAAAGTATACTCAGATTTTATATGTCCGTTTTGTTTTTTAGCAAAAGGTCCATTAGATGAGGTAGCGAAAGAGAAAGACGTAGAGATTGAATGGATGCCATTTGAATTACGTCCAAGTCCATATTCAAAAATAGATCCATGGAATGAGCCAGAAAAATTAGGTTCATGGGATGCTTTCATTCTTCCGACAGCGAAGAAGTTAGGAATTGATATGCGCTTGCCACGTGTTTCACCACATCCATATACACATTTAGCTTTCGAAGGATGTCAATTTGCGAAAGAACATGGACTAGGTAATGAGTATCATCACCGCGTATTCACAGCATTTTTCCAAGAAGAGCAAAACATTGAAGATATTGATATTTTAACAAAATTAGCGGTAGAAGTAGGTCTTCCTGAAGCCGAATTTAAAGATGCTTTAGTAACTCGTAAATATAAAGAAAAGCATCAAGAAGCAATTCAGCACGCATATGATGAAGCGAATATTATGGCTGTTCCAACTGTCATGATTGGAGATGAAGTTATTCAAGGGCTTGCTAGTAAAGAAACACTAGAAAGGGTCATTGATAAAGAAATTGAAAAGGATAAAACAAATTCATTTGAAGGTATGCAATGTAATACCGATGGATATTGCTAATTCGCTTGTTATGAAATAACAAAATAAATTATAAAACAAACATTTGGAGGAATTAAAATGTCAGCAACTACAACAAACTTAAAAGAAGCAATCGTGAACCGCCGTTCCATTCGTAAAGTAACAAAAAATGATGCAATTACGAAAGAAAGAATTGAAGAGGTGTTAAAAACAGCTTTACACGCACCAACATCTTTCAATATGCAAAGTGGCCGTATGGTCGTATTAATGGATGGAGAGCATGAAAAGTTTTGGGATATTGTAAAAGAAACACTAAGAGCCCGCGTACCAGCAGAAAACTTTGAAGCAACTGTAGAAAGACTAAAAGGTTTTCATGCAGGTGTAGGGACTGTACTATTCTTTGAAGATCAAGCAACTGTAGAAAAAATGCAAGAAAATGCACCATTATATAAAGATCAGTTCCCATTCTGGTCTCATCAAGGAAATGCGATGTTACAACATACTGTGTGGATGTTATTATCAGCTGAAGGAATTGGAGCTTCATTACAACATTACAATCCAATCGTAGATGCTGAAGTGAAAGAAACTTGGAACATTCCAGCTGAGTGGAGCTTAGTAGGACAAATGCCATTTGGTGAACCAAACGAACAACCAGCAGAAAGAACGTTCTTGCCTACTGAAGATGTAGTGAAATTTTATTAAGAAATCCAATATATAACGAGAAGGAAGCTGTGCTTAAAAACAGCTTCTTTTTTTGTAGTGATGTTAATTTATATGCATTTAGGGAAGAAATATAAGAAATAATCCGTTGAGAAAGGAATTAGAAAAATGAATGATAAGAAAAAATATACAGTGGTAGGTACTGATGTTGAGGAAGTAAAGCGTTTAAATAAAAATTCAGGGTTAACGTATAATCAAGTAAAAGAAATGTTAGCAAAGCAAATGCAAAAAAAGAAGTAATTAGATTGAAATCTTTCATTTTTTCATTTAGCATTTTGATTGGAGAGAGTTAAGTAAAAGGTAACTCTCTTTTTCTTATAGCTAAGCATCTTATAGAGTGGAGGAAGCAACATGAAGAAATGGGTAAAGGTAACGCTGTCTATCGCTGGAGGCATTGTCTTATTAGCGTGTGCTGGCGGATATTACGTATATAAAAATTATTTTCCAAAGGAACCTGAGCGTATCGTATATGATAAAGATAGAGTGTTAAAACCAATATATAATCAGTTGAAAGGCATTAACATAGAAAATGTAGAGATAAAAGAAAAAGAAATCGTAAATGCGACTGTAGATGAGCTCCAAAAAATGATTGATGATGGGAAATTATCATATGAAGAATTAACGAGTATTTATCTTTTTAGAATACAAGAACATGACCAAAATGGAATATCATTAAATGCTGTTACAGAGATTAATCCAAATGCAATGGAAGAAGCGCGAAAGTTAGATAAAGAAAGGTCTTTCAATAAGAAGTCGAACTTATACGGCATGCCAGTTATCGTAAAAGATAATGTACAAACGGAAAAGGTGATGCCGACAAGTGCGGGCACGTATGTGTTAAAAGATTGGATTGCAGATGAAGATGCGACGGTCGTGAAGAAGTTGAAAGAAGAAGGTGCTTTTGTTTTAGGAAAAGCGAATATGTCTGAGTGGGCAAATTATTTATCCTTCACAATGCCTAGCGGATATAGCGGGAAAAAAGGACAAAATTTGAATCCATACGGTCCGATTACGTTTGATACATCGGGATCAAGTTCAGGATCTGCTACAGTAGTTGCGGCAGATTTTGCACCACTTGCAATCGGGACGGAAACGACTGGATCGATTGTAGCACCAGCGACGCAGCAATCAGTAGTTGGGTTACGTCCATCACTAGGTATGGTGAGTAGATCAGGCATTATTCCATTAGCTGAAACACTTGATACAGCAGGACCGATGGCAAGAACGGTTAAGGATGCAGCAACGTTATTTAACATAATGGTAAGTTATGATGAAAAAGATGCTATGACAGAAAAAATGAAAGATAAAGAAAGAATTGATTATACGAAGGACTTATCGATAGACGGATTGAAAGGGAAAAAAGTAGGAGTTCTTTTTTCAATAGATCGACAAGATGAAAATAGAAAAGAAGTAGCAGAAAAGATTAGAAAAGACCTTCGAGATGCAGGTGCGATCTTGACTGATGATATTCAGTTAAATGCTGAGGGTGTAGATAATCTGCAAACATTAGAATATGAGTTCAAACATAATGTTAACGATTATCTTTCAAAGCAAAAAAATGCACCGGTAAAATCGCTAGAAGAGATTATAACGTTTAATAAAAAGGATAGTAATAGACGAATAAAATATGGACAAACATTAATTGAGGGATCTGAAAAATCTGCTATAACGAAAGATGAGTTTCAAAAAGTAGTGCAAACGAGTCAAGAAAATGCAAGAAAAGAGCTAGATAGGTATTTAGTAGACAAAGGTTTGGATGCTTTAGTTATGATTAACAACGATGAAGTTCTTCTATCAGCTGTAGCTGGCTATCCAGAATTAGCGGTGCCAGCAGGATATGATAACAATGGAGAGCCAGTAGGTGCAGTGTTTGTCGGGAAGCAATTCGGTGAGAAGGAACTGTTCAATATTGGATATGCGTATGAGCAGCAGTCTAGAAATAGAAAATCACCTAAATTGTAAAAGGTTAAACGAAAAAAAGAGCTCAACTGAAGTAAGTAGGTGGGCTAATATAAATAGAATCTAACAATATAAAAAGAAAAAAAGGATTCTTCTTAATTAGTAAGAAAGATTGTCTATAGAAGTTCATAAAATGTAATATATTCAATTTCCATCCATTGAAGGGGGAGGTTAAATTTTAATGAATGAAGTGAAAAATTTCTTTCGAAGTAGAGGGTTTCAACGGTTTCTCGTTTTAATAATATTAGCGTTAGTATTATATGGATTAAAAAGTATGATCAATTTAATATTAATTACGTTTATACTGACATTTTTAATGGATCGATTTCAACGTTTTATTTCAAAGAAATTGAAAGTGAATCGGAAAATTGTTATTGCCTGTTTGTATATCATATTAGTTTCCTTTATTGGCACGACATTGTATAAATATTTACCTGTGTTAACGATACAAATTTCGCAATTGATTTATCAATTTAAATTGTTTTTTCAAAACCCGCCTGATAATGAAATCATTAAATATGCACTTTCGACAATTAATGGAATGGAAGTATCAAAGTATATAGAACAAGGTGTAGATGTCATCTATCAATCGATAGCAAATATAGGGAAGGTAAGTTTACAAATATTATTGTCTCTCATATTAAGCTTATTTTTCTTATTAGAAAAAGAGCGTATTATTACATTTACTTCTAAATTTAAAGAGAGTAAGCTAAAGATTTTTTATGAGGAGATTGCATATTTTGGCGAAAGGTTCGCAAGATCATTCGGTAAAGTAATTGAAGCGCAGTTTTTAATTGCGGTTGTAAATTGTATTCTTACTGTTATTGCATTAATTGTTTTAGGGTTTCCGCAGCTTCTCGTATTAGCTGTTATGATTTTTCTACTAGGGTTAATTCCGGTTGCAGGTGTGATTATTTCTTTATTTCCACTTTGTATCATTGCTTATAACGTAGGAGGAGTTATATATGTAGTCTACATACTCGTGTTCATAACAGTCATCCATGCTCTTGAAAGTTATTTTTTAAATCCGAAGTTTATGTCTGCGAAAACAAATTTACCAATCTTTTATACATTTATGATTCTCATCTTTTCAGAACATTTTCTTGGAATATGGGGGCTTATTATTGGGATACCAATCTTCATCTTCTTATTAGATGTACTTGATGTAAATAATGAGGAATCGATTGAAAAATGGAAAATAAAGTAAAAAGCAATCCAATTTATTTTGGATTGCTTTTTACTTTATATATTAAAGAACTGGAGCCATTGTTTCTTTCAACACTTGAACAGAGTGATCGAATTTTAATTCTTCGTCTTCACTTAATTCTACTTCTAAAATTTCACGAACACCGCCGCGATTTAAAACAGCGGGTACACCGATATACACATCTTTTTGACCATATTGACCTTCTAAGTAAGCCGACACAGTTAATACACTATTTTCATCATTTAAAATCGCTTTAGTAACACGTAGAAGTGACATGCCGATACCATAGTAAGTTGCACCTTTTCGCTCAATAATATGGTAAGCTGCATCACGAACGTTTATGAAAATTTTGTCTAAATCTTCTTGATTATACGTGTTGTCTTTTTCAAGCAGTGTTTGTAGTTTTTGGATACCAACGGAAACGTGGCTCCAAACTGGAAGTTCAGTATCGCCATGTTCGCCGATAATATAGGCGTGAATGTTGTGTGGACCAATATTGAAGTACTCACCTAACATATAGCGGAAACGAGCAGAATCAAGTGTTGTACCAGAACCAATTACGCGCTCTTTCGGTAAACCAGATTCTTTCCAAGTTACGTAAGTTAAAATATCGACAGGGTTAGTTGCGATTAAGAAGATACCATCGAAGCCGCTATCCATAATACTACGAACAATTTGTTTAAAGATTTTTGCGTTTTTCTCAACTAAATCTAAACGTGTTTCGCCTGGTTTTTGTGGTAATCCAGCCGTAATGACTACAAGATCTGCATCTTTACAATCTTCATAGCTACCTTTCCATACTCTAGTTGGAGCTGGTGCGAATGGAACAGCATGACTTAAATCCATTGCTTCCCCTTCAGCTTTTGCTTCATTTACATCAACTAAAACAAATTCTTCAGCCACAGCTTGATTAATCATGCAGTAAGCATAACTACATCCAACCGCTCCTGTTCCTACTAATACAACACGGTTAATCCCTTTTTTCATTTCAAAATTCCTCGCAATTTCATTAATTTTATTATGTAAGATAATACGTCTTACTTCTATAGAGTCATATCTAGTTTATTACATTTTATAAAAGATATTCAAGTAATTGAAAATGTATCCGTGCAATTCTTTGCATGAAACATAGGAAGTAAGTGAACCGAATATAATGCAATAAAATCCTTTATTGAAGGGGATAAGGGCATGATGCAGCCATTAACGATGGAAAGAATGCTTCATATTATTAATGTGGGGCTCGTTAAAACGAAGAATCCAAAGCATATTATTATTGCTGGTGCAGGGATTTCAGGATTAGTTGCAGCATCGTTATTGAAAGAAGTAGGTCATAACATAACCATTTTAGAAGCGAATAAACGAATAGGTGGAAGAATATATACAATCCGTGAACCATTTAGCTCTAGTTTATATTTTAATGCAGGGCCAATGCGAATTCCTGAAACACACGAGTTAACTTTGGCATACATTCGCAAATTTAAATTACCGTTAAATCTGTTTATAAATAAAACCACTGCAGATATTATTTATACGAATAATATTAAAACAAGGCTGAGCATATTCGAAAAAAATCCAAGTATACTTCAATATCCCATTTTAGAGAATGAAAAAGGAAAAACGGCAGAAGAGTTAATGTTAGTAGTATTAGAACCCATATTAAATTTTATAAAGAAGGATTCTAATAAAAACTGGCTTATCGTTGAAAAAAAGTATAAAACGTATTCGCTTGGTTCATTTTTAATGGAGTATTATTCAGATGGTGCAATAGATATGATCGGGGTACTTCTTGATATGGAAGCATATATGGGAATGTCCTTAATTGAAGTATTACGTGAAATGATCTTTTTTACTTCAACGACGAAATATTATGAGATAACAGGCGGAATGGATGCATTACCAAATTCATTTTTACCAGAGTTAAAAGATAATATTTTTATGCCGTATAAAGTAGAAAAAATTATACAGGAAGATAATAAGGTAATGATGCAAGTAACAAATGAACAAACGTTACATTCGTTTATGGTAACAGGCGACATTGCTATTGTCACAATTCCATTTTCAGCGTTACGATTTGTAGAAGTTCAGCCATACCACTTATTCTCTTATTTTAAAAGACGAGCAATTCGTGAATTAAATTATATTGCTGCAACGAAAATTGCGATAGAGTTTAAAAGTAGATTTTGGGAGAAAGCGGGACAGTGTGGCGGTAAATCTATTACTGATTTACCGATACGGTTTACATACTATCCGAGCTATGGTATTCATACTCCAGGACCAGCTATCGTTATAGCAAGTTATACGTGGGCAGATGAGGCGTTAACATGGGATAGTTTACCGGATAGAGAACGCATTCGTTATGCATTAAAAAATTTAGCGGAAATATACGGTGACATCGTCTATAGTGAGTTTGTTACAGGGGCATCTTTTAGCTGGAGTCAAAATCCGTATTCTTGCGGCGCATTTACAGCGTTCGAACCGGGCCAAGAACTCGAGTTATTTCCGTATATTACACCACCATCTGGGAAAGTACATTTTGCAGGAGAGCATACGACATTAACACATGGATGGATGCAAGGAGCAATAGAGTCTGGAGTTAGGGTTGCACATGAAGTAAACGAACAATGAATCTGTTATGTTTACAAATGGTCATTCTTTTAATAAAATGATAAATATAAATCGTAATTATTACGCTTTGAATACGTTTGAAATAAAGAAATGGATGGTCGATCGCATGAATAAAGTGGAGATTCATATATTAGGTGGTTTTTTAGGTAGTGGAAAATCAACATTGCTACAAAATTTATTGTTAGCAGAGAAAAAGAAAAATAGAAAAGTTGCAGTATTAATGAATGAAATTGGTGAATACTCGGTAGATACAGATATTATTGGAAAAGAGAATGTTTTAAGAGAACTTCTGAAAGGATGTATTTGCTGTACGCTAAAAGAAGAGCTTGAAATACAGTTGCATTCGTTATATCAGCAAGAAAGACCAGATGTCATTTATATAGAAACGACAGGTGTTGCGCATCCAATTGAAGTGTTAGATGCATGTGTATCACCAATTTTAGCACCTTTCTTAGAAGTGAAATCCATTGTAATCGTTTTAGATGCAGTAAGATGGTTAAATCGAAGTGTATTAAGTGCAAACGTTCAGCAATTATTGCATGAGCAACTGAAGTTTGGTAGTCACATTTTAATTAATAAATCAGATTTACTAACAGATGCGGATAAGAACAAAGTAATAGAAGAAGTGAAAGTGATAAATAATCATGCGAAATTGTTTGAAACAAAATATTGTAATATATCTTTAGAAGACATAGAAGAAGCTGAATTTACGAATGATGGGGAACATGAGACACTACATGTAAAACAGCATTTACATATACAAACGATGACGTATCAATTTACGAAATCGATTGATCAAGACAATTTATATGAATGGCTTTCAAATTTACCAGACAGTATTTATCGTGTAAAAGGTTTTGTGAAATTTCATGGGGACAAATATCCTCACTTATTCCAATACTCGTTCGGGGTACCGACTTTACTGGAACAAGACTTCGGGTTCCCAACGAACTTAGTAGTAATAGGGGAAGGGCTAGATAAGAAACAATTGGCTGAAGGGTTAGAGAAAGTAGAAAATAATTCTAACTAACATTAAAGGGAGCTGTCCCATAAGTTGCTGAAAACGACTTATGGGGCAGTCCTTTTATTTTTTATGAATAAGCATATATATACTTGTATTCATTTTAAATAGTTACTCTTTTAGTATTTTCGTTTTCCAAGAGAAACATTTACACTAGTACTAGAGTCTCTTCTAAATTCAATTTTGCGACCATCTAATTCTGTTGTTCGAGAGCTTGCAGTAGGGTTTTTAATTAGATTGTACAGATTATCCGCTTCAGTTGGTAGTAGTGTATTGAGAATTTTTTTCACTGGCTCGTTTAATACAGGATCATCACTATGAATAGACATTCTATATGCGCTGTCATCATAGGGAGAAAAATTAAAATACATAATGCCATCATATGTTTGACCAGTTTTAGTATATACATAGTTATAATCGGTTTTTAAAAATCCAGAATCAATTAGTATATTCTCAATTTCTTTATACTTATCCTCATCTTTTGCAGGAATAGAATCAGGAATAAAATAAGGGTTTACATTAATTGCTTTATACATAAACGTTGCAAATTGTTCTCTTGTTACATTCATTTCTCCGCCATATTTATAGTCTCCAATTCCTTTTGTAATGCCATTACTATACAATGAACGAACAGAGTTTGTTGCCCAAAAATTATTTGGAACATCATAGAAAAGGTCATTTGTTTTTACAGGTAGATGAAATGCTTTTTGTAAGATAACAGCCATTTCATATCGAGTTAATGTATCATCAGGTCTAAACTTGTCAGTGTTACTGTCCCCTGTCATAAGTCCTTTTTGAGCAACTGCTTTAATATTGTTTTCAAACATATGCCCATGAATATCAGAGAAATGTTTATTTGTAGATCCGGTATTTTCTAATTTTAAGTATCTTGAAATAATCGCAGCTACTTGCCCACGAGTTACATTGTCCCCAAATCCAAATTTTCCGTTACCATAACCACTAATAATCTTTTGCTCAGTTAGATGGTCAATCGAATCTTTAGACCAGTGATTCGTTGGTACATCAATGAAATGTTCAGTTTGTGCATGAGCATTCGTTGCACCAAATAATGTGGCGGTAATTAAGCCTGTTGCGAGTACATGTTTAAAATTCATTATGATTCCTCCTAGGTATATAAAAAATTTTTCTCACTCATATCCGATACTTATAAGTGATAATCATTTATATATTATATTAGTATATTCCGATTTTGTAAAATATGGATTTATTTTCATAATATTTCTTAAATGTATATGGTGTTATGATAGGGTGGGAAGTGTAAAAAATTCAACTGACGGGCGTTTATATATTCTGATTAGGAATGCATTATAAAATGCTCATTAATTAATAGCTAGTCAAAAGAAGCCGATCTTTATTGGGGTATAGAAAGACAGTTGCAGATTTTGTCTAACAATAATAATTGTAAAATTCAGAAATATATTTATAATCAAATCTAAGAGGTGATTCAGGTGTCAGAAAAGATAATAATGGATGTAAAAAATCTAACAACAAAAGGGTTAGAAACGAGAGAGAAGTTATTGTGTGCTGCAGAAGAGGTGTTTGGTAGTAAAGGATATTACGAGGCTTCTATCGTGAATATTACACAAGAAGCAAAGGTAGCGCACGGAACTTTCTATAATTACTTTCCATCTAAAAAAGATATATTTGATGAATTGATTCGCAGATTGAACCGTGAGTTACGCCTAATTATTAAAGAAGAAATGAAGGGAATATCAAGTTATGAAGAGGCACAAAGAAGAGGTTTTCAGGCTTTTTTTCGGTGGGTGAAAGATCGACCTAATCTATATAACATTGTACAACAGGCAGTAGTTGTTGATGATAACTTATATAGATGGTACTATGCAAAGCTCGCAAATGGATTTTTAAAAAGTTTATCGGCTGGTATGGAAGCGGGAGAGTTTAAACAACTTGATAAAGAAACAATTGCGTATTGTCTTATGTCAATTGGGCAATTTTTAGGAATGCGATGGGGTTATTGGGAAGAGAAAGATGTTCCGGAAGATGTATTTGAAGCAGCGATGTCATTAATATTTGAAGGGTTGAGAAAGAGATAAGGGAGTGGAGAGAATATGCAAGGCATTGCTTATTGGATTGAAAAAAGGGCCTATTTACATCCAGATCGCATTGCCATTATTACAGAAGAGGAGGAAATGACATATAAGCAGTTATATGAGTATGTAAGTAAAGTAGCCGCATATTTCATTTGCGACTTACATGTGCAAAAAGGAGAAAGGATAGCTATTTTATCACAAAATAGCTTGGAATATATCGTTCTTTTGTTTGCTATAGCAAAAGTAGAATGTATTGCTGTTCCACTAAATATACGGTTAACAGAAAATGAACTTATCTTTCAGTTGAAAGATAGTGGAACTACATTGTTATTTGTAGAGGAAACATTTCAAAATATGGCATTGTCAATGCAGAAGGTATCGTATGTACAAAGAGTTATTTCGATTACAAGTTTAAAAGAAATAGAAGATAGAAAAATTGATAACTTTGAAGAGATAAATGAAAGCGCATCCTTTATTATATGTTATACCTCAGGGACAACTGGAAAACCGAAAGGAGCTGTACTTACACAAGACAATATGTTTTGGAATGCACTAAATAATACATTTGCGATTGATCTAACTATTCACGATCGCTCCATTGTATTACTGCCTTTATTTCACATTGGTGGGATTGGTTTATTCGCATTTCCAACTTTATTTGCAGGTGGTGTAATTATTGTTCCAAGAAAATTTGAGCCAACTACAGCTCTTTCCATGATAGAAAAACATAAAGTGACTGTAGTGATGGGAGTACCTACAATTCATCAAGCATTAATAAATTGTTCAAAGTTTGAAACTACAAATTTACAATCAGTTCGCTGGTTTTATAACGGTGGTGCTCCATGTCCAGAAGAGTTGATGAGAGAATTTATAAATAGAGGATTTTTATTTGGTCAAGGCTTTGGTATGACTGAAACATCACCAACCGTATTTATGCTTTCAGAAGAAGATGCAAGACGTAAAGTAGGTTCAATTGGAAAGCCTGTTCTGTTTTGTGATTATGTACTTATTGATGAAAACAAAAATAAAGTTGAGATTGGTGAAGTTGGAGAGCTACTTATAAGAGGACCAAATGTAATGAAAGAGTATTGGAATCGGCCAGATGCAACAAAAGAAGCGATTCAAGATGGTTGGTTATATACGGGAGATTTAGCTAGAGTTGATGAAGATGGTTTTGTATACATTGTCGGTAGAAAAAAAGAAATGATAATTTCCGGTGGTGAAAATATTTATCCACTTGAAGTAGAGCAAGTCATTAATAAGCTTTCGGACGTATATGAGGTAGCGGTCGTTGGTAGGCAACATGTAAAGTGGGGAGAGACTCCAATCGCCTTTATTGTGAAAAAGAGTAGCAGTGTATTAACTGAAAAGGAAGTCATTGAACATTGTCGTTTATTTCTAGCAAAATATAAAATACCGAAAGAGATTATTTTTCTAAAAGAATTGCCTAAAAATGCAACTGGTAAAATTCAAAAAGCACAGTTAGCAAATCAATTGAAAAGTAGGTGAAGAGATGACGATGTACAGCACGGGTCAAAAGGCGTCATGTAGTAAAACAATAACAGAAACGGATTTTGTATTATTTGCAGGTTTAAGTGGGGATTTTAATCCGATCCATATTGATCATGAGTATGCGAAAAAAACTAGATTTAATCAAAGAATAGCACATGGTTTACTAACTTCTAGTCTATTATCGCAATTGCTTGGTATTCATTTACCTGGAGAAGGATCCGTTTATATGGAGCAAACTATTAAATTTACAGCGCCAGTTTTTATAGGAGATACAATTACAGCAACGGCTACAGTACAAGAATTTATGATGGAAAAGAGAGTTTTGAAATTGTTAACAGAGTGTCATAACCAAAAAGGAGATTTAGTATTAACAGGTGTAGCTACAATGATGGTGCCAAAAGAAGGAGGAGTAGTCTAATGAATATTGGGATTGAAGCGACTGGTGTTTTCTTTCCAAAAGAAGTAGAGACGGCTGCAGACTTATCTAAAAAAACTGGTATCCCTGAGCACATTATTATAGAAAAGTTTGGATTATATGAAAAACATGTCGCAGATGAAACGATGCATGCATCAGATTTAGCTATTGCTGCTGCAAAGCCAATATTATCACAAGTAGATCCTCAATCTATTGATGTAGTCATTTATTTTGGCAGTCCACATAAAGATTACCACGTATGGTCTAGTGCCCCAAAAATTCAGCATGAACTTGGATTGAAAAATGCTTATGCTTTTGAAATTATGAATGTTAGTTCTTGCTTTCCTATTGCTCTCAAAGTCGCAAAAGATATGCTCTACTCCGATAACTCAATTGAAAATATATTATTAGTAGGTGGATGTAAAGAATCTCAAATTGTAGATTATGATAATCCACGCTCGCGTTTTATGTTTAATTTCGCTGATGGCGGAAGTGCAGCTTTAGTGAAAAAAGATGCTAGAAACGGTGAAATATTAGGAAGTGCGATTATAACAGATGGTTCATTTCATGAAGATGTTCGTATTCCAGCAGGTGGATCAAAGCAGGTTGCGAGCTATGATACAGTTGAGAATCGACAGCATTATATTGATGTAATAGATCCTAATAGTATGAAAGAACGTCTAGATCGGGTTTCAATCCCTAATTTTGACAAGGTGATTCGGGAGGCGTTAAGAAAAAGTGGGTTAACTCCTAAAGATATTAAAGTATTGTTACCACTGCATACAAAACGTTCTATGTTAATAGAATTGATACAGGGACTAGGGCTAGAGGAAGAACAAGTTGTATATTTAGATCATTATGGACATATGTCAGCGCTTGATCCTTGCATTGGTCTTCACTTTGCAAACGAACAGGGAAAATTACAGGCCGGAGATATTGCAGTAGTAGTTAGCGCAGGGACTGGGTATACGTGGGCAGCTACTGTGATTAGGTGGTAATAAAGATGAATTTTATCAAAAAAATTATATGTTGTTTTTTCATTGTTACTGTGAGTCTAGGGATGTTTGCTTCTTTAGGAAGTGCCTCTGCTGTAAAATATGTGAAATCATGGGGAAGTGAGCTAGATACTTCTAAGTTATTAAGGACACCAGTGGCGATGGCAAGGGATGCAAAAGGATTTTTGTATGTTGTTGATATGGGGAATAATAGAATTTTGAAAATAGATAAGAATGGAGAAGTTGTTGATGCTATAGGAACTTTTGGTGAAGGTCCGGGACAGTTTAATATGCCATTTGGTATTGCTGTTGATAAAGAAGGTAATATTTTAGTTGCGGATACAGCGAATTATCGTATTCAAAAATTTAATGAGGAGTTTCAATTTATTAAAAGTTGGGGCACAAAAGGTAAAGGAAGTGAGCAGTTCTCGTTTCCTAGGGAAATTGCAGTAGATAGCGATAACAATTACTATATTACGGATGAATACAATCATCGTATTCAAAAATATAGCCCGGATGGGCAGTATATTCAAACAATAGGGAGTTATGGAAAGGCGAATGGAGAAATGGCTTTACCACAAGGAATCGCGATAAATAAACAGGACGAGGTCTATATTGCAGACACATATAACAATCGTATTCAAGTGTTTGATAAAAAAGGGGAGTTTCAACGAGTAATCGGAACAGGAAGTGCAGGTTTAGGTCCATATCAATTCTACCATCCAAGAGGAATAAATTTTGACTCAATATCTGGATCGCTATATGTAGCAGATACATATAACAATCGGATAATGAAATTTACAAATAAAGATCAATTTTTATATACAGTAGGTAACTTTTTTCAGTTTGTTTATCCTAATCAAGTTCTTCCGGATAGTAAAGGGAATATCTATATAACGGATACGGGAAATAATCGTGTACTTTTATATAATGAGGTAGGCCTAACAGCGGTAATGAAGAAAACCCTAGGTAATGAAAGGAATGGAAATACACAATATGCAGGACCTTATGATGTCGAAAGAGACACGAATGGAAATGTTTTTGTATCTGATTCCTTTAATCATCGAATTTTGAAATATGATATATCTGGGAAGGTTGTTGGGAAGTGGGGAAGTTTATTTGGTGCTGGTGGACCATTAGGATACGGAAGTCTTCCGGGACAGTTTTATGTTCCAAGACAAATTGCAACGGATCGTTACAATAACGTGTATGTATCTGATTCTGTAAATCATCGTATCCAAAAATTCACCAACTCAGGGATAGTGCTTGCTTCATATGGTTCATTTGGAGTATTACCAGGTTTTTTTCAATTTCCATCTGGAATAGCTATTGATAGTAAAGGAAACATATTTATAGCTGATTCAGAAAATCATCGTATTCAAAAGTTTAATCCATTCTTTGTATATATGAAAGAATGGGGGAGAAAAGGAAGTGGAGAGGGAGAGTTTTTTCAACCTATGCAATTAGCAATTGATTCAAAAGATAATATTTATGTTGTTGATCGGATTAATAATAGGGTTCAAAAATTTGATAATGAGGGTAATTTTCTTACAAAATGGGGTACAAATCATGGAGCCGGAAACTTAGATCCACTAGAAAATTGGAGAGAGGGTTCAGGAGATCTTTTTTTGCCAATAGGAATTGAAATCGATATAAATAATACGGTGTATGTTACAGATACTTCTAATAATCGTGTGAATATTTATAATGAAAATGGGGATTTTTTAGAGTCTTTTGGAAGTTTTAATGGTATGCCAGGGCAGTTTTTCTCGCCACAAGGAATAGATGTGGATAGCCAAGGGAATATCATTATTACAGATGGTTTACTCCAAAGAATTCAATTTTTTAAGAAAGCTAATTAATTTTGGATACTCAAAATTAATTAGAAAGGATAGAAGTTTAATAGAGTGGGAATGCGGTTAAAATATTTATATCAAATTGTAAAGGTGTTTAATTGAAATCGTAGAAGATACATGTATACTAACGATCTCGTTTATATTATTCAAAGAAAAAGTCATAATTACGGTTGGGTAACTTTGGCGTGTTTGATTCTATCAGAAAGTAAAATATGGGGAGGATCACAATGTCGATGAAAAAACGTAAATGGCTAAGAATGGTAGCTACTGGTTGTGTTTTAGGTTCGTTATTCATAACGGCAGCTTGTTCAGGAAAGAAAACGAGTACAGAGGATGAAAAGACGATTAAGGTAGGGGTTCTTGCTTCATTAACAGGACCGTTAGAATCATATGGAAAACAAACAGTGAACGGATTTGAATTAGGGTTAGACTATGCAACGGGCGGAACTGGGAAAGTGGAAGGAAAGAAGATTAAGTTTGTTGTAGAAGATACAGAAACAAAAGCTGATGTAGCGGTTAAAAAAGCTACGAAGTTATTAGAAGAAGAGAAAGTTGATTTTTTAGTCGGATCGTCTAGTTCAAGTGATACATTAGCGGTTTTACCACTAGCTGAAGAATATGAAAAAATAATGGTTGTAGAACCGGCGGTAGCTGATAGTATTACCGGTAAGAACTGGAATAAATATATTTTTAGAACAGGTAGAAATTCATCTCAAGATGCAGTCGCTGGTGCGGCAGCAATTGCTAAAAAAGATGTGAAAATAGCAACGTTAGCACAAGACAATGCATACGGCCGTGAAGGAATTGCAGCGTTTAAAGCTGGAGCGAAGAAATTAGGTGCAAATATTGTAAATGAGCAATATGCTGATACAAATTCGACTGACTTCACTGCTAATATTCAAAATATCATTAGCTCAAAACCAGATTATTTATTTATCGTTTGGGCAGGGGCGAATTCACCTTGGAAACAGTTGAAAGATATGAATGTGGAAGCGCAAGGTATTAAAATCTCTACCGGTGCACCAGATATACCGGCATTGAAAACGATGGATGCATTAGTAGGAATGCAAGGTTTTTCCGTGTATTATCATACACTCCCGAAAAATAAGGTGAATGATTGGTTAGTGGAAGAACATAAAAAACGATTTAATGGTGCGGTGCCAGATTTATTCACAGCAGGAGGAATGTCAGCGGCAATTTCTATTGTCGAAGCGTTAAAGAAAACAAAAGGTGATACAGATGTAGATACATTGATTAAGAAAATGGAAGGAATGGAATTTGATACACCGAAAGGAAAGATGAAGTTTAGAGAAAAGGATCACCAAGCGATGCAGACACTTTATTCTATCACGTTGAAAAAGCAAGATGGTGTTGACTATCCAGTGCCAGTATTAGAGCGAGAATTAACGATGAAAGAGACAGAGCCACCAGTTCAAAATAAATAGACTGAATTTTCTGTTGTTTTTTGTATAAAGAGGGGATCCCCTCTTTGTACGTATTTTTTTCATACTTAAAGCTTTAAAGGGGGGATTTCATGACACATTTGCTAGAAACGAAAAATCTTAGTGTATCTTTTGGCGAGCATCATGTTATTAAAGATGTAAATTTAACTGTACAAAAAGGAAAGCTCATTTCTATTATCGGGCCAAATGGTGCGGGTAAGACAACATTATTTAATTTACTAAGTGGACAGATTTCACCCACAACAGGTGAAGTGTATTTTAAAGGGCAAGATATTACAAAACTATCGATTTCAGATCGAACACGCTTAGGAATCGGTCGCTCTTTTCAGCTTACAAACATATTCCCAGAATTAACGGTACTTGAAAATGTCCGTTTAAGTGTTCAATCATTCGTACAAGATTACTATAGTTTTTTCCCGAGTCCAGCAAAATTAAAGCAACAAGTTGGAGAGGCGAGACGTTTCTTAAAAACAGTATTACTTCAGGAGAAAGAGAATGTATTAGCAAAAGATTTGGCACATGGAGAGAAAAGAAAGCTAGAACTTGCGATGTTATTAGCTTTAAAAACGGATGTGTTATTACTTGATGAGCCGACGGCAGGTATTTCGGTTGAGGAAGTCCCAGCTATATTACAAGTGATTGAAAATATTAAGAAACATCCAGAGAGTACAATTGTACTTATTGAACACAAAATGGATATGGTACTAGGTTTGTCAGACCATCTAATCGTTTTATTTCATGGAGAGTTATTGGCTGAAGGTTTACCCGAAGAAATTATGAAAGATGAGCGTGTACAAAGTGCTTATTTAGGGGGATTATATAGTGGCACTATTACAAGTGAATAATATAGAGACGTATTTAGATCAGTTTCATATTTTACAAGGGGTATCGCTTACTGTTGAGAAAGGGACAATTACTGTACTGTTTGGGAGAAATGGGGCAGGAAAGACTACGACGTTACGTTCGGTTATGGGGTTTCACCATATCGCACATGGTGAAATTTATTATGATCATACACAAGTAAATGGACTATCTACGCATTTAATTTCAAGAAAAGGAATAGGGTATGTACCAGAAAATCAAGGTATTTTTCACGATCTGACAGTAGAAGAAACATTCGCTCTTGCTAGAGGAAAGGGCGAAGAAGCAGAAGAGAAAATCGAGTGGATGCTTGAATTATTTCCAGATTTAAAGCAGTTTTGGCATAAAAAAAGCGGGCTCTTAAGCGGAGGACAAAAGCAAATGCTAGCAATTTCAAGAGCGTTTATTAATAGTGATGGTTTATTACTTATTGATGAGCCGAGTAAAGGCTTGTCCCCCATTATGATAGAAAAGTTAATGATAGCCATTTTAAAAATGAAAGAGAAAACAACAGTTTTACTCGTTGAACAAAATTTTATGATGGCTAGTCAAATTGGTGATTATTTTTATATTATGGATAACGGAAAAATTGTTCATAACGGTTTTATGCATGAATTAAAAGAGGATAAGGAAATGTGTCACAAATATTTAGGAATCTCTTAACATGAATCCGGGGTGAGAAGGATGGATGTGTTAATCAATTTATTTGTAAATGGGATTTCAACAGGGATGCTCATTTTTTTATTAGCATCAGGTCTTTCACTTATTTTCGGTTTAATGAGTGTTCTAAACTTCGCACATGGTGGTTTATTTGCGTGGGGAGCATTTACAGGTGTTTGGCTATTTAATATGACAGGGAGTTATGTATTAGCTTTAATTGGAGCAATAGCTATGGGAATGTTCCTTGGATTTATTTTAGAAAGATTCCTTATTAGACCGGTATACGGAAATCATGTTCGACAGCTTCTTGTTACACTTGGAGGAATGCTTGTACTTAGTGAATGTATTAAAGTATTTTGGGGACCAAATCCAATTGGGGCAAAGTTACCGTTATGGCTACAAGGAAGTTTTACGTTCGGAGGCGTTATATTAATTAAATATCGTCTATTCGTTATCATAATTGGGGTTATCATATACATTGCCTTATTATTATTGCTCAAAAAAACAAAGATAGGTCTTATGATACGCGCAGGTGTAATAGATAAAGAGATGGTTCAAGCGCTCGGTATTAACGTAAAAGCGATATTTTCTTTCGTCTTTTTATTAGGCGCAGGAATGGCAGCGTTGGGAGGCTTCTTATTAGCACCGTATTCAGGCGTTATTTTCGCCGAGATGGGTATGCAGTATGCAATTTTAGCGTTCATAGTAGTAATCATTGGAGGGTTAGGAAGCGTACAAGGTTCAGCCATCGCTTCTTTAATTGTCGGATTAGCTGGTGCTTTTACAGCGTATTTTATACCGGATTTATCACTTGCAATCAATATGTTAATGCTACTATTTTTCTTAATCGTGAAGCCAAATGGACTTGTTGGTGAAAAGGGGTGAAATGGTGAACAGCACATCAAATCGAATTAAAGTATACTTCGGAGTATGTATGCTCATTTGTTTAAGTGTATTTCCATTCGTAAATGATTCACGGAGCTTGTTAATTTTGTTCACTCAAATCTTCATCTTTGCTATTTTTGCAATGAGTTTTGATGTATTGCTTGGATATACCGGAATTGTATCGTTCGGCCATTGTATGTTCTTTGGAATCGGAGCATATGGCGTAGCGCTTTTATTTGATCGGCAAGGAGTATCTATAACAAACTTTTTAATAGGACTAGTAGCTGCAATCATCATTTCAGCAATTGTTAGTTATATAATTGGCTTGCTTTCTTTACGGCTGAAAAGTCATTTTTATGCAATGTTAACACTTGCTATTTCACAGTTGTTTTTCGTACTTGCTGAAAAATGGCGTGGGCTCACTCACGGAGGGGATGGTTTTACATTTGGCGTACCAGACGTACTCCGTGATCGTTTTACGTTTTATTATGTAACACTTATATGTTTACTTATCATTTTTGTTCTCTTACGTCTTTTCACCAAATCTTCTATTGGAAAAGTATTAAAGGCAATTTCACAAAATGAGCAACGTGTTGAAGCACTAGGATATAAAGTTCTTCATTATAAAATTATTGCTAGCATTGTTGCAGGAGTAGTAGCTGCAATTAGCGGTGGTTTATTTGTTATCACTTTACGTTTTGTTAATACAACTGTATTTTCAATTGAAATGACATTAAATGCATTATTGATGACTATGATTGGAGGCGTTGGAACGTTAATAGGAGCCATTGCAGGAGCTGGAATTATTGAATCCCTAAAATATTATTTATCAGAACTAGCTACAGAGTATCCGATCTTTGAACGATGGACGATTATTCTTGGTGTATTGTACATTATCGTATTGCTAGTTTTCCCGAAAGGATTAGTTGGCACGGTTAAGGGACAGAAGAATATGAAACGGAATAAGAAGGAGAAAAGTGCAGAAGTGGAGCAAAATGTGTGAAAAATCAATTGTATAGAATATGAAAATCCCTCTTTTAGATTCGTAAAGGAGGGATTTTTATTGCTGTATGTAAATTTAGTTCGTTTATAGATATTATATTAATCAAATAGTTCATCGGGGATTTGTTTGAAAGAATTTTGATTCGTAAAGAAATGAACAGCTAATTTCTCAATTGGAACATCTTCAATTGGTACTAATTTATCATTTTTAATCGGTAAAAAGGCTATTCCTTTTCCGTCCTGAATAAACTCTTCTATAAGCGAATAAGAATCTAATTGTTGAAGTTGACGCTGAGATAAATTATTTTCTTTTAGAAATTGTATCGTCTTATTCCTAAAAGGGCACTTTTTGTCATTACTAACGAAGAAGAGTTCCTTTGAAAAGTCAATGGTACACTTTTCTTTCGGTTTTAATAAGCCGATAGAAATTAAAGTGGAAAATACTTTTTTGAACGATATGTCTGGGTAATCCTCATAAGTAATGACCATATCAACTTTTTGTTGCTGCAGTAATTTTTGCAAATGACTACTATTTTCTACATATATTTGATAACTCCTAAAATTTTCTTTAATGCGCTTGCTTACATAATTAGTCAAAATAGATTGTGATGTTGCGATTATATAAGAAGACCCACTCGTTTTAATTTTATCTTTTGCTTCTTCTACTAGCGTTAATATTTGATTTGTATAGTCTAATAAAATGTCACCAGAAGGTAATAAAGAAACGCCTTTGTTATCTCTATGTAGTAAAGGTGTTTCTAACTCTTGTTCTAATTTTTTAATTCGCTCAGTTACGTTCGGTTGAACATACCCTAACTCTTTCGCAGCTTTACTAATAGAACCTTCGCTAGCCACAGTTTTGAATATAATAAGATCATTTATTTCCATTTATCACAGCCCCTTATACGATATCATTATAAATGATACCAAACATAATTTATACCTATTTTACGTTAGTCAATCATCGGTTTATCATTGTGTATATAAGATGGAAAGTGAGTGATAAACATGATTGGAATGCAATATAAGGTCATTTTGCCAAAGGATTATGACATGGATATTATTAGAAAAAGGGTAGAGGATAATGGATATAAAACGGACGGGTTTCAAGAATTGAATTTCAAAGCGTATTTAATTACTGAGGCGGGTAAGGAAGGGAATTTCTATAACTGTTATGCACCTTTATATATTTGGAATGGTCATGAAGGAATGAACAAATTTATCTTTGATGGGTATTACGATAATATTTTACAATCTTTTGGATGGCAACAAATAAATATAGGTGTTCCATTAGTTGTTAATGTAAAGGGTAATTTTAAGAAATGTAGATATGTTGTTGAATATGAAGGAAGTATTTCTCCAAGTGAATCATTGAGTGGGATTCAATCTATCATTGTGGATCAAAAGGTAGAAAATTGTTTAGGAAATGTAATAGTATATAATCCAGATAAATGGGGATATAGTCAGTTTAATTTTTATGAAGAGAAGCCTGATATTACAGCGAATAAAGGTGTTACATTATATGAGATTTTGCACATTTCACGATGAAAACTTGTTGAAGTTAAATTAAGAAAAAGGAATGACAATGTATGCCTTTTGTGAACGTCTATTATCATGAAAATAAATTAAATAAAGAAGAAATCAAAAAGATAAGTGAATATATTCATCTTTCATTAATTGAACATTTTAACATCCCTGAAAATGATTTCTTTCAAATGTTTTTACCCTATCAACAAAATCACTTTTTATATAATCCATATTATTTATTAGAAAGAGGAGAAAAGAGAACAGAGAATATGATGTATGTTTCTATCACATGTGGACCGGGAAGAACAATAAAACAGAAAAGTGATCTATATCAGTCGATATCCTCGAAGGTTTCTGAATGTTCTAGTATAAAAAGTGCAAATATTTTTATTACGGTAAATGAGACATCTGCAGAAAATTGGTCATTTGGTCAAGGAATGGCGCAATTGATAAAAGTGAAGGGGGAGTGAAATGATGAATGAATCCATTGGATATTGTATTCAAGAGAAAATGAGAGAAATGGCACCTGTATTTGCACATTATAGTGAAGAGATACTGTTCGGGGAAGTGTGGCGAGATGACACTTTAACATTACGAGAAAGAAGTTTATGTACTGTGTCAGCACTAATCAGTCTTGGTAATACAGAACAATTACCATTTCATCTGAAGCTAGCTAAACAAAATGCGATTATGGAGAATGAGTTGGTTGCATTAATAACACATATGGCTTTTTATGTTGGTTGGCCCAAAGCAGCGGGAGCTTTACATATAGTAATGAATGAAATGGAAAGTTAAGAATAACGATAAGAAAGAATTCATTTAAACATGAATTCTTTCTTATCGTTATTTATGCAATAATTTAATGAGATATTTTTCACGTTTTCTCTTGCTTTTTTATCACTTGTGTAGTAAAGTGATAGTGAGATTCACGATAGGAAGTGATCAAACATGCGTGATAATACGATAGGATCATTAATATGGTTACGTTTAATACGATTTACGAACCAAAGTAATCAGATGTCAAATGAGTTTTTAAAACGTTTTGATTTAACGACTGCTCAATTTGATGTGCTTTTGCAAATACGTACGTATCAACCACTAACACAAATGGAGTTAGCTGAAAAGGTAACTGTTACACAAGGCGGTATTTCTCGAATGTTAACGCGTCTTGAAAAAGAAGGATATATTGTACGAAAACAAGATTGGAAAACGAAAACAATTAGTCTGACAGAGCAAGGGGAAGCGGCCTTAGAGAAAGCATTGCCAGAGCAACTTGCATTTCAATCATCGTTTTTTGATGATGTATTAAATGAAGAAGAGCAGAAAATGTTATACGAGCTAATGACGAAAGTTCATAAGCATAGTGAAAAAAAAGAATTACCGCAAGAGTAATTTTTTTTACAATATCAATTGACTAATCAAGTGATATTGTAAGCAATAGGGAAAAACATTTGACTTACAAATGTTTTTAAAAGAGAAACTAATAATACCTCATCAAAGGAGAGAGTAATGATGGAAAAATACCGTATGAATACAAGTAAAGGAATGGAGTTTGGATTATATTCAATTGGGGATCATGTTTTAAATCCACATAACGGAGAGAAAATTAGTGCTGAACAAAGAATTCATGAATTAATTAAAACAGCAAAGTTAGCGGATGAAGCTGGACTTGATGTATTTGCTGTCGGTGAAAGTCATCAAACGCACTTTACAACGCAAGCTCATACGGTTATTTTAGGAGCTATTGCGCAAGCTACGAAAAATATAAAAATTGCAAGTTCAGCAACGATAATAAGTACATCTGATCCGGTACGAGTATACGAGGACTTTGCTACACTTGATTTGATTTCTAATGGACGTGCAGAAATTGTGGCTGGTCGTGGATCCCGTATTGGGGGATATAGTTTACTTGGTTATGATGTGAATGATTATGAAGAGTTATTTGAAGAGAAGATGGATCTTTTATTAAAAATTAATAAAGAGGAACATGTAACATGGAATGGACAGTTCAGGGCACCGCTTGCGCATGCATCGGTTATTCCAAGAGCTAAAAATAATAACTTACCAATTTGGCGTGCAGTTGGTGGCCCACCAGCTAGTGCGATTAAAGCAGGACGTGCAGGTGTACCAATGATGATAACAACACTAGGTGGCCCAGCTATTAACTTTAAAGGATCAGTAGATGCTTACCGTGAGGCGGCTGCGCAAAGTGGATTTAATCCAGCGAGTTTGCCAGTTGCAACAACGAGTTTATTTTACACAGCAAAAAATTCACAAGATGCACTTAGTGAATACTATCCTCACATTAATGCTGGTATGCTTACGCTACGCGGTGGCGGGTATCCGAAACAACAATTTACAAATGCAATAGATTACCGTGACGCGTTAATGGTTGGTAGCCCACAACAAATTATCGAAAAAATGCTTTACCAATATGAATTGTTTGGGCAACAACGTTTTATGGCAGAAATTGATTTTGGTGGTGTACCATTTGATAAAATTGAGAAAAACATTGAATTAATTGCTACTGAAATTTTACCGGCTATTAGAAAACATACAGCAAAATAAATTAAAAAATACCGAGAGTCTAATGGATTCTCGGTATTTTTTAATTTATTTTAGTTTGAAAAAATGACAAAAAAGTGAATTTTTAATCTGAAAAGAGGAGGTTATTTCCTATTTTTGAATAACAATATTTCATGTTTGAATTTTAGAAATACATTTTTCTCTTGACAAAAAAATAACGAATTTATCCATTGGTTAATAGGACATTTTTTCGTAGAAAAGTCAAGTGTATAAAGAGAGAAACGATTATTTTATTGATGCAAAGATAAGTCTCATATTAAAAAAACACATTTTATCGATGAGAAAAATCTAATTCAAAAAAATACCAAAAGACATATTTCAGACAAAATGATGTCAATAATACGTCAAAAATCAGCTGAATTTACTATGCAGGTATATTATACAATTCGATTAACGAATAAAACACTACAGAAATAGTGAAAAGGTAAAAAATAGCATTACAATAGTTTGAAAAACTGAAACTTCATATTTTTCGACAATACATACAAAATGTTTTTGTCTTTTCATATTTCTTAATAATTGAGTTTGATAAGATTGCTCAATTAACTTTTATTATAAAAACTATGAAGGAAGTGATTGTAGTATGGAAACGCTCGAATTGGCACGAATACAATTCGCATCAACAACGATTTTCCATTACTTTTTTGTTCCGCTGTCTATTGGTTTAGCTTTTATCATTGCGTTAATGCAAACGTTATATGTGGTAAAGGGACAAGAAATTTATAAGAAGATGACGAAGTTTTGGACGCAAATATTCCTTGTTAACTTTGCAGTAGGTGTAGTAACTGGTATTCTACAAGAATTCCAGTTTGGCATGAACTGGTCAACCTATTCACGTTTCGTAGGTGATGTGTTTGGTCCATCACTTGCGATTGAAGGCTTATTAGCATTTTTCATTGAGTCTACATTTTTAGGTTTATGGGTATTCGGTGAGGATAAATTACCGAAGCGCATTCACCTTTTATGTATTTGGCTCCTTTCAATTGGAACAATGTTATCAGCATTTTGGATTTTAACTGCAAGTGCATTTATGCAATCGCCAGTAGGATATGAAATGGCAGCAGATGGACGTGCACAAATGAATGATTTCTTAGCGATTATCCAAAATCCACAATTATGGGTACAATTCCCGCATACCATTACAGCGGCAATTGCAACTGGTGCATTCTTTATTGCAGGTGTGAGTGCATGGAAAATAACGAAAGCGCAAGAAACTGAAGTGTTTAAAAAATCGTTCCGCATTTCTATCATTGTTGGAACACTTACAACGGCGCTAGTATTATTCTTCGGTCATGCGCAAGCACAACAATTAATTAAGACACACCCAATGAAAATGGCAGCAGCTGAAGCGTTATGGAATACGAGTGAAGATCCAGCGCCATTTACAGTATTTGCGAAAATTGATGCGGAGAAGAAAGAGAATTCGTTTGAAATTCAAATCCCGTATATGCTAAGTCTATTATCATATGATAAATTTAGCGGTCAAGTAGAAGGGATGAATCAAATTCAAAAGCAATATGAAGAAAAATATGGGCCTGGAGATTATATACCGCCAGTACACACGATGTTCTGGAGCTTTAGAGCGATGGTAATGAGTGGAACATTTATGCTTCTTCTAGGAGCGTACGGATGGTTCTTATCAAGAAAAGATCGTTTAGCTGAAAAAACTTGGTATTTAAAATTAATGGTGTATGCAATTTCACTACCGTTTATCGGTAATACAGTAGGATGGATTATGACTGAAATGGGACGTCAACCTTGGGTAGTTTTCGGTGTTATGAAAACTGAAGATGCTGTATCTCCAAATGTTACGTTCGGAGAAGTGCTATTCTCTTTAGTTTCGTTCACATCATTATATTTAATTATAGGTGGAATTACAGTTTACTTATTCGTTCGTATTATTAAAGGACATGAGAATAAGAAAGCGAAACAGGATTCTCAAAGCCATGATCCATTTGATAAGGAGGATGAGTATGTTATCTCTTAATGAGTTGTGGTTTATTATCATTGCAGTTTTATTCGTGGGCTTCTTTGTACTTGAAGGTTTCGATTTTGGTGTAGGTATAGTTTCAAGTTTTTTAGGAGAAAACGATTTAGAGAAAAGAATATATTTAAATACAATTGGTCCATTTTGGCACGCGAATGAAGTATGGCTTGTTTGTGCAGGTGGCGCTATGTTTGCGGCATTCCCGCATTGGTATGCAACTTTATTTAGTGGGTTTTACATTCCGTTTGTATTTATGCTTCTTGCTTTAATTATTAGAGGTGTTTCCTTTAAATTCCGTGCAAAAATAGATAATCATAAATGGAAAGGCTTTTGGGATTGGGGTATGTTTTTAGGAAGTTTACTACCGCCTATCCTTTGGGGAGTTGCCATTGCTAACTTTATGGTAGGTATTCCAATTGATGAGACGAAAAATGCTGTAGGTGGATTCTTACAATTACTTCATCCATTTGCATTACTTGGAGGAGTTATGTTCCTTCTGTTATGTATTGTTCACGGATTGCAATTCCTTACTATACGTACAACAGGTAAGTTAAGAGAACGTGCACGTATTGCCGCGTTGAAAATTGCACCACTCGCAATTATAGCACTTCTTATTTTTGCCGGTGTAGGGTTATGGAAAACAGATATTTTCACTGGTCATGGTACAGAGTGGATTATGGTTCCAATCGGAGCTTTTGTAGCGTTATGTGCGTCAACATTATTAAATAAAAGAAGAAGAGATGGTTGGGCTTTCTTTATGACAAGTTTAACAATCATTTTACTAAGTGCGAGTGTGTTTGCTGGCATGTTCCCACGTGTCTTAATTAGCTCGTTAGGGTCAATATACGATTTGACAATTTATAATGCAGCATCAGGAGATTATGCACTAAAACTGATGACGTATTTTTCAATTGCTATATTGCCATTTGTTTTGGGAAGTCAAATATGGAGTTTCTATGTGTTTAGACAACCTGTTAAGTCAGATAAAGATTTGGAGTACTAATGAAAAGAAAAAGAGGACTTCCGTCGTATCCTGGTAGCCGAGTTTTATATGTAGTGTTAACAATCATTAGCATGTTAGAAGCTTTTAGTATTATTGCACAAACAGTGTTTTTAGCGCGAGCTATTACGTTTTTATTTCAGGGAGAAGCAGTGCAATCTGTGTTAAATGAAACAGTTTATTTCGGAATCACGTTTGCAGTACGTCACTTGCTAGTGCGAATATCGCAAATATTAGTGGAACGTTTCGCTGAAAAAACAGGATCGCTACTGCGAAAACAATTAATAGAGGCGTATTTCACATTAGGTCCACGGTATGTTCAAACTGCTGGAACAGGTCATCTGGTTACCTTATCGATAGAAGGTATTGAGAAATTTAAAACATATATTGAATTAACAATTCCTAAAATGATTAGAAGTAGTATCGTACCGGGACTAATTGTACTATATGTTTTTACGTTAGATATTGAGTCTGGAATCATTTTAGTTGTAACGATTCCTATCGTAATTATATTTATGATCCTACTAGGATTAGCAGCGCAGAAAATGGCAGATAGCCAATATGAGTCATATCGAGTACTTTCTAATCATTTTGTAGATACGTTAAAAGGATTAGAAACATTAAAGTATTTAGGTCAAAGTAAACAGCACGAAGGAAAGATTGAAAAAGTAAGTAAAAGGTATAGAAAAGCAACGATGCGTACTTTGCGAGTTGCTTTTCTTTCTTCTTTTGCATTAGATTTCTTTACGAGTTTATCCATCGCATTTGTGGCGGTCGGATTAGGGATACGTTTAATAGACGGGACAATTATACTATTGCCAGCCCTTACGATTTTAATTTTAGCTCCGGAATATTTTCTGCCGATTAAACAAGTTGGAGCGAATTATCATGCTACGTTAGATGGACAACTTGCAATGGAGCAAATAGAAGAGATTTTACAGCGACAAAAAGAAATAGGTAAGAAAGAATCTAATGTAGATCTAATATGGAATTCCTCTAGTAACTTGAAATTACAAGATGTAAAAGTAAAGAATGATGAATCTGAAAAAGGTATATTAGAGGGAATTGATTTTACTTGGAATGGAAACGGTGCTATAGGTGTAATTGGTGAAAGTGGGGCAGGGAAATCGACGTTAATCGATGTATTAGCTGGATTTTTAACTCCTTCTGGTGGAAAGATGATCGTAAATGGTGTGGAAATTGACGGGTCTACTCGTGAAGAGTGGCAAAAGAATATTGCTTATATTCCGCAGCAACCTTATATTTTCCCGCTTTCATTAAAAGATAACATTTGTTTCTATGAAACAAATACAACTGATGAAGAAGTGGAAAGAGTTATGAATGAAGTCGGTCTTCGTTCACTCGTTACATCGCTTCCAAATGGAATGTATGAAAGAATTGGAGAAGGTGGGCGTATGCTGAGTGGCGGACAAGAACAACGTGTCGCTATGGCGCGTGCACTTTTAAGTAAAAAGCCAATTATTTTATTAGATGAGCCTACGGCACATCTTGATATTGAAACTGAATTTGAAATAAAGAAAGCAATGTTACGTCTGTTTGAAGGTAAGTTAGTATTTCTTGCAACACATCGTCTTCACTGGATGAAACAAATGGATCATATTCTTATTTTAAATAAAGGGAAAATGATAGAAAGTGGAACCTATGAAGAACTTGTAAAGAATGAGGCATTACATGTTCACAGGAAAGAGAGGGGATAGAGATGAGTAACTGGATTAAACCGTATATACAGCAAAACAAAGGTAGAATGACTGTAACTATTTTCCTTGGTCTGCTTGGAGTTAGTTCAGGTGCGATGCTACTTTTCATTTCAGGTTATTTAATCTCTAAATCTGCTCTTAGACCAGAAAATGTAATGGCTGTATATGTTCCTATCGTTGCAACACGTGCGTTTAGTATAGGGCAAGCGGTATTTCATTATGTAGAGCGTTTAGTTGGACACGATGTTGTACTACGCATATTAGAAAAGATGAGAACGAAACTATATGGAATAGTAGAACCACAGGCGTTATTTTTTCGTTCACGATTTCAAACGGGCGATATGTTAGGGATATTATCCGAAGATATAGAGCATTTGCAAAACTTATATTTACGTACAATATTTCCTAGCATATTAGCATTAGTTGTATATAGCATATTCGTACTTGTTATCGGTGCATTTGACGTAGTGTTTGCACTTATTGCAGCATGTATGTTAGCTATTATCGTTTTTCTTCTTCCGTTTGTATCATTACTTTTAATGAAGCAAAATCATGTTGCTTTAAAACAAGGAAGAAACCGTTTGTATCAACAACTAACAGACGCTGTTTTTGGATTATCTGATTGGCAGGCAAGTGGTAGAAAAGATGAATTTATTAATAAGTATGTAGAGCAAAATGCTCAGTTGTTAAAAACGGAAAAAAGAATGAAGCGTTGGAATCATATTCGGGACAGTATTATTCAATTAGTAGTGGGTATTGTAGTTATTTCAATGATTATATGGACTGGAAATGAGGCTGCGAGTGAACAAATTGCTCCTACCGTTATTGCGGCTTTCGTCTTAATGACGTTATCTGTCACAAACGCGTTAATTCCTCTGTCAGATGCTATCGATCGAATTCCATCATATGTAGAATCCGCTCATCGTCTCAATCAAGTAGAAGGTAATGGTGTTTTACAGGATGAAAAGGAATTACATGGAGATAAAGATTATGTTGCACCAAAACGTATAGACATTGAATTAAATCATGTATCGTATAGTTACCCACATAGTAATGAAATGATATTGAAAGACGTATCATTGCAAATAAAAGCAGGAAAGAAAATTGCCATTTTAGGAAGAAGCGGAACCGGAAAATCTACTTTATTAAAATTGTTAACAGGTGCGCTAAGCCCGTTACATGGTGAAGTTTTATTGAATAGTGAACATGCTCACACGAATCTTTTATCAAAATATATTTCTGTATTGAATCAAAAGCCGCATTTATTCGATACGACAATTGGAAATAATGTGCGAATCGGCAAACCAGAGGCAACTGATGAAGAGATATGGAAAGCTTTAGAGAAAGCACAATTAGCTTCTCATATTGCTTCTCTTCCAGATGGATTACAAACAAAAATGCATGAGATGGGAAAAAGATTTTCTGGTGGGGAAAGACAACGGGTTGCTTTTGCAAGAACGCTAATGCAAGAAGCACCAATCATTGTACTAGATGAACCTACAATCGGCTTAGATCCAAAGACAGAATTATCTTTAATTGAAACGATGTTTTCTGCAACGGAAGAAAAGACAGTAATTTGGATTACGCACCATCTTGTAGGAATGGAGCATGTTGATGAAGTAATATTCCTTGATCGTGGTCAAATTGTGATGCAAGGTAGTCATGAACAACTTCTGAAAGAAAACGAAAAGTATCGTATGCTTTATGAGTTAGACAAAGGAATATAATTTTATTAAGTATGTAATGGAAAAATAGCTACGCCTAATGGTGGAGCTATTTTTTTGTTTTGAAATGAATATTCTATTCTTGTTTATGATGGATGGCAAATGTATATGATCGTTACGAATGAAAAATGAATTTCATATTATACATATAATGGAGGGGATATATATGAAGGAGCAGTATAAAATTATTGTTTTAAGTGATGAATTATCAAAGGGGAAGATTCAAAATGCATTAGACAAAAATAAATGTAAAACAATCGTTCATGTTGTAGATGTTTCAGCCATTGTTCAAATAGAAAATTCTTTTCAATATATAATCATTTGGAGAGTGGACGCAGAAAAACTTACAAATGAATTGATAAATAGGGGCGTGCAAAGTACAAAAATTATTAATTTAACAAAATACATGTATGAATGGAGGAATAAATTAATTTCTATCTATCAAATAAATCCGGATCTTATGTCTTTATACATTTCTATGAAAAAAGCAAAGGGTGATCCGACGTATGAATTGTTTGCGACGGGCTTGTCTTATCCGCATTGTGGCATAAGTGCGGAGCTCCTCTCAAAAAAGTCAATAAAACTAACACTTCCATCGCAAGATTTATACTATGATTATTTAATAGCATCACAACTTCTATCAAACAATCACTCCTTTCAATATTGTTTGATAGGAATAGCTTATTTCTCGTTTTACTTTGACATGTCGTTATCATCTGAATCATATAGAATTCACAAAGTATATTATCCATTGTTTCAAGACGGCCATCATACTGTAGTTCATTCTCCTCTATCCACTGATGGATTCTCACATCTAGATACCCCGAAACCACTTTTTTCTATTTTTAATTTGCATTTTGAATATATTTTATTAGACGAACTAACAGATGAATCATTGATATTGCCTTGGATAAATGCTGAATGGAATATCACTCCTCTTCACATTCCTTTTGAAGAACACGGAAAAATAAGAGCAGCTTCACATGCTAAATTGTCATATCCTCATACTTTAGTTGAAAATAAAACAATTTTTAAAACATATTTAGAATTACTTTTAAAACATGATATAAAACCACTAATTGTTGTATTTCCTGTTACTTCACATTATTTCAATTGTAGTAGTAAGAAATTAAAAGAAGATTTTTATAACGTTATAAAAGATTTTCAATCTCAATATTCTTTTCAAATTATAGATTTATTTGATTCGCCATTATTTTGCGATGATGATTTTTATGATAGTGATCATATGAATAAAAAAGGTGCAAATAAAATGTCCGTGTTATTAAATATGTTTATTCAGGAACGAAAAGTATGATATTTCGTTTCATGTCTGCATAAAAGTATATAGGCTCCATTCGGTTAAAGTAATGTGATTTTTGTGTCGCGTATATAAATAATATGCGAAGAGGTGAGAGAGTAAAATGAGAACTCGTATTGAAAGAAATGAAGAGGTGGTAGATCAACTTCCGTTGGTAAGTGTATTAATTCCTACATATAATCGTCCACGCTACTTTGAAGAGGCGTTATGTAGTGTGTTGGAACAAACGTACCCTAATATAGAAATTATAGTTGGAGATGATAGTACGAATGATGAAACAGAAAAGGTGTTACAAAAATACTTATGTGATCATTCAAATATTACTTATATAAAAAACAGGTCAACTCTTGGACAGTTTGAAAATGCTCTAATGTTATTTCATGAAGCGAGCGGTGAGTATATAAATTTTTTAATGGACGATGATATCTTTCATGTGGATAAAATTGAAAAAATGATGAAGTATTTTTTCAATGATTTAGATAATGAAATTAAGCTTGTAACATCCCATCGTCAAGTAATTGATGAAAAAGGGAAAGAACTACGACATATTTATTCAACTGTCCGTTTATTTAAAGAGGATACGATTATAGAGGGAACAGAATTAGCAAATAGGGTAATTGTCGATCAAAAAAATTATATTGGAGAACCGACAACAGTTTTATTTCGTAAAAATGATTTACAAGAACCGTATGGGATTTTTGATAAGAGGAGGTATCTTTGTAACGTAGATATAGCTTCATGGTTATCTTTATTAAGTAAAGGAAAAGCAGTATATATAGCAGAGACACTGAGTTACTTTCGATTACATCCAGATCAACAGTTAAATGAATCTAATAAAATGATGGATGGATTAGAAGATTTTTCACATAGTATTCTAGCAGGAGAAAAATATGGTTTCTTATCTAACGAAAAAGAGTTAGATAAAGCGATAACTAATTTTCTAGATTATGCAAGAAGGATAGTTCCATCATCAATATTATATACATTAGACTATTATCAAAAAATTAAAGAAAAGAAAATAAACATGGAAAAGAAAAAACAACATATAAATAATAATTCTCCTTTACCGAAAGTAAGTATACTTATTCCTGCGTACAATAGGCCGTATTACTTGGAATTGGCGCTTAACAGCGCCCTGAATCAAACATATGAAAATATTGAAATTATTATTTCTGACGACAGTACAAATAATGAAGTCAATGCTATGATTCAACCGTATTTACGTGAATATGAGTGTATTACATATGTTAAAAATGAAACTCCGTTAGTTGCTGAAAACTTTAATAAGTGTATAGAACTTGCGAACGGGGATTATATAAACTTTTTATTAGATGATGACTTATTTCATCATGAAAAGATCGAGAGAATGATGAAATACTTTTTGACGTTAGAAAATATTTCATTTGTGACGTCATATCGTGAACTGATTGATGAGAACGGAGAGATATTACCACCTTCAACATTGAATATGAAAATCGCGAAAGAAACTACACTTTTTGAAGGAAAAGAATTAGGGAATTATATGTTAAAAAACTTAAAAAATATAGTTGGTGAGCCGACAACTGTTCTATTTAATCGAGATATGTTTGAAGGGAAGTTTGGGTATTTTAAAGGGAAGGCTTATTCTGCTATTAATGACATTGCAACTTGGTTAGATATGATGAGGAAAGGGAAAGTAGTTTATATAAAAGAGCCTCTTAGCTATTTTAGACAACATAGTGGACAAAATCAAAAACAAATGCATTTTATTTTAATGACAATTGAAGAGTGGATTGAATTAATTATAGATGCATATAATAGTGGGTTTTTAAGTTCTGAGAGGGATTATAAAGAGAGCCTATCCTATTGTTTAGAAAATACGGGATTTATAGTTAAGGATGCAGTAAGAAATGGAGAACTAGATCAAATTTATAATGAAAAGATTAAAAAAGGATTGAACAAGCTAGTTGCTCATCTGTTTGAGAAAGAATCTTGTTATTGTCAATATTGCAATCAACAATTTGAAAAATTTTTACCTTGGCCAGCAGATTATGATTTTCCGAAATATAAATTTGAGATGTGGAATAAAGATACAGGGATATGTCCAGTTTGTAGTTCAATGGATCGTGAAAGATTGTATCGTGCGTACATTGAAACGGAAACGGACTTGTTAAGTAGAAAATATACTATGCTTCATATTGCACCTGAAGCGAATTTAAGGGATTGGTTTAACGAGTATAAAAATATTACGTATGTATGTGGGGATATAGAACCAAAGGATCCATTAATGAAGGAAATTGATGTTACAAGTATTACATATGATAGTAATACGTTTGATGTAATTTTATGTAGCCATGTATTAGAACACGTTCTTGACGACGATAAAGCAATGCGAGAGTTATATAGGGTTTTAAAACCAAATGGATGGGGAATTATTCAAGTACCAATCGTAATGAATGTAGATTCTATTATAGAGAATAAATTAATTGTAACACCACAATTGAGAAAATTAGCTTTTGGTCAAGAAGATCATGTGAGAATTTATAATCAATCGGGATTCATTCAACGATTAACGAATGCAGGATTTAAGGTGGAATTATATAACATAGCTGAAAGACAAGGAATGAAAGGTGCGAGGAAATTTGGATTATCTGAAACAGATATGCTCTATATTGTCCGAAAATGATAGGAAGGAATAGATAGATATGGAGAATATTCCTTTTTTACGTGCTTCAACTGTACCAGTAATTGAGTATTTAGATGAATTGAAGGAAATTGATGCATCGCACATATATACGAATTATGGACCTATAAATCAACGTTTTGAACAAACAATTATGTCGGGATTTTTTCAGAACAGGGGAGCTGTTACAACAGTAGCAAACGCAACGTTAGGGTTAATGACGGCCATTCAACTTAAGAAAAGAAAAAAAGGAAAGTATGCCCTCATGCCTAGTTTTACATTCCCTGCAACTCCATTAGCGGCTATTTGGTGTGGTTTGGAACCTTATTTTATTGATATTGCAATAGATGATTGGTATATGGATAAAACAGTACTCTGGGATAAGATTGAAGAATTAAAAGAAGAGGTTGCAATTGTTGTCCCGTACGCAACTTTTGGCTCATGGATGAACTTAGAAGAATATGAAGAATTAGAGAAAAAGGGTGTTCCGGTTGTCGTAGATGCGGCACCGGGATTTGGATTAATGAATGGAGGGATGCATTACGGTCAAGATTTTAGTGGAATAATCGTATATAGCTTTCATGCAACAAAGCCTTTCGGAATTGGTGAAGGAGGGCTCATATATAGTAAAAACGAAGAAGATATACAACGTATTAAAAGAATGGGTAATTTCGGATTTGATACAAACCGTGAATGCACGATGATGGGGTTTAATTGTAAAATGTCTGAATATGCAGCCGCGATTGGGATTGCAACTATGAAAAAATGGGATGACAAATTAAAAGAACGCACCCGTATTTCTGAATGGTATAAACAGTTGTTACAAAGTAATGGGTTAATGAAAAAAGGGTGGAAACTCCAAAAGACAGAAGCAGTTATTCAGCAATTTATGCCTATTCTTTGTCCGGAAGAAGTTCGCAACAAACAAGTAATAGAAGACCTGAAAAAACAGAAAATAGAAGCTAGATTATACTTTTCGCCCTCTTGCCACCAACAAGTTCTTTTTAGAAACTATAAGTCTACAGATTTAACAAGAACGAATAAAATAGCAAAACAAATAGTAAGTTTGCCTTTATGGGAAGGAATGACGAAAGAAATAGTAGAACAAATTGTAATCTGTTTAGGACAGAAGGTGGTGTCGGCAGATGAATAGTTTTTATAGTCAAGAAGAGCTAAAGAAAATTGGATTTTTATCTGTTGGGAAAAATGTATTGATTAGTAAAAAAGCAAGTATATACAATCCAAGTGTTATATCAGTTGGTAATCATGTAAGAATTGATGATTTTTGCATTTTAAGTGGCAAAATCACAATTGGAAGTTATTCGCATATATCAGCGTATACAGCGTTATATGGAGGGGAAGTTGGAATTGAAATGCATGACTTTGCAAATATCTCAGCTAAAACCTTAGTATATGCAGTACTAGATGATTTCAGTGGGAATACATTAATGGGGCCAACCGTCCCGAATCAATATAGGAATGTGAAAACAGAAAAAGTTATTTTAAAAAAACATGCGATTATTGGTGCTAATTCTATTCTTTTTCCAAATGTAACTATAGGAGAAGGCACGGCAGTAGGTGCGATGAGTATGGTGAAAAAGAGTTTAGAAGATTGGTATATTTATGCTGGAGTTCCCGTAAGAAAAATAAAACCTCGTCAAAGAAAGATGCTAGAGTTAGAAATTGATTTTTTAAAAAACATTCCTTCTTAACAAAAAGAAGGAATGTTTTTTATTTTTATGGTGCAGCAGAGTGTGTATATAAACGTATTATGTTTTAAATTTTGCTGACCAAGGCAATACTGAGCCATAGTGAATGTAAAGTTGGAGGGCGAGCGTATATGTTTGATGAGGATGGGATTGTTTTAATTATGGAACCGGCTGATGAAAGCAATTTGAGGAGATTTATTTTTTCAGTACCAAAGTCAGTGTATGAAAAGAAAGTGCTTACATTACACTATGGAACAGCTATAGGACAAGGATATACGGATATAATTGAAGATATTATTAGCGTACATATAGAAGTAGATGTTGTAATGGTAATCGGGCATGTAAGAGGATAAATAGCTATTTGAAAAAAGGTTATAAGTAATGTAGCTAGAAGTTAGGATAGAGAAACTTACAGACAATTATAAAGATGAAGGGAGCCTAAAATGAAAATAAAATCAATTTTATTAGTATTTATAGTTACAATTGGTTTGATGGGATGTTCACTCGTTGAACAAGGAAAGAACTCCATAGATTATGCTCAAAAAGCGACAGATTATGTAAATGAAATAAGTGCATTTGCAAATGATGCACCAGCATTAGCTGAAAAAGCCGTTAATGATAGCGAAGCCCGGAAAGAATTAGAAACGAAGCTTAGTGAAATTAAACAAGATATACCCGTTTTTAATGAATTAACACCTCCTGATGTAGCAAAGGATCTTCATCAGCAAATCGTCGGATATAACGAAAAGTTAAATACGTTAATTGATACGGCGATGACAAAGATAGAAGAAGGGAAAGTGAATGTAGAAGAGTTTAAAAACTCTGAGCTTATGCAGACGGTAGATCAAGTTCGAGATTTGAAAGATAAGGTGCAAAATTTAGGTCAATAGTAAAAGGCTCCGTTTATCACAAACGGAGCCTTTTACTATTGGATACAATAAACGATTACACCAACGATAATAATCATGTTGCCGATGAGTTTACGTTTCGTTATTTTTTCTCCCAGGAAATACCAACCGAAAATTAATATGATGATATAACTTAAGGATTCTAATGCTGATGCTTGTTTTAATGCCATGCCCTTCATAGCGATAACATTTAATCCAGCGTTAATTACAAATAAAGAGTAGCCGATAATAACATAAGGATTCATATATTCTTTTATTCTAGAATCGTATTGTTGCAAAGTAGCTTTTTTTAATAATATTTGTGAGTAATTAGCTAAAATTATCCCGAAAATAAATAATAACATATAACTATTCATCTTTTGTCACCACCACAATTCCGACGATAATAATAGCTGCACCAAGTAAATGATTCCACTGAATCGTATCTCCAAATAGAAATACTGACCAAAGCATTGACCATAGTATAATAATCCCGCGATGTGAATATGCTTTTGATATTTCGAAATGTTTAATTACTTGTTGCCATAAAATTGCATATCCAAATAAAAGTATAACTAGCCCGAAATAAGCAATAAAAAATGAGATGGAAGCAATGGGAAATTTAGCCGCCCATTTCATGTAAACCATAATGATAGAATATATCAAAAAAGCTACATGTAAAAATAAGTAATTTTTAATAGTTGGTTTCATTTATTCACTCTCTTTTGCATATAAATATATATTTATACCTAATTTTTCTAATGATAGATATTGGAACGTATTTAGTTTAATCTTTCACATTCCAAATTATATAGTATCATGGCTTTTATTGTAAAACAATAAAAGCCATGTATTCATTTTTTCCAAGATTCTATAATATGTATCGTTTTATTTGTTGCATCCAACTCTACTTGAACACCGATAGGTAGGGTAATCATTGGATGTGTATGGCAACAATCGAAGTCTGCTAGAAAAGGAATTCTTTGATTTTGAAGTACTTCTAATAGTATTTCAAAAGGTTTTCGATTTGTACCACAATGATCAAATTGCTCATGTTTTCCAAGAATGATACCTGAAATTTTATCGAATACACCGTTAATTTTAAGGAATGAAAAGCTTCTTTCAATAGTAGCTGCATCTTTTGAACTGTCCTCAATAAAGAGAATGTCACCCTCTTGAATATGTGGCATATAAGGGCTACCCCAAATTCCTTGTATCGTGTTTAAATTCCCGCCAATAATACGTCCAGTAGCTTTGCCATCAATTACTGAAATCCAATCGTTTGGTCGAAGTTCTTTCTCCTTTGTCTTTTCTTCCCAATTAATAAATTCATCTGACCAAAATAATGGTTGTTTTATATGATAAGGAAGAGAATAATCATGTAGTAAAGTTTCAGCAAAATATTTGTATGTGCAATCAACAAAAGGTTCGAATTCGCCAAAAGAAGGGACGAGAGCTGGTCCATAAAATGTAGGGATTCCTGTTTTGGTGTAAATTCCTAGTAATAAAGCAGTTGCATCTGAGTACCCAATCATTATTTTAGGGTTATTTAGAAAAGCATTATAATCAATATAAGGTAATATTGAATTTGAATTCATGCCACCAATTGTTGACATGATACAAGAAACATTAGGGTTTCTTATTAAAGCATTCAGTTCCTCAGCACGCTCTTGTATACTACCCGAACGATAGAAATCATATCGACCTGTTAATGAACCTTCTAATATATAAAACCCTTTCTGTTGTAAGTAAGATTTTGCTCGTTCAAATCTTTTTGGAGAAGTGTAGGTTGCTGGTGAAGAAGGGGAGTAGATCCCGACTGTGTCTCCGTATTTTAATGATTTTGGAAGTAGCATTTGTATGAATCCCTTCTATTAATAGTTTTATTCATAAGGATTTATCATTGAATATTCTTATATTTCAGTATTGTTATTGTAACATACATGCATTGAAATAATAATTGCTGTAGATGAATAAATATGCTTTTTACCTTGACGATATAAAGGGAAAGTTGTTAAGGTTAAATGTGAGTGTATAAAAGGTTTGTTAAAGGAGTTTTGAAATGAAGCGGTTAAAATGGGGAAGGCTGACAGTCCTATTAGTCATTGTTTTAGGGATATGTTGGTTCTTATTCCAAGGAACTCAAAAGAGTGCAACAAGTACAGAGGGACAACCTTTACAAGTGGCAGAACTACCTAAAACAGGATTAGTTGAAAAAGTAGTCCCACCAAAGTACATACCACCGGAAATTGATGCAAAAGCAGCTATGATTATTGATGCGAGTAATGGAGATATTATTTATCAACATAATGAAAATGAGGCTTTTGCGCCAGCAAGTATGTCTAAGATGATGACAGCATATCTTCTATTAGAAAATGTACATAATGGGAAAGTTCGCTGGGAAGATCCGGTGAAAATGAGTGCGAAAGCGGCACAAACAGAGGGAGCGAGAATCCCAGTACAAGTTAATGACACATTAACTGTTAAAGATTTATATCATGCATTAATGATTGAGTCAGCTAATAATTCAGCTGTGGCTTTAGCAGAACATATGGCAAAATCGGAGAAAGATTTCGTTCAGCTTATGAATGCAAAAGCGAAACAGTTAAAAATGTCGGAACATGCTAAATTTGCAAATGCTTCTGGATTACAAGAGCCCGATGGAAGTGAAACAAAAATGACGGCTGGTGATGTAGCAAACTTGGCGTATCATCTTATAAAAGATTACCCAGAAATATTAGAAGTGACTCACTTACGTCAAAGTCAGTTAGCATTTAATAATATTAATGTTATAAGTACAAATGATATGTTAAACAAAAATAATAAAGCTTTATATATAGAAGGAATAGACGGATTAAAAACAGGATTTACAGATAGCGCAGGGTATTGTTTTACGGGTACAGCAAAACAAGGTGATACTCGTATTATTACAGTTGTTATGGGAACAAAAGGTAAAACAAAGCGTTTTACAGAGACGAATAAGCTAATGTCTTATGCATTTGGCTTAGTTAATTAAGTGAAATACTGAGTTGGATCATCATATAAGAAAGGCAATTTGTTGTTACGTACTATCGGTAACAACAAATTGCCTTTTATTTTTTAGCACTAATAAAGTAAAAAGGTAAAAAATGTGAGTGTTATTATTTGAGTTTATTATTGTTTGTTTATATTATAAAGTTAGAAACTTATTAATGATAAGTTTTGAGGGGCATATGATGTGTACATAGGAAAAAGCCTCAAATGAAAATTGGAGGGAATTATGATGGCAAAAGATTTTTACTCAGCAATTGAAGACAGAAGATCTATTTACGCAATTAGTAAAGAACAAGTAGTTTCTGATGAAAAAATTCAAGAAGTAATTTATCATGCTGTAAAACATACACCTTCAGCTTTTAACTCTCAGAGTGCTCGCGTTGTCGTCTTGCTTGGAGAACAACACGATAAGTTATGGGATATTACGAAAGAAACGTTACGAAAAATTGTACCTGAAAATAACTTCGCTTCTACGGAAGAAAAAATGAATGCATTTAAAAGTGGTTATGGAACAGTTCTATACTTCGAAGATAGTGAAGTGGTGGAAGAACTGCAAGAAAAATTTGCATTATACAAAGAGAACTTTCCAATTTGGTCTCAGCAATCCTCAGGAATGTTACAATTTGCAATTTGGACAGCTTTGGAAATTGAAGGGTTTGGTGCTACATTGCAACATTACAATCCATTAATTGATGAAGAAGTGAGAAAAGAATGGGGAGTTCCAGAAAATTGGAAGCTTATTGCGCAAATGCCGTTTGGTAAACCAGTTGTACCTGCAGGTGAAAAAGAATACCAGCCTTTAGAAAACCGTGTGAAAATTTATAAATAATGTAGGAACGAGCGGGGAATTGTTTATCCCCCACTAATTATTATTTGAACCAATCGGGGTTTTGCTACTTATAAAAAGGTGAACAGGGATACAACCTGTTCACCTTTTTATAAGTAGTAAGGATTTTTTTGATAGGAATTTTTCATCTGATCTTTTAATTCGTTTTTACGTGTTTCAACAGTTGATATTTTTTGTAAGGTAATAATTGAAACGAATTGAAAAAAAGCATAGTACAGTTCTATATTTTTATTGATAGGATTATCTATTATATTTTTCATAAATATACCTCCTTTTTGATTTCGCTATTTGCAGGCAATAAGGCTTCCATCTCAAAATTCAATGTTAAGTGGAGAATACCGACCTGTAAAAGTTCGATTGGTTTCCGGGTAGGGTGGATAATATTTGTATGGATTAAGGTACCACTGTATATATGATAATATAAATATCCTGAAAATTCCATATGTAGTGAAAAATAGTTAGTGGAATGTACATTTTCGTCAAATTAGAACAGAATTTTTGAAGTTAAATCTTACAAATCGTCAAATCTTTTAAAAGCGATAGATAGTATCAAAAATAGTTTTCTAAAAATATTATACTATTGATAAAAAAAGTGTTTTTTGTCATGATAAGAGTATACTTCATAGGAAGAACTATACTAGGAAATACATTCTTTGCATTGTGTTAGATGAATAGAATTTTTTTAAGTGGATAGAAAATATATACTAAGATAATGAATGGTATGTCGAATTTTCAATAAAATACATAAGAAATATAAAAAAGCATTGCAAAAAGAGTAAGTTTAATGGTAAAGTTCACATGAAGTTCACACGGATTTCACTTCGCTCGTTTAAAATGAACTCTGTGTGAAAAATAAAACTCTTGTTAAAAAATGGAACTTAATGAATATTTTACTTTGATAATATTGTAAAGTATTAAGTTTATAAGTTTTTTTTAAGAGGATAGTAGGGAAAGGAAGTAAAGACAACTTATGAAAAAAGTAATTGCAGGTTTAGCAGCAGCTTCAGTAGCAGGTGTTGCAGTTCCAGGTATGGATTCTGCTCATGCACAAGTTTCAAACGAAGCGCTAAAAGAAATTAATGGACAAACTCAAACACAAACGACTGTAACTGAAACAAAAACTGTAGAAACAAAATCCGACTTAAAATACACAGTAACTGCTGATGTATTAAATGTTCGTTCAGGTGCTGGTACAGGACATAGCGTTATTTCTAAAGTAAAACAAGGTCAAGTACTACAAGTAATTGGACAAGAAAACGGTTGGTTCAAAGTAACTGTAAACGGTCAAACTGGTTATGTAAGTGGTGACTTCGTAACGACTGGTGGTAAAACAGGAACTACTGTTCAACAAGGAACTGGTACTTACACTGTAAACGTTTCTTCACTTAACGTACGTACAGGCCCAAGTACATCTCATACAGTATTAGGCTCTGTAAATAAAGGTAAAACAGTACAAGTTGTTGGTGAAGTACAAGATTGGTTTAAAATCAACTTCAATGGTGGAACTGGATACGTAAGCAAAGACTTCGTAACAAAAGGTGGTTCTGCTGTATCTAACAAAACACAACAACCAACTACAAACAACAATACTACTACAGTTCAAACTGGTGGTTCTTATGTTGTTAACACTGGTGCTTTAAAAGTACGTACAGGCCCAGCTACATACAACGCTGTAATCGGTGGTGTAACAAACGGTACAGTATTAAACGTTACTGGCGCTGAAAATGGTTGGTACAAAATTAACCATAACGGCCGCACAGGTTACGTAAGTGCAGACTTCGTTAAGTTTGTAAAAGGCGGAGTAAACAACGTTACAAATAACAATAACGTTACAAATAACGTTCAACAACCAGGTAAAGACGTACAAAAACCAACAACTGGTGGAGATACATCTTCAATCGCTGGATTCGCTAGATCATTAAATGGTTCACCATACAGAACAGCTGGTACAACACCTGCTGGTTTTGATTGCAGTGGATTCATTCACTACGTATTAAATCAAACTGGTCATAAAGGCGCTCGTCAAACAGTTGCTGGATACTGGAGCTCTAAAACAAAAACTAGCAATCCACAACCAGGTGATTTAGTATACTTCCAAAACACTTATAAATCAGGTCCTTCTCACATGGGTGTTTACTTAGGAAACGGTCAGTTCATTAGTGCAGAAACTGATGCAACTGGTGTACGTATTAGTTCTGTAAGTAACTCTTACTGGAGCAAGCACCTATTAGGTTACACAAAAGCATACTAAGAAAAAGTAGATTATATACTTTTCGTATAGAGAAAAGGCTTTCCAGGGAAACTTGGGAAGCCTTTTTATAGTTTAATAAATTGGAAGGTAATAGTTTTTACTGTAACTTCCCGTTTAAAAATCGAGCGTATAGATCATGAAAGTAGTTGGGGCGGAATAAGTTTGCTGCATGTCCTGCTAGCGGTATTTCTTTATATAAAACGTTAGGAAGAATGGACTTTAAATCAAAAAGACAAGATTTATAGAGATGATCATGTTCGCCCATTACCCATAGAATAGGGTGGGGAAGTGATTTTAATTTAGATTTTAAATCGAATTCTAACCGATGACGTAATGATTGGGCAATAATTGATGAATGTAATTGCAATCCGAACCGATAATAAATATTTCTTGAAATGACTGCGAACGGATTTGCCTTTAGTATGCCACTTGGAAAAATGGTATTTGCGTATTGAGAGAGCCATTTAGAGTAATCGTCTCCTCGCTTCTCCCAAAACTTTTGAAATACGTTATATAAAAGGGAAGGGTTATTATAATGTCCACCAATATGACAAATGCTCAAAACTTTTTCTGGATGCATTTGTGCAAAAATGGTAGAGATATAACAGCCGTAGCTTAAAGCGCAAATATGAGCTTTTTGAATGCCTTCTTTTTCGTATAAATTCAATAATTGATCAACGAGACGCTGTAATGAAAATTCGATAGCTTCTCCTTTATCATCGCCGTGACCTAATAAGTCATAAGTAATAATGTTGTAAGAGGCGGAAAATCGTTTATGCTCTTTTTTAAAAGCACGACGATTGCCGACTAAACCATGAATAAAAATAATTGTTTCCTTTTTAGAATGTATATTTGTTTGCAAAAAGGATACTCCTTTCAATAACTGGAGATTTATATAGTATTGTAAATTAGTTATCTATCATTCACATAGAACAATATTAAGTACCAGGTAATAATATCAGATATTTATATCTGTTGTAAAGATGAGTTTTTATGTATATTTTGTAAAAACAGAAAAAGTGTGTTTACATTCAGTTTACATTTGTATTGTATTCTATTTTTAGAAAGAACAGTTTTGTTTAACACGAGGAGATGACAGAAATGGAAGTTAGAAATGAAATAAAGAAAAAAGGGAGTTGGAGGCAGTTTTTACGCCTTATTCAAGATACAAATCCTCCGAAAGGGATTCTTGTTTTTGCGTTATTCATGAGTTTGCTTTCTACGGGAGCGAGTTTATTTATTCCAATGTTAACAAAAGGATTAGTAGATAATTTTTCACTTTCGTCAATTAGTACAGGACAAATTGTTGGGCTAGTTGCATTCTTTATTATGCAAACTATAGCTGCAGGATTATCTATATATTTACTAAATTATATCGGGCAGAAGATTGTAGCCGGACTGAGAGAACGTTTGTGGAAAAAGGTACTTATATTGCCAGTATCTTATTATGATCAAAATAGAACAGGCGATACAATTAGCCGAATGACAAATGATACAGGTGTAGTGAAGACATTAATTTCTGAGCATTTGTCAAATTTATTAACAGGCGGTATTTCAATTGTCGGATCATTAATCGTATTATTTGTTTTAGATTGGAAAATGACACTTTTACTTTTAACGGTTATTCCATTATCAGTACTGATCTTAGTTCCACTAGGACGAAAAATGTATAAGATTTCAAAAGCACTTCAAGATGAAACAGCTTCTTTTACAAGTGTGCTAACGCAAGTATTATCAGAAATTCGTTTAGTGAAATCTTCGAACACAGAAAAAAGAGAATATGAAACTGGAAATAAAGGTATCGAGAAGTTATTGCAATTTGGTTTGAAAGAGGGAAAAGTGCAAGCGTTAATTTCACCAGTTATGTCGTTTGTTTTAATGGCATTGCTTGTTATTATCGTAGGATATGGTGGGATGCGAGTTTCTAGTGGTGCATTAACAACTGGGGAACTAGTAGCGTTTATTTTATATTTAGTTCAAATTATAATGCCGATGAGTCAATTATCTATGTTCTTTACACAATTCCAAAAGGCAATTGGTGCAACGGAAAGAATTAATACTATTTTAGAATACGAAGTAGAAGACCATGAAACGGGTGTGAAAGTCACAAATGCTAAGCAACCAATTGTTCTTGAAAATGTACATTTCGAGTATAACGAAGAAGAGCAAGTGTTAAAGAATATTGATTTCACAATTGAATCAGGAAAAGTAACAGCGATCGTAGGGCCAAGTGGTAGCGGGAAAACGACATTATTTTCACTATTAGAACGTTTTTATGAGCCAACTAGCGGTGCTATTAAATTAGGGAAAGATACAATTACGAACTATTCATTACAGTCATGGCGACGTCAAATTGGTTACGTTTCACAAGATAGTCCGTTAATTGATGGAACGATTCGAGATAACATTTGTTACGGCGTTGAGGGAGAAGTGACAGATGAAGAAATTGAAAAAGTAGCAGCGATGGCATATGTGGATGCATTTATTCATGACTTGCCAAAGGGATATGCAACAGAAGTTGGAGAACGTGGTGTGAAACTTTCTGGAGGACAAAGACAGCGAATTGCCATTGCCCGAGCGTTACTTAGAAATCCACAAATTCTTATGTTAGATGAAGCAACTTCTAGTTTAGATAGTAAATCAGAGTCTGTCGTTCAAAAGGCATTAAATAACTTAATGAAAGGCAGAACAACGTTAGTTATTGCACATAGACTTGCTACTGTAGTAGATGCAGATAAAATTATCTTTATAGAAAAAGGGAATCTTACAGGTAGTGGTACACATGATGAATTGTTACGCACACATGACATGTATCGTGAATTTGCAACGCAACAATTGAAAATTAAAGAGGGCGTATTATAAAATGAATCATCAGTGGGGCGTATACTCCGCTGATGATTTATTTTTAAAAGTTATAGAAAAGATGCTACGTAGAAAGGAGAGGTTTTCTTTGCTACCAAAAATTTTAATAGTAGATGACGATCCACATATTAGAGAACTTGTTTCTGTATTTTTAGAGCGGGAAGGATTTCAAACATATGAAGCAATTGATGGTCTAGATGCACTTCAAAAAATAGATGAAGTGAAAGTTGATATGGTTATTCTTGATATCATGATGCCGAATATGGATGGATTTGATGTATGTTTTGAATTAAGAAAATACTATGATATCCCTATTTTGATGCTAACTGCTAAAGGAGAAACATCTCAAAAAGTAAAAGGGTTTCATCTTGGTACGGATGATTATCTTGTAAAACCATTTGATCCGATAGAACTAGTAGTGAGGGTAAAGGCGTTATTGAAACGTTATCAAATTACTGTGTCGCAATCAATTCAAGTTGGAAATGTACTGTTAAACCGTAAAACATTTGAAGTTACAACCGGAGAACAAACGGTTACGTTACCGCTAAAAGAATTCGAATTGCTCTTTACTTTAGGTTCTAAAGCGGGAAGGACTTGTTCGAGAGAGCAATTAATTGAAGATGTATGGGGATATGATTTTGAAGGGAATGAGCGTACACTAGACGTTCATATAAATCGGTTACGTGAGAAGTTCCAAGAAGACAAGTCGAGATTTAGTATTAAAACGATAAGAGGCTTAGGATATCGCTTAGAGGTAAGTAAATGAGAAGAAGAGAGCGAATGAATAAGGTGAAGATATTGAAAATAATTGGAGCGGTACTAGCTCTCTTTTCTTTTCTCACAATAATTTGGTCTATAGCCTTTTATGTATCATCAAGTGTAATAAATGCTCTTGAAATACAAGTATCACCTTTTGTTACTTTTTTAATTAGTGATATGGTCGGCTTTGTATTTATTGTTCTTATTTGGGTGTTGATTGGAGTATTAATGAGACCGAAGCGAGAGGCGATGATTTGGACTATTATTGAACCGATACAAAAAATTGCAAAAGGGGACTTCTCCGTAAAAATACGAAATGAAGAGAAATATGATGGAGAAATTGGTGTGCTCGTAAAAAGTATAAATGATATGACAGATGAACTAAATGCGATGGAGAAAATGCGCCAGGAATTTGTTTCGAATGTTTCTCATGAAATACAGTCACCATTAACTTCTATAAAAGGATTTGCTAGAGCGCTACAAGATAACAATCTTTCCGAGGAAAAGAGAGAGCATTACCTTACCATTATTGAAACGGAAACGACGAGATTATCTAAACTAAGTCAAAATTTACTGAAGCTTACTCTTTTAGAGTCGGAAGAATATACACCAGAAAGAGTAACTTATCGATTAGATCAACAGTTAAAGCAAATTGTGTTAAATAGTGAACCGCTCTGGGCTGAAAAAGAAATTGAATTGGAACTTAATTTAGAGAAAGTACACATTACTGCTGACCAAGAAAGTATGAGTCAAGTTTGGATTAATTTAATTCATAATAGTATTAAATTTACTCCAAGTGGTGGCACAATTACAATTCAGTTAAAAGAATATGAGAAGGTAGTGGAAGTACGTATTCGCGATTCAGGAATTGGTATATCAAAAGAACAGAAGCAACATATTTTTGAGCGCTTTTATAAAGCGGATTCTTCACGAAATCGTGCTTATGGAGGAAGTGGCTTAGGTTTGGCTATCGTAAAAAAAGTACTCGACCTTCATCAAGGAGAAATAAAAGTCGAGAGTGAGGAAGGGAAGGGTACGGAATTTATTGTGTGTATTCCTAAGGATAAAGAGAAATCGTGTTAGGGGCATATCTTCTAACACTATTTTTCTTTATACATACACTTACCATTGCTGCAGCTACACTGATAAGCTTTTCCTTCACTATTCATACGGTATGAGTAATCAGATTCTTTATCTTTTTTAAAGTTAACGTATGCTTCTGCACCGTTTTTATCATCATCAATATCAACGAATTGAACATGGCGTATAGAATAATCTTTCTTTTTACTTAAACTTCTTTCTTGTAAGTTTGTATGAATACCGTCTACTAACTCGTCAAACAATGACCAGTTTCAATTAAGATTTTCAAATGACTCAGTATGTCTTCCTAAAATGCCGTTGCCTTGGATTATTTTATTATTATCGTATGTATAAGAGTATGTAAAATAAGGTTCGTCTTTATATACGACTTCTGCATAATAGCCGATCTTATAAAGAGGAGTATATTTTCCGGTTATGTTTTGTATTTCTTTTTGTTTATATCCTTTTATAGTATGGAGATATTCGCTAGTATCTTTTTCTATTACTTTATAATGTAGTGGATTACCAAATGTAAAGTACATGGCCAAAAATATGATACATAGTCCAACTGCGGTTAGTGACAAGAACCGTTTTTTCTTTTCATACGCATACACTCTCCTGTGTGGGATTTATTTCTATTTTACATGAATTATGGCAAAAACATGAGAATTATAAATAAGAACTTTCGATAGTTACCTACAAGTAACCTACGCACATGAAAGTGCATCATTGCCTTTTTACATAAACATAGATACAATTTTAATATAGTACATAACTGAGATGATTAAGGAGTGTTATACTTGGCAGAATTATTACAAGGCAAAAATGCTTTAATTACAGGAGCAGGTAGAGGGATTGGTCGCGCTGTAGCGATCGCATTAGCGAAAGAAGGCGTAAATGTCGGTCTTTTAGCTCGTTCAGAAGAAAACTTAAAAGCTGTAGCGAAAGAAGTAGAAGCAGAAGGCGTAAAAGCTGTTATTGCGACTGCTGATGTTTCTTCATATGAAGAGGTAACTACTGCAATTGAAACGTTAAAAAACGGTTTAGGATCTATCGATATTTTAATTAATAACGCTGGTATTTCTAAATTCGGTAAGTTTTTAGAATTAGACGTTGCTGATTGGGAAAAAATCATTCAAGTAAACTTAATGGGTGTATACTATGCAACTCGCGCAGCTTTACCAAGCATGATTGAACAACAATCTGGTGATATTATTAATATTTCATCTACAGCAGGACAAAAAGGTGCACCTGTAACAAGTGCATATAGTGCTTCTAAATTTGGTGTTCTTGGCTTAACAGAATCGTTAGCGATGGAAGTTCGCAAACATAACATTCGTGTAACAGCTTTAACTCCAAGTACAGTAGCAACAGACATGGCTGTTGATTTAGGATTAACTGACGGAAATCCGGATAAAGTAATGCAAGCAGAAGATATTGCAGAGTTTATCGTAGCGCAGCTGAAATTAAATAAACGTACATTTATTAAATCAGCAGGACTTTGGTCTACTAATCCGTAAGGGATACATGTATAAACAAAAGAAGGGATATCTATTTTGTAATGAAGTAGATGTCCCTTCTTTATTTTTTGTATATAAGACAGAATTTTCGGTATAATCAAAAGTGGATAGTAGAAAAGCATTGAAAAATTGAAGGGATGGTATTTTTATGAGTATGATTGAGAAATGGACGGCCGTTGATCAATATGTGAGTGATGTATTAATACCGAAAGATTCTATATTAGAAGAAGTTCTTCAAGTAAACGCTGCAGCTAATTTACCAGCACATGACGTATCGCCAACGCAAGGGAAGTTTTTGCAACTATTAGTTCAAATTCAAGGAGCTCGAAACATTTTGGAAATTGGTACTCTAGGTGGATATAGTACGATATGGCTTGCAAGAGGATTGTCATCGGGAGGCCGAGTTGTTACATTGGAAGCAAGTGAAAAGCATGCTGACATTGCGCGTAGCAATATTGAACGCGCTAATTTGAATGATAGAGTTGAAGTGCGAACAGGATTAGCTTTAGATTCTTTACAACAAATAGAAAATGAGAAGTATGAACCATTTGATTTTATCTTTATAGACGCTGATAAACAAAATAACCCTGCTTATTTTGAATGGGCACTGAAACTATCACGCCCTGGTACTGTAATTATTGGGGATAACGTAGTACGTGAAGGAGAAGTTATTGACAATACGAGTAATGACCCTCGCGTACAAGGGATACGTCGCTTCTATGAGCTAATAGCTGCTGAGCCACGTGTAAGTGCTACAGCGCTTCAAACAGTCGGAAGTAAAGGGTACGATGGATTTATAATGGCAGTCGTAAAAGAATAACGAAAGGAGATAAATAGAATGAAAAAGATATTTGAAAAGTTATAACATGTATCGTATATAACGCAGTTAGCTCGTGGACCTCCAACATACTTCAAAATATAAGTTTATATTAAAAATTGGAGGTTAGGAATAGATGAGAACTGAAAAAGAAATGCTGGATTTAATTATAAATACAGCAAAAGAGGATGAAAGAATTCGAGCTGTCATCATGAATGGATCGCGTGTAAATCCAAATGTGAAAAGAGATTGTTTTCAAGACTACGATATTATATATGTTGTAAAAGATATACGCTCTTTTACGTCTAATCATAATTGGATTCATAGGTTTGGAGAAATAATGATTGTACAAATGCCAGAAGAAATGTCATTAGTTCCACCAGATGGAGACGGGAAGTTTCCGTATTTAATGCAGTTCATGGATGGAAATCGGATTGATTTAACATTAGTTCCGGTTGATTTAATAAAAAAGTTCGTTGGACAAGATAGCTTAAGTAAATTACTTCTCGATAAAGATAATTGTATGGAAGAATTCCCGCCAGCAAGCGATAAAGATTACTTAATAAAAAAGCCTACAGAAAAAGAATTTTTAGGTTGCTGTAATGAATTTTGGTGGTGTAGTACGAATGTGGCAAAAGGATTATGGAGAGAAGAGCTTTCTTATGCGAAAGGAATGCTTGAAGGACCAGTACGAGATATGTTCATCGTAATGCTAGAATGGCATATTGGTATGAAAACAGACTTTACAGTTAATGCAGGGAAGTTTGGAAAGCATTTTGAGCAATATTTCGAAGGAGATATGTGGGAGCAATTTAAAAAGACATTTTCTAATGCAGAATATGAAAACATATGGGAATCATTCTTTGTCATGGGTGATTTATTTAGGGAAGTGGCGAATGAAATTGCTAGCGCTTATGGATATCAGTACCCGCAAGGTGATGATGACAGAGTGACGAGTTATTTAAAACATGTGAAAGCTTTGCCAAAAGATAGCACATCAATTTATTAACAATAATAAGCAGTAAGACTGTCCAAATTACGGACAGTCTTATTTTTGTTTATGAATAAGAATTTCTCTAACAAAGTGTAGAGGAATCACATATGAAATTTTAGGGAGGTTTTTATTATGTATTATTTTTATTCGCCACAAATGTTTGCTCCATATCAATGGGGACTAGAACGAGATGTTCCGTATACCTATATGCCATATAACTTATTTTATTACGGAAATTATATAAGCACATTGCCATACACATATACCCCTCAAAGCTATGAAGTACAAATGAAAGCAGATGAACGTGGATCGTGGACACCATTTTCATGGGTCGAAAAATATGCGTACGCATTTTCAGGACCGTACAATAAAGCGGAAGTCGCACTTACATTTGATGATGGACCGGATTTAGAATTTACGCCGAAAATATTAGATAAGTTAAAACAACATAATGTAAAAGCTACTTTTTTCTTACTTGGTGAAAACGCAGAAAAGTTTCCGAATGTCGTAAAGCGTATTGCGAATGAAGGGCATGTAATTGGCAATCATACGTATAGTCATCCAAATTTAGCGAAAGTAAATGAGGTGGAGTACCGTAATCAAATTATAAAAACGGAAGAAATATTAAAACGTTTAGTCGGCTATGCTCCTAAATTTGTACGTCCACCGTATGGTGAAATACTTGAAGATCAATTGAAGTGGGCAACTGAGCAAAATTTTATGATTGTACAGTGGAGTGTTGACACGGTTGATTGGAAAGGTGTAAGCGCTGATACGATTACAAATAATGTGTTAGGGAACTCATTTCCTGGTAGTATCATACTTCAGCATTCAACTCCAGGTGGGCATTTGCAAGGATCCGTAGAGGCGCTAGACAAAATTATTCCGCAGTTAAAAACGAAAGGGGCGCGTTTTGTAACACTTCCAAGTATGTTCCAGACATCAAAAGAAAGAAAATGAATGTGTTATAAATTAGGGAAAACAGGATTATGTCGTATAATGAAGGTGTAGGTTAGGAGGGGATATAATTGATGTATGCACTAATAAACATAGGAATGAGTATTTTAATAGGTATTATATTTATATTTGCGGCAATTATCCTTCAAAAAAATCCACCGACAGATATTAATGCGGCATATGGTTATCGTACGAAACGATCTATGAAAAATAAAGAATTATGGGATGCAGGTAATAGGTATAGTGCGGAAGTCATGAAGCAAAACGGATTCATCATGATGTTCATTGGAAGTGTTATTAGTGTACTGTTTAGATATCCACATACAATGATAGCGATTATGGTGATTATGCTGTTATTAATCGTTCGTTTATTTATACAAGTAGAGAGTAGATTGAAAATGCTTGAACAATAATGAAAAAATAGGACTCCTTGCAGTACGATGCTAGGAGTCCTATTTTATTTATAAACTCTTATTTTCTAGTAAGTCTTTTCCTTGTTCAACAACAAATTCATAGTATGCAAAATCATACGGATAAATATCATCAAAAGTTATCGTTAGCGGTTTATTGCTCAAAACAGAAGTAGCGGTAAAAGATGAAATCTCTCTTTTTAATAGCTGTAGAAAAGAAGTTGCATGTATTTTCATCACATCGTCTACTTCTTCACCTGGTGCGAATGGAAGTGAGTTAATGACATTGTGGAAATACATATGACAAAACTCGCGATCTGTAAGATTTGAAATTTCATAATCTATTTTAAAGATGCCCTTATATGCTAAATCATTCGTTTGAAAAGAAAGCCCCAATTCTTCTTCAATTTCACGAAGACCACCACTTTGTACATCTTCATCATGCATAATATGTCCAGCTGAAGTAATATCCCAAATGTTCGGAGCTTCTTTTTTATTTTTAGAGCGTAATTGGAAATATAAAAACATATCTTCCTCATCTTTTTCTACAAACCAACAATGAAATGTTTCGTGCCAATCACCGTCACGATGCACTTCATCACGTAATTTCTTCCCAAGTATATTTTTTTCAGTATCAAATATTGTTAACCACTCTGTCATTTAAATTCCCCTTTCTGCAAATTTTATTATACAATATCTGTATTGAATTTTGGGAAAATAAAGAAAAAGGAGAGGGTATAAGTGGGTATAGAGAGGACGGAAATAAAATCGATTATTTCAACAGAGGAAGAATTACGGAAAATATTGGGGCAACCAAGTGAGAGAGCGTTAAAGAAAGTTATTTCATCACTAGACCACCACTGTATAGATTTTCTATCCAAATCTCCTTTTCTAGTATTATCTACTGCAAATAAGTTAGGAGAGTGTGACGCCTCACCCAGAGGAGATGCATCTGGATTTGTATATGTGTTCAATAAAAATAAAATCATCATTCCAGAAAGACCAGGCAACCGCCGTATAGACTCCATTTTGAATATTATTTCAAATCCACGTGTAGGGTTACTCTTTTTTATTCCAGGTCTTGGGGAGACACTCCGAATAAATGGCCGAGCGTATATAACAAACGACGAAGAAATTTTGCAAGAAATGCAGGCAAATGGACGCAAGCCGCTACTTGGAATTGTTGTTGAAATAGAAGAGTGTTATATTCATTGTGCAAAAGCTTTTATTCGTTCTAATATGTGGGATCCAGAATCTTGGTTACATAAAAAAGAGTTACCATCAGCAGCGAAAATGTTGCTGGAGCACGCGAAAGTAAATACTTCTGAAGAGGATGTTGCACGTTCTTTAGAAGAAAGTTATACGAAAAGATTGTATTGAAAAATTTTATTGGTATAGTTTTTTGTGGGTATGTATGTGTTTTAGAATGGGATATTTATATGGGAACTGTTGATTTAAAAACTGGAGAAATAACAAAATAGGTAAATTGAGTGGCAGTTGCATAATGATATTGTGAAATATAATAAAAAAATTTCTTGAAAATAGTTAGTAAAAATAGGCTTGCTTTTTAAAAACTTCATAACTATAATAAATTAACAAATAGACATGAACGAAAAAGTAACGATAAGGACACGGAATCATTTTTACGGTTTACAGAGAGGGAAGTCAAGGGTGTGAGCTTCCTAGCACGAGAAATGATTTTACCACCTTTGAACTTCAATAGTGAACGAGTAATCTAGTAATTATTGACGGAATCAGCCGTTATCTGAACTTGAGCAATCTAGAGAGAAATATGTCTAGGTTGGAACAAGGGTGGAACCACGAAAACACATTCGTCCCTTTCCTAGGGATGAGTGTGTTTTTTATAGTTTTAAAGATTGAAAATTAAAAATAAATAAAAAATGGTATTGATTTTGTTTTTTATGCGAGTATAATGAGTTAACAAATAAACATGAACGAAAAGTAACGATAAGGACATGAAATCATTTTTACGGTTTACAGAGAGGGAAGTCAAGGGTGTGAGCTTCCTAACACGAGAAATGATTTTACCACCTTTGAACTTCAATAGTGAACGAGTAATCTAGTAATTATTGACGGAATCAGCCGTTATCTGAACTTGAGCAATCTAGAGAGAAATATGTCTAGGTTGGAACAAGGGTGGAACCACGAAAACACATTCGTCCCTTTCCTAGGGATGAGTGTGTTTTTTTATTACTTTGAAAGGAGGTGCTGTAACATGAAACGATTTGTACGTACGGAAATAACCACCACCTGCATGATTGAAAAGCAGAGCAAGGTGATTGATAAAGATAAAAAATAAAATTGTAGGAGGAGATTAGAAGATGAATAATGTTGTTAATGTTGTTAATGTAGGAGTGTTAGGATTAGGTACGGTCGGAAGTGGTGTTGTCCATATTTTGAAAGAACATTGTAAAAAAATTGCACTTGATACAGGGTATGAAGTGAAAGTGAAGACAGTTGTTGTACGTGATTTAGAAAAAGAACGTGATGTTTGTATTGATGGAATCGTAGTAACAAGTCATGTCGATGAAGTTCTAAATGATTCAAATATTGATATTGTAGTAGAGGTAATGGGCGGAATTGAAGAAGCGAAGCAGCATATTGTTAAGGCTTTACGAAATAAGAAACATGTCGTGACAGCAAATAAAGATTTAATGGCTGTATACGGTGCAGAACTTCTCCAACTGGCAAATGATAATGATTGTGATTTGTGTTATGAGGCAAGTGTAGCGGGCGGTATTCCGGTGTTAAGAGGGTTAACAGACGGATTAGCATCAGATCAGATTGAAAAAATAATGGGAATTGTAAATGGTACAACAAATTACATGTTAACAAAGATGAGTCAAAATGGATGGTCGTATGAAGAAGCTTTACAGGAAGCACAAAAATTAGGTTTTGCAGAATCAGATCCGACAGCGGATGTAGATGGGCTAGATGCGGCGAGAAAGGTAGCGATTCTTGCAAACTTAGGTTTTTCGATGAATGTTTCTTTAGATGATGTGCAAGTAAGAGGGATTCGAAAGGTCGAAAAAGAAGATTTACAAATGGCTGAAAAGTTAGGGTTTACAATGAAGTTAATTGGGAAAGCGGAGAAACAAGGATCAGCCATTCATTTAAGTGTAGAACCGACACTTTTACCAAGTCATCATCCATTGTCGAATGTAAATAATGAATTTAATGCGGTATATGTTCACGGTCAAGCAGTAGGAGAAGTAATGTTTTACGGACCAGGAGCTGGGAAATTACCGACTGGTTCTGCTGTAGTAAGTGATATTATTTCAATCGTTAAAAATATGAATCAAGTTCAGAAAAATAAAAGTGCGTTAAAAGAACCAGAACCGTATGAATTACAAGGGGATGAAGAAGTCGTTTCGAAATATTTCTTACGTATTTCATTACGAGATGAACCTGGGATGTTGCAAAAAATAACAGAATGTTTCGTTAATTATTCTGTAAGTTTAAAAGAAGTGATTCAATTACCTTTAAATCGTGAACTTGCAGAAGTCGTTGTTGTAACACATCAAACTTCAAAGTATCAATTCGAACGAGTTTTAGGAGCGATAGAAGATGTCGCAAGTGAAATAAACAGTTACTACATTATTGAGGAGGAAAAACAATATGTATAAAGGATTATTAAAACAGTATGCTTCTTATTTACCGGTCAATGAAAATACACCTGATGTGAGCTTAATGGAAGGTAATACACCGCTTATTCCGTTATTAAATATATCAAAACAATTAGGAATTCAGTTATATGGTAAGTATGAAGGAGCGAATCCGACAGGTTCTTTTAAAGATCGTGGTATGGTAATGGCAGTTGCGAAGGCGAAAGAAGAAGGTTCAGAGGCTATTATTTGTGCATCGACAGGTAATACATCAGCATCGGCTGCCGCATATGCGGCACGCCTTGGAATGAAATGTATTATCGTAATACCGGAAGGAAAGATTGCACATGGAAAATTAGCGCAAGCAGTTGCCTATGGTGCTGAAATCATTTCAATAGAAGGAAATTTTGATGATGCACTAAAGGCTGTAAGAAATATTGCTGCAGAAGAGCCAATCACATTAGTTAACTCGGTAAATCCTTATCGAATTGAAGGGCAAAAAACAGCAGCATTTGAAATTTGTGACCAATTGCAAAGTGCACCAGATGTTTTAGCGATTCCTGTTGGGAATGCCGGAAATATTACAGCGTACTGGAAGGGTTTCTGTGAATATGAGAAAGAAAAAGGATATAAGAAGCCAAGAATTCATGGATTTGAAGCGGAAGGAGCAGCTGCTATTGTAAAAGGGCATGTAATTGACGAGCCAGAAACAATTGCAACAGCGATTCGCATCGGTAACCCAGCAAGTTGGTCATATGCAGTAGAGGCTGCTGAGCAGTCTCACGGTGAAATAGATATGGTATCAGATGAAGAAATTTTACATGCGTATAGATTATTAGCAAAATCGGAAGGGGTTTTCGCTGAGCCAGGATCGAATGCTTCATTAGCTGGCGTAATGAAACATGTTCAATCTGGAAAAATCAAAAAAGGAGAAACAGTTGTTGCAGTTTTAACTGGGAACGGCTTGAAAGATCCTGATATTGCAATTTCTTCTAATACATTAGATATTGCAAGTGTTTCAAATAATATAGAACAAATTAAAGAGCATATTAAAGGGGTGATTATGTCGTGATACCATTAAGTATTCGTGTTCCTGCTAGTACAGCGAATGTTGGACCTGGATTCGATTCAGTAGGAGTAGCTTTGTCATTGTATTTGCATGTAGTAGTAAAAGAGAAATCTAATAAATGGAAAGTGATCCATTCTTTTGATGAGTCGATTCCGACAGACGATAAAAATTTAATCGTTAGTACGGCATGTAAAGTGAGTCCTTCTTTATCACCTTATATAATAGAAGTTACTAGTAATATCCCATTAACAAGAGGACTAGGAAGTAGTGCATCAGCAATTGTAGCTGGGATAGAGCTTGCGAATCAACTAGGCAACTTGAACTTAACGACTGATCAAAAAGTTCAAATTGCTACAAATTTTGAAGGTCATCCTGATAATGTTGCTGCTTCTATATTAGGAGGAACGGTAATCGGAGCACTTGATGGAAAGAATGTTTCGGTTGTAAGAATTGAAAGTAAGGAATTAGGCGTTATTTCTCTTATTCCAAATGAAGAGCTAAATACAGATGAAAGTCGATCTGTATTACCAGAAGTATTCCCGTTTCATGAAGCTGTTAAGGCTAGTGCAATAAGTAATGTATTAGTAGCTGCTTTATGTCAAAAGAAATGGGAAGTTGTAGGCGAAATGATGGAAAGGGATCATTTTCATGAGCCGTATCGTTTAGAGCTAGTACCGTTATTACCATCTATTCGTAAATGTGCAAAAGAATTCGGTGCATACGGTACAGCGCTTAGCGGTGCAGGACCATCTATTTTTATATTAACGCCTTATGAGAAACGTCAAGAAATTGCTGAGCAATTAGCGAGAGTATTTACGTCTATGAAAGTGTGTGAGCTAGAAATCGATCATAGAGGTATTACAGTAAATAAAGAAGAACATATAGAACTATAAAAAAGCTAGCATGGCTAGCTTTTTTTGTTGTAAATAGCTTTTCAGTTGGCATATAAAAGAAAAGTAATAATGTATAATTTAGTAAAGTGTGTATTCATTTGGAGGTGATCCTATGAAGCAAGAGTCACCGGAAGAAAAAAGAGAACGTATACGGCAAAGTGAATTGAAAAATAATCCTACTGGTTCTTTAAAGGATGGATTAAACAGAGCTGAAACAGGTAGTCCAGTTGATATGACAGGTGGTATGAATTGGAAAGGTACAGCCTTAGTAATTTTAGTGCTAGCTTTAGGCTATATTATATACACGTATTTTTTTAGTTAAGAAATAAGTGTTACAACTTAGAATGATTTGCCTTTATCCCGCGTTAACGGACAGTAAAATTCCCATCTCAAAATTCAGTTGGAGCAAAGAAGTTAGGTGGGAGATTAACTGTCCGTAAACGTCCGATTGGTTCAACTAATAATCAGTGGGGGATGAACAAAACCCCCATTGATTAAAGTTTCACTTTATTTTTAATACGCAAATAGAGCTAGTTTATGCTAGCTCTATTTTTTTGCCACATTCCTGTAACAAAGCCCCTGTATATTCAGTGGTGGAGGTGCAGAAGATGAAAAAAATGATAGCAATATGTCTTCTTACAACGATGTCATTTTCGACTTTAGTCGGGTGTGATGTAAAAGATAGCAATACTGTTCAAGAGTCTAAAATAAAGAAAGCAACGTATAAAGAGTTTACTTATGATGTCAATCCAGAGACTTTCACGTTAACTGTAGAACATGATGGTGTAAAGGAACAGGCGTCACAGCCCTTGCCGAAAATGAAGGTGTCGAATGTAAAAAAAGATAAGGATCGTACATCTTGGGAATATCCAGATCAAAAAGTAAAAGTGAGTCTAGAGAAGAAAAAAGATCACTTAAATATCGAAGTGGAATCGACTGGTGCAGAAAGCTTTACTTGGCCGAAAGTACAAGCTGAAAATTATACACTTCCGTTATGGGAAGGGAAGCAAATTCCGAGTAATGATGGAAATTGGAAGAAGTTTTTAAAGGATGATGCATATTCATTTGCTGAATCATTTTCTATGAAGTTTTTCGCGTTAAATGGTTCTAAATATTCGATTGTATATATTGCGAACAATATGTTTAATAATGAATTAAAATTTCATTCGGATCCGAAAATAGGATTTGATTTTACACATGAATTCCCGCGTATAAATAAAAGTAAAACATATGGATTTCAATTATATGTGACAAATAATGATGCAGTCAGTATTGCTAAACTGTATAAGGATAATATTGCTGGAAAAGGTGAATTTAAAACATTACAAGAAAAGGCTAGAAAAAATAAAGAGATTGAAAAACTTTATGGTGCGGCTCATTTTTATTTTTGGAATCAAAATGGTTTGTCTGACAGTAATGTAAATTGGGCGAAGATAAGAGAGCAAATAAATAGTCCTGTATTTAGCCATATAAAAGAACTTATCCAAAAGAATAGTTCGGAGTCTGGGGAATTGAATGTATTAGATCAAGTAAGTAAACAAGATTTCATTGATAAGTATCAAAAAAATGTTATTTTACGTTATATAAACGAAGTGTTATCTATGAAAGAATTTTATAAAGAGGATATTTTTCAAAACGTTAATCAGGAAGCTAGTGTGCTATTAAAGAAAGGCGTAGGTCACTTAACGAATACAGAATTGTATAGCTTAAATAAGCATTTATTAAAGTCGCTACTTGGTGATGCGGTTGAAGAGGTAAGTAAATGGGGTAATGCAGATGGAACGGACATACTAAAGGAAATGAAAGAGGCAGGAATAGAAAAAGCGTGGATTGGTCTGCCGAACTGGGAACAAGGATTTATGCAACCTAATTTCGTGACAAAAGCTAAGGAAATGGGGTATTTAGTTGGTCCGTATGACTCATATCATTCCATTCACGAAAAAAGTGATAAAAATTGGAACACAGCATCCTTTAATGACCCATCATTATACGAAGAGGCTACTGTAACGAAGAAAAATGGAGAAAAGGTGCAAGGGTTTTTAGGGAGAGGGCGAAAATTAAATCCAACTTTATCTCTGCCTAGTGTAAAAGAACGCATGAATGATATATTACAAAATGGTCCTAAATATAATTCATGGTTTATTGATTGTGATGCGACAGGTGAAATTTACGATGACTATTCAGCGAAACATATAACGACACAAGAGCAAGATTTAAAAGCAAGACTGCAACGAATGGATTATATTGCACAAGAAAAAGGTATGGTAGTGGGTTCTGAGGGTGGAAATGATTTTGCAAGTAGCACGATTGCATTTGCTCATGGTATTGAAACGCCTGTAATTAAATGGGACGATGAAGATATGAGGAAAAACAAAACAAGTCCGTATTATGTAGGCGGATATTGGTCACCGAATCAAAATGTTCCAGAAAAATATGCAAAACAAGTACCGTTAAAAGAAGAGTATAAACAAGTGTATTTAAATCCTGTATATTCAGTACCGTTATATAAATTAGTATACAATGATTCTGTAATTACAACGCATCACTGGGAATGGGGAAGCTTGAAAGTAAAAGATGAGGTCGGAAACCGTATGCTATACGAATTATTGTATAACGTTCCTCCGTTGTACCATTTAGATGAAGTAGAGTGGAATAAGCATAAACAAGAAATTACGCAGCACCTGAAAGTTTGGAATGAAGTTCATGAAAAGGCAGTAAAAGAAGAAATGACGGACTTTGCATATTTGTCAGAAGATAAGTTAGTACAATCAGCTTCGTATGGAAAAAATATTAAAATTATTGTGAATTTCTCAAATGAAGAGATAGAAATACAAAAGACGAAAATAAAAGCAAAATCAGCTTTCATTAATAATCATGGGAAGAAAACAATGTATACACCGTTTGAGAAAAAATAATATGAAATGTACATTACTATATTCGTACGGATTGTATTACTAATTTTGTTCTTTATTTTTGCTGCCCATTAAAGTCCGATTGGTGAGGGCTGAAGAAAACCCCACTGATTAAAGTTTCACTTTATCGGGGAATTGAACGATTCGAAATGAATGAATTTATAAATCGGTAACTTTGGAAAATGCGAAATGCGAAATGTTAAATATTTGAAGTTGAAAAATAGTGACTTGCCAAAAATAAGCACGAGAGTATAATGTGAAATGGAGTACATATTGGATTTGCGCAGTAACATTACAAAATTGTAAGGTAATTGAAAGGAAATTCAATATGAAGGTTAATAGACTTGCATTATAATTGGGAAAGAGAAAGAGAGGCGAATGGATATGAGCTCTGAATTAGAACAGAATACGAGAAGCAGTAAAAAACGTTCTAAAAGAAAGTCAATAAAATGGTTCATTTTAATTCCGTTTTTCCTACTTATTTTTGGTGGAGTAGGATATGGATCGTTAATATATAATAAAGCAAAAGCAGTAGTAAGTGATGCATATGCACAAATTGATAAATCATCGAAGCGTGATAAAGAAGTTGAACCTTTAAAGGATAACATTTCAATTCTAATCATGGGTGTTGATGGTAGTGAAATGAGAAAAAGTCAATACGGAGAAGCTGTTCGTACAGATGCACTCTTATTAGCGACAATTAATAAAGATGATAAATCAGTTAAATTAGTAAGTATTCCGCGTGATTCACGTGTATATATTCCATCTAGAAAGAAATTAGATAAAATTACACATGCACACGTATTTGGTGGTGTTGAAAGTACACGCGATACAGTGGAAAGATTTTTAAATGTTCCTGTTGATTATTATGTGAAGTTTAACTTTGAATCATTCGTACAAATTGTCGATTCACTTGGTGGTATTGATATTGATGTACCAGTTACTTTCACAGAACAAGATAGTAAAGACCAAGCTGGTATGATCCATTTAGAAAAAGGTTATCAACATTTAAATGGAGAACAAGCACTTGCACTTGCAAGAACGCGTAAAATTGACAGTGATGCAATGCGTGGTCAAAGACAACAACTTGTAATTGAAGCAATTGCTAAAAAAGCGATGTCTGTTCAATCTATTAGCAAAATGGGCTCTTTACTTGATGCGGTTGATAAAAATATGAAAACGAACTTAACTTTCGATGATATGCTTGCTATTACGAAAAATATGGCAGGATCTAATTTGGAAATGGAAAAAATGCAAGTGGAAGGTACGGATAAACGTATTGGAGGTATTTATTATTACATTCCAAATGAAAAAAATGTAAAAGATATTTCGAAAAAATTAAATGAACATTTAGGTGTAACACCAAAGCCAGCTCGAAATGAATAATAAAAAAAGATTGGCCTTTGCCAATCTTTTTTTATCGAGATGGATTAGCAATTTTTCTGTAACGATTTTTTATACTTAATTCATTTCAATTTATATAAACAAAAGGTGCAATTATACGATATACTAGAGGAGACGATTTGGCAATTAACTCCTAATGCTGAAGAGAAGTAAATGCAATTCATCAAAACTATAGAACGAATTGAATTGATAGGAGATTGAAATAGGCTAAAGCAAATTTTCTTGAATATTGTTCAAAATGCCATTAAATATTCACATAAAAATGGTAAAGTATATATTGAAGCGACTAAAAATGAAGGACAAGCAGTGATAAAGGTGAAAGACGAAGGGATTGGAATTGCTAAAGAGCATTTACCATATATAGAATAGTCATTTTACCAGATTAATAATCATGCTACAGTTGCGGGTCTTGGTTTAGCTATCGTTAAAAAAATGGTGGAGCTTCATGGAGGTACAATAAATATTATAAGTAAAGAAGGAATAGGAACGACCATTTTGATAAAACTCCCATTATAATACATATAAAGTTTGTTTTATATAGTGTAATAAAATAAATAGATGTATAATTATATTGGGTGATTTATATATAAGATTAATAGGGAGAGGAATTCGATAGAATGGAAAAAGCTTTTAAAATTAAACGAGTAGTATTCGTTTTAATAGCGATTGCAGCAGTAGCTATTGGGTATTTCATGTTTCAATCCATTACTTCACCAGCAAAGGCTGTTGCAAAACAAGAAAATGTAGTACAACTCGCAAGTGAACAACCAAAAGTAGAAATGAATAAAACGGCACCAAGTCGTTTTAATGGCAAGGAAAGAAAAGTTGCTTATCTTACATTTGATGATGGCCCAGGGAAATATACGGCTGAATTATTAAATACGTTAAAACAACATGATGCGAAGGCGACATTCTTTTTAATTGGAGCGAATGTAAAAGAGTTTCCAGATTTAGTGAAACGTGAAAATGCAGAAGGTCATTATGTAGGAATGCATAGTATGACGCATAATTTTGCAAAGTTATATAAAAATGGCGAGTATGTAAATGAGATGAAAGAAGATCAAAGTTTAATCGCTAATATTATTGGGAAATCACCTAAATTAACACGTCCACCATACGGTTCAATGCCTGGATTAAATGAAAATCTTAGAAATAAGGTGGTAGAAGGCGGCTTTAAAGTGTGGGATTGGACAATTGATTCATTAGACTGGAAATATAACAAAATGCAAGTTGATGCAGCTGCAGCACAAATTGCTCAAAATGTATTAACAAATGCAACAAAACCACAAGAAGTCATTTTAATGCATGACATTCATCCACAATCAGTTGCTGCTGTGCCAGCAATTTTAAAAGGGTTAAAAGAAAAGGGTTATGAGTTTGAAGCTTATCATGAAGAGAATCACTTCCCAGTGAATTTCTGGCATGATAACCGTATGTAATGGAGGAATGAACGTTGAAGTATGGAAAAGTAGCAGTAGTTGGAGCACTATCAGTCGGACTATTAACAGGTTGTTTTGGTGAAAAACCAGAAGAAAACTTATATACAGCTTTTGAAACAGCGGCGACACAAGAAAAATCATTGGTTGATGAAGCGAAAAAATTAGAGAAGTTAGAGAAGGAAGGCCAAGAACTATATTCTCAAATTTTACAAGAAGGTAAAGAGCATAATGACGCTGTTATGAAGAAAATAGAGCAAGCTACTGCAAATGTAGATGATCGTGAAAAAGCATTGAAAAATGAGAAAGAAATGCTAGAAAAAGCTCAGAAAGAAACAAAATCTGTTCAAGGAAATATAGAGAAGCTTGAAGATAAAAAGTTACAAAAACAAGCGAAAGCAGTAGAAGAGTCGTATAAAAACCGTTATGATGCATTCCAAAAGATGAATGAAAATTATACGAAGGCGTTGGCGACTGAAAAAGAACTGTATGAAAAATTAAAAGTAAAAGAAACGAAATTAAAAGAGATTGGTGAAAAAGTTAAAGCTGTTAATGAATTAACTGTGGAAGCACAAAAATCAAAAGAGCAATTTAACAATTTTACAAAAGAGTATAATGACAGTAAATTAGCATTCTACAAAGATGCAGAGATTAAGATTAAAGATCAGAAATAAAGAAGAATCTTAAACGTAATAAAAAGCCGGGGAAACATCGTCACAAATGTTTTTTCGGTTTTTTACGTTAAACGAATAGAAAAGACTGGAATTGATATCATAAAAGAGTTATAGTGAATTATTCTAAGGGAAACATTGTTAAGTAAGGAGAATGGAAATATGTCATATGAATTTTTACTCAAATTAGGTTTAGCACTCTTTTTAGGATTATTCATCGGGATAGATAGGCAACTAAAGAATAAACCACTTGGTGTGAAAACAAGTATGGTTATTTCTGTAGCAAGTTGTTTAATTACGATGGTTTCAATTGAATCTGTACATGTATATTCTGTTCCAGGGCATACCAATATGGATCCAATGCGTCTAGCTGCTCAAATTGTGAGTGGAATTGGTTTTCTTGGGGCAGGTGTTATTTTACGAAGAAGTAATGATGTTATTTCTGGATTAACGACTGCCTCTATGGTGTGGGCTGCTTCAGCTTTAGGTATTGCGATTGGAGCAGGATTTTATCTGCAAGCGACGGTTGCTATGATTTTAATCATTTTAGCAATTAATGTACTTCCGCAACTTGTGAAAATTGCAGGACCGTATTCATTAAGACAAAAGGACTTATCTATTAAAATTACTGTAAAAGAGCATCATGAGTTAGATGGTATATTTAAGCAGATTAAAAATTTAGGAATGCATGTAAAACGCGTGAAGATTAAGGATATAGATAGTGGAGCATTTCAGCAATTAGAGATGGTTATTTTAGCTCCAGAAGACTTGTATACGACGGAGTTATATAGTTCCCTAAAAGAGATTGATCGAGTAGTTTCAGTTGAAGTGGAAAGTAGATAATGGTGATAAAAAAGAGTGAAGTGAATTTACTCTTTTTTAATTTGGATTTTTAAGGAAAAAAATTGATATAATGGTGAATAACAAGGGGGGAGAAATGATGGAAATACATATTAGAAGAGCGATAAAAGATGATATACCAGGTATAGCAAAGGTCCACGCTGATAGTTGGAAAACGACATATAAAGGCATATTCCCTAACGAGATTTTAGAAAATATAACATATGAGCAACGGGAAAAACAATGGGAAAATATTTTTCAAAAAGAATGTAATCATCAATTTAGATTTGTAGCAGAGACGTTAAATGGAGAAATAGTTGGATTCATCGATGGAGGAGCAGAAAGAACTGGTGCATATAATTGTGATGGAGAATTATATGCGATCTACCTTTTACAAGAGTATCAAGGAATGAAAATAGGACAAAAGTTATTTCAAGCTTTACTATCTGAATGTATAAAAAATGATATGCAATCACTTTTAGTATGGGTTGTTACGAATAACCCTTCTAAAACGTTTTATGAAAAATTTAATCCAGAAAAAATTGATACAAAATTTTTAGAAAGATTACAGGTGGAAGAGACAGCGTATTGTTGGAAAGATATTAATAATATTATTATGTAAAGTATATGTTTGAGAGAGGTATACCAATTAAAGTATACCTCTTTTGTTTCACTCGAATGGTTTGGACATAATGCGAAAGATATATGAAAAGAAGAAATGGAAGTACTAACAAATAGAAATTTAGAAGTAGTAACTTCTTAATGCCAACTACTCCCACTGAGATAAAGCCTTTCAGTGGGGGGGGCTTACTGCCCATTAAAGCGGGATAAAATGATCTAAGAGTCTCTCATTGTAGAGACTCTTTTTTAAAATACGAATAACCAAAAATTACCATGTATTTAAATTAAAATTTAACACAATTTATATATAAATAAGGAGGTGATTGGTAATGGCTAGAAATCGTAATTCTAATCAATTAGCATCACATGGAGCACAAGCGGCTTTAGATCAAATGAAATATGAAATTGCACAAGAGTTTGGTGTACAACTTGGCGCTGATACTTCTTCACGTGCAAACGGTTCTGTAGGCGGTGAAATTACAAAACGCCTTGTAGCGATGGCAGAACAACAACTTGGTGGCGGATATACTCGCTAATTGTAGAAGGTTATAGGAGAAAGGAAGGATTCTTCCTTTCTTTTTTTTTCAATTAATTGGTATGGATATATTGTGAACTGGATTCAAAGAATAGAAATAATACTATATTTCCCCCAATTTCTTTTGTTGTAAATGGGAAGTAGTAAAAATGTAATAGCCCTGGTGGAATGAAAAGTTACGTTCCAGCAGGGCTATTATATGGTAAGAAATATATGATGAAAGGTTTCGAAGCCAACATGTTAAAAAAAGAAAACTGTTGTTTGATTGCGCTTGCATCAGTTCCACTAGTTATGACATTAGGGAATTCAATGCTCATCCCAATCCTGCCGACTATTGAAAAGAAATTACATATTTCATCATTTCAAGTATCCATGATTATTACAATTTATTCTATCGTAGCCATTCTACTTATACCGATTGCTGGTTATTTATCAGATAGATGGGGACGAAAGATGGTAATGGTTCCGAGTTTGCTGATTGCGGCTATAGGAGGAGCGATAACTGGTTGGGTATCTTGGAAAGTGGATAATCCCTACACTTGGATATTGATTGGTAGAGCGATTCAAGGTATTGGTGCTGCTGGTGCAATGCCAGTTGTTATACCGTGTGTTGGTGATTTATACAAGGATGAAAAACAAGTTAGTACAGGTTTAGGAATCATAGAAACATCCAATACATTTGGGAAAGTTCTGAGCCCTATTTTAGGGTCTGCTCTTGCTGCCATTGTATGGTTCTTACCCTTTTGGGCGATTCCAGTTTTATGCGTAGTATCAATTGTTTTATTACTTGTTCTAGTAAAGGCAAAGAAACAAGAAGGAGAAGTACCACCACTTAAAGAGTTTATAAAATCAATTCTTACTACGTTTCGTGAAAAAGGAAGATGGTTAATTGCCATTTTTGCATTAGGTGCAATTATTATGCTTATTTTATTCGGAATTCTCTTTTATTTGTCAACTATACTGGAATCAAAGTATGACATTCATGGTATATGGAAAGGGTGTGTGCTTGCGATCCCATTACTTGTACTGTCAATTAGTTCCTATATGGCTGGTAAAAAAATCGGAGATAATCAAAATGTGATGAAGAAGTGTATTTATATTGGTTTTTTAATGGCAGCTGCATCAGTCATCATTCCTTTATTTATAAAAGGGATTTATTTACTACTTCTTTGTCTCGTTATTATGGGGATAGGAATTGGTATGGCGCTCCCATGTTTAGATGCTTTAATTACACAAGGAATTGAAAAGGAGCAAAGGGGAACGGTTACGTCATTTTATAGTTCAATGCGCTTTATCGGTGTAGCAGCTGGACCACCTCTATACTCTTTTTTCATGAAAGGTGCTGACCATGAAGTATTTTATTTAACAAGTATATTCGCTGGGATCGGTGCTGCTATAGCAATCATTTGGATTAAACCAGCAAAAGATGCAAAGAACGTAAAAAAGAAACCAGAACCTACTTCATAATTTGTAAGAGAATTGCATGATGTTTTCAGTAACATGCAATTCTCTTTCGTTCATTAGGAATAAATAACTTGTTTTAACATATAAAGTGCAACACTCCATATGATGAGACCAGAAAATTTATTTAATAATACGATTGTCTTTCCGGTTGAGTCTAGCCTTTTTAGAAATTTCCCCGCTAAAGCTAAGCTTATAAACCAAATCCAAGAAACGATAATAGTTGCAAGTGTGAAAGCCCATTTTTCATTTCCTATGTATTGAATAGAATTGGTTCCAATTACACCGATCGTATCTAAAATTGCATGTGGATTTAATAACGAAACCGATGCGGCGAAAAGGATTTGCTTTTTTAAGGGCATACTTTTTTCTTGTTTTACATCGTTGGAAGGGTTACTTCTCCAAATAACAAAGCCCATGTATAGGAGAAAGAAAAATCCAATTATATATAACGAGTTAGTTAGCCAAGAAAAAGTAAGGAGTACAAGGGAAACACCTTGTACCGCTATCAATATGAGTAACGTATCACATATAGAGGCAGTTAATACGACAGGGGCTGCCCTCCAAATGTTTGGTTGGCTCGCACCTTGGTTAAAAACGAAAACATTTTGGACGCCTAACGGAATAATAAGACCAAATGCAAGAATGATACCATGAATAATTGCTTCACCCATCATATTACCTCCTATTTAAATTCATTATGATAGTGTATATTGTATAGAAGAAATGAAAATTTGTATCCATCCATATGGTTGGGGAGGTTACCAACCAAAAAGAATGTAAGGTGATATGATGGAAAGAATCGTTTGGAAACCGAATATGTCTCTAGCGACGCCTCTATACAAACAAATAGAAATGTATATAAAAGAAAGAATCGTTAATGGAGAATGGACTGTTGGAACGAAATTACCTTCACAAAGAGAATTGGCATATACATTTGGTGTGAATCGAAGCACAATTGTAATGGCTTTCGATGAACTAGTTGCCAAGGGGTACATTGAAGGGAATGGCAGGAAAGGAACAATTGTTGTAAATAATAATGTGAATGCCTCCACATACACACCCCCGCCTAATTGGCAGTCTTATGTAGAAACAGGACTTCATTATCCGAATCTGCCTGCTATTCAAGAAATAAATCAAGCTGAATTTGATCCGCATGTAATTCGTTTAGGAACAGGTGAGCTCGCGCCAAGTCTTTTACCTGAAAAAAAGATGAGAGATATTATAAATAAACTTTTAGGATCCAAGATGATACTTGGCTATGAAGAGCCGAAAGGAAATCTCTCTTTAAGGAAGAAGGTTGCAGACTATTTAAAAGGACATGGTATATATGTAACGCCTGATTCTATATTAATTGTTTCAGGAGCAATTCAAGCTTTGCAACTTATTTCTATGGGGCTTCTTCCAAAAGGGGCATCCATCTTATTAGAAAAACCATCCTATTTATATTCGCTTAATGTTTTTCAATCCGCAGGAATGCGTCTCATTGGAATACCAATGGATGAGAATGGTTTACATACATCATATATTTCGAAATATAAGAAACAATTTAATGCATCTATTTTATATACAATCCCGTCTTATCATAATCCGACGAACTTTAGTATGAATACGAAGAAACGAATAGAAATGATGGAAATATGTAATGAAATTGGGTTGCCAATTATAGAGGACGCAGTGTATCAAGACTTATGGTTTGATGAGCCAGTTTCAAAGCCTTTAAAAGCATATGATAAAAATGGAATTGTACTACATATCGGGAGTATGTCTAAAGTTATTAGTCCAGGATTAAGAATTGGATGGATTGTTGGATCTGAGCCTGTTATTCAAAGATTGGCAGACATAAAAATGCAAACAGATTATGGATCGAGTTCTATATCCCAGCAAATTGCAGCGGAATGGTTTACAAATGGATCGTATGATGAACATTTACAGTTTGTAAGAACTAAGTTGAAAAAACGCAGAGATTTTATGTTACAAATGTTAGAGAAATATTGCCATGATATAGCAACTTGGTATGAACCAGCAGGTGGTTTTTATATTTGGTTACATATGAATATCTCCGTTTCAAATCGTAGCTTATTTGATAAAGCTTTGAAAGAAAAGGTTTTATTAAATCCAGGTACTTTGTATGATAGAAATGCAAATCAATTTTTGCGTCTATCATATTCATACGCAACGTTAGAAGAAATTGAAATGGGGATAAAAAAACTTGTACGTTTAATGAAAAAGTAAGAGGAGAATATAATGAAACAATATGTAATTTGTCAAATTATCAATGGAAAAAAATATTTAGCTGCTTATGCGGAGACGAAGCAGGAAGCAATTGAAAAAGCAGAATTGTTAGGATTACGAACGGGAAATCGATACACCGTTATTACTGCAGAGGAAGCAGAAGGGTTAACTTATCCTTAAACAACGTATAATAATGATGCAGAAAGTAAATAAGCTTAGTAATATATTATTACTAGGCTTATTTTTTGAAAGCGTTACGTGTTCTCGTATAAAAGATAATAATATTATGAGTCAAGTTGACGGAAATAACGATTTGATTTTCGATCCTGATTTCCGTTTCTATAGTTATCAATATATTGTCTGAAGTTCCACGATTGTAAAAACTTATTTGCGGCGTTATAACCAGAATTGTATAGCCACTCTTTTTCTTCCATTGTTAACTCAAAGTTTGTACTAGTAATGGACCCTGTTGGGATTGTAATTGTTCTTGCTTTTGATTCCTTGTCTAAATGACGTAAATCATGGGCTTGCATCATTGTTTTAAAAAGTCCTTTGAACATGGAGATAGGCTCGTTGTAGTGGGCTGGGTCAGCTTGAATCTCATCTTTTACGAAATGAAACCCAAAAGTCGGCCAGCGGGGAGAAGTAGGAGAGTCGAAAATCCAAATTGGATAATTGCTTAAAATTCCTCCGTCAACCATATAACAAGGTTGCTTCCATTTTGGGGTTCTCCATTTTACCGGTTCAAAAAAGAAGGGGATTGTACTACTCATTCTTACAGCTTTAGCAATAGAGAAGCGATAATTTAAAAATCCGTAGTTTGGTAAGTCATCGGGAAAGATAACCATTTTACCATTACTTATATCAGAAGCGATAATTTTAAGCTTATTTAAATCAGGTAAATCTGTAAATAAGTGAACTCCTTTTTTTCGCAGTAATTCTTCAATCCATTCTTCTATAAAAATATTAGAGTAAATACCAAGAGTAGTCCATGCGCTTAATCCTTTTCCGATAAATGGGATTCTGTCAATAAAGGTTTTCTTCGTAAATTTATTATAATCAATATTTGTTATAATCGTTTTTAGCTCTGAGCAAGAGTATCCTGCTGCTAGGAGCGCAGCGATAATCGAACCAGCTGATGTTCCAGCTACACGTTCCCATTCATAGCCTTTTTCAGCTAACGCGCAAATTGCCCCCACATGCGCAATTCCGCGTACACCGCCTCCTTCAAAAACACCATCAATCTTCATAAAGCATACTTCCTTTCACATAAAAAATTTGAAAATGGCAAAAAAGCACGTATTGTACGTGCTTTTTTACAATAGTTTTTAAATTTACTAGCAGCCTACAAAGCCGCCCCAACAGCTAGCTCCGATGATGATTAGAAGGATGAATAAAACGATTAATAAAGCGAAACCTCCATAACCACATCCACCACAACTACCGCCGTAACCGCCGTAACCGCCGTAACCGTAACCGCCGCAACTATATCCGTAACCCATGTGGAATTCCTCCTTATATTAAAAATAAAAATGAACGAGGGGAAAATGTACTGGAAGAAATAATGAACTATCGTGTTTGTAGGAACAATGTATACTATGCTTTTTTAAACTTGTTCGCGTATGAAGGAAGAGCCCGTTTTTTCGGAGGCTTGTTGTTTTTATAAAGAATGGAGTATAATTTTTGTGCGATGATATAAATAAGTATGTAAATATAAGGAGAATGTATGAATAAACAAATTGAAGTATTAATTGATAAATATGGGCTGACGCATTTAAAAGAGGAACTTATGAATACTGTATTTCCTTGTATAAAAGTTGTGCCAAAGCAGGAGGAAACAGTAGCGATAGGTAGTTCGAAAATGGGAGGGGTTCCTGACTTGCCATTTACATTTGAATATCCAACGCATAAAGGAAATCCGTTACAGTTTATTGCACAATTTAATTTAAAGGATTTACAAAATGTTGGTATGGTTCATGATCTTCCTAAGACAGGGATGTTATATTTCTTTAGCGTTGAAAATTACTTTGAAGAAGATGTGAATCCAACCGAAGCGGGACGTGTGTTTTATTATGATGTTCCTGTTGAGCAATTACGGAGAGCGGATGAATTGCAAACGAATTATAACCAGTGTGCGACTACTTTTGAACTGACATATAAATTGCCAGAGCTTTTCATTGAAGATGAGGATGATTCAGATCGTTTCTTACAATTACTTGAAGAGCTAATCCCAGATAACTACGATAACCATCAAATATTTGGTGAGCCATTTTCTGTACAAGATGAGGTATTGTACGAAACTGGACAGTATATGGAAATAGACCCACAGCAAATGACGCTTTTATTCCAAATTGACTCAGATACTAAAAATTGTAATATGATGTGGGGAGATTTAGGGATGCTTTATTTCTGCATTGGAAATGAAGACTTGAAAAATCGACGTTTTGAAAATGCATGTTGTGTATTACAAACTTGTTAAGGAAGAAGGTTGTTCTTATAAAAAGAACAGCCTTTTTACAATGTTAAATATGCATAATCTCATATGACCTATACGAAAAAGTATTGTATACTCTGAAACTATACGATACTTTTTCGTATAGTTATAGAATGTAAGGAGTGACATGATGGGAAAGACAAGTAAGTATGTGACAGCTGCCGCACTTTGTTCAACGATAGTAATGGGAGGCTTACAGGCTTCATCTGTATCTTATGCAGCTACGAATTCAACTGTAGCGACATCACAATCAGATGCAAAGTTGTTAAATGATTTTAGAAAAGAATTAAAAAAACAGGTTGATAATCGAGAAGAAAATATTACAATCACATATAAAACGAAAGATAGAAATGCTAGAAATGTGATGGACCAATTGTATGGCGAGTTTAATAAAATTGTAGATGCAGACGAGTATGTAAAATATAATGTAGCCTCTACTAAATATTCTATTAAAGGGCTACCAGGAAGCTATACGTTTACACTGCAAGTTAAGTACCGTGAATCAAAAGAGCAAACACAATATGTAAAATCTCAGGTGAAAGCAATTATAGGCTCGATTGTAAAACCAGGAATGGATGAGCATGAGAAAGTAAAAGCTATTCATGATTACGTTGTAAAACATGTATCGTATGATACGTCTTATGGAGCATATACAGCATATGAAGCGTTAGCGAATCGTTCTGCTGTTTGCCAAGGATATACGTTATTAACATATGAATTGCTAAAAGAAGCGGGTATTCAAAACCATATTGTAACAGGTACAGGAAATGGACAAGCTCACGCATGGAATTTAGTAAACATTGAAAACAAATGGTATCATCTTGATACTACATTCGATGATCCGGTACCGGATAAAGCTGGGCGCGTAACATATTCATATTTTAATATGTCTGATGAGCAATTAAGTAAAGATCACGACTGGGATCGTAGTAAATATCCAGCAGCAACTACAAGTTATTTTAATGAATTAACAAACAAAATAAAAACGGGTAGTTCAAAGACTGCGGCGTATGAACAAATGTTAAAAGAAACAAATTTAAAATATATGTCTACACAATACGGGGCAGAAAATTACAGTGAATTTAAGAAAAAACTACAGCAACAATTCGCTTCTAAGCCAGAAAAGGTAGAAGTACGATATAAGCAATCTATGGATGGAACAATGCAAGATATAAAGAAAGTGTTAAATGAAATAAATTGGCCAAAAGGTGCAAAGCGTGTATCTTATCAAGTAGCACCATATAGTGCGATGGCAGATTATTCATTAGCGACAATTACATTTACGTATTAAGTAATGAAAAAGAGCATCTGTAAAAGGTGCTCTTTTTATATTTGTTTATTACTTTAAAATATTGGGAATTATGTGATAAAATAACGAAGAGAGGATGTGAATGATGAATGAACTTCTTCGAAAGTAATATATTTACATTGATATATACTTGTTTAGTAATCGGACTTATAGTTTTGTTTTTCATATCATTTACTTTGTTTATTAGAAGAGTATTACAAAGCGGTGCTGCAAAGAAACACCACGCGATTAATATGAACCAGAAGCTAGATCGAATTATTGAATTGTTTGAAAAAGATAAGAAATAGTGATAGAAGAAGTATGAAAAGGGGAAAGAGAATGGCCAATTATATAAAAGAATTACGTGAAAAAGTAGGACATGATTATGTTTTCTTAAACTTTGCCGGTGGTTGTGTATTTAATAAAGAAGGAGAAGTATTACTGCAAAAAAGAGGAGACTTTAACGCCTGGGGCTTTCCTGGCGGGGCAATGGAAATTGGAGAATCGGCTGCAGAAACCGCAATTCGAGAAATAAAAGAAGAAACCGGGTATGATGTAGAAATAAATGAGCTTATTGGAGTGTATACAAAATATTTTCAATCATATCCAAATGGAGACAGAGCTCAGTCAATTGTGATAGTCTTTTCATGCTCAATTGTTGGAGGAGAGAAAAGAGCAGACGGTGATGAAACGTTGGATTTGCAGTTTTTCCCGTTAGACGACATGCCACCGTTATTTTGTAAACAGCATGAAGATTGCTTGCAAGATTTATTGGAGAAAAGAGTAGGGGTATATCGTTAACATATAAAAAAGAAGCTAAATGAGATTAGCTTCTTTTTTATGTTTTACTTACTTCCACCAATCATCAAACATAGATGCTGGAACTTGTCTCTTATGTTCGCTCACTGTGTAACGTTTTTCAATTTTTTCTGCAACGTCAGTTGGAACTGCTTTACCTTCTAAATAGTCATCAAGTTGATCGTATGTAATACCTAACTCTGTTTCATCAGCTTGACCTGGTTTTTCATCTAATAAATCAGCTGTTGGCATTTTTAAGTACAGTCGCTCGTCTGCACCTAACTCTTGTAATAACGCGCGTCCTTGGCGCTTCGTTAATCCCGTTAATGGTAATAAATCTGCACCACCATCTCCGAATTTTGTAAAGAACCCTGTTACAGCTTCTGCAGCGTGATCTGTTCCGATAACAAGTAGCCCTTTTTGTCCACCGATTGCATATTGTGTAACCATGCGGATACGTGCTTTCACGTTGCCTTTATTGAAATCTGTTAATGATTCACCTAATAAGTTTTCATATTGATTTGAAAAAGCATCAACAGTTGAAGCAATATCAAATGCAACAGATTGATCTGCTTGAATGAATTGTAATGCTAATTGTGCATCATCTTCATCTTTTTGTACTTTATAAGGAAGACGCACGGCGATAAATGTTGCATTACCACCTTCATTACGAATTTCTTCAACTGCAAGCTGGGCTAAACGTCCCGCTAATGTAGAGTCTTGTCCGCCACTAATTCCAAGTACAAATCCTTTCGCACCTGTTTTTTTTACATAATCTTTTAAGAAATCAACACGTTTACGGATTTCTGCTTTTGGATCAATTACAGGTTGAACGTGTAATGCTTTCATAATCTGTTCTTGCAATGTCATTATGTTTTCCTCCTATTCATATTAAAGCGGTAAATAAGTTTATATGTATATTGGTACATACTTCTATCCTTTATTATTTCGCAAAATTAACGAATATACAATAGGATGTGTGTATGAATATGAATGTAGTCATTATAATGAAACTGCATCGTTTAAGCAATTTTTTTGAAACCTTTCAATAATGTAAGGTTTTTGTCATTTGAATCGATGGAAGCTATTTCCGCATTTTACTAATATAAGAACATAGTTAGTAGAAGGGCGGAGAAGTAATATGAACATTAGAGAACTCGCATATCGGAATGTGACGCGAAATAGAAGAACATATTCAGCATATTTTTTAAGTAGTGCATTTGCTATTATGGCTTTTTTTGTTTATTCATTTTTCGCGTTTCATCCGGCGTTAAGTGCTGGAAAATTAGGCCGGTACGTATTTGTAAGTATGTCTTTTGCACAGTCCATTATTTACTTATTTACGTTTTTCTTTATTTTATATTCAATGGGAATGTTTTTAAAAACGAGAAAGCGTGAATTAGGGATTTTAATGATGTTAGGTATGACAAAATATCAATTAAAGCGTCTGATCTTTTTTGAAAATATTATGATTGGGATAGGGGCAATTATTTTTGGGATTCTTGCAGGAATGTTATTTTCTGGAGTATTAATGTTTGTAGCTCCCATGATATTAAAGTTAGATATTTCCTTACCTTATTACATTCCAATGAAAGCCATTGTTGTAACGAGTATTATGTTTTTCGTATTATTTATGATCATTTCATTGTTTAGTGCAGGAATGATTCGAAAGAATAAAATTATGAAATTGTTTAGAGGATCAGCAGAAGCGAAGCCGGAACCGAAAGCATCCATTATTTCTTCTATATTAGCAGTCATATTGCTTAGTGTGGGATATGCGGGAGCACTTATGTCACACGGTGCAATGGTATTTATCATGATGATTCCTGTTACAACGGTAGTCATTATTGGTACGTATTTGCTGTATAAGCAGTTGAGTGTCTTTATTATTAGACTGTGTAAAAAAAGTAAACGTTTCTATTGGACACAGACAAATATTATTACGTTGTCCGATTTAGCTTACCGTATGAGAGATAACGCAAGAATGTTCTTTATTGTAACCATAATTTCAACTGTAGCATTTTCAGCAATAGGTACATTAGTTGGCTTTACATCAATGACAAAGGCGATTATGGAGAGACCAATTGCGTTTCACTATCATTCTAAGCAAGGAAATAGTAATGAATCACAGCATTTGAAAATGATTGACGAAGGATTAAAGAAACATAATATAGTAGCTTCTAAAACGAGTGTTTCAACGAAAAAGGCGGAGGAGCAGTCATTAAGCAGTGCCGTTTTTATAAAAGAATCAGATTATGAAAAATATGCGAAATTAACAGGAGAACCATTTCAAACTGTTGCAAATAAAGAAGCTCTATTTTTAGCAGTCGATATACCAGGACCACCGATGAAAGAAAGAAAAGAAATTACGTTACCGCATTTGAATGAACCATTAAAAGTGAAAAAAGTTACTACTTCTTCATTAAGTAAAATAATAAGAGGTAACGTTTATGTAATCTCTAACAATCAGTATGATGTATTACAAGATGGATTTAAAGAGGAAAAAGATTATGTGTACAAAACAGAAGGAACGAAAGATGAAGTTGAGGTTGGTAAAGAACTAACGCATCAGATGAATCCTTATGAAGAACATACAACGTTTAGTGCAGAAGAGTACGAACAAAACCAAAGTTTACAAATTGCAGGACCAATTCTGTTTGTAGGTTTCTTTATTGGGATTGTATTTTTCGTATGTGCAGGAAGCTTCCTTTATTTCCGTTTGTTTTCTGACTTGGAGGATGATACTCGTTTGTTTGAAATGATTCGAAAAGTAGGCTTAACAAGTGGAGAATTATCGAAAGTAGTTACAATTCGATTGGGACTTTTATTCTTCGTTCCAATAGGTGTTGCAACATTACATGGGGCAGTAGCGTTAACTGCACTCGGACAGATGTTTGAGTACTCATTATTTAAAGAAAATGCGATTGTATTAAGTATTTTCATAGGAATTCAAGTTGTATATTTTTTACTGATTCGATCTCGTTATTTAAAACAATTGAAGGAGAGATTACGTATTCGTTAAATGTGTTTTTTTAACTTGAGTACAAAATTTTCTAAAAAGAGGCAGGTATTACCAAAAAGTGATAAAATGGAAAAAGCGAGGTGAAAAAATTAATAAAAAGTAAGGGAGGAAGTAATATGAAAGCAACAGGAGTTATTCGAAAAGTAGACGAATTAGGACGAATTGTAATTCCTAAAGAATTACGTGATGTATTGGGAATACAAATCAAATCACCGCTTGAAATTTTCGTAGAAGAAGACAAAGTCATTTTACAAAAATATCAACCTTACAATGCTTGTCAAATAACAGGTGATGTTTCAAATCAAAACATATCATTAGCAAATGGAAACATTACTGTTAGTATAGATGGAGCGAAATATTTAATAAAAGAAATAGAAAAGTTTTTAAACAAGAGTGAGGTTTAGTCTTAATTTAAATTATTTTTAAAATTCCATATCATTCTTTAAAAACTATAAAAGGACCATTCAATTGGTCCTTTTATTTATCTCGTAATTTTTCGTGTCTAAAAATTACGAGATAAATAAAGTGAAACTTTAATCAGCGGGGGGTTCTTTATCCCCACTGATTATCAGCCCTCACCGATCGGGCGGCCTATTAAAGCGGGATAAAAGAGTAGTATAAAATTCGTAAGCTTTATTGAGAAACATTTTTAAGGAAGGAAAACGAAACACATAAAACGAATGTTAAATGTAAGTGTTTTCAAAAGTGGTCTGAAATGAAAATAATATATTTTCAGGAGGGATTACGATGAATAGTAGTACAGCGAATAAACAAAAAGGTATACAATTGATTCCTTTTACAGTAGATAAGGTGGTTGAACAAGTAAATGAAATTCCGCCAGGTGTACAACTCATTCACGCTCCGCAAGTATGGGAGAAGAGTGCGAAAGGAAAAGATATTGTCGTTGCCGTATTAGATACAGGGTGTGATACGAATCATATAGATTTAAAGGATCGTATTATCGGCGGAAGAAATTTCACGAAAGATTACGAAGGAGATCCAAATATTTATCTTGATAATAACGGACACGGTACTCATGTAGCGGGGACAATTGCAGCGACTGAAAATGGAATCGGTGTTTTAGGAGTGGCACCACTTGCTAAAATGCTAGTGTTAAAGGTTTTAGCAGGGGATGGTTCTGGAAGTTATGAGCAAATTATTGAGGCGATTCATTATGCTGTAAATTGGAGAGGGCCTAATAAAGAAAGAGTTAGAGTCATTTCCATGTCACTTGGTGGCCCGCAAGACGTTCCGGAATTACATGAAGCAATTCAAAATGCGGTAAAGCAAGATGTTCTCGTCGTATGTGCTGCTGGGAATAATGGAGATTGTAATGATAACACGGAGGAACTAGATTTCCCAGGTGCATACTCAGAAGTAATTGAAGTCGGCGCTGTCAATTTAGATCGGAAAATCGCATGTTTTAGTAATTCAAATCAAGAAATTGATTTAGTGGCGCCAGGCGATGAAATATTATCTACGTATCCTGAAGGGAAATATGCGGTATTAAGTGGTACTTCTATGGCGACACCGCATGTCGCTGGAGCACTGGCATTGCTCATAAAGCAGTGTGAAAGGGAATATGGTAGAAAGTTATCAGAACCAGAAATATATGCACAACTTATTAAAAGAACTGTACCTTTAGGATATGAACGTACATCTGAAGGGAATGGTTTATTAGATTTATTAAAAGAATAGAAAATACTAAAAAACATTTCATATTCATATGAGATGTTTTTTAGTATGGTTCTGTCGCATATATCGTGGAATCTAGTCTTGAATTCTTTTTCAAGAAATGTTTGTCGTAGCTACATCTATTTTTTTGAAGTAGAAGTTATGCATACAATAAAATGGAAAGATTGAGTTACTTACGGGACAATTCTATCGGGATTTTTTTAGACATTCGTTAATTATTTCGTATTCTTTGCTCGGTAGTGATATCAAAAAAGTGTGCTTTCGCTAAACTAAAAGCTAATGGAAGTGTATCGTTAGTTTTAATCTCGGAACGAGCGTTAATTCGCGCAATAAAGTTTTGGTTTGAAAGTTTTCCATGAATCATCGTTTCAGCACCTAATAATTCAGCGACTTCTACTGTAATTTCGACTGTGGATTCAGGAGAAGATTGAAGAACGATAGGTTCATCATGAATGTCTTCAGGACGAATACCGAGTATGATTTTTTTTCCATTATACCCTTTTTGCTTTAATGTCTTTAGTTGACCATCTGGTACTTTGAAGCGGATATTTTCCATGTGAAAATAGCTATCTTGTAATGTACCGGTAAAGAAATTCATAGCTGGAGAACCAATGAATCCGCCAACAAATATGTTCTCAGGAGTATCATATACCTCTTTTGGAGTTCCAACTTGCTGGATGAGCCCATCTTTCATAACAACAAGGCGTGATGCCATTGTCATTGCTTCTGTTTGATCATGTGTCACATATATAGTGGTCGTATTTAAACGGCGGTGAAGTTTAGAAATTTCTGATCGCATGCTTACGCGTAACTTTGCGTCTAAATTTGATAGAGGTTCGTCCATTAAAAATACTTTTGCATCACGGACTATAGCTCTTCCTAGTGCAACCCGTTGGCGTTGTCCACCTGATAATGCCTTTGGTTTGCGTTGTAAGTAATCTTCTAGTCCTAAGATTTTCGCCGCTTCCGTTACTCGACGATTAATTTCATCTTTTGGAAGTTTACGTAGTTTCAAGCCAAATGCCATATTATCATAAACAGTCATATGCGGGTAGAGTGCGTAATTTTGAAATACCATTGCAATGTTGCGATCTTTTGGAGCGACATCATTCATACGATCTCCATCAATATAAAACGAACCATCAGAAATGTCTTCTAGACCTGCAATCATACGTAGAGTTGTTGATTTTCCGCACCCAGAAGGACCGACAAATACAATAAACTCTTTATCTTCAATATGTAAATTAAAGTCAGAAACGGCAGTGATTTTATTATCATACACTTTAAAAATATGATCTAATACAAGTTCGGCCATAAATATCCACTCCTTTTTTGTAATTAATAGAATTATAAGATTATTAAAAGCGTAAGTAAATTGGCATTGTGCACAAAAGAATGAGGAGCTTTTATGCAAGTTTACATATTTAAGATATGAGAAAGCTTCTGTAGAACTTAAGTTCATCTATAGATATGGGAAGAAAGTATCCTTTTTTTCGTAGAAAAACAAGTTAATAGAGTTTCCGAACCACACAAGATACTATAAAACGATGATGATATAAGGGAAATGAATATTGTATCGTCTTTCATGAGATATCTAAAGAAAGAAATGCCATATAAACTGTTACTGCACCTTCAAAAGTTTTAATATTAATTCCTGTTTTTTCAATGAATTTATCAATTCGATACTGCAAAGTATTACGATGTAAATATAATTGTTTAGCTGCAAGAGAGACATTTAAGTTACATTGGAAGAATACTTTAACGCTATCTATTAGTTCTTTATCATTTGAAATATGTGCCAATAATTGATGCGTATATTTTCCTCTTTCTTCTTTCGGTAATGAAATCATTAATTGATAAGGGAGCAGTTGTTCAATGTATGTAATTTTTTTTGATAAATAGGGAGAAAGAACAGAAAATAATGTTCGTTCCCATTGATACAGGTAAGTAAATTCAGCTGTTTGCGTATAACGTCTTCCAACAAAGAAGGATAGGGATATAAAAAAATCTGTTTCTAGTGTATCTAAGGCTGTTTGCAATACAGATTCCGTTATGTTTTCTTCTAAGATGAGAACACCAGCTTGCGAGGTTTCCCATATCATTGTAGTAGTAAAAGAAAACATAGACTGTAAAGCATCTTGAAATTCTTCTCTTTCTACAATAGATTGTGTTGTGAAAAAGTGTAAAAAACGAACGGACCGTATAGGGATGTTGTTATTTCTGTATAATGCTTCATACCACGATTTTTCTTTTTCTGTTTTATAAAATGTATCAGTATGAATGGGTGTTAAGATGGATGAAAGCAATTGATGTTCCCTTTGATGTAATCGAATTTTTCGGATTCCGACTTTGTTTCCTTCAACTAAAAACCAGCTATAATCTTCTGACAACACAGCTTCATTAATTTTTATATCCTCACCATAATATGTTTTTAATTGTTGAATCATAGGAACACTCTCTTTCCAAAATAATAGTAACAATACATTAAAGAAGTATAGGTTCATTGCATGTATCTTTAAATTTTTGCACTAGAATCTAGTTTATTTTTGCTAGTATTTATAGCGTTTCTGTATTGTGAAGGAGATAGATTTGTTTCTCGTTTAAATGATTGTGCAAAGAATGATTGGGAAGAAAAACCGGTAATGGTTGAAATATTAGAAATCGAATAATTAGTAGTTTCTAGCAAAATTTTACTTTCTCTAATACGAGTTTGAATTAAATATTCAATAGGCGACACACCGACGAATTTCCTAAAGGAATGGGATAGATAATATTTATTAATATGACTAATGCTTGCTAATGTATCTAGGCTAATATTTTCGTGAAAATGCTGCTTAATATAGTTTTTAATAAATTCAATATCTTTATTAATTTTTTGAGTAGATGTTTTCTCTACATTAAAAGATTTTTTTCTCATCATCTTAAGTAGTAAAATTTCCAGAATATTTTGTATAATTAAGTCATAATCTTCTTGGTGGTTTTCCACTTCCTCCACCAATTGCTGAAGATAGAAGAGAAAGTTTTTTTGATCCTGGCTATAATTATGGATAGTGACTGGGCTAGGATTTTCTAAAGATGAAAAAGACAGACCTTGAATACCAAGTGCGATGTATTCAAGCGGGTAATCCGTATCAGACTTTTCCGTGTGCTCGATATTTGGATTAATGATAATCAAATTGTGTTCTTGGACAGGGATTTCTTCTTTGTAAAATATAAAAGTTCCTTTGCCCTTAGTAATATACAATAGCTCTGTAAAGTGATGAGCGTGAATGGTGCTATGCCAATCTTTATCGTATTTTGATTTTGTTATATAAAGAAGTTTTACTGGAAGATGGTTTCGTTGAAATTGTGGAATCTCATATACTTCATTGGACAAATGAATCCCTCCTTCGTAGACTTTTTATCTATTTTATAAAGATTTTAGTGGGATATTCAGTAAAAAGCAAGATATCTAAAAAACAGAACAAGATGTTTATTGTGAAAGCGTTATCTGTTTTGTATTCTTTAATTATGAAAGGAAGATTAGGAGATGGGGGTAAATAGAGATGAAAAAAAAGTTATTGTTGTCTGGGATGACAGCTTTGTTATCTTTTAGTTTAATAGCTTGCCAAGGTAATACTACAAAAGTTGATAACGCTAAGGATGGTAAAGGCTCCAGTGAAAAACAAACCCTTCATGTGGCAACACTTGAATCGGCTTATGGTAAAGAGATGTGGAGCAAAGTGATTGACGCATATGAAGCTGCTAATCCAAAAGTTGATGTTAAATTGACAGTGGACAAAAATCTTGAGGATGTCATAGGCTCAAATATGAAAGCAGGAAAGTATCCGGATGTTGTGTTGTTGGCAACCGGGAGAAAACAGGCGCTAACAGAAACTTTGATTAAAGATAAAGCATTAGAAGACATTACTGATGTTTTTGATAAAAATGTTTATGGTGAAGATGTTAAAGTCAAAGATAAGTTAGTACCAGGGCTTACTGGTACACCTGCAACTAATCCTTATAATGACGGTAACATTTATATGGCACCGATGTTCTATAGTCCAACTGGATTATTTTATAATGCTAGTTTATTTAAAGAAAAAGGTTGGGAAGTGCCGAAGACTTGGGACGAAATGTGGGCTTTAGGAGATAAAGCGAAAGCAGAAGGGATTTCATTATTTACTTACCCTACTACAGGCTACTTTGATACATTCTTCTACTCTTTACTACTAGGGGTGGGCGGGCCTGAGTTATTTAATAAAGCTATGAAATATACAGATGGTGTTTGGGAAACTTCTGAAGCAACAAAATCTTTTGAAATTATCGGAAAATTAGCAAAATATACAGAACCAACTACTGTTGCGAATGCAAATGATAAAGACTACAAGAAAAATCAACAGTTGATTCTCGATAACAAAGCTTTGTTTATGCCAAATGGTACGTGGGTAGTTGGTGAAATGAAAGAAGCTCCTCGATCTAAAGGGTTTGAATGGGGCATGATGGCTTTACCGACAATTGATGCTAATAGCGACCGTTATGCATTTACTTTCTTTGAACAAATGTGGATTCCATCAGCAGCTAAAAATAAACAACTTGCTAAAGATTTCATGACGTTTGTTTATTCGGATAAGGCAGCTGAAATTTTTGCTGAGTCGAGTGCGATCCAGCCTATCAAAGGCCTTTCTAATAAACTGACAGGTGAAAATAAATCATTCTATAGTATCTATGATAATGGAGTGAAAGTGGGAATAGGTGGATTTGCTGCAACGAAAGCTGTTGAAGGTGTAAGTATGCCAGATACATTATTTAGAACGATTGACAGTGTTGTTTCTGGTGATAAAAAGGTGAAAGATTGGCAAAGCTCTGTTGAAAAAGTGAGTGACCAATTACGGTCTGCATTAAAATAAATTCGTTTTCACTATGTACAATGGTGAGTCGCCTAGTCTCACCGTTGTACTTATTAACTGAGGTGATGGCATGAATAAGAAGACAGAAAAAAGAATTTTTATTTTTGTTTGTACTGCACCAGCACTAATCCTGTTAGCCATTTTTATGATTGTTCCTACGATTGAGGTATTCAGGATGTCCTTATATAAGTGGGGAGGATTTTCTAATAATAAGGTATTTGTTGGGCTCGAAAACTTCAAGATTTTATGGAATGATATGAACTTCTTTCGGTCTCTCCAAAACAGTATAGTCTTGATTGTTATCGTCACACTCATCACGATGGTGATGGCGATTTTGTTTGCCACTTTGTTAACAAGAGAAAAAATAAAAGGAAAAAGCTTCTTTCGAATTATTTTTTATATCCCTAATATTTTATCGGTTGTAGTTATCGCGGGAATATTTTCTGCAGTTTATGACCCAACTACAGGGTTGTTAAATAATTTACTTGCTTTATTTAACCTGGAACACCTACAAAAGATGTGGCTCGGAAATCAAAAAATTGCCATTTACAGCATTGGAGGGGCACTCATTTGGCAAGCGATTGGTTACTATATGGTCATGTATATGGCGGCAATGGCAAGTATCCCGGAAAGTTTTTATGAAGCATCTGCTTTGGAAGGTGCTGGACGGTTCAGACAATTTTTTAGTATTACTTTACCGTTAATTTGGAACAACATTCGGACGACGTTAACTTTCTTTGTTATTAGTACGATTAATTTAAGTTTTCTTCTCGTTCAAGCAATGACTGGCGGCGGACCTGATGGATCGACGGAAGTGTTTTTAAGCTACATGTATAAGCAGGCTTACACGAATTCTTCTTACGGTTACGGTATGGCTATTGGGGTGGTCATTTTCTTATTCTCATTCGCATTATCTGCAATTATCAGTGGTGTCACTAAAAGGGAAGTGTTGGAGTATTAAGGAGGTCCAAAAACGATGGAAACACAAAAAAGAATGACTACAGAAACAGTTTATCGAGATCCAAAAACGATAGAAACACAAAAAGAAATGACTGTAGAATCAGCTTATCCAGCCCCAAAAACAATGAAAACACAAAAAGGAATGACTACAGAAGCAATGTATCGCTGTTTTATCTACGTAGCACTTATTACGTTAGCAATTTCAATTGTTATTCCTGTTGCGTGGGTTTTCTTAGCCTCAGTGAAGCAAAATTCGGAGTTTTATGGAAGTCCTTGGGCCATGCCGAAAAGTTTCTATTTTCAAAACTTTATCGATGCTTTCCAAAAGGCAAACATGGGTACCTATATGTTGAATTCAGTAATGGTAACGGCGTTGGCCCTTCTTATTTTATTGATTGTGGCTTTACCAGCAGCTTATGTGTTGGCAAGATATACCTTTAGAGGAAGCAAATTAATAAATACTTTTTTTAAAGCTGGATTATTCATCAATGTGAACTACATTGTTGTGCCAATTTTCTTGATGTTATTGGACGGAGATAACTTTTTACGAGGCCAACTAGGTGATGGATTGCTACTAGACAATTTATTTATTTTAGCTGTGGTATATGCGGCGACGGCGTTACCATTCACGATTTACTTGCTGTCTAGTTTTTTTCAATCGCTTCCATCCACGTATGAGGAAGCTGCATTGGTTGATGGTGCTGGATATTTCAAAACAATGATTTCAGTTATGATTCCGATAGCTCGTCCAAGTATTATTGCCGTCATTTTATTTAATTTTCTTGCCTTTTGGAACGAATACATTATTGCTTTAACATTAATTCCAGGGCCGAATAAGACGTTACCTGTTGGGTTAATGAACTTGATGGCAGCTCAAAAATCTGCTGCAAACTATGGTCAAATGTATGCAGGAATGGTTCTTGTCATGCTACCAACTTTGATTTTATATATCATTGTTCAAAAAAAATTAACACAAGGAATGACCCTTGGTGGTTTAAAGGATTAGAGGAGGATTTACATGAAAAGGAAAAAAGGCCGAGTTACTTTACCGAGTGAAGAAAATTTTCTTAAGGAAACGAAAGAATTAATGGAACGATGGGGTGCAGATGCGATTCGCGATAGTGATGGAACGAAACTAGATGATGATATTAAACAATTGGATGCGAAAATTTATACGACTTATTTTGTTGCTCGAGCTCACAATGAGTTCGCAGAGAAGCATATGGATGAATGCCAGCAACTTTATTTAATGAGCTTGTTCAATACGGCGCTTACTGACACCCTCGAAATTGATTTTATGAAAGGCTACTTTGAGGAACAATTAAAACCGGATTATGTTCACAGTCCAAAAAAATACTGGGAGGTTATTGATCGGACAACAGGAGAAGTTGTTGACGTTAATGATTGGGAAGTAAAAGAAGATCAAAATCGTGTTTTGATTACGAAGGCGATTCCTTGGCATGAATATACGGTTTCATTCCTAGTCTATGCGATTTGGGATCCAACCCAAATGTACAATCATATTACTAATAATTGGGGAGATAAGCCACATGATATTCCTTTTGATGTCAGGCAGCCACATTCTAATGAATTTATGAAAAACTATTTAAAACAATGGCTGACAGAAAATCCGGATACAGATGTAGTCAGGTTTACAACGTTTTTCTATCATTTTACCCTTGTGTTCAATAATCTTGGCAAAGAGAAATTTGTCGATTGGTTCGGATATGGTGCAAGTGTTTCAGTTGCTGCTTTGGATGCTTTTCAAAAAGAAAAAGGCTATCGCTTAAGACCGGAGGACATTGTTGATCAAGGTTATTATAATACTTCGTTTCGAATTCCAACTCCAGCTTTTTTAGATTATATAGATTTTGTTCATAAGTTTGTTGCTGAAGAAGCAAAGAAACTTGTGGATATTGTCCATGAAAGTGGAAAAGAAGCAATGATGTTCCTTGGTGATAACTGGATTGGTACAGAACCATATGGGAAATACTTTGAGAATATCGGATTGGATGCAGTTGTAGGCAGTGTGGGCGGTGGGGCTACATTGCGTATGATTGCAGATATACCACATGTTCGATATACAGAAGGGCGTTTCTTACCTTATTTCTTTCCAGATACTTTTTACGAAGGTAACAACCCGGCGATTGAAGCGAATGAAAATTGGCTAACGGCGCGTAGAGCCTTACTGCGTAATCCTGTTGATCGTATCGGCTATGGGGGGTATTTAAGTCTAGCGTATCAATTTCCAGAATTTATCTCCTATATTGAAAAAGTCACTGAGGAATTTCGTGAAATTCATGACACAATCAAAGGTGTGAAGCCATACTGCGGTCTTAAAGTTGCGATTTTGAATTCTTGGGGCAAGTTGAGAACTTGGCAAACACATATGGTTGCTCATGCACTATGGTATAAACAAATTTATTCTTATTTAGGTGTTTTAGAGTCCTTGAGTGGGGCTGCAGTGGAAGTTACGTTCATGAGTTTTGATGATGTCATGAATGATGGGATATCTGAGGATATTGACGTCATTATTAATGCCGGTGATGTGGGAACAGCTTTTTCAGGAGGTGCTAACTGGATTAATGAAAAGTTAGTCACTACAATCAGAGCTTGGATGTATAATGGCGGAGGATTCATAGGTATTGGGGAACCTACAGCTTATCAGCATGAAGGACATTATTTTCAATTGGCGAATGTCTTAGGCGTTGATAAGGAACTTGGATTTAGCCTATCAACAGATAAATATTTTATTAATCCTGTCGAAAATCATTTTATTTCTGCTGACAGCAGCCAATTTGATTTTGGCGAAGGAATGAAGAATGTTTATGCGTTATCAGAAGAAACCGAAATAATTGAATATTCAAATGGTGAAGTTCATCTTTCTACTCATCCGTTTGGAGAAGGCAGAGCTGTCTATATAGCAGGGCTTCCATACAGTGAAGAAAATACACGTCTGCTGATGCGTGCTTTATACTATGCTGCCCATAAAGAAGAGGAATTTCAAAAGTATCATGCGAGCAATATTTATTGTGAAGTTCATGCATATCCATCCATCCGAAAAATGGCGATTGTTAACAATTCGATGGTCGAACAAATGACGTTTGTCTACGATGGACAAGGAAACAGGGTAGAAGTGACGTTGGCACCTAGTGAAATCAGGTGGGAGGATTTTTCAAATGAAGGCTAATATCGTATTCGTTATTAAAATTGTTGTGTTTCTCGTATGCCTATCTTTCATTATCGTCTACCAAAAAACAGCTGGTAAATTTGAACTGGGTATGATGTTGATTGGATTAGCTGGTCTTTTAGGGCTGCTTTATAATTACAATCGGAAATACGTATAAATCAATTAGGGCAAGTGGATTGATCAATGAACCGCAAATATATGTTCAACGATAACAATTGTAGAAAATTACTCAATACTTTAAATACAAACCTAGGGGTGCAGACAAATGAAAAAGGCAGTCGGCATTGATGTTGGGGGAACAAAGATTGCAGCGGGAGTTATTTCAGATACAGGCGAACTGCTTGAACGTACCGAAGTAAAAAGTGATCCTTTAGACCGGGAAAAAATGTTTGGTAGAGTTGTAGAAGCTGTGGAACAAGTTCTTAGAAAATCATCAATTTCCATCGCTGATATCGAGGGTATTGGTGTTGGAGTACCGGGAAAAGTGGATTGTGAGAATGGAATTGCCGTTTTTCAAAACAATTTACCGTGGAGCCAGTTTCCTATTTCAGTCCGTTTGCAGGAGCAATTTGGAATCCAGCGGATCACGATTGACAATGATGTCTATATGGCGGCTTTTGCTGAATGGAGAGCAGCACATGTAAAAGGAAATGAAACCTTTGTCTACGTGACTATAAGTACGGGAATATCTTGTTCTATCATCAATAAAGGCTCATTTTTTAGGGGGGCAGGGTTTGCTGGAGAACTAGGTTTGATCCCTGTTCTATCGAAGGAGGGGATCAATGAACGATTAGAAAAAATCGCTGCTGGACCAGGGATCCAGAGAATAGCCGAAAGAGACTTACAGGTAGATACTATTTCAACAAAAGATGTTTTTGCTAGTTATATAAACGGAGTACCAGAATATCAGTCCATTATCAATGAGGTAACTGATTATTTAGCTCAAGGTCTTTATAAGATTTCCTGTTTATTAGATCCGCATAGAATGGTTTTTGGTGGCAGTGTCATTGTGAAAAATCCATTTCTACTAGAGTTGATTAAAGTGAAGCTAAAGAGTTTTCAGCTGCCTGAGCAACAACATCTTTTGGAGCAGATGAGCATCAGTACATTGGCACAAAATAATGGAGTTGTTGGTGCAGGATTACGAGTATTTGAAGGTAAGTAATGGGGCGGCGTCGATCTTCATTTATGGAGAAAATGATGGCAAATAGGTAGAGGAGTGAACGAATATGTTTACATTAAGTCAAGAAAAATTAGTTTCGTTAGGTGCATTGATAACAACGGTGGAAATAAGACGGCAGCCTGATTTATGGATTGAAACCTTTGCTTTGTATATGGAGAAGAGCGAGAGAATTGATGAGTTTTTGCAAAAAATAGTAACGAAACATAATCGGGTTCGAGTTATTTTTACAGGCGCTGGAACGTCTGCTTATGTTGGTGATACAGTCACCCCTTATGTAATAGAAAAAGTAGATGAACAACAGTGGGAAGTACTAAGTATCCCGACAACTACGTTAGTTTCAAATCCTTACCAATTTTTCAAAAAGGATTTTCCAACCTTACTCGTTTCATTTGCTAGAAGCGGGAACAGCCCAGAAAGTGTCGCTGCCGTACAATTAGCTGAGCAAATAGTAAGCGATTTGTATCAAATCACGATTACTTGTGCGAAAGATGGAAAATTAGCTAAACAGGCCGTGAATAATGACAAAAACTTATTGCTATTGATGCCTGAAAAATCAAATGATCATGGTTTTGCAATGACAGGAAGTTATACTTGCATGGCGTTAACGGCATTACTTGTTTTTGATCCTATATCGACTGAAGAAAAATCAAAGATAGTGAAAGAAATTCATCAAATGGGTGAAAGTGTCATTCAAAGGGAAGGCGCTATCCAAAAGATAGTAGATTTGGATTTTGACCGAATTATTTACTTAGGTTCTGGTAGTTTAGAAGGTTTAGCAAAAGAATCACAATTAAAAGTATTAGAACTGACAGCTGGAAAAATTGTCACCGCTTTTGATTCACCGCTAGGATTCCGGCACGGTCCAAAATCATTTGTAAACGAAAAATCATTAGTTTTTGTGTTTGTTTCTAACAATCCGTATACACGTCAATATGATTTAGATATGTTAAACGAAATGCAACAAGACAACATTGCCAGCTATATATGTGCCATCGAGGTTAATGGAGAAACGAATTACGCTGGGAATATGTTTGTATTTGGTAGCGAGGCACAGTCTGTACCAGATGCTTACTTAGCATTACCTTTTGTTATGATTGGGCAAACAATATCACTGTTAGCCTCCGTGAAAGTAGGTAATACACCAGATACGCCTTCACCGACAGGAACGGTGAACCGTGTCGTTAAAGGTGTTACTATCTACGAATATGAGTAACTAGGTTAGGGGAAACATACATGTCTATTTTTATCTTTGCAGATAAGTTCTTTCTTGAGGAGAAGGTTGTAGGTCCTGGTTTTTTGGAGATAAAAGATGGGAAATTCGGTATATTTTTAGAGAACAGGCCAGAAGAAGCGGAAGAAATCATCGATTATGGAGGATATTGGATTGCTCCTGGTCTAGTGGATACACATATTCATGGTTTTAGAAATCACGACGTTATGGACAATAATTTTGAAGGACTAAATCAAATATCGGTAGGACTCCTTTCTTGCGGCGTTACATCCTTTTTACCGACAACTTTAACATCCTCAATAGAATCGTTGAATAATGTCGTTGAAATGATTGGTGCCAATTACAAGAAAGTACAGGGCGCAAAAATTAAAGGTATCTTTTTAGAAGGACCGTTTTTTACTGAAAAGCATAAAGGAGCACAAAACACGAAATATTTTTGTGACCCTTCAGTTGATATGTTGAAAGGTTGGCAGAAATTATCAAATGATTCTATTAAAAAAATTGCGATTGCACCTGAAAGAAAAGGAGCAGTGGAATTCATTGAATATGCTGTAGGAGAAGAGATTATAGTGGCATTGGCCCACAGTGATGCAACTTATGAAGAAACGAAGCAAGCTAGTGAAAAAGGTGCATCCATTTTTGTTCATACTTTTAATGGTATGAGTCCGCTGCACCATCGTGAACCAGGGATGGTTGGAGCAGCCATGAATTTAAAAGATGTTTTTGCCGAAATCATATGTGATGGACATCATGTTCATCCTGTTGCCTTAAATATTTTAATGAATGTTCGCGGCAGAGAAAAGGTTGTAATGGTATCCGATTGTATGATGGCCGGAGGTATGCCTGAAGGAACGTATCAATTGGGAGAATTTCCTGTGAAAGTAAAAGATGGGATGGCTCGTTTGGAAAGCGGAAGTTTAGCAGGTAGCATTTTGCAATTAAAAGATGCTGTAAAAAATGTCGTCGATTGGGGAATTGCCGCGCCCGAGCAAGCAATTTATATGGCGAGTACTGCACCAGCTAAAAGTATTCAACTAGATGGCGAATGTGGGAAAATCGCTGAGGGATATGTTGCTGACTTTATAGTACTGACGCCAGCGATGGATTTAGCAGCTACCTATCTTGATGGTGTGTGCCGTTTTCAAGCTTAAATATTTTTCTGAAAGAGGGATTTCAAATGATTTTATCTGTCACCATGAATCCATCTGTCGATATTTCCTATTCGACTCATGAATTAAAGTTAGATGTTGTTAACCGTGTGGAAACAGTTCATAAAACTGCTGGTGGAAAGGGCTTGAATGTGGCGCGAGTGATCGCTCAAATGGAAGAAGCTGTTCTAGCGACAGGTGTGCTTGGTGGTACGATTGGCGAATACATTGTTCAAGAATTAAATAAAAGCAATATTCCAAATGACTTTTTAAAAATTAAAAAAGAATCAAGAAATTGTATTGCCATTCTTCATGAAGGGATGCAAACAGAGATTTTAGAATCAGGACCGACATTATCCAACGAAGAAGGGGCAACTTTTTTAGAAAAATTTGAATGTCTGCTTACAAAAGCTTCACTTGTGACAATTTCGGGCAGTTTGCCGAAAGGGTTACCGAATAACTTTTATTATCAAATGTTAAAAATCTGTAATAACAATGGAATTCCAGTGATTATAGATTCGTCAGGAGAATCTTTGAAAAACGCCTTGGTGCATAAAGAAAAACCATTTGCCATTAAACCAAATAAAGCGGAATTATCTCAGTTGTTGGGCATTAACATGGAAATGGGAATCATAGATTTGAAGCAAGCATTAGACCATGAACTATTTACTGGAATTGAGTGGATTATCATGTCGATGGGTGGTGAAGGTGCTTTAGTTAGGCATGGCGAGGACTATTACAGAGTTACGATTCCGAAAATAGAAGTGATCAATCCTGTTGGGTCTGGTGATGCGACAGTTGCAGGATTAGCTGTGGCATTATATCAAAATCAAACGGTTGAGACTGTTCTTAAAACGGCGATGACTACAGGAATATTAAATACGATGGAAGTTGGTACTGGTTATATTAATATAAATAAGTTTAAACAATACTTTGATCTCATTAAAATTGAAAAAATAGATTGGTAGAGGAGAATGTTGATGTTAGAACTAACCAAGAATAAATTGGAAGCTCTAAAACGTTTATCTGCTGAAAATGGCATAATTGGAGCATTGGCTATTGATCAACGCGGTTCGTTGAAAAAAATGATTGCGTCTGGCGGTGCAAGTCATGTTGGAGATGAGGGCATTATCCGTTTCAAAGAATTGGTTTCTGAGGAATTAACACCATTTGCAACAGCAATTCTTTTGGACCCGGAATACGGACTGCCAGCGGCAAAGGTCCGAGATAAAGAATCAGGCTTAATAGTAGCGTATGAAAAAACCGGATACGATGCGTCAGAAGTAGGACGGTTACCAGATTTATTATCGGAATGGTCAGTGAAACGATTAAAGGCAGCAGGTGCCGATGCTATTAAATTCTTACTCTACTATGATTTCGATGAAGATGAAAAAATTAATAACTATAAACATGTCTATATGGAACGTATCGGATCTGAGTGTGCTGCTGAAGATATTCCATTTTTCCTGGAGATTGTTACTTATGATGCTGAAAATGATGATGCGAAAAATAAAGAGTACGCAAAAATAAAACCACATAAAGTGATTGAGGCTATGAAGGAGTTCTCGAAATCTCAATACCAAGTAGATGTTTTAAAAGTAGAGGTTCCGGTGGATATGAATTTTGTGGAAGGGTATACGACAGGTGAATTCGTTTACAGAAAAGAAGAAGCTGCTTCTTTTTTCAAAGAACAAAGTGAAGTAACTGAGCTGCCGTTTATCTTCCTAAGTGCAGGTGTAAGTGCTAAATTATTCCAAGAAACATTGAAATTTGCTAAAGAATCCGGTTCTACCTTTAACGGAGTGTTATGTGGTCGAGCAACCTGGAAGGACGGTGTGGCACCTTTTGCTATAAGCGGCGAACAAGCAGGTCGTGATTGGTTAAAAGATACTGGTAAAAGGAATGCTGAAGAACTAAATCTCGTGTTGAAAGAGACAGCCAACTCATGGTTTGCTAAAGTAAAACAAACAGCGGAGCTTCAAAGTTAGTACGATATCTTTCCTTCTATTTGTCCTTTATTTCTTTCTAGCTTTAAGTGATAATTGCATCAGAATCAATTTTTAAACGGAATGAAAAATTAAGAGCAGACATTCGTCTGCTCTTTTTTTAGTGTGTCCAACATGGTGAAAACCCTAGAATGAAAATCGAGAACAGCAAGGGCAGTAGTAACTATAGCTTCAGGTAAAGGTATATGGGGACCCTTTATATATAAAGAAAATGGTAAGTACTAATAGCCATGTACAATCAAACTAATTGAATTTTAGTGGGGTTTCGCCAAAAAATACACTTGAAAAAGCTAACAATATCTTTGTCTTGTAAGCGTTTTTAAAAAGACAATATACCTAAAAAAAGAAACAATATCTTTATTGTGTAGGCACTTTAAAAAAACTATTCTAAACATAAGTGAAAGCGGTGCCTTTCAGGTTTTTGTTTATTTAAAAATTAATGTGCAGGTATCGTCTTTAACCAAAATTTTAAATTCAAAGGAGGAGAAGAATTGGAAAATAAGCATTTCAAGAGAGTTTTTAATACCCTTCTTGCATGTATGTTGATTGTGCCAACACTTTTAGTAAGCATGATTGTGCCGCTACATGTAGGGGCAAATACGTCTAATCCATGGGTTACAATTTCATCTGTTGGAAACGAAATTAATGCATTAATAGAACAAAATGGTAAGTCATATGCAAGGCTTGGAGCAGGTGCTGGCAACGATAATGGGGCTAAAGCTGCAGTTTTTCAAGAGCAGAATAAAGTCGCTAAAGAATCAGGAACGATGGAATATAGTTTTATTCCAGAAACAAAGGGAGAAGATACTAGGTTCGGTTTCTATCCACATTATATTGACAATAATAATTTCGTTTTTGTAGGCTACGACTCACTTGGATGGTTCTACGAATACAAATATCAAGGGAAAGGTGATTGGTTAAAAACTAGACCTAATGTTCCACTTCCAGAGTCTGGAACTTCGCACTCTATTAAAATTGATTATAATAAAACCAATTTGAATATTACATTAGATGGAAAAGATTTATTTGGACCGGTTACGTTATCTAATGATGTAAATAACCTTCTTACAGGTAAGGAAGCGATTAAACTTGGTGCTTATGGAGATAAAAATAGTCAAGTGCTCATTGAATTAGGAAAGGCGTCTGGGGATGGAGGCACAGATCCAGGAAATGAAAAACTTGTCGACATTACGGATAATAAATTGGAAGAAGGCGACTTGAAAATTATCTCAGGTGACGGAAAAGTTACCTATAATGAAGATGGTTCAGCCACTTTCGGTGTTACATCTACCCAAAAGAATCGAATTGTCTACAACCAAATGAAGGCGATTAAAAATGGTGTTTTTGAAGCGGATGTTACTACTAATACTGATAAGATGAATCGTTTTGGATTCATCTATCGTGTTCAAAATTCATCTACATACACATATGTGGGAACAGGGGATACGAACGATCAGTATTTTGGAGAAACTTTTGGTCCTATAAACAATTGGACGTCGATGACTTCAAACGTGCCGTTAAAAGCAAAACAAACATACCATTTACGTTTAGTATTCATGGACGATGTTGCGACATTATACATTGATGGTAAAAAGGTAGATTCTTGGACTTTAACAGGTGGTGTAGATCAAGCTGGCTTACTAGGATTTGAAAAAAGCCGAGGTGCTGCCGATATTACGATTTCAAATGTCAAAATAAAGGAATATAGTGCACCAAAGCCTCCAGATACTCAACCAGTAGAAAATATAATAAAGTCAAAGTATATGGACGTCACAATTGACCAAGTATTCCCGCGGATTGTGAAATACAAAGTAGGCGATAAAGTAATGAGCGGACAGGAGGCTCCTGTTTACGGATTGAAAGTAAATGGTGGACTATACTATCCTAAAGTAAACTTTGAAAAGTTAAACGATAGTGAAGCACTATATACATTAAAAGTTGTAGATGAAATGAAAAACCTTGATGCGGTATTTAAGGTATCTGTAAAGGTGAATGATAATAAGGTTATTTATAGCTTCGATGAAATTAAGAATAATGGTAGTGCCAAAATCGAGACGGTTGAGTTTGCTGATATGAACTTTATATCGGTAAATTCGGAACAAAAAGGTGCAAAAGCTAAATTAACGAATATTAGTACAGATGTTAGGAAAACAGGTGATGTAGATGTAAGCGTAGATTCTTCTATGGGAGAAATAGGTACATCTACTAAAAATTATATAGCATTCTTGTCAACTGACGAATTGAGCGCAGGTGTATGGTCTAGTTCAGAAGTGGACGGCTATAAAAATTTAGTTGCAAATCGATATGTAAATAAAAATGGTGCTAAAGCAATGGGAATCGGTTCTAGTGCACTTTATTATCAAAGAGATTTTATGCCAGAACCACAAAAAGATAAACCAACTATTAAAATAGCTATTGCTAAAGATTTGAATAATGATAATAAGGCAGACTGGCAAGATGCGGCGATTGCATACCGTGATATTATGCAAGACATTAAAGGATACCAAGATGTAAACAATAATGTTGGAATGCGTATTGCAATGAATTTCGGCTCACAAGCGCAACAACCATTCTTAAAAACATCTGATAATGTGAAAAAGGTTGCTCTTGCTACAGATGAATTGGGGCAAGCGGTCATATTAAAAGGATATGCAAACGAAGGGCATGATAGTGGTCATCCAGATTATGGTGATGTGGGCGAACGTATGGGAGGCGTTAAAGATTTAAATACGCTTATTAAAGAGGGGCATAAGTATAATACCCAATTTGGTGTCCATATAAATGCTCAAGAAACTTATCCAGAAGCGAAAGCTTTCAATAATGATTTTATTGATCGTCCAAGTTCATTAGGATGGGGATGGTTAGATCAATCTTATACAATTAATAAATTAAAAGATTTGTATTCTGGATCGCGTGCGAAAAGACTAGATGAATTGAAAACGGCTGTTCCTGATCTTGACTTTATTTATTTAGATGTATGGTATCAAAATCAATGGGAATCAAATAGAATAGCAGATCAATTTAAAGATAGAGGTTGGAGATTAACAACGGAATTTGGTGGTTCTATGGCCAATTACTCAACGTGGCAACATTGGGCTACTGATAAAAACTACGGTGGACCGGAAAGTAAAGGGATTAACTCAGAAGTACTGCGCTTTATTAGTAATCACCAAAGAGATTCTTGGGTGTTGAATTGGCCTGAAGTAGGTGGAACCGCTGATCACCCATTGCTCGGTGGATTTGAATTAGCTGGTTTCGAAGGATGGCAATCTGATAAGAATTTCGATAACTTTATTCGTATGACATTTGATACGAATTTACCTACTAAATTCCTACAAAAATATTATGTAACGAACTGGACAAATGTAGAAGGGGATAAAAGCAAGACGAACTTAGAAAAGGAAATAAAATTGAAGGACCCAAGCAATGGGGATGTTGTCGATGTAACTAGAAAAGACAATGCTAGAGAACGTGTTATTAAGCTAAATGGAAATGTTATACTTGATGGCCATGCGTATTTAATTCCTTGGGTGAAACAAGACTTTAAAAATCCAACTGCTGATTCAGAAAAATTATATCACTGGAATTTAGAAGGTGGTACAACGACTTGGACACTTCCAGATGAATATAAAAATGCCACTACTGTTTATGTATACAAATTGACAGATCAAGGTAGAACAGATGTGAAAGAAGTAAAGGTCGTAAATAATAAGATAACTTTGACGGCTAGTGCTGCAACTCCTTATGTTGTCGTACCAAAAAGAGATAAGGGTTTGGAAATCCTTGACTACAATTGGGGCAAGGATGCTCATATATATGACGCGGGATTCAATACAGGAAAAGTAAGCGCATATACAACTATTGAGGGTGATAATAAAGCAGTAAGCGTCATCAGAACGAATCAAACTGGAAACAACCGTAATGTAAGTAGTGGAGATTACTACTTAAACATTGATAGTCCATCAAAAGATACAACTGTTTCCCGTGTCCTTACTGGTTTGGAACCGGGTAAAGATTATGTAGCAGAGGTATATGTTGAAAACAATAGTGATGTAAAGGCTGGAATTACAGTAACAGGTGGGAAAGAAGATGCTAGCAATTACACACTTCGCAGCCTGCAAAAAAACTATGTTAAGGCAGATTCACATGCCACAAATGATGGGTACAATAGCAAAATGCAAATCATGCAAGTGAGCTTTACAGCTGTATCTAATAGGGCTAAATTAACTCTAAGCCGTGATTCTGGGAAAGGAAACACAAAATTTGATGACATTCGAATCGTTCAAAAGTCTTTAAAAAATAATGTCTCACCGACGGAATTTAAACAAGATTTTGAATCGGTAGTACAGGGTATTTACCCATTTGTTATTGGCAATACAGAAGGTGTAGAAGACAACAGAATTCATTTGTCTGAATTGCATGCTCCATATACGCAAAAAGGATGGGCAGGTAAAAAATTAGTCGATGATGTATTAGGTGGGAATTGGTCCGTTAAAGTAAACACTGGAAATAAAGGTTTGCTGTACCGTACTATTCCTCAAAACTATCGTTTTGAACCAGGCGTAACTTATAAAGTATCATTTGACTACCAAACAACAGCAAATGCATTCCGCTTTATTTCAGGGGATCAAGAAATTGATGTTCGAGACATCGCAAGTGCAAAGGGACTAAGTGTGAATAACACTCTTACTGCATCTACTGACACAAAAACAGCAGAGTTTACTGTGACAGGTTCTGAGAATGGTCAAACTTATGTTGGAATTTTCAGTGATGGAACGAATTTAAACGGAGATACCGGAGCGGGTACGTTTATTTTAGATAATTTACGTATTGAAAGGGTGACTTCTGGTGGAGCGTTACAGAGATAAATAATCTAAATTTAAGAAAAAGGTAGTTTTATAGCTAGTGTAATATCGTAAATTAGAGGCCTATCTCGAAGGAGATAGGTCTCATTGTATTCATAAAATCATCGGAAACTGCTTTTGAAAAATGTTCTTTTGTATGTTTTTAGTGAGATGGTAAAAGTGAAAAGCAAGATGTCTAAAAAATACGACAAGATGTTGATTGTAGAAGTGTTTTTACGTACGTATAATGTAACAAAATAGCTTGCTAAACGAGCGATTCTAGTATGCTAATAGCTTCTTCGGAGAAAGCAAAACGTATATTCGAATGGTGGTTATCCCATACGTCCGTTCATAAAATGATAAAAGGTACATAGAACTTGCATCGTAACAACATAAACCGCTATAAGGTTAGAGGAGGTATATACTGATGATATATCAAGCTATCCAGCAGTTAATTGATCGTGCTATTGAAGTTCAATTGATTGAAAAAGAAGATGAAATATATACAAGGAACCAAATCCTTTCCTTACTTCGTTTAGATGACTTTGTAGTGGAAGCGTCAGCACCTGCGGCCGCAAAGAAAGTAATTTCGGAGTTATTGGAAGAGTTAATTGAATATGCTTGTATGCATAAAGTCATTGAGGCAGTAATGGAAGAGAAGGAGATTTTAGCAAGTGCAATTATGGATGTATTTATGTCCAAACCGTCCGTTATCAATTCTCTATTTTATGAAAAATACGAACAAAATCCGAAGGCTGCGACAAATTACTTCTATGAATTAAGTAAAAACAGCAACTATATCCAAATGAAGCAAATTGCCAAAAATATAAATTATAAAGTAAATACGGAATATGGTGCCATTGATATAACGATTAATTTATCAAAACCAGAAAAAGACCCTAAACAAATTGCTAAAGAAAGAGTATTGGAAAATACAAATTATCCAAAATGTTTACTCTGTATAGAGAATGAAGGATATAGGGGCAGAATTGGACATCCTGCACGCTCGAATCATCGTATGATTCGAATGAATATTACAGATGAAAGCTGGTTTCTACAGTATTCTCCGTATATATACTTCAATGAACACTGTATTGTATTGTCCTCAGACCACCGGGAAATGAAAATTGATCGTCAAACATTTTTACGCTTATTAAAATTTGTAGAAAAATTCCCGCATTATTTCCTCGGTTCCAATGCAGATTTACCAATTGTAGGAGGATCTATTCTAACACATGATCACTATCAAGGTGGAAACTATGAATTTGCTATGGCAAATGCAGCGAACGACCTAAATTTTGAACTAACTAAATTTCCAGAAATGCAATGTTCGATTATTAAATGGCCTATGTCAGTTATTCGCTTAAGAAGTAACGACATAGAACAAATAGTAAATGCAGGGGATTACATACTAGAGAGGTGGAAGGAATATAGTGATCCTTCTGTTAATTTATTTGCATTTACGAATGATGTTCCACATAATACGATTACTCCTATTGCTCGTTACCGGAATAATATGTACGAATTGGATCTAGTTTTACGGAACAATCATACAAGTGAGGAGCATCCATTGGGTATTTTCCACCCTCATGCGGAAATACAACATATTAAAAAGGAAAATATCGGTCTGATTGAAGTAATGGGGCTAGCTGTACTTCCTGCTCGTTTAAAAACAGAACTTCAGGAAGTGGAGAAATTCTTACTTAATATTCCAAGTAATATTTCAACACCTCATATACAATGGGCAGAACAATTAAAAACCAAATATGAAAATAGGATGAATGAACAAAATATACAGGAGATTATGAGAGAAGAATTGGGACGGAAATTTATTCAGGCGCTTGAAGATGCTGCTGTTTTTAAACGAGATGAAGAAGGGATATTAGCGTTCAAACGTTTTATTCAGACTTTAATTTAGGAAGGGACTTGGTAGTTATAGTGAGGAACAAAATCCTCAATGAATAAAGCTTCACAGTATTAAAAGAATAGAAAAACTAAAAAACATCTCATATTCATATGAGATGTTTTTTAGTATGGTTCTGTCGCATGTATTATGACATCTAATAAACCGGGGAATCTAGCATTTAAGTCATCTTCACGAATTGAAATGAAACGTTGAGTTCCTTCAAGGCGTGTATACATAACACCGGATTCACGTAAAACTTTGAAATGGTGTGATAAAGTTGATTTCGCGATTGGAATGTTTAACGCGCCACAAGATTGTTCGTTTTTTTCTAGTAGCATAGTTACAATTTGTAAACGAATTTGATCGCTAAGTGCATATAGAACAGAAGAGAATTGAATTTCTTCTCGATTTGGATGATAGAGAGTACGCATTTTTTCACCTGCTTGTATAAGTTAATATATTTGCACTATAACATATAAAGTGGTATATTTCTATTGTTCGAATATATTCGAACAATAGAAATATAGGGGGAGAAAAAATGAAGTATACAAAATTGCAAAAGGCAGGACTACATATTTCAAAATTGGGGTTAGGAACAAACGCTGTAGGGGGACATAATTTATATGCTGATGTGAATGAGGAAGAAGGAAAACGATTAATAGAAGAAGCTATCGGGCAAGGGATTACATTTTTTGATTCGGCAGATTCATACGGTTTCGGTAGATCAGAGGAATTGGTGGGAGAAGTATTGAAAGGAAAACGCCATGAAGTTGTACTTGCTACCAAAGGTGGAATACAACCGTTATTAAATGGAGAGGTTTATATGAATAATGAACCGAGCTATTTAAGAAATGCTGTAGAAAATAGCTTAAGAAGATTACAAACTGATTATATTGATTTATATTATTTACATTTTACAAACCCAGAAACAAGTTACATAGATTCAATTGGAGAACTTACTCGCCTAAAAGAAGAAGGGAAAATTCGTTCAATTGGAATATCTAACGTAAACGTAGAGCAATTAAAAGAAGCGAATCAGCACGGACACATAGATGTTGTACAATCACCGTATAATATGTTAGATCGTACTGCTAGGGAAGAACTTTTGCCATATTGTATAGAATCAGGTATTTCATTTATTCCTTACGGGCCTCTTGCTTTTGGGATACTAGGTGGTAAATATACAGAAGATTTCAAATTGAATAAAGGAGATTGGCGTCAAAGTGTAAATCTATTTGAAGAGAATACATATAAGAGTAACTTTAAGAAAGGTGAAAAATTAAAAGACTTAGCTAAAGAAAAGAATCTCGAATTATCGCATTTAGCTTTAGCGTGGTTATTAAACCAAAAAGGAATTGATACTGTTATTCCTGGTGGGAAACGAGCGGAGCAAATAAGAGAAAGTGTAAGAGCGGTGGAAGTTTCATTGAATGAAAAAGTCATGAAAGAGATTGAATCTATTTTAGAAGATTAATTGAAAGGGGGATAGTTTCCTCTTTTTATCCCGCTTTAATGGGCAGTAAGACCCCCATCTCAAAATTCAGCGAAAGTAAAGAAGGTAGGTGGGGGGGATCAACTGCCCATAAAAGCCCGATTGGTGAGGGCTGATTAAAGTTTCACTTTATATAAAAGGAGAAGATTTAAATGAAAAGAGTACTAGCTGTATTCTTTACAATCATGTTTATGATCGGTACAGATACTTTCTTAATTTCACCACTTTTACCAACTTTACAACAGGTGTATCATATTTCAACTGAGTTGTCAGGGTGGATGGTAAGTTCATATGCTTTAGGATATGCTGCATTTGCACTTATCGCTGGTCCTATATCAGATGGCTTAAATAGAAAAAAAGTGATGGTAATAGGAATGAGTTTTTTTGCTTTAAGTACGTTTTTATGTGGGATGGCACCGAGTTTTCTATGGATGTTAACATTTAGATTTTTAGCAGGTGTGAGTGCAGCCTTTGTATCTCCACAAGTGTGGGCATCTATTCCGCTCCTTATAGAGAAGGAACAAATTGTAAAGGCAATTGGGATTGCAACAGCAGGGTTATCAATCTCTCAAATTTTAGGGTTGCCAGTTGGATCGTATTTGGCAATGATACACTATACAACGCCATTCTTCGTCATCGGTATATTATCAGGATTACTTGTCATTCTTATTTATGTAGCATTACCAGAAATACAACCGGTTCATATAGGTGAAAGTAAAACAAACATCTTAGAGCGCTATAAACAATTACTTACAGATTCAAAAGTTTCACTTTCTTATTTTGCATATTTTGTTTTTCAAACTGGTAATTTTGCTGCATTTTCATTTTTCGGTGTGTGGCTGTCTATTCAGTTTGGCTTGCGAATTCATGAAATAGGAACAGCTATGCTCGTATTAGGATTAGGAAATTTAACTGGTAATATTTTTGGTCCTAGAATCGTAAATAAAATTGGTTATAACCTTTCTTTCTATGGTGGAATTATATTTACAGCAGTGCTATATGTATTACTTCCACATGTAAATAACATTATATTTGTGGAGTTATTATTTTTTGTTTTATTTTTTATGACAGGAATTTTGTTTGTATTAATGATGAGGCATTTACAAAACATGTCTAGTGTAGCAAGAGGAACAGGAGCCGCTCTAGCGAATGCTTCTATGTATATTGGTCAAATGATTGGCGCGGCAATGGCAGGAATGTTATTTGCGGCATCTCACAATTTTATATTTGTAGGTAGTTTTACTGCGTTATTATATATTATAGCTTTATTTCTGTTTAGAAAAAGTGAAAAGCTTACTGAAAATAGTGAAACAGGAATTGCGTCATAAAGTCTTTACAAATAAAAAAGAGCCCAAAAATAAAAATCCCTATAGAGATAGGGATTAATATATCGGCATATAGTTCCTTGGAAAAGGATATACTGAGTATAACATATAGGACTACTTATAATTGTGAAATAGATGTGAAAGTAATGTGAAAAATAACATAATAAAAAGCACTGTTTTAGCTAATGAACTAAAACAGTGCTTTTCTTTTTGATTGAACAGTTGCTGCATTTTCATCATGTATGCCTGCATCTTTAATAATTCGTTGTTTTGCTTTATTTAATAGATGGTTTACTGCTTCACCAAAATAGTTAGCTTCGCTTTTTGTGCGGGCTTCTCGTAAACATTTATAGTTTTCTAGCAGTTCCTCTTTTTCAGTGTTTGTTAAGAAATCTTCTATTTTCTTTTTTGTCATACGAAACACCCTTTCTTCTGACAAACGACGCAATAGAAAATATTTATTGTTTATTATAGCAATAATTTTTAAAGAAAGTACAGACTAACGTCGTAATAATTTGTCAATTTCTTGAATCTTCTCATCAGCTTTCCCAATTTGTTTATTTTTAGCCTGCTCACCACCGAGTGCTTGGTGTAGTAAGAAAGTCTGACCGGAAATAGCAGTCACAATGGATACTTTAATAATTTCTTTTATTAAGGTGACATCGAATAAAACGAGTCCAAGAAGTGCAGCTAGACTACCAGTGAAAATATCAGTCAAAAACCCAAAGTGAAAAAAAGTTTTCAAACGGCGTGGAAGCAATAACTTACCTTGGTTATTGATTAGATGGGAAACGAAACCGGTAATGCCACCAACGAGAACAGCAGTTAGCCATTGATACATTTCCATCGAATCCACTCCTTTTAGTGAATAAGATTCGATTATTTTATATTGATTCCTTTTAATATTTCATAGAAGCATATTGAGAAAGTTTGTTTGGTTTTTTTCTATATTCAATTTAATTATATCAGAAAAATCTGATATATATGAGTCTATTATATGAAGCAGTTATTCCTTAATATGAATGTAGAAAGGGGTGCGTGATATGAATATAGATTACCGAATAAGAAGTGTGGATGGTTATACAAAAAATATAGGGGAATTAGTCAGCATGCTGGAGCATACGAGGGCTGTAACATTACAGGAAATTAGCAATCTATCAGTTGAGCAATTAGACTCAATGCTAAGTGGTGGAAATTCCATCGGAGCTTTATTAAAGCATATAGCAGCTATCGAAAAAGCACATCAGCTTATTTCATTTCAAGAGCGTGACTTTACAAAGGAAGAATTAGAAATATGGAAAGACGCACTCTATTTAGGAGAATCGGGGAAAACGATTCGTGGTCATGAAATAAAGTATTATGTACAACTTCTACAAAGTGTTCGAGAAGAATCTCTGAAGTATTTGAGTAAACAAGATGATGAATGGCTTATGTCAGAAAGAAAGTGGCCTAACGGTGTAGCGCATAACCAGTACTATTTGTGGTTTCACGTGCTAGAAGATGAGATTAATCACCGTGGGCAAATTAGAATGATGAAAAAATTATTTGAAAATTTCGTTAAATAAAGTGGCTTTTTAAATGAATATTCCATATAATGAGAGTAATTAAAATGAGAACGGGGTGATGTATTATGGCGAACATAACTTATATGAATAATAAACCAAATACAAAGGTGGATGGAAAGGGCGAGACTGTATAAGTTAGCGCACGATCCTTCCGCTTAGCTTACACTAGGGAGGATATCAATTTGAATCAAAATATTTTAGAATCGTTCGGCTGGGATTCTTTTTTTGAGGAACAAGCTGTAGAGAACTTTGAAGTAGGGCGTATTTTACTCGAGCATAAGCATATATATCGAATTATTTGTAATGATGGTGAATATATGGCAGAGCTGTCTGGTAAGTTTCGGCATGAAGCAGTAACGAAGGGTGATTATCCAGCGGTTGGTGATTGGGTATATATAAAGAAAATAGAGAATGAAAAGAAAGCAATTATTCATCGTATTTTTCCAAGAAGAAGCTCTTTTTCTAGACAAGAGGCTGGTACTCGAACGGAAGAACAAGTAATAGCAACAAATGTAGATTATCTATTTTTAGTGAATGCACTTAACCATGATTTTAACGTAAGAAGAATAGAGCGCTATTTACTATTAGCGTATGAAAGTGGTGCAATGCCTGTTATTGTTTTAACAAAGAGTAGCTTATGTGAGGACGTGGAACAGAAAATCGTTGAAACAGAAGCTGTAGCAATTGGTGTTCCGATCTTCGTTGTTGATAGTTTAGAACATACTGGTATTGAATCGTTGCAGCAATTTGTTTCTTCAGGAAAAACAATTGCTCTAGTCGGATCATCTGGGGTTGGAAAATCCACTTTGTTAAATGCACTTATAGGAATTGAAGTAGCAAAAACGGGTGATATTCGTGAGGAAGATAGTAAAGGAAGGCATACGACAACTCATCGTGAATTGTTCCGATTACCGAGTGGTAGTTTAGTTATTGATACTCCTGGTATGAGGGAGCTACAGCTTTGGGAAGGAAGCGATGCAATTCAAACAACATTTTCTGATATTGAAGAACTAGCAAAAACGTGCCGTTTTAGGGACTGTAAGCATGAAAATGAGCCAGGGTGCGCAGTGCATAGTGCAATTGATAACGGAATTGTGACGATAAATCGTTTACAAAGCTATAAAAAATTACAAAGAGAACTAGCGTATTTTATGAGAAAACAAGATGCTATTCTTGCAAGGGCAGAGCGTGATAAGTGGAAAAAGATTTCTAAACAGCATAAAAAAATGTGAAAAGTCAAAGGGTGGTTCCCTTTGGCTTTTTGCATTTGTAAATTTTATAATAATATTATTCATATATATAGACAAAGGGAAATAAATTGTTTAAACTTTACAAAGTATTCATCATAATAGGTTATGAAAATAATAATTAGGGAATGGGAAATATTTATAATTCGTTAGATTTAACTTTTAAAATTGAAAAGCAGGAGGTTTGTAATGGGTAGACTATTAAATTGGTTTCGTGATATGAAAGTAGCAAAAAAACTATTAATTTCATTTTTTGTTATTTTAATTGCGGCTGTCTCTATTATAGGAGGCATGTCTTATCAAACAGCTAAAAAGAATTTTGAATCACAAATTACGAGCAGTGCTCACGACAATATAAAAATATTAGATAATTTAATCAATCAAATGATTGAGGCGAAATTTAATGATGTAAATAATTTTGCACGGGTGATTCAAGGGAATATGTATCAAGGGGATAATCAAGAGGAATTAAGAAAAATATTATCACAATATATCAATTTGAATAAAGATGTTGAACAAGTATATGTTGCTGGAAACGATAAAAAATTTGTACAAGAACCAAATATACAAATGGCAGCAGACTACGATCCAACAGAACGTTCTTGGTATAAAGATGCAGTAGCAAAACAAGGTGGTATTGTAATTACTGAGCCGTATAAGGCAAAAGGAAATGGACATATTGTCGTAACGATTGCAAAACAAGCAGAAGATAAAAACGGTGTTGTAGCGGTAGATTTAAGTTTAGATAATTTATTAAAAACAACGAAGTTAATTAATATTGGTAAAAAGGGATATGCTTTCATCTTAGATGGGAAACAAAAAATAATTGCACACCCTCAAGAAAAATCAGGAGAAAAAGCAGCCGATTCTTGGGCAAAGAAAATTTATGAAGATAATCATGGGGCTTTTTCTTATACGTATGACGGTAGCGAAAAACAAATGGTATTTGCTACAAATGTAAAAACAGGTTGGAAAATTGGCGGGACTATGTACTCAAATGAAGTAATTGAAGCTGCGCAGCCTGTATTTTATAATATGTTAATTGTTATGTTCATTTCATTAGTTATAGGTGGGGCACTTATTTATTTTGTGACACTTTCTATAACAAAGCCCTTAAAAAGATTAGTTGTCACTTCTAAAGAAATAAGTGAGGGAGATTTAACGCAAACAATTGATATTCATTCTAATGATGAAATCGGTCAACTTGCAAAAGGATTTAATGAGATGACAGATGCATTGCGAACATTAATCGGAAGAATTAATACTTCGGCTGGACATGTTGCAGCAGCATCAGAAGAGCTAACAGCAAGTGTAAGACAGGCGAGTGAAGCGACTGAGCAAATTACGATGGCAATGGACGAAATATCAAGCGGAGCAACAACGCAAACGACAAGTGTAGAAAATGGTGCAATGTTACTATTTGATGTAACAGAAGGCATTCAGCATGTAGCAAATAGTTCATCATCAATTAGTACGGCTTCTGCTCATACTCGTGAAAAAGCAGAAAATGGTGGGAAACTAGTCGGGAAAACAGTAAATCAAATGCAGTCAATTGCAGAATCTGTTTCACAATCAGATGAGGTTATTCAGTTACTAAATAATAAATCAAAGCAAATTGGTGACATATTAGAAGTAATTCAAAATATTGCAGATCAAACAAATCTTCTAGCTTTGAATGCGGCAATTGAAGCTGCAAGAGCGGGAGAGCACGGAAGAGGATTTGCAATTGTTGCAGATGAAGTACGTAAATTGGCGGAGAAGTCTAGCGTATCTTCTAGTGAAATAAGTAAATTAATATGTGAAATACAAGATGACATGAGTAAGACGGTAAAGTCTATGGGTCATGTAAATGAAGAAGTTCAATCTGGACTTGTTATTGCAAATGAAACGAAGCAAAACTTTACTGAGATTTTACAATCTACAAATGAAATTGCCGATCAAATTAAAACGATGGTTGAAACGGCTAACGGGATGTCAAAAGGTGCAAATGAAGTGTCTATTTCGGTAGGACAAATTGCAATGACAGCACAGAATAATGCGACGAGTACTCAAAACGTTGCAGCATCAGCAGAAGAACAATTAGCGTCCATTGAGGAAATTAGTTCTGCGGCGGGTACATTATCTCAAATGGCTGAAGAATTACAAGGGTTAATTGAAAGATTTAAAGTGTAATAAAGGACAGACTACTCCAAAATAGCAGTATGCGATTTTGGAGTAGTCTGTTTTTACTATGTAACATGAAATGTGATAGAGAGTATGTTTATGATGTTTAAAGGTATATCATGTATAATATTTGTCGAAAAATAGAGGTATTTGTTAACTTTATGTATAATTATAATCATATAGAATGCAAATAAAGGAGATTATTAATATGGGAGTGTACTGGGGGACCAAAAGACATTCTTGGCTTAGTTATGTCTCATTTTGGTTAAGTATTTCGTTTTTCATGGTTTTTCTCATTGAAGTGTTTATTTTAAAAACACTTTCAAATAGTTCGGTGCAAATTGTTAAATACTTTTATTTTATATTTGTACCAGTAAACATCTTTCTTAGTTTAAAGTTACTCTTTAAGAAGAATGAAAAGAAAGCATTACCTATTTTTAGTTTCATTGTATCCTTATTGTTTACAATTTTAATACTAGTATTAGCATTAGCAGCTACGGGGAAATTCTTTTAAGGAGAGTGTTATAAGTCACTCTTCTTTTTTGTTGTTGCAAGGAAATAATAAGTGGAGGATGGACAAAGAAAGCATTTCCTTAAGTTTGATATGATTTGAAAGCTTTAGAAGGGTATTAAGAAATGAATTAAGATACAATCCACAAAGTAATACAGAGAATCAGGTGTTTTATATGCAGTTATGGAGCAAATGAATACGGTAAAAACGGCGATATATGGTACAATACATATGGATAGTGATAGAGATAAAGGGTATATAAAATACTCATCGTTTTTTAGTAAGAGAGGGGTTATCTTATGCTATACGAGGATTTGATGACATTGTTTCAAGCAGCTCCGAAAGAAGAAGGTAGAGGCGGCTGGAAATATATAATCCAGGAACGAAATGATAAATATGAAATTGTTAATGAAATGTTGAAAAATCAAATGAGTGTTGAATTGTATTTTAATGAATATGATGAGGTGAAAATCACTTTATATAAAGATGGAATGCCTATTTCGACGATGCAAAGAATTGCGATTTCAAAAGTTGAATTAGACGAAGAAGAAGAAGGGATTCAATTCGTTTTAGAACGTATGCCTAGTCGGATGATTCGGTTGCAATTAAAGCCGTATTTAGCACTCGAAATGGGGCCGTACTGGGAAGTATGTGATGATTGTGAATGAACATATAAAAGAAGCATCCAATAACATGGATGCTTCTTTTATGTTTTTTGAAGTTGTTTAAAAGCAATAATCGGAAGTAAAATGATGCTGACCCACCCGATTATAGGATATAGAATGTGGAGTAATTCACTGTAACCAACGTAACTAAAGCAATAACTTATTAGTAAAATGAAGAAAATAATATTGTTATTTTTCCAGCCAGTGATGGATTGCATTTGTTTTGTCATTCCGAACACATTGCCAACTAAAGTTGTGAATACTTCACCGAAAATGATAAGAACAAAGAAAAAGTGAAAAGTGGCATTGAATTTTCTTATGACTTCAGCCATTGGAATGTTATATTGATAAAATTGGTCGACTGATAAGATAGCTAAATGGCTACATAATAATATTAAAGAAAGTCCTGCCCCACCTAAAATACCGCCCCATAAAATGGCCTTTCGATCTTTTACTTCACTGGCTAACGGGACGAGGACGCTTTGGGCGAGAGAAAGATTTAAGGCGACATATGTAATAGGACTAGTTATCCACTTCATATTCCAGGTTTCTGCAGGAATAGTGTTACTAATAGGAGTTGTACCGTGAAAAAACGTTGTAATAGCAAGTCCGATAATGAAAATCATCATAATAGGTACGACAAGTGTATTAACTTCAAAAACCCCTTGTAATCCGCGACTACCTATAATGAGACAGGCGATTACTGTAATGAAAATACCGAGTTGTCTTGGTAAACGAAGTTGCTCTTCAAATACCGCTCCAGCGCCTGATAACATAACGCTCGTTACACCAAATAATACGAGTAATAATAGTGTATTTACAACATTTCCAAATACATCCCCAAATAAGTATTTGTTAAATTCTTGCGCTGAAAATGCACCGATTTGTGAGGAGAGTAACATCATCTTTGTGCCAAGCCAAATAAAAAAAAATCCACTTACACATATACCAATAGTTCCATAAAATCCGTTCACTGTAAAAAATTCAACAATTTCTCGTCCAGTAGCAAATCCAGCTCCAACGACTGTTCCAATATAAGTAGCAGCAACTTTCTTTGCTACTTGCCATTGTTGATTGTCCATGTTATCCCTCTTTCTACTACGATGAGCTTGATTTACTATTATGCATATGTATGAGCTTGGACAATTAGACGTATGAACTGTTAGAAAACATACATGAATGAAAAGATATTAGGGAAGTATTAAAGGTGTTAAAACTTTGTTACATATGAGCCAATCGTTCGAAAGGATAGGAAATGTATGGTAATATGTAACTAGGTTCTTAAAAGATAAACATTATGAAATGATAAGAGGAGTGGATTGTATGAGTACGAAAACAAATGTTGTTGAAGTATTAAACAAGCAGGTAGCAAACTGGAATGTGTTATATGTGAAACTACATAATTATCATTGGTATGTGACAGGGCCACACTTCTTTACATTACATGAGAAATTTGAAGAGTTTTACAATGAAGCTGGAACGTATATTGATGAATTAGCAGAACGTATTTTAGCATTGGAAGGTAAGCCGTTAGCGACAATGAAAGAATATTTGGCAACATCTAGTGTGAATGAAGGGACAAGCAAGGAATCTGCAGAAGAAATGGTGCAAACATTAGTGAATGATTACTCTGCATTGATTCAAGAATTAAAAGAAGGCATGGAAGTTGCTGGTGAAGCTGGCGATGAAACATCAGCGGACATGTTGTTAGCAATTCATACAACATTAGAACAACATGTATGGATGCTAAGTGCGTTCTTAAAATAAAGTGAAACTTTAATCAGTGGGGGGCTTACTGCCCATTAAAGTGGGATAAATATAAGAATATAAAGAAAAAAGTCATTGAAAAATTCTTTCAATGACTTTTTTGTGATTTTTCAGTTTTCTTTTATGCTATAATATAGTAAAAAGGAGGCGATGCGATGTTTCGCTTTTTCAAAACTGGAAAAGAAGAGCGTGAAATTACGAAAGATGAATTGGAACAAGCGATGGCCAAGTTTTTAGAAAAGAATGCTAATATCGTTTATACAGTATTAGTAAATGATGATTATACAGTGAATTATGATTTGTTAAAGCCGTATTTACCTGCATTTCCAACAAACCATTTTCTTATTACGAAGGAAACGCTTGAGGTATTTGAACATACAGAAGAAAACTTAAACTTAGTGAAAGAAATTGATATCGTACAAAAGGCAGTAGATCAGTATGTAACAGAAAAAGAAATGTTTCCAATTGTAGAAGGTAGTGAAGATCGCCTCATATGCGGAATGAAACTAGGACCTTACTTAGATCGTATATTAAAAAGAGACTTATATATTTCAGAAAAACATTATTTAGTTTCAAGTAAACCAGATAGAAAAAAACAAAAGAGTGGGTAGATGTATTGAGAACAACAATAAATATATTGTTGTCTTTTTTTGTGTGATGAACTATTAAAAGAAGCTATTAAATATATAGAAGACAAAAGTAATAAGTAGTAAGAAAGGGAGATGCATCATAATGGATGTATCTCCCTTTTATCCTTATAAATGAAAAGCATTCGCTAGTAAGCGATAAGAATTTAATTTATCTTCAAATCGATGAGTAATTGTGACAATCATAAATTCATCAGTATTGTACGCTTTGCTTAAGTTTACGATTTGTTCTTTCACAGAAGAGGGATCACCGACGATCATACGTTGACGATTCTCTTTTATACGGAATAAATCATAGGCGCTGTATGAATAATTTTGTGCAGTTTCAATAGAAGGTGTACCAGTTGTACGCTTTCCTTGTTCTAGTAATAAGATTGATAAATCTAAACTAGAAGCAATTTTTTCCGCCTCTTCAGTTGTTTCACCGCAAATAACAAAAATAGCGACGATTGATTTTGGTTTATCTCCTAAATAGGAAGGTTGGAATTGTTTTTGATAGGCCTCCATTACCTCGGGTCCACCGTATCCGTTTATGAACTGTGCGAATGCAAAAGAAGCACCTTGTTGTGCGGCAATCTTTGCACTCTCTCCGCTAGAGCCAAGCAACCACATGTCAGGAGATGTGGGAATTACAGGAGTAGCCTTTAAATTTGCATAATGATGGTTTTCTGGTACTTGATCATGTAAGTACATTGCAACATCTGCAATTTGCTCTGGATATTGATCAAGTGAGACCATTTTTCCTTCTTGAAGCGCGCGAGTTGCAATTGGCATACCGCCAGGTGCTCTGCCGACACCAAGGTCAATACGATTTGGATAAAGCGCTTCTAAAACACGGAAATTCTCAGCAACTTTATACGGGCTATAGTGAGGTAACATAACACCACCCGAACCGACTCTCATCCGCTCCGTTTTCGCTGCAATATGAGAAATAAGTATTTCTGGACTTGAGCCAGCAAGGCTTACAGAATTGTGATGTTCTGATACCCAAAAGCGTGTATATCCGAGTTTTTCAACTTCTTGCGCAAGCGTAACTGTATGTGAAAAAGCTTGGGCTGCCGTACTACCATCTGAAATAGGGGATTGGTCTAATACACTTAATTTGATCATAGAATATACCTCTCAATCTTAATGTACATCCTATTATATATTTACTTACGAAAAATGCGTAATGAAATGCTCAAAATAAAAAGTGGATAAATTACATATCCACTTTTAACGTGAAAATCCTCGTTCATAATGATTCATTTCGACTACATTTAGAATATATTCGTAGTTATCAATCTCAAGTTTTAGTTGTTCACGTTCTTTTTTAGATAGATGCATATTACTAAGTTTGTTGCATAGCTGTTGTTTCTTTTCTTCTAAATACTTCTTTGTAGCATTGTAGTCGTAAGTTGGTTTCATATTCAACCACTCCTTATTTGCTGTTGCTATATTATACGAAGCGTAAAGAGATGTGAGAGCTATCTCTTATGTATTTTTAGTGAATATTTAACTTGCTCTGTTGTTATGTTTATAGAAATTTATGAATAAAATGCACTAAACGACTAATGCCCATTTGATGAAGTAAGGGGTGGAATTGTGCAGAAAGATATAATGTATAACACGGAGATGGATGAAACGTTAAAAATTATAGATAAAGGATTAAAGGAGACGACGAGCCCGAAACAAATTATTGTAGTAGGGGCTGGCATGGCTGGATTAGTTTCGGCATCTTTATTAAAAGCTGCGGGACATGAAGTGAAGATTTTTGAAGCAAACAACCGGGTAGGCGGCCGCATAGAGACAGTTAGAATGGAAGATACCGGTTTATATTTGGATGTAGGGGCAATGAGAATTCCGTATTCGCATACATTAACGATGGCATATATAAGAAAATTTGGGCTACAGGTAAGCCCTTTTATTAATAGGAATGAGACTGATATTATTTACGTAAACGGCCGAAAAACGACATTAAAACAATATGAAAAAGATCCAAATATATTAAAGTATCCTGTGGAAATGAATGAAGTTGGGAAAACGTCTGAGGAGCTATTATTGTTAGCGGTGCAGCCTATTATAAATTTTATTAAAAAGAACCCAGAGAAAAATTGGGATGTTGTAGTAAAGGATTTTGGGAGATACTCTACAGGACAATTTTTAAAATATCACCCTTATCAATATAATACTTACTTTTCACCAGTAACAATTGAGATGATTGGCGTTTTGTTGGATTTAGAAGGTTTTTTAGAAAGGTCATTCGTTGAGACATTACGTTTTTTATACATTATGCAAGAGGAGAGCGGATTTTGTGAAATAATAGGCGGGAATGATAGATTGCCAAAATCTTTTTTACCACAATTAGAGGAAGATATTATATATAATCAAAAATTAATGAAGCTACATCAGCATGATAATGGTGTGACAGCTTTCTATCGAAACGAAGAAACGTTTGAATATAGTAGTATTACAGGGGACTTAGTTATTGTGACCATTCCGTTTTCAACAATGCGGTTTGTAGAAGTAGATCCATTTGATTCTATATCGCATGAGAAATGGAAAGCAATTCGTGAATTGCATTATATGCCTGCGACAAAAATAGGAATTCAATTTAAAAGTCGATTTTGGGAAGAACAAGGACAATTAGGTGGCAGAATTATAACGGATTTGCCAATTCGTTACGCCTATTATCCAAGCTATGGAATTGGAGGAAAGGGACCAGCAATGATGCTAGGAAGCTATACGTGGTCATATGATGCGTTGTTATGGGATGGATTATCAAAGGGAGATCGTATTTATTACACATTACAAAACTTAGCAACGATATTAGGTGGTCAAGTATATGATGAATTCTTATCTGGTATATCAAAAAGTTGGACGTTGGATCCATATGCACTTGGAGGGTTTGCTCTATTTCAGGCAGGTCAAGAATCAGAGTTGCAACCAGCGATTGTCAAACCAGAGGGAAGAATATTCTTTGCTGGAGACCATACAACGTTATATCACGGATGGATACAAGGGGCAATTGAATCTGGCGTTCGTGTTGCGGTAGATGTAAATGAATTAAATGTATAAAATTCAGAAATTTCTTTACTGTATAGTTTGAGATGGATATTATTATATATAAAAGAATTATAGGGAGTGTTGAAAGTGAATCCGTTATTATTCGATTTTCCTTCTGAATTTTATACTGGAAGGCTATTGATTCGAATGCCGAAACCGGGTGATGGTAAAGCTGTATACGATGCCATTCAAGCTTCTATGAAAGAATTAAAACCATGGATGGTTTTTGCACAAAAAGAGCAAACAGAGGAAGAAGTAGAAGTGAGCATTAGAAAATCGCATATTCAATTTTTGCAGCGTGAGGATTTAAGGTTACTAGTTTTTTCGAAAGAAACAGGTGAGTTTATTGCATCAGCTGGATTGCATCGTATTAATTGGGATATACCTCAATTTGAAATCGGGTATTGGATTGATTCAAGATTTAGTGGACAGGGCTATATGGTAGAGGCTGCAAAGGGGATAACGGATTTCGCCTTTTCTGAACTAAAAGCAAATCGCGTAGAAATTCGTTGTGATGCTTTAAATAAGAAGAGTAGAGCGATCCCTGAAAAATTGGGCTTTAAATTAGAAGGTACGTTAGAAAGTGCGAGTGTTGCAGTAGATGGAAATGGATTAAGGGATATGTGTGTATTTGCGATGACTAGAAATACATATGAAAAAGAAGAGCTGTAGAGAAACGGCTCTTCTTTTTGTGCATTATGGTACAGGATGTCCGTTAGAGCTTTCAAAAATTGTAAACCATTGTTGACGGTCTAAGTTAACTTTTGTAGCAAGTGCGGCCGTTTTAACACGATCTAATTTACCAGAGCCGACGATGGGCATCATATTAGCTGGATGTGCAAGTAACCAAGCATACATAACCGTATCGATACTAGAAACACCTAGCTCAGTAGCAACTTTTTGCACAGTTTCACGTACACGTACAGCACGTTCTGATTGACCAGTAAAGATTTCTCCGCCAGCAAGAGGTGACCAAATCATTGGATTGATTCGTTTTTCCTGACATAAATCAATTGTTCCCTTTTCAAAATGCTCAAGCTGCAGAGCTGATACTTCAATTTGGTTTGTAATAAGCGGGAAATCTAAGTATGAACTTAACATATTGAATTGGGAAGGTAAAAAGTTAGATACACCAAAATGACGAACTTTTCCTTCTTGTCTTAAGCGTGAGAACGCTTCTGCCACTTCATTTGGATCCATGAAAGGATCAGGACGATGGATAAGTAATACGTCAATATAATCTGTATGTAAATTTTTAAGTGAAGCTTCTGCACTTTGAATAATATGTTCTGCACTAGTGTTGTAGTGAGCAACATAACGCTCTGGAAATTTTGGTGATGGGGGAGCGATTCCACATTTTGTGATGATTTGCATGTTTTCACGTAAGGAAGGCTTTAGTTGTAATGCCTCTCCGAACAGTCCTTCACACGTATAACCGCCATAAATATCAGCGTGATCAAAAGTAGTAATTCCCATATCCATACAATCTTCAATGAAAGAAAGTAATTCTTGTTTCGTCATATTCCATTCTGCTAAACGCCAAAAACCTTGAATAATACGAGAAAATTCTAGCGTTTCGGCCATTTGAACTCGTTCCATTATAAGTACCCCCTTGATGAATGATTATTATTTTGAAAAGGCTTTCTTACTACATGTTATTATATAGTTAATTAGGTGTACATACAATAAATATGTTTAGCCACAAAAACGTTTTTCTCTATATGTTATAATGTAGAAATATATAGCTATAAGGAGATGTAAGGCATGATTCCAGTAACAATATTAACTGGTTTTCTTGGATCAGGGAAAACGACATTATTAAATCGTATTTTATCAGAGAATCACGGTCAGAAATTAGCGGTGATCGTAAATGAAATCGGGCAAATTGGTATTGATAATCAGTTGATTATGAATGTTGAAGAAGAAATTATGGAAATGACAAACGGCTGTTTGTGCTGTACTGTACGTGAGGATTTACTCGTTGCGTTAAAACAATTACTGGACGTAAAAGCAGAAGGGAAAATGGACTTTGATGGATTAGTAATTGAAACGACTGGTCTTGCAAATCCAGGTCCTATTATTCAAACATTCTTTTTAGATCCTGTTATTCAATCTGCATACCAAATTAATGGTGTTGTAACAGTAGTAGATAGTTATCATATACATAAACATTTTGAAAAAGGGCTAGAAGCAAAAGAACAAATTGCATTTGCTGATGTTGTATTAGTGAATAAGTTAGATTTAATTGAAGAGAGTGAAAAAGAAAATCTCTTACATGAACTTCAAGGAATAAACCCGACTGCAAAGTTAATTCAGTCGACTAATTGTGATGTGGATATTCCATCGTTACTACAAATTCAAACGTTTAAAACGAAAGATACGTTACAAATTTATCCTCATACAGAGCATAATCATTTAGAAGGTGTAAAATCGTTTGTACTACGCGAAGAGCGTCCGTTAGATTTACAAAAACTAAATGAGTGGATGTCAGCTGTCGTTCAAGAACTAGGAGAATACTTATATCGCTACAAAGGAATTTTATCGATTGATGGAGTGGATAAACGTATCGTTTTCCAAGGTGTACATACGTTATTTGCTGCTTCGTATGATAGAGAGTGGCAAGAGGGCGAAGATCGAGTAAGTGAAGTTGTTTTCATCGGAAAAGATATTAATAAAGAATGGTTCCAAGCACATTTTGAGGAGTGTGTGAAGTAAGTCTGCGCATATTGCAGGCTTATTTTTTGGATTAACTAAGCACTTTGTAGAGAAATGCTAGATTGCAAAAAATGAAGGATAATAAAAAAGCCTGTTTTCACAGGCTTGTATGTTCATCTAAAAGTAACTCCATTACAACACCTACAACAGGGCCTTCATCATCAATATCGCCATTTAAACGGAATCCAAATGATTCATATAATCCCATTGCAAGTTTGTTATCTGGATGTAAACTTAAATAAATTGTTTTACATTCAAATTTATTTTGTAAGAATTGAATAAGCAAGCGAAGGAAACGTTTTGCGTATCCTTTTCCTTGATATTGTTGGTCAATCATAAAGCGGTCTAACCATACGCTTTTACGTTTTTCACAATACCATCCATACATTGCATATCCTACAAGTGTTTCTCCATCATATAAACCTACTGACGTTCCGTTTCTCTCATATAATGATTCTGCTAGAGAAAACGCATTGCTTTCAATAAATTGCTGCTGGTCTTCTGCGACGTTTAAAGCAGCTACCGAACGCCAATTTTTTTCTGTTACTTCACAAATGTGAAGAGTCATAATTCCAACTCACCTTCTAAATTGATATAGCTTGAAAGCTAATATGGATAATTTTACTTGTTATTTTGGTCAAGTCAAGTAGAAGCACATAAAAAAGAAGAGGTTGCCCAAAAATAGCTGAATAGCTACTTTTGGGCAACCTCTTTAATGTTTATGCTTCATTATGTTAATAAGAGCATCTCCATTGGTGAGCTCAATATTTTTATTCACTGCACATTGCACTCGTTGAAGGGGCACTTGGTTTTGTATTGTCTGCTGTATGTAATATCCTACAGGAGAAATTCTGGATTGTGTTTTTAGGAACAAATTGATCCTTATATTTATCAATTTGGATAACTAGTTAAAATAAAGATGCTGGTTTAGGATTTGCTATTGTTACAAAATAGGTAAGGCTTATAAAAGCAGAACCCTTATAAGGTTCTGCTTTTATTTGGTGTAATTAATTGTCTATATCTAGTGTAAATCCCCATATAGGTTTTTTTTCTTCAATTAACTCAACATCTGTCCTATTTACTTCCATATGAAATTCCCCACGACCTGGTACAGACATATTTAGTTCGTGTCCTACCTGTGGATTATTTGTAGCAATAACTACTTTGAATTCGCTTGCAGTTAGTACTCCGAAATTATGTCCTTTATATTTTGCGAATAATGTAACATTATAGGCAGCATCTAAATCTGACTTTTTAACTTGTTTTATCAATAGATTATTATCCCACGCATGAGGTATAAACCCATTTTTTAACTCCGCAATGTCTCTTGAAACAATATTAATGAATTCACCATCTTCTTTACCTAAAGAATACTCTTTGCCTTGATACACCCCATATAAACCTTTTCTAATCACAAAAAACAACCTCCATTATTTATTTTTGGTAGCAGGTATAAATCTATCTAAATCACTACTAAATACTCCTACCAATGTCTCTTCTCCATTTATTACAGTATAAATCTCGGCACCATCACTAGGTGACATATATTGCCCCCATGCTGTTTCGTATTCTGGAATAATGTGTCCGTTTTCGGCAGCTGTAAAACCATTTCCTGTTTGAGGAAATGTAACATACTCATTTGGTTTTACATTTAAAGAATCTCCAAATGATTCAGCGTAAGGAATTTTCATTTTATCAACTTGATTTGTTTTAAATCTAATAGTTGCGTAATCACTAGTTGTAGTGTAAGGTGTTCCTTCATAATCTAAGCGTAGTGATTCATATACATCCTTAGGGGAGTGAATTTGTTTCACATCTTCCATTTTAGCTACACAACCTCCTACGGAATTAAAATATTCAGTTTCCTTCAGGTAATTTTCGACACTGTCCAAACTAATTACTTTTTGTAATAATGTATCTTGATTTGGTGCTGGAACAGAATCTCGTATTTTTTTCATAATTTGAATTTCTTCAGCATTCAATTCAGTGTAATGTTTCACTTTAAGGTTATGGAATTGTTCGTTTGATATATTTGCCTCTTTTAAAACATTATCTATTTGCGAAGCAAATCCCTCGCCTATATGTTCCGATAAATTTTCACGGTTAAAACTTGGAGTAACCTCTACAGCTTTTGGAGTAGTACCTATATTACCTTCACCTTTAGCAAACTGGTAGGTTGAAAGTTTTTCTTCGGCTTGTCTAAAAGCAGCACTATCAAATACAGATCTACCACCATTACCGCCTGCGAAAGCCAAATTATCGCCTTTATTAAATAATTGTCCAGCTTTTGAGATACCTTGAGAGAATTTAGCCCCTTGTGCTAGTTTTGCAGCCTTACTAACCCCTTTATCTCCAAGAAGACCTAATCCAATTTGTGTTAAAGCATAAGATCCCCATCTCGCACGGGTCTCTGCATCACCATTTATTACATCTTTATTAAAAGAGTCGGATAATGCATTCCACATAGCAGGTAAAGCTTCATCTAAATGGGTGACAGTGTAGCCCATGCCTTTCCAAGTTTCCCAGTCACCTAATGCTTTTATACCGTCAATTGTATCTCCAACAGCATCTCCCGCACCATCTACTATACCATCCCATACTTTTCCTAAGAAAGATTTTTCAGGTGCTTTACTAGACTTAGTCGTTTTTTGGGATGTTACATCTTCACTATCTGCAACGCGGAATTTCTCAGCAATTCTCTTTAATTCTTCTTCAACATGTACAAGCGCATTAATAGCTGTGAATGCGGATGGTCTCGCATTGTTAAACATTTGAATGAAGTTTTGATTTGATGCGCCTGTCCATTGAAAACACATGTAATCAATTTGATTGCATAAGTTATTATGTATAGATTCTAATGCGTGCTTTGTATCGTTTGCCCGTTTTGCAACTCGTTCCAATTCTTCGGGCGTTACTTTTATTTGAACCATTTTTTTCCTCCCTTTCCCGATTAAAATTATGAGGTAAGGAAGGGGAAATGTAAATACTTAATATTAAGAAAAAATAGCTATATTATATGAAAAAATTATGGATGAATCTAATGTAAATGTGAAGTGGATATAGAGTTTTTATGAGCATGAAAAGATGTAGTTTCAATTGAAACTACATCTCTAAAATGAACTACTCTTGATTCTTAAAGATTTTCTCATCCATATTAAAGTTAAAATAAAAAACTGTCTCCAAAAGGTCTTATTTAAAGACCTTTTGAGACAGCCTCTTCTTATTAAAAATTGGTTAGTTAGTAGCTTCTTTCAATGTGTTTACGTTTTCTTCCATTAAAGTGAAGTAATCTTTATTATTTTTCGCATCGTCTTCAGAAATAGTAGCTAAGTGATTTAAGCGTAAAATCTTTGTACCTGTTTCTTTTTGAATAACGGATGCTACTTTTGGAGTAGAAAATGTTTCAAATAAAATATATTTTAGATTATGTTCTTTTACTGTTTTTGTAATGTCAGCAAGTTGTTTTTGAGATGGTTCATCAGAAGCTGAAATACCGGCGATAGCAATTTGTTTCAGGCCATAGCGTTGTTCCCAGTATCCATAAGCCGCATGAGAAACTAAAATATCTTTCGTTTTTGCATTCGCAACTGCTGCTTTAAATTGATCATCTAAATCAGTAAATTTTGTTTGAAGTGCTGCAAAGTTTTTTTCGAACTCTTGTTTATGGTCAGGTTGTAATGCTACAAGTGCATTTTTAATTTTTTCTGCTTGTTTCATTGCTAGAGTAGGGTCTAACCAAATGTGTGGGTCTTTATCGTGATGATGTTCATCCTCTTTATGGCCGTCTCCGTGATCATGATGCTCTTCTTCAGTAGAAGTACGCAGTTCAATACCTTTTGATGCATTTACAATTTTAACGTTTTCTTTTTGTAATGTTTTTTCCATTTTTTCAGCAAATGGTTCTAATTCAGCGCCGTTATAAACGAATAAATCGGCTTTTGCAACTTGTACTGTTTGTTTCTGACTTGGTTCAAATGTATGAGAATCTGCACCAGGTGGGTAAATTGCTTCAACAGTTACATAGTCGCCACCAATTTTTTTTGCGAAATCTGCAAGAGGAAAAATAGTTGTATAAACAGTTAGTTTTCCGTCTTTCTTGGCATTACCTTCTTTTGTATTTGAGCAGCCAGTAAAAATTAAAGTGAAAATAAGTAAGAATGAAAGTATAGTCAATCTTTTAGGCATGAAGTTCTCCTCTTTTCTTTTTTTACGGATATATTTTCCCCAATTATAGAAGAAAAATATCATTTTAATACAAAACGGAATAATTACGTTTTAGTTTGCGAACTTAGTATAATACATCTTTTATAAAGTTGCAATAAATAATAATCATTCCGATTTGATTTTGTTATAAAGTTGTCAAATATAGATGTGTTATTTTTGCGAATACATGCATATGTGACAACGTAGTGTTCATATATATGAAAGGAGGGTGTAGAGGGGGATGAGTGTTTGGGTTATTTAATGGAAGCTATTTTATTGATATTAGCGGTAGTACTACCATTAGCCGTAGTCTTAATTTTTTTAAGAAGATTAATAAGTAATTTAGGAGATGCATCAACCGTAACAAAATTACGAGAAAAAGATGAGAAAAAAGAGTGAGTAAAGCACTATGCGTACGCATAGTGCTTTACTTGTGGTAAAATGAGAGAAGGAAACTCCTAAAAGTTGTATGTTACTAAAGGAGAGAAAAGTAAAATAAGAGGTATATGCATATATGAATAAGCGAACAGCGTTAGTACTTGGTGCAAGTGGTTTAGTTGGGCAAGAGATAACGCGTCTATTACTTGAATCAGATTACTACGATTCGGTTACTATTTTTGTAAGAGAACCAATGCAATGGCAACATGAAAAGTTACAGCAAAAGCAAGTAGATTATTTGGCATTAGAGGAATATAAAGAGTTCTTTGCTGTAGATGACGTATTTAGTTGTCTAGGAACAACAATCAAAAAAGCAAAAACAAAAGCTAATTTCAAAAAGGTAGATTATGAATATACGTTACGAGCGGCTTGTTTAGCTGAAAAACAAGGGGTGCAAAATTTCCTTGTTGTGTCCTCAATGGGAGCGAATCCTAAATCGTTTTTCTTTTATTCACAAGTGAAAGGAAGAATGGAAGAGGAATTGCAAAAGTTAGTAATCGGTGGTATTCACATTTTTAGGCCATCTTTATTAGTAGGAAATCGACAAGAATTTCGCTTAGGTGAACGAATGGCGGAAAAATTATCTCGTATTATTCCTTTTATATTTAAAGGGGCATTCAAAAAGTATAAACCGATTTCAGCTAAAGATGTGGCGAAAGGGATGTATATAACTGCATTGCGAGAAGAATCAGGTATCCACATTTATAATTCAAATGAAATTACAACGATAGAATAAATAAAACCGAGAAGAAAAGCTTCTCGGTTTTATTTATTTGTACTGATTTTCCCAGGCGCTCGCTCGTATTGATACGGTTCTTCTAACTCAAAGCCAAGTTCATTGGCGGCTATTCGTGGGAAGTAAGGATTGCGAAGTAACTCACGTCCGATAAAAATTAAATCTGCTTCGTTATTATTTAAAATTTGCTCTGCTTGTGCCCCAGTCGTAATCAATCCAACTGCACCAGTTGCAATGTTAGCATGTTCTTTAATATGTTTAGCATATTGTACTTGATACCCAGGATAAACATCGATGCGTGCAGGTACAACAGCCCCAGAGCTACAATCGATTAAATCTACTCCTTGTTCTTTCATCCATTTTGTATACTGAACATAATCTTGAACTGTTAACCCGTCAGGATGATAATCATTTGCTGAAATACGGACAAATAACGGTCCGTTCCAAACTTCATTTATGGAGTCAATGATTTCGCGTAAGAAACGATAGCGGTTTTCAGGTGAACCACCATATTCATCAGTCCGCTTATTGGTAAGTGGAGAAAGAAATTCATTAATAAGATAACCGTGAGCACCGTGTATTTCAATAACGTCAAATCCAGCTTGTTTGGATCGTACTGCAGCTTGCTGAAAAGCTAATACAGTATCTTTAATTTGGTGTTTGCTCATCTCTATTGGCATTTTCATTGTTTCATTAAATGGAATGGCTGAAGGAGCTAACGCATCTGTTTCTAATGCTGCTTTTCTTCCAGCGTGAGCGAGTTGGATGGCAGCTTTTGCACCATTATCGTGTATAAAAGTTGTCGTTTTATGTAAGCCTTCAATTAAACTGTCATCCCAAATGCCTAAGTCTTTATTTGAAATTCGCCCTTCAGGTAACACGGCTGTTGCTTCAATCATAACTAAACCAACTTGACCGGCAGCTCTTGTTCCATAATGAATGAGATGGAAATTCGTTACTTGGCCATCCCCGTTTTCCGATGAATACATGCACATAGGTGACATAACAATCCGGTTTTTTAATGTAACGTCTTTAATTGTATAAGGTGAAAAAAGTTTGTAATTCATCCAATAGCCTCCTAGATTGAATTTTCTTACATTGTATCATTCTCGTTTTTGTTTCTCGAATAAAACGCTTATACGAAAAATTTTGTCTATTCGTGTTACAATAATGAATATGAATTGAATTGGAGGATGACATATGTACCAAGCTTATTATGAAAGTGAATTAGGCTTGCTAGAAATTACAGCGAACGATAAAGGAATTACGTCTGTTATATTTGTTGATGAGAGACAAGAAGAACATACAAATGAAATGATAGATCAATGTATAAATGAGCTCGATGAATATTTTAAGGGGAATAGAAAAGAGTTCACAGTCCCGTTGTCTCCTGAGGGAACAGCATTTCAAAAAAATGTATGGGATGCGCTCTATACGATTCCTTATGGCGTAAGTGCTTCATATTTAGATATTGCAGAGAAAGTCGGAAATACGAAAGCTGTACGAGCCATAGGAGGAGCAAATAGTCGCAATCCGATTTCAATAATCGTTCCGTGTCATCGTGTAATAGGAAAGAGTGGGAAACTTGTTGGGTATGCGGGCGGTTTATGGAGGAAAGAGTGGTTATTAAAACACGAAGGTATTTTGAAATGACGTATGGATGGGAAGAGGGATTGTTTTGAAATGTATAAATTGTGGGCAACTTTGCGAGGGAAATCAGTTAAATTGTGAAAGTTGCCAGCGGACTTTGCATACTGAACAGAGTGAAGGAAGTTCGCTAATAGACAAGGAATTAGAAGTATATGTGGGGAGACAATATCCGTATTACAAAAGGAAATGGGAGCTTGAGGAAAAGCGGATTGCTAGGTGGAGCTGGAATGGTTGGGCAACTCTTTTTAATGTAGGTTGGCTCGGATATCGTAAGTACTATTTACCGGCAGCATTATTTGTATTGTTATTAGTAGCGTGTGATGCGTTTTCTTATTATATGGGCTTCAATGTAGCACTGCCGATCATTAATATGGTGCCTCTTACGTTTTTATTACTCGTTTTTATTTTATTTGGAATGGCGATTTTTGCGAATGGATTATATTATCAATTTGCAGAAAGGCGTATATATCGAATAAAGGCACGAGAAATTCAAGATGAGTCGGTTGAGAAGTACCTCATTCGTGATAGTGGTGGAACGAGTAAAATGGGAGCGACAATCGTTACGATTTTAGCGGTTGCTAGTATTTTTATCAGCCATTTCTTTTTCCCGACTGATCGAGATATTATTCAAAAGGTTCGTACAAGCTCGCTATATGAATATCCATTCTTTTCAATTGGTGAATCGTTTGAAAATTATTTTAGAAATCCGGGTTGGGCATATTATCGTGGCACTGAAGGATTAGAATTGGTAGAGTTCCAAGGGGATAGTCCGGATATGTCGAAGAAAAAGGTTACGATCCAATTTGTTGTGGATTATAAATTGGGTGAGATCGAGCCATACTCACTTATGATTAATGGCGAATCTAAAAATGAGGAAGAATTTTTAAAGATAATGGACGAAATATTTAAAGTTCAAAATCCATTTGACATAGAGGATGGATTACAAGTAAAAGAAATAGAAAAAGAAGTGGATAGTAGAGCTCTCTATCCGCTTCTTTTTTTGTATATACGAAAATAATATTTGAAATAATCTGAATCTTTTGTATAATAATATATATTATACTGGCTTTCATTTATCCCGCTTTAATGGGCAGTAAGACCCCCACCTCAAAATTCAGTGAAAGCAAAGAAGTTAGGTGGGGGTCGGGCTGCCCATAAAAGCCCGATTGGTTCAACTAATAATCAGTGGGGGATGAAGAACCCCCCCGCTGATTAAAGTTTCACTTTATACATATAGATTGGGGGAAGGAACAATGAAGAGAAAGGTAACAACGATTGCTGCAGTTGCATTATCGACTAGCGTATTAGTTGCAGGTTGCGGAAATGGGGAGAAGGCATCTACAACGAAGAAAGAAGCAGGTAAGGGGGCAGCAGATAAGCAAGTATTAAACTTACTAGAAACAGCAGAAATTCCTTCAATGGATACGTCAAAATCAACAGACTCTGTATCATTCCGTGCCTTTGTAAATGCAATGGAAGGATTATATCGTTTGGATAAGGACAATAAACCAACTCCAGGTATGGCAAAAGACGTGAAAATTAGTGAAGATAAAAAGACATATACATTTGAATTACGTGATGCGAAATGGTCAAATGGTGATCCAGTTCGAGCACAAGATTTTGTATATGCATGGCAACGTACATTAGATAAAGCAACGGCAGCTGAGTATGCATTTATTTTATTTGATGTGAAAAATGCACAGAAAGTAAATAAAGGAGAGTTACCGTTAGATCAATTAGGAGTGAAAGCGAAGGATGATAAAACGTTAGTAGTAGAATTAGAACAACCAGCACCATATTTCCTTGAGCTTACTTCATTCCCAACATTCTTCCCTTTAAATGAAAAATATGTGAAAGAACAAGGAGATAAATACGGATTAGAAGCAGATAAATTATTATATAATGGACCGTTTACGATGAGTGAATGGAAACATGAAAGAAGTTATCAGTTAAAGAAAAACCCTAATTATTGGGATAAAGATACTGTGAAGTTAGAAGAAATTAATGTGAATATTGTGAAGGAAACGAGCACAGGAGTAAATTTATATGATAGTGATCAAGCGGACCGTGTTATTTTAACTTCTGAATTTGTTGATAAATATAAAAAGAATAAGCCAGATGAATTTAAAACGAAGTTAGATCCACGTATGTATTTCTTACGATTTAACCAAAAAAATGCAACGTTTAAAAATCAAAAAGTTCGTGAAGCGATTGACCTAGCATATGATAAAAAAGGAATTGCAAATGTTATTTTAAATGACGGGTCATTGCCAGCATATTTCTTAGTACCTGAAAAATTTACGACAGGACCAGATGGGAAAGATTTCCGTTCTGTAAATAAAAATTTCCGTGACAGTAAAGATAATGCAGCAAAAGCAAAAAAATTATGGGAAGAAGCGAAGAAGGAACTTGGCCAAGATACAATTACAGTAGAATTACTAAATGATGATAACGGTAGCCGTAAAAAAGTAGGCGACTTTATTAAAGAAGAGTTAGAGAAAAACTTACCTGGTATTAAAGTGAATTTGAAACAGCAGCCATATAAGCAGAAGTTAGATTTAGAAAAGAAATTCGAATATGAATTTTCTTTATCTGCATGGAGTCCAGACTATCCAGATCCAATGACTTATATTGATATGTTTGTTACTGGAAGTTCATTTAATGAAATGGATTATTCTAATCCGAAGTATGATGATTTAGTAGCGAAATCAAAAGGAGAGCTATTAAAAGATGATAAAGCACGCTGGAAAGCACTTGCAGAAGCTGAAAAAATCTTAATTGGTCAAGATGCGGCGATTTCTCCTACGTATCAACAAAGTACAGCATATTTAGAGAAACCGTACGTAAAAGGTATTGCGAATCATACGTTTGGTGGGGACTTCAGTTATAAATGGGCATATATTACAAAAAAATAGTATAATAAAAGATGAGTGAATTTTCGCTCATCTTTTATTTGTATAGGAGGAATTATAGTTGTTAAACGGAATCAATCATCTATGTTTTTCAGTATCTAATCTAGAAGATTCTATTGAATTTTACGAAAAAGTATTGGAAGGAGAATTATTAGTTAGAGGAAGAAAACTTGCATATTTTAATATATGTGGAGTATGGGTAGCACTTAATGAAGAAATACATATTCCGAGAAATGAGATTTATCAATCTTATACACATATTGCGTTTTCTGTTGAACAGAAAGACTTTGAACGTCTACTGCAGCGATTAGAAGAAAATGATGTTCATATTTTAAAAGGAAGAGAACGTGATGTAAGGGATTGTGAATCTATCTATTTTGTTGACCCAGACGGGCATAAGTTTGAATTTCATTCAGGGACATTGCAAGACAGACTTAATTATTATAGGGAAGATAAACCTCATATGACATTTTACTAAGGAGGAAAAGAAGTTGCATGCGCTAGTAATTGGTGGAACAGGAATGCTAAAGAGGGTGTCTATGTGGCTTTGTGAGCAAGAGTTTCATGTTTCTATTATTGGAAGAGATGAAGTGAAATTAGAAAATGTTAAACGAGAGAGTGCTATACCAGAAAATATCACATGCCTTCCGTTAGATTATCATAATGATGACGATGTGAAGGTAGCTATTAAAAACACAATTGAGCGGAATGGACCAATAACGTTAGTTGTCGCATGGATACACTCAAGTGCAAAGGATGCGTTATCACTCATTTGTAGAGAATTAGACTTGTCGTCTGAAACATACAACGTTTTTCATATTTTAGGCAGTAAAGCGTCGAGAATAGCCTCACAAAAAATAGGCGGTACGCGATGTAGCTATCATAGAATAATTTTAGGTTTTATATTAGAAGATACATACGGAAGATGGCTTACTCATGAAGAAATATCGGATGGAGTAATAAAAGGAATTGAAAGTAAATGTGATGAATGGATTGTAGGACGAGTAGAACCGTGGGAATTACGGCCAACATGGTAAGGGGGAATTGAAGTGAAGACAACGGTATATGTAACAAGGAATGGTGAGACGGAATGGAATGTAGCGAAGCGAATGCAAGGACGAAAAAATTCTGCTTTAACTGAAAATGGTATACTGCAAGCTAAGCAATTAGGAGAGCGAATGAAAGATTTATCTATTCATGCGATCTATAGTAGTCCGAGTGAAAGAACCCTTCATACTGCAGAGTTAATAAAGGGAGAACGTGATATACCGATAATCGCGGATGAGCATTTCTATGAAATTAACATGGGTATATGGGAAGGACAGACAATTGATGATATAGAAAGGCAATACCCAGACGACATACAGTTATTTTGGTATGAACCACATCTTTTTCAGTCAACATCAGGAGAAAATTTTGAGGCTGTTTATAAAAGGGTAATTGAGGGGATGCAGCTTCTTTTGGAAAAGCATAAAGGAGAAAGTATATTAATTGTCTCCCATGCGGCAGCGGCAAAGCTACTTGTAGGACATTTTGCGGGTATTGAAATAGAAAATGTGTGGGATGATCCATTTATGCATAGTGCTAGTTTGAGTAGTATAGAATTTGAAGAAGATAAAGGTGAAGTGAAGCAATTTGCAGATATAAGTCATTTTCAATAAAGCGGGATAAACGTAAAAAAGGCCGCAAAACGGCCTTTTTTGTAGGTATAAAAACTAACAATTACGTTTTTTATACCAGAAGTGATCGAATTTCTTGTTTTTGCAAGATGGGAATTTATGTCCGCCCTTGCAATCGTTCCACTTGTGTCCGCCATCGTGACAGTCTTTACCATGATCACATGTATCATCGCAAGAGTGACCGTGTCTGTTAGGGAAGAATTCGCATTTTTTACAGAAACTTCGTTTTGTCCAGAAAAATTTCTTTTCAAAGCGTATGCATTTTGTAACGAAAGTACAATGTTTTCTGCGAGTACGTTTTGTAACTAAAACGCATTCTTTTCTACGCGTTACTTTCGTAACGAACGTCCATTTTTGAACACGTACACGAGTACATTTTGTAACAAATGTCCATTTTTTTACATGCGTACATTTTGTAACGAACGTACAATGTTTCACGCGAGTACATCTTGTTCTTGGACATTTACCCCCAGTTGTACATTTACATCCAGTTGTACAATTATGATGAGTGAATTTATCATCATCGCATTCAAAAGTACTTGGATCTTGGTGTAAGAAATCCTCCATCCCAGCACTTTTGATTTCCTCGACAGCTTTTCTAATATCACGTTTCATAGAAATCCTCCTTATCATGTATTCAGGTGAAAAGGTATTCTTTTTCCTTAACAGGATATGTATGTAGGTATATTTCTGAACAGGACAAGAGTGTAATTTTATATAAATGGTTGATAGTGGAGGTATGGACAAGGCGGAGTGCATACATTGAATGAAGAGAACTGAGAAGGGATGTGAAAATATGCTACCTTCATATGATTTTTTTATTCATCCAATGAACCTGGTGGAATTGAAAAAAGAAATTTGGTCAGATAATCCAGTGCCAGCAAAATTAACTTATGGAAAAAAGAAGTATGACATTGATATCGTATACCGAGGGGCTCATATTCGTGAATTTGAGAAAAAGTCTTATCATGTTATGTTTTATAAACCGAAAAAATTTCAAGGTGCGAAAGAGTTTCATTTAAACTCTGAGTTTATGGATCCGTCTCTCATACGAAATAAATTGTCTTTAGATTTTTTTCATGATATTGGTGTACTTTCACCGAAATCACAACATGTATTTATAAAAATTAATGGTCAAATTCAAGGTGTATATTTACAATTAGAATCAGTAGATGAAAACTTTTTGAAAAATAGAGGATTACCGAGTGGCTCTATTTATTATGCGATAGATGATGATGCAAATTTCTCTTTAATGAGTGAGAGAGATAAAGATGTTAAGACCGAGCTTTTTGCGGGTTATGAATTTAAATATTCGAATGAAAATAGTGAAGAACAATTGAGTGAATTTGTATTTCAAGCAAATACTTTGTCAAGGGAATCTTATGAAAAAGAAATTGGGAAGTTTTTGCATGTTGATAAATATTTACGATGGTTAGCTGGCGTTATTTTTACACAAAACTTTGATGGTTTTGTTCATAACTATGCACTATATCATAATGATGAAACAAATTTATTTGAAGTGATACCGTGGGATTATGATGCGACTTGGGGGCGAGATGTACAAGGGAGACCACTTAATCATGAATATATTCGTATTCAAGGTTATAACACGTTAAGTGCAAGATTGTTAGATATACCTGTATTTAGAAAGCAATACCGAGGTATTTTGGAAGAAATATTAGAAGAACAATTTACTGTTTCATTTATGATGCCGAAAGTAGAAAGTTTGTGTGAGTCGATTCGTCCTTATTTACTACAAGATCCATATATGAAAGAAAAATTAGAAATATTTGATCAAGAAGCTGATATGATTGAGGAATATATAAATAAAAGAAGAAAGTATATACAAGATCATTTACATGAATTGGATTAATTTTGAAAGAGATTGGAACATTATCAATCTCTTTTTTTGTATAATAAAGATGTATTGGTAGAATTGACGTAATATGTACTTAATAAAGAATGAGGATGTGGAAACATGACGATAAAATGGATTGAGTGGGCAAAACAAATACAATCTATAGCTCAGGCGGGTTTAACGTATTCTAAGGATGTGTATGATATAGAACGTTTCCAACAATTACGGGATATTTCCATTTCGATGATGTCACATTACACTAAGACAGATTGGGAAGTTGTAGAGAAGTTATTTGCAAGCGAGACAGGCTATCAAACACCTAAAGTTGATATAAGAGCAGTTGTTTTTCAAAATGAAAAGTTATTATTTGTGAAAGAAAAAAGTGATGGGAAATGGGCATTGCCAGGTGGATGGGCTGATATCGGTTATACGCCGACAGAAGTAGCAGCAAAAGAGGTTTTAGAGGAGACAGGGTTTGAAGTAGATGATTTTAAGCTACTCGCTATATTTGATAAAGAAAAACATCAACCATCGCCTTCAGCAACGCATGTATATAAAATTTTTATTGGATGTAAAATTATTGGTGGTGAAAAGAAAACTAGTATTGAAACAGATGATGTGGAGTTTTTTGGTGAGGATGAATTGCCTAATTTATCGATTGCTAGAAATACAGAAGAGCAAATTAAACAAATGTTTGCCTACATAAAAGAACCTCAGAAAGAAATAGTAATAGATTAATAATGCTTATGCCGATAATAATGTTGGAATGAAGATATTGGCAGAATGCAACCTTTATGTAATAATGGGATGGTATGTGAAGAAAAAAGGAGATAGAAAATGAAATGTTAGCAAATATAATAGAACAGTTATTGCAGTTCTTTGCAAGCTTAGGTTATTTTGGGGTAGCGCTCGGTTTAATGATTGAAATCATCCCAAGTGAAATTGTACTTTCATATGCCGGTTTTTTAGTGGCAGAGGAGAAAATTAGTTTTGTTGGTGCTGTTATTGCAGGAACGATCGGTGGTACGCTAGCACAGATTTTTTTATACTGGCTTGGATACTACGGAGGACGTCCAGTTGTAGAGAAATATGGGAAATATCTGCTTATTAATAAACACCATTTAGACATAGCAGAAAATTGGTTTAAGCGTTACGGAGCAGGAGTAATCTTTTCGGCACGTTTTATCCCAGTCGTACGTCATGCAATTTCTATTCCAGCAGGATTAGCTAAGATGCCATTAAAACTATTCACACTGTATACAGTAGTTGCGATTATTCCGTGGTCAATACTATTTATATATTTAGGTGAAAAGCTTGGTGGAAATTGGCGACATATTAAAGAATATGCATCTGATTACACACATTACATAATTATAGGAGCGATTCTCTTTATTGCTCTATACTTCGGTTTAAAGTATTTCAAAAAGAAAAAAGCAGCGCGTTAAAGTCAATGATTTTTCATTGGCTTTTTTACTTGTTTCGGTTCTAAAAAAAAAGAGTTGTCCATAATGTGTAATAATAAAGTGTAGCGGGGGAATGTGATGAAAGGGTCACCGTTTATACGTGGAACGATATTTTTAACAATGGCAACGATGATATCTAAAATGTTAGGTTTTATATATGTTATACCATTTACAGCTATGGTCGGTACGAGTGGATACGTTTTATACACGTATGCTTATCGTCCATATACAATTATGCTCAGCATTGCGACGATGGGACTACCACTTGCAGTTTCAAAGATGGTATCAAAATATGATCAACTAAATGATTATCATACGGTTAAGAGAGTGCTGAAAAGTGGAATTGTTTTTATGTTTATAATGGGAATTATTTCGTGTTTTACGTTGTATATGCTAGCTCCGTATTTGGCTAAACTTGTAATCGATGGAAATGATCAAACGGGGAATAGTATAGCGGCGGTCACTACTAATATTCAAATTGTAAGTTTTGCGTTAATACTTGTACCAGTCATGAGTTTATTAAGGGGCTTTTTTCAAGGGTTCCAATCGATGGGGCCTTCTGCTCTAAGTGTAGTTGTAGAGCAATTTTTTCGGGTATTAACCATCTTGATAGGAAGCTTTGTCGTTATATATATTTTAAAAGCTTCTATCTCACTAGCTGTTGGTATTTCAACATTCGGTGCTTTTATGGGAGCGATAGGTGGACTAACTGTTTTAAGTGCGTATTACATAAGGAGGAGAAAGCACTTAAAGAAAAAAGAAATGGCAAGTATACCACAAACAACGAAATCTTTTTTCTCACTCTATAAGGAGCTCTTTACATATTCAATACCATTTGTTGTGGTTGGTTTAGCAATTCCGTTGTATCAGACGATTGACACATTTACAATTAATAAATTGCTTATACAAATGGGATATATGCAAGGAGAAGCAGAGAAGATTAATGCAATAATTGGACTTGTTCAGATGGTTGTACTTATCCCAGTTTCCGTTGCGACTGCTTTTAGTATGTCACTCGTACCTGAGATGACAAAAGCTTATACAGCAGGAAATGTGAAGTTACTGTACAAACATTTTACGAGGACAAATCTATTAGTAGTAGGTATTACGGTACCAGCGGCGATTGGAATGATGATGTTAGCAAAACCGGTATATACTCTTTTATTCGGTGCCGGAAATGATCCAGAGATGGGAAGTATTATTTTACAGTATTACGCTCCTGCCTGTATACTATTTTCGCTTTTTACAGTAACAGCTGCGATGCTCCAAGGAATCAATCAGCAACAGAAAACGGTGCTAGGGTTAGTGATTGGCATTATTGTAAAGATAGTTTTAAATATTGTATTGCTTCCGTATTTCGATTATGTAAGTTTTATTATTTCAACATACGCTGGTTACACGATTTCAGTTGGCTTTAACTTGTGGATGCTTTCTAAATATGTTATAAAGGCAACATAAGCTTTTTAAGGCAGAGAGCGCTCTGTCTTTTTCTTTGTTTAAAATATTTTTCTTGTAAAAACGTTTTCAAAATAATTTTTCTATTGAAATTTAAACGCATGTTTCATATGCTGAGAATGGCGGTTCAAAAACTGTTATGTAAGAGAGGTAGATTCCTACATGTAAAAAGAATCGGGGTGATAGTATGTTAAATATTTATTTAACAGACCGAAACGGAAAACTACAAGAGATTGAGGAAATGCAAAAGGGTTGCTGGATTAATGTACTTCATCCAACGGAAGAAGAAATTCAATATCTAGTACAAACTTTAAATGTAGACTTAGATTTCATTAAAGACCCTTTAGATGATGAAGAACGTTCTCGTATTGAAAAGGAAGACAGTAATACTTTAATAATCGTGGATATTCCAACAGTTAGACATGATGAAGAAGGAAATTCGATTTATGACACGATTCCAATAGGTATGATTGTTATGCCAGATTGTTTTGTGACAATTTGTTTAGAGGAAAACCCAATATTTGAACGTTTTATTAATCAACGTATTAAAGAATTTTATACGTTTAAAAAGACACGATTTGCACTTCAGCTCTTATATACGATTTCTACTTATTATTTAAGATACTTAAAGCAAATTAACAGAAAAACAATTGATTTAGAGCATCAATTAAATCAGTCGATGAAAAATAAAGAGATTTTCACATTGCTAGGTCTTGAAAAAAGTTTAGTTTACTTTACAACATCATTAAAGGCGAATAAAATCGTAATTCAAAAGTTAATGCGTAACAGTACATTTTTAAAAATGTATGAAGACGATCAAGATTTATTAGAAGATGTATTAATTGAAAATAAACAGGCTATTGAAATGGCGGAAATATATAGTCACATTTTAAGTGGAATGATGAATACTTTTAGTTCCGTTATATCAAATAACTTAAATAGTGTTATGAAACTGTTAACGTCTATTACAATCATTTTATCGTTACCAACGATGGTTTCTAGTTTCTTTGGAATGAACGTAAAAGTTCCGTTTGAAGGGGAAGCGCACGGTTTTGTAATTGTACTTATAATATGTGTAACACTATCTTTCACATTAGCATTTGTTTTTTGGAAGAAACGTTACTTTTAATGATAAGAAAGCTGCTCTAGCATAGTTATATAACTGCGCTAGAGCAGCTTTTTTGCTATGAAATCGAAAGTTTTGAATAGAATATAGCTTATGAAATGTAATGTATATGATAGAGGGGAATTCCGTATAAGTCTTGTTCAATTAATGAAATAGGGTTAAAATTACATATTGTTAATGAAAAGTTGGAGGAAATACATCATGGAATTGTTTCAATTACCGAAAGCATTCCTGCAAATGAATACAATCTTTATCTCCATATTGATCGAAGCACTTCCTTTTGTGCTCATTGGTGTATTTATTTCAGGATTCATTCAAATGTTTGTTACAGAAGATATGGTAGCAAAATGGATGCCGAAAAACCGATTTCTGTCTGTTTTAATGGCTACTTTTTTAGGGATGATGTTTCCGGGCTGTGAATGTGGAATCGTTCCGATTGTAAGGCGATTAATCGGAAAAGGGGTTCCGCCATATGCCGGGATTGCATTTATGTTAACTGGACCAATCATTAATCCAGTCGTATTATTTGCAACATACGTTGCCTTTGGAAGTAGTATGCACATGGTATGGTATCGTTCTATTGTAGCGATTATCGTAGCAATTATCGTTGGAATTATATTATCATTTATGTTTAAAGAACATCAATTACGAGATGATCACTTCCCAGAAGTGAATCATAAGCGTCCATTACGTAAAAAAATGTGGGATGTATGTACGCATGCTGTTGAGGAATTTTTCTCGATGGGGAAATATTTAGTATTAGGTGCGTTAATTGCAGCAGCAGTTCAAACGTTCGTACAAACTTCAACACTTCTTGCTATAGGACAAGGTCCGTTTTCTTCACCAGCTGTTATGATGGGACTTGCTTACATTTTATCACTTTGTTCAGAAGCAGATGCATTTATTGCTTCGTCATTCCAAAGTACATTTTCAACAGCATCACTTGTCGCGTTCCTCGTATATGGACCGATGGTGGATATTAAAAATATGTTTATGATGCTTGCGACATTTAAAACAAAATTTGTAATTGTCGTTACAGTTACAGTTACACTTGTTGTTTATGCAAGCTCACTACTCATTTATGCGATGGGGTGGTAGGTTATGTTTCGAGCATATATATTATTAGGTTTTACAATCTTAATCGCGCAGCTTCATATTTCAGGTAATATTACGAAGTATATTAATATGAAGTATGCCTACTTATCAAAAACAGCAGCTATTATTTTAGGTTTTTTAACGGTCGTTCAAATAATTATCGTTTTCCAAAAAGAACATCAAAAAGAAAAAGAAAGAGAACAGCACAATTGTGGTTGTGATCATAGCCATTGCGGGCATGATCATTCGAAAGATGAAAATACTTGGTGGAAAAAAGCATTTTCGTACACATTGTTTTGTTTTCCGATAGTCTCAGGTTTGTTTTTCCCAATTGCAACGTTAGATTCAGATATTGTTAAGGCGAAAGGATTTCATTTTCCTGTTGCGCAAGCGGAAAGTACAGATCCATTTATGAGAAGGCAATTCTTAAGGCCTGACACGAGTATATATTACGGAAAAGAAGGATACCGTGGTGTAATGGAAAAAGGAAAGAAAGAGTTTGTAACGAAAGATAGTGTTACTTTAAATGATGAGAACTTCCTAAAAGGTATGGAAACAATTTATAATTACCCTGGCGAGTTTACTGGGAAAAAGTTATCTTTTAAAGGGTTTGTTTTCAAAGATGATTCTTCTAAAAAAGAACAGTATTTCTTATTCCGTTTCGGTATTATACATTGTGTAGCAGATTCTGGTGTATATGGTATGTTAGTGAAAAAGCCAGAAGGAGTAGAATGGAACAATGATGATTGGATTCAAGTTGAAGGAGAAATATCAACGGAATTTTATCAGCCATTCCATGCGAACATTCCTGTTTTAGAAGTAACGAAATGGAATAAAGTTGAACAACCGAAAGAGCAATATGTATTTAGAGGAGCCGATTGATAACATCGGTTCTTTTTTATGGACTAAAGGTTCTGAATGTTGTTAATATTAAACAGGTAGTAGTAATAAGCTCATATTGTTCTAGTGTTAATAGGGAAGGGAACTTTTGCCGAACTTCTTTGCTCTAATCAAATTTTGTGGTGGGAGTCTTAATGTCTGCAAATAGCGGATTAAATAATCAAAGAGGTGATACAATGACTGAAGTAAAAGGAAAAACAGCTAATGAGTCTAGAGTGTTTAAAACGAGCCGCGTATTTCCAACAGATTTAAACGATCATAATACGCTATTTGGTGGAAAGATATTAGCCGAGATGGATATGGTTGCTTCCATTTCAGCAACGAGGCATGCAAGGAAAGAATGTGTCACAGCATCTATGGATTGGGTAGATTTCTTACATCCTGTTCGCTCTTCAGATTGTGTTAGTTATGAATCTTTTGTAATTTGGACGGGTAGAACTTCTATGGAAGTATTTGTGAAGGTAGTAGCAGAAGATTTAATTTCAGGTGAGAAACGTATCGCAGCAACATCATTTGTTACTTTCGTTGCACTTAGTAAGGACAACAATCCAGTTCCAGTTCCTCGAGTAATTCCTGAAACAGAAGAAGAGAAAGAATTACATCGCATTGCTGTGTTGCGTGCAGAACAACGTCATATACGTAAGGCGGAGAGTAAGAAAGTAGCCACATTATTAACTTTTTGAGTTGAATATTAAGTCGTTAAAGGTATTATAACGGACTGAAATGTTTTTCATATGAAAAGCGGACACCTAACAATAGGTGTCCGCTTTTATAGTTTTTTCATCCACATATCATATGACTGTAACTACTTAGCAGAAGCAAGCAGCACCGACGATGATTAAGAGGATAAATAATACGACTAATAGCGCGAATCCATTACCATGTGCGAAGCCCATTGTTATTTCCTCCTTTTATTTTAAGATACAACATACAATATGCAAATGAGCTATCGTTTGATATGGACATATATCATGCAATGACATATTTTCTTGAATGATATTGTATAAAAAAAGGGAAGATATAGAAATAACAGTAAGTGGAGAAAGGAAAATATCCATGAAACACTTTTTCGTTGTAATCCTTTGTGTAATAGGTGTATTCATTTGGATGAACATCGATGTGGAAATGGGGAAAAAAATGGCTAGTGAATATGAAGTAGGACAAGTTCGATTAGGTGAATTTCAACTGTATACGAACGGTGAAGAGTTATATACGAAAGTATTTGAGGATATACGTAAGGCGGAGAAGTACATATATATCCATTTTTATATTGTAGGTAAAGATGAAATAAGCAAAGAGTTTTTGCAGTTGCTTGAGAAAAAAGCATCTAGCGGAGTAGAAGTGAAATTGTCAGTTGATCGAATAGGTGGATATAAGCTGAAGAAAAAGACAATTCGTCAACTACAAAGCAACGGTGTCCAGTTTACGTTTAGTAAAAAACCTAAATTGAAACATTTATTCTATTCGTTGCATCAGCGAAACCATAGACGAATTGTTACGATAGACGGAAAAGTATCATATATCGGCGGCTTTAACATCGGAAAGGAATACCTTGGACAAGATCCGAAATTTGGCCCGTGGCGTGATTATCATGTGCGAGTCATTGGGAATGGTGCCACGGATATGGAAAGACAATTTGCTGCTGACTGGAAAGAAGATACAGGAGAAAAAATGCCTGTACATGAAAGTCTACCTGCAATTGGGAATGTAAAATATCAATATTTATTTTCAGATGGAAAAGGGTTATGGGAAAAATATGGAGAGCTTTTAAAGCAGGCTAAAAAGTCTTTAATTATTGCTACACCATATTTTGTACCAAGTAAAGAAATGATGAAAGAGTTAAAAGGTGCATTAAACCGCGGTGTCAATGTGAAAATTCTCGTACCATTTAAAAGTGATGCAGTATTGTTAAAACAAGCTGCCTACCCGTATTTGAGAGAGATGAACCATGCTGGAGCGGAGATTTATCAATATCGGAATGGTTTTTTTCACGGGAAAGTAACAATCATTGATGGAGAAATTGTTGATATAGGTACAGCGAATTTTGATAATAGAAGTTTTTATTTAAATTGTGAATCTAATTGTGTCGTATATGATAAAACAGTTGTTGCTGACGTATGGGATCGACTAAAAGAAGACTTCCATAAATCAAAAAGATTTTCGGAAGAAGATTTTGAGAAAATTAGTAAATGGGATTGGTTTTTAGCAAGAATAGCAAATGTTATAGCATCATATTTATAGCATATAGACAAAAAGTAGGGAGGCACTTTCATGGATTGTATGAAAGAATTGATGAGGTATAGTTATATGCTTATATATAAGGTTGGGGAGTATACAGGACAGGTAAGAGACGAAGAATTAAAGGAGCTATTACAGCATCATTTACCATATATGTTGCAAGCATATAATGAACAAGTGAATTTTCAAGAAGGAGAGAACGTACAGCATATAACTTGTGAACCAATTTCATTTCATTTTCATGAAATGGAAAAGGAAACTGATAGTAAATATACAGGTGATATTTATATTGCAACTTGTTATATTTCGCATTTGAAACGGTTAGCGTTAAAGTTTGCTCAAGTGGCAGTTGAAGTTGCAAATCCAGAATTTCGCTCGTTTTTAGAAAACTGCTTCCTGAAAATGAATCGTTATGCCTATAGTGTATGGCAATATGTCGTGAAGAAAGAGTATAAGATTAAACATGTATATGAAAAGGAGAAGTTTGCATAAGAAACTAAGGCGGAAAGATAGGCGCCTTAGTTTTTTACTTTTTGTGGAGAAAAAATGACTATATGTACATATCTATTATCAGAAAATTTACAAATATTTACCGTTTATTTACTATTTTTCAATCTTTCCTTTAAAAATAGAGAGTAATATGGGATTGTACATATTCTATCAAAAGGAGGAAACGCAAATGAACAAATGGGTTAAATCATTAACTGCCATGGCACTTGCAAGTTCTTTATTAATGGTAGGTTGTAGTAAAGGTGAGGACAAGAAGAAAGAAGACGATACAACAACACAACAAGAGGATAAAAAGGATAAAGAAACAAGTGGAACTGAGAAGTCTACGGATTCTAAAGAAAAGAAATAATGTAATAATAGAGCTTCCTCTTTTATGTGAGGAAGCTTTTTTGTTGTAAATTGATTGAGATTATTGAAAAATAGAGAAAGAATGAAAGAGGGGGAAAACAAATGAAAGTATGTATATTGGGAGCAACAGGGCGAGTAGGTTCAAGCATAATTAAATTAGCATTAAAAGATTCAGCAGAAGTGAATGCATTAGCACGTGATTCAAGTAGAGTAGAAATAAATCATGAAAGATTACGAGTTATAGAAGGTAATGTATTAAATGAAAATGATATAAAGAAAGCGATAGAAGGAAGCGATATAGTAATTAGTGCACTTGGAACGGATCAAAATGGGACGTTAGCGAAGAGTATGCCACAAATTATAAAGAAAATGGAAGAAGAAGGAGTTCGTAAAATCATTACAATAGGAACAGCCGGTATTTTACAAGCAAGAACAAATCTAAATTTATATCGTTTTCAATCAACGGAATCAAAGAGAAAGTCGACAACAGCAGCAGAAGATCATTTAGCTGCATATAAGATACTTAGTAGTAGTAATTTATGCTGGACGGTCGTTTGTCCGACGCATTTAATTGACGGTGATGTGACAGGTATATATCGAACTGAAAAAGATGTATTACCAGAAGGAGGAGCAAAAATAACAGTTGGTGATACAGCGCAATTTACGTGGAATCTATGTAGTAAAAACAAATATGAGAATAGCCGAGTAGGGATTTCCTATTAAAAAACCATCCCGAAATTGGGATGGTTAAAAGACGATATAACATACAAATATAATAATCATAATGATTTGGAGAATGGCTTTCGCTACTGTACTGCTTAAAAAACCAACTACAGTAGCAACTCCTACTAGAAAGGCGTCTTTTGGCGCTTTTTTATGCATGAGTTCTGTAATAAATACCGATAAGAACGGTATGATAATTAAACCGAATGGTGGGAAAAAGAAAGATCCGACGATGATAGAAATCATACCGACACGTTCTCCCCATTTAGAACTTCCGTATTTTTTTAAGAAATATCCATTTGCAATAAAATCAGCAACGAAAATGAATAGTGTGAAAATGACTTGAATAATCCAAAAGGAAGTTGTTAGTTCTCCGCCATTTATACCGAAATGGTAAATGAAATATCCAGCCCAGACAGCGAGGATGCCTGGAATGATAGGATAAATAAAGGCGAGAAATGAAACAATGAAACAGGCAATGATACAGATTGTTAATAATACTGTCACTTTATAGCTCCTTTTTTATATCTAATTTATGTACAGCAATTTTTTTGACTTGATGTCCATCAAGTTCTAATGCCTTAAATTGAAAACCGGCATATTCGATGGAGTAGCCAGCTTCAATATTTACGTCAACGGCTTGCGATAATAGCCAGCCTCCGATTGTATCTAAGTCGCTCTCATCAATATGTAAGCCAAACATATCATTTACTTCAGAAATAAGTACTTTTCCATCTAAAACAGTAAGTTTAGGCGTACGCTTTTCAATCATAGGTGATTCATCCGCATCAAACTCATCTTGAATTTCCCCAATGATTTCTTCAAGAATATCTTCCATTGTTAAAAGTCCAGCAGTACCACCATATTCATCCATAACGATTGCCATCTGAACGCGATTTTTTTGTAGATGAACTAACGTTTTGCGAATTGGAACAGTTTCAAATACAGTTAGTACTGGATGTATGTAAGATTCAAGTGGCTTATGAATGCCTTTTGTTTGATCATGAAATACTTCTTTCGTATTGATCATACCGATAATATCATCTTTATCTTTTTCGATGATAGGGTAGCGTGTATACTTTTCAGTTGCGACGATATCCATATTTTCTTCTAACGTATTTTCAGTAGATAAGCAAATCATTTCTGTACGAGGGACCATAATTTCTTTCGCAACTCGGTCGTCAAATTCAAAAATATTATTTACATATTTATATTCGGTTTGATTTATTTCTCCGCTTTTAAAACTTTCACCTAAAATGAGTCGTAGTTCCTCTTCAGAATGGGCAAGTTCATTTTCTTTCGCAGGTTCTAAACCGAGTAGTTTTGTGAAAAAGATAGCAGTACTATTAAGTAACCAAATGAACGGGTACATAATTTTATCAAATAAAATAAGTGGTCGTGCAAACTTAAGTGTGATTGCTTCTGCTTTTTGAATTGCAAAAGACTTTGGAACTAATTCACCTAATACAACATGGAAAAATGTAATCACACTAAAAGCAATAATAAAGGATAAAGTATTTGCCATTGTTCCAGTAATATTAATTTTTTCAAAGAGTGGTCGTAGTAAATGTTCCACAGTCGGTTCACCAAGCCAACCAAGCCCTAAAGAAGTAATTGTAATCCCGAGCTGACAAGCTGATAAATAAACGTCTAAATTGGATATGACACTTCTTGCAGCTAAGGCTTGTTTATTTCCTTCATTTGCAAGCTGATCAATTCGACTTTTTCGTACTTTTACAACAGCGAATTCTGATGCAACGAAAAAGCCGGAAATAAGGATAAGTATAAAGATGAGAAAAATATTTAATATGTCCAAGTGTATTCTCTATTCCGTCGTTTGGAATAAAGATGTCACCTCCTGCAATTATGTTATACTTTTATAATAAATCCAAATGAAAAGAATAGTCAAAGAAAAAGGGTAAATATTGGTATGTTTCTGCAATGGTTTTTGAATTTGCTGTTATTTTGTCCGCTATACAAAAGGAATAACCCCCTACTTTCAGATTCTAGAGGGTTATTTCAAATTAAGGTTTTGGAATACTTCTCGTTAAAGCGTATGATTGTTGTTTAAAATGGTTTGTCGTCCATAGTGTTTGAAGGAATGAGAGTATGCAATACGGGATATACAAAAGCAATAAGCTAATTGTAACAATAATAGGTGCATTTCCGCCGAATTGAACGATAAATTGCAATAGTCCACTTGCGTGAAAAACGCATTCCATAAAAACAAATGAAAGAATAATGGAACCTAAAATAGATTTATGATTCGAGGTAAGCGCAAAAAACAATGTATCTACAAGGAAAGAGGATTGTTTTATTTCATATTCATTTGTATTACTTAAGAAAGGAATCCATTTTTTTATTGCTTGCATAACGATAATCATGGAAGTACTACAAACGATGATAAAAGATGAGTAGTAAGGAATCTTTATAAATTTTGTGATGTATAGGAGTAGTAATAAGACTGCGCATTGTAATAATACAGTACATAAAGAATAAGGAATCCATCTTAATAAAGAAGCGAACTTTTTAACCGATTGAGGTGCTTTAAAAAATAAATGGCCAATCCCTAAGCTGATGAAGAATCCGATCGCAAGAGTAAAGGTAAAACGAACAATCGATAAAAAATATATTTCCCACATGTAAGGGAATAACGGTGTTGATTGATTAGCAGTATGTACCATCTGATTTGCTGAGAAAAAGATAGATTCGTGCATCCAATCAATCTTTGGAATTGTCATCGAATAAAGTTGTGCGAAGTTATGGAAAATGCTTATAAAGCCGGTTATGTATGAGTATTTATGTGTAATGAATAAAGCTGGAATAGGACTAATGATAAATATAATGAGAACACCAACGATAAATTTATATATATGTGAGCGCAATAAAGACATGTAATCACCTACTCTTTGAATATTCAGAAAATTCTTATTCTTATTTTAGCTTTTTTCGCAGTAAGTTACAATATATTTTTCTTAAAGAAGTTTAGTATTGTAGTGGATAGAATTGAATGAAACGTGAATAAATTATGACAAGAAAATGAATAATTTTCAGAAAAATAAAATAAATCATTTATTTTTTTCTGAAAATATAATATAGTTATGGCACAGAAAGTATTTTAACATAAGGAGGCTGTTTATGAGGATTAAAGGGAATTATGTGCCGAAAAGGGAAGTTTTATTTTGCTCAAGTTCAATTACGATAGGGGAAGCACTAGAGCATTTAAATAAAACTGGTTATCGTTGTGTACCAGTTTTAGATGAAAAAAAAGAGAAATATTTAGGGAATATATATAAAGTAGATATTTTAGAATATAAAGGTTCTCTGGAAGAAAATGTATTGCAATTATTAAACGATAAAGAAGGATATGTCAGAGAAGATTCTTCGTTCTTTAAAGTATTTTTTACAATAAAAAAATTACCTTATTTATCAGTAGTTGATGAAAAAGGAGTCTTTCTTGGGATTTTAACGCATAAAAAGGTTTTTGAGCTATTAGAAGATGCCTGGGGCGTTCATTCTAGTAAATATTCTGTCATGATTGGGACACAAGATTATAATGGGGCTATTCAAAAATTATCGACAGTATTAAAAAAATATACAGGTATCCAAAGTTTAATGACTTTTGATAATGATGCCTTATTAGTTCGTAGAATTATGTTTACATTAGGAGAAGAGTTTAACGATGGTGAATTAGAGACGTTATTGAAAGATTTAGAAGATCACGGATTTAGAGTGGTGTATGTGGAAGAGATGAAAAATCCACGTGAAGTTGAAACGATAGAATAATCTGCAAAAGCCGTCTATTATTGGATGGCTTTTGTTATGTTACGTGTATAAAATTATTTGAAAATAATGATAGGATAATAAGTGAGTCTGAAACAATATTTGTGCAAAAGAATAAAAAATGTAGATAATTTTGATTTTCAAAAAAGTCAATTTGAAAATATGTTTTTATTTTTCAACTAAATATGTTACTATATGTGTGATAAAAACAAAGAGGTCTGACAACTATACTCCACGCAATACCACTCTAATGATTTAAAAATTCAAAAAAATCAAAAATCAAAAATTAATAATTAGAGTAAAAATAAGGGGAATGGAGAAATTATGGAGAAAGACACTGCTTTGTAAGGGGCATATTTTATCAGCTTGAGCAGAGAGGAGGATGCATAGCATATTGTGAAATTAGAGATAAACAATGAAAAATTGCTATGCAAATGAAAAGCATGAAGGGACGTTTAAGGCCAGGTGATACGGTAGCAATCGGTTTAATGTTATTTGCACTATTTTTAGGAGCAGGAAATTTAATTTTTCCACCAGTTTTAGGGCAACAAGCTGGAGAGAATGTTTGGGTTGCTACAATTGGATTCCTTGTAACGGGAGTCGGATTACCCCTATTAGCTGTAACAGCTGTCGCGTTTGTAGAGGGGGACTTGAAAGCGCTATCTTCTAGAGTTCACCCTATATTTGCGTTTGTTTTCCCATTGATTAGTTATTTAGCGATTGGACCATTTTTCGCGATTCCGCGTACGGGAGCCGTTTCATTTGAAATGGGTATGAAGCCATTTTTATCAGAGGCATTAGTTTCCGAATGGTACATGCTATTTCTTTTCACTATAATTTTCTTCGGAATAACTTGGTATTTATCTTTAAATCCATCAAAATTAGTGGATTGGTTCGGGAAATTTCTTACACCATTGTTAGTATTAATTGTTGCTGTAATTGTCGGAAAGGCAATTGTTGATCCGATTGGAGAACCAGCTGCACCGCTAGAGGCATACAAGGAAAATGCTTTCTTTGGTGGATTTATTCAAGGGTATTTAACGATGGATGCAATTAGTGCGCTTGTATTTGGAATTGTAGTTGTACAAGTTATCCGCTCTAAAGGAATAAAAGAGAGTAATCAAATTGCAAAAATAACAGTAGTATCAGGTATTATCGCTGTACTTGGTTTAACGTTAATCTATTTATCACTTGCTTATCTTGGTTCAACAAGTACATCACTTGGGGTATCAGAGAATGGTGGACTTATTTTAACGAATGTTGTAAATGAGTTATATGGAACAAGTGGTAAAATTTTATTAGGACTTGTTATTGTACTTGCTTGTTTAACAACTTCTGTTGGATTAACATCAGCCTGTGCTGGCTTCTTTACAAACTTATTCCCAAAACTTTCGCATAAAACGATTGTAACAATGGTATGTGTATTTAGTTTAATTGTATCTAATCTAGGTTTAACACAATTAATCGCAGTTACTTTACCAGTGTTAATGATCATTTATCCAGTTGCAATCGTATTAATTGTACTTTCTTACTTCCATAAATGGATTGGGAAGCGTAATACCATTTATATTGGAGCTATTTTAGGTGCATTATTAATTAGTTTCTTTAACGGTTTAGAAAGTGCGAAGATTAAAATTGAAGCCATTTCTAACGTACTACAAATGTTACCATTATATAATGAAGGAATAGGATGGTTAATCCCATCATGTATTGGCGGGATCCTCGGTTTCTTCTTCTATAAATCAAATGAATCAAGTGAAATACAAAAGAAAGGTGCTTAGGCGCCTTTCTTTTTTTAAAGGGGATTTTTTTATTTTGTCTAAGTAATAAATGGAAGGAGTGATAAAATGGCTAATTTTGAAGATTTCTTAACTTTGGATTTACGGATTGGGACTGTAACACATGCAGAGGAATTTAAAGAAGCAAGAGTTCCAGCGATTAAACTAGAGATTGATTTTGGAGAGCTTGGAATGAAGCAGTCAAGTGCTCAAATTACGAAGAGATATACCTCAGAAGATTTAATCGGTCAGCAAATCGTTGCAGTTGTAAATTTCCCGCCAAAACGTGTAGCTGGATTTAAATCAGAAGTGCTTGTTTTAGGAGGAGTACCTGAAGCGGGTGATGTTGTATTACTGCAGCCTAATATGGAATTACCAAATGGAACAAAAATTAGTTAATGTAAAGGCGGGGGAACATGGATATTGGACGCGAATACGTACAGTGTGCCATTTCGAATTTTGAAGCAACAAAGAAACAAGGGGAACGGGTGCTTTCACAATTATCATATGAGCAGATTGAATGGTCTTCTCATGAAGCAACAAATAGCATAGCAATTATAATTAAGCATCTGCACGGTAATATGCGTTCTAGATGGACGGATTTTTTAACATCTGACGGTGAAAAAATAGATCGTAACCGAGATGCTGAATTTGAAGGGGGTTATTCTTCTAAGAAAGAGGTACTCGCAGCATGGAATGAAGGTTGGGAATATGTTTTTAAAACGATGAGTGCGCTAACGCCAGAACATTTATTGCAGACGGTATATATTCGCGGTGAAGCACATACTGTCATGCAAGCAATTGAAAGACAAATTTCTCATTATGCTTTGCATATTGGACAAATGATTTACATCGGTAAAATGTTAAAAGAAAATGAGTGGGAATGTTTAAGTATTCCTAGAGGAAAGTCTAACTTTTATTTAGAGAAAAAACGTTCAACATAATAATAGGAAAGAAACCGATATAAAATTGGAAGTAAGAAAACAAGCCAAATGATAGATGGCTCTGCAGTCATAAGAATGCTACCAACAATCAGCCCATATATAATAAGAAAGAAATTAATAAGTGTATTCACAGGGATAAATCGTGAGATAAAAACTTGCTGTCGTTTAAAACAATCACTATGAAATACATAAAAGCGGAAGTACCATGTGGTAGTAATAAGATCTTTCTTTCGCGTAATTCTTTTTTTGCATGTATGACAGATGAACGGTGGTTGCATCTCATTACACTCCATTTTTTATATTTGTAATAATGTAGGACAAAAGTAGGTACAAAGTGTATAACCCTATATACGCTCCTGATATAAGGAAAAATGGATTTAGTAAAATCCCATGAATACTTGTCATAAAAACTAAGTCTTGTATTAAAACATCATATATATGAATAGAAATGATTGTACCGAGTACATAAAGTGCTAGATATGCTGAAATATGTAACGCAACACGGATGGTAGGATGCTTAGCAAGCCAATAAAAGATAAATGATAGTACAATGGGTAGTGTTCCTATTAGTAGTTTCAATTCATTTCACCTCATTAACAATATAGCCGGAATTTAGACGGTCTATTCTCTAGAGCTTGTACATAACTTGAAATAGAGAGGTGATAGTATGAATCGAGGCTTTTTTTATGTGAAATTCACGAGTGTACGTAAGTTAGTATTATTTATTATTGCTACAGTACTAGCGACTTTTTTTCTTATTAGTATGATGGTAACCTCTATGAAAGAGACAAAGTCAACGTATTTATATAATTGGTTAAATGAGTTATCAATGAATGGTTACATGTACGTTCTTGGGAAAGAGAATCATTATTTTACACAGGAATATCGAAATTTAAATCAAGATTTTTCAATATCTTCGTTTCTCTTTTCTATGGCTACGAATATTCGTTTTAACGATGTACGCAGTTTTGTCGGCAAAGAGCTACCTGGTTTCGGTAAGTACGATACAGAAATTGTTATTGCGGGTGAAGGAACAAATTATTCTAACTTGCCTATAGAGTCGAGCGTTCCACTTGAAGAAGTAGTAAAAGAACGGACTGGAGAAGGTGGACAGGCTCAAAAGCCGGATACGAATAAAGAGAAAAAGCAACCAGCTCAAACGACAGGAAAACGACAAGTTGCATTTATTTATCATTCGCATAGCTGGGAATCTTATTTGCCATTATTGAATTTAACAAATGATCCAAATCCGAATAAAGCCACAAGTTCCGTAACGAATATTTCAATAGTCGGCGACCGATTTCGTGAACAATTAGCAAATGAAGGAATCGGAGCAACTAACGACAAGACTGATGTTGGTCAAAAGTTGATTAGTAAAGGGTTAAATAGTAATAGTTCTTATAAAATGTCACGGGAAATTGTACAAGAAGCAATGGCCGGCAATAAAGAATTACAATACTTCTTTGATTTACATCGTGATAGTGCTCGGAAAAATGTCACGACAAAAATAATCGGTGATAAATCATATGCAAAGCTTGCGTTTGTAGTAGGGAAAGGTAACAAAAACTATGAAAAAAACTTGCGATTAGCAACGGCTTTACATGAGACGATTAGTAAGAAATATCCAGGCGTTAGTCGTGGTGTCATTCAAAAAGGATTCCAAACAGGAAATGGTGTCTACAATCAAGATTTGTCAGGACAAGCGATATTAATTGAAGTTGGTGGCGTAGATAATACAGAGGAAGAACTAAATCGATCGATTGATGCGCTAGCTAAAGCGTTTGGTGAATATTTCTGGCAGGCAGAAAAAGTGAATGGATAAAGTGAAACAGAAATGAATGCGAGAGTCTGAAAAAACGTGAGTGTAATGCTTGCGTTTTTTTGTAGTGATGAGATGTCACAGAATAGACATAATTTGTCGTTGTTATAGTAATATCGAAATTTGTCAAATTATACTGGGAGATTTACAAAGGGATTTTCGGGAAAGTAGAGAAAATCTTTTTACAAGGAAAGTTTTTTATTATGAAATTGGTAGGGTGATTGAAGTGATTAGGGAAATCAAAGTAGAAGATGCAGCATCATTTTTGCAATTAAGTAAGCAACTAGATGAAGAAACGAAATTTATGTTATATGAACCAGGAGAAAGGAAATTCACAGCCGAGCAACAAGAGCAAATGATTCAGCGCTTTGTAGAAAATAAATATGCAACAATATTGGTAGCAGTTGAAGAAGAGAGAATAGTAGGGTTTATTTTAGTGAATGGAAATCATATTCAAAGAAAGAGACATGTAGCAAGTATTGTAATTGGGATTTTGCAAGAGTATAGTGGGCGAGGTATTGGGACTAAATTGTTTAAAGAGGTCGAGAAGTGGGCAAGATTACATGATGTATGGCGTTTAGAATTAACGGTAATGGCCCACAATACAAGAGCTCAGGCACTATATAAAAAAGCTGGATTTGAGAAGGAAGGTGTCAAAAGAGCTGCTCTTATTATCGATGGAGAGAACATCGATGAGTATGAAATGGCCAAATTATTAAAATAAGAGGTTGTTATATGAAAAAAAGATGGATACTACTTGGTATCGTAGCGGCGATACTCATAGTTGGAGTAGCGGGAATCAATTATAAAATGTATAAGGATAAGCAAGCGCGCGAGGTGAATGTAAATAACATATTTCCGAAAGCGAAAGAAACGATTGCGAATATGGATGGGGATATTGCGGTAATTAGTAATCCGAATTCGATGCTTGTGCTTGTGAATAAAAGTAGGCGTTTACCAGACGGGTATAGACCGCCAGATTTAGTTATTCCGAAAGTGCGCTACTCTAGTGAAGGTGATCAAGAAAAGAAAAAAATGAGGAAAGAAGCAGCCGGTGCGCTTGAGGAAATGTTTCAGCAAGCGGATAAGGAGCGTGTTTTCTTATTTGCAGTCTCTGGATTTAGATCTTTTGATCGGCAAAAAGCGTTAAATACAATGTATAAAAAACAAGATGGAGAAGCAAAAACAGCAATGTCGAGTGCAGTTCCTGGAACGAGTGAACATCAAACAGGACTAGCTATGGATATCACATCACAATCTGCTAAGTTTCAGTTAGAGACAATTTTTGGTGAAACGAAAGAAGGGCAGTGGCTTTCTGAAAATGCCCATAAATTTGGTTTTGTCATTCGATATACAAAAGAGAAAGAATCGATTACGGGCTATCGATTTGAACCATGGCACGTGAGGTATGTGGGAAATCCACAAGCTACATATTTATATGAAAATCAACTGACACTTGAAGAAGTAGCGGAGTGAACAATTGAGGGGAGAGAAGGATTATGACGGTGTTATATAAGAAAAAAGTACACGCATATGTGACAAGAGAAAAAGAAGGAGTTATGCAACTGCTTGTTTTTAAACATCGTGATATACCTGAAGCTGGTATACAAGTGCCAGGGGGAACAGTTGACGAAGGGGAAACGCTAGAAGCAGCGATTTTACGTGAAGTACAAGAAGAGTCTGGGTTACGTCATTTATGCATAGAACAATTCCTAGTTGATTACATCATACATGTAAGAGAAAAAAAGGAATATGAAAAACGCCATTTCTTCCACGTAACATTACTAACAGATGTAAAAGATCGTTGGGAACATATTGTAAGTGCCGGTGAGGAAGATGAAGGCTTAGTATTTTGCTATGAATGGATTGATATTACAAAATGCCCTGAATTAGCGGGGAAACAAGGTGAGTTTTTACATTTGTTAGATGAGGTATATGTAAAATAATAAAAGAGTCTGAAGCGGAAGTTAATTCGTTTCAGACTTTTTTTATTTTTCAGGAAATAAAAGGTTTTTACAGTGGTAAGTTGAATTCTTTTAATTGGATTGTATTTGTATATGCGAGGAGCGGAGAAAATGAACAAGTAATAGATACATGTTATCAATAAAAGGCTTTATAGAAGGAGAATGACGATGGAGATTCAGTTCAATACACTACTACAAAAAGAATTAACAATTCATGATATACAAAAAGCAATGGCAGCTGGGCAATTAACTTCAAAAGAATTAGTTATGTATTACCTTCATAGAATCGCAAAGTATGATCAAGGCGGACCGAAAATCAATTCTATTTTAGAAATCAATCCGGAAGCTATCTTTATTGCAGAAGCGCTAGATCATGAAAGAAAAACAAAAGGTGTAAGAGGTCCATTACATGGTATACCGGTTTTACTTAAGGATAATATTGAAACGAATGACTCTATGCATACAAGTGCAGGTACGATTGCGCTAGAACAACATATAAGTAGTGAAGATGCATTTCTCGTTACGAAGCTGCGAGAAGCAGGAGCAGTGATAATAGGGAAAACAAATATGACAGAATTAGCAAATGCAATGTCATTTGAAATGTGGGCTGGATATAGTGCAAGAGGTGGGCAAACAATAAACCCTTACGGTACGGGTGAGGATGATATGTTTGTTGGGGGCTCAAGTACAGGATCTGCCATAGCAGTTGCTGCTAACTTTACAGTAATATCGGTTGGAACAGAAACGGATGGTTCTATTTTGAGTCCAGCTGTTCAAAACTCTGTAGTCGGTATTAAACCGACTGTTGGTTTAATTAGTCGTAGAGGCATTATTCCGTTTACGTATTCGCAAGATACAGCGGGGCCATTTGCTAGAACAGTAACAGATGCCGCTATTTTGCTAGGGAGTTTAACAGGGGTAGATGAGAAAGATGTAGCTACTCGTAAAAGTGAAGGGATAGCAGAACATGATTATACAAAGTATTTGGATGTTAACGGTTTAAATGGAACAAAGATTGGTGTATATAACAACGCACCAAAAGATTATTATGAATCTGGTGAGTATGATGAGAATTTGTTTAAGGAAACAATTGAAGTATTACGTAGTAAGGGTGCGACAGTAGTAGAGGATATTAATATTCCGTCTTTTCATAGAGAATGGAGCTGGGGGGTATCGCTCTATGAATTAAAGCATAGTTTAGATAACTATCTTTCGAAATTGCCTTCTACTATACCAGTCCATTCTATTTCAGAGTTAATGAAGTTTAATGAAAACATAGCAGAAAGAGCTCTGAGATATGGACAAACTAAGTTAGAAAGAAGAAAAGATTTTCCTAATACGTTAAGAAATCCACAATATTTAAATGCAAGATTAGAAGATATATATTTTTCACAAGAACAAGGCATTGATTTTGCACTGGAAAAATATAATCTTGATGCGATTCTGTTCCCTTCTTATATAGGCTCCACTATATGTGCCAAAGCAGGTTATCCGTCTATAGCAATACCTGCGGGATATATGGATAACGGGAGACCATTTGGAATTACGCTTGCAAGCACTGCTTTTTCTGAGGGGACTTTAATTAAACTCGCATACGCTTTTGAACAAGCGACAAAGCATCGGAAATCTCCTAACTTATCATAAATAAAATAAATAGGGCAGGAAATCCTGTCCTATTTATTTTGTTTATTAAAGTGAAATGTTTTCTTGCTTTGTCTTATCATATTTTAATAAGTTAAATGATAAACAAGCAGAGCACAATATAAGGATTGAAGCGAGAATATAAATCGTACGAACACCGAACAAATCGGTAATAATGCCAACACTCAGCATAGAAAGGCCAGAAGCTGTTGAGAGGAGAGCGCCGTGAGCTGTATACATTTTTGATAGTAAAGAAGGAGCGACGCTGGATTGTAAAACAGTTGTTTGAGAAATATCTCTAATTTGATAACATGGTCCCATTAGAACGCACAGAAAAAGCGCAATAAAGCCGCTACTTGTCATACCATATAAAAATGTAAGAATACTAAACAGAAGAGAGCCTATTGCCATAGAGCGTATTAAATTGTTTTGAATGTATGTACTCATTTTCCATGCTAATAGACCGCCAATTAACGTCCCAACATAATAACTTGTATTAATAAATCCCCACCATTCTTCTCCTTTATGAAGGACAGTTGTTACATAAGCCATCGTAATAGCGCCGATCCATATCGTCCCTGCAAAGGTTTCAATTAAGTCCATACATGTAACAGTACGGAGAGAAGGGTTTTGAAATAAGAGTTTCCAACCTTCCAATAAAGTAGCACCTTTTGAAGAAGAAGGCTCTATTACTCGTTCAGTATGTATGAATCGTAATGAGAAGTGTAGTGCAACACATCCGAAAATCATCAAAATATTATTCATCATGAGTGTAGAAGAAGCACCGATAAGAAGCACAATAACACTTGTAAATGAATAAGCAGCGGCTTGTGCAATTTGTGTGGAAAAGGAAAAAATACTATTTACTTTTACTAATTTTTCTTTCGGTGTAAGTCGCGGAAGAATACCGTATAGTAATGGAGCGCTCCAGCCACTACATAATGAAATGAAAAAAATGAAAATGAATAGTACTACAATGTTTGTGGAAAGGACCGGGAATAATATCATTAATAAAAATAATAGAGCAGTTTTTATCCATTGTAGTGTAAACAGTAATGAATAAGATGGAAAACGATTCATTACAAGTGGTGCAGATGTATTTGCTATAAGATTAGTTATGACTTGTAATAATGGAAAAAGAGCAGTTAATGTAGCTGATTTCGTTGTGATATACATATGAGTTGTAATAATCATTACGTATACGATGTCAGCGAGAGTAATGCATATTTTCGATCCTAAATAGTAAGTCAATGAACGTTTTTGCAATAAGCACACACCCTTTCTGGGGAAAATATGACAGTAGTTATAATAATTATAATGTGAAAAATAAATTTTGAAAGAATTAAATTTTTTGTCACTTTTTGAAAGGGAATTTCATGTATAATGAAGAATATATTAATATAGTATTTTAATAATACTCATTATAACAGTGAATATGTACAATAGCTCGTAGTAAGCGCCTACGTATGAGAAAGGGCGGATAAACCATTCTTTTCTTCATATACATATAGAAAATGAGAAAGAAAGTGAGGGTTGCATATGGCTGCTTGGGTAATTTGGTTTATAATAGCTGGTATTTTATTTATTGCGGAAATGCTGTCGATTACATTTTACATGCTTTGGCTTGGAATTGGAGCTGTTGTCGGAGGTCTTATTGCTTTGTTTGTTCCTGAAGCACTATTGCTACAAGTTGTTGCTGGTGCGATTGTAAGTTTAACATTGACTTTCTTTACGAAAAGAATATCAAAAAACTTTCGGGAAGCAAAAGGTTTTACTGATACAGTAGATATGCTTGCAGGTAAAAAAGGGATTGTTATGCAAGCGATTACAAATGAAGCGAACGGTATTGTGAAAGTGGATGGAGATACTTGGACAGCTATTGCAGATGATCCAATTGATGCTGGAGAAAAAGTTATTGTTATAAAGAGGCATAGTACTATATTACAAGTAAAAAAGGAGAGTGAATAAATATGGTAGTATTAACGTTAACGATTATTTTTGCACTAATTGTTGTTACATTTATCGCATTAACAATTAAAATTATTCCACAGCAAAAAGTTGGAGTCGTTGAAAGATTTGGTAAGTTTCAGCGTGTTATGCAGCCGGGATTAAATTTATTAATCCCGATTGTGGATCGCGTTCGCGTATATCACGACTTGCGTATTCAACAAACGAATGTACCACCACAAAAGGTAATTACGAAAGATAATGTACAAGTGGAAATTGATACAATTATTTTCTATCAAGTCGTTGAACCGGAACTTGCGACATATGGTATTTCGAACTATGAATACGGTGTACGTAACATTACTTCAGCAACGATGCGTCAAATCATTGGTAAAATGGAACTGGATGAAACGTTATCTGGTCGTGAAAAAATTTCAACAGAAATTCGCTTAGCACTTGATGAAGCAACAGAAAAATGGGGCGTTCGTATTGAACGTGTTGAAGTTGTTGATATTAATCCGCCAAAAGATGTGCAAGCGTCAATGGAAAAACAAATGAAAGCAGAGCGTAATAAACGTGCGATCATTTTAGAAGCTGAAGCTGCAAAACAAGATAAAGTTCTTCGTGCTGAAGGGGAGAAGCAAAGTAAAATATTAATGGCTGAAGGGGATAAAGAGGCACGTATTCGAGAAGCTGAAGGTATTAAAGAAGCGAAAGAGTTAGAAGCGCAAGGGGAAGCAAGAGCGATTGAGGAAATTGCAAAAGCAGAACAAAACCGAATTGAATTACTTCGTGAAGCGAATTTAGATGAACGTATACTTGCTTACAAATCATTTGAATCATTAGCTGAAGTTGCGAAAGGACCAGCAAATAAAGTCTTTATTCCATCTAATGCAATTGAAACACTTGGTACTCTTGGGGCAATTGGAGAAATCTTTAAAGAAAAACAAGCGAAGAAACTGCCTTTAAATAATACAGAAAAAGAACAATAAGAGTGAAAAAGAGAAATGGGATGCCATTTCTCTTTTTATTTTTTATCATTTTTTAATTTATAAATTAAATGAGTAAGGGACGGGGGACCGTTTCTTACTCATATACACTAAAAAATTTTTAAGATTTCATAATATGAAATAAAGGAGAATCTGTAAGAAATAGAATTGATATAATGATTGAAAATTCAGTCATCTAATGAAGTTTCTAAACTTTTTAGTATATTATTATTGGAAATTGGAGGGGAAAGAATGGCAATTAGAACAGGGGAACAGTATATTGAAGGATTGAGAAAAAGAAATCCTGAAATTTGGATTGGAGGAAGAAAAGTAACGGATGTAGTAAATGAAGATGTTTTTCGTGAACCAATTATACAAATTGCGAACTTGTATGATATGCAGCACAATCCAGAATATCAAGATAAGATTACTCATATATGCGAAGAGACAGGAGAAAGGGTATCAAATGCATTTTTAGTACCGAAAAATTATGAGGATTTAAAAGTACGCCGTGAATTATTTGAAGTGTGGGCAAAAGCTACTTATGGTTTAATGGGTAGAACACCTGATTTTTTAAATGTAACGGTTACTTCAATGGCAAGTAATTCGTGGTTTTTTGAGAAGTTTAATCCAGAATGGGGAGCGAATATAAAAAATTATTATAAACATATAAGGGATAATGATTTGTTTTTAACACACGCAATTATTAATCCGCAAAATGATCGGAGTAAGGCCTCCCATCAACAAGAAGATGAAACAATGCATTTAGGGGTAGTAAGTGAAACAGCGGAAGGAATGTATGTTAGTGGTGCTAAAATGTTAGCGACACTGGCGCCGATTACGGATGAGGTAATAATATATTCCTATCCAAGTTTTAAGCCAGGTGATGAACGTCATGCAATTTCTTTTGCAGTTCCAATTGACGCACCAGGTCTAAGAATTCTATGTCGTGAGCCAATGCAAGATGGAAAACGATCTTTATTTGATCATCCACTCGCATCAAGGTTTGAGGAAATGGATGCATTACTAGTATTTCATAATGTGTTTATCCCGTGGGATAAAGTATTTATTTATCAAAGTGTGGAAGCTGGGAATCAATTGTATCCTAAAACCGGAATTGGTCATCAACCAGCACATCAATCTGGGGTAAGAGGGTTAGTAAAACTATCTTTTGCAGCTGAAGTAGCTATGAAATTAGCAGATTCGATTGGCGTAGATGGGTTTTTAAATGTACAAAACCAGTTAGCAGAGCTTATGCAAGATGTCGAAACGATACGCGCTCTCCTGCAAGTAGCTGAATATGAGTATGAAACGAATTCATATGGAGAAGTTATTCCTGCGAGGTTGCCGCTTGATACGATCCGCAGTTTATTACCTAAGATGTACCCGCGGGCTATTGAGATTATTCAAACTATAGGTGCTGGTGGATTATTAATGTCACCGACAGGTGCTGATTTTATGAATCCCGAGATTCATGATGATATGCAAAAGTATTATATCGGGCGTGAAGGAGTATCCTCTGAGGAACGGGTTCGTTTGTTTAAATTAGCATGGGACTTATGTGGTGAGGCTTTTGGACAACGGTTATTACAATATGAGCGTTATTATTCTGGAGATCCGGTGCGTAAAATGGGAATGTTTTATAATGCGTACAAAAAACAACAAACTTTTTCACTTGTGAACAATGCGTTGCAATCGAGTTCATCTGAAGGGGCCTTAAGTTAAATAAAAATGTTTGCGCTTACATTTTTATTTGGAAGAGGAAGGAGCAATAGATGATAAAAAGAATTTTACTGTTAGGATGTAATTCTTCTTATAATTTTAACAATTTCTAGAACTTGAGAACTGTAACTGGAATAGGGGAGGTATATGATTTGATCGCTTCCATCGGTAAAATTTGCAAAATTCTAAATTGTTTCACGAGTGATGAGCCTGTGCTAGGTAATTCGGAAATAGCGGAAAAGCTAAAGATGAATGCAAGTACGGTTCACCATCTTGTTCGTACGTTGTGTGCAGAAGGAATGCTCATACAAGATGAGCAAAGAAAATATAGATTAGGTTGGAAATTGTTAGAGTGGGGAAATCAAGTCATGTTTCAGCAAGAGATATATAGTGGAGCGATTCCGCTTGTTGAAGAGCTAGTAAGAAATTTTAGTGGTACTGTGCATATCGGTATGTTTGATCGTGGTGATGTTGTATTTATATTGAAAGTTTCATCGAAGGAGTCCGTTCAAATTTCAACACATGTTGGATCAAGAGAACCTGCATATTGTACAAGCACAGGGAAAGTGCTGCTTTCATTTCATTCATCACCCTTAGAATATACTTCAGAAAAAGGGCTTTTACGACGAGCACCCAATACCATTACATGTGTCAAACAATTCCAAACAGAGTTACAGAAAATTCGTAAGCAAGGTTATTCAATTAGTGATAACGAAAATGAGCATGGACTATATGGAATTGCAGCTCCTATTCGATCTTATACTGGGAGAACTATTGCGGCGCTTAATATTGTTGGACCTATATCATATATGCAGGGAAGTAATCGTGAAATCATAATTCAAAGTGTGATGAATACAGCAAATTTGATTTCCAAGGAATTTGGTTATTTGGAAATTTAATTTTAGAAGAAAAGAGATGAGTATCATTTATATACATGAGCAGTGTATACCTGAATTAACGAAATCTATAGTTTCAATTGGAGCATTTGATGGTGTGCATAAAGGTCATCAAGCTGTAATTAAAAATGCAGTTGAGAAGGCAAAGGTATTAAGGATAACAAATGTTGTGTATACATTTGATCCACCACCACGCTCATACTTTCAAGGGGCGAAAGTATTAACACCTATTGATGAGAAGGTGAAACGTATTCAAAGTCTTGGTGTTGAACATGTGATTGTAATTCGGTTTGATGAGTCTTATATAACAAAAAGTGCGAGTTGTTTTATTCAAGATATAAAAAGACTAGGCCCTGTAGAAATTTTTGTTGGCCAAGATTTTAAGTTTGGAAAAAATCGGGAGGGCAATATAGATTTGCTAAGAGAGCACTTCAATATTTCTATAGTGAAAGATATTTGCTGTGATGAAGGTGAGCGAATATCTTCAACGAGAATTAGAGATTATGTTTATCAAGGAGATTTACAAAAGTCTAACTCTTTGCTCGGTTGGTCTTTTAAAACAATATAACTAAAAAGGAATTATGAGGAGGAAATAATATGTCTAAAACATTGCAATCTTTTAATTTACTAAAATGGATTGATGAGAATAAGGAGTTATTGAAGCCACCAGTAAATAACAAAGTTATTTGGCAAGATTCAGAGTTTATCGCCATGATATTAGGTGGTCCAAATAGAAGACGTGATTTCCACGTAGATCCTTCAGATGAATTTTTCTATCAAATTAAAGGTGAATGTTATGTGGAATGTATTACAGAAGAAGGGAAGCGGGAAGTCGTCACAGTAAAAGAAGGGGATGTATTTATGCTCCCAGCTATGGTACCGCATTCACCACATCGCGTTGCTAACACATATGGGCTCGTAATTGAAAGAAAACGTAGCCAAGGAGAACTTGAGGATTTCGTTTGGTTCTGTGATGAGTGTAATCATGAAATGCATCGTGTACGCGTCCAATTAAGTGATATTGAAAAACAAGTAAAAGAAGCAATTCATAGTTTTAATTCAAATAAAGAAATTCGAGCGTGTAAAAACTGCGGTCATATTATGCCAGAGGAAGTGGAGGAATGGAAGTGCGAATAGATTTTCATACACATATTATTCCTGAAACTTTTCCAGATTTTGAAGAGAAGTTTGGTGGCGGTCGTTGGCCGATATTAAATCGGACTTGTACATGTGGTGCAAGTATTATGGTTGGAGGTAAAAATTTTCGAGACGTGACAGACCAAGTATGGTGTCCTAAGAAAAGAATTGAAGATATGGATCGTGAAGGTGTTGATATTCAAGTTCTATCACCAATCCCCGTTACATTTTCGTATTGGGCAAAACCAGAGGAAGCCGAAAGTATGGCACGTATTCAAAATGATTTTATTGCAGAAACAGTTTTAGCATATCCAGATCGTTTTGTAGGATTAGGAACGGTTCCGATGCAAGATGGAGAAACTGCGATTCGTGAAATGGAGCGTTGTATAACGGAATTACATTTACATGGTATTGAAATTGGTACAAACGTAAATGGAAAAAATTTAGATGACCCATCGTTTATTGAATTTTTTCGAATGGCTGAAAAATGGCAAGTTCCGATTTTTATTCATCCATGGGAAACATTAGGACGTGATAGAATGCCACATCATAATTTTATGTATACAGTTGGGATGCCGAGTGAAACGGCACTTGCGGCAGCTACATTAGTATGGAGTGGAATAATGGAGAAGTTTCCACTGCTAAAGGTTTGTTTTGCGCATGGCGGCGGCTCTTTCCCATATATTTTGCCAAGGTTAGATCAAGGCTGGAAAGTATGGCCGCATTTACGATTGACTACGCATCCTCCTAGTTATTATGCAAAGAAATTTTATTTTGATTCTTTAAATTATGATCCTATTAATTTGAAATATATGATTGAAAGGTTTGGGCATGAAAAGATTTTCATGGGTTCAGATTATCCATTTTTATTGCGAGAAGTTGATCCGGGTAAAGTGATTGATGAAACAGCCAGTTTATCAGAGGAACAAAAAGCAGCAATGCTTGGGGGAAATGCTGCGGAATTTTTAAATATTGATATAAAAAAACGAGGTGTAGCATATGCAGAGAGTACAAACACCTGAGGATAAACTAAGTGAGTTAGGAATTACACTACCAGCTATTCGCCCGGCAGTTGGAAATTATGTTAGTTGTGTAAGAGTAGGTAACTTATTATTTACTGCTGGACAAGGCGTAGATGAGTATCACGGGAAATTAGGAAAAGATATTTCAATTGATGAAGGGTATAAAGCGGCAAGGCAATCGATGTTGAATTTGTTAAGTGTTGTGAGAAATGAACTAGGTGATTTAAATAAGGTAAAACGAATTGTAAAAATACTTGGTTTTGTAAATAGTACGGAAGACTTTATTAATCAGCCAAAAGTAATGAACGGTGCATCGGATGTATTAGTAGATATATTTGGAGAAAAGGGGAAACATGCTCGCTCAGCAGTCGGTATGGCTCAGTTACCTAATAATACAACAATTGAAATTGAGATGGTTTTAGAAATTGAGGAGTAGGAGGTAAGGAAGGTGAACAAAGAATTATTAGCGGACAAACTGAAAGTGAAAGATGCGAAATTGTTTATTGATGGACAGTATGTGGATTCTGTATGTGGTGAAACGTTTGATACGTTCAATCCAGCAACGAATAGAAAGCTTGCATCTATTGCAAAGGCAAATGAAGAGGACACCAAAAGAGCAATTGATGTGGCAGAACGTACATTTAAAAGCGGCATTTGGAGTAAAATGCCTGTGGAAGAGCGATCAAATATTTTATGCAAAATGTCGGATTTGATTATGGAAAGAGTGGATGAACTAGCTTATATAGAAACTCTGGATGTGGGAAAGCCAATTAAAGAAAGTAAAGGATTCGATATACCACGTTCGGCTCATAATTTTCGCTTCTTTGCTGAAATGGCTAAATATATGGTGCACGAGCACTATGACAAACATAATTTTATGTCATATGCAAAGTATGCTCCTGCGGGAGTGACAAGTTTAATCATTCCTTGGAATTTGCCATTTATGCAAATGACATGGAAAGCATCAGCGGCACTTGCTTCTGGTAATACTGTTGTTGTCAAACCAGCCTCTTATACTCCATTAAGTGCAGTTATGCTTGGTAAAATTGCAAATGATGCAGGACTACCACCAGGTGTACTTAATATTATTACAGGTCCGGGAAATACTGTTGGGACAAAAATGACAACACATCCAGCTGTTAGAAGAATTTCATTTGTTGGAGAAAGTAATACAGGCAAGACAATTATGCGTAATGCATCAGAGAACTTAATACCTGTTTCATTAGAACTAGGAGGTAAATCAGCGAATATCGTATTTGAAGATGCAGATCTAGATGAAGCAGTACAAGGCTCAATTGAAGCTATTTATCGGAATCAAGGAGAAATTTGTTTAGCTGGTTCAAGATTACTAGTGCAAGAAAGTGTATATGAACAGTTTTTAGAGAAATTTGTAGAGGCTGTAAAAAGAATAAAAGTTGGAGATCCTCTTTCTGAAGAGACAGATATGGGAGCGCTTGTATCAAAATCTCATTTAGAAACAGTTGATCGTTATGTAGAAATAGGAATTTCAGAAGGGGCAAAATTAGCCTATGGTGGAAAAAGAGTAGAGAGTCTAGTGGAAGGAAACTTTTATGAACCTACTATTCTATATGATGTTGATAACAGTATGCGTGTAGCACAGGAAGAGATATTTGGTCCAGTTTTAGTTGTTATTCCATTTAAAACGGAGGAGGATGCAATTCGTATTGCGAATGATTCCATTTATGGACTAGCTGGAGTTGTTTGGACAAATGATCTTAGACGAGCACAACGAGTGGTTTCGCAAATTGATTCAGGCTTACTATGGATTAATTGTTGGTATGTCCGAGATTTACGTACTCCATTTGGAGGTTCAAAGGCAAGTGGTATTGGTAGAGAAGGTGGGCGTCATAGTTTCGAATTTTATACAGAAGCTAAGACGGTAACGATGAAATTATAAGGATAATATTTTAACTTAACATACAAAGAGCTCCCATCTGGTGTTTATAAAAATAAGTAGATGGATGGGGGCTAGTCTACAATGTAAAGAATTGAGGATATATAAATTAAAAAATGAGGTGAGAGCAATTGTTAATGAAAGAGTTAGCTGATGAACTATTACAGGCTGAAGATTCACGTATAGGGATACCTCCTTTTACTGAGAGATATGCTGATTTATCAGTTGAGGATGCTTATAATATTCAGCTTGAAGTAGTAGAAAGAAAGTTGGAAAATGGGCATTGTGTAATCGGAAAGAAAGTTGGACTTACGAGTGTTGCGATGCAGGAGATGCTTGGGGTAAATGAACCAGATTATGGACATTTGTTAGATGACATGAAAATAGAAAATGGAAGTACAATCGCAATAAGTTCTTTTCTATCTCCGAAAGTAGAAGCAGAAATAGGATTTGTTTTAGAGAGAGATTTAAAAGGGCCTAATATTACATACATTGATGTACTGATGGCAACAAAGTATGTTGTACCTACACTTGAAATAATTGATAGCCGTATTGCTGATTGGAAAATCAAATTGGTTGATACAGTAGCGGATAATGGCTCGTCAGCAAAGGTTGTAATTGGTAATACATTATCTAGCATAAATAAAGTAGATTTACGTACAACTGGGATGACACTATATAAAAATAATAGTTTAATTGCAACAGGTGCTGGGGCGGCCGCATTAGGGCATCCTGCACAAGCTATTGCCTGGTTAGCTAATAAACTACATGAATTTAATATTGGATTAAAAGCAGGTGAGTTAATTTTACCAGGTGCGTTATCTGGTGCAGTCTCAGTGAATAGTAAAGACAGTATTCAAGCTGACTTCGGATCACTCGGATCGGTTTCTGTTACATTCATATAGGTTAAAGTGTTGAGAAAAGGGGGGATAGACGTGAAGAAAGTAAAGGCGGCTATAATTGGATCAGGTAATATTGGTACGGATTTAATGTATAAATTAAAAAATAGTAAAGTTATAGAGCTAAATGCCATGATTGGAATAGAATCCGAATCGGATGGTTTAAAGAGAGCGAAAGAAGCCGGATATGAGGTTTTTGATAATGGAATACAGGCGATTATTGATAATCCCAGTTTAGCTGATATTGTATTTGATGCAACTTCAGCTAAAGCACATAGTTATCATGCGAAAACGTTAGAAGAGCTTGAAAAAATAGTAATTGACTTAACACCGGCTGCATATGGGCCATTTGTTTGTCCTGCTATTCGAAATAATAATTTTTTAGATAAGAAAAACGTTAATATGATTACGTGCGGGGGACAAGCAACAATCCCGATTGTTCATGCTATTAATGAGGTGGCGAATGTTACATATGCAGAAATCGTTGCTACAATTTCCAGTTTAAGTGCAGGTCCAGGTACAAGAGCAAATATTGATGAATTTACAATTACGACAAAGCGTGGAATTGAAGAAGTTGGTGGGGCTGATAAGGGGAAGGCGATAATTATATTAAACCCTGCAGAGCCACCTATATTAATGAGAGATACGATTTATTGTGAAGTTAAGGATATGGATGAGGTTTCTATCTATGAAGTAATTCATAAGATGGTTGAACGGGTTAGGACGTATGTTCCTGGTTACTCTTTGAAACAAGAGCCAATGTTTGATGGGAATCGTGTAACTGTATTTTTAGAAGTTGAAGGAGCTGGAGATTATTTTCCTCCTTATGCCGGTAATTTAGATATAATGACAGCTGCAGCATTAAAAGTAGGTGAAGAATTTGCAACGCAAATCATTTCAGAGAAGAAAAGAGGTGTAATGAATGAGGCGAAATAGTGAAAGACCAGTGAGAATAACAGAAGTTTGTTTACGTGATGGAAGTCATGTAATGAAACATCAATTTACAGAAGAGCAAGTTCGATCTGTAACAAGGACATTAGATGAGGCAGGTATGCATTATATCGAAGTGAGTCATGGAGATGGTTTAGGTGGCTCTACTTTACAATATGGGAAGTCATTAGTTAATGAAATGAAGCTCATTGAAGCCGCGGTAGATGAGTGTAGGCAAGCTAAAGTAGCTGTCTTGTTAATTCCTGGTATTGGAACGATTCATGAATTAAAGCAAGCTGCAAATATCGGTGCGAAACTTGTTCGTGTCGCAACACATGTAACAGAAGCGGATGTTTCCGCTCAACATATTCAATTTGCACGTGAGTTAGATATAGAAGTGTGCGGTTTTTTAATGATGGCACATTCTGCATCGGTTGAAAAGTTAGTAGAGCAAGCAAAGCTTATGGAAAGTTATGGTGCAGAAGCAGTTTATGTAACAGATTCTGCAGGAGCTTTATTGCCTCATGAAGTACGTGAACGTATTCGTGCTTTGCGTCAATCTTTAAATATTGAAATTGGTTTTCATGGTCATAATAATCTTTCGGTTGCAGTAGCAAATACAATTACTGCAATTGAGGAGGGCGCGACACGTATTGATGGAAGTGTACGATGTCTTGGGGCAGGAGCTGGAAATACTCAAACAGAAGTATTGCTTGCTGTTTTGGATCGTATGGGATATAAGCTAGATATAGATTTATATAAGATGATGGACGTCGCAGAGGAGATTGTTGCCCCGTTATTACCAGTACCACAAGAAATTCAAAAAGGCAGTCTAGTAATGGGATATGCAGGGGTATACTCTAGCTTTCTATTACATGCTGAAAGGGCGGCACAACGCTTTAATGTAGACGCACGTGATATTTTAATAGAACTGGGGAAAAGAAAAGTAGTTGGAGGACAAGAGGATATGATTTTAGATGTAGCTGCAGAATTAGCAAAGATAAAAATGGAGGTGTAACATATGGCTTTAGTGAAAGGGGCAGATATAGAAATTATTGACTATTTACTTCAAGCTGAAAAGGAAAGAAAAGAAGTAGTAAAAGTAACGGATAAGCATCCTGATTTAACAGTAGAGGATGCTTATAAATTGCAAAAACGTTTAATTGAACAAAAAATGAGCGAAGGTTCTAAAAGAGTTGGTGTGAAACTTGGATTAACGAGTAAGGCAAAACAACAAATGATGGGGATTGATGAAGCGATTTACGGATACTTGTTGCACGATATGCTTGCATTCGAATGGGAGCCATTACAATATGAAACGCTGATTCATCCGAAAATAGAGCCAGAGATTGCTTTTTTAATAGGTGAGGATTTACAGGGAACGAATGTGAAAGCTGACGATGTATTAAAGGCAACAAAATATGTTGCGCCAGCTTTAGAGGTGATTGATAGTAGATATTTAAATTTTAAATTTACATTACCTGATGTAATAGCAGATAATTGTTCCTCTTCAAAATTTTTGTTAGGAAGTAAATGGATTGATGTTAAGAATATAGATTTAGCAAATGTAGGAATGGTTATGTCAAAGAACGGTAAGATTGCTACGACTGGGACAGGAGCAGCTGTACTGGGACATCCAGCAGAGGCAATTGCTTGGGCGGTAAATAAACTTGGTTTACAAAATGAAGGATTTAAAAAAGGTGATATTGTATTAAGTGGAGCATTATCTGAAGCGATTGCATTTAAAGCCGGAGATTCTATCATTGCACAATTTGATGATTTGGGAAGTGTAGCAATGTTTTGTGAATAAATAGTAAAGCGAGAGATAAAAATGCCCATTATACAAATTCAAATAATAGAAGGTAGAAAGCAGGAGCAAATTCAAAATCTAATATTTGATGTTACAGAGGTAGTTGCGAAAAACTTAGATGTAGATGTTGGACGGGTTCGTGTTTTAGTGAATGAAATCCCAAGTTCTCATTGGGGAGTAGGCGGAAGGTCTAAAGAAAGTTTAAAAGAAAATTAGTTAGTAATAAAAGCAATTTTCATTCTTATATGAATGAGGATTGCTTTTATTGTTTTGAAATTTTTAAATAATATGTTAGAATTTAGTCTTGGTTTTAAGGAGATAAGGGGGAATATACATACAAATACTACTAATACGTCACGGAGAATCCGAAGCGGACATTTTACAGGTACATGAAGGACGAGCTGACTTTGAATTAACAGAAAAGGGAAGACAGCAAGTGCAAAGGCTTGTACAGAAAGTGAAAGCAGATTTTCCGCCAGATTTCATTTGGGCAAGTACATTAAAACGTGCTCGTGAAACAGGTGAAACGTTAGCTGAAGGAATTGGATGTCCAATTCAACTAGAAGAGGAATTAATGGAGTTCAATAATGGAGTGCAAGCAGGCTTATCATTTGAAGAAGCAAAGAAATATCCAGAGCCAAAGTTTCTTCATGATCGTTTTGAAAACGGGGAGTCATTTATTGAATTTAGAATGAGAATAGAAGGAATCTTTTCTAAAATCGTAACAGAGAATACTTATGAACGGATAGCAATTGTTGCACACGGTGGTGTAATAAATAGTCTATTACGTGCGTTCTTCAAAATGCCAATTTCAATGGACTATTATTTTAAAATGGGAGATACGGGAATAAGCTTAATTGAAATTGACGGTGAACAAAAAACGGTACATTTCATTAATGATACGAATCATTTGGACGGGATGTAGAGAATTATGTACAAAGTTGTATTTTTCGATGTTGACGGTACGCTTTTAAGTGAGATTGATAGAAGTATGCACGAAAGTACAAAAGAAGCGATACAAAGGTTAATAGATAAAGGGATTCATGTAGTTGTTACGACAGGGAGACCATATAGCTTATGTTCGCAATTTATGGAACTAGGCATAAATACGTTTATTTCTGCAAATGGTGCCCATATAAAATGTGGTGAAAAAGTTATACATAAATCAGTACTTTCACGTGAAATCGTTCATGATATCTCGAGATTTGCTGAATTACATGGTCACGGTATTTCTTATTTTACCGAGGATTTTGCAATGAACGGAATAGCCTCGGATAATGAGCGTGTAATGCAAGCGCTTAGCGAGACGTTGAATTTAGAGAAGTATCCTGAAAAAAGTAGGGATTTGTCAGAAGAAATCTATTGCTTATGTCTGTATTCAGATGAAATAGAAGCTCAAAAATTTCTTGAAAGATATCCTATGCTTACGTTTGAGCGTTTTCATAATTACGTAATAAATGTATTGGAAGATAGTAAAGTATCGAAGCTCACCGCAATTCAAAAAGTATTAGATCATTTGAATATTTGTAAATCAGAAGCGGTTGCTTTTGGTGACGGTAGAAATGATATTGAGATGTTGCAGTATGTAGAATTAGGTATTGCGATGGGGAATGCTGGAGAAGAGTTAAAAACAAGAGCTGATTTTGTTATAAAGAAGGCGAGTGAAGGTGGTATTTTATTTGCCTTAGAGAAGTTTCATGTCGTCTAACATACCTTTATTGAAATAAAGGTATGTTAGGATCTTTTATATGCTCACATAGTAAAATATGAACTTGCCCACGATGATGATAAAAGTGTGCAACAATTTCAAGCAACCATTCAAATCGTGAATAAGAAATACCCCAATAAGCAGTCTTCATTTCTGCTAATTGTTCATTTGAATAGGATAAAAAAGTTTTAGAAAGTAAATCATAGCCCTGTATCATCGCTTGTTGCATTTGCATAATTGTTTCGGGTGTTTGTTCTTTATAAAAAGTGTGTAGTTGTTTTTCCGTACTACCATTTAAAATGAGTAGATCTGCATGGCAAATAAGAGAAAGATGTGCACACATTTCAAATACAGATCGTTTTGCGTGAATGGGTTGTATTTTTAAATCGACATCATTATATTGGTTAAGCATTTGAATAGAAGTATCAACAGCAACTTTAAGTTGATGCAATGCAGATTGTACAAACATTGTAATTCTCCTCTTCTCCGTATATAATAGTTTCTTGAGGGTATTATATCATACTCAAAATTCCGAAAATTCTAGTAGTTTGACTAGCATATTGAAAAGTATTATATTGTAAAAGGTCATATGAAACGTGAAATAGAATGGAATGCAATTATTGAGTTAGGAGTTAGACCAATGAGTTTGAAATATGGAAGAGATACAATTGTTGAAGTTGACTTAAATGCAGTAAAACATAATGTAAAAGAATTTAAAAAACGAGTGAATGATGAAAATATTGCAATGATGGCTGCTGTAAAAGCGAATGGGTATGGTCATGGGGCAGTTGAAGTTGCGAAAGCTGCTATTGAAGCAGGAATAAATCAGCTTGCAGTTGCATTTGTAGATGAAGCGATAGAGTTAAGAGAAGCAGGAATTAACGTGCCGATTTTAATTTTAGGCTATACGTCAGTAGCGGCTGCGGAAGAGGCAATTCAATATGACGTTATGATGACTGTTTATAGAAGTGAAGATTTACAAGGTATAAATGAAATCGCAAACCGTCTTCAAAAGAAAGCGCAAATTCAAGTGAAAATTGATACAGGGATGAGTCGTATCGGTTTACAAGAAGAAGAGGTTAAACCATTTTTAGAAGAATTAAAACGTATGGAGTATGTGGAGGTAGTAGGAATGTTTACACATTACTCTACGGCAGATGAAATCGATAAATCATATACGAATATGCAAACAAGTTTATTTGAGAAAGCTGTCAATGCAGCAAAAGAATTAGGAATTCATATTCCGTATATTCATAGTTCAAATAGTGCAGGTTCAATGGAACTTAGCAATACATTTCAAAATATGGTTCGTGTAGGTATTGGGATTTATGGAATGTATCCTTCAAAAGAGGTAGATCATTCAGTTGTTTCTCTACAGCCTGCGTTGTCGTTAAAATCAAAAGTAGCCCATATTAAGCATGCGAAGAAAAATCGCGGTGTAAGTTATGGGAATACGTATGTAACGACTGGTGAAGAATGGATTGCCACTGTACCGATTGGTTATGCTGATGGCTATAACCGTCAGTTATCTAATAAAGGGCATGCATTAATAAATGGAGTTCGAGTACCTGTTATTGGTCGTGTTTGTATGGATCAGCTTATGTTAGACGTTTCAAAAGCAATGCCAGTACAAGTGGGAGACGAAGTAGTATTCTACGGTAAACAAGGCGAAGAAAACATCGCAGTAGAAGAAATAGCGGATATGTTAGGTACAATTAACTATGAAGTTACATGTATGTTAGACAGAAGAATCCCGCGAGTTTATAAAGAAAATAATGAAACGACTGCTATTGTAAATATACTAAGAAAAAACTGAATCGATATGATTCAGTTTTTTTTATTTTTGACAAATGAAAAATGTTCTATTTGTACCGTGTAGTTGAATGTTTTTAAAACCTACGGATTCCAGTGAAGAAATTATTTCTTCATTTGAATAACAAGCCTCTTCAAAAGAAAAATCACTTCTTGCCCAATTATTATCTATGTCATGTTGAAATAGTATAAAGTTCATGATAGCTTTTTTATTTTCATCATCATATGTAGAATCAATCGTACAAACATATTCATCCGCTGAAATATGAAACGAAGCAATCCAATTTTCAAGAAACCCTTTTTCCATATTCATATCAAATACGAATGTACCTTCGCTATGTAATACGGAATAAACATTGCGAAAAACACGTTTTAATTCATCTAATTTCAAAATATGGTTTAAGCTATCGCCAGTAGAGATAACATATTGAAATTGCTCATTTATGTTGAAATAGCGAGCATCATCGACGATAAAGGTTGCGTTTGGCGCGTTTTGACGTGCGTATTCAATCATTTGGGCAGAACCATCTATACCAGTTACTACAAAAGTATTATCAATTAATTTCTTAGTAAGGTGACCAGTCCCGCAGCAAAGATCTAAAATATGAGAGTGTGGTGGTGCATATTGTAAAATGAGTTTTTCCAAAAGTAGATAGGAGTGTTCAGCGTAATGCCCCCAATGTTTATTATAAATGGATGCGAAAATATCATAATCAGAATATATTAGTTTTTTAGACACATGCATTCACCTCAAAATTCATTACATTATAGTAGTCATGCTTCGCTTTCATTTCAAAACCACATTGTGTATATAGTTGTAAAGCATTGATGTTTTTTGTTGCAACGTCTAATTCAATTGTTGAAGCTCCTTCTGTAATAAGGGTATGTACCATATAACTAAGAATATCTTTTCCGTATCCTTTACCTTGATAGGAAGGATGAACGGCAAATCCTGATAGTATAGTAGATTGCTCTTGCTTCGAAACTGTAATCGTTCCTATCACTTTTTCGTCGATAAGAGCACTATATACTTGATGAGAAGGTGAATTCATCATTTTTTGTAACCATATAGAGGTATTTTCTACTGAATCTCCAAAGGCTTGACTGGAAAGGTCAATAAGATCAAGAAGTGATTCTGAAGATGCAAGAGTGAGCTGTATAGTATTCTTTGTTGGTTTTTGCACTTCTTTTGCTTGGAACTCCATACTATATTCACTATATAAATAAGGTAACTTCATATGCTTTGCAAATTCTTTCCCGGAAGCAGAATCCCCATTCATAATAAGAAGTACTTCATCTACCTCTCTTTTTCGTACTTCTTTCATTGCGGTTTGCAAAAGAATAGCACCTATATGTTGTTTCCTATAGTTTGGGTGAACAAACCCTATTAACTCCAGTTTTGTCGGTCTTTCAAAGTCATACATACTTAATGCACCAATTAATTGAGTATCGTCATAGAGTAAAAAATCATGTATCTCTTCTTTATTACGAGCAGTTAAAAAGTTTATATGTAAATCTGACGAGTAATCAATTTGATCGTGTTGCCCGCAAATATGAGCTAAATCTTTCATGTGCTGAATTTCGTTTGCTGTTAAAGATTTTTTTCGTTCAATATTCATTTTATAATCCCTCACATTCGTATTTAAAAATAGGATGGATGATTTAGCCACTTCTCTAACTCCACACTGCCCTGAATAGATAATAACCGGTACAAATATCGATAAGGATGTCTACATTCTGCAAGACGAGGAATGGGCATAATGGTTTCGTAACCTTGTTTAAAAGCATGAGCTTCCTTTTCTGTAAATACATATTCTAAGCTGATAAAATCAAGTTCTCGGGGAGCAACTGCATAGGCTTCTGTATCTACTAAACCTGTAATAGTTGTACCATCTGATAAAAACTGAGTAGGGTCCATATCAATTAAAACGAGCGTTGCTTCCTTTGGTACCGGTAAGGAAGAAAGTTGTTGTTCAAAAGTAGGAAATGCGTTACGGATGCTCGCATTATTGGAATAAAACCTATTTACAAGTTCTTTACTGACTTTTAATATGTGAGACTTACATTCTTCTAGTGGAACTTGGAAAGTACCTGATGGATTTCCTATAAACTCTGCTTGAAACGAATGAATTTCTGCTAGTCCTTTTCCAAGGCTGAATAAAATTGAATCAGATTGTCCGACAAAGGATTGCAGCGTACTTCCTGTTAGTTTTTCGACACTAACATACTTTCGGCCATTTAAAACATGTTTTTGCAAAATAGTGGGGATGGGCAAGTTAGTATGCTTTTTCAATAATTCGTGTATATATTCTAACTGATGTACGTTCCTTGGATCGATTCCAAAAAGGTTTTTGCATCCCCACCAAAAATCATTGTTTGGTTCTTCAGTCATTTTTGAGGAACGAACGATGACTTCTTCATCTTTTGTTTGGACGAGAAACACATCGCTTGCATGGTCTTCATAACTTGGATGTAAAGTTTGAACAGATAAAATAGGTGAAGCGAAGAGTTGTTGTAGCATGAAGGTGCTCCTTTTCTGTAAATTCGATAAATTCATTATATAACAGAATGTGTACGAAGTGGGTAATGATAGGGACAACATAGAACTTAAATAAATTTACGGTGAGAAATCAGTGTGAAAATTATATTTTTCTACTTTTGTATGAATTGTCAAAATAATTTTTTGATGATAAATCTGTAAAAATACAAAATATAAATCTCATATTTTTTAGTAAATGAAGAGTTAAGCACACTTTCAATAGGGGTATAAAGTAGGTTATGAAAAATATTTCTCAATAATAAAATGAAGAGAAAAATGTGAAGAAATAGAATAGATTCCTTTATAATAGTTTTAAATTAATTAATATAATTAATTATTAATAATATTAGATAGGAGAGAATATGATGGCAAACGTACTCGTAATAAATTTCCCTGGAGAAGGTCATATAAATCCGACTTTAGCTATTGTAAGTGAGTTAATTCGGCGAGGGGAGACAGTTGTTTCGTATTGTATTGAAGATTATAGAAAGAAGATTGAAGCAACAGGTGCACAATTCCGAGTGTTTGAGAATTTCCTCTCTCAAATTAATATTATGGAGCGAGTAAATGAAGGTGGGAGTCCTTTGACAATGCTGTCTCATATGATGGAAGCATCAGAACGTATTGTTACTCAAATTGTAGAAGAAACAAAAGGGGAAAAGTACGATTATTTGATATATGATAATCACTTTCCAGTAGGACGTATTATAGCCAATGTTTTAAAGTTACCTAGTGTTTCTTCTTGTACAACGTTTGCTTTTAATCAGTACATTACTTTTAACGATGAACATGAATCAAGAGAAGTAGATGAAACGAATCCATTGTATCAATCTTGTTTAGCGGGAATGGAAAAATGGAACAAACAGTATGGAATGAAATGTAATAGTATGTATGATATTATGAACCATCCTGGTGATATTACAATTGTGTATACTTCAAAGGAATATCAGCCGCGTTCAGATGTATTCGATGAATCGTATAAGTTTGTTGGCCCATCAATTGCTACTCGAAAAGAAGTAGGTAGCTTTCCTATGGAAGATTTAAAAGATGAAAAATTGATTTTCATTTCTATGGGAACAGTTTTTAATGAACAACCTGAGTTATATGAAAAATGTTTTGAAGCGTTTAAAGATGTAGAAGCGACAGTCGTATTAGTTGTTGGTAAGAAGATAAATATAAGTCAATTTGAAAACATTCCGAATAACTTTAAGTTGTATAATTATGTGCCGCAATTAGAACTATTACAGTATGCTGATGTATTCGTGACACATGGCGGTATGAATAGTTCAAGTGAAGCACTATATTACGGTGTCCCGTTAGTTGTAATTCCGGTAACAGGAGATCAGCCTTTAGTTGCGAAACGAATAAATGAAGTAGGGGCTGGAATAAGGCTTAATCGCAAAGAATTAACTTCTGAAATGTTACGTGAGTCTGTAAAGAAAGTGATGGATGATGTAACGTTTAAGGAAAAAAGTCGTAAAGTTGGAGAGTCACTTCGAAATGCTGGTGGTTATAATAGGGCAGTTGATGAAATATTAAAAATGAATTCATACTCAAAACTTAAATAAATGTTTGGAGCACACTTACTGTAATATGTAAGTGTGTTTCTATAAATAAATTACATAAAAAATCATTGTAAAGGTGAAACTTTTGTGTATATAAACTGATATCTTTGAATTGGCATTGAAATTACGTTAAAATAATACTAAGAAAATATATAAGTTTTGGGGGTAATGAATGAAGAAAGTATTTGAATACATATTATTAACAATTGGCTCGATTATTGTAGCGGGTTCATTGGAGCTTATTTTAGCACCTAACGGATTAGTAGATGGCGGGGTAACTGCTATTGCAATTATGGCGAATAAAGTTGCTGGGTTGCCGCTTTATGGGGTGTTCTTAGGAATTAATATTCCGATTTTATTATTTACTGCAAAAGTAATGGGAAAGAAGTTCTTTATTCGTACATCCTATGCAAATGTTGTTACAACACTCGGATTGATTTATTTAAAACCATTTCCAGCAATTACAACTTCTGAATTGTTAATTGTTCTTTATGGAGGAGTTCTATTTGGTGTTGGTGTAGGGATTGTAGTAAAAATGGGCGGAGCAATTGATGGATCAGAAATGTTAGCTGTTTGGATGAATAAACATTTTAAAGTGCCGATTAGTACATTTTTACTTGCTGTAAATGCAGTTATTTTTATCTTTGTTGCCATTTTGTTTTCAATTGAACAAGCGATGTTCTCATTAGCAATTTTCTATATTGTTACGAAGATGATTGATTTCATATTAGATGGTATTAATCAAGGAAAGAGCGTTATGATTATTTCTGGTAAGAATAAAGAAATAGGCGATTTACTTATGAAAGAACTGCAATTATCCGTTACATATCTACATGGAGAAGGTGGTTTTTTAGGAGAACATAAGAGAATCATCTACTGTATTACAAACCGTTTCATTTATCCGAAAATGAAAGATCTCGTTCTCTCTGTAGATCCAACTGCTATAATTGAAGCGTCTTATTCAACAGAAACAACTGGTGTCAAACGTCCGGGAAGGGCAGCGAGATCAGAAAAATAGTGAATGAAATAGCTCCACGTAAGTTATACTTACGTGGAGCTATTCTTATTTTGGGAACCAGGCCTTTTTCAATAATTGGACAACGGTTTCGATACGATTCTCTGGAATACTACCAAAACCGAGTAATACATATGACTCCTTCTTCACATTATGAACAGAATCGTATGTCGAGAGAGGGTATAACTTAATACGTTCTTTTGCAGCTGCATGAATAAGTTCTTGTTCGTTCATACCATTATGAACGTGAAGTACAATATGAAGTCCGGATTGTTCACCGAGTATATGCACGTTATTCCCCATTTCGTTTGTAATAGATTTAATTAAAGAAATATGCTTTCTTTTATATAACGTACGACTTCGGTTAATATGACGTTCCCAATCCCCACTTTGAATAAAGGTAGCAAAGGTAAGTTGTTGCATTGTAGAAACCGTTTGTTTATACATACCACCAAGTTTTTTATAGGTTTTTAACAGATGAGGTGGTAAAACGATATATCCCATTCGTAAAGAAGGTAAAAAAGATTTCGAAAAAGTTCCCATATAAATAACACGTTCATTTGAATCTAGTCCTTGTAAAGAAGGAATAGGTTTTCCAATATAGCGAAATTCTCCATCATAATCATCTTCAATAATATACCCTTTACAATCATTCGCCCATTTTAATAACTCGAGTCTTCTAGATAACGGCATAATGATTCCGAGTGGAAATTGGTGAGATGGAGTGACATATGCCACATTGGAACCCGATTCACGTAAAGCAGAAATATGAATTCCTTTATCATCTAAAGGGATAGGGTGAACAGGAAGGCCAGAACTTTGAATCATAGCAGGTATACGGTGAAATCCAGGGTTTTCGATTCCGTATTCTTTTTTTGAACCAAGTAGTTGAAGGAGTAGCCAAAGAAGAGGCTGCGTACCTGCTCCAATAATAATTTGATCAGGTGAAGAATGTACCCCGCGAGCATGATATAAATATTTTGAAATATGTTCTCGTAGAACGAGCTCACCTTGTAGATCCTCTTTGGCAAATAATTCATTTTCATACTGAAATAAAGTTTCGTGTAATGCTCTTTTCCAGTTTGTTATGGGAAAAGCTTTTTGATCAATAAGTCCTTGACTACAATCATAATTATATTGTTCTTTTTCTTTATTGTTAGCACTGTTTGACGCAATTTGTTGTTTCTTTTGAATGACATCAATATCTACTTCCGCAACAAAAATCCCGCGTTTCGGTTTGCTTTCTACGTAACCTTCAGCTAGTAATTGTTGATAAGCGGATTCAACTGTAATACGGCTCACATTAAGCTGCATAGCTAAATTTCTGTGAGAAGGAAGGCGTGTACCAGCACATAGTGATCCATGAGAGATTTCGCGTTTCATATATTCGTAAATTTGTAAGTAAATAGGTGTTTTATTTTGTAACACTAAAGGAATATTCAAATCCATTTATAGACGCTCCTTTTTATCCCGCATTAACGGGCAGTAAGACCCTCACCTCAAAATTCAGCGGAAGCAAAGAAGTTAGGTGGGAATCAACTGCCCGTAAAAGCCCAATTGGTGAGGGCTGATTAAAGTTTCACTTTATACTGGCCTTATAAAAAACAATAGAACTGTCACTTAAACTAAGGGCAGTCGCTTTCTATAATAATGATATAACATTTAGAAAATTTTATAAATAGTAAGGGGCGAATCATAATGAATGTTAAAGCAGTAGTAACAGAAGCGGATCTACACGATGTATTTCCCGTATTACAACAATTAAGAACGAAAATTTCAAGAGAAGAGGCAAGTTCTTTATTTCAAAAAATGAAAGAAGAAAATTATAAACTATTTTCGCTACGTAATGAAGATGAAGAAGTTGTTAGTCTAGCTGGTGTAGCGATTTGTACGAATTTTTATAATGAGAAACATGTTTTTGTGTATGACCTTGTAACTGCGGAAGCTCACAGATCAAAAGGGTATGGTAAGATTCTGCTGTCATATGTAGAAAAATGGGGGGAAGAAAAAGGATGCAGTTCTATCGTTCTTACATCTGCGTTTCCAAGAATTGATGCACATCGTTTTTATGAAAGAGAGGGCTTTAATAAGGTAAGCTATTCTTTTTATAAAGCGTTATAATATTAAGTAGGTTCCATATGTAAAGATATATGGAACCTATTTTCTTTTTCAGATTTGAGCTAGGAACAGGTCTAGCAATATGATTTGTCGAATATTAGAAATTAAAAATGGAATCTTGAATTTAGAGAATGTTAGGAGCGTTTAAACTTGGAAAAAATAAAGAAATTATCTATACCAAATGATGTAAGAGTCATCATTATTTCTGATATTCATGGAGAATTAGATCTTTTTAAGGAACTACTACATAAAGTTAATTTTCAAGATGAAGATTATTTAATTATTAATGGCGATCTTTGTGAGAAAGGAAGAAATAGTATTGGCGTCGTAAACTATGTGATGGATCTAGTAGTTAGTAAGCCAAACGTTTATGTAGTTGAAGGGAATTGTGAAGTTGTAGTTGAAGCGCTTGTAAATGAAAATCCGGCGCTAATACATTATTTATGTACGCAAAAGAATACAATTTTTAATGAATGGCTAGGGCAATTGAATATGAACGTTCATGAAGAAAGTGATATCCGTGAATTGAAAAGAAAATTAATGAGCCATTTCTCAAAAGAAATAAAGTGGCTAACAGAATTACCAACAGCGATTGAAACGGAAGATTATATTTTTGTACATGCTGGCCTTGAAGATAGAGAGGATTGGAAAGAAACAGAACGAAAAAATGCGATAGCAATGCCGGAGTTTTTCAATCAATCACATAAAGCAAATAAGTATGTAGTTGTTGGACATTGGCCTGTTGTGAACTATTCTGATGAAGCACCGTCTAATAATCCTGTTATTGATAAGGAAAAAAAGATTATTGCAATTGACGGCGGAAATACGATTAAAGAGGCAGGGCAATTAAATGCATTTATCATTCAGAGGAAACCAACAGGTGATAAGTTTTCTTATACATATGTAGACTGTTTTCCAGAGTATGAAGTAATAGCAGATTTTCATGCCGATGCAACAATGCAGGGCGGGGTTACCTATCCACATTATTACATAGAGCCTATTGAGAAGAAGCAAGATTACACAATATGCAGGCAAAAGGAAACGAATACATTACTTTATGTGAAAGATGAATATATTAGGCAACTTGATTCAGGTGAATACACAGTGAAAACGGATATATCTTGTGCGCAAATAAGTGTAAGAAAAGGTGACTTTGTTTCTCTTATTGATGGTAGCTGCTCAGGATATGATTTAATTAAAAAAGATGGAGTAGAAGGTTGGATAGAGAAAGGGATTTTAGTTGAGATAGAAAAGACGAAAAAGAAAATATTTAGCTGAAATAGGAGGGATGTAACCTCCTATTTTTTTAAGAAGTAGATTGCTTGCTATCTTTAATAAGTAAATAAATCGTACTCGGTAAAATGACAAGCGTCATTCCTAAAATAATCGCTAGTATAGCATAACCTCTATAAGGAGTAGAAACGATAAATGGAAGCCCCGCTAGGAAAATACCTGCTATCATCATTGAAATACTACTAATATTTGAAGCTCTTTTTTCAAGGTGCTTATCATTCCATTCCAAGGAAACGGTTGATTTAGTCGTATCAATTTTGGAACTGAAATAACCTATTAATATAAATAAAAGCCCTAATCCTAAAAATATAAAATGATCAAGAGGAAGTGAAAAACCAAGAGCTATAAGGGCAATGACAATATCGACAAAAAATAAGAATAGTAACATTGTGTTGCCGATCCAATGGAGAAATTTCTCGTTACTCGTTGCTTTAGATAAAGCTAAAAATAAAAAGAATAAGAAGGAACATATAATTATATTTACGATCACAAAAGTACTATTATCCATTGTTGATGTAGGTGTTCCATTGAAGTCCCATTTCGTAACAATACGTAATGGTAAGAAGAAATAGAGAATAATATTTGTCGTAATAATAGTGAGAAGTAAAGCAATGCTAAATCGATTATTCACTGAATCACCAGCTTTCTACATGAATAATTGGTATCTTATAACAAAATTATACAATATAATAAACGATATCTGTTTTGATTTTTCAGAAAAAATATTATAATTATATATGAAATAAAGAGGAGTGTAGGAGGAAATTATGAAAAGCGTAATCGTAAAAGGGGATAAAGTAACAATTCGTACAATTGAAGAATTAGATATAAAAACATTATGGGATCTCGTATTTAAAGAAGAAAATCCAGAATGGAAAAAATGGGATGCACCGTATTTTCCGTTTTCAATGCAAGAATACTCATCCTATAAGGAGAAGATGCAAACTCGTTTAAAAGAAGAACCTCTATCCAATTTAATTATAGAAAATAACGGTCAAGTTATAGGGACGGTCGGATTTTATTGGGAGTATAAACCGACGCGTTGGTTGGAGATGGGGATTGTCATTTATAATCCGGCTTACTGGAATGGCGGCTACGGTACAGAAGCGTTAACGTTATATCGAGATTTACTATTTGAAAAGATGGAGATTGGTAGAGTAGGGCTCACGACTTGGTCTGGTAATGAACGAATGATGAAAGTAGCGGAGAAAATAGGAATGAGTTTAGAAGGTAGAATGCGCAAATGTCGTTATTATAACGGAACGTACTATGATTCTATTCGAATGGGGATGATTCGTGAAGAATGGGAAGCACTATGTGTAACAAAGGGGTGAAGGGATATGTACGCTATTATTGCTACATTTGATCGTGTGTTTACTAATAAAATTACAGAATTGCAAAATGAATTAACAAATATCATTGGCACAAATCAATTAGCCGGAGTAGAACCTCATATTACGTTAGCTGATTATAATGAGTTAGATGTTCATTTGTATAAGGAGAAATTAGGAGAGTTTGTAGCTATTCAAGAAAATACGGACCCAGTAACTTTTCCTTCTGTTGGAGTTTTTCCTACTAATGGAACGGTCTTTCTAGCACTGACTGTTACTGATGAATTGTTAAATTTTCATCATTCTTATCATGATTATTTTAAAACTTTTCATGACAACCCAAATTCATATTACGTACCGGGAAAGTGGGTTCCGCATTGTACGATTGCAAATAGATTACATACAAATCAGTTTTTAAGTGTAATGGAATACATTTATGAAAAATTTGATTTTGCAACAGCTTCAATTGAAAAATTAAAATTAATTAAGGTGAATTATGAAAATGGTTCTGCCATTTCTTCTAGTATATTAGCAGAATATAAGTTAAAGAGAATGGAGACAACGAGATGACATATGTAATTAGAGAAATGAAGCAAGAAGATATTCATGCTGTACAATCAGTAGCGAAAATAGCTTGGCATGATACATACGAAGGCATTATTCCGAGAGAGATTCAAGACAGTTTTTTAGACGAGGCTTATTCTGATGAAAAAATGAAATATCGTCTTGAGAATACACATTTATTCGTTGCAGAAGAAGAGGGAGAAGTAATTGGCTTTGCAAATTTCTCACCTGTTAGACTGCAAAACGAAGCAGAATTAGGAGCAATTTATTTGTTACCAGATCAACAGGGGAAAGGGATAGGAAGTGCTTTATTACAAAAAGGGTTAACGGTATTAAAAGGAATTCGGAAACTATACATTCATGTAGAAGCAGCGAATGAAAAAGGAAAGCGGTTTTATGAAGCGAAAGGTTTTGCACAATTAGAGGAATTTGAAGAAGATTTTGAAGGACATATGATGCAGACAGTAAGGATGGTTTTATACATATAAGGAGGACTAGAAGTGAAAATTTTTGATTTTAATAAAAAAGTAGGAAAGCAAATCACAGCATTTCAATCTAATTTCATAATGTCGAAAATAGTAAATCATCAAGGGAATATACATATCGGTGCTATGCATTTAAAAGAGAATGGAATAATTGGATATCATGAAGCAGTTGTATCGCAACTGCTTCTTATTGTGGACGGAGAAGGATATGTATGCGGGACAGATAAAGAAAAAGTGAAGGTGGAAGCGGGACAAGCTGTGTTTTGGGAGAAGGGTGAGTTTCATGAAACGAGTACGGAAAAGGGATTGATGGCAATTGTGATTGAGTCGGAGGAACTTGAGAAAGGAGTTTTAATGAAAGAAGTAGGAAAGTTTGATGATTAAGGTGTATAAGGAGGGGGAATATGCGCAAAGTTACACAAATAGTAATCTATGTAGCAGCAGTACTATTTGTCACACTAGCTATGATAAATGGAGAAACGTGGAAAGATAAAATTGTTGTTTCGCTAGCTGTTCTTATATTTACTGGATTTTCTTTAGTATGGAACACATTTGTTATAAATCTTCTGGAGAAATTCAATAGAAAAAGGAGTAACTAAATGTTAAAACAAGGAAGAATTATAATTGTTATTGGCACATTAGTAACACTCATCGCGAGTTTTATGGTGCCAGCAGACAATAAAACAAGATTAATAAATGTACTTGTAATATTTTTATTCGGTGTAATAGCTGTGTGGTCTTCAGTTTTATTTGAACGAATTTATCAAAAGATACATAAAAAGTGAAATAAATAAAACTTTTGTCGATTGGAGTAGTAGTGAAACTAGAGGGATTAAAACAATTTTGATGATTATTGTTATAATGGTCGAATCGGCACATAAATGTAATTTTGATTATGTAGACAGCCAAACTAGCAATAGAAGTTACGGTTAATAAGTAAGAAGTTGAATGAAATCTTTTCTTATATTAGATTTTACTCTAGTTATAGGAGACCATGGGTTATGTTGTAGGCGATACCATTAAGTTTGAGGATTAAGAGAGGAACGTATGAATATGCGATCATTAAAGGCTGGGAAATATATTACATATGTTGCAGTTTTGATACTTCTTATATTTTCTATGTTATTGCCATATAGCCTACCTAAAAAGATTGCTCTTATTATTATTTTTTTAATTTTAGGGGCCATTTCCTTGGGAGCGAATAAAGTAGTAGGACGAATATATAACAAATTTAAAGAATAATAAAGTTTGAAAAAGGATAGGGACAATCCGATATTAATTAGGAAAATAAACAGGATTATACGTTAGAGATGGTTATGGGATAGGTGGTACTATTAAAATTGGAGATTAAGAGAGGAGCAAACTAATATGCAACCATTTAAGGCTGGAAAATATATTACATATGTTGCAATTGCTATATTTCTTGTAGTCGCTATAATGTCTCCTTATGAATTACCTAAAAAGGTTGGTTTTATTATAGGTGTTCTTATTTTGGGAGCATGTGCACTTGGTACTAATAAGTTTTACGAATGGATGTATAGTAAATTTAAACATAAATAAGGTTAATACAAGAGGGGGAGATCATCATGATAATAATACCTATTAAGGGCGATTTCAAGAGGGATAACCCACAAAGGTTTCGGAGGAGGTTTTTCTTGAAACCTAAAAAAAAGGGGTAAGCACACATGTTTAAACAAGGACGTATTTGCAGGGTGGTTTTTCCCATTTAATTTATGGCAGAAACTATTTTTCAGTATTGGGATGTTGGCATATGGAAGTTCAGTATTATTTAATCGTTTAGCTAAAAAAATTACAAATAGAGTTGAATAAACACCTAGGAATTTTGTATTGATTGGGAAATGATAATAATAAACTTTCCATAAGAGTTGGAGAGAGCTGTACATTAATAAGTAAGTAGCGAACATCATCTTATGGTTTTGAAATTAAAGGATATTTTTTGAAAGTGAAGTGTTATATATTACCGCTAGTGATAAGTATGTGAATGTGTGTTAATTTAATGAAAAAAGTCGTCTATTACAGGCGGTTATTTTGTAATATATGTAATATTATTTAATGATTATTTTTTTTCGCTTATTAATTTTGTATGCTCATTTAAATAAATATCTATTAGATTTCTTAATGTAATAGTTTCTATTTCAAGAGGGATTTCGATTTCATCTTCATCATACTTATTAAATATAACTGTTGTATCTCTTCGAACATCTGCCCCAAAAATATTCGCACTTATTTTTTCGTGATGACTTTTTTTGTTTAAAACTTTATCTACAGTTTCTGCTATCCAATCACCGAATGTGGATACCTCCACATTTAAAAAAGCTTCTAAAGTATCGAATTCTTTTTGTAGTCTAATAACTAAGCTACCTGTACTAAGTAATTCGAATTTGTAATCCATATTATGTTCTCCTTCAAAAAATTAATTTTATCGATTTTGTCTTGGAAATGCAGAAATAATTTTCCCATTAATAAGATGTAGGGTGAAATATGGATAACGATAAACATTGTTAAGAGTGAACGGTATCAACGAACGTATTGAACAAAAACATTTCTCATTATACGTCTCAAACCTCTAAAGTATCGTAATTCAGCGAACAAAGCTTTTTATTATCGATACATCGCTCGCATTCTAATATTTTTAAATCTTAATCGTTTATAAATTCGGCCAGCAGCTGGGTTGTTATAAAATAAGCCATCCGTTTGGACAGCTCATTTACATAATTCTCGTTATTGAAAGTGAAAATTATTTGATAAAGTAATCCCAATAACTTATTACTACAAGTATTAAAGATAATACTGTATAAACAATAGATCCTATTAAAATAGGATTTACACTTAATTCAAATTTTTCTTCCTCTACTTTAATACCCAATCTAGCTTGAGCTTGAAGGCGAACACTGTTGCTAGAAAATCCGCCTTTACTGCTAAAGTAATATGTAATAATGACAAAACATATTCCAGCGAAGAAAGTTAAATCAATAAAACTCCATTTTAAGAGCTTAGATAATTTATATACAATTCCAGCTTCAATCATTATAGTTACAAGTAATCCTAATCCTTTTTTCATGTAATCAATCCTTTTGTATTCTCTAATGATTTCGAAATTTATCACTTATAATCATTTTATCATGTGATAAGAAGAAAAAACGAGGGGTTTTTATTATATATTGTGTTCATAATCAATTAACATAACGTCTCATGATTGGTAGCAGGCATAAGGAGAAATCCTACCCTCAAAAGGAATCTGCCGTTTTCTTTTTATATAATTTTATGCAACTTTATATGTATCCCTATCCTAGCGTAGATTTTAGGGTTTAGGGTTCTCGTATGTTACTGAATTAGCTAAAAACCTGTGTGAAATCTTGCATGCTCTTAACGTGGATTTTTCCAATATACTGGGGCTCCCCTAATAGTGTGTATTCCTCAGTAGTTTGATCTTGTAGGAAATTCAATGATGTTACTCCGCAATTGCATAATTCGCTCTACAACATCTAGTGTGGCAAGTTTAATTGTTTCTTGGCCAGGCGTACTAGGTAAGGTGTCGGCATCTAGACATTTATAAAATACATTTCATTTTTAGCACCGAGCTGTATATTTGAAACAGTTTTAAATCGTTCAACAATAGTTGACTTTCCGGAGAGTTTTATCAGCTTATATGCGGAAAGAAGTGCCTCATAATGAGAGGTAACAAATTCTTCTTTACTATATGGTATAAATGAATCATGGAAGCCGAGTAAAATTGATTATAATGTTCCATTCTCTTTAAATACTCCCCACAGATCTTGAAAGTCTGTTTCATAACCGAGAGACTCTATATCTCCAATAATAAATCAGTTATGGGCTGCTTCTTCTTTTAGGTAAGCGAATACTTGTTCATGATCTTTCTTTGTTAATTTTTGCATCATAACGAATCGACCTCTTTTTCATTTTTCTAAATATTACAACTTAAGTTTTTTGAAATCAATATAAAATTTTATGTTTAGTTCACAAACTTTCGGAAAAACTAGGAAAGATATGACAAAGGAGGTTATGAACGGTGGATCATCCAATTCAAGGGTTAATGAAAGCGGCAATGGAAAATTTAAAAGAAATGGTCGATGTAAATACGATTGTTGGAGAGCCTGTTCAAACGGCTGACGGTGGTGTAGTGTTAACGGTTTCTAAAGTAGCGTTCGGGTTTGGAGCAGGAGGTTCTGATTTCCAAACGAATGATGGACAAAGAGCGAACGGTAACCCTGCATTTGGTGGCGGTAGCGCGGGTGGTGTTTCTATTACACCAGTAGCATTTCTTGTGGTGAATAAAGATGGAGTAAATATTCTTCATTTACAAAATGCGACACATTTAGCAGAGAAAATGATTGAATTAGCTCCACAAACAATTGATAAAATTCAATCGATGTTCCAAAAAGATGAAAAGAAAGAGGGAAATCATCATCCTCAAAACCCAGATGAAATCCTTTAAAAACGCCTGCTTACGAGCAGGTGTTTTTTCTTGTAATCACTATGTAATAAAACACATGAAATTGTAAATAGTTTTTGAAGTTTTTTCTATGTTTCTAAAATTTTTCATGTTAAAATATGCTATAGAATTGAAACATATAAAACGAAGGTGGCTAGGTGCTTTGTCTGGAGGATCTGACCAAGTAAAGAATATGATATATATTAATGGTAATCGTCGAGGTCATTGTTTTATTACATCAGGAATTACGTTTAAAGAGTTTGCAAGTAACATCCCTTCACCGCTTCATCAAGTGTTGCTTTTAAAGCATAATTTTGAATGGACAGATTTTCATTATCATACTTTATTTGAATATGTTGAGGAAGAAAATATACATAAGTTAATTCAAGCAGAGATTGATGAATTTGATGAATTTTGTTGGGTAGATTTTGATGATGCAAGCGATTTAGATGAACTAGAGCCAAAAGAAATTGCAGAGCTTTTATATTTGGCTCACAAAAAAGAACCACTTGCAAGAACGTTCTTTCCGTTATTGAAAAATAGATTTGTTTATTTTTCACATGATGACGGATGGTACAACAAAGTGTATTATCGTAGAATTGCTGATTTTGTAGGAATGTTAAGTAAAGTCATTCCTTATAAACTCGGTGCTTTCGGTAAGAAACGTTTTTCTTTCTTCCAAAAATCAAAAATTTTCCCAGCAATTTCAAAAGAAGTGATTATGGGGCTTATTCCATTAATGGAAGATGGTCTTTATATTGATCTGGCAGGAAAAATTGAGTCAAGAAGAGGTCTTGAAATTCCGGTATATGTAGTGGGTTCGTATGAAAGTACGGATGAGGTACTAGATAATATCGATGAATTGAAAGAAGAAGCAACAGAGACTGGTTGGCTTATTTTTGATAAGAAAGAACAAGAGTGGCAATGGGTTGTAGACTAAGAAAACTTGGCGCATGCAGTCAAGTTTTCTTGTCTTTTGAAAGGAGTACAAATGAAGAAGTATTATACAATTATGGGTATTGTAAGTATTATTCTTGTGGCAATTTTACTTATCACTTGTCCAAAAGAATCAGATTTTAAATTGTATCTAGAAGATAAGTATGCATTGAAATGTGATGAGAGTAGTTTTGAATGCACACAAAATGTAGATGGTAAAAAAGAAAAACTAAAATTTGAAAGTACAGATGCACGAAATGGTGTATTCTTTATGACTGTAAAGCAAACATTTAAAACAGAAGCTGGTGTTACGAAAGAATATAGCGGAGTAGGAATGTTTGGTACATTTCTTTTTGTTTCAGAGAAGACTTTCTAGTAATAGAAGGTCTTTTTCTTATGCTTATGTTCATATAGATGAAGTAAGACAAGCATAGGAGGGGTATTGATGAAGAACACATGTATTGTTTGTGGCGGTGAGGAGTTTTTCTCTTCTACATTATACGCACGTACGAAACAAGATTGGGCATATGCACCAAATATGTATCGATTTGAAAAGGTGTTTATTGAGCATCGGGATGAAGAAAATTATCCAGTGTTTCAAGAAATTACAGCGAAACATTGTTGTGGATGTGGTCATATTATGTTGTATCACGAATGAACACACCAAGTATAACTTGGTGTGTTTTTTTAAAACGCTGACAAAGCAAGCGGATAAAGTAAAGTAAATAAAACAGAAAAACTACCAAAACCAATTGCGGTATATCCAAGTGTTCTTGCTCCAAAATTGACAGCTAATAAGCCGACTAAAATCGCAAGAGAACCGAGTGTAACTGGATAAAATGCAATGGAGAAAAGCGAAAGAAATAAAGCGACATAGCCTATCATTGCACCGGTATTTGTACCTTCTATTTCATTTGCAATTTCTTTACGCTTATGTCTAATTGGTATGCCAGCTGGTGATATTTCAGCTGCATACTCTTCGTTTTTTTCACCACTTTTAAAATGATGATTTCTCTTTCTTCGCATGTACATCCCTCTCTTTCAATTGGGTGTATCTATAGTATCTTTCAAAATGAGAAGAGCATGAGTATGAGTTAAACCCAAGTAAAGCAAAAATTGGAGAATAAAGATTCCTTCATTAGCATGTACATCTCCTTATGAAGATAAAACAGGGATTTTGGAAAATGATGTAGAATGAAATGAGTGACAAAACGTGAAGGTAGGGGATTGCATGACAAAATTTAATTGGCATGAGTCAGCAGAGAAAAAATGGGATAGTAGTGCAGAATTTTGGAACCAAAATAGTCAGGAGATGTGGGATAGTGGGAGTAGGAGTACGATTATTCCATTTTTTGAACAATACGTGAAGAAAGAAGCCAAGGTGCTTGACGTTGGTTGTGGTGATGGATACGGTACATATAAATTAAGTCGCGCGGGCTATAAAGCAGTTGGAGTAGATTTATCAGAAGTGATGATTCAAAAAGGGAAGGAGCGCGGAGAGGGACCGGATTTATCCTTTATAAAAGGAGATCTTTCTTCCTTACCGTTCGAAAATGAACAATTTGAAGCAATTATGGCAATTAATTCTTTAGAATGGACCGAGGAGCCATTACAAGCATTAAATGAGATAAAGCGTGTTTTAAAAAGCGATGGGTATGCATGTATTGCAATTTTAGGACCGACAGCAAAGCCACGAGAGAACAGTTATCCTCGTTTATATGGCAAGGACGTTGTTTGTAATACGATGATGCCTTGGGAATTTGAACAGTTAGCGCAAGAACAAGGTTTTGAAGTTGTAGATGGTATCGGTGTATATAAGCGCGGAGTAAATGAGCAGATGTTAGGTCAACTACCTACAGAATTACAACAATCGTTAACATTCTTATGGGTATTTATGTTAAAAAACGTATAAAGAAATGAAAGAATTTTTAGGAGGTAAATAAGTGCAGAAAATACAAAAAACTGATACAATATCATCAGAACCAATTAAAGGGGGACTAGGGTATATGACAACTACTACAACAGTTAAATCCGACATTGAAATCGCACAAGAAGCGAGTATGAAGAAGATTCAAGAAATTGCAGCTGATTTAAATATTTTAGAAGATGAATTAGAGCCATACGGGCATTATAAAGGTAAGTTATCTCTTGATATTTTTAAGCGCTTACAGAATGAGAAAGACGGTAAAGTTGTTTTAGTAACAGCGATTAACCCAACTCCAGCTGGAGAAGGTAAATCAACAGTAACAGTTGGTTTAGGTCAAGCTTTTAATAAAATTGGTAAGAAAACAGTAATTGCACTTCGCGAACCATCTCTTGGGCCAACGATGGGACTAAAAGGCGGAGCAGCAGGTGGTGGTTTTTCACAGGTTGTACCTATGGAAGACATTAACCTTCACTTTACTGGAGATATCCATGCGATCACAACTGCTAATAACGCGTTAGCGGCGTTTATTGATAATCATATCCAACAAGGAAATACACTTGGAATTGATACGCGTAAAATCGTTTGGAAACGCTGTGTTGACTTGAATGATCGTGCCCTACGTAACGTAGTAATTGGTCTTGGTGGACCCGTTCAAGGTGTACCACGTGAAGATGGTTTTGATATTACAGTAGCATCTGAAATTATGGCCGTATTCTGCCTTGCGACAGATATTCAAGATTTAAAAGCACGTCTATCACGCATCGTAGTTGCTTATAATTTTGCAAATCAACCTGTAACGGTTAAAGATTTAGGTGTAGAAGGTGCGTTAACATTATTATTAAAAGACGCATTAAAACCAAACTTAGTACAAACGCTAGAAAATACACCAGCTATCATTCACGGCGGACCATTTGCGAATATCGCGCACGGTTGTAACAGTGTTATCGCTACAACAATGGCAGCAAAATTAGGTGATTATGTTATTACAGAAGCTGGATTTGGTGCTGATTTAGGTGCAGAGAAGTTTTTAGATATTAAAGCTCGTGCAGCTGGTATTAAACCAGAAGCAGTTGTTATTGTTGCGACGATTCGTGCGCTTAAAATGCATGGCGGCGTAGCAAAAGATCAATTAAAAGAAGAAAATGTAGACGCATTAGCAAAAGGTATGGAAAACTTACAGAAGCATGTTGAAACAATTCAAAGCTTCGGTGTGCCTTTCGTAATTGCAATTAATAAATTTATTACAGATACAGATGCAGAAGTTGCTTACTTACAAGAATGGTGTAATGAGCGTGGCTATGCAGTATCCTTAACGGAAGTTTGGGAGAAAGGTGGCCAAGGTGGAGTTGACCTTGCTGAAAAAGTGTTAAAAGAAATTGAAAAAGGCGAAAACAACTACGCACCACTTTATGAGTTAGAATTACCATTAGAAGAAAAAATTCGTACAATTGCTCAAAAAGTGTACGGTGCAAAAGATATTGAATTTGCTCCAAAAGCGCGTAAGCAATTAGCTCAATATGAAGGAGAAGGCTGGAGTAACCTACCAGTTTGTATGGCGAAAACACAATACTCTCTTTCTGACGATGCAACAAAATTAGGTCGTCCATCTGACTTTATCGTTACAATTCGTGAGCTAAAACCATCTATTGGTGCAGGCTTTATCGTTGCGTTAACAGGAACAATGTTAACAATGCCAGGCCTTCCGAAACAACCAGCAGCACTACAAATGGATGTAAATGAAGATGGAAAAGCAGTAGGTTTATTCTAAAAGGTTGTAATTCATCTCGTTTATCTGTAAACTATATATACATCAAGTGGCGCCTTTCCATCGAAAGGCGCCTGTTTTTTGGAGGAAATTATGTTTGATCCAACTGCTTTTGATAATTTAAAAGTAATCGTAGAAGGCGCTGTTTATGATTTTGATTTACATGGAGATATTCTTGTAACAGATCGAAAAGATATGATGGACCTTGCTTCATTAAGTCGTATATATCATATCTCATTTCAATTAACAGAACCATTCGAACCGTTAGTAGAAGCAACATTTTCGCTATCTGTAGATGCAAAGAACTTGTCTGGTGAAATACTAGAAGTGCCTCAGTTTACACCAGGTTGTGAAATGAAGCTAGCATTTTCATTCCCGTTAGAACAACCAGAAGTAAAATGCGAAGAAATTGAAACATTAATGCGTTCTATATGGGGAAAAGAAAGAATGATTATGCAGAAAGTTTCATACGAATATAATAAGCAAGCGATTTCATATCATAATAAGGTAGAGGTTCTATTTCAAAAAGCGATTACAGAAGACCATGTTGATGATTTAATAGCTGTTATTTCACACATGATAGAAACGGTGCGAACAATACAACATTTTCTTCAAAAATAGAGATAAAGGAGAAAAACAAATGATAAAAGATATGCAACCATTTTTACAACAAGCTTGGGAGAAGGCTGGTTTTAAAGAGTTAACTGAAATTCAAAAACAAGCGATTCCAACTATTTTAGAAGGACAAGACGTTATAGCTGAATCTCCAACTGGAACAGGAAAAACATTAGCGTACTTATTACCCCTTTTACATAAAATTAATCCTGAAGTAAAACAGCCACAAGTTGTTGTTTTAGCACCAACACGTGAACTTGTCATGCAAATTCATGAAGAGGTTCAAAAGTTTACAGCAGGAACTGAAATTTCAGGTGCATCTTTAATTGGTGGTGCCGATATTAAGCGCCAAGTTGAAAAATTAAAGAAACACCCAAGAGTAATTGTTGGTTCACCAGGCCGTATTTTAGAATTAATTCGTATGAAAAAGCTAAAAATGCATGAAGTAAAAACAATTGTATTTGATGAGTTTGATCAAATTGTAAAACAAAAGATGATGGGTGCTGTACAAGATGTAATTAAATCTACGATGCGCGATCGTCAATTAGTATTCTTCTCGGCGACAATGACAAAAGCGGCAGAAGATGCGGCACGTGATTTAGCAGTGGAACCACAATTAGTACGTGTAACACGTGCAGAATCAAAAAGCTTAGTTGAGCATACGTATATCATTTGTGAGCGACGCGAAAAAAATGATTACGTAAGAAGAATTATGCATATGGGCGATGTAAAAGCAGTTGCGTTCTTAAACGATCCATTCCGTTTAGATGAAATTACTGAGAAATTGAAATTCCGTAAAATGAAAGCAGCGGCTCTTCATGCAGAAGCAAGTAAGCAAGAACGTGAAGCAACGATGCGTGCATTCCGCGGCGGGAAATTAGAAATTCTACTTGCTACTGATATTGCAGCACGTGGAATCGATATTGACGACTTAACACATGTAATTCACTTAGAATTACCAGACACAGTAGACCAATACATTCACCGCTCAGGACGTACTGGACGTATGGGTAAAGAAGGAACTGTTGTATCTCTTGTAACACCGCAAGAAGAGCGTAAATTACTACAATTTGCGAAAAAACTAGGTATCGTATTTACGAAGCAAGAAATGTTCAAAGGATCATTTGTAGAAACGAAACCGAAAGCACCAAAGAAAAAGAAACCAGCATTTACTGGGAAGAAAAAGCCTAGATAAATGATGGGAAAGGCGTAACTATTTGTAGTTACGTCTTTTTTGTTTGTAATCAAGTGATAATGGGAATTGTATTAGTGCTTTTTTATATGCTTCTACTGGGGGTATCGAAAAAAGGTAGTTTATTTATTTGGTTTATACGAGGAAATAATATAAAAAAAGTCGAATATTAAATTGGATTCAATGGATATAACATGATCGAAAGAAATGATTATTTTGACGAACTAGATGGGATGAGTCAGTCGATAAATTTTGCAAAGAAGTACATACCAACTCAAAAGGAATAATGATAGTACCTGTAGAAACTTACATAGAATATAAACAACATTAGGGGGAAATGCAATGATTCATAAAGTTGGACAAATTATGTTATATGTAAATAATCAAGATGAGTCAGTCAATTTTTGGACGGAAAAGGTAGGGTTTCATGTAGTTGCAGAGGAAGATAACAAACAAGGAATGAGATGGATAGAAATCGCTCCGAAAAGTGGGGCAGAAACAAGCATTATATTACATAATAAAGAAGTGATTTCTAAGATGAGCCCAGAATTAAATCTTGGTACACCGTCACTAATGTTCTTCTCAGAAAGTCTGGATCAATTATATACAGATTTAAAAAATAAAAATGTTACTGTTGGTGAAATGGTAACTATGCCTTCTGGTAAAGTATTTAACTTTGCTGATAGTGAAGGGAATTATTTTGCGGTTATGGAAAAGAACCGATAATAATATTGCTATGTGAAAATCCCCCTCAAACATATTGAGGGGGATTAAATCTTTGAAATGAATTTTTCATGTGAGAGTTGTTTAATAAAAAATGCACCTTTTTCAATAGCAGTTTCCATATAACCGACCATTTGATTAAACGTAAATACCTGTAAGTCTTCATGCAAATTTTGCTCTGGATACAACATATCTTCAAAAAGATACTTTCGAAAAGCCAAAACGTTTTCTTTAGAAACCTCTTCAATATCCACAATGTGAGCCTCTTGATTGAGAAGAGAGAAGAGCTGTTGTTCTTTATCGTAATGATGAAGCAACTTTGCATTTAACAATTTAAAATCGTTATAGTACATAGGTGCAATCGTTTCGTCATTTTCTATTCTATTTTTTAGCCAAGGTAGAAAAAAGCCGCTTAGCCAATTGTCATCGGCAATGAGATGGGTGTAATAGCCTAAAAGAAAAGGGGAATCCATATGGGCTCTATATTTTTGAAAAAAAGAATTGAAATCTATCCTTCTCGTATAGTTTTTCGTCGTGCCAGCGTAAAAATGTGAAGTTCCTTTTTCTTCTGCTGAATGAACTGCATCAGGAGCTACACCTCCAAGTATGAAAGAAGTTTTATCTTGAATACATAGTTTTTCGGCAATACCGTTAGCGATAATAGCATGCATAATTCGTGATCCCATGAATGACACCTCGGTTTCAAGTATTCATTTCAGGAGGATGACTGAACAGTTAGTATTACTTTCCCTGTACTTTTTCTACTTTCGACCCATTCATGTGCTTTCCCTGCATCTTGGAGTGGAAAAGATTTCATAGCCGTTATTTGCAAACGCCCGTCACGCAAATAACGGAATACTTCATTTGCAGTTGCTTGGAGTAGTTCAGGACGTTTTTTTCGTGTAGTTCCAAAGCTAAAACCGAGTATAGAACGGCAACTTGCATGTAAATCTTTCGTTTGGAAATTGCCAATTTCACCACTAGCATTACCGAAATGAACGAGGCGACCGTAATAAGCAAGACATTTTAAACTTCTTTCCGAAACAGTTCCAGAAATAGAATCTAAAATTACATCAACCCCTTCACCGTTTGTCAGCTCATTGACTTTCTCTACAAAATCTTCATTCTGATGACAAATTACATAATCAGCTCCAGCATATAAAGGAATTTCTTTTTTTGCTTCACTTCCGACAGTACCGATAACTGTTCCAGCCCCTAATAGTTTTGCAAGTTGAATAGCTGTAGTACCGATTCCACCAGCAGCCGCATGAATGAGTACTGATTCGCCTTGTTGAAGCCTTGCAACATTTGCGAGTAAATTATAACCTGTAAAAGATACAATCGGACAAGCAGCTGCAGTTTGAAAGTCGACTTCATCAGGTAATACGAAAGTAAGATTTTCATTTGAAACAACGTATTCTGCATAAGATCCATTTTGAGGAAAAGCAATGACACGTTGTCCAGGGTTTATATTTTTTACATGAGAGCCGACACGTTCTACTATACCAGCGACATCTATCCCTGGAATAAACGGTAGTGCTTTATTTCCTTTTTTGCCATAACGTGATTTAATGTCAGCGAAATTTACACTTGTAGCAACAACGCGAATTAAAACTTGATTTTCTGAAATAACCGGCATATCCACATCTGTATATTTCATCACTTCAGGACCATCGAACGACGTTACAATGATAGCTTTCATTATTTATCCCCCTAAATTTGACTATATAAATCATTTTAAATCGTCATTAGAAAATGGAAAATTATATAATTGTTATGCATGGTTATAAGTGAAGCTTATGAACGTATTGAATCATTATATTAATTTATATAAAAAAACTTTTGAAAAAAATCGAACGAAATATGGATTACTTGCCAATATAAAGTGTAAGACAAAGGAGGGATGGTACATGAAGGATGAAACAGTGTATACAGATTTAATCAAATTAACCTTATCAGGCAATAAAGAAGCGTATAGCGAATTGTATGATGTAACGATTCACGAAGTATATAAGACAGCACATTTTTTAATAGATGATAAAGCGGATGTAGATGATGTCGTTCAAGAAATATACATACAACTATATGAATCGCTTCGTAAGTATGATAGCGAGAAGCCATTTCGTCCTTGGCTAATTGGACTTGCGATTAAACAAATTCACTCTTGTAGAAGAAAGAGGTGGATGCGACTACGAATTATAAAAAAAGCAGAAGAGCAAAGAAAACCAGTACAAATTGATTTTTCTAACGATGTAATAAGTAAAATATCAAACCAAAAACTAATCGAACTTATTCATAAATTACCGTATAAATTGAAACAAGTTATTATCTTAAGATACTTACACGATTACTCTCAAGAAGAAGTAGCACAAATATTACATATTCCAATTGGTACTGTGAAATCTAGAATTCACGCAGCATTAAAAAAACTACGTCAAAAAGAGCAAGTAGAAGAAATCTTTTTAGGAGAGGTAGGGAATGTGAAATGAGTTTAGATTGTAGAGTTAGAGAATCTATACAAGAGGAAGCGAAGGGGATTGTTGCACCCCCGGAGTTAAAAGAAAAAGTAATCGTTCAAATAAAAATGAATCAAGGGGGGCGTAAGAGGAAGAAACGCCTTATCGCAGGAGTACTTGCAGCGGCTTTTTTAATCCCGACGACCGGTTTTGCGTATCAATCTATTATGGCAGATGGTATATACGGATCTTTTGAAAACTTAAAAAAACATGCTGGAACGATGACATTAGAGGCGTACATGCGTTTTAGTGCAAAGCTATCAGAAGCGAAAGATGAAATGGGTACAAAAGAATATGAAGTGTTTACAAAAGAACTAAAGAAATTAACCAATGCAAAGCTTGCGTACGGAGATTCGAACGGTAATATTGATTATGATGCATTATCACCAGCAAATAGAGAAGAAATGAAAAAGGTAAGTATGGGCCTTCAACCATACTTTGATAAATTAAATGGTCATAAATCAAGTAGAGAAGTATTAACGCAAGAAGAGTTTGATCGCTATATGGAAGCTTTAATGACACATGAAATAGTACGAGTGAAGACAAAATCAACCGGTGCAATAAAACTAGAAGAAGTACCTGAGGCATATAAAGAAAGATTTATGAAAGCAGAGCAGTTTATGAAGTATGTAGATGAAAAGGTGAGATAGATGAAATGGGAGAACCTGTAAAAACACAGATTCTCCTTGTTTAGTTAAGAAATATAATAATCGCATGTATTTTTTAAAAATAAGATATATCTGGATCGGCTGTATGACTTTGCTGTGGGAATAATAATCTTTCAAAGTAGGGTGATGATTGTCCTTGTAGTCGTAGTTGTTTTTCAATTTCAACTGCAAAACGGCGAGCATCTTCTGCAGTGCGCTTCCCGGTAACAATATCATACATTAAGTTTAAAGCCATAAAGTTAGCAGCTTCTAGGTCACATTTAGCAGTTGCTTCACCAGCAGTACGATCTAAATATAAACTACCATCAAATTTCGTTAATTCATCTAAAAATTGAATAGGTGCTTTAAAATCAATCGTTTGTGCTAAATAGTCAAGATGAGGTGTTGGAAAGTTATGAGGAACTGGATCGAGGTAAACCACGGTGCGCTTCCATGGTCCATTATTGTGCCAAATTATCATTCTAGTACTGGCGTCACTTGGTAAACCATATTTATTAATTAAAGCGTAAACCGTTTTTTTCTGATCTCCACTCCAATTATTTAAAATTTGATCTAAAACAGGGTGGACTCCAGTTTGTTGCCGATAATGGTCATTAAATCCATAAGTCATTACAATCCCCTCCTACATATACAGTAAGTAAAGCACTCCATTTTTATTATATGATAAGTGTTTGTATTTAAAAGTAACTAAGAGTTTTTTTGTTATTTCATGAATGTAGTAGCGAGAAACAAGGGAGCACAGAATCATCCTTCATTTTTTCTATTCACAGGATCCTTTTGTATAAAACAATCTAAAAGGGAATAACCAGCTATTAAACTAATTATCGTAACAAAAGTTGTATTGATAAGAATAATATTAGTTATATAAGGTAGGTATGCACCAACTGGTGAAAAGAGTAGAGCTGGAGAAAAGGAAATGAATAGTGTAGGCACAGTAATGGCGATAAATTTATCCGGTTGAAAGCGCCAGTTTTGTTTACTTGTTTCACGATTAATGGATTGAAGGAATCGTAATAAAATGCCGACTATAAGAGGGAAGAGTGTAAAGTAGAATAATCGTGGATAAACGTTAAAGTTTACTTGTGCGTCTGTATCTAAATAAAATTGAATTTTCACTCCGACAAATAATAATAAGACGATAAATAATGTAAAGCAGAGGTATAGCATCACTTTTTGCATTATATTCCACCATCCTTTACTCAAAATATATTCAAAAAAAGAAGAGATATACAATAACTACTGTTGTATATCTCTTCTTTTACGGTTATTTAATAGGGGCGTTTGCTTTTTCTTGCTTCGTGAAATAATCTATAATGCCCATCGCACTAATTTCTATATCTAGATGTAAAATGTTATAAACGGAATGATCTGATGGAACGTTTAACTTTGTAAGGTGAGAAGAGACCTTATCCATTAATACAGTTTGCAAAGCTTTAGTAGCCTCATCGAAATCATTATATTTTTCAAAGACCTCTTTACCAGTATGAACGAAAATAGGTAACCAATGTTCTAGTTGGTTATATACTTCTGTAACATTGGATGATGCACCGTAATGGCCGAAATAAATTGTATCTACATTCATACTTTGAATGTGATTTTTAGAAGCAATCATCGCATCTGGCTGGAATTGTGAAGGGGATGTTGATGGTAGATATAGTTCCACACCAAGGTCTGCAAGTTCTCTATAATAAATTCCAATTGTATCACCAGTAAAAATGCCATTTGTTAATGAATCGTGAATGCTAATATGGTGCTTCGCATGTCCCGGTGTATCATAAAATGTAAGGGTGCGGTCTTCTGCAATTTGTAACGTATCACCATGTTGTACAATACGAACACGTTCTTCTTCAATTGGAAGAATTGGATCGAAAAGTTTATCGAAATCTTCTTTGTACACAGCTTTTGCGCCTAAAATAAGTTTTGTTGGATCAATCATATGACGAGCACCGCGAGAATGCACATATAAAGTAGCATTTGGGCACTTTTCCATCATTAAACCAGCAGCACCGGCGTGATCTAAATGAACATGTGTAACGATAATGTTTTTAACTTCGATTAAATCAATATGTAATTGTTGTAAGCCGTCTAAAATATACGGAAGAGAAGGGGCTGCACAAGTTTCAATTAAAGTAATATCATCACCTAATAAAACGTACGTACCAGTTCGTTCATTATGTTGTAAATCAAAATCATCAATCAGATATAGGTGAGAAGATAATTGCTCTACTTTTTTCATCTTTACCACTCCTTATATACGGTATGTAACTATTATACGCTAAAAATACAAAAAGGCAGAAAACGAAAGCTCCGTCTTCTGCCTTTTTGTAATACTATTATTTCGTTTGTTGTTTATTAATAGACATAACGAACGATCCGACAATACCGCCAACTAATGGAAGCATAATCTCTCCTGCTAAATTAAAGTAAGAGCTTAAAAATAAACCATTTACATCGATTACCCAACCAATAACATACAATAGCATCATATATAGTACGAAATAAAACTCGCGATTTGAAATCGTTTCATGTTGTGCAGTTTTCATATTGAACACCATCCTTTTCTATAATAATAGAATATAAACTGTCACATTTTGTTCACAATTTAATTGTAAAACTTTCCATCATAAAAGTCTAGTAATTTGTGTCGAATTTTCGAACGGAAATAAAGCGTTTACAATCGTGGGGAGAAGATACGTAATAAGAGCTGTAAATTCACGAATGTAGTATAGTATAAACATAGAATGATAGTGAAGAGAGGGGCAAAGATAATGACAGTTTATGATTTTTCAGCTAAAACGATAACAGGTGAAGAAAAATCGTTAAAAGATTACGAGGGAAAAGTACTCCTTATTGTAAATGTAGCTAGTAAATGCGGGTTTACACCGCAATATAAAGGATTACAAGAAGTGTATGATAAATATAAAGAACAAGGGCTAGAAATACTCGGTTTCCCATGTAACCAATTCGGAGGACAAGAACCAGGTACAGAAGCAGATATTACAAGCTTTTGTGAATTAAACTACGGTGTAAACTTCCCAATGTTTGCAAAAATTGATGTAAAAGGTGATAAGGCTCATCCTCTGTATACATACATGACAGAACAAGCACCAGGTTTACTCGGTATGAAAGCAGTAAAATGGAACTTTACAAAATTTTTAATTGGAAAAGACGGAAAAGTAGTAGGGCGTTTTGCACCGCAAACGAAGCCGGTTGATTTAGAGGTTGAGATTGAGAAGGTACTTGGCGAATAACTAGGAGTTTCACTTTATTAAAAAATTCCTCAAAGAACTATTTTGTTCTTTGAGGCATTTTTTTACATTCACATTGTCAATATTAAATCGCTGAATGGAAGTCATTTGATTTAGGCGGAGAAGCAGCTTTTTTCATAAGCACTTCCCATAAGTGTACGGATTTTTCCCATTCTGTTGCGGCTTGTCCTTTTTGATATATAGCACTCTCATAATTGAAAGTAAGTTGTTGCATATCATTCGAGTTGTAAAGTGTATCGATATGGAGAGCATACTCTCGGAATGTTTGACTCTCTCCTCGTTGTATACCAATTCTTGCAAATTGTTTTAGAAGTGCATTGTAAGCTTTTGTAAAAACAGCATCATCTTTTCGATATTTATAGAGATGAATGATGAAAAATGTAATCCATTTCATTCTAGTAGCGAAGAGAGTGTAGCCGATAATACTAATTGGTATTGTAGAAAGGAATACGTACCACCAAGAAAATTTATTTTTAGCATTTGTAATTTTTTTAGTAGGAGTTTCTTCAGTATCTTCTATTAAATTTTTAAGCTTTGCTTCATTGTTTCTTTCGTGCATTTGCGCGTTTTGAGAATTAGTTTCTTCGCTATTTTGTAAAGTAGGAGCAGGAGTATTATTTATAAAATTATAGGGATTCGTAAATCCTTTTGTCGGTTCGAATGGAATCCATCCGTATCCAGGGAAATATACTTCGACCCAAGAGTGTGCGTTATCGTTCGCAATTTTATAAACATCCTCACCTTCAGCACCCACCAGCGTATTATCAAGAGTTCCTTCTGTATAACCTTTGACCCAGCGAGCGGGAATACCAGCAGAACGAAGTAACACGATCATAGATGTCGAGAAATTATTACAGTAGCCGCTTTTTGTATCGAAAAGAAATTGATCTACATAATCTTGGTTTTGGGCAGGGAATGAGACATTCGTTGTTTCATATACAAAAGAATGGTCGGTGAAATAGTTTTCAATAGCTAATACTTTATCGTATCGGGTGTCTTTATCCTTTGTTAGACTACTAGCTAAGTCTTTTACTCGCTGCGGTAATGCTTCTGGAAGTTGCGTGTACTTTGTTATGAAATAGGGATTTGTTTCCTGACCTTCATTCGTTTTTACAGCTTTTAAGTTTTCTATGGAAAACTCCGGGACCTCATATGTTACTTTATATGAATGTAAAGTAGTAGAAGAATCTCCATCCATCGTATAGATTTTTTCAGAAAATGGGTCAACGCTGTATGATATATCAGAAGAAGCCTCAACTGATATTAACCCTGCTGGATAGGTAAGGTGAGGATAACTTTTTTGCATGGTGATTGTTGCCTTAGTTGTCTCCGTTTTTGTATTTTGTTCGTACCAGCTCACGACGTCGTTATTATTTTTAAAAGTAACCTTTTTTTGCTTTTCAGAAACTTCCCAGCCTTTTCCTGTATAAAAATCTTTCGTTTCTACTCTCCAATATTGTTTGTTTTGCGTTGCTGCTGTAAAAACAATTGTAGGATCTGCTTTAAAAGGACCACCTAATCGTGAGTCATTTAAACCATAACCAATTTTAGAAACTTCTTGCTGTTTATTTGCTTCGGATGTGTTGAATTGTAAAAAATCCATTGGGTTTGGCCATTGAGGGCCAAATTTTGGAGCGAAGTATGCGATGGTTGCTGTCAATACAATAAATATTGTAAGAGGTCTAAGTAATTTTGAGATTTCTCTAGCATAATTTTGTAACTGTTCCATTTCTTTTATTCGTTCTGTGCGGATAAGAGTAAGCATAAAAAAGCCGATGACAACAGTACGAACAATAGCGTAATTTGCATTGTATACATGTAAGTTATGAAAAACGGTGATATAAATAATAGTCAATATAAGAAATAACAACCCACGTTTTTTATGAATCATCCAAAAAGAGATGAAAGCACTCAAAAACCAAAATGATAAAAAAAATAAAAGTGTTGGAAAAACTGGAGAAATATCTAGCAAATTCCCTTGAAATAACAGAGAGGAATTTTGAGAAATATCATTTAAAAATTTTGTTAACCAAGATGGATTTATAAAAGCATTTTTATAGTATAGGAAATGAATGATGAATAAAATCGTGAAGACTTTTATTGGAATCTGCCACTTTGTTTGAAAAAAAGAGAGAGTGAAGCAAATCCCTATAAATATTACAAAAATATCTAATCTACCTACGTTTGTAATACCTATAAGGGGTCTTAGCCATTCTAGTAAAAGTAGAAATGCGCATGCATGCATGAAAAATCTAGTCATATCCCATTGTTTTTTTGTCTGTAATGTTATCATTTGCTCACCTCAAAAAACACGTTTGTATACTGGTTTCCATAAACCGCATTTACAAATATTTTTCGTTTTTGTAGAGTATCTAGAATACTAAGTTCTCGATGTGATAGTTGATTTGCTGTTTCTTTTACGACAAACACCATTAATTTTCTATTTTTTATAGCAGCATAGTCAGCTGCCCTTTGAATATCGGGAGAAAGATCGCTTGTCACGAGTATAATCGTTACGGGCTCATAAACTTTTCTTAATTCCATTTCTACACTTCGGGAGAGCGGGAATACACTGTCCGCTTGTACTTTCGCTAAATGACAAAAGATTTGATGCAACTGACTATCTCCATTGTCTAAAGGGAAAAAAGTTCGTTCTTTTCCGACAGATACGAATGACGCCGGTGAATTTTGGTTCAAAACAGATCTGACAATAGAGGCAGTAAATGTGACGACTGATTCGAATAGAGGGGATGGGGTTCTGTCCATGAATATCATAATATTATGGCTGCGCTGTTGTTCAAACTCTTTCGTCATAATGTTGTTTGTTCGTGCAGTTGCTTTCCAATCAATCCATGAAAAGCGGTCACCAGGTTTATAGTCTCTCACACCGACAGAAATGGTAGAGTCTTTTACTAAATTTATATTTGCTGAAAGTGCTCCTTGTTCGAAATGATTTTCCATTTGTCGATATGTTATATCTACATACTGAGGGTAGACTAAAAATGTATCTGGAACTAAAAAAATTACTTCTTTCTCCATCATACCGAATAGATCGCCAGTTTTGACACGTACGCTTGAAAAAGTATGCTCTCCTCTAGGGATTGTGTCAATGGCATATTGAAACGAAATATTTCGTTTCAATCCTGGAAAGAGTATTACTTTATTCATCTTCGTTTGTTTACACTTTGTAAATTGTGATGGTAATTCATCTTCTATAATTAAATAAAGTAATGGAAAAGGAAATCTTCTTTTTATTGTAATGGTGCTTAAAAAAGGTTCTCCTGCTGTATATTCGTCTTGATTTGTTATTCGTTTTACTTCAGCGTTCCGCAAAGCATAGAAGGGGAGTAATAGTGAATAAAGGCCAATAGGAATCATACTGTAAAACAAAAACCAACTTACAAATCCTCCTTGAAGCATAGCGTATAAAAATGTTAAGACTAGGCATAACGGAATGAATGATAACTTAGTAAAATGATAGAGTACTCGTAGAATCCTTTTCATCAAAGGTTCATCTTCCTTTGGGTAGGCACGGTAGTTCGTGCAACGATTTTTGCAATAACTTGTTCTCCTGTTATTCCTTCAAATTTTGCTTCCATTTTTAAAATGAGTCTGTGAGCCAACACGTAAGGAGCTAAAAATTTAACATCGTCTGGAATAACATAATTTCTGCCATGGATAAATGCATAAGCTTGTGAAGCTTTCATTAAAGCAATCGAGCCACGCGGACTTGCGCCTAGTTGTATAGAACTATAAGACCGAGTTTGACTAACAAGCTTTACAATGTAATGCTTAATCGCTTTGTCCACGCTTATTTCCCGTACGCTTTGCTGTAAATAAAGTAATTCTTCTATTGTAGTAATAGCTTGTAAATGGGAGAGGGGGTTTGTTTTTTCCATCCGGTTTAAAATTTCAAATTCTTCTTCTTGTGTAGGATATCCCATTTTTAGTTTCAACAAGAAACGATCGAGCTGTGCTTCTGGTAAAGGATATGTTCCCTCATATTCGACAGGATTTTGTGTAGCCATTACAAAGAATGGCTTGGGTAACGGTCTTGTCATACCATCAATTGTAATATTGCCTTCTTCCATACTTTCAAGTAAGGCGGATTGTGTTTTGGGAGATGTACGATTAATTTCATCAGCAAGTATAAAATTCCCCATGATTGGTCCAGGCTTGAACTCAAATTGGAGCTCTTTCGGATTGTAAATAGAAACACCTGTTACATCTGATGGAAGTAAATCAGGTGTAAATTGAATACGTTTGTAATCAGCATCAATAGATTTAGAAAGAGCACGTACTAACATCGTTTTCCCAACGCCAGGAACATCTTCTAATAGTACATGACCTTCAGCTAAGAGAGCTGTTAAAGCTAATAGTGTTTCTTTTCGCTTTCCGACCATTAACTTTTCAATATTGTTAATTATTTTTTCTATAATGGGATGTAATGAATCAAGCTGGTGCATCGTAATCCTCCTAATGTGTTATTATCGTTTTCTAATCTATTTAACGGAAAATAGAATGTATCCATCTAATTGAGGGCAGTAAAGATTTCATCTTTAATTCTAAGAATATTCAGATTATTTATTCTGATTACATCTAGTATAATTGTTTCCGTAACTTAGGGCAATATGGTAAATAATGATTTGTAGTTTAATGTGAAAAGAGAAGCGGATAGGAAATGTAGTTATTTGGATTGAGAGGGTGATGAAGCGTGAATAAAAGTAGGACATGCGCATTGCTACTCATGTCCTGCTTTTATTTATGCCTTTGTAATGGCACGCGGAAATAAAATATTATTTTCTTTCATGAATTGCATCAATAAGTGGCTTATTACCGCCACAACAAAAATCTATTCTATACGATTAAAAAAAATCACTAGCTTTCGGGAACTGTGTAACAATCTCACCAACAATTGAAGTTTCAGTAAATGTATGTTCCATATGAATGCCTCTATAAAGTTTAAATGTAATATCTAAATTAAGAATAGCGATAAATGAAAAACAACGTGGTGATTGAAATCACTTATTATGTGTCTGATTTGAGAATAATAGGATTATTCTTCAACAGAGGACATTATAGAAAAGATGGCGAAGAATTTTGGGATAGGAAGTATATCTTTTATAGGAGGTTTTTATGGAATATGTTTATCATATGGTACCAGAAGAACTAAAAGGAGAATATTTAATCCCATTAAATAAATTGAAAAGTGTATATCCAAATTTATACGGTGAGTATATACAAAAATATAAAGATCATCCTCAAAGGGAGAACTTATTAACACGTAAAATACCAAAATTAGAATGTTTATGGAATGATGTTGTGCATTTTTTACCATTGCATCCTTATGAGATTTATAAAGTATCACTGGAAATAGGAATAAACCTTCACACAAATAAAATGTTTTATAAAGTTCCTATTAGCGCATTGAAGGGTCAGTGTATGGCAATATACAAGTACTCAAAGCATAATAGGGGTGGACCAAATAGAGAATTAAAAGAATGCGAAATAGAAATCATCAACTTTAATGAATATAGAGAATTAAAGCAATTAAATACCTGCACCAAAGAATATTACAGGGAGGAATATGAAAAGGGTAGAAGATTTGGGATGTTTCACTTAATTCCACATGTTCTTGTCAAAGGAAAAATAGAGGTGAAAAATCTTGAAATAATAAATTGGAGTATTGCTCCAGTTAATGATTAATATTACAAGCATTTAAAAAATAAGATGCCAATTTGAATTGATATATGGCTTACAAGAATGGAAGAGTAATAACTATACGTAATAGTAAAAAAGAAGCTTACTAGAAGCTTCTTTTTTACTACTATTTTTCACATGCGACTCCATCGCCATCACGATCAAGATGTGAGGCATAACCTGGTTGTCCTTTATATAGAGGAGCTTTCCCAGCAGCTCTAACTGCGGCACAATTTTTGTAATATGCACTACTAGTATTTCCTGAAGCAGGTTGTGTTTGAGTTTGCTGTGCTTTTTGTTCTTCTTGTTGTTTACGAGCTTGCTCATCAGCTAGACGTTTTTGCTCTTCTTGTTGTTTACGAGCCTGTTCATCAGCCTGGCGCTTTTGTTCCTCTTGTTGTTTACGAGCCTGTTCATCAGCCTGGCGCTTTTGTTCCTCTTGTTGTTTACGAGCTTGTTCATCAGCCTGGCGTTTTTGCTCTTCTTGTTGTTTACGAGCCTGTTCATCAGCCTGGCGCTTTTGCTCTTCTTGTTGTTTACGAGCCTGTTCATCAGCTAGACGTTTTTGCTCTTCTTGTTGTTTACGAGCCTGTTCATCAGCCTGGCTTTTTTCATCCTCTTGCTTACGAGCTTGTTCATCAGCTAGACGCTTCTCGTCTTCTTGTTTTTGAGTCTTTTCGTTCTCTTCTTTCTTTTCAAGTTCTTTTTTCTTCTCATTCTCTTTTTGTTCTGCATTGTTAGAAGCAATTTTTTTACTAGTTGCTGTCGTCTTTTCAGAAGAAGGAGCTGAAATATTTAATAATGCAACAAAAATGACAAATAAAATAGCTGTGATAATAAATTGTTTTTTTGCTACACCAGTCTTTTTAATTACAGATAAGATTGCTAGCACAAGGAAGAAAACAAATAAAACAAAACTTAAAATAGAAAAGAATTCAACAATTGGGTTATTAGAAGTCTCAGCACTAGTTATTATTAATACAATCGAAATCATAAAAAGAATAACGGCAGGACGACCATATTGTTTTGCTTTTCCATTTTTCTTGAAAAACGAGATGATACATAGAATGAAAAGAATAAAAGCAATAAAAAATAAAGCTGCACCAATATTACTCAAAATCGTCATTTTTATACCTCCATTTGTAAGATTTTCACTATTGATTATATAGGAATTTATTGGATAGTACACGATTTATATAAATTTAGAAAATTAGTATTTTTAATAGACTTACAAATTATTATTTAGTATATATGGAAAAATAGATATATTTCCTATTACCTTTTTAAACAAAATTCATAAAGTATAATATACCGATTGAAAGGAGGGGATTTGAATGGAATTTCAATTGTTAGTGAATTGTATATTACAAGAAGGTAATGCTTACTTTTTAGTAACGAAGGTAGACGATGTAATTACGTTGAAAGTACCGATTACTGCGGGAGTAGCAGGTTTATTCTTAGCTTTAGGTGTACCAAGATGTTCTTAATTTAAATCTCTACAGTAGAAAGAGGAGGACAAGCCTCTTTCTACTAATACATAATTATTTTATGTAAACTAAAATGTTGTTTTAGTAATAGCACATTTAGAATGGACATGCATATACTATAATGTTTTTTAAGTTATGAAAATTAAAGAGGTGCTATTATATATGAAAAGAAGAACATTTGATATTCCAGTTACATTACGAAGAGAGTGGTTTTTAATAGAATTAGCCCATTTAACGAAAAAATATGGAATTGAAATTGCAACTAGCAAAATGGAAGCTGCACCGTTTTTAAGAGATCAAGTTACGGAATCAAAAATAGGATCAGGCCTCCAATATGATAAATATGATGATGAGTATATCATTGAAAATTAAAGGGTACCAGCAAAAATAAATTCCTTTATAACAAAATATAAAATAAAGCAGATTCTAAATATGGAATCTGCTTTATTATGAAATACTTCTAGTCAACTAGCCTCTTTCTAGTGTTTTACCTACATATTTTTCTTGTGTTATTCCGAAAGATTCATGAAGAATGCGAGCATAATCTTTTGATTCTATTGGTCGTTTATTTTTGATGCCTTTAAAGGTTTCTGTATAATTTTTATTTGTTAATGATATGTGCCCATAATCAGTTAATTTACAAGTAATAGCCCCTTTATTAAAAGGAGATTCTTTATGTTCCATAATCACTTTTTGAATGTTATTCACCTTTTTCTCATCTATTGGATCTAAAGTGAAGGCATAGCCTATTTTCCATTCATGTGAAGGTTCAGATTGCAAGAAATTTGTAGATTCCCCGTTAGCTCCTTTTCTCATTTCTAAAATGTGTGTACCTTTTCGGGTAGTTTGTTTGCGAATTCGATATTCTCCCGTTTGAGAAGAGATGACTTCTCCGGTAAAAGGGACTGGATGTAAAGGGAGATGAGATGCAAAACCTGCGTCTATAACATAATCTTTATAATTATGATTTAATATGATAATGACATGACCATCATCGGGTTTCCATTTATTATCGTAAAGATCATAAACAGTACCAGCTACTTTATATACTTGAAACCCACAATCCATTAAAAAGTAATACAATAAGGAGTTTAATTCATAACAAAGACCGCCTCGTTTTTGAATAAGTAATTTTTCTACTAAGTTCTTTTTTGAGATATCTTTAATCGTACCAGTCATAATATCGAGATTTTCATAGGGAAGAATCAAGCCCATCTTTAAGAGGATTTCATTTAAATCATCAAATGTTACTTCTTTTGCAGGAATTTTTAGTCGTTTAAAAAACTCCTTTTGTAAATAGGTCATCATAAAGCATTCTCCTTTCTTTTTACAGAATTTTCTTCTGCTCACCGCTAGGTTAGTACTTCTAAAAGTTTAATTCAAGTCTGCGAAAATTATCATAATATATGTTTCTGGAAAGATTATTATCTATTTAGAAATTTCGGTTTAATATTTCGTCGTAGGAAAGTCTTACAGCATAAGCTTCTATTCGTTTGTTTTGTATTAAATTAAATAAAAGTACATATCTTCATTCCTCTTTTTTTATAACTAGGTAGTAATAAAGTGTTATTTTTCTAAAGCTTTTTCAAGATTTGTATACTTTATATAGACAATGATGATTTAGAGATATTTGGATTTAGTACGGTTAACAATTATTGAGAAACTTTTTTATAGTGTTCTCTCAAAAGGAAGAGATAGAAACAAAGAGAATAACGTGTGTTAAGGAAGAAGGGGTACTAGTAATCTCTTGAGAATAGGGACAAGATTTTGTTTAAGTAAAAAGATTATCTAGTATTAAGAAAGAAGATAAAAAAATTACAAAGAGCACCTTCTTTCAAAAAAAGTGGGGGGAGTAACATGCGATTGATGAGAAGATGTGTTGCCTTACTAATTGTATTTTTTATCATGGTTCCAATGATTAGCACAAATGTGCGAGCAGAAGTTGTAAAAGAGCTTAAAACAGGCTTTCCAGATCAAGAAGTCTTTACACCTGGAGAATGGTTTTTAGGAAAAAAGCCTGCTAATTATGATGAAAGTAAGCCTCCAATTCTCTTTGTGCAAGGAAGGAATGGAAATGCAGATAGTTGGTATGGAAAAACTGTATATCACGACATAAATGATATGTATGACTATGCTTTGAAAGCAGGCTATCAAACAGTATTTATACAATTATATGATGCTGCTGGAAAAGGATCAGCTAGTCAGTGGGACAACGGAAAATTGTTAGCACAAAAATTAGAAGAAATATATAATCATTTCGGTAAAAAAGTTAATATTGTAGCACATAGTAAAGGCGGTATCGATACACAGGCTGCATTAGTAGGATATGGTGCAAATCGATTTGTCGGAAATGTTATCACGCTTGCGACACCACATCATGGATCAAACTTAGCTGATTTATCATATAGTTGGTGGGCGGGATGGCTTGCCTCTATATTAGGTCAAAAAGATGATGGTACGTACTCATTACAAATGGGCGAAATGGCAAAATTTCGTTCAACGATTGATAATAATCCAGCAGCTAAATTAAACCGTTATTACACAGTTACGGGAACTAGTTGGGGCCCTGTATTCTCGGCGTTATCCATGGGAGGATTATATTTGTCATCATACGGTTCAAATGATGGACTAGTAAATGAGTGGAGTGCTAAGTTGCCGTATGGAACTCATTTATTTACAGATTCCAGATTTGATCATGATAATATACGAAAAGGATCTGCTGTGTTCTCACGAATTGAACCATATTTACGTACATCAAATGTAGCCGTACCAGCTTTAGTAGCATCCAGCACTAGTTCAAATGAAAATATAGAACAATTAAATACAACTTCAAATCAAAACATTTTAGGCGGAGAATTGCCACAAAATCAGTGGATAGAGCAAACTGTTACAGTTGATAAAAAGTCAGAAGGAATCGTTTCTATATTAACTGCTTCGTCTAATGTAGAAGTACAAATGATATCACCAAAAGGAAAAATGTATACAAATAAGGATAGCGTTATAACTACTGGTGAAGAAGAATCTTTCTTTGGTGGTGCAACAATTAGAACATTTAAATTTGATAAAATGGATGTAGGAGAATGGAAAGTTAAAATGATGGCGAAGCAGTCGAAAGATGCATATTTAGTTGTAAGCGATTACAAGAATGACGCACCATTTGTTCTTCAAATGCCTACCAAAGTTAAAGTAAATAAACCTGAGTATAAACTGAAAAAATCACCTGTGGCACCTGAAATGAAAGGGGATCTTTCCATAACAGTAAGAGTTGTGAATGAAGAAGGGAAACTAGTCTCTGAATTTAATGAATTGCAAAATGTTAATAACAATACATTTACTGGTGCTTTGAAGGACATAAAGCAACCAGGAGTATATAACGTTACGATGGATATAAAAGGGATGAATAAAGAAGGACAACCTTATAGTCGTACAATTGTTAAGTCGGTGTATGTGGAGAAGTAAGAAAGAATGAGAAAAAAGTACCGAACTTTTGTAGTAGAAGAGTTCGGTACTTTTTTCATGTTTATTAGATTAACAGAAAGGTATGTTTTGTGAGGAAAAAGATAGAAATCAAAAGAACATTAGTTAATAAAAAAGATGCTGAAATAGCATCTAAATGTGAAGAAGATTATTAACTTAGTTTCATAACTGTTAATTCAACTGAATTGATACCATTATCACAAGTTGCAATACTTTGACGATTAAAACCACTATTATTTTTCAGTTGAAGAGTCGAATTAGCGGTAACTGTAATGATTGTTTCGCCTGCTAGTTGAAGGCATTCGTTATTTGATGAAGTATTCATTTGAAAAGCAAAGTCACCTTGACTATTAGCAAGTGGATTGTCATTTAGAAATATGGTCATGACTGGAATATGTGGAAACACAGGATTTACAGTAGTATTAATACTTGAAATGAAAGAAACTCTATAATCACCAGCTTGACTAAATTGTATAGTAGTAGGATTTAGTAAGGAAACGCCTCCTGCTATAGGGCCAACGTGATTAAATGGAAAGGGATCTCCAAAAGGAACAGTTATAAACTCGGTTTGCCAAAAAGTTCCATATGCTGGACAACTTTTTTTATGTGAATGGTCGCCTGAACATTTTTTATATGAACTGGAAGAAGATTTGCATGAACATTTTTTATTTGAGTTTGAAGAATGATAGTATGAACCCAATGTATTACCTCCTATTATGAATAAATTTTATACTTATAGTAGTTTATGCTTGTCGTATATAAAGGGTGATAGATATAGAAAATAAAGTGCTAATACGATGAAATATAGTAATAGAATAGAAGCTGTAACCATTTTTGAAAAAGAAAAGGTTAATGATATGGTGAAAATATTAGAGGGGTTTATTGGGAAATTGAAGCGTAGGGTGAATGCTTATATTAATTATATCTGAAACAGTAAAACCAGTATCCTCAGTTACAATGATATGATCGTTAAAGTAATTTCTTTTTATTTTAATGTTTTCATATTAGGTTTTTAGTTATCCTTCTTTATTTACATAGTAAGGCAGGAAGAAGACGAAAAGTATCGAATGAATGTACATATGTAGCATTGTTTGCTTTTGGTGTGAATAGTAGTTAAAGATACGTTGAAATATTTTATACGGTAACAAAAGAGTAATTAAATAATAGAGGGAGCAACTTACATGGAAAATATATTAAAGGTATCTTCAAAATCAAGCCCCAATTCGGTCGCAGGTGCAATAGCAGGTGTACTAAGAACAAGTGGAAATGTAGAAATTCAAGCGATTGGAGCGGGTTCATTAAACCAAGCGATTAAAGCAATTGCAATCGCAAGAGGATTTGTTGCTCCAGGTGGTATTGACTTAGCCTTTGTTCCAGCATTTCAAGAGGTTACTATTAATGATCAAGAAAGAACGGCGATTAAATTGATTATAGGTCCTAGGAAGAAAAGGTCTTAAAAGAAAGTGTTGATATGAATCATTTGAAAAGGTTGATAGATAAAGTAATAAAAAGACCACTCTCATTTTGAAGTGGTCTTTTGTATTTTCGTATTTCATATTGTGGATACACCCCACATACTGAATTCGTAGTGGTATTCAGTGCGCTCAATAACGATCCCGAATTCTAAATCATCCCCAGCTAATACAAAATCTGCATATCCAGTTAGAAATCTTGATATGGTTGATAACTCTTCTAAATTCTCAAATACTTCACCAATGTTCAGTTTAACTGCTTCAAATTTACCACCCTTAGAGAAAAAGAGTCTCCCTTGATCAACTGGAAATTTAATAGTTTTAGCTGTTTCTTTTAACAGTACTATTGATAGTCTTCTGTTTTCTTCATAATTAGTGCTACCAAAGTTTTTTATGTTTGAAGTTTGTGTTAGCGTATTAAATAAGTCTTTACAAAATAAATCATTAGATTCTGGATCCATAAATGAGTCCATAGAAACTGTAACAATATTAGAAAGTTCGTCTACCAGTTCTTTTCTACTACCAGTTCTTTTTGCTTTCATTTTTAGAATTTCAATTCGGCTTTTATTCATATTACTCAAAAATTTTCACACCTTTACTCGCGTGGTGGATGAATAAAACCACTTACTTCGACAAAGTAATTATAGCATATGGGAGTAATCTTGGTGGGAATTAGAAAAGAAAATCTTGTTGAAATGACAGCTAAAATCGTTTTGGGAATAAATGGGATATATATTGTTGAAAATGGTCAGATTCAGCTAATAGAATCACCCAAAAGTGGATTTGGTGAACAATCATTTGTATATCAAAGTGGAAAAGTAATTCGGATAGAAGAGCGGAAGACGAGATTAATTTAATACTATTTTAGAAAATAAGATTTGAGAAATAAATAAAGTAAGATTTATAGGAAACATGTGAGCTAACTTTATGAACTTTTATTTTCAAAAAAGTATATTTTAATTTGCGAGGATGATAGGACTGTGAAAAGGTCTATGCGAATTGATATGAGGTAGAGGGTATAATTGTTTATTTTGATTGTAAAGCAATTGAATTAATGGGAGAGTATGAAACACAAAACCCAGATAAAGTTTATCTGGGTTTTGTCTATGTATTTGATATTATAGAGGGTGAAAATGCTATTAGAGAAAAAAGTCAATTTGTAATGTTAATAACTTATACTACCAACTGTATAATCATTACTGTAATCTATACTTGCAGAAACCTTCTTCTGTTTGTCACCAGATATATAGCCAGATACCTCAAGCCTACTACGAGAGATATCTGTAGAAAATTCTACTTTTGTCACTGTAATATCCCAATTTTTCTCCTTTTTAAAATACTCGATAGCGGATTGTGATGCTTTTTCTTTCATTTCATTTTGTTCTTTTTCACTATAAGGGTGGGTAGCCTTATAAATTTGATATATAGTGCACGAGCCTAAACCTAAAACAACCAATAATGTTATTAAAAGGATTTTTTTCATTTCTTATCACCTCTATTAATATTGTAATAAAAATAGAAACATTTAGAAAAGAAGGAATGTTATGAGGAAAGAGATTTCAGATGAAGCATATCGAGAATTAGCCGATGGAGCATATAAAAGTGATGAAGGGGTAAAAATTAGTAATAAAAGAGGAAGCGAAGAGTGGGAACCGATACATCCTAAAGGAGCCAAACTTCATGATAAGGAAACTGGTTTTGATGCGACAGTGTATCAAAATAAAGCGACTGGTGATGTTGTTGTTGCTTATATAAGAAGGTATATTTTCCGCACACAAGTTCAACAAAGGTAAGGGTAATGTCTATTGATCAAGGGGATTGAATACAGTTTAATTAAAAGGTTATTATTTGCTCACAAATAATATAAAAACATGTGAAAAAATATGAAATACCTTTTTGAAGTAGAATACAATATAACAAATAAAAAGCGTCACAAATGCTTGTATAACAGGCGTTTGTGACGCTATTATATTTTTTCAGAACATAAAATAAACAACTCTAAAACTGCTCATTCTTCTCCCAAGATTCTACAATATAATGCGCAATTGTCGGATTAAATCCTTTCCCAACTAAAAACATAATCGCAGCAACTTCTGTTAATGCGTGTTCGTGAGATGTATGTTTTGCTTCATTTAAACCGTAATCTACCCAAGGTTTTACGAAATCTAGTACAGGTTTCTTTAAAGGCAAAAATTGTGTGCCGACAACTTGCTGAATTTGTTGTTGTGTCGGTTCTGTAATTGGTCCAGGTGGTAAGATTTGTGGTTGTGTAATATCTAATGTTGGTCCAGGCGGTAAAATTTGTGGTTGAGTTGGATCGATTGTTGGTGGTTTAGGTGGTGAGACACGTGCGTCGTAGTTTGGTTGATACATTTGTTGTTGGTATTGCGGTTGTTGTGGTTGAGTTGGGTATGGGTTTTGTTGGAATTGTTGTTCTTGATTTTGTGGTGCTACATATGGATTTTGAGGGTATTCATAATTTGGACGTGTGTCGTATGCGTTTTGTTGAAATTGTTGCTCTTGAGTTTGTGGTACTGCATATGGATTTTGAGGATATTCATAATTTGGACGTGTGTCGTATGCGTTTTGCTGAAATTGTTGTTCTTGAGTTTGTGGCGCTGCATATGGATTTTGTTCATATTGTTGCTCTTGTTCTTCATATTGTTCTTCATACCGTTCTTCCTGCTGCTGAGGGTAAAATGGTTGTTGTGGGTAAGGCGGTTGATTATTATAGAACATATTTATTCCTCCTTCATGATGATGCTTACCACCTAGTGTATGGGCGGACAAGAAAATATGTGATGAAAAAATGCGGGCGTGTTACAATAAGTAACTGGGTGAAGATAAAATGACAAAACAAGAAAAGATAGAAAAAACAATTACTTTTGTAAAACATATTTTAGAAAAAGATGCGAGTGGGCATGATTGGTATCATATTGAGCGCGTACATAAACTGGCGATTTCTTTATCCGAGCAAGAAGGAGGAAATCGTTTTATAATTGAAATGGCAGCATTACTTCACGATGTGGCAGATGAGAAGTTAAATGAAAGTGAAGAAGCAGGAATGAAAAAAGTTTCTGATTGGTTAGAAGAGTTACATGTTGAAGAAGAGGAAAGTAAGCATGTTCTTCATATTATCGCCAATATGTCTTATAAAGGTGGTCATGGCGGTAAAGTGGAGTCAATTGAAGGGAAGATTGTTCAAGATGCAGATCGCTTAGACGCTCTTGGTGCAATTGGAATAGCTCGCACATTTGCGTATGGCGGGGCGAAAGGGAGGTTAATGTATGATCCAACTATTCCTCCTCGTGAAGTGATGACGAAAGATGAATATAGAAAAAATAATGACCCATCTTTAAATCATTTTTATGAAAAACTTTTAAAGCTAAAAGGCTTAATGAATACGAATGCAGCAAAACAAGAGGCTGAAGTTCGTCATCGTTATATGGAACAGTTTATTGAACAATTTATGAAAGAGTGGAATGCACAAATATGAAAATGTTAACTGTGGAAAACTTATCAAAATCATATGGAGAAAAACCGTTATTTGATGGATTATCATTTAGTATTGCAGAAGGACAACGTGCCGGAATTATCGGTGTAAACGGTACTGGTAAATCAACTTTATTAAAAATTATTGCAGGGGCAGAAATTCCTGATACAGGTGATATGACTCATTCACGTGGATATACAATTAGTTATTTATCACAGCAACCAGAGTTTGATGAACAATTAACAGTATTAGAGCAAGTCTTCCATGGTGATACACCTTTAATTCGTCTTCTTCGTGATTATGAAAAGGCGCTATTACATATCGAAAAAGATCCAAGTAATGAAAAGGTACAGGAACAATTATTTGCAGTGCAACAACGTATGGATGCGATGAGTGCATGGGAAGCAAATGCGAATGCAAAATCGTTATTAACGAAATTAGGAATTACGGATTTCACAGCAATTGTTGGAAATTTATCTGGTGGACAGAAAAAACGTATTGCGATGGCGCAGTGTTTTATTGAAACACCAGATCTATTAATTTTAGATGAGCCTACGAACCATCTTGACCATGAGACAGTTGAGTGGTTAGAGGAATATTTAGCAAGGTACACAGGTGCGGTATTACTTGTAACCCATGATCGTTATTTCTTAGATCGTGTGACGAATCGTATTTTCGAATTAGATAATGGAAAATTGTATAGTTATGAAGGAAATTACAGTACGTTTTTAGAAGCGAAAGCACTTCGTGAAGAACAAGAACTTGCGCAAGAATCAAAACGTCAAAACTTATATCGCCGTGAACTAGCGTGGATTCGCCATGGTGCAAAAGCTCGTTCGACAAAGCAAAAGGCACGTATTCAACGTTTTGAAGAGTTAAAAGGTCAAGAAGGGCCAGCTGCAAAACAGTCAGTTGATATTGCGCTTAGCGGTAGTCGCCTTGGGAAAAAAGTACTTGAGTTAAAAGATGTAACGAAAAAATTTGGCGATAAAACAGTATTAAACAACTTCAATCATATCGTGAAACCAGGCGATCGTATCGGAATTATTGGAGCGAATGGAAGCGGGAAATCTTCGCTATTAAATATGCTTGCAGGTAAAATATCTCCTGATAGTGGTGAAATTGAAGTTGGGCAAACAGTAAAAATCGCTTACTATACGCAAGAAAATGAAGAAATGAATTTAAATCAACGTATGATTGAATACATTAAAGAGATCGCGGAAGTCATTCATACGACAGACGGAAAAGTAATTGGTGCGTCTCAAATGTTAGAACGTTTCTTATTCCCACCACATTCACATGGTACACCGCTTGGCAAATTATCTGGCGGTGAAAGAAGACGTTTATACTTATTACGTATATTAATGGGAGAACCGAACGTACTATTACTGGATGAGCCTACGAATGATTTAGATACACAAACATTAACGGTGTTAGAAGATTATTTAGAAGATTTCCCAGGTGTCGTTTTAACTGTATCGCATGACCGTTACTTCTTAGATAAAGTAGTAGATGAATTATTCATCTTTACGGGAGAAGGAGAAGTGCGCGAATTTCTAGGTAGTTATACGGATTACTTAGAAATGGAAAAAACGAGAGAACTTATTGAGAAAGCGGAAGTGCAGAAAGAGAAAAAAGTAGTAGAAGAAGCACCGAAACAACAACGTAAGCGTAAACTTTCATATAACGAGCAGCGCGAATGGGAAACAATTGAAGATACAATTGCGGAACTTGAAGAAAAGCTAGAATCAATTGGAGAAGAGCTTGCGAATGTTGGTTCTGATTTTACGAAAGCGCAAGAATTGTCTGAAGCACAGCAAAAAACAGAAGAAGAGCTAGAAAAAACGATGGAAAGATGGAGTGAACTATCGGACATTGTTGAAGGATTAAAATAAAAACAAGCTGCATATATTGAAAAGTAAAGAGAAAAACTTTACACTATTGGTAGAACCTATTTTAGGAGGGAAAAAATGAGAACATCTAATCCAATGTTGAAAAAAGAGGCATTCCGTAAAGAAGGAGCAAGTGCTTCTGCGATGACTATTGGCGGAACAGTAGGCAAAACGTTTATTATGCTTATCTTGCTACTTGCAACGTCTGTCTATTCATACATACAGATGATAGAGGGTACGATGAAGATGCCAGTATTAATTGGCGCTTTAATCGTTGCGGCAATCATCGCATTTGCGTCTATGTTCTTCCCGCGTATTTCACCTTTTGGTGCACCAATCTATGCGGCGGTAGAAGGGGTTGTATTAGGTAGTATTTCAGCTGTTTATACAATGAAGTTTGGCGATTCTATCGTTTTAAATGCTGTATTACTAACAATCTCAATTCTATTTGCGATGTTAGTGTTATATGCAACACGCGTAGTAAAAGTAACGGATAAATTCCGTACAGGCGTGATGGCAGCAACACTTGGAATTATGGTTATGTATTTAGTCGTATTTCTACTAAACATGTTTGGTGTAACTGTTCCGTACATTCACCAAGGTGGTACGATCGGTATTATTATTAGTGCAGTTGTTATCGTAGTTGCTGCATTAAACTTATTACTAGATTTCGATTTAATCGAAAATGGTGTACGTAGTCAAGCTCCGAAATATATGGAGTGGTATACTGCAATGGGACTAATGCTTACATTAGTATGGTTATACTTAGAAATTCTTCGTTTCGTTTCTTACTTTACGAAAAATGACTAATAAAAAAATCCTGCGTGAAAAATGCAGGATTTTTTTATTTTCAAAGATATATTGATGATGTGGTATAATATGGATGTTGGTAACCTTAAATTGAAGGGGATGGAATATGATGAAAGAGAAGAAAGGGATTATGAAAAAACTATTTTCTAAAAGTTTTTTCATAGAACTAGATGATGCTTTAACGTATCCATCGGGAGAAGTTATTACTTCAGCTATTGAAAGTTATGCAGCTGAATGTAATGAACAACTGAAATTTGAGAGTAAAGTAAAACCGATAACTTTCTACTTAGAAGAAGTATTATATCGTGCGGAAGTAAAGATGGCCCGCGGAGGATATTACATTTCATGCAGTGAAGTATAATTTTTTGAAACCTTACATGTTTAAAGTATGTAAGGTTTCTTTTTTGTTTTTATAAGATATAAAAATATATTTTTTATTATAAAGTATATTATTTTAAGCTTTTTACCCTTCATATATTTTTCTTTACAATGAAGAAAAATATGAGAGGTGGTATAACTTATGATGAATCGAGTTGTATTAATCGGTAGATTGACAAAGGAGCCAGAATTATACTACACAAAGCAAGGCGTCGCGTATGCACGAGTATGTGTTGCGGTGAATAGAGGTTTTCGAAATAGCTTAGGTGAGCAGCAAGTAGATTTTATTAATTGCGTCGTATGGAGAAGGTCAGCTGAGAATGTAACTGAATATTGTACGAAAGGTTCACTTGTTGGAATTACTGGACGTATTCATACGAGGAATTACGAGGATAATCAAGGAAAGAGAATATATATAACGGAAGTTGTGATTGAGAGCATTACATTTTTGGAGAGAAGGAGGGAGGGCGCATCGTAAGAAGAGGGCTTAGTAATATAGCCCTCTATCACTTTTGATTGATCCCTTCCCAAACAACATCTAATTGTTGGTTGAGTGTATTTTTCACGTTTATTTCATTAGCAGGTAATAGTGAATGGGACATTAATGTATAAAAATAAGTACTCATAATAGTAAAAGTGATAATATGTATATCCCATTGACTGTTTAATTTTCCTGTCTCTTTCGCCTCTGTAATAATTGAAGACAAACCTTCTTGTAGCTGCTGTATACTTTTTACTTCATTTTCTACTAAGTAATTAGACTTTATAATCTCAAAGACGGCATGCTTCATTAAATCACCATGTCCAGTAAAACGGTCTAGTAAGTCTCCTAGAACAAGTTTAATTCTTTCTTTTGGATGTTCTACATTTGCATATGTTTTTAAACTTTCATTCCATAGTTCAATTTGAGAATCACCTAAAAATAATAATATGTTTTCTTTTTTCGGAAAGTAATTGAAGAAAGTTCCTTTTGCAATCCCGCATGCAGTAGTAATATCTTGAACCGTTACATTTTCGTACCCGCGTTCTTGGAAGAGTTGTACTGCTTTTAGGAATATAAGTTCTTTTAATTCTTTTTTTCTCGTTTCTCTCAGCATATAATCTACTCCTAACACAAACAATTATATCTGTTTAATAGATAATCTCAAATAAAATCTTACTTCATGATTAAGTTTAATGTAATTGAAAGAAGGATAGAGAATGCTGTTTCTTATTATTATTATAAATGAAAGTTATATAGTTCATGTGCTTGCCTTTCAGAAATCCATTTTGGAATACGTTTCATTACTTCATTTCTTACTATAGTTAAAGGTTTACTTTCTATTTGCGCCATTTTTCCAACTGTCCACGCAGTGTTTGAGATTTTTTCAATTCTATCTCGTCTTTTTTGTTCGTATTCTATAAATGCTTGACGATAATGGGCATTATTTTTGATGCATTCAGCCAAAATAATCGCATCTTCAATTGCTTGGCAAGCACCTTGGCCTAAATTCGGAGTAAGTGCATGGGCAGCATCCCCAATAAAAACGATGCGTTTTTCAAAAAACTGATTCATTGGCATAATGTCTACAATATCACGATGAATCATATGAACGTCCGATGCATTATGCAAAATAGATGGTATGGGATTGTGGTAAGATTTGAAATGATTATATAAATCTGCTGTTGTGTAAGCTTTGTATTTTGGATCTCTAGCTTTCGCGTTTATGAGCGCATACCAGTATACTTCGTTGTTGGGAAGAGGGACGATACCAAATCTACCGTTCGTTCCCCAAGTTTCAATAAAATCATTTGTTAAAGAAAGATTATTAGTAGGAGTTATGCCACGCCAACACGTATATCCTGCATAACGATAATTATCCCTTTGTGTTACTTGTTTTCGAACGACAGAATGAATACCATCGGCAGCAATCAGTATATTGCCAAATGCTTCACTACCATCTTGAAATACTATTTTTAAGGCGTCTTCCTTATTTCGTTCTATTTTTACACATTCTTTTCCCCATTCGACAGTATCTTCTTGTAGTTCAGAAAGTAGCAATTGATGTAAATCTTTTCTATGAATAGAGTACATTTTTGGATAACAAGATGGGATAATCAATTTATTGAAAACAGTTCCTTTTTCGGATACAAGGTTAAAACCGTCACTTTCGTTGCCGAATTTTTTGATTTTTTCAGAAATCCCGTATGGCTCAAGTGCTTGCATTGCATTCGGAGCAATGATAATACCCGCACCAGCAACAGTAGGCTCAGTGTTTTTATCATATACTTTTACTTCTATTCCTATTTTTTGTAAGGAAATTGCTGCGCAAAGTCCAGCAATACCGCCACCAATAATTATGACATTGTTCATTTGTTATCACTCCACCTTTGAATGACTTTGTTCATAAAATGACTATGGTCATTTTATGAGTTAAGGTTAATCCCTTTTTATGTAATTGTCAATTATACTTTTAACTATAGTTATGGAATGATTAGGTGAAAATAGAATGAATGAAACTTCCCAGCAATGTAGAAAAGTAAATAGTAAAATTAAGCATCCGAGTAGGAGTATAGAGTGATAACATGTTACAATACAGCTAAGAACATGCAATAAAGGAGAGTTTTTTACGTGAAGATTAAAGCAATTGAACCGACGCCAAGTCCAAATACAATGAAAGTTATTTTGAATGAAGTATTACCATCAGGAGCACGTAATAATTATACAAATGAAAATAAAGAACAAGCGCCAATGCAAGTGCAAGAAATTTTGAAAATTGAAGGCATTAAAGGTGTATATCATGTAGCCGACTTTTTAGCAGTGGAGCGAAATGCAAAGTATGACTGGAAAGTTTTATTACAGCAAGTTCGTGCTGTTTTTGGCGAAGAAGTAGTAGAAGAAAGTGAAGAACAACAACTTGCTCATTTTGGAGAAGTGAAAGTATTTGTTCAAATGTTCTTTACTATCCCAATGCAAGTAAAGTTAACAGATGGAACGACGGAAGAACGTGTTGGTTTACCTGACCGTTTTAAAGAATCAATTATGAAAGTTCAAATGTCTGCACCAAACGTTGTAAAAGAACGTAAATGGGTGGAACAAAGTACACGTTACGGTAATTTTGAAGAAATCGGGAAAGAAGTAGTAGAAGAGATTGTTGCTGCTTATCCGGAAGAACGTGTAAATGAAACGGTTAAAGAATTATTAAATCAGGCAGGTGCTGTTGAAGTAACGATTCAAAAGCGTGAGCCATATAAAGTAACAGAAGAGATGATGAAAGATGCTGACTGGAAAAACCGTTTTGCAGCTTTAGAACAAATGGATCCTACTCAAGAAGATATTCCAGTGTTGAAGATGGCGTTAGATGATGAAAAAGTTTCGATTCGCCGTTTAGCAACAGCGTATTTAGGTATGGTAAAAGGTGATGAAGTATTGCCGTTATTATATAAAGCGCTATTAGATCGTTCAGTAAGTGTTCGCCGTACAGCGGGCGATTGCTTATCAGATGTAGGTGATCCGGCGGCGATGTTCGTTATGATTAAATCTCTGAAAGATTCAAGTAAATTAGTACGCTGGCGTGCAGCGATGTTCTTATTTGAACTAGGAGACGAAAGTGCGATTCCAGCATTAAAAGCAGCGCAAGATGATCCAGAGTTTGAAGTAGCGATGCAAGCGCGCTTAGCATTAGAGCGTATTGAAGGCGGCGAAGAAGCAAAAGGTTCTGTATGGAAACAAATGACGGAGTCTCGTAAAGGGGAATAATGTATGATTGTTTTCTATGATAGTTGGTGTCCGATGTGTACGGCGGTTGCAGAACGTACGAAGAAATTAGATAAAAAGGGTAAGGTGAAATTTGTTTCATTTCGAGATGAAGATGTAGTTGAGAAGTATGAACTTTCTCAAGAATTACAAAGTAAGATGGAACAAAGATTGTATATTTTTAAAAATAATAAGTGGTATGACGGCATTCATAGCATACATGTATTAGCAAAGTCCATTCCATCTTATTGGTTTGCGGTGCCTTTTATAAAGCTATCTATCGTACTTGGATTTGGAAGTAACGTATATGATTATATCGCTAACAATAGAAAACTTGTCCCAGTGGGACATTGCCGTGAAGGGGTTTGTGAAATCCCTACAAAAAAATGAAATCATCGTTATCTTTCTTTTGCACCTATTAATAGAGCGTGATATGATGAATTTGGAATGAAAGTTGAAGGAGAGATTACAAGATGTCAAATGCTTATGAAGAATACATGCGCCAAATGGTAATCCCAATGCGTCAAGAATTAGTGCGTTCTGGGTTTGAAGAGTTAACTACAGAAGAAGCTGTAACAGAATTTATGGAAAACACAACAGGTACAACTTTAGTAGTTGTAAACTCTGTTTGTGGTTGTGCAGCTGGTTTAGCACGTCCATCAGCAGGTCAAGCGGTTGTTCGTGCTGAAAAACAACCTGATCATCTTGTAACTGTATTTGCAGGTCAAGATAAAGATGCTACTGCAAAAATGCGTGAATACTTCGGAGAAATTCCTCCATCTTCACCATCTATGGCATTGTTAAAAGGAAAAGAAGTTGTTCACTTCATTCACCGTCATGAGATTGAAGGTGCAACTATGGACGAAATTATTACGAACTTAGAACAAGCTTTCGAAAAGAATTGCTAAAGAAGGGGGAGAGTAAATCTCCCTCTTTTCTTTATATAGAGGTGAAACAATGATAGTAACAACAGCAGGAAGAACGAATAAAGAAATGATAGATTATGCGAAACAGGTAGCCGCAGAATTAAATCGTTCATTCGTTAAACGTAATGATATACCAGTACATAAACTGCATGAGCAGTATGAACAAGATGTACTTGTCGTAGGCAAAAACCGATTAGCCATTTATCCAAAAGGAACAGAGGAGTCGTTTTTCTTTCATCCAAACTCAGCAATGTTTCGTGTGAAGAGATTAATGCGCGGAGAACACGATCCGTTCGTACAAGCTGCTAAATTAGAAAGCGGAATGACAGTGTTAGATTGTACGCTCGGTATGGCATCAGATAGTATTGTGGCTAGCTATATTGTTGGTGAAAGCGGAAAAGTAACCGGACTTGAAGGCAATGAGTATATGGCTTATATTATGGAAAATGGTTTGAAAACATGGTCTTCATCCGTTTCTGAAATTGATGAAGCAATGCAACGAATTGATGTAAAGCAAACTGAGCATTACGCATTTTTAAAACAATGTGAAGATAATAGTTATGATGTCGTATATCTTGATCCGATGTTTGAAGAAACTGTTATAGAATCAGATGGAATAAAAGGATTAAAACACTTCGCTTTGTATCATGATATTACTGATGAAACAATTGCAGAAGCGAAGCGTGTGGCGAGAAAGCGTGTCGTTCTGAAAGACCATTTCCGTAGTTCTAGATTTGAAAAACATAATTTTTACGTATACAAAAGAAAAAGTGCTAAGTTTCACTTTGGTGTAATTGACCCTTGCTAATTGTTTGAAAAGATGTATAATAAGCAATAATTAATTAAATATACTGTCTGTGATGAAGAGAGTAGTCTTTTTTAGAAGGAAAGCGAGCTAGGGATGGTGTGAGCCTAGTGCGGAAGAAAAAGATGAAGCGCACTTCGGAGATGCTTCTTGAACGAATAGTAGAGTAAGCCGAGGCCCCCTGTCCTCGTTATAAACGGGAAAGTGGTTCGTAATGAACAACAAGGGTGGTACCACGGGTTCAAACTCGTCTCTTTTTTAGAGACGAGTTTTTTGTATTTTATAAATGAAGGAGGTTGTATCATGGATTATAAAAAGCAGTTTGCAGAAAGTTTATCTAATATTTTTACGAATGAATTAACGCAAAAGCAAATTTTAGATTTAATTGAAACACCGAAACAAGATGAATTCGGAGATGCTGCATTTCCATGTTTTTCACTTGCGAAGCAATATAAAAAATCACCAGCTATTATCGCAAAGGAAGTTGCAGAGAAATTAAGTGATCCGTTTTTTGCGAAAGTAGAGGCTGTTGGTCCTTACGTAAATGTCTTTTTTAATCGTGAAACGGTAAGTGATGAAGTATTAAAAACGATTTTAGCGGAGAAAGAAGAGTACGGTCAAAATCATTTTGGATGTGAAAAGACTGTAGTTATCGATTATTCGTCTCCTAATATTGCGAAACCTTTTTCAATGGGGCATTTACGTTCTACAATGATTGGAAATTCACTGAAACATATCGCTGAAAAATGTGGCTATGAAGTTGTAGGGATTAATTATATTGGGGATTGGGGAACACAGTTTGGAAAGTTAATTACCGCTTATAAAAAATGGGGAAATGAAGAAGTAGTGAAAGAGGATCCAATCCGTGAACTATTTAAGTTATATGTGCAATTCCATGAAGAGGTAAAAGATGATGAAGAATTAGAAGAAGAAGGACGCGCTTGGTTTAAGAAGTTAGAAGAAGGTGATGAAGAAGCGGTTGAGCTTTGGAATTGGTTCCGTCACGAATCTTTAAAAGAATTTTCTCGTATTTATGAACTTCTCGGTGTTGAATTTACTAATTTTCAAGGGGAAGCTTTTTATAATAATTTGATGGAAGATTTTATTGAGATTTTAGAAGAACATGATTTGCTTGAAGAGTCAGAAGGCGCGTTAGTCGTTAATTTAGAAGAAGAGGGAATGCCGCCTTGCTTAATTAGAAAATCCGACGGTGCAACGATTTACGCAACACGTGACTTAACGGCAGCGTTATACCGTCAAAACACATATGCATTTGATAAAGCGCTATATGTAGTTGGCCCAGAACAAAGTTTACACTTCAATCAATTTTTCACTGTATTAAAAAAGCTGGGCTACACTTGGGTTGACGGCATGGAACATGTACCGTTTGGGTTCATTTTAAAAGATGGTAAGAAAATGTCGACACGTAAAGGAAGAATTATTTTACTCGAAGAAGTACTTGAGGAAGCAATAGACCTTGCAAAACAAAATATTGAAGAGAAAAATCCAAACTTAAAACAAAAAGAAGAAGTAGCGAAGCAAGTCGGTGTTGGCGCAGTTATCTTCCACGATTTAAAAAATGAGCGTATGCACAATATCGAATTTTCATTAGAAAATATGCTGAAATTTGAAGGAGAAACAGGACCGTATGTACAGTACACACATGCACGTGCTTGCTCTATTTTAAGAAAAGAAAGTGTAGAATTTGAAACGTGTACGTTTGCATTAAAAGATGATTATAGCTGGAGCGTCGTAAAATTACTCAATAAATTCCCACAAGTAATTGAAATAGCTTTCAACAAAAATGAGCCATCAATCATTTCAAAATATGTCTTAGATGTAGCACAATCGTTCAATAAATATTATGGAAATGTGCGTATATTGGAAGAGAGCGAAGAGAAAGATAACAGACTTGCATTAGTGTATGCTGTGACGGTTGTATTAAAAGAGGGATTACGTTTACTTGGGGTGGATGCTCCTGAGGAGATGTAAAATAAATAGGTATACGTATCATAATAGATATGTATGCCTATTTATTTTTATAGAAAATATGTAAGTAACAGTTATATTTTATAAAGTCTAAACTTTTTTGGAATTGTTTCAGGTGTAGGAATGTCCGCATAAGATGGAGAATTGTAATGTCATATATAAAGGAGGCGTTAAACTTGAAAACGTACGATTGGAACAGTAAACTAACATACTTAAAAAACACAAGAGATTTATATTACAATGACGATTATGTAAACTTTTTAGTAAATACAGTTTGGAAGATTACTAAGCCTGTACATATCGTTGATTACGGTTGTGGATATGGTTATTTAGGGTTAGTATTAATGCCATTACTCCCAGAAGGTTCAAAGTATACAGGTATTGATAGTGGAGAAACATTATTAGCTGACGCCAGAGAGTTGTTTCGTTTACTTCCGTATGATTCAGAATTTCTTGAAGGAGATGCTACAGAAATTGAACTGAACGATAAATACGATATAGCAATCTGTCATGCTTTCTTATTACATATGACTACTCCAGAAACAATGCTACAAAAAATGATACATTTAGTTAAAAAGGGCGGAAAAATAATCTGTTTTGAACCACATTGGATATCAAATATGTCTTCATACTTTTTAAATGGAGAGAATCAATCGGAAATTATTAGGCTAGGAGCTTTGCAGAAGTTATTTGAAAGTGACATGCAGAGAAGCGGAAAAGATGGAAATATTGGTATGAAAATACCGATGTTTTTAAGTGAACTAGGCGTAAAAAATATTCAATGTAGAGTAAGTGATAAAGTGAACTTTTTAGATTCTAATATGCATCATAATGATAAACAAGGTTTGTATCACTCATTAAATGAAGAGGGGATTGCAGGAAATCCAGGTGATAAACAGCAATTTATAGGACGTTTAATAGACAGAGGATTAACATATGATGATGCGTTAGATCAATATGAAGCTGAACTCAAATTTTTTAGAGCGTTTCATCTACATTCCTCTTTAGTATATGCTCCGAATATGAAAATTACATTTGGTGAAATAGAATGTTAAAGGAGCCATAAGATGAAAAATGTCGCTTAATGTCGGTAAGTCGATATTCGACATATAATCGCTGATATAATTTGAAAATCGCCGATAAAACGAAAGAATCGCTGATATATTTAAATTATCGCCGATATAATTTCATGTACTGATTTCAACTATATAAAAATAAGATCCACATGTTACGTTATTCCATATAATCAAACAAAATACAGAGAAAAACAATCAATTTTACTATATTTTGTTATAAATTCGAATAATATTAATTAATACCATCCATTATAAGAGATTTTAGTTGAATACCTACAATATGATGTGTAAAATCTAAGCAAGTAGCAGTATAAATAAATATTAGAGGTGAATACATGCTAGATTTTAAGCAGTTAGATGCTTGTTTGAAAGACAAGAGATTTATAGAGGGATTACAGGAAATAAATAATGAAATTTCATATATAAAAGAAAAGAATACTTTTTCTTATTTGAAGAGTTGGCTTGCTAATATTCCTTCACATAAGGAGTTTGATATATTAATACGTCTTACTGATGAAGGGCTTATGCACCAATACAGTTCATTCCTCATTCGCTACGCCTATAAAAAATTCCCAAATATGAGAACGCTCTCTTTATATTGTGATGAGTTAATTGATGAGCGGAAAATACTTGAAGTAGAACAGTTGTTAAAAGACTCATTAGAAGAGGTAAATAAAGAAGAGATAGACGTTGATCTTTTAGCGAAAACATATTTTACGTTAGTACGATGTTTGTTGGAAATGAAACGAAATGAAGAAGCTCTTTTTTATATGCAAAAGGCAGAGGAGTACAGTGCACGTGCTGTATTTGATAAATGGGGCTACGTGTATATGCATACAGGTGAATGGGAGAAAGCAGAAGAACAATTTATAGCTGGTATGCAGCATAAAGATTGTGAAGAGTTATCTATCTATTTATTATCACAGTTATATGCGAATAAGGGAGAACAAAAACGTGCATTACAGCTAATTGATGATGCGATTGTAAAGTTCCCGCAAGTACCATATTTTCATTTTGAAAAGGTGAAATATTTATTAGATTTAGGGAAGTATGAAGAAATGTTAGTGGTAATTGATAACATAAATAAGCAGCTTCCTTATCATGCGTATAAAACTTACTTTGTACATTTACGTGCAGAAGCGCTTTACAAAATGAATAGAATTGTAGATTTACAACAGTTATTAAAAGAAGAAAAAAGTTTAAAAGAGTCTTTATATCATAATTTAGAAAAAAATCCAGATGGCCAAAAGGTTCACTTACCGATCGTTCCAATTGTACAAAAGGATAATTATTGTGTACCGACAAGTTTAGAAATGATGTTGCAGTTATGGGGAGAAAAACGTACACAAGATGAGATAGCAGAGTTTATTTTTGATATGACAGGCTCGAAGTTTTCAGACACCGTTTCTTATTTAGAAGAATTAGGTTATGAATATCGTTATTTTAAAGGGAATGTAGAAAATTATAAGAGACTGTTAGATCAGGGGATTCCCGTTTTATTAAGTATAGATATTGAGCATGCTTCACATGTACAAGTACTAGCTGGATATGATGATACATTGCAGGCCTTTTATGTTCAAGATCCGAACTTTATAGAGCCAGTTATTGTGGAATATAGTAAGTTACAAGAAAAATATCGTTATACAGGTTGTTTAGCGATTACATTTGTTCCGAAAGAAAAGAAGGAACAGCTATCATTTTTAAATGAAGAAGAAAATACTTATTTCAAATCAATTTTTTCTTTAACGGATCATTTAGATGAACAAGATAAAGAGGGGATTCATAAGTTAGTACAGTTTTTAAAAGAGACAAGTGATAATCCGAATACGTGGTTATATACGGTTAAGCATTTAGATGTTGAAGTAGATAAAGAATTTATTTTATATTGTATAGAAAATTTAATGGAGAAGTTTCCAAACTCGGACTTTGTTAAATTACATGGTGCGCAGTGCTTTATTCGCCTTGAAGAGTTAGAAAAAGCTGGGCACATGCTTGTAAGTGTTGAGAAGAAAAATAATCGTGCCTTATATCATTTAATAAACGGAAGGTATGCTTTTGAGCAGGAAAGTTATATAGAAGCAATTTCAAGTTTTCGTTCCTCGTTACAATTAGACGCGGATCAGCCGATTGCTTGGAGTTTTCTCGCTTTATCGTATATGTATATCGACCAGTCTGAAAAGGCGTTGCAGTTTTCTCAAGTAGCTTTAGAGCGTAGTCCTGAAAGATTCACTTTAACGAATCACGGGTTAATATTGATAGATTTAGAAAGATATGAAGAAGCGTATGAAATCTTTAACGATCTGTTAAGAGAGTATAAAAATGAAGCACATGTATGGTATGAGCGAGCGAGATGTGCACATCATTTAGGGAAATTATATTTAGCAATAAAAGGGCTTAAAATAGCAATTCATTTGGATAGTAATGCACCTTACATTTATACAAAACTTTCGGAAATATACGAATCTGATTTGAAGGATGAAGAAAGTACGAAAGAAGTTTTATTAAAGGGTATTGAGAATTGTGATGATAAGGCACCTCTATACGTAAAACTTGGGGATTACCATTTCCAAAATGATAGTCTGGAAGAAGCGGAAACATTGTATACTCGTGCTTTAGAAGAAAATCATGATGATGTATATTCTCACTTCGGACTTACGCAAGTTTATATGGCAAGAGAACAATATAAGGAAGCAAAAGAATATATTCTCAGTATCGAAAAACAAATTGAAAAGAGCCAAGATTTCCTTATGAACGCTGGAATGGTTTTATGGGATGCTGAAGTTGAACTTGGTGGAAGTGAAGAAGGATTTAAAGTAGCATTGTCTAAGTTAGAGAGTGGTATAAAGCAGAGCGAATATAATGTAGCAAGTGCGTTAGATGAATATGTGAATCGAATGAAAGGAACGGTATTTGTACAACGAGGAATAGCATTCTTAAGAACGTTACAAAAAGAAAGAAATGACGTAAGTGAATATGGCTGTTATACAGGTATTTTATATGAGTCGATTGGACAGTACGGCCAGGCGATGAAAAGATATAATAAGGCGATAGAACAAAAAGAAACGGCATTACCGTATTACCGAATTGGTGAAACACTTATGGCATTAGGACAATTAACGGAAGCAAAACAAGCGTATGAAAGATGTTTAGAGCTTGATGGGAATTTCATTGGTGTACATTTACAGCTTGCGGAAATATATGAAAAAGAAGAAAATCGTTCTAAAGAACAAAGTCATATGGTTCAGGCGATGAAAGAAGAGCCGTTGCATATTAATATGGAATATTTGGCACAGCTTTCAGTAGAAATGAATCTTCAGGAAGAATTGCTGGCTGAACTAGAACAATTAGCGGACGAAGTACCTGAAATATGGCGATTAGATGCGATTGCATATGTGTATGGAGCAATGAATGAAATAGATAAAGAACAAGTACAGATTGAAGAGGCACTACGATTAGATGGCGAGCATACAGAAGTTTTATATCATTATGCAAAAGTATTAGTGAAAAATAGAAATGCAAAGGCAATTGAAATTGCGATGAAAGTGATACAAAAAGATGTGAATAATGAACGTATATTTGATGTATATGTAAAAGCGATAGAACAACATAAGAAATGGTCTAACATACGAGATTTTCTTCATATATTAAAAGTAAAAAAGGCAGACAGAAGTATGGCGTTTATGTATGCTGCATCTGCGGTTACAGAAAGATGGATTGAACGTCAACAAAATGAACAGCCGAAGAAATCTATAATTACAAGAGCTTTTTATCGCATGAAAAACCGTGCGAAAGAAATTTCTATTATTACTACGATCATTGATTTATATGAAATTTCGTTACAGTTAAATCCGAAAAATAGTATGGCAGCGCAGCGATTTGCGCTATTTTACGAGAATGTGACGATGAATAAAGAGGCAATAGGTGTATTGCAAACATCGTTAGAAAATAAATGGGATTATGATGTAGCGAAGCAACTTGTATATCTTTTCATAGAGTACGAGGAAGAGGATATGATAAGGGATGCTTCGGAATTAACGAAGCAAATGGTTCGAGAGTTACCAGATGATTATGATACTCTTCTTCTGCAAGCACAAGTATTGTTTAAAACGGGGGAAGAAAGAAGGGCAGAAAAGATTACCTTACAATTAACGGAGCAAACACCATTTGTAAGTAGAGCATTTCTTGCTTTAGGAGAAATATATCAAAGTCAAGAGAGGTTTGAAGAGGCAATTCATGTATTAGAAAATGCCGCTATACATCATCCGAATGAAACAGCAATTCTTCTTTCTTTAGCATCTTCATATCATGGTGCTGGCCAAACGATAAAGGCAGAAAAAATAACAAATGAAGTATTAACAATGGATGCGAGTGATTTGTTAGCAAGATATGATCGTGCTTGTTATTTAGCACAGTTAAACAGGAATGAAGAGGCGAAGGAAGAGCTTGAAATTGTACTTCGTGAGGATGAGTCGGGATTTTTCGCTGAACTTATCGAGGATGATGAAAATTTAGCAGCATTGCGAGAATTTGAAAAGTAATTGTATAACAATCACGAAAAAGGGTATAAATAAAAATATATTTTGAATTAGTTGACAATTTATTATCCAATGGCATAAAATAGCTTTTAACAAAGTATACAAATCTGAAGACGAGAAAGAGTAAAATAGTGTACTGTTCCCCAGAGAGCCGGTATGTTGCTGAAAGCCGGTGTGCAGACCTTATTTGAAAATCATCTCCGAGGAGCCGAGGCTGAAAGTAAGTAAGCCCGGACGGATGTCTACCGTTACAAAGAACACGTATGATAGTACGTTGCTAAGTGCTATTAGCGAAGAGCTAATAGAATTAGGGTGGTAACGCGGTTAAACCCGTCCCTACTTCATAGGGACGGGTTTTTTGTGTGCTTTAAAACATAAAAAGGAGTGATTGTAGATGAAGAAAGTAGATGTAAAAGAGTCAGCTGTAGGGAGAGAAACACGTATTCGTAAGCAGTGGAACGAGCAAAGTATTTTCGAGCAATCAATTCAGAATCGAGAAGGCGCACAATCTTTTGTGTTTTATGAAGGACCACCGACGGCGAACGGACTACCGCATGTAGGTCATGCACTTGGACGAACAATTAAAGATGTAGTAGCAAGATATAAAACGATGGCTGGTTATAAAGTGTTAAGAAAAGCGGGATGGGATACACACGGTTTACCTGTAGAATTAGGTGTTGAGAAGCAACTCGGTATTTCTGGTAAACATGAAATCGAAGAGTATGGAATTGAGCCTTTTATTCAGAAGTGTAAAGAGAGTGTATTCACATATGAGAAGCAGTGGCGTGAATTCACTGAAAGCATCGGTTATTGGGTCGATATGGATGATCCATACGTTACGTTAGAGAATCCATATATCGAAAGTGTATGGCATATTTTAGGGACGATTCATGAAAAAGGCTTATTGTATAAGGGACATAGAGTTTCACCATATTGCCCAAGCTGTCAAACTTCACTAAGTTCACATGAGGTTGCGCAAGGGTATAAAACAGTAAAAGATTTAAGTGCAACAGTTAAGTTTAAAGTGACAGATAGTGAAAATGAGTATTTCCTAGGGTGGACAACGACACCTTGGACACTTCCAGCAAATGTTGCGCTCGCTGTACATCCAAATATGGAATACGTGAAAGCGAAACAAGAAGGTCATGTATACATTGTTGCGAAAGAACGTGTACAAGATGTATTAAAAGAAGACTATGAAGTACTATCTGTCCATAAAGGTGAAGAATTAGTAAGCACATCTTATATGCCGCCATTTCCAATGAACGAAGTTACAAATGGCTACCACGTTATCGCAGCAGATTTTGTTACGGCAGATAGTGGTACAGGACTCGTTCATATCGCTCCAGCATATGGGGAGGACGATTATAGAGTCGTTCAAAGTGCAGGATTGTCATTCTTGCATGTTGTAGATGAGAAAGGTGAGTATACAGAAGCAGTACCATTTTTGAAAGGGAAATTTGTAAAAGATTGTGACGTGGATATCGTTCGTTATTTAGCGAAGGAAGGATTACTATACCATAAAGAAAAGTATGAACATAGCTACCCGCATTGCTGGCGCTGTGATTCACCACTTCTTTATTATGCAGGAGAGAGTTGGTTAATCCGAACAACTGCAATTAAGGATACATTTTTACAAAATAACGATTCTGTTACTTGGTATCCAGACCATATGAAACATGGACGCTTTGGTAAGTTTTTAGAAAATATGGTGGACTGGAATATTAGCCGAAATAGATATTGGGGAACACCATTAAACGTATGGGAATGTGAAAGTTGCGATCATCAATTCGCACCGAAAAGCATTGCTGATTTAAGAAAGCATAGTACGAAAGAAACACCTGAAGATTTAGAATTGCACAAGCCGTATGTAGATGAAGTGCAAGTTAACTGCGAAAAATGCGGAAGTGCGATGAATCGTACACCAGAAGTAATTGATGTTTGGTTTGATAGTGGTTCCATGCCATTTGCGCAATATCATTATCCATTTGAAAATAAAGAGTTATTTGAAGAACAGTTTCCAGCAGATGTAATTGCAGAAGGCATTGATCAAACACGCGGCTGGTTTTATAGTTTATTAGCAGTATCGGCACTATATACAGGAAAAGTGCCTTATAAACGAGTGTTATCACTAGGGCATGTATTAGATGAAGAAGGACAGAAAATGTCTAAAAGTAAAGGGAATGCACTAGATCCAGTTGATTTAGTAAATCAGTTTGGTGCAGATGCTTTAAGATGGGCACTTCTCGTTGACAGTGCTCCGTGGAATGCGAAGCGTTTTTCTGAAAGAACAGTATTGGAAGCGAAATCTAAGTTTGTAGATACATTAGTCAATGTGTATAGTTTCTACGTTTTATATGCAAATTTAGATGAGTATAATCCAGATGAAACATATGACGTAAAGCGAACGAAATTGGATGAATGGGTATTATCAAGATTGCATAGTACAACGAAAAAAGTGAGAACTGCACTTGATGATTATCAATTTACGAATGCAGCTCGTGAAATCGCGGCGCTTGTAGATGAAGTAAGTAACTGGTACGTAAGACGTTCACGTAATCGTTTCTGGGAGTCTGGTATGAATGCTGAAAAAGCAGCTGCGTATGAGACACTTCATGAAGTGCTTGTGACAATTAGTAAATTAATTGCACCATTTACACCGTTTGTCGCTGAAGATATTCATTTGAATTTAACTGGAAGTAGCGTTCATTTAGAGGATTATCCAGTTGTAAATGAATCGCTACTTCAGCCGAAATTAGAAGCGGAAATGGATGCAGTTTTACAAGTTGTTGAACTTGGAAGAAGTAATCGTAATCAACATTCTTTAAAAGTAAAACAGCCGTTAGCGGAACTTGTATTACTTGAGCATAATGAAAATGATATGGATTGGGAATCTTATCGTGATATCGTTATGGATGAGTTAAATGTGAAGGCGTTCCATGTTGAACTTGATGAAACGAAATACACGTCCTATCAATTAAAGCTGAATTTTAAAACGGCTGGGCCGAAGTTCGGTAAAAATGTGAATGCAGTAAATGGCTGGCTAAAACAATTATCACAAGACGAGGTACAAAACTTTGTCTCTACAGAAAGAGCAGTTTACGAAGCAGCATCAGGAGAAGAAGTAGTTGTAACGACTGAAGATGTATTAGTAGAGAAAGTTGCAAAATCTGGATTCTCTAATACAACTAACGGACAATATACAGTAATGTTAGATACGAATGTGACGGAAGAATTGCTACAAGAAGGGGTAGCACGTGAATTCATTCGCGCCGTTCAAGAATATCGTAAGCAGTTGAATTTACCTGTTAATTTACGAGTAGATGTAATTCTTGATACAGAGGAAGAACTACAGCAAATGTTAACGAATCATAAAGAGTTGTTGGAAGAAAACTTACTCGTTAAACAATTTACATTTGGTCATTTAACGAATGAAGACGATGAACTATCTTTAGGTGAGACGAAAGTTCGTATTAAATTAAGCGCGACTAAGTAAAGAAAAGGAAGTTGGAATCATTCCAACTTCCTTTTTTGTATGATAGATATTTATCCGGCTAATTTTTTCATAATCGATTCGATAGGATCTCAAGAAAATTTCTTTCTAAAGTATTGTTTTCGCTTTACACATAAATATTGAGAAAATTTCACGCCCCCTTAATGGAAAGGTAATAGAATTGTTCATAGAGAATTACTCGTAGATTCAATTTTTATTCCCCCCATTTTATGGGGAATGATTGCCTAGTGGTAATGGGATAAGGTTGAGCTACTTTATTAGGGGGAGTGGTTCTATGTTTAATAAAAAAATGGTGGCAATGGCAATGACTGTGCCGTTAGTAATGGGGACGATTACTACAGTTTCGGCATTAGAAAAACAACAGCAAGTAAAGCTAGAAGCTTATTCACCGCAGAAAAAAGCAACGGAATATTTAAAAGAAAATGCTGCGCAGTATGGATTAAAAGCAGACCTTTCAGACTTGCAATATATTTCTACAACAGAAACGTCAGTAGCTTCATATGTTAGGTTCCAACAAGTTGTGAATGGTGCGCCTGTATTTTCAAAACAAATTACAGTTACTCTTAACGGTGAGGGAAAAGGAGTACTTGCTGTTTCTGATTATCAATCTGTTAAAGGTGTGAAGGAAGCTACGACAAAAATTAGTGAAAAAGATGCAATACAAAAATCAATGGCGTATGTTGGAGAAGCAAGTGAACAAAACTTATGGGCTCCTACAGAGAAAGAATTTGGATATATTATTGAAGAGGGAATTGCTCGTCCAGTATATAAAGTTGTAGTCCATTCTAATAATCCATTTGGTGCATGGGAAACATTTGTTGATGCAGAAAATGGAAAGTTAATTAAAAAGGTTGATATAAACCGTAAAGCAGAAGGATCAGGAAAAGTATTTTTACCTAACCCAGTCGTATCTAGCGGTAGTAAAGTAGGGTTAAAAGATAACAATGATGCAGATTCAACAGCATTAACGAACCAATTAAAGACTGTTACGTTAAAAGGTTTAGATGGGACAGGATTTTTAATTGGAGAGTATGTAACGATTTCTTCAAAAGCAAAAACGAAATCTACAAACTTACAATTTAACTATACACGTGCAAATGATAGCTTTGAAGATGTGATGTCGTATTATCATATCGATACTTTACAACGTTACATTCAAAGTCTAGGTTTTAAAAATATTAATAATCGCTCTATTAAAGTGAATGTAAATGGAACGACGGCGGACAACTCATTTTATTCTCCGACAACGAAAGCTTTAACATTTGGTACTGGCGGAGTAGATGATGCAGAAGATGCGGGTATTATCGCACATGAATATGGACATTCGATTCAAGATAATCAAGTTCCTGGTTTTGGTAGTTCGGCAGAAGGCGGAGCGATGGGAGAAGGATTTGGAGACTTCTTAGGTGCTACGTATGAAGATGCAGTATCAACTACAGGGTACGGAAAAGCATGTGTTGGAGAATGGGATGCGACTGCTTATTCTAGTTCAGATCCAACGTGCTTACGCCGATTAGATAATAATAAAGTGTATCCGAAAGATATTACGAATGAAGTACATGATGATGGAGAAATTTGGGCACAAGGCCAATATGAAATGGCACAAGCATTTGGTCGTGATGTAGCAACGAAAATTATTTTACAATCGCACTGGTCGTTAACACCAAACTCTAAATTCAGTGATGGAGCGAAAGCGATTAAGCAAGCGGATGCTCTTTTATATGGCGGACAACATGCTGCGGATATTGATCGTATTTGGGCAGCGAGAGGAATTAGTACGAATTAATGTAAAAAGTCGTGGCATGTATAAGCCACGACTTTTTAATTTGCTTAAGAACTGGTGCTAGTAAAGTAAGCTATATGAATGATAATGTGAATTTATTCGCATTTCATTTGTTTTTTTCGTCTTTAAAAACAAAATGCTCTTTAAATTTTCTAGACTCTACTTTTTGACCATTTCTCATGGAGCGGAAAGGGTGTTCTTGCCAAGTAATAATTACATCAACTTCATCCGCTTTTGTAGCAACTGGAAAATTAACATGTTCAAATCCAGTTTTTCCACTTGCTAAACGACTTTCCTTTAGAGAAAAGAGTTCATATTTCGTTTTTGTTTTTGGTTCGTTGCGGAATACTTCGACTTGTACGTTATATACTTCACTGTTTCCAACATTTTTTACTGAAAATTGATAAGTTTGGAATTCATCTTTTTTAGCTTGAAGCTTTTTTTTGTTTACTTTTTTCGGTTCAGCAATATTCACTTGCCATTGATCAGAGTTTTGAGAGATAGGTAAAGATTTTGGTGAGTATGCGTACGTTTCATTCACTACAATTAGGCATAACAAAAGAAGAAAGAAACTAATCGCTTTTTTCATATAAACACCTCACTATAAAATTTTTATTAATATGCGTAAATAAAACAGAAAATATGTAATTAAATGGAAAAAGGATGTTGTTTTATTGAAAGGTTCACGTGGAATGGCTTTAGAGGAGATTGTACAAAACTGGATGTGAAAAAATTAAATATATTTAAAAATTACTTGCAATTTATAAACCGAAGAGATAGAATACTCTGTAAATATAAAAAGTGATGATCAGGAAAAGTACATGATGCAAAGGTCTACAGAGAGCAATCGGTTGCTGAGAAGATTGTGATACCGCATGATGGAAAGACACCTGTGAGTGTTGCTTTGAACGTGATAATTAGTAAAAGCAAACGGTACCTACCGTTATCAGGACTAAGATGGTCATTATGACAATTTGGGTGGTACCGCGGAAAAATCCGTCCCTATTTATAGGGGCGGATTTTTGTATTCTTTGAAAGGAGGTGAGTGACCGTGGATGATGACGATGACAACAACAATAACGTAAATAAATATAAAATTACTGGAGGGAAATGTAATGGATCCAATAATGAAGCGTTCACTCACAAAAGAATGTACAAAGCAAAGCGGGAAAGTTGTATTACTTCAAGGATGGGTAAAAAAGATTCGTCATCTAGGTAATGTTAGTTTTTTATTAATAAGGGATCGATCAGGGGTTATGCAATGCGTATTAGAAAACAAGCTAGCTGGATTTAAAGTAGATGTAGAAAGTGTTGTTCAAGTCGTAGGCCAAATAGTAGAGACTTCGAAAACAGAATTAGGGATTGAAGTGCTTGCTCACGAAGTGAAAATATTAAATGGGGCAGAACCACTTCCATTTGAAATAAATAAAAAGAAGTTACAAGTTGGCTTAGATCAACTACTGAATGAACGGGTATTATCATTAAGACATGAGCGAATCGCGGCTATATTTAAAGTGAAATCTACGCTCGTCCAGAGTTTTAGTGAATTCCTTATAGAGAACGATTTCACACGTATATTTACTCCAAAAATTGTTTCGCAAGGGGCAGAAGGAGGAGCAAATGTTTTTAAGTTGCCATACTTCCAAAAAGAAGCGTATTTAGCTCAATCACCACAGTTTTATAAACAGATGATGGTAGCTGGCGGGCTAGAACGTGTTTTTGAAATTGCACCTGTTTACAGAGCAGAGCATCATAATTCTTCCCGTCATTTGAATGAATATATATCGTTAGACGTAGAACTTGGATTTATTCATGATTTTCATGAAGTGATGCAATTAGAAACGGATGTTTTACGATATATGCTTCAACAAGTAGCAAGAAATTGTGAAAAAGAACTACAACTATTACAAATAGAAGTACCTGTTATTACTGAAATACCGAAAATTACATTGTTACAAGCACAAGAAATCTTGAAAAGTAAGTATCGGAAAGAATCGCCAATTGGGGATTTAGATACAGAAGGTGAAAAGCTACTAGGGAAATATGTGAAGGAAACATATAAGAGTGAGTTTGTTTTCATTACACATTACCCGAAAGAAGCGAGACCGATGTATACGATGCCGAATAACGAGAATCCAACTATTACTGATTCGTTTGACTTACTATATAAAGGTTTAGAGATAACATCAGGGGCACAGAGAATTCATAATTATGAAATGTTACTAGCTTCTTTTAAAGAAAAAGGATTACATCCCGATAAATTTCATTCGTATTTAAATACATTTCGATACGGTTGTCCCCCGCACGGTGGTTTTGGAATTGGATTAGAGAGAGTTGTATATAAATTTTTAGAATTATCGAATGTGAGAGAAGCGAGTGCTTTTCCAAGAGATTGTACGCGTCTTATACCATAACATGAGTACCCTTCTATAGTATAGAAGGGTACTTTGCATTTTAATAAAAGTGGAAGAGAATAATAATATTTTTTGTGTGAAAATATGTAAATTATATTAAGAACATTTTATAATGAATTGAGAAAAAGAAAATTCATAAGTTATAATGAAATATGAATATAAAAAAAGTTCATATAATAATGTATGGAAGGGTATGAAACATGTTATATCAAACTCAAGCAACACAACAAACACCAGCTTATATAATTTATCTTCTTGATGTAAGCGCATCAATGAACCAAATGATGGATGCAGGCGGAGAAGAAAAAAGAAGAATTGATATTGTAACGGATGCTCTTTCTTTAGCGATTCGCCAAATGGTATTTCGTTCAACAAAAGGTAGTCGTCTGCTTCCAAGGTATAAGTTATCTATTTTAGCCTATAGCGATCATGTTTTTGATTTATTGGGTGGTGTGAAAACAATAGATGAGGTAGCAAGACTGCGCCCATTAGAAAAAATTCAAACGCATCGTTTAACTGATACAGCAAAAGCTTTCTCTGTAGTGGAGAAGTTATTGCAAAAGGAATTACCAAATTTACAAGATGGACCAGCCCCTGTTGTTTGTCATATGACAGATGGGGCTTCAACTGGTGAAGATCCAGAATTAATTGTACGAAGAATTATGAATATGTCTGTACCTGATGGAAACGTACTAATTGAAAATATTTTTATTTCAGATGAAATTATGCAAGAGCAAATTTCTAATATAAAGAAGTGGGAAGGGATTATGCCAAATACAGAGATTACAGATGAATATGGTGCAAAGTTGCAAAGACTTTCATCACCTATCCCTCAAAGCTATCGTGAGATGATGACGGAACATGGGTTTCATATTGCAGATGGTGCTGTGATGATGTTTCCTGGGACAAATGCTGACTTAGTATCACTTGGATTTCAAATGTCTGCCGCAACGCCGGTTCGATAGGAGGGGGGAGTATGGTGAAATATATCCTCTCGCAAAAGAAAGAAACGGTATTGCAAGAAAAGAAAATGAAACATTTTACATATCGATATAGCTATGTAAGAGCAAAGGAAACGCAGGATTTAAATGAGGGTGGACAAGACTTCCTAGCATTTCAAGATAATGGAACTAGTTTCATATTTGCGTTATGTGACGGTGTAGGGCTGTCTTTTCATGGTGAAATTGCTGCAGAATTTCTTGGTATGAAGTTAGTAAACTTGTTTGATACATGTCAAGGAAGTGGACTGGATATTGCTACATTATTAAATGAACAGTTAAATACTTGGATAGAAGAAGCTTCAGAGGAAGTGAATGCATTTCGATTGCCAGAACAAACACCGTGGTTACTTCGCGATGTCTTGGAGGAAAAGCGAAAACAAGGTAGTGAAGCTATGTTTATTGGTGGGAAAATAGAACTTATTCCAAATCAAGATAAAGTACAAATAACGATAGTTACACATGGCGATTCCTTTGTACAATTGTTTCAAGATAAAGAGAATTGTTCGAATGTAATGAAGTTTGAGAGAAATATAGAGAAAAGATGGTCTACACAGCGAGGTATTATTGGTGGGGAATTGGCGGTTTTTTCAAAGGCATTATCTAGACAAGAAGCGAATCGGATAGTTATTCACTCAGACGGACTTACGCTGCTTAAGCAGTATAACGTTGAGGAAGTGTTAAAAGAAATTGAGAGGGCACAGAACTCTCCGACAAGCGATGATATTTCATTTTTAGATGTTTCTTGGTAATAAACACGATGGAAAAAAGGTGAATAAACGTGGAAGAGATTATTGTGACATACATAAAACAGTCAAATGAAGAAATTGATATTGCAATTCCAAATGACGTAAAAGCGGTACAAATTATTGAAGCAATTTTACATCATGAAAAAATAGATGAAACATTGAGCGGTATGTATGAAATTAGAGTGACAAAAGATAAAGAAGAATGGCATTCTATTCGAAATGATGAAACGTTGCGCGATAATGATGTGTGGGATGGACAATATGTAATGCTACATAAAAAAGGAGCAATTATCCCTTCTTTTGAAATGATGCCAGCAGAAGAAGTTTATAATGAACCTGTTAAACAAGATATGTCTTCTAGTGAAGAAGATTATGTATGGAAAATCATTGAGTAATAGTTTTTGGATGGGGAAGGAGAAATGTTTTGTGCAAAAATCACCGTATTTTCAACGCTCTCCGCGTGTGAAAGTAGATATACCAACAGGGGATGTTATTATTCATGATCCGCCGAATATACCGGAGGAGCCGAAATTTTCAATTGAAACAATGTTACTGCCTGCAATGATGACAGTTTTAACATTGGTATTATATTTTGTAATGATGAAATTTATGAAGATGAATTCAAGTTATATGCCATTAATGATGGTTTCAAGTATTCCGATGTTGGGATCATATATAATTACAACGATGGGGCATTTCCGTAAAAAGAAAGAACATCGTCAAATGGTTGAACAATTACAAACAAGATATTTAGAGCAAATTCAAAAGCATAGAGTGGAATTAGATACGTTAAAGGTTGAACAAGCAAAATATTTAATTACACAAAATCCAAGCCCATTAAAAAGTGTACAAAGAATTGAAAACAGGGAAAGTAATTTGTGGGAGAGAACACCTGAAAGTCCAGACTTTTTAGATATTCGTATTGGTACAGGAGAAAGACCATTCCTTGTAGAATTGAAGGTGCCTGAACAGAAAGGTTACGAAGAAAATCCATTAGTTACAGAAGCACAAAATGTGAAAAGGGATTTCAATACGATACCGAATGGCCATATTTCAATTTCTTTGAAAAAAAATGATGTAATTGGTGTAGTCGGAAATAAAGAAGATAGACTAAACTTTATTCGAATTGTAACGACGCAAATTATGACGCATCATGCACCAAATGAAGTGAAAATAGCAGCATTTTATCATGAGAAGGAGAAAAAGCAGTGGGATTGGATGAGGTGGCTTCCTCACGTATGGGATGAACAGAGAAGTATGCGCTTTTTATCTGAAAATCAACAAGATGCACAGAAACTAGCTGAAGTACTATTTACCCCACTTAATATGCGTAGAATCTATAATTCTTCTGCGCAAGCAGATGCAAAAGTTCCCTTAATTCCGATGTATGTATTTTTCTTATCAGCGAGAGAATTTTTAGAAGATGATCCTTTAACTCCAATGTTACTTAGAGAAGGTGAAAGTGTAGGAGCTTCTACATTTATTTTTGCGGAACAAAAGGAACGCTTACCGATGGAATGTGATCTTGTAATAAGCTTAAATGGAGAAAATGGTGAGTTAGTAGAAACGTTTTCAAGCTCAACTGAAAATAGTGGAACAACGCGTGCTAGTTTTAAAGTGGATCGACTTTCATTCGAGCGATGTGAACTAGGAGCGCGAAGCATTGCTCCAATTCGAATGAAAAGTTCTACAGCAGCCAATATTCCGAAAGTATTAACATTTTTAGACTTGTTTCAAGCTAAAAATATGGAAGAGCTACAAGTGCTAGAGAGATGGAAAGAAAATCGATATCCGACTTCATTACCGGTTCCAATTGGGGTAAGAGAAGGAAGTAAACCTGTTTTTCTAAATATTCACGATAAAATAGAGAAAAAAGGGCATGGTCCACACGGTCTAATGGCTGGTACAACAGGATCAGGAAAAAGTGAAGTAATTCAGTCTATAATAGCAGCGTTAGCAGCAACCTATCACCCTCATGAGATGGCATTTATGCTTATCGATTATAAAGGTGGTGGGATGTCAAACACATTTGCGGGATTACCGCATATTATTGCATCTATTACGAACTTAGAGGACCCGAACTTAATTGAGCGTGCCAGAATTTCATTAAAGGCAGAACTAGAACGGAGACAAAAATTATTCATTCAAGCTGGAAATGTTCAGCATCTAGATGAATATTATGAAACAAGCTGGCGTGAAAAAGAACCTTTACCACATTTATTTATTGTTATTGATGAGTTTGCTCAAATGAAAAAGGAACAACCAGAATTTATGGACGAGCTAATTAGTGTCGCTGCAATAGGAAGGACATTAGGAGTTCACTTATTATTAGCAACTCAAAAACCTTCAGGGGTTGTAAATGACAAGATTTGGAGTAACTCACGTTTTCGAATTTGTTTACGTGTCCAAGATGATGCGGATAGTCGTGAAATGTTAAAGATTCCAGATGCATCTAAAATCAATGTACCAGGGCGAGGATATCTTCAAGTTGGTAGCAATGAAGTATTGGAATTATTCCAATCTGCATGGAGTGGAGCACCTTATAATCCAGATGAAGAGAAAGTTCTTGATATTGTTGACTTTACAGAAGTGAAGCTTTCCGGTGAAAGAATAAAAGTGAAAAAGCGTCCAAAACCAATGACAAATAGTCCAAAGCAATTACAAGCTTTTATTCAATATGTACAGAGCGTATCAGAAAAAGAAAATATTAAAGCATTACCAGGACCTTGGCTGGATCCATTACCGGAAAAATTATTGTTAAAAGAATTTTATGCTATGGAAAATTGGACAATTGCTGAGTGGAATAAACCGAAAGAATATTTACAAGTAACAGTAGGATTAATTGATGATGTTGCAAATCAAGCACAATTTCCTCTGAAGTTAGATTTACAAGAAGGGCATTTAAATATTTATGGTATGCCAGGTACAGGGAAAACGACGATGTTGCAAACAATTATTATGTCTTTAGCTGTATCGCACACACCAGAAGAAGTGAATTTCTATGTTATTGATTTTGGTCGAATGTTCTTAGATTTTAGAGACTTACCTCATATAGGCGGGATTATACAAGAAGGCGAAAATGAGAAAATGAAACGTCTATTTGGATTTTTAAAGAAGGAAATCACGCATAGAAAAGAGAGTTTTTCTAATATCGGTGCAAAGTCATTCTCTATGTATAACCGAATGGTGGAAAAGAAAATACCAGCTATAGTAGTAATGGTAGATGGTTATATAAGATTCAAAAATGAATTCGAGAAAGAAAATGAAGTATTAGAATTATTATTGCGTGAATCAAGTACATACGGAGTTTATTTCTATTTCTCTCTGAATCAAACAATTGATATGTTCGATCGTGTTCGTAATAATATACCGATGGCACTTACATTTGAATTGCAAGATGGAACAGAATACCATAACTTAGTAGGCAGACCTAAATTCCCATTAATTGAAGTTCCTGTTGGTCGTGGATTAATGAAAGGGCAACCGCCGGAACTATTCCAAGCAGCATTGCCGTTTATTGGTGAAAGTGAACTTGAGTACTCTCAACAATTAAAAACAATTATTCAAAAAATGAATGGAGAATGGGATGGTGAAAAAGCAAAAGCTATTCCAATGGTACCTAAAGAAATATTTGTAGAGCATATGGTTGAAAAATTAGAAACAGCCCAAATTTCAGCAGGTATAGAAACAGAGGATATTCGCTTACAAAGCTTTTCTTTAGATGAAATGAGTCATATATTTATTGGGGGAAGAATAGAAGGTGGAAAAACATCGGTATTACAAACACTTCTATTCACTACTACATACCAATACTCTCCTGAAAAGGTTGAGCTATACTTAGTAGACCTTGGTGAAAGACCTACAGGCTTATTAGCTCTTGGAGATTTACCTCATGTGAAGAAGAAAGTTACAGAGGGTATGCAATTAAAAGAAATGTTAGATGAATTGTTAGAGCTAATAAATAATAGAGAACCAATAATGCCTTCTATAGATCCAAACGTAACAGTGGAGTTTCCATATAAGAGAATAATCATTGCAATTGATGATATTGATCAAATGTTAACTGTATTATCTACTGATTATGAGGCAAAAAATAAAATGGAACTAATAGTCCAAAACTGTAAAAATAAAGGGATTCACTTTATGACAGCGGCTACAACGTCTAGTTTAAATAGCTATTCTCATGAAAAATGGTTTGCGGAAATTAGAAAGAGAAGTATTGGTTATTTATTGGGAACGACACAAAATAACGATGTGTATTTCTTTAATATGAAACTGCCACATACTGAAATGGATCAAGAATTATTAAGTGGGGATGGATATTGTATACGTAGAAAGCCAATAAAAATAAAATGTGCATATACACCATTACATTTACTTCGCACAATGACAGAGAAAATTAGTGTGAAATGGTCTGAATTAAAAGTGAAATAATATTAAAATAGGGTTAAATTACTAGAAAATAGAATATTTTTGTAATTTAACTCTTTAAAAATTGTATGAATATAGTTTATAATCTAATTGTTGTATCATTTATGATTTGAAAGGGGAAATTATTACGATGGCAGAAATTAAAATCACACCAGAAGAACTTGAAAGAATCGCAGGAAACTTTAAAAACGCAGCAGGAGAAGCACAAAGTCAAATTAATAGACTTGAAGGCGATATTAATAGTTTAGAAGGACAATGGGCTGGGGCAACACAAGCGAAGTTCCGTGGAGAATTTATCCAATCTAAACAAGCAATGCAACAATACATTCCAATTTTAGAAGGTATTTCAACAGATTTAAAACGTATCGCTGATAAATTCCGTAACACAGATAACGCATACTAAGAATAGAACAATTGCAAAAGACCAGGAGCTATTGTTCCTGGTCTTTTTTTGAAAAATTGTTATACGAGAGTAAGGGGATAAAATGGGATTCCGACCAGAAGTAGGAGAAAAAATTAGTCTTAATAAAGATGTTTATCGTTTTGAGAAACACCCAGCTGTAATTGGTATTGAAATGCCCTATGGCCAAGAGGGAAGGCAAGGAACCGTTTATCAATTACAACAGGAAAATGGTGTAGAACGAATTGCATTAAAAGTTTTTAAGGAACGCTATCGTGAGGAAAAACATCAACTAGCATTTCTGAAACCACTTTCTTCCTTAGCAGGTCTGAAAGTATGTTCACGCTATATCGTTACTAAAGAAGAACATACATCTGCTATCGAAAAATCAGAAGATCTTGCTAATAGTATTGTAATGCCTTGGATTGAAGGTCCAACTTGGGCTGATATTTTACAAGAACAACGAATGTTATCAAAAGAACAATGTTTCTTTATTGCAGAAGCATTTCTTACAACACTTAAAATGATGGAAGAAAATGAAGTTGCTCATAATGATTTATCGTCTAGCAACGTACTTGTACCTTTCTTAAGTGAAAATGCAATTGAAGGCCAACACAATATCGAACTTGTTGATGTTGAGCAAATGTATGGCCCAAAAACGAAAAGACCTTCATTATTGCCAGCAGGTTCAGCGGGTTACGCACCAAAGTATTTGACAAGTGGAGTATGGCAAAAAGAAGCCGATCGATTTGCAGGTGCTATTTTAATAGGAGAAATATTAAGTTGGTGTAGTGAAGAAGTTCGAAATAAAAAATGGACGGATGCAAGTTACTTTAAAACGGAAGAAATGCAGACAGAATGTGAAAGATATACGTTACTTCAGCAAGTATTACATAATCAATGGAACGGGGAAATTGCAAAATTATTTAAGCAGGCATGGAGTAGTAATTCTTTCGCAGAATGCCCAAGCTTTGCACAGTGGTACGATGTATTTAATAGCGCGAGGGAAAGAATAAAAATTGATGCGGAAAGGCAGTCAGCAGAAGAACACTCTCTTTTTGTATCAAAATGTTTGGAAATTGCAAGATTATTAGAAGAGAGAGGATTTAAACAAGCGGCATTATATGAATATAAAATAATTTTCAATTCACTCAATCCATCAACAGCTCTGCAAAAAGAACTCGCATATATCATTCAAACTATGGAGAGTCAAGAGCCTGAAATAAATAATAAAATGGTCCTACAACATTATTTGGAATTAGCTACTGAATTGGAACGAGAAAACAATGCAGCGTTTGCTTGTTTCGTCTATTCACGAATCGTACAATTTCCAAACATTGATCAGGCGTTAAAACAGGAAATTGAAAGCATTATTAAAGAGATAGAAGAAGAGCAAGGAACACAGTCGCAGCAAGAAGTAGCAGCTACAATTACAGTGCCAAATAGCATTCTACAAAGCCGAAAACAAACAAAAAAACAAGTGGAATATGATATAGATGATGAGATTTTAAATGCAAAAGCATCGAATCAACCACTTACAATAGCGCATGAACAAAGTGAACCATCGGCTTTTTCTACATGGTGGAAAAAGAATAAGAAGCGAATTTTGATTATTGGCTCAACTGCAGTTGTTGTAATAGGTGGTTCAACGTTATTTTATTTCTATACAACAAACGCGAAATATCAAAAGTTTATGGAACAAGCACGACAAGCTTATGATGATAAAAAATATACAAAAGCAGAAGAAGCTGTTGGACAGGCAATTGCTGTGAAGGGTAAGGATGAGGCTTATCTCCAATTAGCAACGATTTACGTTGCTGAAGGAAAAAATAAAATTGCAATCGATTATATTACAAAACTAATAAAAGATAGAGAAATAGATAAAGAAAATAATGAAGCTGCTTATCTATTAGCCTCAGCAAATTTCCGCATTGGAAAATATCAAGAAGCAGTGCAAAATTTTGAACAAGCGCTAGCGAATAATGCAAAAGGAATTGAACCATACAAAAAAGATGCAATGCGAGATTTAGCTGTAAGTCATATGAAAATGAAGGAATTTGAAAAGGCAGAAGATGTTATTGTCAAAATGAGTACGAAAACAAATGAGGATAAGGCAATTGTTTCGTATTTAAAAGGTCAACTATCAACCGCAACTGTACAGTTAGACAAAGCAGAATCTTTCTTTAAAGAAGCTATTATGCAAGATTCAAAGAATCCGATATATACAATTGAACTTTCAAATTTATATGTGCTTTGGAATAAAACAAATTTAATTGATAGTGCGAAGAAAGAAATGAATTATCAACAAGCATCTCACATTTTACAAGTAGCGATTCAAAAAGATATGAAAAATATTGAGTTGTTAAATCAACTTGGAATTGTGTATTACGAAGCGGGTCAATTTTATGAAACGCGAGATGGCGCAAAGAGTACTGCTGCATATCAGCAAGCGTTAGAAGCTTACAATAGAGTTGTCAGCAGTGGAACACGCGACATAAATACGCTTGTAAATATAGGGATTTTATACGATAAAGTGGGACAAGGGAATGAAGCAGAGAAGCTTTTCACAGAAGCATACGCACAAAACGATGAAAATCCGCATGTGAATTTTGCATTCGGGATGTTTAAAATTAAACAGAAAAAATACGAGGAAGCAAGTCGTTTCTTAAGAAAAACAGTGCAAGCAAATGAAAATGAATCTGAAGTAAAAGCCGCGCAAGAAAAGCTAACAGAAATGAAAACAAACGGTTGGATTCAATAAAGATAGGAAAAGGGGAAAAGGACATGGAGGAAAACAATAATAACTTAGGGAAAAAAGTCGCTATATCAGTAATGTCGGTAGCATTACTAGGAACATCAGGATACCTTGTGTATGACAAAGGCTTTAAGACAGCAGGAAAAGAACCAGTAAAACTAGCAAGTAATACAGAAGAGAAAAAAGATGATCGTATTACAGGGGGCGATTTACAGTCTATGTTCCCAAATTTAGTCGCTGATCCTGCAAAAAAAGATGAAAAACCCGGCGAAAAACCAACTATTAATTTAGCAGACTTAATTGGGAATAATAAATCACCAATTACGCCAGTAACATATAAACCAGATGAAGTATCGGTGGAAAAGAAAGATCCACAAATTAAATTATCGGATGCACCAACTCCACAAAAGTTAGATTTGCCATCTAATATGGGGGGACCTGTGGCAGAACCGGGAAAAGCGAATGATAATAAACCGCAACCAACTGTACAAGAAGGAGACGGACAAAAACCAGATACAGGTACAAAACCAGACGCAGGTATAAAACCAGATACGGGTACAAAACCAGACGCAGGTACAAAACCAGATACAGACACAAAATCAGACACAGGTACAAAACCAGATACAGACACAAAACCAGACACAGGTACAAAACCGGATACAGGTACAAAACCAGACACAGGTACAAAACCAGATACAGACACAAAACCAGATACAGACACAAAACCAAAGCCAGATCCAGAACCAAAACCAACACACCCAACAATTACAGTATCACCAAAAACGGGAGATATTTTAGTTGAGTGGTACGCTGGAAATGGAAAATACTACTCATCTGTTTTCTTTAATGATTTTTATACGAGTCAAAAAGAACTGGATGAAAATGCATTAAATAATTTAACGAACTACTATAGTAAAAAAGAAGACTGGACGCTCGTTAGCCAATTGAATACACCATCAAAATCAAAATCAATAGCTGAACATAAGTTAGCATTAGATAATGTAGAACAAATTCTTACAAGTGGTGAATATTCAAATGAGAGAGCGCTATTCTATTTACGTAATCAAATGAACGTACTGAATGAATCGGTTACCACTCAAGAAGAGCTACAAAGATATTTAAGTGAAAATAAGAAGAATTATATTAAATCTGTAGCAGAAAAAGTTTATCAAACAGCAACAAAAGAAAAAAGAGAGTGGCTAAATACAGGGGATGTGGCATCTTTAGAACAAGCATTAAGTAAATTTTATTTAGTTACATCAGTATTTGAAAGTGTAAATCCTGCATTAGTAGAAAAAGCGAATCAAGATGTAGGAGATATTTTCAACAAGCTATTGCAAGAAGAATTACAGAAACTTAATATCCAAACATCAGTAGTGCAGTCTACAACTGAAACGAAAAAAAATGCAAGCCAAGTAAAAGAAGATACTGAAAGTAATGAAGCAAATGCAGTTACAAAAGAAAAGGTAAGTGAAAATGAGGCAACAAGTACAACAACTGAGAAAAACCAAAAAGATGCAAAAACTGAAGGTGCCAAAAATAACGAGAAAACAAGTAATATTGATTCAAGTACTCAAAAAGCACAAGTGAAATCTGAACCATTTAGTCAAGAAATCGATCAAATAGAAACCTATTTAAATCCAGCGAATCCACAATATGAAAATGCTTTACTATTAGCAAATAAGTATATTGACGGTGCAACAGGAGAACAAAAAGAAAAATTAGAACAGCAATTTAGTGCGGCTGTAGAGGGACTTCGTGGACAAATTAAAGATTCTAATTTCAAAGTGGAAGATGCTATAAATAAAGCGAATTTATTAGCAAATACGGCAAGAGTAGAAAAATCTGTTCAAGATGAATCTCATAAATTATTAATGCCGCTAATGTTTGAAAGAAAAGCAAATGATGCTGCAAATAATGGAGAATATTATACAGCGGTATTAAATATTGCAAATGCAATTCGTACAAAGCACCCATTGGAACGTTCAAGAGAAGAAATGGTTAATTATGCGAATAAATTATGGATAGATACAGAAAATGAATGGAATAAAATAAATGGAACGACAGGATGGCAAAGTGAAGTAGGTAAAACATTATTACCATCATACACATTACTTGCACAGTTAAAAGATATTGATAAAACGATTGGCCAAATTAGTGGTATGAATATGATTGATAATGCATCAAAAAAAATGGAGGGAATTCAGCTTGTGCAATTAGCAGGTGATGAAGCAAATAAAGAAGGACAAACAAGCCTTTATAATGCTTTACATTATTATGGTCAAGCAGCTTCACGCGGTGTTGTTGACAAAACAGGATTTTCTAATGTTGCTGGTCTTGTAATTAAAGAAGCAAAACAGTTAGAAAAAACGCAATATAAATCAGCGTTAAACAATTATCAAATTTTATATAAAACACCAGGTATCGAAGAATTAGGAATTAAAGATGGAGTAAAAGCGGCAATTGAGTATTTGAGTACATTTGAAGCTGCAAAGGTAAGCGGTAATAAAGATACGATTGAAGATTTAGCTTCAGCAATTGAATTAACTTACCACTCTATGGAACTAGGATATCCAGAAGCAGATGCAAAAGAATGGATGAATACGGTAGCTCTAAAAATGTTGAATAAAGGTGCAGGATATATGTCCGCAACTGATACGAATAATGCATATAAATGTTTTGAATTTTTAAGTCGTGATAAATATGCAAATGCTATTAATGGAGAAATAACGAAACAAGCAAAAAAGAATGTAGAAACAATTAAATCTATGAACGTTAAAAAATAATTAGATTTAATATTCGCCATCTTACTTTGAGTAAGATGGCGAAATTATTTCGCATAAGGAGTGAAATTCAATGAGTTTACTAGAAATTTGTCCATTAGATGAGGCGTTAGTGGAGGCTTTACAGAATGAAGAAAAAAGAGTTCGTTTTTATGAGATATTACAGAAATCAAATTTGTACGTTGTTGCTTCGGTAGAGGGCGATACAACTGTAGATGAAGAAGGAAATTTGATTTCAACTGAAAATACACAATTGCAAATTCATTATTTTGAAATGGAAGAAGGATTAATGTTACCACTGTATTCTGATTTGAAACATTTAGAAATGGTTATTCCAGAAGAATGTCCGTATGTGTCTATGAAAGCAGTTGAATTATTAAAGACGATAGATTTAGAGGCAAATGTAATATTAAACCCAGGAACAAAATTTCAAAAATTATTTGTAAAGGAAGAAATTGAAGCGATTTGTGATAACAGTATCTTTGATATTTTTTCTAAAGGGAATAAGTAAAAATTGATGCAGTTCTATTTCTTTTTGGTATAAAATAGAGGAAGGTGGGAGAAGGTTTGGAAATTAAGGTCAAACCTGAACAACTCGAACAAATTGCCAAAAACATATCAGAGATGCAAACACACAGCCAGACCATACAACAAAATCTCAATCAATCTATGTTTAGTATTCAAATGCAATGGCAAGGAGCAACGAGTCAACATTTTTATGGGGAATATATGAGATCAATGAGACTCATGGAATCTTACATACGTAACTTACAAGTTACAGAAAAAGAATTACGGCGTATCGCTCAAAAGTTTCGTCAAGCTGATGAAGAATATCAAAAGAAACAAAATGAAAAATTGAAAGAAGCCCATCAAAAAGAAAAGAAACATGAAAAATCATGGTGGGAAAAGGGAATAGAAGGAGCAGCTGAATTCATCGGAGTAAATGATGCAATTCGTGCAGTTACCGGTAAAGACCCTATTACAGGAAAAGAATTATCAACAAAAGAAAGACTCATCGCCGCAGGTTGGACACTCCTAAACTTTGTTCCTGTTGGAAAAGTGGCAAGTCTTGCTGGAAAAGGAATAAAGTATGTCGCTTCTAGCTTTGGGAAGACGATTGTAAAAGCAGGAAAAAAACTAGGCGAAGGCGTAACAATGGTGGCTGGAAAAGCTGGAAAAGCAGCTGTCGATGGCATAAAAACAGCCAGCCACAAAGTAAAAGAGGGTGTAAACTTTGTAGCCTCGACAGCAAAAGGATTTGCCGACAAAATCGGAAGCCTATGGAACAAAGGTGCCACAACCGTAAAAACAACCTTCTTGCAGGGGAATGAAAAGATCCAGCACGCAGTAAAAACATTAATGGAGTACAAATGGATCCCAGGCGAGGGAAAAGGCTTCGCCATGGCTGGAGTAGGAAATGTCTCAGGAGGAGGACAGTATTCTCTGAAAGAGGCTTATCAGTATATGGAGAGTAAGGTTGTTAAGGGTACGGGTAATAGAGAGGCTGAAGTTCCACCTGCTTTTAGACAAACTGATTTTGCTAGTTCTTATGAAGCAAGGTATAATCAGACACCTTCACCAATTAATTCGAAGGTTGAATTTGAAGGAATCAGAGGAGAATCTTTAAGTACGCTTAAACCACCACCAGACCCTAAATTGAAACGTATATTAGATGAAGCTGGCATTAAAGGTATTCAATATAAAAACGGAGTTCCTGATTTTTCACCAGTATCAAAGGCTCAAATTGAAATTGACTATATGCTTGGAGGAAAAGGAAATTATGGTACAAAGGCTAGGACATACAATTTTGCTCAAGCAGACCAAAAGTTAGCAGATAAGCTAAATGACTCAGTTGAACTAGCTCGCCAATTTGGAATGGAACCTGGTGGGATTACCGCGAAAGACATAGACAAATATCGAACAAAAAATCAATTAACATGGCATGAAGTAAATGATGTGAAAATAATGCAACTTGTACCGACAGAGATAAATAAAAGATTTGGGCATCTTGGTGGAGTAGGTGAGATAAACGCAGGGGCGTTTGAGCCAGGAGGATTTGCTAAAAAATAAAAAGGAGAAGTAAGATGAAAATAAATGATGCGATTTTTGGTGAGCTTGAATATGATTTTGTGTGGTCTAAGGATACTAGCATTAACTTTTTGGGAAATGAAGTCGAGATAGCACTAATAGTAAAAGGTGATGAGGATGGTAAGTTTGATGAAGAACAATATGTAGCATATACTTCACTCATGCAAAATTGGGAACAATTACAACAAAGCTTTTTGCAATCAATATTAGACTATTACAAACAAGAGCGTCAGGAACTAGGTTATGATATTGAAGTAAATGAAAAATATCCATTAGTTGAAACAACTAATGAAATATTAGAAATGATAAGTTTAGATGGGATTGTTGTTCCCTATGCAGGTATTTTTGACGGTCGGGATATTGGAATTACATTTAATTGTACATGGGATACAGAAAATGGGCTAGGGATTCGTTTGCTAAATGAAAAAGTAACTGAAGTAGGTTATCAAGACGTTGCAATTTAAAATAGGCTGTTAAAAAGTACATACTTCATGATGGTTGTACCATCATAGAGTGTTATGTGCAATGATAGAATAGAAAATAAAGTACGAGCTTAGGCGAGATGACATTTTACCGGGCGATAAATATAAACACATGGAATGTATATTAAACTAACGAACTCGTACAAACTCGTAAGTTTTAATATAGTATTTGTCATGATGTACAAAAGGTGTCATACTGTTACTACAAAACTTACAAATTTACGCTACTTAAAAACATATGAACTTAAAGCACTTGATTGTCTATGATAGGCAACAAGTGCTTTTTTCGTCTTAGTATAGAAATAAGATATAATAAAAAAGTTAATATTTTGTTAGATTGAGAAAATAAAAAGTATCTACTAAAAAGCAGCTGTCGATGGCATAAAAACAGCCAGCCACAAAGTAAAAGAAGGTGTAAACTTTGTAGACTCCATAGCAAAAGGATTTGCCGACAAAATCGGAAATCTATGGAACAAAGGCGCCACAATCGTAAAAACAACTTTCTTGCAGGGGAATGAAAAGATCCAGCACGCAGTAAAAACATTACTGGAATACAAATGGATCCCAGGCGAGGGAAAAGGCTTCGCCATAGCTGGAGTAGGAAAGGTCTCAGGAGGAGGACAGTATTCTCTGAAAGAGGCTTATCAGTATATGGAGAGTAAGGTTGTTAAGGGTACGGTTGGAGCTAATAACTTTAAATTTGGAGATAATGCTAAAAATCATTTGAAAAATGTTGAGAATATAAGCACTAAGAAAGGAGTTAGTGGTGGACATAACATGGATGAATTTTACAATGATTTAAAAAATTAGGGTGTTGATGTAGAAGACTTAATTATATCTAAAAAATCACATTCTTCAATTGAAGGGATTTATGAGATAGAATACAAAATACCTAGAAAAGATATGGTTGGAAATATTGCAGAACCTGTTTCATATAAAAATATTAAGGAGCCTAAAACAATATACGATCCAGCAATGATTAGTGATGATAAGATATATCAGTGGGGAAAAGAAGCAATGCAAAAGGGAATAATAAATGGTAGGCTTGTTGAAGGTACTGCTTCAAATGGATTGAAGTTCAGAGGTTATTTAAATGATACTGGAGAGATAACTAACTTTTTCCCAATTCTAGACTGATATTATAAGATACAATGTTTATAGGAGGATAAAATGAATAGTAATTTTGAATTTATTGAAGATAAAGAGAAAAACGATGAATTAATGTCAATATATTTTAACTTTATAAACGGTAAGTACTTGGAAAGAGCTTTGAGTTTTTTTGTAAAAAAAGAGGGGTTTGGACAAGAAATAGTATTTGTTCATTTTCAGTCGGATTTAGATGAATTTGATATGTCACAGCTACCTATACCTTTAGATGATAAGCATGTTTTGGTTGAATTAGATTCTCCAGCTGTTGAGTCTGAACAACAAGTGTATTTGGACTTTGAAACTTTTTATAATTATTTGGAAGAACATGTAAAAAAAGAAGTGAAAAAAAATCCAGAAAGAAATGGATTAATGGATTTATTAGTGCAAGTTAAGCGTAGCTTAAATTTGTAATATCTTATAGCCATTTTACTAGATTCGAAGGGCAGAAAAAGAACTTTTTGAAGAACGCGTTTTTATTAAGATTTTATTATATTTCAATAAGGGAGATTGTCTGATATTGAATAAGTAAAGAGGAAGTTATAGATGAAGAAGACTTAACAAAAGAGACCTCATATTTGAGGTCTCTTTTGTTAAGTGTATTGAAAAAATCCCTAATTAAAAATTAGCGTGAGATAACAACTATAAGGGTACGGGTAAAGGCGGCAGTACTGTAAGTGAAGTTAAAACATTTGTGGACAAAGGTAAACATTTTACAAATGGAAGAAAAAATAGATTAAAGCCTAATGTTAGATATAAAACGGGAGAGTATGATTACTTTTATGAAACAGATAATCTTGGAAGAATTGAAAAATTTGAAACAGATAAGTTACAATTAACTGAGAGAGAAGAGATTATCACATAGCAAAAATACACTAGGAAAAGTAAAAGGGCAAGATCATGCAGGGCATTTGGCTGGTGATAGATTTGGAGGATCACCTAAAATTGACAATTTAGTTTCGCAATTATCTGATGTTAATATGAAGCAGTATAAGAAAATTGAAAATGAATGGGCTGCAGCTTTGAAAGAAAAACCCCCTAAAGAAGTAACAGTTGATGTTGAAATAATTTATCATGGCAATGATATGCGTCAAAAGGAATTTATAGTTAATTACTCGATTGATGGTAAGGCGGACTTCAGAGTTATTAAAAATTGATTTAAGGAGTGAAAAAGTAGTATGAAAGAATTTGAAGATAAATTTAGTGAATTGCAAGCAGATATGATATCTATATGTATGGAATATGTTGAAGATAGGGCGGATAAGGTGTACGTTTATGCTTCGCGTGAGGAAGGAATTATTTCGGGAAGTTTCTTTTATTGCATTAACAATAAGTATGTAGAACGTCATAAAGTAAATGATGCATTGGAAGATGAAGACGAAAGATATGATGTTTCTACTAAAAGACAGTCTATGGTATTACGCATTATATGTGAAGATATTGAGAAAATTGAAGAATTATGCAAAGAATATGAGCGTGACATGCCAACTGAGATGAAATTGATATATGATGTTCATAGTGGCAAGTTTAAAGCTCAATATAAGTATGATTTAGTATATACGAATGATGAAGTTAAAACAGCTAGCCATATTGCTGATGAGTGGTTTGAGGAAGTGAAAAATAATAAACTTTAAAAAATTTATAGTAATAGATATATTTAAACTGAATTAATAACTCATGAAAGTTTTAGCATCTATTTGTATAATAGCATTTGCATACAGGAGTGACAAAGTATTGCTGTAATTAATTTAAAACATGTTATGGAGTACTATGTGCAATGATAGAATAGAAAAAGAAGTACGAGCTTAGACGAGATGACATTTTATATGGCGATAAATATAAATACATGGAATGTATATGAAACTAATGAACTCGTACAAACTCGTAAGTTTTAACGTAGTAGTTTTTATGACATACAAAAGGTTTCATACTTTTACTGCAGGATTTACAAATTTATGCTACTTAAAAACATATGAACTTAAAGCGCTTGTTTGTCAATTAAAGGCAACAAGTGCTTTTTTCGTCTCAGTATAAAAATGATATATAATAAAGATAAAGTTAATATTAGCTTGAGATTATAAAAAGTGAAAAATAGGTACTAAAAAGCAGCTGTCGATGGCATAAAAACAGCCAGCCACAAAGTAAAAGAGGGTGTAAACTTTGTAGCCTCGACAGCAAAAGGATTTGCCGACAAAATCGGAAGCCTATGGAACAAAGGTGCCACAACCGTAAAAACAACCTTCTTGCAGGGGAATGAAAAGATCCAGCACGCAGTAAAAACATTAATGGAGTACAAATGGATCCCAGGCGAGGGAAAAGGCTTCGCCATGGCTGGAGTAGGAAATGTCTCAGGAGGAGGACAGTATTCTCTGAAAGAGGCTTATCAGTATATGGAGAGTAAGGTTGTTAAGGGTACGGGTAAGAGTAGTGAGATAACTGAAATAACAGGAGAAAATTTTGGGGAACACATCATTAAAGGGAAGAATGGAAGGAAAGAACTTGCACCAAACGTACGTTATATTACTGAGGAGAATTATAAGTATACAACAGATGAACTTGGTAGAATAGTAGATGTAAATGCGGAAGAGTTAATACTTCAAAAAGGAACGCGAAACCCGGGAATGCAAGTGGCAGCAGGTCGAGAATATAGATTGGTTGATGATGATGGTGGACACTTGATAGGAACTCAGTTTCGTGGTTCGGGAGATATTGATAATTTGCTTGCTCAGAATAGGCAAATTAATCGCTCTGGTGGAGAATGGTACAAGATGGAGACTGAGTGGGCAAACGCTCTGAAAGAGATTCCACCAAAAAAAGTATCTGTAAAAATTAAGCCAGTTTTTGTTGGGACTTCATTAAGACCAGATTCATATAAAGTAGTTTATGAAATTGAAGGTAAAGGAATATTTAAGAAAACCATTGAAAATAGAGCAGGAGGTTGAGTATGGAAAAGGAAATGAATAGATTATATAGAGAGATAGCTGAAACAGTTAATGAAATGATTCCAGAAGATTGGAATAAATTTTATTTTTATGCTCAAATATCAGAAAATGGGGGAGGAACTTACTTTTTTTATAATACACTTGAAAATAAGCAATATAAATATAGTGTAGAAATTCCTTTCAAATATCAAATTGATGAAAATGAATTTGAGAGAAAAGAAGATGTTTTATATAAATTGAGTAAGGAACTTAGAAAGGTTTTTAAAGATAATGAGCAGGAACTTTGGTATTCTTTTACAATTTCCCTAGAGAGTAGTGGGAAATTTAAGTTACATTATGATTATACAAATTGGTTTGATACGGAATATAGTTTTAGTGACCAAATGATTATTTGGAAAAATAAATACTTAGGCGAAGTACCAAATGATGAAAATTATAAAGCGTTAATCGATAAGTATTATAGTGAATTTCCGAATAATCCTATTTAACTAAATAAAAGACAGAAAAAATAATAGGCTGTTTGAAAATACATACTCCATGATGGTTGTACCATCATAGAGTACTGTGTGCAATGATAGAATAGAAAAAGAAGTACGAGCTTAGGCGAGATGACATTTTACTGTGCGACGAATATAAAGACATGGAATGGACATAAAACTAACGAACTCGTACAAACTCGTAAGTTTTAACATAGTAGTTGTCATGAAATACAATAGGTGTCATACTGTTATTACAAAACTTACAAATTTAATGCTACTTAAAAACATATGAACTTAAAGCGCTTGATTGTCAATTAAAGGCAACAAGTGCTTTTTTGCGTTTTAGGATAGAAATGAGTAGACACATTATAATTTTATAAGTGCGCTAAGTGTTAAATTTTTATAGATTGTAATGGCTGTGTACAGGGTATGACGATAGTAGAAGAAAAAATAAAGGGTTGTGTTATTTTTTGAAGTCATCGTAAAGTACGTTTTAACGGATGGACGTTATGCACACGTTATCCGCAAAAAACGGGTAAACGTTACGGGGACTTTAATTACTGTAACGGGAAGGGACTCAATATGGAAGAGAAAGTAGTTGGTTATGTACGAGTTTCAACAGAAGGACAAGTGCGTGAAGGATACAGCTTAACGTATCAAGTAGAAGAAATTGAACGGTACTGTAACGAAAATGAACTACAACTGCTTCGCATATACGAAGATAAAGGAATTAGCGGAGCGACAGTAGATGAAGATGGATTAACAGTTGAACGTGATGGACTACAAGAGCTATTGTCCGATATGGCATATCATCAAGTGAGCCAAGTTGTTGTACTCAATACATCTCGGTTATGGCGCTCTGATATGGCAAAAGTGTTAATACAAAGAGAGCTAAAGAAATACAAGGTAGATGTGAAAGCAATTGAACAACCAAATTACAGTATATACACACATGACCCAAATGATTTTTTAGTAAATGGCATGTTAGAGCTACTAGACCAATATCAACGTCTCGAAATTGCATTAAAGCTAAGTAGAGGCAGAAAGAAGAAAGCGGAACAAGGTGGATATGCAGGTGGTGGTGTGATGTTTGGTTACAGGGCAAAGAAAGGACAAAAAGTGTTAGAAGTAGATGCTAATAAAGCAATCGTTGTACGTAGGCTATTTGAGCTACGACACTTTTTTAGGCATTGGTCGCTGACTCAATTGGCAGAACGACTGAATGCAGAAGGCTATCGTACAGAGAAAGGGAAACGATTTACGAAAGTACAAGTGAAACGCATGTTAGACCGAGAGAGTTTTTATCGAGGGGTATATACATATGGGCAAATACAAACAAACGGTAAACATTCAGCAATTATATAACAGCCGAACTTAAAAAAATCGCTCATTTTACTATATGTACTTATGAAATTATGAAAATGGATAGGCTTGCGTACCTATGCGCATCGGAAGATGAACGCTCGAACTAAGGTTGCCGACATTTTTATATATGACTAAATCATTGAATAGAGGGATGAGTTATGCATAATAGACAAAACTATTTGTATGTAGGAGTAGATTTACCTAAGCAGCATCATACGGCTGTTATTATTAATTGTTGGCAAGAGAAACTAGGAGAAATACAATTTGATAATAAACCATCTGCATTTTCGAAGTTTTTATTAGAAGTAGAGACATATGTGAGTGATGGTTTATCAGTTGTATTTGGTTTAGAAGATGTTGGTGGTTATGGAAGAGCGTTAGCGAAATATTTAGTAGACCATGAACGAGTTGTGAAAGAAGTAAATCCAGCTTTATCATTTTTAGAACGCAAAAGTGAGGTAATGATTAAAAAGAACGATAGCTGGGATGCGGAATGTGTAGCACGCATACTGGTAAACAAATTTAATCAACTGCCAGATGCAAAGCCAAACGATTTATTTTGGTCAATACAACAATTGGTTTCAAGAAGGAATGCATTAGTAAAAGCACAAAGTGCGTTAAAGAACCAACTACATATTCAATTAAACCATCATTATCCAAGCTATAAAAAGTTTTTCTCAGAGCTAGATGGAAAAACAGCATTAGCATTTTGGCAGCAATATCCGTCACCCTCTTGTTTAGAGGGGGCGAATATAAAGCAATTAACAGCTTTTTTATTAGATGTTAGCAACAATACATGTTCAGTAAAGAAAGCAAGCGACATATTAAAACTTGTAAAAGAAGATGGACAAACAATGAAAGAGTACCAAGAAACACGAGACTTTTTAGTAAGAAGTATTGTACGGGAGATTGAGTTTAAAAAGAAGGAAATGAAATACATCGAAAGAGAATTAAAACGGTTAGTAAATCTACTAGATTATCAATTAGAGACGATGCCGGGAATAGAACTTGTGACGGCATCAGCATTAATAGCTGAGATAGGGGATATAAGACGATTTCTAAATGCCAATAAATTAGCGCGATTTGCGGGGATTGCACCTGTTTACTTTGGTTCTGGTGGGAAAGGTAAGGTACATAAAAGCAAACAAGGAAACAGGGCGCAACACGCTTTATTTTATAATTTAGCAGTACAACAAGTGCAAGTAGCGAAAGGAAGTAAGTTATCCAGAAACCCAGTGTTTCATGCATATTATCAAAAGAAACTTAAAGAGGGAAAAACAAAAGGACAAGCATTGGTATGTATTATGAGAAGGCTTGTAAACATTGTATATGGCATGATGAAATATAAAACAGCTTATGAATTGCCGGTAGTGGAAGAAAAAGAAGTAGTTTAATAAGGTTTTACATGGTTTGCTTTTTTATTGTGAGAGTTTAAGATTACAACATAGGGTACGGGAAAAGTGTATCCAACGAGACAAATAGATTCAGTAACAGAAGCACATATAATTGATAGAGTGAAAGAACTAAGAGCGAATTTAACAAGTAGGTATAAGAAATCTGGTAATTTTGCTGTTGCAGAAGTGGATGTCAGTGGGATAAGTAAATCTGAATTTTATGCTCAAAGTAGCATAAATGAACTCAAAGGAAATCTTGAGCATAAGGTGCCTGATATTTCTTTACAACCTGAAAATCCAATGTTTAAAGCTACAGAAGCAGTTGGTAAAGAGGGAGAGAGTTATTTAAGGAATACAGATACGGAGTATAAAATACTAAATGATATTGCTTCTAGGCTTGGAGAGAATACACAAGCTACTGGGAAAATTAAGTTATTTACAGAATTGGATACTTGCGACAGTTGCAGTAAAGTCATAGCAGAGTTTGCTGCTAAATATAAAAATATTGAATTAGAAGTCATACACAACAATGGTAATAGAATTATTCCTTAAACTTAATTTTTTTGGAGGGGGAAGACTAATGAAAGACTGGGAGTATAATGAATTATTTGATGCGATTCAGGAGACATATGAAGAGTTGTTAGATGAAGACAGGGGATATAGGTATGCTATAGCAAAACTAGCGGATGAATTTGATAACTTAGGTAAGATAGAAGACGTTATTGTTGATACTGCTATTGGAGAAATTGCAATCGGCCATGAAAAAGTTTTTGTTGGGCGCATTGAAGGTATAACAAAGAGATTAAGCATGTTTAATCCACAAGAAGCAGGAGATGAATTAACATTAGAAGAAATAAAAGACTTATCAAGAAGAATAAATAAAGTAATAGAAGGACTAAAAAATGTAGAGGTTGATTATAATCCTTCAGCAGAATAAAGGTTAGTGTTTTAGAAAAAGAAATAAGTGATTTAAAGTAAGTACTTCATGATGGTTGTACCATCATAGAGTATTATGTGCAATGATAGAATATGAAGTACGAGCTTAGGCGAGATGACATTTTACTGGGCGATGAATATAAAACACATGGAATGTATATGAAACTAACGAACTCGTACAAACTCGTAAGTTTTAATGTAGTAGTTTTTATGATATGTAAAAGGTGTCATACTTTTACTACAGGATTTACAAATTTATCATACTTAAAAGCATATGAACTTAAAGCACTTGATTGTCTATGATAGGCAACAAGTGCTTTTTTCGTCTTAGTATAGAAATAAGATATAATAAAAAAGTTAATATTTTGTTAGATTGAGAAAATAAAAAGTATCTATTAAAAAGCAGCTGTCGATGGCATAAAAACAGCCAGCCACAAAGTAAAAGAGGGTGTAAACTTTGTAGCCTCCACAGCAAAAGGATTTGCCGACAAAATCGGAAGTCTATGGAACAAAGGTGCCACAACCGTAAAAACAACTTTCTTGCAGGGGAATGAAAAGATCCAGCACGCAGTAAAAACATTACTGGAATACAAATGGATCCCAGGCGAGGGAAAAGGCTTCGCCATGGCTGGAGTAGGAAATGTCTCAGGAGGAGGACAGTATTCTCTGAAAGAGGCTTATCAGTATATGGAGAGTAAGGTTGTTAAGGGTACGGGTAATAATTCTTCGAGTAAGGATGTTTATGGACCTTATTATGATGAGGCAAAAAAATTACACGAAACTAACCCTGATTGGAATCCTAATCCTGATGAATCTACAATAGTAAAGGGTAAAGAACTAAAGGAAGCAAGAGCAGACTATCAAGCGTTGGTTAGAAGAGGGGAACTTGAAAAAGGTCACCATGTACAAGGTTTATCTTTTGGGGGAGAGAATGTAAGTTCAAATATAAAGAATACAGGAGAATCGACTATTCGTCGAGAGCAAATTGATGATTTGAATTTGGATTTTTATCATGAAATGGGTTATGGTAAAGAAAATGCTAAGGTACTAAAAATACATGAGAATGAAAAGGGGATTATTGTATTTGGTAATAATCCACAACATACTGAGGTTACTGTTTTTCAAAATAAAGTTCTGAAATGGCAACGAGAAAATGGAAAGAGATAATTTAATGAAAGTAGGTGCATTTATGGGAGAAACGAGAAATCTTATGAATAGTATATGGTTTGGAGAAAAAACAATTTTAACTAAATCGGAAATAAAAGAAAAAATTTTAAAATCTGTAACAGAAACGGAAGTTTTATTTAACTTAATAGAATTATTTAAAACGGGGGATTTTACTCAAAAACCACTATTAGTTCAATTAATGAATCAGACTAAAGATGAAGCGGTTCTGAATTTATGTATTAGAGTATTTTTATCTGTCGCAACACATGAAGACTTAAGGGATTCAAATAATCTCCGTTTTCTTAGTGAGGTAACTGAAGAAACAGTAGACACTTTTGCATCAGCTGCCACAACCTCACTTTCTCTTGAGGTAATTCCATATTTATTGGCTTTACTTGAAGAGTGGGAGGAATTCAGTGATACAGCTACTATTATAAGAGACTCTATTGATTCCTTTATTAATTTTGAAGATCAAATTGGTGAAGATGCAACTATAGATGAAATTGGAAATTTTTATTTTAAGTATTGTCAGGAGAAGGATACAAATAGTTATTATTCTCAACAGAATTTAGCTTTTCCTGGAGACTTAGCTAAAAAATTGATTCAGCGGGTTATGATTGCTGCTAATAATGAGGAGCAATTAAAAATGGAATTAATACCATCTTTATTATCAATTTGGACTGGTAAAAGAGTACCTGCGGATTACAACACTATTATTAGTGCAAGTAATTATAAAGATTTTATTGACTATATAAACGAACTTTCAAGTGAAAACTGGGAAAAGGGACAAAAATATTTTTACGGATATAAGCTTTAACTATAATCTATGAAAAACAAAATATATGTGAAGTGGATAGGAAAAAATAATAGTGTGTTTGAAAATACATACTTCATGATGGTTGTACCATCATAGAGTACTATGTGCAATGATAGAATATGAAGTACGAGCTTAGGCGAGATGACATTTTACTGGGTGATGAATATAAACACACGGAATGTATACGAAACTAACGAACTCGTACAAACTCGTAAGTTTTAACGTAGTAGTTGTCATGACATGTAAAAGGTGTCATACTGTTACTACAAAACTTACAAATTTATGCTACTTAAAAACATATGAACTTAAAGCACTTGATTGTCTCTGAAAGGCAACAAGTGCTTTTTTCGTCTTAGTATAGAAATAAGATATAATAAAAAAGTTAATATTATATTAAATTGAGATTATATAAAGTGAAAAATAGGCACTAAAAAGTAACTGTCGATGGCATGAAAACAGCGAGCCACAAAGTAAAAGAGGGTGTAAACTTTGTAGCCTCCACAGCAAAAGGATTTGCCGACAAAATCGGAAGTCTATGGAACAAAGGTGCCACAACCGTAAAAACAAGCTTCTTGCAGGGGAATGAAAAGATCCAGCACGCAGTAAAAACATTACTGGAATACAAATGGATCCCAGGCGAGGGAAAAGGCTTTGCCATGGCTGGAGTAGGAAATGCCTCAGGGGGAGGACAGTATTCTCTGAAAGAGGCTTATCAGTATATGGAGAGTAAGGTTGTTAAGGGTACGGGTGATGTTGGTGATATAGCCAGTGGAGCTAATATAAAGAAATTAGATGATTTTTCAGGACCTTTAGAAAATGGTCCATATATTAAAAACGGAAAACCTAGGGGTAGACCACAATTATCTGGGGAAAAGAAACTTGGATTTGAAAAAGATGTTTTCAATAAACAGATAGACCCAGATGGGATTTTACGAGATCACTAACACTAGTGAGACAATTGACTGGAAACCTGGACGACCACGAAAAGATAAAGTGGATTTTGGTCATATAGAAGGAAAGTCTTATAAGAAAATGTTCGAGAAGTATAAACATGGTGAGATTAGCCTTGAAGAATTAAAGGAATTTCAGTTTAATCCAGATAATTTCAGATTAGAAACGCCTTCTGCAAATAGGAGTCATAAATATGAGTAGTTAGGAAGATGATGGAATGAAAATATTAAATGTTTTTGATGCGGTTAGAGAAGGAACCTTTGAAGATTTCAAACAATTTTATGATGGTGATATTAATCAAATTGATAGTGATTTAGATATCAATTTATTGTGTATGGCAATGATTAATGATAAAAATTCTAGTGAAAAACTTAAGATTATAAAATTCTTGCTAGAAGAGGGTATTGATATTAATTACACTACAGCTAAAAATAAAAGGAATGCATTGCATATGTTTTATTTTTGTGTTTTACGTCCAACAATAGAATATGAATTAGAGATAACAAGGTTACTTATTGATAATGAGATTAATATCAATGCTTTAGATAAATATAATGCTATCCCCTTGAAGTATGCTATTACGATAAATAAATTGTCTACAGAAGATAATAAAGAGATGTATAAACTACTTATTAGTAGTGGTTCAAAGTATAATTTGAAAGATGAATTTGGAAAATCATGTGTGGATTATGCCAAAGAGTATTCTTGGAGAAATGATTTATTAACTATTATTGAGGATTGTGAATATGAAAGTTAATAATTCTGACTTTGGAGGTTTTATTGTTTCTAAGAATGTTGTAGCCGGAAAACCAATACGTTATACATTTAGAGAAAAATCAGAAGTTCCTCAATTAAATGGGTGGAGACACAAGCAGCTCTTCATAAGCCTGATCAAGTAGCTGATGGGAATTATTTGAAAATTGGTGGCATGGCGGAAGGTATAGTAAAAATGCACCTGGTAAACCTGTTAATCCAAACTATTTAGAAGAATTTTAATGGAAAGGAGAATAATAGATGAGTAAAATGGCAATTAAAATAAGCTCTAATGGTTTATTTAGTAAATGTGTAGTACCATTAAGAAAGTACACTGGTTTAGGAATTACAGAGATAAAAAATAAAATTGAAAACAAAGATTTTTTTGCCGAAACAGATGCAAATGATATTGATGATATGGAAAATTTAAAGGAATTAGTTGATAACTTGTTGAAGTTAGGTGCGGAAGTGAAAATGTTTGATAGCGATGAATACGGTGAGGGAATTTTCGATTACCAAGAAATTTCTTACGGCGAATTTATAAATAATATTGACCGGTTAAAAGAAAGTATGGAAGAATTACAGGATTACGATGATGCTCTGTCTGACGAAGGATAATAAAAAGGTTTCTCATCAAATTTTAATATAACCCTTGACAGTTACAAATATAACAGATATACTTCATATTAATTTCAAAAGAAAATATATTCTAAATATTAAAATGTGTTGAATAGGAGTAGTAAGGTCGTATATTTGTACAGAGAGCTATGGGTTGGTGTGACATAGTCAAATGACATCCTGAACTCGCCTAGGAGCAGTAAGGTGGAACGGAATCACATTCTTAGTAAATCTTAACGGTTAACCTTCGATATTAGGTTTGTAATCGAACGATTACTACTAAGGTGGATTCATAATGGAATCAATAAGGGTGGTACCGCGTTAAGCAAATGGCTTAGCGTCTCTTTATATAGAGACGTTGAGCCATTTTTTTATTTTATAGAAATAGAAATGGAGGGTTTATTTGAATTGGTCTATATAATTTTATTATTTATATAAATAAATTTAATTAGGAGGAAAATAAGATGAAACAGACGGAGCAATGGACTTCTAAATTAGGGTTTATAATGGCAGCAGCAGGATCGGCAATTGGACTTGGCGCAATATGGAAGTTTCCTTATATCGCTGGGAAAAGCGGGGGAGGAGCATTCTTTTTAATCTTTATATTATTCACTGTATTAATTGGGTTACCGCTACTTATAGCTGAATTTATGATTGGACGCAGTACGCAGAAACAAGCAGTTGGCGCATTTAAAAGTATTGCACCAAATACAGGATGGCACTGGATTGGACGCCTTGGTGTTGGAACGTGTTTTATATTACTTTCGTTTTATAGTGTTGTAGGTGGATGGGTGTTAATTTATTTATTCAGAGGAGTAACGGGACAACTTATTACTCCAGGACAAAATTACGGTGCATTATTTACTGAAACAATTGGAAATCCGGCTTGGGCAATTATGGGACATTTCGCTTTTATGTTCATTACGATTTGGGTCGTATCAAAAGGTGTACAAAACGGAATTGAAAAAGCAAGTAAATATATGTTGCCAGCGTTGTTCGTTTTATTTGTCGCTCTTATTATTCGTTCATTAACACTTGATAATGCAATGAAAGGTGTGAAGTTTTTCTTACAACCAGATTTTTCAAAGATTACTTCAGAAAGTATTTTGTTCGCAATGGGTCAATCATTCTTTGCGATTAGTATTGGGATTTCGATAATGGTCACATATAGTTCCTATTTGAATAAAAAAGAAAGTTTACCAAAATCAGCAATAACAATCGTTGGGTTGAATTTATTTGTTTCATTATTTGCGGGTCTTGCTATTTTTCCAGCTGTATTTTCATTAGGAATGGAACCAACAGAAGGGCCTGGATTACTATTTATCGTATTACCATCTGTATTTAGTCAAATTCCGTTCGGTGGGTTTTTCTTAACAGTATTCCTTGCACTATTTACATTTGCGACATTAACATCGGCATTTTCTTTACTAGAGACAGTTGTTTCAGCATTAGCAAATGGGGAACGAGAAAGAAGAACAAAATTATCATGGATGATCGGCTTCTGCATTTTCTTAGTAGGTATACCATCTGCGTTATCATTTGGCTTATGGAGTGATATTACGATTTTCGGAAAGAATATTTTTGATGCGGTAGACTTCTTATCTAGTAATATATTAATGCCGCTTGGAGCACTATTTATTAGTATTTTCGTTTCATTCAAAATGGAGAAGAAGGTGCTAGAAGCAGAGTTTTTTGTAGGTGGTAATTATGGAAAGAAAGTATTTACTTGTTGGGCGTTTTTACTTCGATTTGTAGCACCACTCGCAATCATCATCGTCTTTTTAAATGTAATAGGGATTATTTAACAATAAATATTATAATATTCAGTAAAAAAAGAAGGTGATGATCATAAAGGCGAATTTGATAGAAGCAGGGAAATACATGCATATTAGAGGGAAAAAGCTATACGTTGAAATGCATGGAGATCCTAAAAATAAACCAGTTCTATACTTGCATGGTGGACCAGGAGAAAGTTGTTATGATTTTTCATTTCATCAAGCGGAACGTTTAAAAAATTCTTTATATGTAATTATGATAGATCAAAGGGGTGTTTGTCGCTCAGAAGAAATTAATGAGGACGAAGCTTTTGGATTACATGATTTAATTGAAGACTGTGAGGAACTAAAAAAAGTATTGCAAATTGAGAAGTGGTCTGTAATTGGACATTCTTTCGGTGGATATGTAGCATTGTTATATGCATCGATATATCCAAGTTCAATAGAGAAAATAATATTTGAAGGACCAACTTTCGATTTCGCGTTAACAAGTAAGGCCTTGTTACAAAAGACAGGGCATTTATTGAAAAAGTATGAAAAAGAAGAAGTAGCAGAAGAGTCTCTTGCTTATTCATCTAGCAATGCTAGTTCAGAAGAGTTGTTAGATGCTTATATAAGACTAAGTGACGAACTAGAAGAAAATAGAATGGAGATTTACAATAATAAGGAAGATGTGACAAACGAGAGTTTGTATAGTGATGAAGAGTGGGAAGTATTTTCAAATCGCTCCAAAATTCATTTTGATAGATTAAAATTAGAAGGAGCATTTCATACTTCATTATTACGAAAAATAAAAGATGTACAAAGTCCAATGTTATTAATAGTAGGAAAACATGATGTGGTAACGTGTGAAAAACAAATTAAAACATTTAATAAAGATGCTCGAAACGGCAAGTATATTGCATTTGAAGAAAGTGGTCATTCACCTCATTATGAGGAAGCAGATAGGTTTGCAGAAACAGTCATACATTTTTTGAAATGAAGAAAAGGGTGCTTCTATAAATGAGAAGCATCCTTTCTAAATTTCTGGATATGTAATTGTGACGTTAGGCCACTTACTTTGCCAATTCTTTTTTATAACTCTGTTTTTGTACATATGTAATCGTTCTTTTGATTCAAGAAAATGAGCTGTTGGTCTCACTTGTAAGGAAAGAACATCTTCAATACCACATGGTGCTGTTAATATGACGTTGTTTCTTTCATCAAGTGTAACTCCTAAAGCCGTTGCTGTTTCAGGAAATTTAGAAATAGCATTAACAGAAGAAGAGTACGGTGGCATATTATTCACTACATGCATACGAGCTTGATTTTTTACAGACCAAGGGATAGAGGCATCCAAATTTATCAGTTTCTTTTCTAATAATTGTTCGTATATCTCATCTTTACGAAAAGGATCAAAATAAATGACATCAACGTCTGGTGTAGTTGTTCTTATTTCGTAGTTATGTAAAGTATCCCAAATTTTAGAACGAACAAAGCCGGCGCAAATCCACCAATCAGGTAGTTCTAGTGATTTTACTAATTGTAATACGTTTATCATCCATTCGTCGTTTTCTATTAAGCGGACTATATCTTGCTCTGTTTGTATTTTCATTTGTTATCTCACCTTCTTTTTTAGAGAGTGCATTAATTCATAAGCTTTATAATCCATGTAATCCAGTAAGCACCTGGTATGAATAATAGTTGAGCTAGTAATGTACCAAAAAGTCTAGAAATCATTAGCCAAGCATACATTTTACTCATTGCTTCAGCACCTTCTTCTGATTGAAGAGCGCGCTCTGTTAAAAGAGCAATACGTGGATCTAATAGTACTGTTAATAAAATAGTAGCAAAACCATTAATAAGACCAGAAGCTGTAGTGGCTTTTGTTGCGAAAGCTGGAATTAAAAAAGAAGCATATAATGCGGAAAGAACCCCCGCTGTATAAATAGCAGTAGCAAACATGTTAATAAGCATAATACGTTTTGGAATACCACCGATACGTAGCCTATGAATCATTTCGAACTTTGGAAAACGTACATATTTTTTTGTGTACTTTAATTTTTGAATGTTATTTGTTTTCATCATTCGAATGAAAGAACCGTCTGTTTCAAAGTTTTGAATGACGTATCCAAATAGTTTTGTCAAAGTTGGATATAGTATAATCGCAAGCAACGTACCAACAGAGGCCGATAATAGAACGAGTCGCATAATATTCTCTAAATCAATAGAAGAATCTAGTTTTGCTTCATCGACAATCCCGCCCAGTAAAAAGGCTTGTAGTAAGTTTGACGTTCTTGAAATGAGTAATACGATTCCTACGACAGATAATGCAACAGCAATCTTCTTTAAACGAACGCCTGCTAATCGAATACTATAAGAGCTTGTTTCAACTGCGTGGATTACAATCGTGAAAGTCATTATAAAAATTAATGTAATTGCCATTTGTTTCACCAGTTTCTATTAAAATAATTGTAACTTTTTTACTTTATCATATCTATTACATTTTGTAACTGAAAGTATGTGACATAGGAAAAGTAATTTTTCAGAAAAAAAGATAGTGATAGTATTATAATAGAAGGGAAAGAGGGGGAATCTGTTATAGGTTACTTATAAAGTAAAACGAGTGGGGGATTGAAACATGTACACAACATTTCTATTTGATTTAGATGGAACATTGACGGATCCGAAAGAAGGTATTGTAAATTCAGTATTGTATGCATTAAAAAAGGTTGGCATTGAAGAATTACATATAAGCGAGTTAGATTCATTTATTGGTCCACCCATACAGCAATCATTCGTAGAGAGATATAATATGAATGAAGGAGAAGTTGAACGGGCTGTTTTTTATTTCAGAGAGTATGTAAAGCAGCGAGGATTGCTGGAGAATAATGTTTAAGAGGGTATTCCAAGTCTTTTAAAACAATTAAAAGATACAGGCAATCGTTTGTTTATAGCTACCTCAAAACCTACTGTATTTGCAAAACAAGTACTAGATCATTTTCAACTAACGGATTATTTTGAAGATATCGTTGGAAGTAATTTAGATGGTACAAGAATAAAGAAAGAAGAGATCATTGCTCATATTTTACAAACAAATGAAGAACTTAATAAAGAAGGAATTGTCATGATTGGAGATAGAAAGCATGATATAATCGGTGCGAATTATAATGAGATTGCTTCAATTGGTGTTTTATATGGCTATGGTAGTGAAATGGAATTGACTGAAGTTCGTGCGACTCATATAGTAAATGATGTAAAAGAATTACATCATTTTTGTTTAGAAAATAGTTTGATAAAGAAGTAAATATAGAGACTAATAATCCCTTTATAACGTATGATGATGAAATCGTTTTTGTTTAAAGGGATTTTTTATATGTAATCGAATATGTATAATTAGACATTTTTAGCATGAAAAATTTGTATGAATAAGAGGAGTGATGTCAGAATCAAAGGATTAATAGAAATTTATCAATAAAAGTTTGAATTTTCAGTTTAAAGGAGAGGTATAATTGGAGCTAGTTATTATATTATTAGCACTTAGTTTACTTATGTTTGTAGCGTATAAAGGATTTTCTGTTATTTTATTTGCACCGATATTTGCATTATTTGCGGTATTTTTGACAGAGCCTAGTTTTGTATTACCTTTCTTTTCGAATATTTTTATGGAGAAAATGGTAGGTTTTATTAAACTATATTTTCCTGTATTTTTACTCGGGGCAATATTTGGGAAAGTAGTAGAAATGTCAGGGATTGCGGACTCAATTGCAAAGACAATTATAGAGTTAGTTGGTGAAAAACGTACAATATTAGCGATTGTATTAATGGGTGCTATTTTAACGTATAGTGGTGTTAGTGTGTATGTAGTAGTGTTTGCTGTATATCCGTTCGCAGCTAAGTTGTTTCGACAAGCGAATATTCCAAAACGTTTAATTCCTGGAACAATCGTTCTTGGAGCGGTCACGTTTACGATGGATGCGCTACCTGGATCACCACAAATTCAAAACGTAATACCTACAACGTTTTTTAAAACAGACATTTATGCTGCGCCGATACTTGGTATTGTAGGGGCAATTTTTGTACTTACGTTAGGTTTACTATATTTAGAGAGTAGACGTAAGAAGGCGAAAGCAGCTGGAGAAGGATATTTTGGTTTTAACGATGGGAATACGGAAATGGCAGCTTCTTTACAAGCAGAACAAAAAGATATGCAGCTGGTTAAAAATATTGAAATTACAAGAGCGCAGCAAGTAATTGCTTTTATACCACTTATTTTAGTAGGTGTAATGAATAAAGTTTTTACTATTATGATACCGAAGTGGTATCCGAATGGTTTTGATTTTTCTGCAATTGGTATGAAAGCATTTGGAAAAGTAGAATTAAGTGCAGTAGTTGGAATCTGGTCAGTAGAATTAGCACTTATCATAGGTATAGTAACAACGTTATTATTATATTGGAAACGAGTAGTAACAGGATTCCAAGCTGGATTGAATACAAGTATTGGTGGAGCGCTACTTGCAACAATGAATACAGGAGCTGAGTTTGGATTCGGTGGTGTTATCGCAGCATTGCCAGGTTTTGCGATTATGAGAGATGGCATTTCTGCCACGTTTACAAATCCGCTAGTGAATGGAGCAGTCACGACGAATATTTTAGCAGGCATTACAGGTTCTGCATCAGGAGGAATGGGAATCGTTTTAAGTGCAATGGGAGATAAGTTTATTGCAGCAGCTAATCAATTTGATATTCCGTTAGAAGTAATGCATCGTATCGTATCAATGGCATCAGGAGGAATGGATACATTACCACATAACGGAGCTATTATTACTATTCTTACAGTAACTGGGTTAACACATAAACAATCTTATAAAGATATATTTGCTATTACAGTTTTGAAAACGCTTGCTGTATTTTTAGTTATCGCGTTCTATACTTTAACAGGAATTTATTAAATAGATATTTTATAGACGAAAATATTAATTAGGGAAAGAAGAGGTGGAGTACTTGCAAGAAGTTGCTGAATTTCGTATGCCGAAGTCTGTATTATATGGAAGAAATTCGCTTGAGAAACTGGGGGAACAATCCAAAAAGTTTGGAAAAAGAGCTTTTATAGTAACTGATACAATTATGGAGAATTTAGGATATGTTGAGAATTGTATACAACAATTAAATACAAAAGGTATTACCGTTATTACATATAATAAAGTAAATGCTGAGCCTACAAATATACACGTGTTAGAGGCGTTAACTATTTGTAAAGAAGAAAAGTGTGATTTTATTATCGGTCTTGGTGGTGGAAGTTGTATTGATGCAGCAAAAGCAGTTGCGGTGTTATATACAAATGGCGGAGAAGTAGAAGATTATGTCCAAAAGGATATGGAAATAGACAATGATCCGCTACCGCTCATTGCAATTCCAACAACTTCGGGTACTGGGTCAGAAGTAACAAGTGTAGCAGTAATTACGAATAAACGAACAGATGTAAAAATGATGATGAAGCATCCGAGTTTTACCCCGCAAGTAGCGATTATTGATCCGATTTTAACACGTTCCGTACCACCTCATATTACAGCAGCAACAGGGATAGATGCATTATGTCATGCAGTCGAAGCATATATTTCTAAAGTTTCACAATCACTTACAGATGTACTCGCTCTTTCCGCTATTGAAAGTATTATGAAATATTTACGTATTGCATATGAAGATGGAGAGAATATGGAGGCAAGAGAAGCGATGATGATTGCTTCCTTACAAGCTGGAATTGCATTTTCAAACGCATCTGTTACATTAGTTCATGGAATGTCAAGACCAGTAGGAGCGTTATTTCATGTACCACATGGTATATCAAATGCAATACTATTACCTACAGTTTTAGATTATACAAAAGTGAGTGCAGTAAAAAGACTAGCAGAAATTGGACGCTGTTTAAATAAAGATATGTATTCCTATTGTGATGAAGAAGTAGCCGATTACACGCTCGGGGAAATAAAAAAACTTTGCTTTGATCTTCGTATTCCAAATTTAAAAGAATACGGAATTGGTGAGGCGGAATTTGAAACAGCTATTTCTAAAATGGCATCAGATGCAATTGAAAGTGGTAGCCCAGAAAATAATCCACGAGTACCATCCTATGATGAAATTAAACAGTTGTATCGAGAATGTTTTCATTATCGATATGAAGATTCTATAAAAACATTAGAAAATTAATTTCAGAATATTCTTATAAAATTTCCTTGGAAATAGTTAAAACAAGACTTTATATTTTGAACGTAAAGTCTTGTTTTATTGTGTATAATATACATAATAAAATGTTTGAATCAGGTTGTAAAAATAGTGTGAGGCAGGTGTGGTTTTATGAAAACAATAGGATTAATTGGTGGTATGAGTTGGGAATCAACTACTGAATATTATCGAATCATAAATGAAGAAATAAAAAAGAGATTAGGAGGGTTACATTCAGCAAAATGTATAATCAATAGTGTGGACTTTGAAGAGATTGAACGATTCCAGTCTAACGGAGATTGGAATGGAGCAGGAGAGGTATTAGGGAATGCAGCATATTCGTTACAGAGTGCAGGGGCAGATTTTATAATTATTTGTACAAATACAATGCATAAAGTAGTTGAGAAAATAAAGGAGAATATTCATATTCCAGTCTTACATATTGCAGATGCAACTGCGAAAGAAATGAAAAGAAAAGGTATTCAAACTGTTGGTTTACTTGGAACAAAATATACAATGGAGCAAGATTTCTATAAGTCACGTATTGAAGAGAATCATATAAAAGTAACAGTTCCATCGAAAACGGATAGGGATAAGATAAATGAAGTAATATATACGGAATTGTGTTTAGGAAAAATAGTATCACAATCTAGAGAGTATTATAAGAGAGTTATAGAAGAGTTAGTACAAGAAGGGGCACAAGGAATCATATTAGGTTGTACAGAAATAGGTTTATTAGTTAAGCAGGAAGACGTATCCATTCCGATATTCGATACAACTCATATACATGCAGTTGAGGCAGTTAATTTCACTTTACAAAATAGAGTATAATTATATTATGTAACCTAGTTCGCGTGTGTGGAAAACATTCAGAAAATATTCTATAATGTAAGTGGTTACATTTAAGGGGGAATGCGTATGTTTTCAGTTCAACCAATCGCATTTGTACATAATGAAAGAAAGGAAATAAAAGATGATGAGTGGGGAGAAGTAAAATCCTATATTACTTTAACTGAAATGTATACAGAAGAAAGTATTCAAGGGATTGAAGATTTTTCTCATATTGAAGTTGTTTTTTATTTTCATAAAGTAACTGATGAACAAATTCAATATTTTGCTAGATATCCTAGAAATAATTATGATTATCCTAAAGTAGGTATTTTTGCACAGCGTGGAAAAAATCGTCCGAATCGTATAGGAGCAACCATTGTAAAGGTAATCCAAAGAGAAGGTAAATCAATTATTGTTGAGGGGCTAGATGCTATTGATGGCACCCCTGTATTGGATATAAAGCCAATAATGAAAGAGTTTATGCCGAAAGAAGAAATTGTACAGCCTAAATGGGCAACGGATATAATGAAACAGTATTGGAAGGGGAATGGAGTAAAATGAGAATATATGAGGCAACAATTGCAGATTTAGATGGACTAGCATCAGTTTTTAATAACTATCGTATGTTTTATAGACAAGATTCCGATCTAGAAGGAGCAAAAGTATTTTTACGAAATCGAATGGAGAGAAAAGAATCTGTTATCTTCGTAGCAGTTGAAGATGGTGAATATATTGGATTTACACAATTATATCCATCATTTTCTTCTATTTCGATGAAAGAATTATGGATTTTAAATGATTTATTTGTGCAAGCTGCTAAGCGCGGGGCAGGAACAGGGAAAAAATTATTAGAAGCTGCGAAAGGATTCGCCTTAGAAAATGGTGCAAAAGGTGTAAAATTACAAACAGAGATTGATAATTTATCAGCACAGCGATTATACGCTGAAAATGGATATTTGAGAGATAATCGTTATTTCCATTATGAATTAACGTTTTAAATAATATTAGATTAAAAGAGGCGCTTTCATTTTGAAGGCGTCTCTTTTAATTTGCATTATAGTTGACTTAAAATCCAATTTGTCGCATCTTCAAAGTTTTCTGCAATATAGTTTGGTTCAATATGTGCCCACTTGTCTCTGTACGTATGTAAAGCGTCGTATCCAGCGCCTGTTCGTACTAAAATCGTTGTCGCATTCACTTTTGCTCCTGCAACGATATCAGTCCAGCGATCACCAATTACAGCACATTGTGTTAAATCAAGCCCGTGTTTTTCGGCTGCTTGTAGTAGCATGCCTGTATTTGGTTTACGACATTCGCAACCATCACCGTGTTTATGAGGACATACGTAAATATCATCAAAACCGAAGCCTTTTAATTCTTGTGAGAAATCGGCTATGGTCGCTATCCCATCCGCGATACCTGGTTGATTTGTAAAAGAGAAAATTTTTATATGATTAGCTTTTAATTTTTTCAGTGATGCTTTTGTAAAAGGAAATAATGTAAATGATCCTGGGTAATGTATTGTAGTGTCGCCGCCAATTGTACCGTCACGATCAATGAAAATTGCTTGAATGTTTGTCATAGTTATAGTCCTTTCTATTAACAAGTAGTTTAAAAATGTTTTACAAATCGATATCCATTCACTTCATATCCTAATTTTTTGTAAAAAGGATGAGCTTCTACTCTTTTTGTTCCACTAACTAGCCATGTGCCAATGCAATTATGCTTCTTTGCTAATTGCTCTGCATAATCCATTAATGCTTGCCCAATGCCTTTCCGTCGTATTGTAGAATCAACGCTAATAATTGAAATTTCTCCATACCGAGTTACATCTTCTAAATTTTCACGTATACGAAACCCAAGTAATCCAAATATAGTTTTTTCTTCCTCATAAACATATAAAAAATCAAAAGGACTCGTTTGTACGAATTGCAATCGGTTGTTCATATCTTCATACGAAATAGAGGAACCTTTTAATTCTTTCGTTAAAGAACAAAGTGCATCTATATCGTCTATCGTAGCTTCACGAATGTGAAAAGACATATTATCCACTCCAATTAAATGTAATCAAACATTAAGTATTCTGTTAAAAAATATTTATTCCTGCTATGAAAATAAATATTTTATAATGATATATAGATAGTTATATGTTATTCTTTTCCTAGTTTGTATTGGAAATGGAAAGAAGGGGAATGTATGTTAGAAGTAAATATCCGTTCTGCTGGATATGAAATAGGTGAAAAAACAATTCATGATATTGCCTTTTCGATTGAGCAAGGCGAATTAGTTGCTCTTATTGGCGCAAATGGTGCCGGGAAAAGTACAACGATTAAAACGATGCTCGGGTTACTTGTAAATGTGGATGGTGAAATATCATTTGGCGAGAAGAAAAATCCGTATGCATATGTGCCAGAACACCCGACATATTATGATTATTTGACGCTTTGGGAACATATTGAATTATTAATGGCTGCTCGCGAGAACGAAGCCGGAAGCTGGGAACGGAAAGCTGAAGAGTTATTACATATGTTTCGAATGGATAAGCATAAACATGAGTATTTATCAAAGTTTTCAAAAGGGATGAAACAAAAATCGATGCTTATATTAGCATTTTTAACTGAACCAGATTTTTATATCATTGACGAACCTTTTATTGGTTTAGATCCGGTAGCTACGAAAGAGTTTTTAAGTTATTTATATAAAGAAAAAGAACGCGGGGCAGGAATTATACTTTGTACGCACGTATTAGATACAGCTGAAAGAATTTGCGAAAGATTTTTACTCATCTCTCAAGGTACATTAGTCGCAGATGGCCATTTAGAGGCAATTCAAACGTTAGCAGAAATGCCAGGGAATTCACTGTTAGATTGTTTTGATGTAATCGTAAGGCGTGAACAGAATGATTAAAAAACAATTTTATAAAAGATTACGCCATGAACTAGGGCGGAAATGGAAGTCCATACGTTCTATAACTGATTGGACGGTTGCGCTATATATTATTATTCCGGCACTTATATTTATGGGAATTTATTATCGCTCACTATGGATGGAGGAACTATCGATAGGAGAGACGGTTTATTTTGGATTAGGCCTACTTGTATTTTATGTGATTACATATGCAAGAGGAGTTCGTTCATTTTTTGAACAAGCGGATAGTTTATTTTTAATTTCGTACCCCGTTCACATGAAAAAGTTAATCCAGTATGGCATGACATATACGTTTATTCGAATAGCGATAGCGAATGCAGTGGTAGTAGTTGCTATGTTACCAGTTTTGCTGAAAAGTATTGGAGTGACGAAGGTACAAGTCGTATTATTTTGGCTATTCTTTACTATATTTCGATTTATGTTGTCGTTATTAACGAGATTTATTCATGTACGTGTGGGGAAACAATGGTTACTATGGGTTATCAAAAATGTAATATTTTCTATAAGTCTATCCTTTTTTGGAATGAGCCTATTTTTTATTTATAAAGATCCATTTTACTCTATACTATGTATCAGTCTAACAGTTTTTCTAATTATCGTATTGATAAAAGAAAAACTGAATTATAAAAATTCCTTTTTTAAAGAAGTTGAGAAAGAAAAAGAAGAAAGTATGCGCTGGACGAGCGGGATTATGAAAGTTGGTGGTCATGCAGTTAAACCGAGTAGTTCGAATAAAAAGCCGTGGATGTTTCCTCGTTCTAAAAAGTTTTTAGGGAAGAAAACTGATTATCGTATTGTTGAATCCTTTTTGAAAGAATTTTTTCGTACAAGTAGTGCACGAATATTTTATATTCAAATTGTATGTATAAGTACTGTTAGTATTATTATGAGTCCGAAGTGGATCGCCGCTATTATTCTTGCATTTGCTTTATTTGCAATTTCCCGCTATGCGCGCGATTATTGGGCTGAATTTACGAAAAAAATGTTTCTTCATTTATATTGTGATGAAGGCAAATTACTCTTGTTAAGATGGAAGACAGATCGCTATTTATTGTTTCCAGTAATACTTTTGTATGGAATAGTTATACTTTCTCATTTTTATTTATTGCCAGCTGTAATTGCCGGGATTATTTTTATAGTATTAATTGGTTGGATAGTATTCTTACCATAGAAAAAAGAGCCGAAAAATGGCTCTTTTTTCTAATCCGTAACACATTGATAAATAAAATATACTAAAACGAGTATGCTTGCGGCGGAATACATGACATCTAAAGTCATCGGATCTCCTCCTCATTATTGTTGTATTTTTATTGTATGAAATCTTACAATTTCATATTCAAGTGAAAAATATGTGAACGTTAACAAAATTGTAAAGTGCAAAAATTACAATCATTTTGTATAATAGAGAAAACAACCGTTATATAAAATATAATGAGTGAAAGGGGAGGAAACATACATGCCAAATTGGTTTAGAAAAACCTTAGTCGCATTAATTACCGTATTTACATTTGGTTTAGTGACGCCTCCTTCCATATTGCTTGATAATGCCAAAGCTGCGGACAAGCCTACGAGCACAGCTGGGCAACAAAATTTGGAGAGTACGTCCTATACATATGAAGAAACGAATGACAGGTTAACCACCGATACTTTTATTACGTATGCAATGCAAGAAGCAGAGAAGCAGTCGATGCAAAAGTTTGGAACTAAAATTGGTCCAGTAATTGAAGATGAATTTAAAGATGTAATATTACCGAAAATTGAAGAGGCAATTGCTGAGCTTGCCAATGATGTACCAGAAGATTCACTACAATCATTAGCGATTTCCCAAAAACCAGCTGGTGGGAATAATGAAAAAATCTTTCACGTTTATGACACGAAATCAGGAAATGACTTATTGCGATTTCATGTAAGGAGAGATCATCCACCGCAAGATGGTTACTATTTTAATTTTCACTATCACCGTTTTGATGATGGGTACTCTGGACACCATGAGTTAGGGAATATTTATTGGAATACGAATGTACCACCAAAGTGGCTTTCTTAAAAAGAACAAGAGAAAATCTTGTTCTTTTTTTATGTGTATAGAAGGGTAAGACAACGGCGGTGTTGAATAAGATAGGTTTAGCAAAAAGAAGAAAAGGGAGTATGGGAATGCAAAAATATATTGTTTTTGACTTTGATGGCACATTAGTAGATTCACAAAATATATTTGTACCAATTTATAATCAAATTGCTAAAAAGCACGGATATAAAACGGTAAAGGAAGAAGAAATTGAGTATTTACGTAAATTAACGATGCCAGAGAGATGTAAACAACTCGATGTACCATTGTATAAACTACCGATATTAGCACTAGAGTTTTATAAATTGTATCAACCTGCCATAAAAGATCTTATTTTGTTCCATGGGATGAAGGAAGTATTAGATGAACTACATAAAAAAGGCTACGGAATTGCAGTCATATCATCGAACTCAGAAGAGCATATTCGGGCATTTTTACACAATAATGATATAGAAAATATACAAGAAGTGTATTGTTCTAAAAATTTGTTCGGTAAAGATAAAATGATAAAAAGATTTTTAAAATCGAAAAAAATAACTGAGCAAGATATGTTATACGTCGGTGACGAACAGCGAGACGTAGCAGCGTGTAAAAAGGCTGGGGTGAACGTAATATGGGTATCTTGGGGATATGATGTCATTGAAACAGTGAAAAAAGATGCACCAGATTATATGGTCAATACACCTATGGAAATTGTGCAAGTAGTACAAGGAGCGTATTCTTAATAGGAATACGCTTTTTGCAGGCATTCATCATATTGAATTTTGGGTAGCGTATACACCAAATGTAGAAATGTAAGGGGGAATATACATGAAAACAATTACAACATGGCAAAACAATATACAAATAGTAAAAGATGCAACGAATATTGTAGAAATTTCTAAAGGTTTTTCACCGGATAAGAAATATATAGTTACGACAATTGATGATGAAAAATATTTGTTACGGATTGGAGATATACAAGAGTATGAAAGAAGGAAAATAGAGTTTCGAATTTTAAATGAAATGGTAAAACGTAACGTACAGGCACAAAGGCCAATTGAAATAGGTATATTGGAAGAAGAAGGTGTATGCTATAGTATTTTTTCATATTTAGAAGGGGAAGATGCGAAGAAGCTATTGCCTACGTATTCACCAAAAGAACAATATGAAATTGGCATAGAGGCAGGAAAAGATTTAGCAAAAATGCATACATATGAAGCTCCTAATGATATACTGCCATGGTATGAAAGAGCAATGAAAAAACATCAAAAATATGTAGAGGCATACAAAACATGCGGAATAAAAATAAAAAATGATGATAAAATCATGAAGTTTATCGATGAAAATGAAATGTATTTACAAAACCGCCCCAATCAATTTCAACACGATGATTTTCATTTAGAAAATATAATTGTACGCGATGGGAAATATGTAGGTGTTGTTGATTTTAATGGTTATGATTGGGGCGACCCACTTCATGATTTTGTAAAAATAGCACTATTTGCAAGAGACATTAGTATTCCGTATTCAATCGGACAAATAGAAGGATACTTTAATGGTCGAATACCAGAGGAGTTCTGGAAATTATATGCAGTGTACGTTGGCATGACAGTTTTCTCTTCAGTTGTCTGGACATTACGAGCAGCACCACATATGTTAGATGATACGCTAGAGCGTCTTACTGTAGTTTTAGAGGATCATAAAGACTTTGAGCTATTAAAGCCAATTTGGTTTCAACCAGAAAAAATTGATATAAAAAATAAAAGGCAGGTGTGAATCACATCTGCCTTTTATTTTTTACCATTCTTCGTTTTGAAGTAGTTGCATCCTTTTTGCATAGAGAAAAGGGGAATAGAGGGAAGAGTTATCGTCCCTCTATTAAAATATTTATTTTGTTTTCTTAAATGCAAGTGGCTGAGTACTAAGTGTAGCTGGCACATGTAACTGAAGTGATGGAAATTCACCACTCACATTCATTTCATAAGCGAATAATAAACTCATTTTCATTTGGAATAAATCAACTTTTGCAGAAAAGATGTCGTAATGATGATGCGTTAATTGAATGTCCATCTCCATAAATTGTACAAATAACGAATCATCTCGTTTGTATACTTGTAATGTTCCGTATGCAGGATGTTCAAAAGTACCAGTATAATCCTCTAACTTGTGCGAAGGTGTAGTCCCTTTAATTTGTTCAGGGAGGGATTCAGTTGCTTCTTTCATCATTTCCTTCATTTTTTTAGTATCTTCTACAGCACGTTTATGCCAATCAATGGATTCTAATTCAAGTAGTTCGTCATAAATTTGATTAGCGAGATAAGTAGGAAGTAATGTGCCTCCAGCATTCGTTAAAACGATAAGGCCTATGTTTTCTGTTGGTATGAATGAAACAAGCGCTGAAAATCCATCGATATTACCGCCATGATGAATCACTTTTTTACCACGATAAGCGCTAATAAACCAACCAAGACCGTAACTATTTAATGGAGATTCAGGGAGTGATAAAACCGGTTGGTCTGGAATGGAATTGTGTGGTGTATACATTTGTTGTAATAATTCAGAGGAGATTAATTCATGATCTCCAAATTTTCCTTCATTTAAGTGGAGAAGTACCCAATTTGCCATATCTTTAATTGTAGAATTGATACAACCAGCAGCGCCAACGGTATCAATGTTGCGGAATGGAACTTCTTTTATTTCACCGTCATTTTCAATGTAAGGTAAAGCGTATTCATCTGTCGTTTGTGAATCGGTAACAGAGAAGTTTGTATGTCTCATATTTAAAGGTTCTAAAATATGTTCTGTAGCGTATTGCTCCCACGTTTGATTCGTTATGTTTTCTACAATATAGCTAATCGTCGCATACATTAAGTTGTTATATAGAAATGATGTGCGGAACGGTGCATCAAGTGGTAAATGTTTTATTTTTTCAACGAGATCTTTTCGAGATAAGGAAGAGCTGTACCAAAGGGCATCATGACGACTTACCCCGGTACGATGAGAAGCTAAATCTCGTCCTGTAACTTGTGAACTAGCAAGTAGTTCAGATAAAGAGAAATTTGGTATATAAGACTGGATAGGAGTATCCCAATTAAACCTTTTTTGCTGTGCTAACAAACTTAATGAAAGTGTGCCAAAAGCTTTCGTTGAGGAACCAATTGCGAACAAAGTACTCGGTGTAACTGGTTCTTTTGTCTCTAAATTTCGATAGCCAAATCCTTCTGAAATAATAACTTCACCGTCTTTTATAATAGCTACAGCAGCTCCCGGAACGTTTAAATCCTTCATCATTTTTTCAACCGTTGTTTGTAAAGAAGTCATAACAGGCGTTTCAATTTTAGACATACTTCTAACCTCCAAATATAATTTTTGTTCTACCGCACTATACTTTCGGTAATAGAAAATAAAAACCTTTATAAATATGGAAAGTTAATAATTTTGTAAGGATGAATGAAATTATTATTTATTTAGAATTTTGTTTTTATTATAATTAATTTAAATTAATATTTAGAAAAGATGGTGAAGAAGTGTGCTAATAATAAAGAAATTGCGCTGTGATAATAAAAATAATCCGATAGGTATAGATTCGAAAGTTGTTAAAATTAGTTGGCAACTCGAGTCGAGTAACCGAAATGTAAAACAACTTGCGTATCAATTGCAGGTTGCGAAGGATAAAGAGTTTCAAACTATAGTATTCGATTCGCAGAAGGTAGAGACAGATCAAAGTTTATATATACCAATCAATTCGTTTTCATATAGTAGGGAAACACGCTATTTTTACCGAGTGAAGGCATGGGATAATCATGAAGAAGAGTCAGCTTGGTCAGAAGTAGCATTTTGGGAGACTGGATTACAAGGGCAAGATAATTGGAGCGGGAACTGGATTGCTGCGAAAAAAGAGTGCACGAAGGTAATGTCTTTTAATAAAAGCTTTTCTATTAAAAAATTAGTTGAAAAAGCACGTTTATATATCACTAGTTTAGGATTATACGAGGCTTCTATAAATGGAGAGCGTATTGGAGATTGTTATTTTACCCCAGGATGGACAAGTTATGATAAGAGAGTGTTGTATCAAACGTATGATATAACGCATGTATTAAAGATTGGTCAAATGGTAGGTTAATTTCAAATACACAAACAGCCCACATATTAGTACTTCTTTTTGAACTAGTGAAAGATAATGTGAAGGAGAAAGTATTTAATCGATTAATTGAGCTTTTAAAAGCAAATAAAAATCATTTAACAACAGGTTTTATAGGAACACCGTATTTAAATTTAATATTAAGCAAGTTTCACCGTCATGACCTTGCTTGTAAGCTTCTATTTCATGAAGATTATCCATCATGGTTATACCAAGTGAAACAAGGTGCCACAACGATTTGGGAACATTGGGATGGCGTGAAAGAGGATGGAACACTTTGGAATGATAGTATGAATTCGTACAATCATTACGCATATGGCTCTATCGTTGAATGGATATACCGATATATTATTGGATTAGAAGTGGATGAAACAAAACCAGCATATAAACATTTTTATATTCAGCCTCATTTTAATTCTAATCTAGATTGGGTTTGTATTAAGCGTGAAACAGCATATGGGGAAATTAAAATTGATTGGCGTGTAGAACATGGACAAGCAGTATTAAACGTTGATGTGCCGACAAATACATCTGCTACATTACGAATAGTGGAAGATGATTGGAGGTCAAGTGATATGCCTGAAATGAAATTAGGTTCAGGCGCATATGAATTTAGATTTTGTAAGAACATACAGAAGTAGAATTTTGTTAAGTATAGAAATGTTTTTTTATAAATTTAGTTTGTTCAATCTGTTAGCATTAAATTTATGATAAAATCCATATAGACTAGAGATTTGAAAGAAGGTTTTTCTACATATGAAACATGCTGAAAATGAATACTTAAATTTATGCCGCCATGTAATGGAGCATGGTACGAAGAAAGAAGATCGTACAGGGACAGGCACTGTATCTGTATTTGGATATCAAATGCGTTTTGATCTAAGTAAAGGTTTTCCTTTATTAACAACAAAGAGAGTGCCGTTTCGACTTGTAGCAAGTGAGCTACTTTGGTTTATGAAAGGTGATACAAATATTCGTTATTTATTGCAGCATAATAACAACATTTGGAATGAATGGGCATTTAAGAGTTGGGTAGAAAGTGACGAGTATACGGGTCCTGACATGACTGATTTCGGTCTTCGCTCACAACAAGATGAGGAATTTAAAGTTCAGTACGATGAGCAAATGGAATTGTTTAAAAAGAACGTTTTAGAAGATGATGATTTCTCAAATAAATATGGTTATTTAGGAGACGTATACGGTAAGCAGTGGCGTGCTTGGAAAACGACAGCTGGTGAGACGCTTGATCAATTAAAAGATGTAATTGAAATGATTAAAAAAACGCCAGATTCACGTCGCCTAATTGTATCTGCTTGGAATCCTGAAGATGTACCAAGTATGGCATTACCACCTTGTCATACGTTATTTCAGTTTTATGTAGCAGACGGTAAACTTTCTTGTCAGCTATATCAAAGAAGTGGTGATATATTCCTTGGAATTCCATTTAACATTGCAAGTTACTCGTTACTAACACATTTAATTGCACATGAATGCGGACTTGAAGTGGGAGAATTTGTTCATACAATTGGAGATGCACACATTTATACGAATCATTTTGAGCAAGTAGAAAAGCAATTGGCGCGTGAACCACGTCCGTTCCCGAAACTTACATTAAATCCAGATGTGAAATCTGTGTTTGATTTTGAAATGGAAGATTTAACGATTGAAGGATATGATCCACACCCAGCAATTAAAGCACCGGTTGCAGTGTAATTGTAGAGGAGATGAAAAGATGATAGTTTCATTTATGGTCGCAATGGACGAGAATAGAGTAATTGGTAAAGATAATAATTTACCTTGGCGTTTACCGAGTGAATTACAATATGTAAAGAAAACAACGATGGGTCATTCGCTTATTATGGGAAGAAAAAACTATGAAGCGATTGGTAGACCACTGCCTGGAAGACGTAATATTATTGTAACTCGTAATGAAGGATATCATGTTGAAGGCTGTGAAGTAGCACATTCTGTAGAAGAAGTGTTTGAGCTATGCAAAAATGAAGAAGAGATCTTTATTTTTGGCGGAGCGCAAATTTATGATCTCTTTTTACCTTACGTAGACAAGTTATATATAACAAAAATTCATCATGCATTTGAAGGAGATACATTCTTCCCAGAAATGGATATGACAAATTGGAAAGAAATTTTTGTTGAAAAAGGTTTAACGGATGAAAAAAATCCGTATACGTACTATTATCATGTATATGAGAAGCAACAATAGTAAAAAAGATTGATGTGAAAATTCACATCAATCTTTTTATTTGTATCCATCAATATAGGTTTATAGATGAGATTCGATAGTGCTATAATGAATGGTAGCATGTAAAAATGCTAAATTTTTCAAGAGTATTAAGATAGAAAGAGGAGGAGAATCGATTGAGAAAGATATGGGGGATTCTTTTTCTTTGCTTAACATTCATGTTAGTCGGATGTGGTAAAGAAGAAAAACCACAAGAAGCATTTGATACATATGCAAAAGCATGGAATAAACAAAAATTTGCAGAAATGTATGATCAATTATCAGAAAAGGCAAAAAAAGATATTTCAAAGAAAGAATTCACTGAGAAATATGAAAAAATTTATTCTGGCATTGAAGTGAAAGACTTAAAAGTAGAAGCAGGAGAAGTAAAAGAAGATAAAAAAGATGAAGGTCCTGTTCCTTTTAAAGTAAGCATGGATACAGTGGGTGGTAAAATCAATTTTGCCCATGAAGCAAAAATGGTGAAAGAAAAGGATGGAGATAAAGAATCTTGGAAAATAGATTGGACTCCTGATTTTATATTCCCAGGTATGACGAAAGATAGTAAAGTGCGTATGCAAACGACAGAGCCGAAGCGCGGAGAAATATATGACCGTAACGGTAAATATCTTGCGGTAAATGGTAAAGCTTCTGAAATCGGATTGATTCCTGAAAAATTAGGGGATGCAGCTCCGCAAACGAAAGAAACGGTAGCGAAGTTACTAAATATGTCTGTCGAAGAAATTGATCAAAAACTAGCAGCTAAATGGGTAAAACCAAATTACCTTGTACCAATTGGAATATTGCCTGAAGGAGCAACACAAAATACGTACATAGATTTACCTGGTGTTGCAACAAAGCCAGTAAATGTTCGCTCATATCCATTAGGAGAAGAAGCCGCACATCTTACTGGCTATATTGGAAAAGTGAATGCTGAAGATTTAAAAACGTTACAAAAGAAAGGTTATCAAGCAGATGATCCAGTAGGTAAAGCTGGTTTAGAGCAAGTACTGGAAGAAAAGCTACGCGGTAAAAAAGGTGGTCGTGTCTTCGTAGAAGATGCACAAGGAAAAGAAATTAAAAATTTAGCAAAAACAGATGCTGTTGATGGAGAAAATGTAACTTTAACGATTGACAGTGCAGTTCAAAGCGAAATTTATAATGAAATGAAAAATGAGGTAGGATCAAGTGCAGCAATTAATCCAAAGACTGGAGAAACACTTGCACTTGTGAGCACACCAGCTTATAACCCAAATACCCTTACAAGAGGGGCGTCAAAAGCGCAACGTGATGCGGTAAATAATGATCCGAAAAAACCGATGACGAATCGATTTACACAATTATCAGTTCCAGGATCTGTATTTAAGCCGATTACAGCTGCAATCGGTCTTGAAACGAAAACAATTGATCCAAAAGAAGAGTTAAAAATTGAAGGATTAAAATGGACAAAAGATTCTTCTTGGGGTAATTATTATGTAACACGTGTAAAAGATGCAAATCCGATTGATTTTGATAAGGCGATGAAATACTCGGATAATATTTATTTCGCACAAGAAGCTTTGAAGATCGGGAAAGATAAATTTATGAGTGAAGCGAAAAAATTCGGATTCGATGAGAAATTACCAATTGAATATGGATTCCCAGCTTCTAAAATCGCAAATGATGGTATTAAAAATGATATTCAAATGGCAGACACAGGTTATGGACAAGGACAAGTATTAATGACGCCACTCCATCTAGCATTAACGTACGCACCAATTGTTAATGAAGGAAACATACCTTCTCCATATATAATTAAAACAGATAAGCAGCCAAAAGCTTGGAAAGAGAATGTAATTTCAAAAGGCAATCAGGATATATTAAAAACTGCTATGACGAAAGTAATTAATGATCCAGATGGTACTGGGAAAATTGCTAAAATTGATGGCATGACTCTTGCTGGAAAAACAGGTACAGCGGAATTAAAAGTATCAAAAGAGGCTGAAGGAAAAGAACTAGGCTGGTTTGCTGCATTTGATTTAAATTCACCAGATATGGTTATTACTATGATGATTGAAGATGTAAAAGGTAGAGGCGGAAGTAATATTCCGGCTGAAAAAGTAAAACATGTATTTCAAAAATAATATGTAATAAAAGGTTAGCTCTATAATTTGTAGAGCTAACCTTTTTCTATGAAGGAATTCTTAATATCTGTATACTGAATTTTAAGGAAACAAAACAAATCATTAACTTACGAAAAAAAAGTAGCTATTTTTTATTGACATCGAACGAAACTTTTTGTATTATACTTACATAAGGTAAGTTATTTACTTTCTAATTATAAATCTCAAATTAAAGATAAAATGTATAAAAGGGAGAGAATACAATGACAAAAGTACTATTTATTACAGCAAATCCAAATTCAGCAGAAGGTTCTTTCGGAATGGCAGTAGGGGAGGCTTTCATCGAAGCTTATAAAAACGAACATCCACAAGATGAAGTTGTAACAATTGATTTATTCAATACTACAGTACCAGCAATCGATGCAGATGTATTCGCTGCTTGGGGTAAATTTGCAGCAGGTGAAGGATTTGAAGCTTTAACTGAAGCTCAACAACAAAAAGTTGCAGCAATGAACACAAACTTAGAAACATTTATGCATGCAGATCGTTATGTATTTGTAACTCCAATGTGGAACTTTAGCTATCCACCAGTAGTAAAAGCATACTTAGATAACTTAGCAATTGCAGGTAAAACATTCAAGTATACTGAAAATGGTCCAGTTGGCTTATTAGAAGGTAAAAAAGCACTTCACATTCAAGCGACAGGTGGCGTTTATTCTGAAGGAGCATACGCAGCTGTAGACTTCGGCCGCAATCACTTAAAAACAGTATTAGGATTCATTGGTGTAAATGAAACTGAATATATTGCAGTTGAAGGTATGAATGCAAACCCTGAAAAAGCACAAGAAATTAAAGAAGCAGCAATTGCTAATGCTCGTGAATTAGCAAAACGTTTCTAATATAGAATGGTTAAAAAGTCCAAACACTTGTTGTTTGGACTTTTTTTCTTCTTTTTCCTTCGTTTGTCTAGTATAATGAAGGTCGGAATGATAATAGGTGGGGGTTCTGTATGATTCAAACGTTTTTTAAAATCTTTTATTTAATTTTAATCGTAATTGCGATTACACCAAGAATGTGGCGTCTTAAAAGACAAGTAAATACGATGTCGCCACAAGAAAAAGATAACGCTGTGTACAAAACGACAAATTGGTTTGGTAAGAAAATGGTACGTGTAGCTGGGGGAACAGTAGAAGTTAAAGGACTTGAAAATGTTCCGAAAGATAAGCCGGTACTAGTTGTAAGTAATCACCAGAGTAATATGGATATCCCTGTTTTACTAGGTTATTTAAATAAACCAATTGGCTTCGTTTCAAAAGCGGAGATTAAAAAGTTCCCAGTTGTACCAACTTGGATGGAACTTATGAATTGTGTATTTATGGATCGTAGTGATCGTCGCCAATCACTTCAAGCGATTAAAGATGGAATTGAACTATTGAAGAATGGACATTCTATCGTAATTTTCCCTGAAGGAACGAGAAGTAAGGGTGGCGAAATTGGAGAGTTTAAGGCTGGGAGTTTTCATCTTGCTGTAAAATCTGGTGTAGCAATCTTACCTGTAACATTAGATGGGACATATAAAATGTTTGAAGCGAATGGAAATCGTATGAAGCGAGCTCGTGCAACAGTAACAATTTCTAAGCCGATTACACCTGAAGAGTATGCGACTATGGATATTAAAGAGTTAACGAAGTATACACAGGATGTTATCGCATCACAATTACATAAGTAATAAAAAAGGTTTCAGCTTACATTAAGCTGAAACCTTTTTTATTATGCTGTAGGTAGGACGTAAAAGAGTACGCAGAAGAACATCATCGCACTACCACCTAATACGAAAAGATGCCAAATGGCATGGTTGAAAGGTAACTTTTCCCAAAGGAAGAATATAGCTCCTACAGAATATAAAATTCCACCTGCTAAAAGTAGTGAAAAACCATGTCCAGTTAGATTTTCATAAAGTGGTTTAATAGCAACGATTATGAGCCATCCCATTATGATATAACATAGCGTCGATGCCTTAATAAAGCGACGTACAAAGAAAATTTTGAAGATGATACCACCGATTGCTAGTGTCCATATAATTGCGAGTAACGTCCAACCTAATGGCCCACGAAGCGTAATAAGTAAAAAAGGAGTATATGTGCCAGCGATTAATAAATAAATGGCTGAGTGATCTAGTATAGTAAATAATTTTTCGACTTTTGGATGGTGAATGCTATGTAACAATGTCGAAAACAAGTACAGTAAGAACATGCTTACACCGTAAACCGTAAATGCAACAACAGCAGATGCGGTACCATGCTTAGAGGCATGAATAATCAATATGATTAAGGCAGGGATGCTTAAAATGGCACCGATACCATGTGTAATTGCATTTGCAATTTCTTCTTTCACAAATTGTGTCATTCGTGTCATTTTTTCAGTCATAATGCAAATCCTTTCTACTATCATAAAATAATATGTCTTTTCCCCTACCATATCATACACAAGGGCAATAGAAAATGAAATTTGTATAATTGATTATATTTTTGAATTTTTTTGACAAAAGTCAATGGATTTGTTGACGTTTTCAAACTTTTTTGACAAAATAAAATTATGTAATAGTAGGACAAGGAATCTACTAATAAAGGGGATGGAGAAATGTTTTCAAATATTGGCTTTCCAGGATTAATTTTAATTTTAGTAGCTGTACTTATTTTATTTGGGCCGAAAAAATTGCCGGAAATCGGAAAGGCTTTAGGGGAAACGTTAAAAGAATTTAAAAAATCAACGAAAGAATTGACTGATGATGCATTTCAAGAGAAGGAAAAGAAAGAAAAAATGTAATGAATTTTCTTCGAAATGGATAAATAAAGTGTGGTGAACGAGATGGAAGATCGGGAAATGAGTGTAGTAGAACATATAGTTGAGCTTCGCAAACGAGTAATATATACCGTGTTATCCTTTGTACTATTTTTAATTGTTGGGTTTACTTTTACGAAGGATATTTATTTTTGGCTTGTAAAAGACTTACCAATGAAATTAACTGTTCTCGGTCCAAGTGATGTATTGTGGATTTTTTTCTCGATTGCTACAGTATTTGCTATCGTTTGTACAATTCCTTTTGCTGCTATACAAATTTGGTTATTTGTAAAACCGGGTTTACATCCAAATGAACAAAAGATGACATTAATGTATATACCGGTATTGTCTATATTATTTATTGCAGGTTTATGCTTTGGATATTTCGTTGTAATGCCGTTTTTATTTCATTTTTTAACTACTATAGGTAATGAAATGTTTAATACGATGTTTACGACAGAAAAGTATTTTCATTTTGTTCTTAATTTAACAGTTCCATTTGCAGTAATTTTTGAATTGCCAGTAGTAGTAATGTTTTTAACGAGTATTGGACTGTTGACGGCGGAATTTCTAATAAAAATAAGAAGGTATGCTTACGTAGCATTGATTATCATTGCATCGTGTATATCACCGCCAGATTTTTTATCACATAGTTTAGTTGCGGTACCGCTTATTTGTATTTATGAAATTAGTATCGCTTTATCAAAGATTGTTAGTAAGCGAAAAAAGAAAAGAGAAGAAGAAATTCAGTCGAAAAGTGCCTCGTTATAAAGGCACTTTTTTTATTTATTTGTTATACTCTAGTTATAAACGTATACAATATAGAGAAGAAAAAAATTATAGAATCTCCAAAATTTAGACAAACTTTGCGCTTTTATAAGTTTATACTGAATATATTAAGCAATATACGGATAACGAGTCCTTGTCTTATTAGGAATTTAGGATGGGGGATGGATTAGGTGAAGATGAATAGAGTATAAATCTTTTAACCATAAGGACTACAGAGATTGTCTAAGGATACTTTTGTATTCATGGGAGTCGCCACTTTAAACAACGTGTTACAGCGTAAAGTAGAAGAAGTTCAAAAATCCAATGAAAAAGAGGATTGATATTGTGATTACGAAAAGTTTTTATTTCACTCATTCAACAGGGGAGTGTATTAAAATATTTGAAATCCCTGTCCTACAAGCGCAGCATCCATTATCGTTTCTAATACAGTCTCGTCTTCAATTATTTATTGCAAAAATTCAAAAACAAAAGCACCCAAGATTTTCGTATTCTTTCCGTGAATATTTACAAAATTGTTTGAAGTGGAATGATTATTTAAATGTATATAAAACAAATACTCTTGAAAAAAATGCATGATATAGAGTGGGGACAGGGTTAAGAGCTCTGTCTTTTTCATTTTAGATATAAAAATATAATTAATTTGATTAAATTTCGTTCCAAATTGTTGAAAGCAATGGGAATACTAGTATAATAACAAGGAGAGCGTATTGGAAAGGGAAGAATATAATATGCAAAAAATTAAAATTGTAACAGATTCAACGGCAGATTTATCACAAGAAGTAATTGAGAAGTATGACATTCATGTTCTACCATTATCAATCTCTGTAAATGGACAAACATATTTAGATCGCGTTGATCTACAACCAGATGAATTTATTGAAGAAATGATTAAATCAGAGGAACTACCAAAAACATCACAACCAGCAATGGGTACATTTGTAGAAATGTATGACAAGTTAGGTGAAGATGGAAGTGAAGTACTTTCCATTCATATGACAAGTGGAATGAGTGGTACTGTGGCAACTGCAAATAGTGCTGCATCAATGACCGACACAAAAGTAACAGTTGTTGATTCGCAATTTATTACACATGCTTTAGCATATCAAGTAGTTGAAGCTGCGAAAATGGCAAATGAAGGACGCTCACTAGAAGAAATTTTAAAACGTGTAGATGAAGTAAGGAAGAATACTCGTTTATATGTAGTAGTAGATACATTAGAAAACTTAGTGAAGGGTGGGCGTATCGGTAAAGGAAAAGCGTTTATCGGTTCGCTACTTAATATAAAGCCAATTGCTAGCCTTGAAGATGGTGTTTATAACCCTGTAACGAAAGTGCGTAGCCAAGGTCAAATTGTAAAAACGTTAGCTAAGTTATTTGAGGAAGATACAGCTGGAAAAGTTGTAAAAGCTGTGGCAATTCCGCATGCGAAAGCAATTCCTTTAGCTGAAAATGTAAAAGCGGCTGTTGAAAAAGTAAGTGGATTTGCTCAATCAGAAATTTTCTTTACAACGCCTATTATTAGTACTCATACAGGTCCGGGTGCAATCGGATTTATGTATTTAGCAGAATAATAAAAAAGCTACTTGAAATTTATTTCAAGTAGCTTTTTTATGTGAATAGAAGGTAAGAAATAAGAAGGGCTATACAGGCACTCCCGCTAATGATATAGCGAGTCTGTAAATATTCATTCATAGAAAACACCCACTAATTAAAGTTTCGCTTGATGATTTTCTATAGTATATGTTGGATATAGAAAATAAGTAGTTACGCTATACATGTAATGGTTCAACTTCTTCATTCACTTTCTTAGCATGTGTTTCGCTATTATAAGTGAAAGTTTGACCTAAAAAGAGTACATGCAGTTGTTCCCACGGTAACATACGTAAATTCCAATTATTTCGAAGCCTTGTTATTGCCTCGCGAGGTGTTTCATCGGCGAGTGCAAAAGCTCCGTAATGCATTGGTATAAAGTGTGTAGCATTTAAATCTAAATAAGCTTGCACTGCTTCTTCAGGTGAAACGTGAGATATTTTCATAAACCATTCTGGTTCATAAGCTCCAATTGGCATAAGGGCAATATCAATTGAAAAGCGTTTGCCAATTTCTTTGAAACCTTGGAAATAGCCACTGTCTCCACAAAAATAAATGGTTTCCTCCACATTGTCATTCTTAATAATCCATCCACCCCAGTGAGATGTGTTCATATCAAATAATGATCTTCTCGTCCAGTGCTGAGCAGGTACGAAGTGAAAGGAAACATCATCAATAGTCGTACTTTCCCACCATTTATACTCTTCTACATTGTTGAATTTTTTACGAGTAAATAATTTTTTTAGACCAATGGGTACTAAGTATAATACGTCATCTTTAAGTTGGCGCAGTGTTGAAAAATCTAAATGATCATAATGACCATGTGAAATGAGGACAATATCAATTTTAGGTAGTTCTTGTATAGAAAGACCAGGTTCAGTAAGTCTTGGGACTAGCTTCAATTTATTGGCCCATACTGGATCCGTTAATATATTAAGTCCATTCGTTTGGATAAGAAAAGTGGAATGTCCAATCCATGTGACAGTCGTTTTTTCAACATTACTTTGCAAAAATGCACTTTGTTTAACGGGTGATTGTTCTACTAAGAAAGAAAAATCTTTTTTGTTTTGCTTTCGTTCTTTACGCCAGCGTATAAAAGAGCGAATTGATTTTTTTGTACTAACATTATCCATATTTTCATAGCGCTTTGCCATGAACATCACCTCATTTAAAATCATTGTAATTGTATTGTACCGAAATGTTGTTAAGGAATACAGTGTATAACATGGATGAATGTTTAAATAATTGTAAAAAAACAGGAATATGCATTTACAAAAATAACAATAGAATTAGTTTTGCAGCGATTATTTAGAGAAATAATAGTAAAAAAATTATTTTGTCTAGTAATTCGCTTGAAATAAAGAAGTAACATACGTAAATTCGTACGATTTCGTGAACAAATGTAGTAAACAATTTTCTCGTAGTGTTAACTTTTGTTATGATAAGTATAGCCTATTTAAATTTAGGATAGAGAAAAGAGGTTTATAAATGAAGCGTTATCAAAAAATAATTGGTCTTATGGTTGTATTTTGTCTCTTTGTACTTGCTGGATGTAGTGGATCAGGTTCAAAGCTTCGTAAACCATTAAATTGGGATTTAGAAACTTTCCAATTTACTAATCAAGATGGAAAACCATTTGGTACAAAAGATTTAAAAGGGAAAGTTTGGGTTGCAGATTTTATGTTCACAAACTGTCAAACAGTTTGTCCGCCAATGACTGCTAATATGGCAAAATTACAGAAAATGGCGAAGGAAGAGAAATTAGATGTTCAGTTTGTATCATTTAGCGTAGATCCTGACCTTGATAAGCCGGAGAATTTGAAGGCTTTCATTCAAAAATTTACAGAGGATACTAGTAACTGGAATTTACTAACGGGTTATTCGTTAGAGGACATTACGAAGTTTTCAAAAGATAATTTCCAATCACTTGTAGATAAACCTGAGAATGGTCAAGTTATACATGGTACATCATTTTATTTAATTGATCAAAACGGAAAAGTAATGAAAAAGTATAATGGTATTAGCAATACGCCGTATGAAGACATTATACGTGATATGAAACGATTAGCAGAATAAAAAGAGGGGTGCAGATTAAAGCACCCTTCTTTTTTACATTAGTCTATGGATAAAATGTCATGTTGCTGTGGCAATTTCGGCGCCCGAATTTCTAACACGCCATTTTGATATGAAGCTTTCGCTGCTTTTTTATTAATTGAATACGGCAACTTAATTAATCTTGATGCTTCTGAAATGGAACGTTCTCGGCGATAATAGTTATGGGATGTTTGCTCTTCTTCTTCCAGTATCTCTTCTTTTACAGAGACTTTTAAGTATTCACTTTGTATTTCAATTTGAATTTGTTCTTTTTGTATACCTGGTAGTTCAGCTGTAACAACGAGTTCTTCGCCAACTTCGTATAAATCTACAGGGAATGTTAATAAACGGTTTCCTTTTTGGAAAAAATGATTTAAATCAGCAATTACATTGCGAAGTGGTGTTTGCTCGAAGAAATCATCAATTTGCTTTAAATAATTGCGAACCGGTGGGCGAGAAGAGTCTTTTTTTTCTTCACTCATGGTATTCCCTCCTAGAAATCAATTTGCAATATCATATGACAAAAGCGGAGAAAGGTGATTGCCTAATTTTCATGTTTTCATAAAAAATTGTTAAAAATGTGAAATGGAGTGATTTTTTTATAGTTTTTGGTCGCCATATTCAGTTGATTATGCTAGTATAAATAGGGTTGATATAGTAGTATAGAGACAGAATGAAAACTGAAAGAGGGTAAGAAGTATGTGTGGTTTTGTAGGATGTTTATGTGAAAACCCTAGAGAGTTTTCAGAAACAGAAAAACATCAATTTGAAAATATGAACACGATGATTTTCCACCGTGGTCCAGATGACGAAGGATATTTTCGTGATGAGCATGTACAATTTGGCTTCCGCCGTTTAAGTATCATTGACTTAGAGGCAGGACATCAGCCGCTAACTTATGAAAATGATCGATATGTAATTATTTTTAATGGTGAAATTTACAACTATGTAGAATTACGTGAAATGTTACTTGAAAAAGGTGCAACGTTTGCAACGCAATCTGATACAGAAGTTATCATTGCATTGTATGCACATATGAAAGAAAAATGTGTAGACTACCTTCGTGGTATGTTTGCATTTATGATTTGGGATCGCGAAGAAAAGAAACTTTTCGGTGCACGTGACCACTTCGGTATTAAACCTTTATACATCGCACAACAAGGTGATACTACATTCTTCGCATCTGAGAAGAAAAGTATTATGCATGTGATGGAAGATAAAGGCGTTAACCCAACGTCATTACAACATTACTTTACGTACCAATATGGTCCAGAGCCAGAAACATTAACAATTGATGTTAATAAAATCGAACCTGGTCATTATTTCGTAAAAGAAATTGGTAAAGAGATGGAAATCCATCGCTACTGGAAACCTTATTTCAATGCTTCAAGTGCAACGAAAGAGGAGCATATCCAAGCAATTCGTGATGTGTTATATGATTCAGTAAAAGTGCATATGCGCAGTGATGTACCAGTAGGTTCATTCTTATCTGGTGGTATCGATTCATCTATCATCGCTTCTATCGCAAGAGAAATGAATCCAAACCTTTTAACATTCTCTGTTGGGTTTGAGCAACGTGGTTTCAGTGAAGTTGATGTTGCGAAAGAAACTGCTGAGAAATTAGGCGTTAAAAACCATAACGTATTCATTTCAGCGAAAGAGTTTATGGATGAGTTCCCAAAAATCATTTGGCATATGGATGATCCTTTAGCAGATCCAGCAGCTGTACCGTTGTACTTCGTTGCTAAAGAAGCACGTAAACATGTAACAGTTGTTCTTTCAGGTGAAGGTGCAGACGAGCTATTTGGTGGTTATAACATTTATCGTGAGCCAAACTCACTGAAAATGTTCTCTTACATTCCTAGCCCAGGTAAGAGCGTTCTAAAAGCACTAAGTGGTGCTCTTAAAGAAGGCTTTAAAGGAAAGAGCTTCCTAGAGCGTGGATGTACGCCAATTGAAGAGCGTTACTATGGAAACGCGAAAATCTTCCGTGAAGAAGAGAAAGCTGAATTAATGAAGTATTACAATGAAAGTGTTAACTATATGGATATCACGAAACCATTGTATAATGAGATTAAAGATTATGATGATGTAAGCAAAATGCAGTACATTGACATGTTCACTTGGTTACGCGGTGACATTTTATTAAAAGCTGATAAAATGACAATGGCAAACTCATTAGAACTTCGTGTACCGTTCTTAGATAAAGAAGTATTCGATGTTGCATCTAAAATTCCAACTGAATTTAAGATTGCTAACGGAACTACGAAAGCTATTTTACGTGAAGCAGCACGAGGAATCGTTCCAGATCACGTATTAGATCGTAAAAAACTTGGATTCCCAGTACCAATTCGTCACTGGTTAAAAGACGAAATGCATGATTGGGCTATCAATATTATAAACGAGAGTAAGACAGAGCATTTAATCGACAAACAGTATGCATTAAACTTACTGGAAGCACATTGTGCAGATAAAGGCGATTATAGCCGTAAAATTTGGACTGTACTTGCGTTTATGGTATGGCATCAAATTTATGTTGAGCATAAGTACGATACGAATAAGTTCCACGAAGAAACGAAACGTGCGTATAGCTTAGTTTAATTAGAAAAACCTTAAGATCGCATATGGTCTTAAGGTTTTTTTCATAAATAGGACGTATTATTGATACAATAATAGTAAAAGGATGGACAACATATGATTATGTTTGAAAAAGTAAATGTAGAAAATGAAAACGTTGTGAAAGAAATGTTTCGCTCACATAGTTTAAGTGAGAAACAGGTACAGTATTGTGTGAAAGTCGATGATACATATATTGGTGTAATAGATTATCGTGTTCAAGGGGAGACTGCGGTTTTATCTCAGTTAATTATTCACTTTGATTATCAAAGTTACGGTTATGGAACAAATACGTATTTCACATTTGAAACAATGATGATAGAAAGAAATGTGAAAGAGATAAAGGTAGTACAAACGGAATTAACAGAACAAGCAAAATCATTTATAGAGAGCTTTGGGTTTAATGAGGAAGATGGGATATATGTAAAGAAAATATAGTAATGAGTAGTTATGCGGGATAAATATAAGGCAGGTGGATGTATGACGATGACTTCTGGTCTTGTATTAATTGGAGGGTGTTTTTTAGTAGCGGAGCTAAGCCATATGCTTATTCAAAAAAGAATGAATAAGAAGAGAAAGCCGTATGAATTACAATATGCTCCAGTGTTTTTCCTTTTGTTTTGTATGCTACTTACATTACAAAACATAACGAACTTTCCACCGCTGTTAAATATTTTTTTGAAGTTCGGTTTGCTGTATAGTACCACTGGAATAGCCCTTTTATTCCTTTTATTGTGCATACGTTATATTCACTATCAATCGTATATATTTATTTTAAATTGGTTAAAACAAAATGATAGAAACCGCCTTACATAAGGCGGTTTTTTTATTTACGTTATGTATTGACTGGGATTACAATTACTTTTTTATGCCCATTTCTTTTTTACATGTTACGCTTAAAAAATTTGAGTAGCAAATAGGCACAAAAATATTTTGAATAAAAATGAGGGTGGAATTATATATATTGAAAAAGTTTTCTGATATATTTATTGACAATGTATAAGATATACATTAATCTTTAAGTGTGAATGATAATCAATTTCAACTAGGGAGGACTTATGACACGCACTAAAAATATTCTTATACTTTGCGTTATGTTACTAATGGTCGTAATCGCAGGGTGTGGTAAAGAAGAAGAGAAAAAAGATAAAGATACATTAGTAAAAGCAAAAGATTCTTATAGTATAAAGCATGCAATGGGCGAAACGACAGTAAATGGTACGCCAAAAAGAGTTGTTGTTTTAACAAATGAGGGTGCTGAGGCACTTTTAACTGTTGGAGTAACGCCAGTTGGAACGACGAAACCACGAGCTGGTGATGAATGGTATCCTCATTTAGCGAAAGAGTTAAAAAATACGAAAGTAGTAGGAACTGAGCGTGACATTAATTTAGAAGCAGTAATGAAGCTTCAGCCGGATTTAATTATCGGAAATAAAATGCGTCATGAAAAAATATACGAGCAGTTAAAAGAAATCGCGCCAACAGTATATGCTGAAATATTACGCGGTGATTGGAAAGAAAACTTCACACTTTATACAAAAGCTGTAAATAAAGAAAAAGAAGGGCAAAATGCTCTTAATGATTATAAAAAGCGTATTGCAGCAATAAAAGGACAATTAGGTGATAAAATTAATTCTAAAGTTTCCATTATTCGCTTCGTCCCTGGTGATGTTCGTATTTATCAAAAAAATTCATTCTCAGGTGTTGTATTAAATGATATTGGATTTAAACGACCACCATTACAAGATAAAGATGAATTTGCAATTAAAGGAATTACAAAAGAGCAAATTCCAAATATGGACGGGGATTATTTATTCTATTTCACATCTGATAAAGACGCGGATAAGAATAATGAAGGAAATACATTAGCAAAAGAATGGACAGAAGATCCACTATTTAAGCAACTGCAGGCTTCTAAAGATAATAAAGTATTCCAAGTAGATGAAGTGATTTGGAATACAGCAGGTGGTATTGTAGCTGCAAATCTTATGTTAGATGATATTGAAAAATATTTTCTGAAGTAAATGAATAATCGAGTGCATCACTTTAAATAGGTGATGCACTTTTTATTTTGTTAAAATACAGAAAATTCCTTCTTTTGAGCGTGCATAAGTTGTACAATTAAAACAATCACGAAATAAAGGAGTGGGGGATAAATGAAAGCTACTCATAAAGATTGGATTTTATTTAACGGAAGAATTGTAAATACGAAGGAAGAACAGCCAATGATTCCATTAGAGGAGAGAGGCTTTCAATTTGGTGATGGGATATACGAGGTATTCAGACTATATGAAGGGAAGCCACATTTATTAGATTTACATTTAGAACGATTCTTTCATTCTATGGAGGAAATAAAACTAATTCCGCCGTTTACTAAGGAGGAGTTAGTGGAAGAGTTACATCAAATGATTGAAAAAAATAAATTTCAAGAAGATGGTAATGTATATTTGCAAATATCAAGAGGTGCTCAAGGTCGTAATCATGTATATGAGTCAAATATGCAACCAACATATTTTGCAAACATTGTTTCTTTTCCAAGGCCAATCACGGCTATGGAACGAGGAATAAAAGTTACTGTAGAAGAGGATATACGCTGGAAGTTCTGTCATATAAAATCCTTAAACCTGCTACCTAATATTATGATCAAAAATAAAATAAACGAACAAGGCTATCAAGAAGCGATATTAGTACGAGATGGAATTGTAACGGAAGGGTGTCATTCAAATTTCTTTATGGTGAAAAATAATAAATTGATTACACATCCGGCTGACAATTTTATTCTACACGGCATTACACGTCACTACGTTATTACATTAGCGAAAGAGTTACATATTGAAGTAGAAGAAAGAGAATTTTCACTTCAAGAAGTGTATGAGGCCGATGAGTGCTTCTTCACAGCGACGCCACTTGAAATATTCCCAGTCGTTCAAATTGGTGACGAGCAGTTCGGGAACGGCGAAAGAGGACTGATTACAAAGAAACTCCAAGTTGCATATGAAGAAAGTATTCGTTTGTTTAAAGTTACGAACTAATATTGAAGAAAAAAGCTGGTATTACTCCAGCTTTTTTTCATGATATAATTCAAGCATAGGACAAGATTTGAAAACGCTGTAAAAAGGGGATTTAATGTATGAATTATGAAGATTTTAAAGAAGTAATTCACGGTAGACGAAGTGTTAGAAAGTTCACGGAACAAGAAGTAGCCACTAGTGATATAAAAGAGATTATTGATTGTGCTCGTTATGCACCGAGTGATACAAACTCACAAACTTGGGAGTTCTTGGTCATTATGAACCGAGAGAAAATTAAAGAAATTGAACAAATGACATGGGATGCATTACATAAACTTGCGGCAAAAGCGGCAGAAACCGGAGAAGAGAAAGCGGGGAAATTACTTACACGTTCTTTCGGACCATATGCAACAGCTTTCTCGGAGGCACCAGTATTAATCGTATGTTTGGCAACGCCATATGCATCAAAGTTTCGTGAAAAGATATTTGATCCGATTGCTTTTGTTCCAGATTCAGTTTGGGAAGAAGAAGGAATTAAGAGCAGCTGTTTAGCGGCACAAAACTTAATGTTGGCTGCACATGCGAAGGGGCTTGGTACATGCCCAATGACAGGACCGGTATTGTTAGCTCAAGATGAACTACGACAATATTTACAAATTGAGCCTGAAAAACAAATAAATATGGTTATATCGCTCGGTTTTCCGAAAGATAAGCCGAAGAAACTTCCAAGAAAAGAAGTAGATGAGATTACAACATTTGTTTTTTAAAGCTCAAAATAAAAAGACATTGAATAAACAATGTCTTTTTATTTTGGATAGGTATGCAATTAATCTGTTAGGCTAAAATGATAGATAAGAGGGAATTACTATTTATCCCAATTTATTTCATAAAAAAAATTAATGTTCTATTAAGGAAAGTATGATACATTAATCGTGAGCAATATTCTATTTGTTCATGAAAGTGTTGAAAATAGTTTTAAAATTTAAAAGTTATTTTTGTATAATAAATTATAATGAAATGACAGGGGGGATGAATTTTGAAAAAATTCATAATCACTGGATTGTCTGTATTGTTATTAGCCGGTTGCGGCGCTCCACAAGAAAAAGAGGGTGCGCAATCAAAGCAGGAAGAAAGAGTTGTAAACGCAAGTAATGAGAATATAGTAGTATTTCCTGAAGGAGCAGTGCCAGTCGGAGAAGGAAAAGTAAAAGTTATTACACCAGACGGTACTTCTGAGAATGGTAATATACCAGCTGTATTCATTAAAAAGGATACTTTAATTCAACACGTTGAATTAGAGCTCTCTAATTTCCAAAATGATAAAGAAACATTCGTATTTGTAGATCGAGTGTTTGCAGATAAATATCAAGTAACTAGTACAACACAGACAACAGTACAATTAAAAGAAAAGACGCTTGAAACAGGTAGTCATACGATTACGGCAGTTCAGTATGAAAACAATGACCCGAAAGGAAAGGTTATTAGTTTTAATCAAGCAACATTCGAAACAAAACCAGCGTCATAAGAAGAATAAAAAGTACATTACTCAAAAAGTAGTGTACTTTTTTGTTTATACTAGAGGATGTAATAGTGAATCACTTGTTTCGTTTTCTAATATGATTAAATTAGGAAGAAATCACTTGTTACTACTATGACAGAAAAAGAGGTTGAAGAGGTGAACCGGTGTATTTGTATCATCTTGATTAATATGATGATGTCAGTAATTTGGTTTATGATATAGGAGGTTATGCAAGTTACGCTCCATTATCAAATTCATGACTTATTAATAGTGGCTATTTGTTTTACCCTTGTTTAGCAATTATATGATAAACTCGGAATAAGGTAAGTTTCAGAAGAAAAATGTAGGTATTTCATTTGAAATGTCGAATAGTACATACGATGTCGTAATAACAAATTTTCTATTGTTTACTGTGAAACAGGAGAAGGAGAGATAGTAATGAAACGAGCTCTTATAAATATTGATTATACATATGATTTTGTAGCAGAGAAAGGTGCTTTAACTTGCGGTAAGCCAGGCCAAGAAATTGAGAAAGAAATTGTACATATAACGAAGAAATATATTGAAAATGGAGATTACGTTGTCTTTGCGATCGATAAACATGAAGAAAATGATGTATATCATCCTGAATCAAAATTATTCCCGCCTCATAACATAACGGGTACAAATGGAAGAGATTTGTTTGGTGAATTACAAGATGTGTACGAAACATATAAAAATGCAGAGAATGTATATTACATGGATAAAACGCGATATAGTGCATTCGCAGGAACAGACCTAGAGATGAAGTTACGAGAAAGAGGAATAGAAGAAGTGCATCTTGTAGGGGTTTGTACTGATATTTGTGTTCTTCACACAGCCGTAGATGCTTATAACAAAGGATTTAAAATTGTAGTTTATGAAAAGGCAGTTGCATCTTTTAATGCGCAAGGGCATGAATTTGCACTTGGACATTTTAAATCTTGCTTAAACGCAGAAGTGAAGTGAAAAAAAGAGGCCTTTAAAAAAAGGTCTCTTTTTACGTTTAAATTGAGACGAGGTTTTGCTCAATTAATTTTTTTATAAATGGGCTAATATTCTCTGGTAGCTTATCAAAATCAAAAAATTGTACACTTAATGATTCGATCCCATCAGCTTTTAGCAAGCCGCCTTTAATGTCTTTGCAAAGATATGCGATTGTTATAGGATAAAACTCATCCCCGTTTGGTAATTTTACAAAAAATTCTTTTCCAGAAAATACGCTTATTAACTGTAAGGTTCCTATTTCAATCCCTGTTTCTTCGAACACTTCTCGTCTCCCAGCTTCTTCTGTTGATTCACCAAGTTCAACGAATCCACCAGGGACACCCCAAATACCATTCTGCCTTTGTTGAAGTAATATTTGTCCTTGTTTATTGAAAACAGCTACAGCAACTCCTGCTAGATTGAGTGGTCTGGATCCGACAATTTTTCTAAGTTCTTCAATATACCCCATTGTATGTAACCTCCGTAAGAAAAATAAGAGCAAATATACTATTCGTTGTTATGTTAATATTTTCCTCTTTATAAGAGGGAGAGATGTCATATAACTTATTTGTTTTATTTGGTAAAATATACATCAAAAAAGGTCAAACAAAATCTTTGACCTTTTTTGACCAAGTGTTATAATAAAGACAGAAAGAGATAATCTTTCATTCATAAATAATAAGGAGGAAAAAATATGCGTAATTTATTTCCAGAGATAACAAAACGTCAAAATGGTATTTTTGATTTTGGGCCTTCTTTATTAGAAGGGATGACAGATGCTTTCTTTAAACCGATGAATATGGATACTTTTAAAGTAGATGTTCATGAACAGTCTGATAAATATACAGTAAAAGCAGATTTACCTGGTTTTCAAAAAGAAAACATTCAAGTTGAATTTGAACAAGATGTATTAACGATTCAAGCAACTAATCATAATGAAGTAGAAGAAAAAAATGAGAATGGCATATATATTCGTAAAGAACGTTCTATAGGTTCTGTAACTCGACGCTTTAATTTTCAACAAGTTGAGGAAGAAAATGTTAAAGCAAATTATAAAGATGGCGTACTGACAATTGAATTGCCAAAATTGAAAGAAGAAAAAAACAGTAAAACAACAATTAATATCGAATAAAAGAGCTGATAAATTCAGCTCTTTTTTTATCTAGTTAATGAATAAATTAGTTGAAATCGTAATGAGTAGAATAACCTTTTAACGTTTAAAAAATTTCACGATTAGCTCCCCTTAGGTTATTAAAAAGGGTATATTTAAAGGGAAAGGAAAAGAACAGCTAGACATACTGTTTAAAGTGAATTAGTAATAAAGTCAAAATACATAGTAAGGGTAGCAGCATTTTAGAGTAGATAATAGATTTTCCTAGAACAAACTGAGACGATTATGAATTTTTTAATTAGTAAGGAAGTGGTTAGATGAGTTTATTAACGTATACTGAAGAATTTTTTAATTATGTAAGAGAGTTTTTACTTTTAAGATTTTTACTATTTGCTTTCGTTCTAATCATTATTTCATTTGTCATAAACCGCATTATTGATTGGTTTTTTAGGAAATCAAGCTTTTTTGATGAAGAGGTAGAGCAAACGATTCAAAGTGTGATTCGATCTATTTTTAGATATATCATTATCATTAGTCTAATCATATATTTAATTAGCCAATTTGTAGATATAAAAAGTATCATTGCAGGCGCAGGGATAGCGGGGGTTGTTATCGGTTTTGCTGCACAACAGATGCTGAAAGATGTTATATTAGGCTTTGCGAGATTAGCGGACAAAGAGTTTCGTGTTGGCGATTTTGTTACTTTTAACGGAACAAACTCAGGAACGATTGAGGAAATTAGTATTCGTTTTATGCAAATTCGTGAATGGTCAGGAAAACTCCTTACTATACCACACGGAGAGATTAGAACGATACAAAATTTTAATAAAGGCTGGATGCGCGTAATTGAACGAATTACGGTAAGTTATCAGGAAGATCCGACAAGAGTTAAGGAATTGTTAGAGGAAGTTTGTGTGAATTGTAATGAAAAATTGGCCCCAAGTCTTTATAAAGTAGAGAATGAAGCTGTTGAACCTTTTAAATATGTAGGTGTTACAGATTTAAATCCGAATCTGAAATACGTTGGATATGAATTTTGTATTACAGGTTTAATAAAGCCAGAAGATTATTTTGAAACTTCTAGACAAGTAAGATTTGAATTAATGTCTATATTTCATAAGAATCGAGTACAAATGCCAGCAGCAAATATGGTCGTTACTACTGAAAGTTTACAGCATACCCATAGCGGACAATCTGTATCGGACAGCTAAAGTAGAATAGTTTGGTAACGGAAATGCTGCTTTCAACATTGGATAGAAAAATAATAATAAAATGATCGATATAAACAAAGAGCTGAAGAAATTCAGTTCTTTTTAATTTGTAGAATTTAGAAATTTCTTAATGTTATAATGATAGATGGTGATGAAAATGAACTTTGAAGAAAAAGAGATGCATCGTTTAGAGGCATTAAAAGCAATTGCTGAATTATTAAATGAAGCAACAGACTTACAAGACATGTTGGAAAAAGTGTTACATACATTGTTACAAGTTATGAATTTGCAAACAGGCTGGATCTTTTTTATTGATGAAAGTGGAAAGTACCGTATGCTTGTAGATCAAAACTTACCGCCAGCTCTTACGTGGCAAGAGAAGAAGCCGATGTGTGAAGGAGATTGCTGGTGTGTAGAGCGTTTTGTGAATGGCAGATTGGAAAAAGCGACAAATATTATTGAATGTAAGCGAATAGAGGATGCGATTGAATGTAATTGGGGAGATACCGAAAATGTTACGCACCATGCGACAATTCCCCTTAGGTCTGGATCGGAGAAGTTTGGTCTATTAAATGTCGCCTCTCCTCAAAAAACACATTTTTCAGAGGAAGAATTAGCATTATTAGAATCAATTACATTTCAAATAGGAACAACTATACAACGTATTCAATTAGTAGAGAAAGAACGTAAATATGTAGTTGTAGCAGAACGAAATCGACTTGCACGTGATTTACATGATTCAGTAAAACAATTGTTATTTTCTATCATGTTAACCGCAAAAGGTACTCTAAATATGACGCAAGATAGAGACTTGCAAGAGATGTTGAGCTATATTGGAGAATTATCACAGGAAGCATTACAAGAGATGACACTCTTGATTTGGCAATTAAGACCGGAAGGATTAGAGAAAGGGTTAGCTGAAGCAATTAAAAATTATGGAAAGTTGTTAGGAATTCACGTGGAAGTTCGAATTGATGGAATGGTTTCAATTGGTGATGAAATAGAAGAAGTTTTATGGCGTATTAGTCAAGAAGCGATACATAATTGTAAAAAACATGCTTCGTGTGAAAAGGTAAATGTTCTTTTAAAAATAGAAGATAACCAGTTATATTTTTACATAGAGGATAACGGAATAGGATTTATACAAGATCAGGTGCGAGAGTCAGCACTCGGTTTAAAAAGTATGAAGGAACGTATTCAGTTAATGAGGGGATCATTTCAAATAAAAACGGAGCTGAAAAAGGGTACGAAAATTGAAATTCAATTGCCAGTTTGAAGGGGAGAAGAAGGTTGAAAATTAAATTACTACTAGTTGAGGATCATCATATCGTTCGAAGAGGACTTGTATTCTTTTTGAAAACGAGAGAAGAATTTGAAATTGTTGGGGAAGCAGAAAATGGAGAAGATGCGTTAACATTCGTCCAAACAAAAAGGCCAGATGTAGTATTAATGGATCTATCAATGCCGAAGATGGATGGCATCGAAGCAACAAAACAAATAAAACAATATGATGAAACGATAAAGATACTAATATTAAGCAGTTTTTCAGAGCAAGATTATGTTTTACCAGCACTCGAAGCCGGAGCAGATGGTTATCAATTAAAAGAAGTACAACCTGAGCAACTTGTAGCTTCTATTATTGCAGTACATGAAGGAAATACGAATTTTCATCCGAAAGTAACACCAGCACTATTAGGACGATCAGTAGTCAAGAAAGAAAACCCTTTTTCTATGTTAACGAAAAGAGAACAAGAAGTACTTCGTGAAATTGCGCAAGGGCGAAGTAATAAAGAAATTGCAGCAGTGCTTCATATTACAGAACAAACTGTAAAAACACATGTTTCAAATGTTTTAGCTAAATTGGAAGTAGATGATCGTACGCAAGCTGCATTATATGCGGTGAAATATGGGGTTATTTAGGAGGAGTGTATGAAAGTAAGGGCTACATTACAGCGGTACATGTCAAGTTTGTCTGAGGCTAGTTATTTTAATGGTACGGTACTGATTGCAAAAAATGATGAAATATTGTTAAGTGAAGCATTTGGAACAGCGAATTTCACATTTAACATTCCTCATACTATTGATACAAAATTTCGAATTGGTTCATTAACGAAAGGGTTTACCAGTACAGCAATTTTACAATTAGAAGAACGTGGATTGCTCTCGGTAGAAGACTCAATTTCAAAATATATAGAGGGATTCTCTTATGGAGAAGATGTTACAATTCACCACCTATTAACTCACACATCGGGTATTTCAAATTTTACAAGTTGGCCTAATTATTGGTCGGATATAATGAGAAAATCTGTATCTAAAGAAGACATTGTGCATGTATTAAAGACGTACCCGTTAGAGTTTAAACCAGGTGAGAGATATAGTTATACAAATTCTGGTTATATTTTATTAACAATTATAATCGAAAAGATTACTGGGTTATCATATAAAGAATATATACATAAATATATATGTCAACCACTTCAAATGCATAATACTGGATGTGAGGATGAGGGTAGAGAAATAGTAGAATTTTTATCAACAGGATATACGATATTTGGAGATATAAAACAAACTGAACATATTGATATGTCATTTCCACTAGGGGCATATGGAATGTATTCGACAGTTAAAGATTTGTTTAAATGGCATAAAGCATTGCGTAGTAGAGAGGTGATTTCAGAAAGTTCACTTCAAAAAATGTTTACTGCATATTCGGATCATTATGGATATGGTTGGGCTATTGAACAAGAAGAATATATTTCTACTAGTCATTTTGGTGATATAAATGGTTTTGTGAATTATTTGATTCGATATGAAAAAGATAATGTTTGTATTATTGTACTAAGTAATATAAATATTACACCGGTCATAGAGATTGCAAATAACATAGCTAAGATTATAAATGGGGAAGAGATTCAGATGCCGAGACCTATAAAGGTGTATGAGGTGAATTTTTTCGATAAATTAAAATGTGTGGGGAAATATATAACAGAAAACAATGAAGTAATTCAAGTTATAGAAAAACAAAATAAACTCTATGTTATAGTGCCGAAACGTTATGGTGTGTTGTATAAACTTGAGCTGTATCTTTGTTCTTTTCAAGAGGAAGTTGCAATGTTTCGAACGAAATACGTTGATGAAAAAATAAAAATAAATACAAAAACAGGATCATTATCTTTTGAAGATGTTACGAAAAAATGCATAAAAGCTAATAAAATATATAGTGAAGCTGAATAAAGGTTTTTCTTCTTTCAATAATTAGGTACAATAAAGTGAAACTTTAATCAGTGGAGGGGCTATTCCCCACTGATTATAAGCGCATACCAATTGTGTTTTTACGGGATAAAGCTACGATGGAGGGAGAAGATATGCTATGCCTGGTACAAGAAGTGGGATTGGAAAGATTCAAGCTTCGTTAAACGGTTTATCACCGAAGTTGCGAAGTATTGCTGAACATATTTTAAAACATCCACAAGATGTTGTACATAAATCTATTACTGAATTAGCAGAAGTTACGAATAGTTCTGAGGCTACGATATTTCGCTTATGTAAACACCTTGGTTTGCAAGGATTCCAAGATTTAAAGATTACATTAGCTCGTGAAATTGTCCATACACCGATGCAAAATATTCATGAAGAAGTATCAGCAGAAGATAGTATGGTAACTGTTGCTAAAAAAGTTTTTCATTCACATATTACAGGACTACAAGATACATTGCATTTGTTAAATGATACGGCATTAGAGCAAGCTGTAAAAGTTTTGAAAGAAGCAAATCGAATCGAGTTTTACGGAAATGGTGGCTCTGGTATTATTGCGATGGATGCATATCATAAATTTATGAGAACGGGTATTTCATGTATCGCTCATACTGATTCGCATTTTCAAATTATGGGAGCAGGTTTACTCTCGAAAAATTCAGTTGTTATCGGCATTTCTCATTCTGGTAGCAATAAAGGGTTACTTGAAGCGTTAGAAGTAGCGAAAGCAAGAGGAGCTAAAATTATTGCGATTACGAGCTATCAGAAATCGGCATTAAGTCAACTAGCTGATATTACATTATACACTTCAACACGTGAAACGGAATTCCGCACAGAAGCAAGTTCATCAAGATTAGCGCAGTTAAGTTTATTAGATACTTTGTACGTTGGGTTATCGTTACAACGCCAAGAAGAAACGTTGCAAAATTTACAAAGTATCCGTGAAACAATTTCGATGAAACGAATATAAAAAAGAGGCTGTCCCAAAAGGTGCTTTTTAGCCAAAATCGAATAAAAAGTGAAAGGCAGAAATGTTGATTTTATAATGTTTCTGCCTTTTCAATTTTATGTGATCTTACTTCGAAAGAGACTTATGAGACAGCCCCTTTTTTATTAGTGAATAGTTTGTTTATTTATTTTCTTGTAGAAATATGTGACCTACTTATAGCCAGTGATGACTCTCATTTTAAAAAATAAAAACCGATTTATACAACAATTCAAACATTGTTCATAATTTCACAATTTGTTTTTGAATTGTCATGTTATGATGAACATGTAATGATGATTGAACACTTAAACTTGGCACAATGATTAGCCAAACTAGTGAAGACAGAAGTTGTGAGATGAACTCATGAAAAATTCTAAAACACTAAAGGGGAGATCACATATGAAAGCAGTAGTAGTTAATAAAAATAGTAAAGCAAATATTGAAATTATTGAAAAGGAATTACGTCCGTTACACTCAGGTGAAGCGCTAGTAGATGTAGAGTATTGTGGGGTTTGTCATACTGATTTACACGTTGCAAATCATGATTTTGGAAACACAGATGGCCGTATTCTTGGTCATGAGGGTATAGGTATTGTGACGAAAATTGCTGATGATGTTACTTCACTAAAGGTGGGGGACCGTGTAAGTATTGCATGGATGTTCCAATCTTGTGGGCGTTGTGAATATTGCGTAACTGGTAGAGAAACATTTTGCCGGGAAGTTAAGAATGCTGGTTATTCAGTAGATGGTGGTATGGCTGAACAATGTATTGTGACAGCTGATTATGCGGTGAAAGTACCAGAAGGATTAGATCCTGCTCAAGCATCATCAATCACATGCGCGGGTGTAACTACATATAAAGCTATAAAAGTATCGAATATTAAACCTGGCCAACCTATCGTCATCTATGGTTGTGGTGGATTAGGTAACCTAGCTATTCAATATGCTAAAAACGTATTTGGTGCAAAGGTAATTGCAGTAGATATTAATGAGGATAAATTAGCCTTAGCAAAAGAGGTTGGCGCTGATATGACTATCAATCCAATTTCTCAAGGTCCTGCTGATAAGATTGTTCAAGATGAGTTTGGTGGTGCTTATGCTGCTGTAGTAACAGCTGTTTCAAAAGTAGCATTCAACTCAGCGGTTGATGCAGTACGTGCTTGTGGTAAAGTCGTTGCAGTAGGTTTACCAGTAGAAACTATGGATTTAAACATTCCGCGACTTGTACTAGATGGAATTGAAGTAGTTGGCTCTCTAGTCGGTACTCGTAAGGATCTAGAAGAGGCATTTATGTTCGGTGCAGAAGGGAAAGTAGTGCCGGTCGTTCAAACTTGTTCTTTAGATAAAGTACAACATGTATTCGAGGAAATGGAACAAGGTCGAATTCAAGGACGTATGGTAATCGATTTTAAACAGCATAATTGTGATTGCAAATAATTCACTTTAAATATAAAAAGTATGAGTCTAGCTAAAGACATGTAAAAAAGTTAGACGACAGAAAGAAGATGATCCCTGTTAAATGCAGGGATCATCTTCTTTGCATTCCACTACTATCAATATCGAGTAATGGGAAAGGATTAAAGGTTCACTTTATCTGCAAACGAAAAAGAATCTTTACCTTTAACAAATTTTTTATGATCTGGAACGCTTTGAATTGCTACAACTTGCGTATCTCTTGCTTTCAGTGTATCTTGAATCCCGATTGTCATAAGCTTAATAAATAGAATCGTAATAAAGAATGAAGCGAGGGTATAAAAAATAATCCACCATGAAAGATTCATTTCATTACGATTTAATCCAATAAGTCCTGCCCAATCATTAGATAGAGAAACAGGTTTGAGTACTCCGTCATAGAGTTCACGCATTTGAATCCCGCCAATTACAATGTTAAGCAACGCTAAATGGATAACGAGTATGAGTGTTTGGACGATATGTTCCATAAATAATACAAATAAGCGGTCAAGTAATAAGACTCGTAAGTGTTTTTTTATAATATGAAAACGGCTAGCACCCAATAATTGTGAACTTAAAATGTAATCTCGTTTCATAAATTCATCAACCTCTGAGGATATATATAAAGAAAGTGTAGGCAGAGCGACGAAAATAAGTACGAGTACTTGATAAAACGTAAATGAAATATTTGGATTTAACCCATCAGCATTTGATGTGATTACAATATTAACGGGGGTGATGAGTATGAATGCGATAAATAGAGTTGGAATATAATAAAAAACTTCTGAGCATGCCTGGAAAAATCTCTTGAGTTTTGGAGCAAATAAACTTAAGAGGATTCCTATACATGTTCCGCATAAAATTCGAAAGAAGCTAATTGCCACGGCTAATAAAATAGTGAATTTTGCTCCTTCTATAATTTGTAAGAAAACAGACTCGCCAAAACGATCAGATCCAAAAGGCGGAATTAACGATGGCGGAAAGGGGGCCTTTCCAAGTAATTCGTTATTGTCATTGTAAAGTAACTGAGGAGGTTTTGGGATGTTATCTTTAAAGAACCAACTATAAATAAAACTAGCTGAAATAAGTATGAATAAATAAGTGAAACCGATTAAAAAGCGTTTTGATTTCCAAATAGATTTCATAATGCTACTCCTTTCAAGTGCTTGTGCCATCTATTCATCATGAATGAGATTATTTGAAAAATAGTATAAAACGGTAAAATAATCATGACCAGTATGATAAATGCAGCGGGAGGTGAAATAAACGCCTTATTAAATAAAAATTGAATAATACCATCCATATTAAAAACAAATTCTAAAATGAATAAATTAGAAAGTAAGAAAACAAAAATCGTTTTTAAATGGTGGAAGAAGTGGATAGATATATTTTTGAATAAATGAATGCGTAGTATATAACTTGATGAAAGGCCTTTTCCGTAGGCAACTTCTACATAATCTTTTCCATGTTCTTCTTTTATGTATAACACCATCATCCGAAACATTTGTAATGTAGGTAAGACCGCTAAAGATAAAATAGGGAGTAAATAAGCTCGATTTTCATTAAAAGAAATAATGGTGACAGGAGATTCCCCGAATTTCTTAAGTACCCATATGAAAAATATTTGTAAACAAATCATCATCATCATATCAGGGACAGCTTCTAATATGAACACAATTCTATTTATCCATTTTTTTATATAATCTTTTGCTAAAAAATAAAAAAATGCCATGCTAGCTGATAGAAAGAGCGCAAGTAAAAAGGCTAAAAATAATACAGTAAATGAATATAGGTAAGGTTCTAAAACGGTTGGGAATAAGGGTGTTTTTTTGAAACTACCAAATTTCGGGTCTGATCCTATAACCACTAATGATTCAGGGGAGAAAACATCCTTTAACATAGTAACAATCTGATTAAAAAAAAGAATTGGTTGAAAGGTAAATCCGTTTTGAGTGATAAATAAATAAGGTAAATTTAATAATAGTAACAGTGATAAAAAAATGGATGAAAGCTTAATTGTGAATTGAGATATTTTATGTAACATTAAATCCCTCCGACATCTTTTTACAACATTATACAATAAAGTTCAAAATATTGTTTTATTTTTTCTGAAAAATAAAAATATTATTAGATTTTATTTTATGGAACATATATTTACAAGTTAATAAAATGATAGTAGATTCGAGCTCTATGTCCATTAAGATAAAAAGAAGAGTGAAACTAAAACACTAAAAAGAGAAAAATGCATGCCTAATCAATTAACTATTACTTCCTTAATGTTTTTTTGAAAATAGCCCTTATTTTTCGGACTTGTATAAAAAATAAGGGTCTCTAATCATTTTTCTTATATTGTTTTTCAACACCTTTTTCATGCAAATGAGTAAAAAGTAAAGTTTGGAAGGACTATGTATGAATGTGTTGTTAATGAAAGAAAAATAGTGTGTTGCGTAACGAATATAACGTAACTTTACCGCCGGGGGAATTTAAATTTAGTATGTAAGTGAAATGTCATGAGGGGAATTATATTTTATTATGAAAAAAATTTTCTTTTTAAAACTTGATTAAAGAAAAAATATTTTATATACTAATTCATGTAAACGGTTTACTAGATCATATTTTGCTAGAAACGAAGGGAAGATTCGCATGGAAACAAGGGGGAGAGTAATCGGGATTGATATCGGTACCACAAGTACAAAAACGGTTGTGTTCACAGAAAAAGGAAAAGTCGTTGCATCACATGCAGTAGATTATCCAATTATTCAACCGAACGTCGGATGGGCTGAGCAAGATCCTGATGTAATATGTGCTGCTGTTTATAAAACTGTAAGCGTTGCCATAGAAAAAGGTGACGTGTTACCAGAAGATATTTCTTCAATTGGTATTAGTACAGCAATGCACGCATTAATTGCAGTAGATGAAAAGGGTGTGCCGTTAACGCGCTCTATCATTTGGGCAGATAATCGTAGTACGAAACAAGCGGAAAAATTATTACAACATATGAATGGACATGAAATTTATAGACGTACAGGTACACCAATTCATCCAATGTCGCCACTATCTAAATTATTATGGATGAAAGAAGAGGAACCAAAATTATATAAAAGTGCTTATAAATTTATTTCTATTAAAGAGTATGTTATTTACCAATTGTTTTCACGCTACGTAGTTGATTATTCCATTGCTTCTGCTACAGGGTTATTCAATTTAGAAACGTTAAATTGGGATGTTGATGTGCTGGAAATGTTAAATATTTCTTCAGAACAATTATCAACCCCAGTACCAACTACATATATTTTATCGGGTATGAAACCGGAATTAGCACAAAAGATGGGTATTCGTGAAGATACTCCAGTTGTTATTGGTGCAAGTGATGGTGTTCTTGCGAATGTAGGCGTTGGGGCCATATCGCCTGGATCAGCTGCAATTACGATTGGAACAAGTGGTGCAGTTCGAACAATTTCATCTAATGTTAATACAGATGAAAAAGGAAGAACGTTTTGTTATGCATTAACAGACGAGCACTGGGTGATTGGCGGACCAACGAATAACGGTGGCATATTACTGAGATGGTTACGTGATGAATTTGGTAGCCCAGAACAAGAAGTTGCAAGAAAACTTGGCATTGATCCGTATGATTTATTAATTAAATATGCGGAAAGTGTACCAGCTGGAGCAGGTGGATTGCTATTTTTACCTTTCTTATCTGGAGAACGTGCACCTTACTGGAATGCAAATGCTCGTGGTACATTCTTCGGAATTAATCTTCAGCATAAACGAGAACATTTTATTCGTGCAGTCATGGAAGGGGTTTGTATGAGCGTATATTCTGTTGCACTCGCAATCAGGGATTGTACAGGGCCACTTACTGAAATACGCGTTTCAGGAGGATTTGCGAAATCTGCATTTTGGAGACAAATGTTATCCGATATGATGGGGAAAGAATTGCTTGTTCCTGAAAGTCATGAAGCATCTGCGCTTGGGGCAGCGGCAGTTGCTTTATATGCTGTAGGAAAAATTGATTCTCTGGAAGAGGTTAAGGATTGGATTGATATTGTTCATCACCATGTACCGAATAAAGAAAATACGGCTATATATTTAGAAATGTTTTATATGTATGAACGACTTTACAATCGCTTGAAAGAAGAATTTGATTGTATAGCTGCTTTCCAACGTAAACAATAGGGGGATTGGGAGAAATGGTAGTTGGAATCGTACTAGCGGCAGTTGTCATACTACTTTTACTTATTACGGTAGTAAAATGGCATCCGTTTGTCGCGTTAATTTTAACAGCAATTGGTGTAGGGCTAGCAATGGGAATGCCATTGATTGGAACTTCACCAAAAGATCCAGGGATTATTGATTCTATTAAACTAGGGCTTGGTAATACGTTAGGGTTTTTAGCGATAGTTTTAGCATTAGGAACGATGCTTGGAAAAATGATGGCCGAATCTGGCGGTGCTGAACGAATTGCTAACACATTAATTGATCGTTTTGGGAAGAAACGTGTTCATTGGGCAATGATGTTTGTTGCATTTTTAGTAGGGATTCCGGTATTTTTCCAAGTTGGATTTGTACTACTAATTCCATTGGTATTTACAATTGCATTAGAAACAGGGGTATCACTTATTACAATCGGTATTCCACTAGTAGCAGGATTATCCGTTGTACACGGACTAGTGCCGCCGCATCCAGCAGCGATGGCAGCGGTAGGTATTTTTAAAGCAGATGTAGGGAAGACAATTTTATATGCGTTAATTGTCGGACTTCCAACTGCAATTATTTCAGGTCCACTTTATGGAAAATGGATTGGTGCTCGTATACATAAGGAAGTACCATTAGAGATAGCGGAGCAATTTGTTGAAAAAGATAATAAAAAAGAGCTTCCTAGCTTTGGGAATACATTGTTTACAATTTTACTTCCAGTATTTCTTATGCTTGGTGCATCAATAGCGGAAGTTGCATTAAATAAAACGAGTCAACTAGCACAAGTATTACACTTTATTGGAGATCCGATTGTCGCTTTATTAATTGCAACCATTTACTCTTTCTTTAGTCTTGGATATGCAAAAGGTTTCTCAAAAGATAAAGTATTACAATTTACAAATGATTGCCTTGGGCCAATTGCAAACATATTGTTAGTGATTGGTGCAGGCGGCGCATTTAATAAAGTATTATTAGATTCTGGAATTGGAACGACAATTGCAGATATGGCGAAAGAATCGCATATTTCACCGATATTATTAGGGTGGGGAATTGCGGCACTAATCCGAATCGCAACTGGATCGGCAACTGTTTCTATGATGACAGCAGCTGGTATTGTTGCACCGATTGCAGCAAGTACACCAGGTGTAAATGTTGAACTATTAGCACTTGCAACAGGTGCAGGGTCATTAATTTTATCACATGTAAATGATTCTGGATTTTGGATGATTAAAGAATATTTCGGGATGACTGTGAAAGAAACATTATTAACATGGACTGCAATGGAGACAATATTATCTGTTGTAGCACTTGGACTCATTTCGTTATTAAATATATTTGTATAGAATGGGAGATTGATTAATATGAAACTAGGTTTAATCGGGTTAGGAAAAATGGGATTCCCATTAGCGGAACACTTATATGAAGACAAACATGAAGTTGTTGTATATGACGTAAATAAAGAGCTTGTTGAAAAGGCTGGGGCTTTAGGGATTACTGCTCGTCATACATTAAAAGAAATGATCGCTGAACTAGAAGCTCCTCGCACAATTTGGGTAATGGTACCTGCAGGGGAAGTAGTTGAGTCAGTATTAAAAGAAGTTTATCCATTATTAGAGGAAGGCGATATCGTTATTGAAGGCGGAAATTCATTCTATAAAGATACGTTACGCCGTGCCGAAGAAGCGAAAAGCTTTGGTTTACATTACGTAGATATTGGTACATCAGGCGGTGTAGAAGGAGCAAGATACGGTGCTTGTTTAATGGTTGGTGGAGAAAAAGAAATTTACGATCAATTAGAACCATTATTTAAAGATTTAGCAGTAGAGAATGGGTATTCTTATGCAGGCCGCGTCGGAAGTGGTCATTTCTTAAAAATGGTTCATAACGGTATTGAATACGGAATGATGCAAGCAATCGCCGAAGGATTTGAAGTGTTAGATAAAAGTGATTTTGATTTCAATTATGAAGATGTTGCAAAAGTATGGGCAAACGGATCGGTTATCCGCGGTTGGTTAATGGACTTAACTGAAAAGGCATTTGCAGATGATCCAAAACTTGATGGTATTAAAGGTGTAATGAACTCTTCAGGAGAAGGGAAATGGACTGTGGAAACCGCACTTGAACTTCAAGCGGCAGCACCAGTAATCGCAATGTCATTATTTATGCGCTACCGTTCTCAAGAAGATGATACATTCCATGGAAAAGTAGTTTCAGCTCTTCGTAATCAGTTCGGTGGACATGAAGTTGTGAAAAAATAGGAAATGATTTTGAAAAGAAACTTGTGTATAAGCGCAAGTTTCTTTTTTTTATAGTGTAAGAAATCTCTAATTTATAAATACCAATCAATCATTGTTTTTTTATCACATATGATGGATTCAATATGTATTGATTGAACAATGTATTCTATATTTTCGTCTTTCGCTAATAAAAAAGTTGTAAAGGAATCAAACATACTCATGAATGCATAATCCATGTTTTCATCAGTAATAATGAACTCACTACAGAAAAGGTCCCAAATATTTAAAGGGGTTGTATCATGTATCTGTAATGATTTGTTTGTAGCAAAGATTGGTTCAGAGAAATATAGATTTTTTGCACCTTTCGAACCAAGGAGTTTTAGTAAATTCTGTAATAAAAATATAGATGTATAATCTTCCGTTGGATAATAAAGGTCTTGTTTAAAGTTTGAATGTAGCTTTTTAGCTAAGTCATCTCTTTTATATTCTTCTGAAAAGGCATTACTGGAAGTTAACATGGCTATTGCTAGTTCTGTGTATGAATTTAGTCCACTATAAGACATTATTTCCTTCCAAGAAACGGATTTCCCATTTTGAATGATTTCTTCAGCACTTGGATATATGTGCTCGTAAGGTCTTTTTCTTACTGAGTTTTCCCACCCTAAAGGCATTTGGACAAAAGGATGAAGTAATATAGCAGCAGACTTAAAGTTGCTTGGTAGTTGTACTAAAATGGGTGATTTGTCATCTAGCCAAATGTAATCCAACAAAATAAAACCTCCTCTTAGACTTTGAAATGTACGGATTCCCGCATTATGTTTTTTTTGTATTGATTGTATCAAGTATAAAGCGCTGCATGAAATATGTCCCAACATAAAAATAAGAATAAATAAAATGAAGTTTTCATAAATAGTAAAAGGATGGTTATGTCATCAGTGTAGCTAAGAAATGATGTTACATATGAAAAGAGCGTGTTAATAAAATATGAGGTGGTTAAATGGGAAATGAGCAAGTGAAGTCTGTAAAGGAAGAAAAAAAGTTATGTCTTTGTATGATTGTTAAAAACGAGTCTAGGATTATGGAAAGATGTTTAAATGCTACGAAATCAATTGTAGATTTTGTTTCTATTTGTGATACTGGATCGACGGATAATACACCTGAAATTATTGAAAATTGGTGTAAGGAAAATGAGATACCTGGGACGGTTCATCATGAGCCGTTTCAAAACTTTGGTTATAACAGAAGCTTAGCTGTTTCGTTAGCGCAAAAAACATACCCAGAAGCAGATTATTTATTAATATTAGATGCGGATATGATTTTAGAGGTTGATCCGAATTTCGATAAAACGAGCTTAACGGAAGATCATTATCTTACATTGCAATATGATGTTCATATTAAATATTGGCTTACACGTCTGTTAAAAGCTTCTTTACCATGGAAATCTGTCGGTGTTACTCATGAGTATTGGGATATAGATCGTTCCAAAGTTGGAGAGAATTACAATACGAGAGTAGCTAGACTGGAGACGCTTGTCGTTAATGACCCTGGTGATGGTGGAAGTAAAGCGGATAAATTTGAAAGAGATGAGAGGCTGTTGTTACAAGGGTTGAGTGATCCAGAAACAACGCCAGATTTGCATATAAGATATTTATTTTATTTAGCCCAAACTTATTTTCATTTAAGTCAATTTGAAGATTCGATTAAATGGTATAAAAAACGAGTGGAAGCAGGAGGATGGGTTGAAGAGGTGTTCTATTCGTTGTTGCGAATAGGGTTTTGTTATGAACAATTAGCAAACCGTGCAGCAAATAAACAACATGAAGTAACAGAAGCAGATGAAATGGAAAATGCTAAGACGCAAGAAGAGCAATATTCAGCGCTAGCTATTTTTTATTTTCAAAAAGCGTGGGAATATAGACCAACTCGGGCTGAGCCATTATACCAACTTGCAAGAATGTATCGATTAAAATCTCAAAATAATATTGCTTTGATGTATGCCCTGCAAGGGAAGGAAATTCCTTTTCCGAATAATGATCTTCTATTTGTAGATTATCATGTGTATGATTACTTATTTGACTATGAAATTTCTATAAGTGCATTTTATATACCACATAAAAAACATTTAGGTGCAGTATCACAAAAATTTTTGGAATCGAAAAAAGAAGAGCTACCGTTGCATATAGCAAATATGGTAGAAAGTAATGCGAAATTTTATTAAATACAATTTCGGTTAAAGGAGTAGTGGAGTAATAATGGAATTAATACGATGGGCGCTAGAGCTAGGAGAATCTGTGCATGGAAATACGTATGAAGAATTGTTGCCACTACTAGATTATTATTATGATCGTGATCATTTAAAAGCGTATTGTATCGCAAATCTTCTGTTAAACATGGACGTATCAGATGAACATCAGCAAAGAATCGAATTAAGAAGGTGCATTGCTGCTTATTATGCTGGAATATATAAAGTAGCAAAAAAACATGCAAAGGATCTTTTACTGAAATATCCGGATGTGGATTTATATAAGAATAATTTAAGGCTAATGGAAGCTTATTTGAATAAAGAATATGATTATTGTTTGTTTATATGCCCAAAGACGTATGGTAGTTTTATAGATGTTGCGCGAGCTTTGAAATGGCGATTGGAGCAAGAGGGAAATACAGCAATCATATCAGAAACAATACTCGAAAATGTGGGGAATACAATTGTTTTTGGAGCGCATACATATGCACATAGCCCACATCTCCTTCCGAAAAATGCAATTATTTATAATTTAGAACAGCTATATGAAGGAAGCCCTTATGCGCATCCTCTTTATTTAATGTTATTAAAAGATAAGGAAATTTGGGATTATAGTAAACAAAATATAGAATGGTTAAAACAAAGAGGAGTAGGAAAAGAAATAAAACATGTAGGCATGAACTATGCACCAACTTTAGAAATAAAAAAAGATGCATTTGATGAAGAATTAACTGAAGACATTGATATACTGTTTATAGGTGCTCTTAACCCAAGACGGCAAGCTATATTGGATCAATTAAAAGTCGTTGCCCCGAATTTAAATATTGTTTTTAAAAATAATGCGTGGGGAATTGTTAGAAATGAGTTAATTGCCAGATCTAAAATTATATTAAATATCCACTTTTACTTATCTGGTATTCTTGAAACTCCTCGAGTTTCTTATGCAGTGGCAAATAAGAAATTTATTATTTCGGAAAATAGCAACCCAGAGGACGAAATAGATTGGCCGGGAATTGTATTTACTCCGTATGAAAAAATAATAGAAAATATTATGAAATATATAGCATTGCCAGAAGAACGTATCAAATTAGCAGAAAAAGCGTATAACCATTTTGAAGCTAAAAGAAGTAATGGCATACTGAGCAATAAAGAGAAAGAAAAGTAAATGTGAAAAACTCATACTTTCGTATGAGTTCTTTTTTCGTCTATTATACTATTTTATTAAGCTAGTTCCCTCTTTATATTGTGTTTTGTATAGAAATTTCTGATAATATATAAGTGTAACTTGAAAACAAAGGGGAGAAATAATGATGAAACTAGTTGTTATTAACGGTACACCAAGAAAATTCGGTAGAACTCGTGTGGTAGCAAAATATATTGCTGACCAATTTGAAGGGGAGTTATTCGATTTAGCAGTAGAAGAACTACCCTTATATAATGGGGAAGAATCACAACGTGAATTAGAAGCAGTAAAAAAATTAAAGGCGTTAGTGAAAAACGCAGACGGCGTAGTGCTATGTACACCTGAATATCATAATGCAATGAGTGGGGCGTTGAAAAATTCGCTAGATTACTTAAGTAGTAGTGAATTTGTTCATAAACCTGTCGCATTACTTGCAGTTGCAGGAGGCGGTAAAGGTGGAATTAACGCATTAAACAGTATGCGTACTGTTGCTAGAGGGGTATACGCCAATGCCATCCCAAAACAAGTTGTGCTTGATGGACTTCATGTACAAGACGGTGAACTGGGTGAAGATGCAAAACCATTAATTCATGATTTAGTTAAAGAATTAAAAGCATATATGGGCGTATATAAAGAGGTGAAAAAGCAACTAGGGGTTGAGTGATATGTCATCTCTTTATAAAGATTCACGCTTGTATTTCATTCTAGGGGCCAATAGTCTATCAGCTATTGGTTCCGGTATTGTAATGATAACGATTCCGTGGTTGTTAATTAAAGAGAGTGGAGGAGAGACAACGTTTGGTTATGTTTCCATCATCTCAACACTGATTATGTTTTTGTTAACTCCGTTTATCGGGCAAAGTATTGATCGTTTTTCAAGAAAATCTTTATTATTATGTAATGAAGGTATTGGGATAGCCGTAATCGGAATAATGGTTATATGGGGATTTGCTGGGCAACCTTATCATTCTATTCATTATATTCTAATATATATAGCAGGGTCATTTTACTATTTATTATTTTATCCTACAATATTTGCGTTCAACCAAGAGATATTTCAAGCAGAACATTATAAAAATTTAAGCGGAACAATGGAGATACAAGGACAGTTAACTCAAGTTATTTCAGGAGCCGCTGCTAGCTTCCTTATTGAAATCATTTCTTTAAAATGGATCTTGTTAGTAGATATGTTAACTTTTGCAGGAGCCTTCGCCCTTTTCTTGTGTATACCATACGTAAAGAAAAAGGAAGTAAAAAGGAAAGTAACATTTAAGAAGCAATTGTTCGAAGGAATTCACTTTATGAAAAAACGTCCTAAGCTCTTTTGGTTCTTACTTGCTACTTATATGCCATTTATAGGTGTCATGATGGCAAATTATTTAATACCGGTTTATATTTCGGATATACTCAAAGCTAATGCCTCTGTATACGCAATAGAGGGCATGATGTACGGTGTCGGAGCGGTTGTTGCAGGGATCTGTATTCCACTCATAATGAAATATGTCAAAACAGAAGTTTCAATCGTTATGACGATGTGCATTTATGTAATTTCAATTACCGCAATGATTATTGAACCTTCCGTAATGTTGTTATATGGACTAGCGATTTTTCATGCGATTGGAAATGCGGGGACAAGAGTGGCGAGAAATGTATTGATGATGGAGGAAATCCCAAACGAAGTAATGGGACGTGTAGACAGCTTATTTCGATTAATTGGTACAGGAATAAGAATTGTATTATTAATGCTGTTTACAGCTGGTGTATCTAAAGCTGGGGTAATGCTCCCGTTTTACGTACTTAGCTGTATATTGATTCTATCATTAGGAATTGCCCTTTATTATGTATATTCACAACGTAAAGTAGGGACGAACGTTTCTAATAAATCAATCATATAAAGTGAAACTAATAATCAGTAGGGGTTTTCTTCATCCCCACTTAACTTTTTTGCTTTCGCTGAATTTTGAGGTGGGGGTCTTACTGCCTATTAAAGCGGGATAAAAAGTACTTCTGCCTTCCTATCTATTTCTGTATAATAAAAAGAAAGGGAGTGTAAACGTATATATGAACAAATGGATATTACTTATAATCTTATTATTACCACCACTATACATTCTTTATATGACCTTTCGAATGAAGAAGGTTGCCCGTGAAAAGTTGAGCCATCACTCTCCGTACCTTCTTATACTGGGTGCAAAGTTATTTGGAGATAGACCGTCTTTATCTCTTCAAAATCGTTTAGATGTAGCGCTGGAATATTTATATTCTCATCCTGAGGTAAAAGTAATTGTGTCAGGCGGCCAAGGGGAAGATGAAGATATACCAGAAGCTCACAGTATGAGAAACTATTTAATGGTACATGGTGTAGATGAGAGTCGTATTTTAATAGAAGACCAATCTACAAATACGTATGAGAATGTAAAGTTTAGTATAGATTTATATGATGTGAAACATGCGGTAGTTGTAAGCAATACGTATCATTTATATAGAACGAAAATAATTGCGAAGCGTTTAGGTATGAAGATGGAGGCACTAGCTGCTGAAACGCCAATGCGTTCTAAGAGAAAAATGTATGTGCGTGAATATGCCGCTATAATGAAAACAATATTGTTAGACCGTTAAGAGCTCAAATGTGAGCTCTTTTTTTGTAGAATAATGCGTATCATTTGAAATGAATTCCATATTCCAGCAAAATAAAGGAAACAACGATAAAGGAGTTGTATTTGTGATTCAGTTTAATCAAGTGTCAAAATCATATGAAGATGGCACAAAAGCAGTGGATTCATTGCATTTAGAAATTAAAAAAGGGGAATTTTTTGTTCTCATTGGTCCGAGTGGTTGCGGGAAAACAACGACAATGAAAATGATTAATCGTTTAATTGAAACGACAGAAGGCTCAATTTTAATCGATGGAAAAGATATTCAAGAATACAATATTAATGAATTACGCTGGGATATAGGGTACGTGTTGCAGCAAATCGCTTTGTTTCCGCATATGACAATTGCTGAAAATATTGCAGTTGTTCCTGAAATGAGAAAGTGGAGCAAAGAAAAAATAAAAGCTCGTGTCGATGAGTTGCTACAGATGGTCGGATTAGATCCAGACGTATATCGTAATCGTATGCCTGATGAATTGTCAGGAGGGCAAAAGCAGCGTATTGGTGTCGTACGGGCATTAGCAGCAAATCCGAAAATCGTTCTTATGGATGAACCGTTTAGTGCGTTAGATCCGTTAAGTAGGGAGCAGCTTCAGAAGGATATTGTACAATTGCAAAAGAAAATTCAAAAAACAATCGTGTTCGTAACACATGATATGCAAGAAGCATTATCACTTGGAGATCGCATTTGTATTATGAAAGAAGGAAAAATTGTTCAATTAGATAAGCCAGAAGAAATTATACATAACCCAGAAAATGAATTTGTAGAAGAGTTCATTGGAAATCGTGGGCGACCTTGGTATGAGGGGAAAAGTATAGAAGATGTATTGCCACTTGATGAAAGTATGCGGATAGAAGGGGAAGCACTATCATTACATTCTTCTTTACAAGAAGCATTAGTTCGCCTGCGAGCTGATGAAGTCGTTCCAGTTGAAGAAAATGGTCGATATGTTGGAGCTTTAACAAGTCGTCATATTGTCAATTATATTGTTGAACAAATGAAGGAAAGAGGCTAAACAGTGACTGATTTTATACAAACGTTTCAAGAACGAAAAATAGAATTACTAACTGCATTAAGTGAGCATTTACAAATATCGCTTATTTCATTATTTTTTGCAGTAATTATTGCGGTACCGCTTGGCATTTTATTAACGAGAAAAGAACGAATGGCTGAGTTTATTATAGGAACTTCTGCAGTTATGCAGACGGTGCCATCACTTGCATTACTCGGATTATTAATTCCGTTAGTAGGAATCGGAAAACTGCCAGCCATTATTGCATTAGTTGTGTATGCACTATTACCCATTTTACGCAATACATATACAGGAATACGGGAGTTAGATGAATCTTTAATCGAAGCAGCGAAAGCTATGGGGATGAATAGCTGGAGAAGACTGTGGAAGGTAGAGCTTCCTCTTGCTTTACCAATTATTATGGCCGGTATTCGTACGGCAATGGTATTAATTGTTGGAACGGCTACATTAGCAGCGCTTATAGGTGCTGGTGGGCTCGGTAAACTCATATTACTCGGTATCGATCGGAATGATCATGCGCTTATCATTTTAGGGGCCGTACCAGCCGCGTTACTCGCTTTATTCTTTGATGTAGTACTTCGAGTGCTTGAGAGGCCAAAACGCTCGTCTAAGCGTGTTATATTGACGATATGTATTGTTTGTATAATGGTTGCTTCTCCATTTCTTTGGAATACAGAAAAGAAAGATATTGTTATTGCGGGCAAACTTGGATCAGAACCTGAAATTTTAATTCAAATGTATAAGCAACTTATCGAACAAGATACTGATTTACACGTACAATTAAAACCAGGTCTTGGAAAAACAGCATTTGTATTTGAAGCGTTGAAATCAGGAGAAGTAGATATATACCCTGAGTTTTCGGGAACAGCTTTATCTACTTTTGTGAAAGAAGAGCCAAAAAGTACAAATCGGGATGAAGTATATGAACAGGCTCGCGTTGGAATGGAACAGAAATATAATATGGTTATGTTGAAGCCGATGGAGTATAACAATACATATGCACTAGCTATGCCGAAAAAAATAGCAGATCAAAATAATATAAGTACAATTTCTGATTTAGGAAAAATTGCACAGAATGCGAAAGTAGGATTCACATTAGAATTTGCTGATCGTGAAGACGGTTATAAAGGAATGCAAAAATTATATAACTATAAGTTTTCAAATGTGAAAACGATGGAACCAAAATTACGTTACAGTGCAATTCAATCAGGGGATGTGAATGTAATTGATGCATACTCAACAGATAGTGAATTGGAACAATACGGACTTAAAGTGCTAAAAGATGATAAAGGGTTATTTCCACCATACCAAGGTGCACCTTTATTAAGAAAAGAGACGTTACAAAAATATCCTGAACTTGAAAAAGTATTAAATAAATTATCTGGAAAGATTACAGATGACGAAATGCGAAAAATGAATTATGAAGTGAATGTAAATGGTAAAAGTAGTGAAGAAGTAGCGAAACAATTTTTACAAAAAGAGAACTTACTTCGTTAAATTTACAAGAAATATACAAATTTATACGTATGAAATGACCGTTCATTACAAAATGAACGGTTTTTTTGTGCATACTTATACATTTTTTCAAAAAAGTATTCCATTTTTCTTCATTTTCTTTTAGAATAAGTAATGTTTTCCTGAAAAAATATAAGAGAAGCGTCTATTAGAGAAAAAGGTGACTTTAATAGTTGAACGAACATAACACCTAGAATGACAGATGGGGTGGTACAAATAGAAAAGAAGTTAGGTTTTTTTCCATTAATTGCATTAGTAGTTGGAACAATGGTTGGTGGCGGTGTTTTTAGTTTACCGCATGATTTAGCAGTAGGAGCAAATAGTGGCTCTATAATAATTGGCTGGTGTATTACAGCGATGGGAATGATTCCACTCGCGCTCGTATATCAAACGTTAGCAAGAAAAAAACCAGAGCTTGAGGGCGGAATTTATAGTTATGCACGTGCTGGTTTCGGTGAATATATTGGATTTAACAGTGCTTGGGGATACTGGCTAGCAGGAATTTTAGGAAACGTTGCAACAATCATGTTACTGTTTAGTACATTAGGCTATTTCTTCCCAATTTTTAAAGGTGGAAATAGTGTTGCGTCTATCGTAGGAGCATCACTTTTATTATGGACACTTCATTTTCTAATTTTATTTGGTATTCGTGAAGCATCTATTATGAATGTTATTGCAACAATAGGGAAATTGGTACCAATCGTATTATTTATTGTTGTAATGGTAACAGCGTTTCGCTGGGATACATTTACACATGATTTTTGGGGAGAAGGAACTATTTCAGTTTCCTCTATACTCGGTCAAGTGAAGAATACAATGCTTGTAACTCTTTGGGTTTTCATCGGGGTTGAAGGAGCGGTAGTATTATCTGGAAGAGCGAAAAATAGTCGAGATGTCGGTAAAGCGACAGTATTAGGACTTATTTTAGTAATGTCTATTTATATTTTAATTTCTGTCTTGTCAATGGGAGCGATGACAAGAGGAGAGCTTTCTGTTTTAGAAACGCCGTCAATGGGACATGTATTAGAACATGTTGTTGGGACGTGGGGCGCGGTAGCGATTAACATCGGGTTAGTTGCTTCACTTGTAGGTACATTAATAGGTTGGTTTTTACTTGTTTCTGAAATTTCCCATGTAGCAGGAAAAGATGGCGTGTTTCCGAAAGTCTTTACGAAAACAAATAAAAAACAAACGCCGCATATGGCATTATGGATCTCAAATGGCGTTGCCCAAGTTATATTTATAATCGTTCTGTTTTCAGAGTCAACATATCAAATTATGTATTTCATAGCGTCAACATCAATTTTAGTACCATATTTATTATCAGCGTTATTCCAATTCAAATTAGTAATTACAAATGAACTAAAAGATGCAAAAGTGAAAAATGGTTCGCTAGCTTTAATTGCTTCACTTTACTCTATATGGCTTATTTATGCAGCTGGTTTGAAGAATTTATTGCTCGTTTCAATCGTATACGGGATTGGAATCATTGTTTATGTGTATGCAAGAAAAGAAAAAGGAAATCGTTGTTTTACTGGTATAGAGAGATATGTAATGTGTGCAATTGTCGTAGCAGCTGTTACATCTCTTTATATGTTATTGACTGGAAACATAAAAATGTAAAAGTCCTTTTCATTTAAAGGGCTTTTTTCTTTGTCTATAGAATATTTAATACATAAGATATTCAGGAGGGATGAAAATGGAAGAAAAAGAACAGTTGAACAGAATTGTTGATTTAGCGAGTGAAGTAAGAAAAGTATTAGTGCAAGAATCTTTTTTTAATCATCATCCTGAACTGCGAGGAGTGATTGAAAATTTAGCGAGTGCGGTAGAGAATTTGGCGGAATTACAGCAACATAAAGATGAAAACGCTGAAGATCGTTTACGATATGTACTTGCTAAAATGAAAATTGCTCATAATGCCATCTTACAAGAGAAAAACGCATTTCCATCTCATTAATATACGATTTCATTTTGAACCTGGCGGATAACGTCAGGTTTTTTGTTTCTAGTTTTGCGTTTCTTTCATACACTAAGAATAGTATGAAAAAAAGAAGGTGACGAAGGTGAAATTACATAAAGCTCTTCAGCCAAGTTTTATAAAACGAATGTACTATATGAGGTTTATTGGGAAGTTTACAAAAGCAGAGAGTGAGAAGAGTGGAGAGAATTTCTTTGTACAATGCCTATCGCCAATACCATTCACATTGCAAGAGCAATTGAAAAATGAACCATATGTATTTGAAGGTTTATGTAGCAATAAAAAGAATGAAAAAGTCTTTTCGGAATTAAAGAAAAGAAAACTAGAAAAGCAATTGATTATGTTTCGTCTCTATTATGAAAGAGGACATATATACGTGGAGTTAATTTGTACAGAAGAAGCGCGAGAAATAGCAAACGGTTATAAAATGATTCCAGTACCTAAAGTTTCCGATTATAAAAAGGGAGAGTCTTTAGAAAGAAAACTTAGTAATGGTTATTTGTCATTTCTAATGCCAAAATATCCGAAAGACTTTGAGCCTCCTGAATTATTGTGGCATGAGGGAAGGTTATATGGAAATATATCTTTAAAGTCATCGTCAATTAGTTCAATCGCATATTTTGAACAGCAGCGGGAATGTAAGTATATAGAACTTAATGACTGGATGAAGTATGTAGAAATAGCGGTAGAAGATCAATTATATTTTGTAAGCAATCATGTGTATGAGCAATTAAAAAAACGAATAACTGAAGAAGGTAAGCTTGTAGAGGTAGAGGAAATAAAAGTGCAAAAGGATGAATGGGAATGGGATGAGCGTGAATCCGTCTTTTTACAGTATGTGAAAAGTTTTGTACGTAATAAAGGGCTATATTTGGATGAAACAGATATTTATAACTTTCATATAAGTACAAAAACAAATATGTTGACGATTCTGGGTGGTATACCAGGTGCTGGAAAATCCCGTTTTGTGCAAGCTTATGCAGAAGCACTTGGATTACAATACGGGGAAGAATTGGTTTGGATACCGATTTCACCATCATATCAAGAACCACATGATTTACTTGGTTACCTTCACCCAAATGGTACTTTTATTGAAAGTGAAACAAAATTAGTTAGGGCGTTAATGAAGGCAAAAGAAAATCAAAATCAGCTGTATATAATCGTTTTTGATGAAATGAATATGTCACATATTGAGCATTGGTTTACTCCATTTCTATCTGTTCTTCAACTTGAAAAGCAAAATCGTATTTTAAATTTATATGAAGGTGTGCAAGAAAAAGAAAATCCAATTCCGCCAACAATTGAAATTGGAGAAAATATTATATTTGTTGGTACTGTGAATTTTGATGAAACGACGAAGGAGCTCTCAGATCGATTATTAGATCGGACGAATGTAATAACTTTACGAAAGATTCCGTTTTGTGAGATGTGCATGGAGCAAGAGAAAGTTGTATTACAACCACCTCTGAAAGTAACTGCAGGAGAATTTCGCATAAATTGGGTCAGGAATAAAACGATGATTGAGGTGTTTTCTGAAGAAGAGTTAGAGCTATTAGATAAGTTACATGGTGTATTGTCATCACACGATACGTCAAAGGGAATTTCTTTTCGATGTGCAAATGCAATTGCTACTTATTTGCAAAATATACCGTTCCAAAATAGTCATTCTTATATGATTAGTAGAGAAGAAGGATTTGATTTACAAATAAAGCAACGTGTATTGACGAAAATAAGAGGGACTGAAATGATGGTTGGGTCTTTACTTTCAGAGGAAGTAAAAAGGGGTGCAACATTAGTACCTCTTTTGCAATCTCCACTTGCAAACAGAGTATCTACATTTGAACACTCTATAGCATATATAAGAGAAAAGCGTAGAGAACTGGAGTTGTATGGCTATGCAAAATGATGGGCGATACGAAACAGAAATCGTTGATACGAAGGAAACGCTTCCTTTTGTATTAAAGTTAATTATTGGAACGGAGTCAAAAGGAGAATATATTTTATTAAATCGTCTTTGTACATCTGCAACAGCATTAGTTCAATGTATTTATAAAGTGCAAGAATTAAAACCAATTAGATTGCAATACCATTATGAAAATCCAATGAATATTACTTTTATATGGAATAAAGTATATGAAGGACAGAAAAATGTAAAAGAGACAAAATATGAAATAAATGAAAAAAAACAAAAGGTATTAATATATGAACATGGGAAAACGGAATTCTTTTATCCATGGCGTTGTGGTTTATATCATTTTGAGGTGAATATAGAAGATCGAACGTACTATGGTGCTTTCCAAGTCGTCCCAAAAAACTTTTTTGATGATCAATTTGAAATGATTCAAAACTATGTGAAGTCAATTTTAAATGAGTTGATTTTAGATAGAGGTTATTATAAAAAGACTTTCTCTGCTCTTAGTGATATTGAAGATTCTTCTTATTTAGTGTTACTTAGAAAGTTGCCACAAAAAATGAAAAAGATAAAGCAAATTTTTAAGAAAATAGAATCGCGTTCAAAATTTATACATGAATATAAATGGGAAGAAAAGGAGCGGAAAGCAACGAGGAAAGGAGCGGTAGTGGCGGAAAGAAAACCGTATGCAAAATATTATAATCGTAAGTTTATCGAACAAAAAAATAGTATGGAAAATGCATTTCTTAAATTTAAAGCGATGCAATTTCATCTTTATTTACTTGAAGCTGAAAGTTTTTTGCGTCAAACAATTGATATATTAGAACAAGCAAAAAAGAAGAAATCAGAAGAATTTCAAGCTGTAAAAACGATTATACAAACAATTGAGCGTAATGGATCAGTGACCGATAGAGAGAAACAAAAATATAAAAATATACATTTACTAAAAGAGGCAGATTTACGAAAAAGTTCTATGAAGATACAAGAATATAAAATTTTAGCTCATTTTGTACATAATAGTGTACAATACTTTCATACTTTAATGCATTCTCCATTTTGGAGAGAAGTTTCTGAAACGGGTAAGATGAACTCACATAATTTACCGATACCACATCAACAATTACTACAGCATTTAGATTTACTTCCACAATATACAGATCAATCTCCATCTTTATTATTTGTTTATAAACCAACTTTTTTAGTGTATGAATATTACGCTTTTTTTATCGTTATTTCCATGTTAGAGCAAATTGGTTTTGAAGCTAGAAATTCCATTCGTGAACAAATACAAGAGCATTTTTATGTAGATGGATTACAAGATGGAACGACAGTAGTTTTACATCGAGATGATATGAAAGTCCATGTGGCATTTAATGATTTAATTGAAACACATCCTCTTATTGCGTTAAGTAAAGGGAGTAATTTTTATAATGGAGAAGACACGAAGAAGCCAGATATTCGATTAGACTGTTATGTAAAGGAGAAAGAGAAATACGTATATCAATCTTCTATTATTATTGAAGTGAAGTATAGCCCAATGTACAATATTTTTCAGCACGTTGGGAATACGAAAGCAACTGAGCAAATGTATAAGTACTGGTCTATAAAATTTGTAGAAGAACAGGAGGGAAAGCGAATCTATCATCGAAGGGCCATTTATGAAGTCATTTGTGTATACCCAGGAAGTCATATGCATAGTAAAAAAATTGAGTCTGGATGCGGTGTTTTCTTGCAATTATACCCATATAAAACGAAACAAGGAGAAGAGAAATTAGCGGGAAAACATGGAATGGTACAAATTTTTGAGAAGTGGTTAAAAAGCATGAAGAAGTAAAAGAAATCCTTTTTTATAAAGGATTTTTTTAGATTAAGAAGAATTATATGCAGTATGGGAGACAGCTTCATATGATATGAATTTGCAAGTGATAGAAATATATTTTGAGAAGAACGGTACATGAGGGATAAAAGGCGATTATGATGGAATTTAATTTATTTTGCAGAATATAATAAGGCGTAAATGTTTTTAGTTGCATACGAAGATTTGTTCTTATATGATAGATAGTGAAAGCGTTATCAAAAACAAAGCGGCGATGGGAAAGGCGGGGAAATATGTTCCAGCGTGTTCAAACAAAGGAAGAACATTTTTGGTTCGAGCAACTATGGGGAGATTTTTGTGAAGAAAGAAACTTAATGTTCGTAGAACGTAATTTAAATCCATCACGATTTTTATTAATAGAAGATGAACATCATATCGGTACAGTAGAATGTATTAAGTATACGGTACCAGAACAATCAAATTCTGAGTTTTTCTATCCGTTTTCTAAAAATGATTTAGTGAAAGGTTTGCAAAATGTATATGAAATAGGCAAGTTAAGTATCGCGAAAACGTCTCGTGGGAGAGGACACTTCAAAAGACTAACAGCTATTTTATTTATGCATGCATTAGAAACGAAAGCAGAATGGTATATCGCAGCGGTTACAAAAAGAATGTATATGTATTTATTAACACTCGGTTTCCCAATTGAACCGATAGATAAGCCATTTCAATTTCATGATACTTTACAAGGTGTACCAGTACGAATTCATGCCCGAAAAGGGGCTACGCATTTGTATTCTTTAAAAGAATTTCGAGATGTAATTCAAGGAAATGCTCATGCACAGGCATTAATCGCAGAATACAGTAAGAATATTATGTTAACCAAATAACACGAAACGAATATGTATAATAAAGAGAATGCGATTTTAAAATGAAATCATTCTTCATGAAAAAGACCCTTATTATTTTAATAAGGGTCTAAAAATTATAATCCAAATATACTAAAAATCATTTTACGGCGCTTCGGTTTCTTTTCACGTTCATATATTGGTTTTGTATCGGGAGTAATATATATTGGTTCTTCTTTCTTGAGGGTAGCTTCTAGTTTTTGAATTCGCTCTAACATTTCCTCCATTTCACGGCGATGTTGTAAAAGTTGGTACGTAACAACATCATTTGCCTTATCTTGCATTTGTTCTTCCATTCGATCTAGTCTTCTTGTAATTGTGTTTAATTGAGCGGTTAATTGCTCAAAATCATGTGATGATATGTTTTGAACAATTGTATTTACTTGAGTTTTCAATTCTTCAACATCATTTGATGATGTTTTTTGAGTAGGGTGAGTGTTTTGGGACTTCTCTATTTGTGAAAGATGGTATTCTAACATTTGGTCTAAATCATCTTGTGTAAAAATAAAGTGACCATATTTATTTTTTTCTATAGTAAGATTTAATTGTTGTGCAATCCGGACAACAGCCTTTGGGCTAACACCTAATTTTTTTGCGATAAATGGTGTTTTATATTCCAAAATAATCCCTCCTATATATATCCTGTTGAATGATTTCGATCTATGAAGTAAGTTCCCTTCCAGTGTGACAAAAGAAGTGTGGAATCGGCAAAGAAAGTGTTTTTTCACGAAATGAAGCTAGGAAGAATATATCGTGAATATAAAAGTTTTTATCTTAAAATTTAGAATCATTTGACTGAGGGAAATGAATTAGATTATCATAATGATAAATATCTTTTTTATGTATGCATATAATATATAAAAAGGTGGTTGCTAATGTAGAATTTTGTTAGAGTATTAGAATGCTTACTTCACTTGAATAAAATTAAGTAGGAGGTGGCTTCCTTGCTTACAATGTAAGTAAGGAAAAGTATTTGGACATATATAGTATAAGTATAGTGATTGTTTTAATTGCCTTAACGGCATTTTTCGTTGCAGCAGAATTTGCAATTGTTAAAGTGCGAAGTTCACGAATTGACTATTTAATTGCAGAAGGAAATAATCGCGCAACATCTGTCAAAACAGTCATTACAAACTTAGACGAATATTTATCTGCTTGTCAGCTAGGAATAACAGTTACAGCACTGGGAATTGGGTGGTTCGGTAAACCTGCGTTAAAGCAAATGTTTGACACACTTTTTGTGAATTTGAACATTTCTACTCAACTAGCAGATATCTTTGCTGTAATTTTAGTGTTTTTGTTTATTACATTTTTACATGTTGTAATAGGGGAATTGGCTCCAAAAATATTTGCCATTCAAAAGGCTGAACAGGTGAGTTTATTTGTTGCTAAACCGTTAACTTTCTTTTATCGTATGGCGTTTCCATTTATTTGGCTATTAAATGGATCAGCCCGAATAATTACGAAATTGCTAGGGCTGAAACCACCGAAAGGGCACGATGAAGTTCATTCAGAAGAAGAATTACGGTTATTAGTTTCAGAAAGTTACAAAAACGGAGAGATTAATCAGTCTGAATATAAATATGTAAATAAAATCTTTGAATTTGATGATCGTATAGCAAAAGAGATAATGGTACCCCGAACTGAGATGCATATTATAAGTAAAGAAATGCCTGCTGAAGAAGCGTTGCAAAAAATGTCTCGGGAAAAATATACGAGATATCCAGTTGTTGATGGCGACAAAGATCACGTAATAGGCTTTGTGAATTTTAAAGATATTTTCACAGATTTTGTGCAGCATAATGCGGTTAGTAATAAGAAAGTAGAGCAATATATTAGGCCGATTATTTTAGTTATCGACTCCATCCCAATACACGACTTATTTTTAAAAATGCAAAAAGAAAGAACACATATTGCTATATTGATAGATGAATATGGTGGTACGTCTGGACTTGTTACTGTTGAAGACATTTTAGAAGAAATAGTTGGAGATATTCAAGATGAGTTTGATACAGATGAACAGCCAGAAATTCAACAAGTTAGTGAAACGAAAACAATACTAGAGGGAAAAGTACTTGTTAGTGAAGTAAATACGTTATTAGGTTTAACGATTGATGATAATGGTGTTGACACAATAGGTGGATGGATTTTAACGAAGAATATAGAAATTGCTGAAGAGGATTTCATTGAAATCGAAAATTATAAGTTTTGCGTGAAAGAATTAGATGGACACTATATAAAGAGACTAGAAGTTACAAAAACTGTAGAATCAATTGTTATTTTAGAAGATGAACAACAAATTTCATTACAAGAACAAATTAGTTCGTAGACTCTGCTAGATGGCAGAGTTTTTTTGAGCATAATGTTTTTTGCAGAATAAGGGCTATGTTACAATGACATAAGTCATACCTTTCACTAGGTGAAGTATTGTTGTATACATATATTTGAAAGGGGAAGAATTATGAAAAAGCATTTATACATAAATGGAGATTGGAAGTCTGTAAATACGTATAAACCATTATATGCACCATACTCTGAAGAAACATTAGCGGAAATCGCGCAAGGAACGGAAGAAGATGTAAAAGAGGCTGTTATTGCTGCAAAGAATGCAATGAAAGAAATGAATAGATTATCTGCATATGATCGTGCGACTATTTTAGAGAAAGTCGCACAAAAAATGAATGAAAGAAGAGAAGAATTTGCAGAGATTATTGCAAAAGAGGCTGCAAAACCAATACGTGCTGCAAGGGGAGAAGTAGATCGTACCGTTCAGACATACAAATTTGCAGCTGAAGAAGCGAAGCGTATATACGGTGAGACACTGCCACTTGATGCAGCACCTGGTGCAGATGGGCGCATTGCATACACAATACGAAAACCGATTGGGGTTATAGGAGCTATTACACCATTTAATTTTCCATTAAATTTAGTGGCACATAAAGTGGGCCCTGCAATTGCTGCTGGAAATACAGTTGTATTAAAACCAGCTGATCAAACGCCTCTATCATCTTATGCATTAGTTGAACTATTTGAAGAAGCAGGATTGCCAAAAGGGGCTTTAAATATTATTTCTGGTCCTGGTTCAACTGTAGGAGAAGCAATAGTTACAAATGATGATGTTGCTTCCATTACTTTTACGGGAAGTCCGAAAGTTGGACTTGGAATTAAGGCAAAGGCTGGGTTAAAGCGAGTTACGTTAGAACTAGGATCGAATGCTGCTGTTATTATTGATGAAGATGTTGAATTAACAGATGAATTAATTGAACGAGTAAAATGGGGAGCATTTGTTAATAATGGACAAGTTTGTATTTCGGTACAACGTGTTTTTGTACATGAAGAGAGAATGGATGAATTTTTATCTAAGTTACAGAAAGCGATGGAAACAGTTGTTGTTGGTGATCCGTTGCTTGAGGAAACGGATGTATCAGCTTTAATTTCGAAAAAAGATGTCGAGCGTATCGATAACTGGGTGCAAGAAGCAGTTCAAGAAGGAGCGAGCGTTTTGTATGGTGGTAACAAACGTGATGAAAGGATTTTTGAACCAACCGTATTAACGAATGTTCCAGAGCATGTATCTGTACAGTGCCAAGAAGTATTCGGTCCACTTATGACAGTAAATACATTTAAAGAATTTGATGAGGCCATAGAGCAAGTAAATCATTCACGTTATGGTCTACAAGCAGGCGTATTTACAAATAATTTGTTTAAAGCAATGCGTGCAATTGATGAATTAGAAGTTGGTGGTGTCATGATAAATGATATTCCAACGTTCAGAGTAGACCATATGCCTTACGGTGGTGTGAAAGAAAGTGGTACGGGGCGTGAAGGAATTAAATATGCAATCGAAGAAATGACAGAAATGAAATTAGTGTGTATTAAAAAATAAAGTAACTAGAACTTAAACATCGCAAAAAAACGAGCAGGAAATGTTTACGATTCCATACTCGTTTTTTTGTTTATTTGACGTTTCTTAGAATGATTTCATTTAATCAAGTGTACCTTTTACTTCATTTCTTGTTTGAAAATAGCATCTTCTACATAAATTTGTTCTTTGTCGACAGCAGTGCTATGAGATAATACTAAACCGATTGGTGTTTCTATACCTTTATTTTGAACAATTGTAAAAGGAACATTTTTTTCATTCGCTAATTTAATGTATTTTGATAAATGTGGGTAAGCAATGCCACCATTTAGGAATATTTGTAATGATTGAGAAGAGCGCATACTACTAGCTACTTCAGAATATACATTACTTTGCATTACTTGACCGATAGTTAAAGCGATTTCTACACGCTCACGTAATGTAGTTAAATACATATTACGTTCTTCTGGTTTGTTCTGCTTTTGGCCGTAAATGCCTTCTTGGAGATAATCTTCCACATTTTTATTTACCATATTTTTCACACCTTTCCTTTTCTATTGTACGAAAGAATGAAGCAGGATGCAAAAAAAGTCGCATCGAATATAAAAAATTTGAATGAAAGGAAGGAAAATGGAATGTAACAATCTAAACAATTAATAAAGTTATAAAAATTTTATCAACACATATTAACAAAATGTGACAATAATCTATTAACGAATCATGTTTTTTGTGTTAATATTCAAAATATAAAGGGTGTTCGTCGCATGGAAATGGAGGAATGGAGGTTTTTCCAATCGATAAGGATATTAAAGAAGTATTTTGTTCGCACTTGAAAAACAACAGGCACCAATTCGTTGAGAACTGGAAAAACAAAATGATAATTTCCGATAAAGATCCATTTAGACTAGAAGCAGTTCAAAATGGAGAGGATTTATTAGAGTTTATTATTGAACTTACTATGGAAGAAAAAGATATAAATTATCTTCAGCCATTATGCGAGAAAATTGCTATTGAACGTGCAGGAGCAGATGCGAATATAGGTGATTTTGTTTATAATGCAAATGTGGGAAGAAATGAGCTTTTCGAAGCGATGTGTGAATTAGATGTTAGTGCACGTGAATTGAAACCAATTATGGCCCAAATACATACTTGTTTTGACAAATTAATTTATTACACTGTTTTAAAATACTCGGAAATTATATCAAGAAATTTAGAGGAGAAACAGCAATATATTAACGAAACACATAAAGAAAGGCTGACGATTTTAGGGCAAATGTCAGCTAGTTTTGTACATGAATTTCGTAATCCGCTTACTTCCATTATGGGGTTTGTCAAATTATTAAAGGCAGACCATCCTAGTTTATCGTATTTAGATATTATTTCTCATGAATTAGACCAATTAAATTTTCGCATTTCGCAATTTTTACTCGTATCGAAAAAAGAAATGTGGACTGAATCTGAACGGTTTTGGCTAAATGATTTGTTTCAAGACATTATACAGTTCTTATATCCAAGTTTGGTCAATGCAAATGTTTCTATTGAAAAGAATTTGCCATATCCAATTCCGCTTACTGGTTATCGGAGTGAAGTGAGACAAGTATTTTTAAATATATTAATGAACTCAATTGACGCTCTTGAATCAATGAAAGAAGAACGAAAAATTATCATTGATGTATTTGAAGAAGATCAATCGATTCGAATTGTAATAAAAAATAACGGGCCAATGATTCCAGCTGAAAATGTAGAAACGATTTTTGAACCATTTGTAACTACTAAAAAGTTAGGAACTGGTATTGGGTTATTTGTATGTAAACAAATTGTAGAAAAACATAATGGGTCCATCATGTGTCGTTCAGATAATGATTGGACAGAATTTCAAATTGCATTTCAAAAATAAACAGTCTACACCAAATCAATGGTGTAGACTGTTTTAATTCGTAAGTATAACGGCTTCTAATTTAGGATCTTTCGTTGAATAACCTAAAATTGAAATTGTATAAATAATGTTCGGTTCGACTTTGAAATCCGGTATAGTTAGCAAGACACTTTGATTATCTGCAAGTGAAACTTCTATATCCGCTGTACCAGGGCTAACTTCTAAAAAATCTGTTATTTGTTTAAAGAGTACATTTTCAAATAAATGATCGCCACCTTTTAAACTTACATTTACAACAGAGGTATCGGGAGAAAAGTGCGCAAAGCGTATTTTTGCCTGGCCTGCTGGTAAATGAGTATTATCAAGCATAGGTTGTAATTGTAGATGATTATCACTATTTATTGCAGCAAAAGTATAAGTGTGATTTCCCATTATTGGTACTAAAGCTGAAAAGATGGGCGTTTCATTTCCGACAGGAACAATATCTATTCGGTACTTACCTTGTACTAATGTTAAATAGGGACTAAATTGTTTAAATGAAATATTTTTAATTACCTTTTGCCCATTTACTAAAATGTCAACGGCAGGTGTATTTGAAGCTGAATGAAAAAATCTTATGTGCGATGGTAAAGCAGCTTCTTGTGAATCTCTTTTTTCGTATGCCTGTACAAGATTCGTAAGCGCATCATAATATTTCATATATAGTTCTACATATTTTTTTGGATTATGAAATTGATAGTAACGAGCGAGCTGTTCGTAACGTGCAGCTTCTTGTCCATATTTTTCGATTTCAGATTGAGACATGAACATTCCTCCTTTGTCATCATTAAAACTATATGCTTAGCAAGAATGAGGTTATGCGAAAAAATTGTTTTTTAAAGGAGAAAGGTTGAAATTAATAATAAGTATTTTTTAAGGATAAGTTAAGTTTAGGTGAACGAGAGTTATAATTTTCTAGAGGATACAAAGATATATCATCCATATTGGGTGATGAAGTGTATATTTCGAAATGAAAAATTTGAGGGCATAACACGTGACATGTCGAAACCATGTCCTGAAACCCTTAGGAAACTAGGGATTTTTTTAATTATGGGCAAATACACATACAAAGTAATAATTGTCCTACATAAATTATAAAGGAAAGGTAGTTTGAAATTAAGGAAAGGAATGAAACCTTGGGATGGGGATATCCCGCAAGGAATTGTGAATGGAGTTATGGGCGGTTTTGTGCTTTATACTGTAGGATGAATTGTGATTTTGTAATACTATTGTTTCTATTTACGTTAGCAAGTGACGGTATTAACTGATAAAAGAGCGTCGTGCCGAACTGATTAATGTGGTTAATCGGTTCTTTTTTTATCCGACTTTAATGGGCAGTAAGACCCCCATCTCAAGATTCAGCGAAAACAAAGAAGTTAGGTGGGGGGGCAACTGCCCATAAAAGTCCGATTGGTGAGGGCTGATAATCAGTGGGGGATGAAGAAAACCCCCACTGATTAAAGTTTCACTTTATTGTATAAATGGAGGAGAATGCATGTGAAATATTGGGTTCTACAAAAATAATTGCTATGCATTTAGTAGGATTAATTGTCGAGATTTGTTTAAAAATATGCAATATAAAGTAGGAGAACAGGAAGGAGTTTAAAGGGAGTTTCGTCGAAGTTTACACAATGTCGGCATTTGAGAGAAGCTGACATTATGTTGGAAAAATATTTAGTGAAGCGTTAATTTTATATAAGGGAGGGTTATTTGAGCGTATAGATAAGGGTTGGTCTTTAATTTAAGTTCTGAATTTTCTGTTTTTAAATTGATATTTAGCACTCATTTGTATATTTTATAATAGTTTTTTGATAAATTCACTGCTTTCGCAGAGGGTTCTTTTTTATGAAAGAAACGTCAATTTTCTTCATATATATATACAAATTGGAGAAATGGGGGAGCGCTATGCGCGATTACTTAATTAAACCACTTGTTGGTCAGCCGTATCCAATGATTTCACATGGAAAAGGTGTGTATTTGTATGATCAAAACGGAAATAAATATTTTGATGGCTCGTCAGGAGCAATTACGGCAGGTATTGGGCATGGCGTAAAGGAGATTGCGGATGTAATCAAAAAGCAAGCAGAGGAGATTGCTTTCGTTTATAGATCACAGTTTACGAGTGAACCAGCTGAAAAATTAGCTAAGAAATTAAGCGATTTAAGTGTAGGAGATTTGAACTGGAGCTTTTTTGTAAATAGTGGTACGGAAGCAAATGAAACAGCTATGAAAATTGCAATTCAACATTTTCAAGAGCGAGGTATTCAAGGGAAACATAAAATTTTGTCACGATGGATGAGTTATCACGGTATTACGATGGGCGCCTTATCAATGTCTGGGCATCCACTGCGTAGACAACGTTTCGTGTCAATTTTAGAAGATTATCCAACTATTCCAGCTCCATATTGTTTTAGATGTCCAGTGCAAAAGGTATATCCAACTTGTCAGCTTGCTTGTGCGACTGAACTAGAAAGATCAATTGAAAGAATTGGAGCAGAACATATTGCAGCTTTTATTGCTGAACCGATTATTGGAGCAGCTGGAGGTGCAGTCGTTCCGCCGAAAGAATATTATAAAGTTATTAAAGACATTTGTAGTCATTACGATATTTTATTTATTGCTGATGAAGTAATGACTGGGCTTGGTCGTACTGGCGCATGGTTCGCGATGGAGCATTGGGGTGTAGAACCAGATATTATGACCCTTGGTAAAGGTTTAGGAGCTGGATACACACCGATGGCAGCCACGGTTGTAAGTGACCGTGTTATGGAGCCGATTTTACGAGGGTCGCGTTCTGTTATGAGTGGGCATACGTTAAGTGCAAATCCATTATCTGCAGCAACAGCTCTAGCTGTTATTGAATATATGGAGAAACATAATCTACCTGAAAAAACAGCGGAAAAGGGAGAGTATTTAATAAAAGGATTACAGAAAGTTCAGCAACAATCGACAATCATTGCTGATGTGCGCGGAAAAGGGTTGCTGATTGGTGTAGAATTGCAACCGTTTACAAAAGCGTCGGAACTTATTTCGGTTGCAGCTAAAAATGGTCTTCTTTTATACCAAGCTGTTTCAGGGCAAGCAGGAAAAGAAGATAGTGCACTGCTTGTAGCACCGCCAATGACAACTACATATTCCGAGTTAGATGAATTACTTTCAATTTTTGCAAAAAGTGTTGAAGAAATGATGCAAAAAGGAGGGCATAGTATCGCATGACAACTATTACGAATACATTCAGTAAATTAAAAGAGATAGAGGAAGTAATTTCTTTATTCCACGATGATATGACATTAATGTTTGGGGGATTTGGGGGGATTGGATCCCCTCCATCTTTAATACAGGCGATTTTAGAACAAGGAGTTACAAATTTAAATTTAATTGGAAATGATACAGGATTTCCTGATGTAGGAATCGGTCGTCTCGTTACGAATGAAAGAGTAAAATCATTAATTACTTCTCATATTGGATCAAATCCAAATGCAGGAAGACAACTAAACGAAGGAAGGTTACAAATTGAGTTTTCTCCTCAAGGAACATTAGCAGAGCGTATTCGCGCTGGTGGTGTAGGACTTGGTGGCGTATTAGTTGATGTAGGTGTTGATACGGTTGTAGAAGAGGGAAAACGTACTGTTGAAATGAATGGTAAAACATATTTAGTTGAAACAGCATTAACTGCTGAGGTTGCGATTGTATACGCGAAAAAGGCGGATCCGTTCGGTAACCTTGTGTTTGATAAGAGCGCTCGTAACATGAACCCTCACGTAGCTATGGCCGGGGATATAACGATTGTAGAAGCAGAAGAAATTGTTCCACTTGGAAGTTTAGATCCAGAAGAAATTGTTGTCCCAGGAGTATTTGTAAATTATATCGTACCGTCGGAAGGAGTGAATTGGAAATGGGTATGGGCGTAGAAGTGAGAGATAAGATTGCTAGACGTGCAGCGAAAGAAATACAAAATGGTATGATTGTAAATTTGGGAATTGGTATACCATCACTTGTACCGAATCATTTGCCTGACGATATAAACGTTATGTTTCATGCAGAAAATGGAATTGTAGGTATGGGACCTACGCCAAGTAAAGGAAATGAGGACGAAAATTTATGTAACGCAGCAGGTTTGCCAACTTCTCTTATTACAGGAGCAAGTTATTTTGATAGTTGCACAGCGTTTGGGATGATTCGAAAAGGTTTACTAGATATAACGATTCTTGGTTCATTACAAGTAAGTGAGAATGGTGATTTAGCAAACTGGATTGTTCCAGGGAAACGCGTTCCAGGTATTGGAGGAGCAATGGATTTAGCTCAAAAAGCGAAGCGGGTCGTTGTTGTGATGAATCATGTCGATAAATACGGAAATGCAAAAATTGTTTCGGAGTGTACATTACCATTAACTTCAAAAAAATGTGTGGATTTAATTATTACGGATATGGCAGTAATGGAAGTAACGCAGGATGGACTTATTTTACAAGAATTGATGAGCCCATACACAGTGGAAGATATAAAACAACATACAGAAGCGGATTTTAAAATTGGCTCTAACTTACTAGTAATTGAATGAGGGGAGATGTAATATATGGAGCAATTAAAAAAACAAGTTTGTGATTATATTGAGAGTCATGAAGAAGAAAGCGTAAAATTTTTAAAACGATTAATTCAAGAAAAGAGCGTATCTGGTGATGAAAGTGGTGCGCAGGCAATTGTGATTGAAAAATTACGTGAGCTAGGTTTAGATCTTGATATATGGGAGCCATCATTTTCTAAAATGAAAGATCATCCTTATTTTGTATCACCGCGTACAAGTTTTTCAGATAGCCCGAACATTGTGGCAACCCTTAAAGGAAGTGGTGACGGGAAATCTATGATATTAAATGGGCATATTGATGTCGTACCAGAAGGAGATGTGAATCAGTGGGACCATCATCCTTATAGTGGTGAGAAAATAGGAAATCGTATATATGGTCGTGGAACAACAGATATGAAGGGCGGCAATGTCGCATTAATGCTTGCGATGGAAGCAATTATTGAATCTCGTATTGAATTAAAAGGAGATATTTATTTTCAAAGTGTAATAGAAGAAGAAAGCGGCGGAGCAGGAACATTAGCAACTATATTACGAGGATATAAAGCGGATGGTGTCATTATTCCAGAGCCAACAAATATGAAGTTTTTCCCGAAACAACAAGGATCCATGTGGTTTCGTCTACATGTGAAAGGGAAAGCAGCACACGGTGGGACGCGTTATGAAGGAGTAAGTGCAATTGAAAAAAGTATGTTTGTTGTAGAGCATTTGAGAAAGCTGGAAGAGAAGAGAAATGAGCGAATTACAGACCCATTATTTAAAGGAATCCCGATTCCAATTCCAATTAATATTGGGAAAATTGAAGGCGGTAGCTGGCCAAGTTCTGTTCCTGATTCGTTAATTTTAGAAGGAAGATGCGGTATTGCGCCGAATGAGACTATAGAGGCAGCAAAAGAAGAGTTCGAGAATTGGATCGCTGAATTAAATGATGTGGACAATTGGTTTGTTGAAAATCCTGTAGAAGTCGAATGGTTTGGAGCAAGATGGGTTCCTGGTGAACTAGAAGAAAATCATGAGTTAATTACAAAGCTTGAACATAACTTTGTTGAAATTGAAGGGAACAAACCGATTATTGAAGCATCACCGTGGGGGACTGATGGAGGTTTATTTACACAAATCGCAGGTGTACCAACGATAGTATTTGGCCCAGGAGAAACGAAAGTAGCGCATTATCCAAACGAATATATAGAAGTTGATAAAATGATAGCTGCCGCAAAAATTATTGCATGTACATTACTAGATTGGTGTGAGGTGAAAAAATGAAATACTATGAATCTTTTAGAAAACAGACGAATGGCTATACAGTAGAAGGCGTTTTGGACTATTTTAATAAACGTATTCGAGTAGACCACTACACAGGAAATATTGAGAGAATCATCCAAACAATTGACGAATTAGCAGAGAAACATTCTTTCACTAAATGTATTGTTAAAGGAAAGGGAGAGCATGTTTCAACATGGCTCTCTTTCGGTTTTTTATTAGAAGCAACATTACCACATTATTTTCAAGGTCACGATGCATACTTCTTCGTGAAATTTAATAATGATGAAAGACGAAATAGTATTCATTGGGCTGAGGAAGATACCATTTTAAGCGGTGTAAAAGCAAAAGAAGTAAAGGAAAAAATAGTTCCGGAAAAATTTCTATTAAGAAAAGCGACAGAAGAGGACGCCGAAGAATTAGCAGCTGTCTTTGGAAAAGTATTTGAAGTGTATCCGACTCCTTTAAACGAAGCGAGTTATGTAAAACAAACGATGAAAGAAGACGATACAATTTACTATGTGTATGAATTCGAGGGGAAAATAATTAGTACAGCGTCTGCAGAAATGAATATAAAAGAAGGAAATGCAGAATTAACGAATTGTGCGACCTTACCCGAATATCGTAAACATGGGTTTATGAAAAGTTTATTAATTAAGTTAGAAGAAGAACTTCAAGAAAAATCGATTTTCTGTTCTTATACAATTGCTCGATCGCTTTCTTTCGGAATGAATGCAGCCTTTCATCAGTTAGGCTATACGTATACAGGAAGATTGGCGAACAATTGCTACATTTTTGATAAGCTGGAAGATATGAATATATGGGTAAAAGATTTGTCTAAATAGTACGTTATAAAAATAGAACGGAATCGTCATGCTTATAATCGCACATAGGTATGCCGGAAATTCGGCATAGTATTTGCTGGATTTTCGGCAAGAGGGGGGATGACATTGCTAGCAGTTTCGACACAAGAAGTCATTGAAGCGATTTTGGGCAGTATTGATGAGGCTATACACGCAGTAGATGAAAATGGTATTACAATTTTCTATAATACTGTAGCTGCAAAACACGATGGATCAAAAATTGAAAAAGTGTTAGGTAAACATTTGTTAGAAGCGTTCCCTTCTTTATCTAGGGAAACAAGTACGTTGATGAAAGTATTAGATACAAAAAAACCAATCGTTCATCAAGTGCAGCATTATCAAAATTTAAATGGAGAAGACATTTGTACAGTAAATACGACGCTACCTATTTTCATAGATGGAAATATTGCTGGAGCTGTTGAAATTGCAAAGGATTATTCGACAGTACAAAAGCTTACGGATACAATAGTCGATTTGCAGTCGAAAATAAAGCGGTCATCTAGAAAAAAAGCGATTAAAAAGGATGTTGCATTTGAGACGATAGTGACGAATGATGCTCGGTTTAAACAGACGAAAGAATTAGCACAAAAAGTAGCACCAACTGATGCGAATGTTTTAATATATGGGGAAACAGGAACAGGGAAAGAGTTATTTGTACAAGCGATTCATGAAGCTTCTAAGCGGAAGAACAAGCCGTTTATTGCACAAAACTGTGCTGCTTTGCCAGAGTCTCTATTAGAAAGTTTATTGTTTGGAACGACGAAAGGTAGTTATACGGGGGCAACTGAACGAGCAGGATTATTTGAACTTGTAGATGGAGGGACATTGTTTTTAGATGAACTGAATTCAATGCCACTCGATTTACAAGCGAAAATGCTACGTGTATTAGAAGATGGTGTTATTCGTCGTATTGGTGATAATAAGACGAGAAAAGTAGATGTTCGCGTTATTACCGCAATGAATCAGCCACCAGAAATATGTTTAAAAGAGAATAAAATTCGCACTGATTTATACTATCGATTAAATGTCTTTTCATTATATATTCCGCCGCTCCGTGAAAGAACGGAGGATGTATTATTGTTAGCGTCTTATTTTTTGAAAGAATATAATAAAAGTTATAAAAAAGGTGTACTTCAAATGGATAAGGAAGCGAAGGAAAGACTACAAGCTTACCAATGGCCTGGAAATGTTCGGGAGTTAAAACATACGATTGAACATGCTGTCATTATTACAGAAGGGAATACATTAACAGCTAATTGTTTACCGCGTACATTTCGGAAAGAGAGTTTTCCAAAGAAGAAGGGCATATTGCCTCTTAGAGAAGCACTTCATCAAACGGAAAAAGAATTAATAGATCAAGCGTTAATTGAAACGGAAGGGAATATATTACAAGCTGCAAAAATGTTAGGTATCCCTCGTCAGACGCTTCAATATAAACTGAGTAAGTACGACAAAACCGCCGAATAATTGGCGGTTTTTGTGTGTTTGCACCAATAAAAGAGCGTTTACATATATAAAAAGTAATGAATATGATAGTATGTATGAATTTCATACAGTGCTTAAAAATATTTTTTGCGCTTATATAATAGGGTTCTCCGTACATTTACTTATCAATGAAGTAAAGTTGGCATAACTATTGCTTATATAAAGGGTGAGCGTATAAAAAGGGGGAATAGCAATGTTACATGATGTATACAAACCAAATCGTCACTGGAAGGATATCGAATTATGGAAAGATGTTACTGAAGAGCAATGGAATGATTGGGTTTGGCAATTAACGAATACGATCAAAACGTTAGATGACTTAAAGAAAGTGATTAACTTAACACCTGATGAAGAAGAGGGCGTTAAAATTTCAACGAAAACGATCCCGTTAAATATTACACCGTACTATGCTTGGTTAATGAATCCTGATGACCCACGCTGTCCGATTCGGATGCAATCTGTACCGATTTCGGAAGAGTTATATAAAACAAAATATGATTTAGAAGATCCGCTTCATGAAGATGAAGACTCACCAGTTCCAGGGTTAACACATCGTTATCCTGACCGTGTATTATTCTTAGTAACGAATCAATGTTCTATGTATTGTCGTTACTGTACACGTCGTCGTTTTAGTGGACAAATTGGAATGGGTGTGCCGAAGAAACAATTAGATGATGCAATTGCTTACATTCGTGAAACACCACAAGTACGAGATGTATTAATCTCTGGTGGTGATGGTCTTCTTATTAACGATAAAATTTTAGAATATGTATTAAAAAATTTACGAGAGATTCCGCATGTTGAGATTATTCGAATCGGAACGAGAGCACCGGTAGTATTCCCACAACGTATTACAGAAAACTTATGTAACATTATTAAAAAATATCATCCAGTATGGTTAAATACACATTTCAATACATCTATTGAAATTACTGAAGAATCGAAAAAAGCATGTGAAATGTTAGCAAATGCTGGTGTTCCAGTCGGAAACCAAGCAGTAATTTTAGCTGGTATTAACGACAGCGTTCCAATTATGAAAAAACTTATGCATGACTTAGTGAAAATCCGTGTACGTCCATACTACATTTATCAATGTGACTTATCTGAAGGCATTGGTCATTTCCGTGCACCAGTTTCTAAAGGTCTTGAAATTATCGAAGGTTTACGCGGACATACGTCTGGTTATGCAGTACCAACATTCGTTGTTGATGCACCAGGAGGAGGCGGTAAAATTGCGCTTCAGCCAAACTATTTAATCTCGCAAAGTGCAGATAAAGTTGTACTTCGTAACTTTGAAGGTGTTATTACAACGTATCCAGAGCCAGAAAGCTACATTCCAGGAAGAGCAGAAGGATACTTTAAAGAAATCTATCCAAACTACGAAGAAAAACGTTCAGATGTTGGTATCGCGGGTCTTATGAGCGATAAGAAATTTAACCTTGTTCCAGACGATTTACAGCGTATGAACCGTCGTAAAGACTATGAAGATAATGAAACGCATGCATCATTAAAAGATAAACGTGATAAGCGCGACCAATTGAAAGATAAAAAATATCAAGCACAAATGGCTAAATTAGAAGAAAACGACAAAAAAACTGAGGGTGATGCAGTATGAATTGTATGTGGTGTGACAGTACAGAAGCAAAAGAAAGCTTAAATACTGTATTTTGGGAATTACCAGATGGTACGAAAGCCATTGAAATCCAAGAGACACCATGTATTTCTTGTTCCTCATGTGGTATGGACTATCAATCAGATCAAACAGTGAAAGAAATAGAAGATCAATTGTTTTTAATTTATACGAAAGATTTACCAAAACAACTAACATATGAAGAATTAATGGGAAGACCACGCTTATTAAAAAGAAATTATTTCGACTTTTAACCAGCTTTTATGCTGGTTTTTTTCTTTTTTGCCTTGTATAATGTACCCAAGTTAGAAAGGTAGGGAATATTTTTGAAAAAGACATTTTACCACTATATGATGAAGCATCGTGCAGCTTTATTTAGTAATGAAATATCGAATTTAGCAGAGGCAATGTATGATGATTTAAGCTTTCCAAAGCAATCTGAAGATTACGATGAAATTAGTTCATACTTAGAATTAAGTGGAATGCTAGCAAGTATGTCTATATTTGATGAAGCGTGGGATTTATACATACAAGATAGATAAAACTATAAGAACTTTTTTTTGACGAGAAGCTAGTCTATTTGCTAGCTTTTTTTACGTTGTAAATAAATTTTCATATGGTGATATTTTTTATTGAAAAAATTTATGAATATACGCTTCTGTGATAAGCGTTTTGATGTAGGTTGCATATACTGTTATCAAAATCACGACGTCAAAAAAAGGAGAGATATAGATGGCAAGGAAAAAGCAACCTAAATATAACGTAGGGGACATAGTCGTGATTACGCTATATGGAACCGTTGGTAAAATCACAAATATGAAGGTTTTAGATGGAGTTTACGTATACGAAGTCAATAATCACGATGGGTTTTACGTAGAGCAAACATTGCAGCACGTTACAGAGCAAGATATGAAAAAAGGTGAAACTGAGTGGATTGAATTAAACTATAATTTCACATTTGGTGATCTCGTGCAAGTAACAGGATACGATAAAGATGTGTTTCGAATTGTTGGTTTTCGTACAGAAGTATGGAGATATAAAAATGACGCATGGGAAGATACAATATATGAACTATCACGAATTACGGATGGTGAATGGTTAGAAGCGGATGAGTCAGATTTAACGTTACTTGCTAATGCTCAAACGGCAAATGCAATTTTGAAGAAAATGAAACAAGATAAAGCAGGTATGAATAAATTAGATTTAGGAAAATTAAAGTCAATTAACAACTCAAAAAAAGTGAGTGTTAAGACAAATCGTCAAGAAATCATTGATGGATTACTTGATATTTATAACGATTACCAATTGTTATTTGATACATTTAAAGATGAAGAATACAAAATTGTTATGGATGTTGTTCATAATTATTTAGTTAAATTGACAGAGAAAAAATAGTTAACTAGAAAGAGAGAATGAATTGAACAACAACATATGCAGTATAAGGTATGCCTACAACTATTAAAAAAATAAAAAGCCATTTAATAAGAGAGTCTGCCCATTGATCTTCATGCATGAACTCTTCTTTTGTTTGCCCTACTTCTTGCGTTACCTCGTATTGATATTCCATAATTATTTCCCCCTTTTAATAGCTTGTACTACCATCGTATGCACCTCGTCCAAAGGATATGACCTATAAAAAAAGAAAAACTATTTTTCTAATCTCATATACATAATTTTGAGATTTTTTCATAAAACAGAAATAAAGGAGTGATGCTCATGAAGGAAATTGAAGTCGTAATTGATACGGAAGAGATTGCGGAGTTTTTTTATGAGCAACTAATTGAAAGAGGATACGTCCCAAAACGAGAAGAAATTGAAGATCTTGCAGATATTACATTCGAGTACTTATTAGAGAAATGTATGATTGATGAAGTTTTTGATGAAGAGGATGAGTGAAAGTAACGACGGGCCTAACTCGTCGTTTTTTACTCTTTACAAACTTGTCACAAATGTAGCCAGCAATAGTTGGTATAATTAAAAGAAAATTTTACTCAAGAGGTGAAGGGATGTTCAAAAAAATTATTGATTCTTTATTAGGAAAGAAAAAATATCGTTCGTATTCTAGTAGTGATTATCGCCATAGAGGTCGCTCTTATTCAAGTAGCGATTATAAACGACGTTCATCTGGTTATGGGCATCATCATTATAAAAGAAAACGTAAAAGCCGTAGCTTCTTTTCAAGTAGCTAATGAAATGGCGTCGTATACTAGCTTTATTAGATAGACCACTACGAAAAAACACAATTGTCGCAGAACGTTATAAAATTGAATCAGTAATTGGAATGGGAAGTTATGGGGTTACATATGTCGTTAATGATTTACAAATAAATAGATATAAAGTCTTAAAACAATTAAGACAAAGTAAACAAAGATATGAGTCTGGTAGAAAATCATTTGAGCATGAGAAAATGATTTTACAAACATTAAACCATCATGCAATTCCTAGTTTATATGATCATTTCGTATGGGAGAAAAAAAGCTTTTTTGTGATGGAATATATGCCTGGTAAAAATTTCGAGGATTATATTTTCTCGGATGGGCATGTATATACAGAACGTGAAGTTTTTAAAATTTTATATGAAATATTAGAAATTGTATCAGTTTTTCATAGTAAAGGTATTATTCACCGAGATTTACGCATTCCAAACATATTAATGAAAGAAAACGAAATTAGTATTATTGATTTTGGATTGGCGAAATTGAAAGGTGAGGGGGATGAACGAGCTACAACTTATGAGGGTGAACAAGCTTTGATGCGAGAAGTTCACTTTCGTAGCGATTTTTATGCGCTTGGTCATTTCTCATTATTTTTATTATATGCAGGCTATGAATCTAATGAAAAACATGAAAAGCCATGGTATGACGAATTAACATTGGAAAATTACAACCGTGAAATGTTGATGCGTATGTTACAAATAAAAACGCCGTACTATGAGAATGTACAAGATTTAAAAAAAGATGTAGCTTTTGCTTTAGAAAGGATGGAGGATCCATGTTTCAAAAGTTTTTAGCAAGCGTTGGTATCGGTAATGCAAAAGTAGATACAGTTCTTGAAAAAGATGAGTATATTGTTGGTGAAGAGATATACGGAAAGGTTCATATAACTGGAGGTTCCGTTAGCCAACAAATTGAAAGCATTTACTTAACGCTATCAACATCGTATGTACGAGAAGTAGATGATAAAAAAGTAACAACAACATATGATTTAGAGCGAGTTCGTTTAACAGAACCTTTTTCTGTTGAGCCGAATGAAAAAAGAGAAATTCCATTTTCATTTAAAATGCCGCTTGAAACACCGCTTACTCTTGGAATGAAAACAGTGTGGGTTCACACAGGCCTTGATATTAAACGTAGTATAGATCCAAGTGATCGTGATTACATTCAAGTGTTGCCAAATGCGCTATTAAATAGTCTGTTAGAGAGTGTGAATCAATTAGGTTTTAAAGCGCGTCATATAGAATGTGAAGAATTACCGTATCGATTACGTAAGCAAGTTCCATTTGCACAAGAATTTGAGTTTGTTCCTGTTTCCGGAGAGTATTATGGGAAATTAGATGAACTAGAATTATTAATTTTACCAAGTGCTTACGATCGCCTAGAGATTATTATGGAAGTAGACAGAAAATCTCGCGGATTAGCAGGTTTATTTGCAGAAGCACTTGATCTTGATGAGAAAGTGATTCGCTTTACAGTAACGAATGAAGACATTCCAACGATGAAAGAAATAATTAACAATTATATTTTTTAATAAACTATGCATAAAAAAGAAATGGAGAGGAAAACTAAAACAACCGCTCCATTTTTTTGCATAGTGAGGTTATGTATGTGAAACGATATCGACATTTATACTTGTTAAGTTTTACGCTACTCATTTGTTTTGTCGTATTATCACTTTCGTATCATACCGCTTGTATTGAGAAATTTGACAATATAGTCGCACATTTTATTCAAAGTTTTCGAAACGATTATTTGACAGCCTACTTTACTTGGGTGTCGTTTATCGGTTCCAAAAGAATATATTTTCCGTTACTCATTATTCTTGTAATGTATTTTCTCGTTAGAAAAAAGTTGCTTAGTGCATTACTTCTAACAATTAATTATTATGGATCTCGTTATTTAAACAGTATGCTTAAACTATGGTACGAGCGAGCAAGACCTGATGTAACACAGCTTGTTACTGCAACTGGATATAGTTTTCCGAGCGGTCATACGATGAATGCTACTGCTTTTTTAGGATTTATTGCATACGTCACGATTACAGAAGAACGTATTACGTTGCATAAAAAATTGTTGATTATTTTTATAGCGAGCTTTGTTGTATTATCTATTTCAGTTAGCCGAATATATCTTGGCGTTCACTATCCATCTGACATATTAGCAGGATGGGCAGCTGGCGGTAGCTGGCTCGTTTTATGTGTTATATTTCATAAAACGTTCATTAAAAAAGAACCTATGTCATAATAGGTTCTTTTTCCATTGGTTCAACATGAATGTGCGCATGATAAATGCCAAATTTTTTCCGAAGCATTGCCTCGATGTTGTCAGTAATACAGTGACTTTCTCCAACATCCATACGAGCATCTACCTCGATTGTAATATCAACGTACGTTTGATTCCCGTACATACGAGCGCGAATATCTACGATGTTTTCTACGCCACCAATATGTTCAATCGCATCAGCGTATTCTTCCATCTTATCTGGATCGATTCCATCCGTTAACATATGAGAAGCTTCTACGAAAATCTCCCATGCAGTTTTACAAATAATAAGACCGACAATTAAAGCAGCAATAGGATCTAAAATAGGCATTTGGAACTGCGAACCGACAATACCTACTACTGTACCAATACTTACGAGGGCATCTGATAAATTATCCTTTGCAGCTGCTTCTAATGATTTACTTCTTGTTCGTGCTGCAATCTTTTTCGTATATAAATACACACAGTACATAACGACAGCAGAAAATAAAGCTACCCATGCAGCAAGTACATTAGGTGCAGCTTGTTTCGGATTTAAAAAAGATTGAATGGCACTAATAACAACTTCTAATCCGACCGTTGCCATAATAAAAGAAGCAACAAGTGATGCAATTTGTTCTGCACGCGAATGCCCATAAGGATGATCTGGATCACGAGGTTTCCGAGAGATTTTTAGACCAATTAATATAGCTAAAGAAGCACCGATATCCGTTAAGTTATTTAAACCGTCAGCACGTAATGCGCTAGAGAGGGTAATATAACTGATGATGATTTTCATAGAGGATAAAAATATGTAGGCCATAATGCTGACAATTGCACCTTTATCAGCTTCTTTATGAGAAAGAGTATCCATTTTAATCACTCACCTTTCTACAAGGAATTTCTTTCTATAATTAGAGTATCAAATGAAAGTCGTGTGGGTCTATACAAACATTGTTGACTTTTTTTAGCTTTTTAAGAAGGGGATAACAAAGTTTCGTGAAGGAAAAATATGTTGTAAAGTGCAAAGTTAGGATATGAACGCGATTTTTTAAGGGAGGAGAAGGGAGTTCAAATATGTTCAATTCTGACAGCTGATTTTTAAAAAATAAAAACCCTCTAGAAAATATTTTTCAGAGGGTTTTCATCTTAGTATGCTTCTAAAAACTCAGTAACTTGCTCTTCAGTTTTTGCATTAGCACTATGTAAGTGGCCTAGCTTCTCGCCATTTTGATATACAAGTAAACTTGGAATACCCATTACTTGATACTCTTCAGCGATACTTGGGAACTCATCTTTATTAATAGAATACCATTCAAACTTATTGAACTCTTCCATCACATCTCCAATAAAGTTGTCCATACGTACACAATCTGGACACCATGTAGTAAAGAACTTAACAACTACTGGCTCCTCGCTTGCGATGATGTCTTTGAATTCCTGTTCTGATTTGATTTCTTTCATGTTTTTGACTCCTCTCAATGTCAATCGGATATGCTAGTATTTTTATGCAATATCTTCGACTGCTTCTATGTCCTGATCATTCATTTGTGATTTTGGATGTACACCTTAAATCCTAGTAACGAATATTAGGAACCTCACTTTTCTTTATAAGCTTTTTCATGAGCTATGTCAAACTTCTGAAATTACATGGGTTACCGTTATATGGCGGACAAACCAAACCGTAGTTGTTATAGCCTTCAACCATATCGCTCTTTTTCCTCAGAAATTTTTTGCAGATGGTCATTTAATGCCATTAAAGTAATGTCAGGCAAACCCAGCAATCTATTTCCTATAGATGTTTTAGGTTTATGAAGTTTTTTTGTGATATGAGAGAGGGAACGATTAATAGATAAAGTTCTTCCTTCAAAATCAATATCCTCCTATTACTATCAAATCATTGATTAGCGGTATCGTCATGATTTGCCGATTTTATACAGCTCAAATGAAGATGATGAGTGTTCACTTGAAACGTATATTGATGGGGAAGATCACGATGAAATTGACAAGTCAATAAAATACTAACTCATCGATTACGCACTAGACACAAGAAATGAAAAACTGTTCCGTAATTTGATTGCTCATTAAGGGGGAGGTGAAAGGCTAGTGGTCCTTTATAAATTCAAACTCACTACCATTTTCGAACAATGGCCGAATGAAGAATATGTGGTAGCGGAAAATGAAGGAAAGGCAAGATTCCTGTATTGGCAAAAATTCAGAACAAAGTTTCTAATAATGCCGATGGCTGAATTCATGAAGTTTGTAACGTGCGAGAACGAAGGATTTTTGATAGCAAGCGAATGTATAGCGCAGAACAAGCGTTTAAGAAAATGCAGAATTATCGCAACCTACATTTTGCATACATGGGTATGCGAGTGAACGTAGCTGGCATGTGGGGTACGATCGTTGGAAACTGGAAAACTAATCTATTCGTTTTATTCGATGGGGAAATTGAGAAGCATAATTGCCATCCTTATTGGGAAATTGCTTACTACAATGATGAGGGGAACGTGGTTCGAAGCTACCAGAAGGGAGAGTATGCGATATAAGAAAAAGAGGACTAGCAGTCGTACCTGCCGTCCTTTAGTAGGAGAAAAGTATTCTTGGTTAAAACTACGAATAAACAGAAAATCTGCTTGTAATTAGTTTTACCCTAAATGTACGTGTCTATACAAAAAAGGGATAAGTAAAAATACTTATCCCCAGGAAGGGAAATCCCAAGCACCAAAATGGCTCGTATTGGTCTACAGGTTCAAAAGTAGTATATGTAAAACGAAAAAATCTCATACAAAAAGCAGACAACGATTTTGGTTGTCTGCCAGTGAGTCGAATGAGTTAGCTAATTGTGATAAATTGCATTCCCATTGCGAGAAGAGTGAAGCTGCTAGTTCAAACAGCTTGTTGGTATTATTTTCGATATTTAAAAAAATATACACAGAAAGCAGATAAGTGAAGAACCTATCTACTTCTGCTGTAACAAAAGAAAGAAGTATTAGCCGTGGATACGGCGGCTTGAAAATAGTATGTATTTTTATTTAAAAATTATTCAAGGGGTGAAGACATATGGAATATTTGATAAACGGTGTATATGAAATTACTCAGTTAATCAATAAAGAAAAAGAATAAATATAACAACCATTGATTTAGTTTCATTTAGGAGATAGGAATGATGATAATGATTAAAACAATATCAATTATCGTAGGCGTTGCTTGTGATCTGGTGGGCGTCTTGTTTGTTGTTAAGGAAAGATAAGGAGGTAGACTAGCAATTTGAAGAATAAATAGGAATATTATTAGTTTAAAACACAAAACATAGGCTAGTAAACAAGCTATTTCCCCTTTTATTCATAGAATATAATGAATTCTATTTATAGAGGAGGTAATCATATTTATGGGATGGAATAATAATTTTCGAGATTGTGATAGATTTTGGGATGATTTAATGTTCGGCAGATGCAGACACAGAGATTGTGATGACAGTCGTTGTAGACGTGATCGTGACTGCGATTGTGATGAGTGTCGTCGCAGACGTAATCATGAACGTGATCATGATCATGATGATCGTCGAAATTGGTAAATTCTTTGGAAAGAGTGCTTTGAAGAAAAGCGCTCTTTTTTGTTCAGGGATAATAGGGAAAATAAAAAAAGAGAGCTAATGCTCTCTTTTTTTGGATGTGGTAATTAATCACAAATTGGTATTCCAAGCACTCTTAGAGCCAATGCTACTTGAAGCGAAATCTCTAATCTAGCAATTTCGATACCAGCTACTGAAAGAACTAAAAAAGGTTGTCCATTTACAAATACAACGCAACTATCCATGGTTACGCCTCCTTTCTAGCAATCTACTATAGTATATGAAGGGATTATTAATATGTAATAGTTGAATTAATTGATTTTATAGAATTAATAGATTAGTCCATTTAAACAAAACAAAAGGTCTAGAGAAAGTGAAAAATTAAAAAAGATTTATTATTGTTGAATTAAGAATTTGAGTTACTGGACTGCAACAAACGATTAATGAATTAACACGAAGAGTAATTATGTTAGAAAGGAATTAGTAATGAAAGTTGATACAAATCATGTTCAAGAAATAGTCAAAAAATCTATGGTAATTAAAAAGATTAACGACAATAAATCGGTAGGGATGGATTGTAAAGTTGGGTATGTAAAGAGAAGCCCACATAGTACGAGTAGCCGTTTACTCAGAAGAGTCCGTATAGCATCTTATATTTGGGAGATTAAATCTGAAATGGTTGAAAATGTATTTAGGGAAGCGATAGATGTAAGGAATGAGAAAATTAAGATTGCTTTTGCAAATACGAAAAAAGGTCCTGTTGTTTCCAACAGGACCTTTCCTAAAATGGCAAAGAGTAACTCTTACCTTACTCTTCTCGTATATAATACATGAAAAAGATAGATGTGTATACAACAAGAAATTCCAATATAATTATTCGAATATAGTGTTTAAAAATAAAGGAGTGGAATTTAAAATAAGGAATTAAATTACAAACGTTGATTTATCAATTGGTTTGAATGTTTTTCTATCAACTGGTAGTAAATAAAGTGATATTGAGATAATAAGATATGTAATTTTGCATACCGGATTGTCAAGTTGAATAAGGGGGTAAATGATACGGAAGTTGAAGGAGAGTAATACTGAAATTTCATTTGCCTGTTTACTGTGTGAAATAAATTCATTTGAATAGAAGCAAAAATAGAGGTTTGCCTTAGACATTTATGAAGGTTAAGAATATTTATAAAGAAAGGAGTAAATACACAGGTCCAATTTTTGTAATGATGGAGGGAATTGATGTGGACATAACTCAAAGTATGGCGCGAATAGTGGTTAATGGGAAAGATCTTCCGTTTAATTTAGTTAGAACTTCTGTATGGAATCAAGGGCCTGTAAATGATTTAATTGTTTCAACAAACCAAAGAGTCGAAGAGTTTTATCAATTCATGTGGTCACAAGTGCCAATTACACTTGCGATGTATTTTCTTCAAGGAGCGGACTTAATGAGGTTTGCTAGAATTATTGGGATTAATCAAAGTGTAACGGGAGAATATATTTATCATTTTTCTTGGGGATAAAACGAATATAATGTAGCATAACAGCTGCTTTTTTATTTTGTGAAATTTTATAGGGTGGTGAATAGGAGGTTATGAAAATAAGGTTAGAGCGTGATATAGATAATTTGTGAATCTATTTAAGCTCGTAAAGATACTCGGTTACTTCTTTTAATACAATGGGTTTTACAAACAAATGTATAGAAGTATACATAAGATAATATGAAATTTTTAAGGAGCACAAAAAATAAAAAACAGAGAGACATATTTTTTGTCCCTCTGTTTTTTATATTATTCACAAATAGTTCCGGTTGCTATACCAGTTGGGGCAACACCTACTGGAACCGTATCTATAACCGTATTTGTAGCAGTATTGATAACAGAAACAGTATTACTACCTTGGTTTGTAACGTATGCGAGGGTGCCGTCTGGTATGATCGTTACTTGATCCGGCGATAAAGCAACAGGAATTGTATCCATTACAGTATTTGTCGCCACACTTATTACTGATACATTATTACTTACTTTATTTACAACGTAAATACGAGTGCCATCTGGTGTAATATCTATACCAACCGGTTCAGAACCTACGCTAATTGTATTAACAACGGAATTCGTAGTGGTGTCAATAACAGAAACAGTATTGCTATTTTGATTTGTGACATAGGCACGAGTGCCATCTAGTGTAAAGACGATTATTCTAGGACGAATGCCAACAGGAATGGTAGCGATAACTGTATTCGTAGCAGTATCAATAACAGAAATATTGTTGCTTAATTCGTTTGCAACATATGCAAAGGCCCCATTTGGAGAAACAGTGATTCCTTGTGGAGCGTTGCCAACAGGAATGGTAGCAACAACTGTGTTAGTAGCAGCATTAATAACAGAGACCGTATTGTTACCGTGATTTCCAACATAAACAGTTGTGTTATTTGGAGAAACAGCTACACCGATTGGATTAGATCCAACAGGGATGGTAGCAATAACTGTATTCGTAGCCGTATTAATAACAGAAACGGTATTAGAAAAAATATTAGTAACATAAGCGCGAGTCCCATTTGGAGAAACGGTTACTTCGAGAGGTGCATTACCTACAGTGATTGTAGCAACAACTGTATTTGTTCCGGTGTTAATTACAGATACTGTATCATTTGTTGGATCATCTATGGCTCCTGCGTTTGTAACATAAACAAGGAAATTACATGCAGGTCCAGTCGGTGCGGTTGGCCCAGTCGGTCCCGGTGGACATTCACACTCTCCAGTTGGCCCTGGTGGTCCTTCCGGTCCTTGAATACCTTGCACACCTTGAGGTCCAGTCGGCCCTGGTGGTCCCTCCGGTCCTTGCATTCCTTGCACACCTTGAGGACCAGTCGGCCCTTCGAGTCCTTCTGGCCCTTGAAGCCCTTGGATACCTTGAGGTCCAGTTGGTCCTTCTGGTCCCTCCGGCCCTTGAATTCCTTGTACCCCCTGAGGTCCAGTCGGCCCTGGTGGTCCAGGAACTCCCATTCCGGTTCCGGATCCAGTTGGCCCTGGTGGTCCCGGTGGTCCTTGAATACCTTGCACACCTTGGGGCCCAGTCGGTCCCGGTGGTCCTTCTGGCCCTTGAAGCCCTTCCACGCCTTGAGGACCAGTCGGCCCTTCGAGTCCTTCTGGCCCTTGAAGCCCTTGTACACCTTGAGGACCAGTCGCTCCTTCTGGTCCTTCTGGCCCTTGAATACCTTGTACACCTTGAGGTCCGGTCGCTCCTTTAGGTCCTGGAAATCCTCTAGGTCCAGTCGCGCCAGTAGGACCGGGTATTCCGGTAATATTTAATAGAGAACTATTCAATATTCCTTGCAAAATTAAGTTAAATGTTTGTTGTAACAATGGGTCCGATATATTGGAACAACTAATGAGCGAAGATAAATTTTGGAATAGAAATTGAAATAACGCAGAGATTTGAGTAAGCGATGCAGTGGGTAAGGAATTAATTAATTGAGTTATAGTTCGTATAACTAAATTTCTATTTGGAGTATTTGGTTGCACTGTAATAATTAAATCGTTTAATGCCTGTAATGCAGATTGGAGTATTTGTATAGTTGTCGGATTTGGCGTGGTAAAGAAAGAAAGGATTGCTTGGTTTAATTGGTTAATTAGGGACAATAATTCTTGTTGCTGAGAAAATGAGAAAAAAACAGGTGTACAACAATTACTTTGATTGCAAGAGGATATAGAAATAAAACAGGGAAATTGGAACTTTTTGCACGGGTCGTTTGAGTTTTGATTATTTTTCATAATTACCTCCTTTTAAAAAATTTAAATAGTAAGTACATTTGATAATCAATATTTGCTTCTAATTGTAATGTGTTTATCAGTATAAGTTATATGTGAAATACCTAGGAACATTTTTTAAAAGTATATGTAAATAAAATGGAGGTGTTCTTATGAGACTAGTAATATTGTAAAAATTTGATGATAATTATAAGTTTAATTAAGTTAGAGTCTAATGAAGTTCCATTTAGAATTTTATGTAAGGTTATTCATTTTTTTATTATGCTTTAAAAATTCAATCATGTTTAATAATTGAAACGAGTAATTGAAATATGAAATTGAAGATATTAAAAGAAAGAATAAAATGAGAAACTTACTAAAAGTTAACGTGCTAATTTTCAGCACTTCCTAAAAAAAGAATCATACTATGATTTGTAATAGCTTATATGGAAGTGAGTTGGAAATAATGTTTTATTCATATTTTGCTAATCAACCTAGTATGCGCCCAGCGTATGGTACATCAATCACGTTTAGCGGAGCACAAAGTACAGTTCAAGCTGTTCAACAAGCGTTACAAATGCAACAACAAATGCAAATGCAGCAACAAGGTATCCAGCCTTATTATTCATCCATGGAGTATTTTTATCCAGTGCATCAAATCACACCGTATGGAAGTTCTTTTCTTACAATCCCATATGGAACTGTATTTAATTTATAAATGGAAGGTTTAATTAGTAGGGAGCTGGTAACCCAAACCGAGTATTAACCATCATCAATTGGATATATACGGGAAACCCAGCTCCCACTTACCTTTATGGCATATGCCGAATTTTTAGGTAGCAGCAAATAGCTGAAACAATTGAGGGGGATGAGTGTATATGTAAGCGTCAAATCGTTCCATCTACAATTTGTAAATAGCTGATGAGAGAAACTTTATACATACTCTACAAGTGTTTTTTTGATAAGAAAATATCGATAGAAGAAAGAATGAGAATTATCTTATCATGACAAATGATGGATAGTGACACTATATGAAAGGATACATGAACATTTACTAACGCGAACCAGGACGAGAGGTAACAAATATGTTTCCTACTATTGATATCGTTTGGTACGACGTTAATACAGGATTAGAGGGGAAGCAAACGAATGATGAGGGGATGTATGTAGCACCGATTGGCTTTCCAGCAGATATGATTTCAAGGCCAAGTGGTGCTTTTGAAAGTGATTCACCTCATGAGGAACAATTTATTGATGTGTTAAAGTCATTACAGAAGCATGAAAATTTAGCAGTGAAGCTATCTAGAGCGAAAGTATTAGAGTTGTTAAAGCGTATTTCTTTCCTTGAAAAAAATGGGATAAAAACATATGGGGTAGTTGTAACAGGACCTAAAGCAGAAGTTGAAAAATTAATGAGCCATGAAAAAGTTAGAAAATTGAAAGTAGGTGAAGCGAGATTATGGAATTGGCATTCTTAAAAAAAGAAAGAATCATATGTATAAACAGGAAACGTGGATGGGGACTATTTCATTAATTATTGCCTTTCTGGCGTTATTGTATTTGAACAGTATATTGCTTATACAAGAAACATTTATAGGTAAAGATTTTCTGCAAATAGTTGGTATTGGATTGGTATGCTCAGTCATAGGAATGATCACAAAAAGAAAAAGTCGGAAATATGCATTGTGGGCATGTAGTTTATATCTTTTTATGCTACTGTTTTTTATATTTGGATTCATGTTAGGTTGGATGATAAGCTTTTGACCATAAAAATGTGTGAAAGGACGAATGTAGATTCGTTCTTTTTTATGCATAAAAAGTAAAATAAATAAGGAAAAGATTTATCAAGTTTGAATAGAGATTACTATACTACTAGGTTGTGGTGTTATTGATATGTCTTCCGCTTACGCGTATATAAATAGGCGACAAGTATAGTGGGAAAACAATAGTTCGTCCAAACATTACGAATCTTTTTTACATAATCTGGAGTAATAAGCATGAAAGGGGAATGAGTATGTCTTGCTATTACTACTGTAAGTATTGTAAAGAATATAAAAAGAAACAGCATAACTGTAAGAACGATAGTAAGTGTAATGAAAACAAGGGCAGTCTTGTTCGAGCATCAGCATTTAGAGCTAGAAATACGGTGGATCAAACGGTTCCTGCCAATACTTTTGTAAAGGTATTATTCCAGGATGAACAATTTGATTTAGCAAATGAGTATAATCCAGCAACATCTATTTTTATTCCGAAGACTAGAGGAGTTTACTCTATTATTGGTACGATTGGTTTTTTTCCAAATGATTTTAATTTAAATTATAGAGCTCGTGTAGAAATTCGTGTGAATGGAAACGCAGCAATAGCTATAGATAATGACTTTTTTGGTCCAATAGGTTTTGGAAATGTAGTAAGTGTTTCGACGATTATTCAATTGCATGAAGGAGATCAAGTTGAGGTTTATGCACAAAGTAGCATAGACGGAGTTTTAAGTACTTCGGAAGACGGCTCACATTTTGAAGCAGCAAGATTCCCTTCTCCAATTAAATAACGAAGAGAATAAAATACTTTTCAGTAGGTCTAGTTAATCCCCTGTACCGAATGGTGGGGGGATTATTATTGTTTTTTTAAAATATATAAGTAAATCGATTAAATATAGTTTGTTTCATGAAAATTTCACATGCTAAAGATGTAATGATGAAAGGTAAAGTTTTAAAATTATTTTTTACAGTTTTGATGTTGAAAGGACTATCTTATTTTAAGTATAGATCTTCTGCAAGTAATAAAAAGAGTAAGTAACAAGGTTGTAAAAGTTCTTTGGCGTTACATTTGCTAGTTGCCTAACGGTATAAAAAGATATCTTAATTTATGTCCGTATAATTACAGGCTTTTTCATTACTATATAGAAATTACATATTTAACATCGGTTTGTGCAGGTATTGCTATTGATAATATAACAAGTACACTATATAAAAATAAAATAAATCCTAAGATGAGTAGTATCGAATGAAACTTGAACATATTTGACCTCCTTGAGTATATAAAGAATGTTAATACATCTTTGGTCAATTTAGAAGGAAAATATATTAGATGAATGATGCTTGAATGGATACACAAATTTAACAGAGTAGTGAATGTATAATAAATAAAGGAGTATTGTGAGGGGAACCTTGACTAGATTGTTTACAAAAGGCAGGTCAATTTACCCCATGTGAAATATAAAAGTGATCCGGTTTATATTTCACATGGGGTAAATAAAGAAAGAGCATACATAAAAAGTACGCTCTAAAGAAAGATAGGTTTTATGAGTGGATAATCTCCATACGATAATATATGCTCTGCTAATAAAAACGTGTAAAAAATCAATGGATTATCAATAGAATATCATGAAATAAGTAATTTTAGTCTATTAATAAGGTTGTGTAGTTAACCAAATTGTAAGGATTTTGTATAGAATGGATTAACAACTCGATAATGATCGTACTTCAGTTTCATATTTCGTATAGTTTGGATATTGTGTAATAGTTTGGCATTTAGGTGTGGAAAGTTGATTAATTATAGAAACATTTGTAATTACTTCGTTACAAGGACCGAAAAATGTAACTTTTAATTTTGAATTTGGTGGGACTTTGAAAACAATAGGTTTTTTCTCCATAAAATCAGCTCCTATGATGCAGTATTGTATACTGCGTTTTTTCGTTCGTATTATAAAGACGTACTAATATAATATGAACTTTTAGTTGAGTTGATAATGATATGGAGTTTTATGGAATGGTAAAAATGTGGAAAAAGAGTACAGACTAAGAATATTTTATGGAATGTTTAAATAATATAATATATAAAATTGAAAAATAAGTAATCTATCTAATACACTTTTTTCCTTGCTACATATCATAATAGTAAGAATTGTATTAGGAGGTAATGAAAGAGTGCAAGAAAATGTACAAGCTCAGCTTTCACCGCCGTGGATCACATATTTTAATGAGTTAAAAAATTCAATTGGTGCTGATCCAACTGTTACAGTTGGTCCGTTGATTCCAGTTGGCGGGAATTATATTATTTTGGTGCACGCGTTAAGTGATGAAAAAGCGAGAGCGTTAGCAACGCTCCTAAAATCTTTTGTAGAATTTGGGAATGTAAGTGTAACAGTTATTGTCACTAATAAGGAAAATGACATTGTAAATCCATTTCCATGTCCTCTAGATGCATTTGAAATTGCCCATTTATTTCAAGTGGCGTTAGAAAATAATCCTTATTTTGAACAAGTTGTTGTACAACCACAGCTCCCTGGTGGGTCAAATGTTGTCTTTCCAGTTTTTGCTGCGCAAGTGATTCAATTTTTTAACGATGATATTTCAAATTTATGTCAAACATTTACTGGTGTTGCTGCAAATGTATTTCATGATGTAATGAACGATGACGTTTGTGGTATCCCAATATTATTCTCCACAAGCTGTGTTTCGAGCAGGGAAAGTGCACAATTACAAAATACAGATTTAACACCAAAACTGTTTTATTAAATTGTGAGAAGACATTTTCATTAATAGGAAATGTCTTTTTCGTATGCATTAACGTTACTTTGTAGAGTTATTGCGGGCGATAAACGAGGCTTCCACTGATAAAATTGTTACTGAATCTTATATAGAGTGTAAAGATAGTATTTTTGAATTGAAATATAAAAGAAATGAGAGATAAATTGTTTTTGTTAATATAGAATAATCACACAAAATACAGTAAATTAGCGTTCATACATATGTTTCATCGTATAAAGAAGATTAATTACAAAAAACGAAGATTAGTAGTAATAGAGAAAATAATTCTAGTATTTGTGCAAAAGATAGATTGATTAACTAATTTTATATACTGGTACATAGTTTTTTCACATGAAATGAATTACATCTAGAAAACACATTGTATACACAACAACACTGTATAGTTATTCTTATATAATAATAAAAGTGAGGTATTTGAATTGAAAAAGAAGAAGCTATTTTTAGGAACGATTATTTCATGCGTAGTACTGGCATTATCTGCATGTGGTTCCTCAGGTAACGTAGTAACATCAAAAGTAGGAAATGTTACAGAGAAAGAGTTAAGTAAAGAGTTAAGACAAAAATATGGGGAAAGTACTTTATATCAAATGGTGTTAAGTAAGGCATTGCTAGATAAATATAAAGTTTCAGATGAAGAAGCAAAAAAACAAGTAGAAGAAGCAAAAGATAAAATGGGCGACAATTTCAAATCGACTCTAGAGCAAGTTGGATTGAAAAATGAAGATGAATTAAAAGAAAAAATGAAGCCAGAAATTGCATTTGAAAAAGCGATTAAAGCTACTGTCACAGAAAAAGATGTCAAAGATAACTATAAGCCAGAACTGAAAGTAAGTCACATTTTAGTGAAAGATGAAAAGACTGCTAAAGAAGTGAAAGAGAAAGTAAATAATGGTGAAGACTTTGCGGCTTTAGCGAAGCAATACTCAGAGGATACTGGTTCAAAAGAACAAGGCGGAGAAATAGCTGGTTTTGCACCAGGGCAAACGGTGAAAGAATTTGAGGAAGCTGCATATAAATTAGATGCAGGACAAGTAAGTGATCCGATAAAAACAACTTACGGTTACCACATTATTAAAGTGACAGATAAAAAAGAATTGAAGCCATTTGATGAAGTGAAAGATGATATTCGTAAAGATTTAGAACAGCAAAGACTACAAGACACGACAGGTAAATGGAAGCAACAAGTAGTCAATGATTTATTGAAAGATGCTGATATTAAGGTGAATGATAAAGAGTTTAAAAATACATTTGAATTTCTAGAAAAGAAATAATGACTGTAATTAGAAAAGGGAACCTTTAAAGGTTCCCTTTTCTAATTAGTGTGTGAGTTATAAATAGATAGTAAGACAATACAATATTACATATAAATATTAAGAATTACAATGGAAATTTATGTAATTTATTTAAAGAAGATTAATCATTACTTTATAGAATGTTGATATTATAATGTTTTTTTTCATCTCATTAAATATAAAACGAGTTAATTAATTTTAGCCCGTTATTTGTAGGCGGTAAGATTTCTGTGAGCTAATTATTAGTCAGGAATGAACAAAGCTTGAGTGGTTTAAAGTTTCACTTTACCCCACTTTAATGGGCAGTAAGACCCCCATCTCAAAATTCAGCGAAAGCAAAGAAGTTAGGTGGGGATCAACTGCCCATAAAAGTCCGATTGGTTCAACTAATAATCAGTGTGGGATGAAGAAAACCCCCACTGATTAAAGTTTCACTTTATAGAAGTGGATAAACATAATTTGCAGAATGAAACATACAATAAGATTGAAATATATTGACGCTAAATGAAGTGAAAAGCAGAGCATTCTATTAAGATGGATGTTCTTTTTAGTATGAAATTTTAAGGAGAAGAATGAATACTCTTAAATGAATTATTGAATAGATAAATAAATTATGTAGGGGGAGAAAATGTGAAAGTAATTTTTCAAAGAGAAGACGGAGGGAAAATTTTTGAATCGTATGATGAAGATATAAATAACCTATTAGCTATTTTAAAAGAAACGAAAGGGATTAAGATCGGGATGGTTGAATATGAGGTATTAAAATACGAATTAGAGTATTTTCGAAACCCGAAAAAAGCAGTAACAGAGAGGGAGTTACATATAATAGTACAACCAAAATATATTTAATAATTAGAGTGAATTATTAATGAATAGTTTTATGTAGTATGTACGAAAAGAGAGTGTTTAAATTGCTCTCTTTTCATAGAAATTCATAAGGAACGAATGGAGGTCCATTATAAATCCCTTAAATTTTGTGAGTTCGTTCCTTATAATATATGCTTTCATTTATAGATGGTTGTTAATAAACCTGAAAAAATTAAAACTTTTTAGTTGATCTTTTCACTTCCAATTAAATGGGAAGTGAAAAGATCATTTGATGAAGAAAAAATAAATCTCTTCTCAAAAGAACGTAGGTTCGTGTATAATTAGAACGAATGTTCTTATGGGTGTAGAGAGTATAAGATTTAGAAATAAAGTGAAGCTGTAATTAGCGGGTATTTACGGGGAGTTGATTTTCGACTTACTTTCCTTGTATGTCGTGAATTTTGAGGTGAGAGATTTCCTCCTGTTCATGCAGGAAAAATATGAGCCGAGCAATTATTAAAGAATAATCGAAGCGCGATATGTTTGAAGTAGAATGGATAAATGATCGAGGAGATAGAGAAATGAATGATGTAAAGATGCAAAGAGCAAAAAGAGAATGGGTTCCATTTACAGTAATGTCGGAACAGTTATTAAGTATGCGAAAGGTTATTGGAGAGCAATTTAAAGTACAAAAACCACTCTTAACAAAAGAAGCAAAAGAGGGAATTTCTGATAAATTATTAATGTCATTATTGTCTGAGAAAGAAATATTGGTGACATATTTTGAAGATGGGTACATACTTACAAGCTATATGACAGTTGTACATATAAATCCGCTAAAGCGCATTGTAATGTGTACTGACGCGTTTTATAAAACTTACGTATTTAATACCACGGATATTATTGAAATAACGTAAAGTAAGCTAAAATGTAACTTTTAGCTTACTTTACGTTATGTTAGATGTGGAACAGAAAAATGAAACGAAAAAGCAACTAGCTTCATACTAGCTGCTAAGCCCCAGGGAAAGGGAGAAAAAGATAGGGTACTCCAAAAATTAACAATAGCTGTATAACAGCCTGATTATAGTATGGACAAATTTAAAATTCTTAAACAGAACGATGAAAAAATAGGGTTAAGCTGTACCGACTTGGTTTTGATCCGCAAGGTCAGAATCAAACGTATTAGTCGCACTCACACCATTAAAAGTATTAACAACAAAACCAACGTTGGAAGCGCCAGATCCATTATAAGCCTTCGTGTTTTCTTTCGGAGAAACGTTATAGAAATCACCTAAATTAAATGAACCGTTACTATTTTGTACAACTAAATTCCCTACAACTGAGGGCATAGTTTTCACCCACTTTACAATCATTTGTTAACACTACTATATGGTCTTATAGTCCAAATGGTTCATCTAACAAAAATTGCGGAATAGTAAAACGTTTGAAGTGTAGCTTAATCCCATAATAAAAGTGTGTTAAACTGAATGTAAGGTTACGTAATTGGAAATGATAATTGTATAATTATTATATATGAAAACAAAGGAGGCAAAATGTAATGAATAATGTTATAAAAAAAGTAGATTTAACAGATGCAAAATCAAGTAATCTTGTTGCACTTATTTATAGCAATGAAGTTATATTGATTGAAGAAGCATTTTGTCCAAATGAAATAAAATTAAAGTTTAATGAAATTGCAATTTTATCGGCTATTAAAACGGCGCATATAATGAAAGTATCCATCAGAAAAGAGCTTGACGCGTTTTTTCATGACACGGGTGTTTTATTGGTGAAGCATAGTGGTGAGTATGGAAACAGTCAATCTATCACTATGCATTTTGAACAATTTAAAAAGTTACAACATGAGATTGAGTATTTAAGTAAAAGTATGTAATAAGACAAGATGAAGATTCTTTCATAGAGGTGAACAGTTCTATGTTGAAAAAATGGTTTAAAAATTTTTTAGACGAATCTCACTGTAAACATAAATATAGTTTTATTAAGATGCAGGATAATGAAGATTTCAAAAGTGGTAAGCTAGGTGTAGCTTATGTGTATAGGTGTGAGAAGTGCGGGAAAGAGAAGTTGAAATTTAAAAGCAATAACGAAATAAATAATGATTTTTTTGATATATAGGAAAGAGTAACTGTTATGGGATACTCTTTTTTGTATTTTTAACACATTATAGAATGCACAAAATTAAATGTAGAAAATAAATATGAGTTAAAGGAGGCCATTTATGTATTTCGAAAGCACTAGAAAACTTCTAAATAGGTGATAAGAATGAATCCAAGCGGTTTAAAAGTGACGGGAGCATGGTTTCAAGTAGGAGGAAATCTTACAGCGGCAATTGGGACGACAAGAGGATTTATCGGAGAGGAGAAAGCTGAATCGAAAATTGTAATTGTAGGAAGCTCATTACAAGCCCTCGGGTATATATTGCAAATTATAGCGAGTAATGAAACCGAAGATGAAGGTAAAAGAGAAAATCAAAGTATGTGTTTGGAGAATAAAAGTGAAATGCTCGATAAAATGGGCATTGAGTTATTAGCTTTAGGGAATATATCAAATGTAATAGGAACATATTTTAATATAAAGGAACAATTGAAAGAGAATGATTATCTTATAATTATAGGGAATAGCTTACAATCGATTGGAGCTTTTTTAGGAGTAGAAGCGGCTTTGCTTCAGATGAAAACGGTACAGAAAATAATAATACTAGGCAATTCTCTGCAAAGTTTAGGGGCTGGACTTCAAGCGTATCAAGGCATTATTAATGTGATGAAGAATAGAATCGAAAATGAAGACAGTTTAGTTGATCAGAAAGATGAGAGAATAATAGCACTCATTGGTGTTTGGATACAAGCGATAGGAACTGTTATTTCTGCAATTGGATTAACTATAATAGAGAAAGAAGAAAGATTAGAAAAAATAATCATATGAAATTGTTCATGGAAAGATTGTATGTAAAATTTCAATTTTACATAAGTAGAAAAGTTGAAGTGGTAGGTTTTTTGACATTGAAAGAGAATATATAACAGTAGAACAGTTATTAGTGGTTAATAAAAATATTAGAAATGCAAAAGTCATTGGTTTGTATAGCGTATGGAGAGAGAAAAATACAAAATAAGGAGTTTTCAAGAAATGATGTATTTGTTGGCAATTCTTCTTCCACCTGTAGCCGTATTATTTTGTGGAAAACCATTTCAAGCAATAATTAATTTCATATTAACATTAATATTTTGGGTTCCAGGCGTTATTCATGCGATATTAGTTGTACATGATAAAAAAGCAGATCGGCGTTTAAAAAAACAAATTCAAGCATATGATGAAATAAATAAAAAGAACAGAAGATAGCTGAGTTGTGAAACGATTTTAAAAAGAAAGGGGGATCACCTCCTTTCTTTTTTTATTCTGGTTAAGTTTATATTTTGGTGTAGCGGTAAGAATTTTTAATATAAGTATTGTGATAATTCGTTTTAGAGTGTGCGTTTAGTAAACCGGTGTAAATGTTTTCAGGAACGTTAAAGAAATCATACAGTCCATTCTTTAATTGAATGCGTAAAATCATAGAAAAAGGATTATATCCAACAGCAACTATAGTTTTGGAAATCACGGGAGATAACTCCATCATTACGCAACTCCTCACTTTTCATTTTTAATAATTTCTTATAGATGTTGAGGTTGTGGTGTTGAAATCTTTATAATTAAAGAGGTATTATACTTATATGCAATATATTAAATGTTCGTTATACGTAATTATAAGGAAGTTCACACGAAGTACATATCGTTGTGCTATTTTTATTTCACCTTTGATTTATAAATAAGAAAATATTGACCATTTGAAAAAAAGGTATATTATTTATACGAGGTATTAAAAATTCACTTTTTACATTCTATGCTTTAAGGGGCAGCATTATTAGGAAATATGGAAGTGAAAATAGTTTGTATAAGAAATATTCTAAAATTTATAATCTGTGAATTAGGAAAATATTGAATGCTCCAGGTCAATATACTTTCTTAATTAAATTTATTTTAGAAAGTGACCTCAATATTTTTAAGTAAATCAACGGGAGAATTGAAAGGCAGGAGAAAGTAACATGTCAGAAAATTATCGTTCTCGAGAGGAGCGACGACAAGTTAAAAAGAAAAAACAGCCAGCTTCTAAAACACAAAAACCAAAAGGTAAAACATCATTTTTTCGCAAGTTTTTAATTACTTGTTTATTACTTGGTATTGTTGGTTTAGTGGGGGGAGTTGCTACCTTCTTTGTAATGATTAAGGATGCACCAAAACTTGAAAAAGCAAAACTTGTTAATCCGTTATCCTCAAAAATTTATGATAAAAATGGCGATTTGGTATATGAATACGGGAAAGAAAAGCGGACGAATGTTACGTATGATCAAATTCCTAAATTAGTAGAAAATGCATTTTTAGCAACAGAAGACGCACGTTTTTATGAGCATAGCGGGGTAGACTTCAAAGGTACTGCCCGTGCTGTTTTGGTGAGTCTTAAAGGAGATTACGGTTCACAAGGTGGAAGTACGATAACACAGCAGGTTATTAAAAACTACTTCTTATCGATGGAAAAAACATCGAAACGTAAGGTCCAGGAAATATATTTAGCGTATAAGCTAGAACAACAATATTCAAAACATGAAATTTTAGAAATGTATTTAAATAAAATTAACTTAGGAAACCGTTCATATGGTATCGCAACAGCAGCACAAAACTACTATGGTAAAGAATTGAAAGATTTAACATTACCAGAAGTTGCGATGCTTGCAGGTTTACCGAAAGCACCGAATAACTATGATCCATCGAAACCAGAAAATGTTCAAAGGGCAACAGAGAGAAGAAATGTTGTACTAAAATTAATGAATCGACATGGTTATATTACAAAAGCAGAAATGGAAGAAGCATCAAAAGTACCCGTGGATAAAAATATTAAGAGTGCGGCTGAGCTACAAGCGATGCCATATCCTGCATTTATGGATGCAGTAGTGAAAGAAGTAGAAAAGGAAATACCAGATGTCAATATTGGATCTGATGGTTTAGAAATTTATACAACATTGGATCCAAAAGCACAGAAATTAGCTGATAATATTTTGAATACAAATATTATTAATTATCCAAATGATAAATTCCAAGGTGCTTTCACATTTATGGATACGAAAACAGGAGAGATTCGTGCTATAGGTAGTGGACGTGGTGAAAATAAAGCAGTATTTAAAGGGCATAATATGGCAATTGAATTAGATCGTGCAGCTGGTTCAACTATGAAGCCAATCTTTGATTACGGTCCTGCAATTGAATACTTAAAATGGGCTACGTATCATCAAATTGATGATTCTCCATTTAAATATTCAACTGGACAAGAACTTCGAAATGCTGACAGAAGTCATTTAGGCCCAATTACTATGCGTGAAGCATTAAAAATGTCACGTAACGTTCCAGCAGTTAAAACTGCAAAAGAAGTAGGACTTAATAAATCAAAGGAGTTCTCTGAGAAATTAGGTATTACATTTGATTCAGCACCGAAAGAATCTACAGCGATTGGTACAAACGAAGTATCACCAACTGAAATAGCAGGTGCTTATGCGACATTTGGTAATGGTGGAAAGTATGCAAAACCGCATTTTGTTAAGAAAGTAGTTTATCCAGACGGAAAATCACAAAGTTTTGAGCAAAAACCAAAACAAGTTATAGCTGACTCTACAGCATATATGATTACTGATATGCTTCGCTCAGTAGTAACATCAGGTACTGGTACAGCGGCAAATATAAGTTCTTTAGATGTAGCTGGAAAAACAGGTACAACAAACTATGATTCAAAACAATTAGCGAAATTTAACATTCCAGAAAGTGCAACTCGTGATAGTTGGTTTGCAGGTTATACGCCGCAATATACGATGGCGGTATGGACTGGATATATGAAAGATGGTAAAGACGAGTATATTAGTAGTAAAAATACGAAAATTGCACAACTGATCTTTAAAGAAATGATGAGTGAAATGGCTACAGATAAATCACGCTTTAAAATGCCAAGTAGTGTAATTCAAGAAGGTAGTGAGTTACGTATAAAAGGGGAAAAACGTGATTCTTCTCCAAATACGAGCGTGCCGGACACGACAGAACAACCAAAACAAGATCAGCAGCAAAAAACTGAAGAAGAGAAAAAGCAAGAAGAATTAAAGAAACAGGAAGAACTGAAAAAACAAGAAGAACAAAAGCAACAAGAGGAACTTAAGAAGCAAGAAGAACAAAAGAAACTAGAAGAGCAAAAGAAACAAGAAGAAGAAAAGAAACAAAATGAACAAAATAATGGTAATGGTCAAGGAACGACCCCTCCAGCAAATAACGGAGGAGGCCAAGGAAATACAACCCCTCCAGCGAATAACGGAGGAGGTCAAGGAAATACGACCCCTCCAGCAAATAACGGAGGAGGCCAAGGAAATACGACCCCTCCAGCAAATAACGGGGGAGGTCAAGGAAATACGACCCCTCCAGCGAATAACGGAGGAGGTCAAGGAAATACGACTCCACCAGCGACCACAGAACCCAATACTGGCGGTAATGCAGGAGAGGCCCCTGCTAATAATGGGCAGTAAGAAAAAATTATTAAAAAGCACTTAAGATTTGTAAAAATTACAATCTTAAGTGCTTTTTTCTTTTAAATGCATTAGCAGTGAGACAATGTATTTTAAATATTAAAAGTACCATAGAAGTTTTGAAAATAAATTGAAGGAAAATGATAAAAAATTTGAGACTGTGGTAACGGAGGATAAGCGTGGCTTTGAAAGGTGGTACTACTTGGATGTGCGCCATGATGCCAAAATGAGGGAGTAATTTGACCTGGAATTTGATATTGTTGCCAAGTTGCAGGAAGTTCAATTCCAACATCGGAACTAGCCGTATGAACGGCTGGAACGTGTATTTCCGGGGTCGAAGGAACTACGGCAGTTACTCTTGATGATACCCACATAAAAATATTCACTCCTAAGTTGCGATAATAAAGTAGTATATTCTTTTCACACATATAAAGGTACAAATAAATGGGACTTTAGGCTAAAACATACGTATAAAGTTGTAAGACCAATTTAAATTGATTTTGGACCATTTATTATAAAAAGATACGTCTATTTACGGAAGGCAAAGGAACGAAGAAAATGTAAAATGGAGGTGTTAATTGCAATAACTTATGTGTTTATGGAGGAATATGAATGGAACGATTATGGACGAAATCATTTATTCAAATGACTTTCGCAATGTTATTTTTATTTACAGGATTTTATTTACTTGTTCCAACGCTTCCGATTTTTATTAAAGAGATAGGTGGCAATGAATCTCAAGTCGGACTCATGATGGGAATGTTTACAATAGCTGCAGTTGTAGTACGACCGATTATTGGAGGGATATTGGATCAATATGGTAGAAGATCCTTTATTATTTTCGGACTCATCTTTTTTGGGTTAACGATGTACTCTTATAATTTAGCAACGACTATTGTCTTTTTGGCTGTTTTACGTATTATTCATGGAGTAACATGGGCTGTTTCTACAACAGCTGTTGGAACAGCGATAACGGATATTATTCCAGATTCACGCCGTGGTGAAGGTATGGGGTGGTATGGGATGGCTATGACGATTGCAATGGCAATCGGTCCAATGATTGGATTATCGGTTGTACAAAATTATTCATTTCATGGCCTTTTCTTATTAGCCACTCTTTTATCCTTTATGGCAGTCTTATTATCGTTAATGACGAAAATGCCATTCACACCACAAAAAGAAAAAGGGAAAATGCAACTGTTTGAGAAATCCGTTCTATCCATTACGGTAGTTGTATTCTTTTTATCATTTGCATATGGAGGGATTACGACGTTTTTACCGCTATTTGCATCGTCAATTGATGTGAATCCTGGGACATTCTTTCTTGTATATGCAATTGCATTAACAATTATAAGGCCAATTTCAGGAAAACTATTAGATAAGTATGGAGAAGTATTTATCATACTTCCGGCACTATGCATTACTATTGTTGCAATAGTTGTATTAACGATTTCAAATAATTTAATAGGTATAGTTATAGCAGCTACATTATATGGTGTTGGATTCGGTTCCGCACAGCCAGCATTGCAAGCCTCGATGCTCTCAATTGTTGACCCGAGTAAAAGAGGAGTTGCTAACGCATCGTTCTTTACCGCATTTGATTTAGGGATTGGACTTGGGGCGATTTTACTTGGAGTTGTTTCACAAATGTTTGGTTACCGTATTTTATTTGCTAGTAGTGCAATTTCAGGATTAATTGCTTTCATTATTTTTATCTTTTTTGTAAAACAGCAATTAAGTAAAAAAGAATTTGCGTAAACTGGAGGAAACAAAGATGGAAATTTCAATTGATTATAAGGCTCTACAATGGTTTAAAGATGAATTACGTATAAAAACGTGGAGAGTCTATACGGTTTAATGTAAGATACGGAGGAGATAGCTCCATTCAGCCTGGATATTCTTTAGAGATTGTTGCAGAGAAACCAGATGGGGAAATCGTGTCATTTGAGAAAGAAGGCATTCTATTTTTTGTAGATGTTGATGACCTTTGGTATTTTCAAAACGATGATTTAGTTGTAGGTTATCATGAGGAAATAGAAGAAATTTAATTTAATTACGTAAAATAATAACTTTATTAAAAATAAATAAATTTTATATGGAAATTATATTTAGAGAATAGTGAAATAAATATAATGCGAAAAACGAGCTGTATATGAATACAGCTCGTTTTTTTATTTAGTAAAAGAAATTGTAAAGTAGGTATATATTTAACGGGATTATATGAATCAACTTTATATTTTGTTTTAAAGATGAATAAAGAGAAGTCTGTCCTTTCTTTATAAAATATGAAAATTATTGTTGAAAAACTGTATTGTTACATCGGTAAAAGTATAGGAAACTTATCATTATAAAATAAATTGAAATCTTCTAAAAACTCTGATACATTGAAATAGAAATGTAGTTTCACAATATTGTAAAGGCTTACAGTTATGTGCACGAAGATCTATTAGGATTGGAGGAAATAATGATGAAAGCTGAAGAAAAATTTTCCCCGGGATTAGATGGTATAGTGGCAGCGGAGACGAAGATCTCGTTTCTTGACACAGTGAAAGGTGAAATTGTAATTCAAGGGTATGATTTAATCGAACTCTCAAAAACAAAAGAGTATCTAGACATTGTGCACCTTTTATTGGAAGAACATCTACCGAATGAAGATGAAAAAGCAACACTTGAAAAGAAATTAAAAGAAGAATACGCAGTACCAGAAGGTGTATTCAACGTACTGAAGGCATTACCGAAAGAAACGCACCCTATGGATGGATTGCGTACAGGTGTGTCCGCATTAGCTGGTTACGATAATGATATTGAAAACCGCTCGTTAGAAGTAAACAAAAGCCGCGGATACAAATTATTGAGTAAAGTACCAAACATTGTAGCGAATAGCTATCATATTTTAAATAATGAAGAGCCAATCGAACCACTTAAAGAATTATCATATAGCGCGAATTTCTTCTATATGTTAACAGGTAAAAAACCAACTGAACTTGAGGAGAAGATCTTTGATCGTTCCCTTGTTTTATATAGTGAACATGAAATGCCAAACTCTACATTTACAGCGCGCGTTATTGCATCTACACAATCCGACTTATATGGTGCTTTAACAGGTGCGGTTGCATCTTTAAAAGGTAGCTTACATGGCGGTGCGAACGAAGCGGTTATGTACATGCTTTTAGAAGCTGGTAATGTTGAAAAGTTTGAAGAGTTATTACAGAAGAAACTATATAACAAAGAAAAAATTATGGGATTTGGACACCGTGTATATATGAAGAAGATGGATCCAAGAGCTTTAATGATGAAGGAAGCTTTAAAGCAGTTATGTGATGTAAAAGGTGATTATACACTATATGAAATGTGTGAAGCTGGAGAAAAGATTATGGAGAAGGAAAAAGGAATTTATCCAAACCTTGATTATTACGCAGCTCCAGTATATTGGATGCTTGGTATTCCAATTCAACTGTACACACCAATCTTCTTTAGCTCTAGAACAGTAGGACTTTGTGCGCACGTTATTGAGCAACACGCGAACAATCGTTTATTCCGTCCACGTGTAAATTATATTGGCGAGCGACATGTGCTTAGTAAATAAGAACAACTGGGGAGTTGTTAGCGCCGCCCGCCAGATGGGTGTTTGACCGACACCCATCATTAATAATAACGAATTTTCGACAGAAAGGGAAGAATAGCATGATTAAAACAAATGAAATTAAACAAAAAGATGCATTATTAGAAGAGATTACGGATTATGTATTAAATAAAGAGGTAACAAGTGCAGAAGCATTCAGTACTGCTCGTTATGTATTACTTGATACACTTGGATGCGGAATTTTAGCATTACAATATCCAGAATGTACGAAATTATTAGGACCAGTTGTACCAGGAACAATCGTGCCAAACGGTACACGTGTACCAGGTACGTCTTATGTGCTAGATCCAGTGAAAGGTGCATTTAATATCGGATGTATGATCCGTTGGTTAGACTATAACGATACTTGGCTTGCAGCAGAATGGGGACATCCATCTGATAACTTAGGCGGAATTTTAGCAGTTGCAGATTATATTAGCCGAGTTCGTATTTCGGAAGGAAAAGAACCGTTAAAAGTACGTGAAGTATTAGAAATGATGATTAAAGCACATGAAATTCAAGGTGTACTTGCTTTAGAAAACAGCTTAAACCGCGTTGGCCTTGACCACGTGTTATATGTAAAAGTAGCAACAACTGCTGTAGTTGCAAAAATGCTTGGCGGAACACGTGAAGAAATCTTTAATGCATTATCACATGCGTGGATTGATAATTCTAGTCTTCGTACATATCGTCATGCTCCAAATACAGGCTCACGTAAATCATGGGCAGCAGGTGATGCAACGAGCCGCGGTGTTCATCTTGCAATGACTGCCTTAAAAGGTGAAATGGGTTATCCGACAGCATTATCTGCACCGGGCTGGGGATTCCAAGATGTATTATTTAATAAACAAGAATTAAAATTAGCAAGACCACTAGAGTCATATGTAATGGAAAATGTATTATTTAAAGTTTCATATCCTGCAGAATTCCATGCACAAACAGCTGCAGAATGTGCTGTGAAATTACATCCAGAAATTAAAGAAAGATTAGATGAAATTGACCGTATTACAATTACAACTCATGAATCAGCAATTCGTATTATTGATAAAGAAGGTCCATTAAATAACCCGGCTGATCGTGATCACTGCTTACAATACATTACGGCAATTGGTTTATTAAAAGGAGATATCGTTGCGGATGATTATGAGGATGCAGTAGCAAATGATCCACGTGTAGATGAATTACGTAATAAGATGGTTGTTGTTGAAAACAAACAGTACAGTTTAGATTACCTTGACCCGAACAAGCGCTCAATCGCCAACGCTGTTCAAGTTCATTTCAAAGATGGAACTGTAACAGAAAACGTGGAATGTGAATATCCACTTGGTCACCGTTTCCGTAGAGACGAAGCAATTCCAAAAGTTGTTCAAAAATTCACTGCAAATATGGCAGGTCATTATTCTAGTAAGCAACAAGAACAAATTCATGAAGCTTGTTTAAATGAAGAGAAACTAGAAAATATGAATGTAAATGAATTTGTAGATCTATTCTTAATTTAATAATAGGGGGAATTTAGAATGGCTTGGGTTGTGAATAAACAGTCAACACAAGAGGAGCTTGCGAATCGCTTCCGAGCTTTAGTAGAAGCAAATGAAATTTTGCAAATTCCAGGTGCTCATGACGCAATGGCAGCTTTAGTTGCGAGAAATACAGGTTTTTCAGCTCTTTATTTATCAGGAGCTGCTTATACTGCAAGTAAAGGGCTACCGGATTTAGGAATCGTGACTTCTACTGAAGTAGCAGAGCGAGCGAGGGATCTAGTAAGAGCTACAGACTTACCAGTTCTTGTTGATATTGATACTGGATTCGGTGGTGTCCTAAATGTAGCGAGAACAGCAGTAGAAATGGTGGAAGCAAAAGTAGCAGCTGTTCAAATTGAAGATCAACAATTACCAAAGAAATGTGGACATTTAAATGGTAAAAAACTCGTTACGACAGAAGAATTAGTTCAAAAGATTAAAGCGATTAAAGAAGTTGCACCGAGCTTATATATTGTAGCGCGCACAGATGCTCGCGGTGTAGAGGGCTTGGATGAAGCAATTGAAAGAGCAAATGCCTATGTAAAAGCAGGTGCAGATGCGATATTCCCTGAAGCGCTTCAATCAGAAGAGGAGTTCCGTCTATTTAATAGTAAAGTAAATGCACCTTTACTTGCCAATATGACTGAGTTTGGGAAAACGCCATATTATAGTGCAGAGGAATTTGCGAATATGGGCTTCCAAATGGTTATTTATCCTGTAACTTCACTTCGTGTTGCAGCGAAAGCGTATGAGAATGTGTTTACTTTAATTAAGGAAACTGGTTCTCAAAAAGATGCACTTTCAAATATGCAAACGAGAAGTGAGTTATATGAAACAATTTCATATCATGACTTTGAAGAATTAGATACTGGAATTGCAAAAACAGTATTATCAGAAGATCAATAGATAAAACAACTAAGGCGATGAGAGTACATCTTTGGCAAAATAAACTGCTTGATGTGAAAATTCATCGCCTTCTGTTTTCAAAAATAAGATATTCCACTCATCGTAGACGAGTATATGTAGTAGCAAGTAAGGCCGAAATGATAGGGGGATTCAGATGGAGAAAACGAAGTTACCGTGGGATGAATTTTTTTCACTTAATAAAGATGTGAATCATGCTTTCTTTACGCCAGAAGATTTTTCAGGAGATGAAGATTTAATCGCAAAAACGACAGAACAATTCGTTAAACAAGAAATTGTTTCACAAATGGAGAATATTGAACAACATAACTATAAAGTTTCTCGTCAATTGTTTGAGAAAGCTGGAGAACTTGGATTATTAAGTATCGAAGTCCCAGAAGAATATGGCGGATTCGAATTAGGAAAGGCAGTTTCAGGGCTTGTAGCAGAAAAAATGGGATACGCTGGTGCATTTAGCGTTTCATTTAATATACACGCTGGTGTAGGTACATTGCCTTACATATATTACGGAACGAAAGAACAAAAAGAAAAATATTTGCCGAAAATTGCATCAGGAGAATGGGTTGGGGCTTATGCTTTAACTGAGCCAAATGCCGGTTCTGATGCATTAAGCGCAAAAACGAGCGCAGTATTAAATGAAGATGGAACTGCTTGGAAGTTAAATGGTGAGAAGCAGTGGATTACAAATGCTCATATGGCAGATGTATACGTTGTTTTTGCGAAGACAAATAAAGGAATGACAGCGTTTATTATCGAAAGAACATGTGAAGGCGTATCCATTGGACTAGAAGAAAAGAAAATGGGGATCAAAGGTTCTTCAACGGCTACCCTTATTTTAGAAGATGTAGTTATACCAGCTGAAAATGTTTTAGGGGAAGTTGGAAAAGGGCATCACGTAGCTCTTAATATTCTAAACTTCGCTAGACTAAAGCTCGCTTTTGGAAATATTGGAACAGCAAAACAAGCAATTGGCTTGTCAGTTCAATATGGAAAAGAACGAAAACAGTTCCAAACAGAATTAGTAGACTTTACGATGATTCAAGAGAAAATTGCAAATATGATCATTGCTACATATGGAGCAGAAAGTGCAGCTTATCGTACAGCAGGTGTAATTGATGAAGCGATTCATGAGAGTGATGAAGATCTTATGAAAAAAATGTCTCAATTTGCTATTGAATGTGCACTGAATAAAGTAAATGCTTCTGAAACACTTGGTCATATCGTAGATGAAGCTGTACAAATTCATGGTGGTTACGGTTATATGCAAGAGTATGAAGTAGAACGATTATACCGTGATGCTAGAATTAGTCGTATTTTTGAAGGGACGAACGAAATTAATAGATTAACAGTTGCCAAAATGTTAATGAAACAAATGGAACAAATTGAAGATACTGAAATACAGATTGATGTAGAAAATGTCGAAAGAAACCATCGTTACATTTTATTAGCGAAAAAATTGTTGAAACAATCTTTGAAAACGCTCTCTAAAACTCCAGGTTTAAAAATTGATCAAGAGCAAGAATATTCACGTGTATTATCAAATATGTTAACGGACGTGTACGTCATGGAATCAGCATTTTTACGTACGAGTAAAGCAATTAGTAAAAATGGTGCAGAAAAAGAGCGTACGAAACAAATGATAACTGACGTTATTTGTGAAGAAGGCTATCGCAAAGTAGAAGAAGCAGCGATTTCTATACTTTCCGCGGCTATTACAGAAGAACAAGATAGACACGTGATTTTAACTGAAATTCGTCAATTACTAGTGCCTTTATACACGAACGTATTTACAAAAAAGAGAGAAATTGCGAAAGCTATTATAAATCGCGGAAAGTATATTGTGTAAATAGGAGGAAAGCGATATGAAAAAGATTGGTTTTATCGGTTTAGGTAACATGGGTCTTCCAATGTCTAAAAATTTAGTTAAATCAAGTTACACAGTATATGGTGTGGATTTAAATAAAAATGCTGAAGCTTCTTTTGAAAAAGAAGGCGGAATTATCGGCTTATCAATTTCAAAACTAGCAGAAACATGCGATGTAATTTTTACAAGTTTACCTTCACCTCGCGCTGTTGAAGCGGTATATTTTGGCGAAGAAGGATTATTTGAAAATAGTCACTCGAATGTAGTTTTAATTGATACAAGTACTGTATCTCCACAGTTAAACAAACAGTTAGAGGAAGCTGCAAAGGAAAAGAAAGTAGACTTTTTAGCAGCACCTGTTAGTGGTGGGGTAATTGGAGCTGAAAACCGTACATTAACATTTATGGTTGGTGGATCAAAAGAGGTATATGAGAAAACGGAATCTATCATGGCTGTACTAGGTGCGAACATTTTCCATGTTAGTGAGCAAATTGATAGTGGTACAACAGTTAAATTAATTAATAACCTATTAATTGGTTTTTATACAGCTGGTGTGAGTGAAGCTTTAACATTAGCGAAAAAGAACAATATGGATTTAGATAAAATGTTTGATATTTTAAATGTAAGCTATGGTCAAAGTAGAATTTATGAACGTAATTATAAAAGTTTTATAGCACCCGAAAACTACGAGCCAGGATTTACTGTGAATTTATTAAAGAAAGATTTAGGCTTTGCAGTTGACTTAGCTAAGGAAAGCGAACTCCATTTACCAGTAAGCGAAATGTTATTAAACGTATATGACGAAGCGAGTCAAGCTGGATATGGAGAAAACGATATGGCTGCATTATATAAGAAAGTTAGCGAGCAATTAATTTCTAATCAAAAATAAATTATACAAAGGAGAGAATACAATGATTACAACTGAAATTAAACGAGTAAAAAATCATATTAATGGTGAGTGGGTAGAATCTACTGGTACAGAAGTAGAAGCAGTTCCAAATCCGGCGACTGGAAAAATTATCGCTTACGTGCCGCTATCTCCGAAAGAAGATGTTGAAAAGGCTGTTGAAGCAGCAAAAGCAGCATACGAAACATGGTCTAAAGTACCAGTTCCGAATCGTTCAAGACAATTGTATAAATATTTACAGCTTTTACAAGAAAACAAAGAAGAACTTGCAAAAATCATTACGCTTGAAAATGGTAAAACATTAACGGATGCAACTGGTGAAGTACAACGTGGTATTGAAGCAGTAGAACTTGCAACATCTACGCCCAATTTAATGATGGGACAAGCACTTCCGAATATTGCTAGCGGCATTGATGGATCAATTTGGCGCTACCCAATTGGAGTTGTTGCTGGAATTACGCCGTTTAACTTCCCGATGATGATTCCATTATGGATGTTCCCGCTTGCAATTGCTTGTGGTAATACATTCGTATTAAAAACATCTGAAAGAACACCACTTTTAGCAGAGCGACTTGTAGAGTTATTCTATGAAGCTGGTTTTCCAAAAGGGGTATTAAATTTAGTACAAGGCGGAAAAGATGTTGTAAATAGCATTTTAGAAAATAAAGATATTCAAGCTGTTTCGTTCGTTGGATCTGAGCCGGTAGCTCGTTACGTTTATGAAACAGGTACGAAACACGGGAAACGTGTACAAGCGTTAGCTGGTGCGAAAAACCATGCGATTGTAATGCCAGATTGCAATCTTGAGAAAACAGTACAAGGTGTAATCGGATCTGCATTTGCAAGTAGTGGAGAGCGCTGCATGGCTTGTTCAGTAGTAGCAGTAGTTGATGAAATTGCAGATGAATTCATCGATGTATTAGTGGCAGAGACGAAGAAGTTAAAAGTAGGAGACGGTTTCCACGAAGATAATTATGTTGGACCATTAATTCGTGAATCTCATAAAGAACGCGTATTAGGCTATATTAATAGCGGTGTAGCAGATGGAGCTACTTTATTAGTAGATGGCCGTAAAATTAAGGAAGAAGTTGGAGAAGGTTACTTTGTAGGTGCGACAATCTTTGATGGTGTAAATCAAGAAATGAAAATTTGGCAAGATGAGATTTTTGCTCCAGTATTAAGCATTGTACGTGTTAAAGATTTAGAAGAAGGTATTAAACTAACAAACCAATCTAAATTTGCAAATGGAGCGGTTATTTATACATCAAGCGGTAAACATGCACAAACGTTCCGTGATAACATCGATGCGGGCATGATCGGTGTAAACGTAAACGTTCCAGCACCAATGGCATTCTTCGCATTCGCAGGAAATAAAGCTTCATTCTTTGGGGATTTAGGTACAAATGGTACAGATGGCGTTCAATTCTATACACGTAAAAAAGTTGTAACTGAGCGCTGGTTTTAATATAAAGTAGACAGCCAAATCAGTTGTTAAGAAGAAAACCACCACTATGAATAGTGGTGGTTTTCTTCTTGTTAATTGCTTTTTTCAAAAGCTAGTTTAATACCAAAACCAATTAAGACAATTCCCGTTAACCCTTGAATATAACGTTGTGTCTTCGGTTTTTTCATAAAAGCACTAATTTTATCAATTAAAAATATATAAAAAGCGAACCAAATAACTGTTAAAACTAGGTAAGTAAGGCCCATTATAAGAAGTTGGATAAACGTATTATGATTTGGATTTAAAAATTGCGGTAAAAATGTTAAAAAGAAGACTGCGATTTTAGGGTTTAATAAATTTGTAAGAAACCCTTGGCGAAAGCAAGAAGTATGCTCGTTTGCGTTATTCAAAGATATATCGTTCGTATTGACGCCTTCTTTATTTCTTACTGCTAAAAGGGCTTTAATACCAATATAAATTAAATATAGAGCTCCAACGTACTTGAAAATAGAAAATAAAAGAGCTGACTTTACAATAAGTGCGGAAAGTCCGATTACTGCTGCTAAAGTATGAATCAATAGTGCAACACATGTACCGAACACTGTTTTCACCCCGCCTACCTTACCAGCAACTAATGTGTTTTTCGTAGCCATTGCAGTATCAGGACCAGGTAAAATAATAAGACAAATAGACATAATGATGAAAAGAAAATAATTTTCAATCATAGTCGCTCCTCCTTCTTTTATTTTTAGAATATTTAATTAAAAATAGTGTAGCACATAATTTGATTTAATAAAATTAAATTTTATTAAAATTTATTAAATAGGAAAAAGGCTATATAGGCGTGTAATTATACGACCCTATAGCCTCAATTTTATCCCGTATGAAAGGGCGATTGCTTCTACTAATAATAAGAGGGAGATCAACCCTACTTATTAAATTTTCACTTTACGCATTAAGTAAGTTAAAGAACCGGTTTACATCTTCTTCTGAAACATCACTTAACAGCTTATATTTATAATTTGGATTTTGGTCTTTATCAACGACAACAGATCGTACTCCTTCAAAGAAATCTTCATGTCTCATGAAGTTTTTAGCAAGTACAAGGTCAGTAGCGAAACATTCTTCAACGGACTTATCTTGTCCATCAATAAACTGTTTTAATGTTACTTTTAGTGAAATAGGAGATTTTGATAATAACGTTTCTTTCGTTTGTAAAGCAAAGGAACTTTGATCTTTTTCTAATGAATGAATAATTTCTTCAATTGTATCGAATGCAAAATGTGAATTAATTTCTTCTAATGAAGGGGAAAGCTCGCTTTCTAATGTTGGAGCAGTTGCAAATGTACGAATGACTTCTTTTAAATGAGTATGTACATCATCTTCTTTATGCCAATGTACACTTTCCAGTTCAGTAAGGAAATTTGGTAATGAATCAGATGCCATAAAATAATCAGCAGCGTTTATAAATAATACGTCAGAAGCTTTTAAAATAGATGCTGTTAAAGCGACATAGCGGCCAGCATACCCTGGAGCTTTATTTAAGAAATAAGCAGCACCGACGTCTGGGAAGAAGCCAATATTCATCTCTGGCATTGCCCATTTCGTACGCTCAGTTACAATTCGATATTTCGCACCATTTGTAAGACCGACACCACCACCCATTACAATTCCATCTAAACAAGCGATAATCGGTTTTTTATATTGATAAATATATGTATCAATTTCATACTCTTCTTCAAAAAAACGTTCCGCATGCTGCAATGCAGCTTCATTTGAACGTGCTTCATAAAGAGTTTTAATGTCGCCACCTGCACAAAAACCTTTTGTGCCAGCTCCTTTTAATACGATAAGCGCAATTCGCTCATCATGTTCCCACTCTTTCAGCTTTTGCCCAATTGGTTGCAACATGTCATAAGATAAAGAATTAAGTGCTTTTGGGCGGTTTAAAGTAATTGATGCAACGCCGTTTTCGCTAACAGAAAATAAAACGTGTTCAGTCATAATTCATCCTCCCTTACATATCTTCTTATTCTTAATTCTTTATACGTACTGAAATGTCCTTTATAAATTTTGTCTAAAGTTAGCGGTATATGTTAATTTGTCCACTGCATATTTTGACGAGTTATATTTGCAGGATTTTGGAGGTTGAAAATGAATATTACAACATTACTGTAATTGTAATTATTTGAAGTTACCATGATAAACAAGCTATTATATATGTGTAAATTGTACATAATCACTTCGAAAAGAGTATTTGAAGTGATTATAATGAAAGAAAAATTGCTTTTCATTAGAAATAGAGAAAGGAGAAATCGGAATGCCAGTACCTTTACTATTGTCGGTGATTATTTTGTCTTCTTTAATGATAGGGATAACGCAGTATTTTCATCATACAGATACGACAGAGGAAGTGAAGGATAAAGTACGACTTGTATTTCCGATTTTTATCATATCTATTTCTTTTTGCATTTTATTAAATAAAGATGGGTACATTGTTGCAGTATTTTCATTTTTTGTAGCGATTGTTTTCATTACAGTTTTATATTATGTAATGAAAGACTTTATCCAAAAATAAAGATGTCATATGAGACATCTTTATTTTTGGAAAGAATAAAATTTCACATACCGTACTATATGTAAAAATAAAAAAACATATCGCAATAGAAAAGTATGTACTTTACCGTGTATTTACTTGTCAATCTTGCATAGCCAATATACTATTAATAGTGTAGAGATTAGAAAAAGGGGTTGTATCTATCATGAAATTTGAGATGCACACAAAAATTATTTCAAATGAAAAAGAAGTAAGATTACATATAGAAGAAAACATATTTCAATTAAAATTGGATGGTTATCACTTATTTACAGTTCAAGAAATATTACCTTTATATAAATCAAATGAAGAAAGAATCGGTAGTGCAATGATACAAAAGTTAGAATGGGAGAACGGAAAAACTACAATAAACTATCAACTTGTATCACTAAATTCAGTAAATTAAAAGGAGCAGGAAACCATGAAGTTATTTCATACAGCCGATTGGCATTTAGGAAAGCTTGTTCATGGCGTGTATATGACTGAAGATCAAAAGATTGTACTAGATCAGTTTGTACAAGCTGTTGAAGAAGAAAAACCAGATGCCGTAATTATTGCAGGGGATTTATATGACCGAGCAATTCCACCTACAGAAGCAGTAGACTTATTAAATGATGTGCTGCAAAAAATAGTGATTGATTTACAAACACCAGTTATTGCAGTTGCTGGGAACCATGATAGTCCAGATCGTATTCATTTTGGAAGTAGTTTAATGAAAAAACAAGGCTTATTTATTGTAGGGCAATTTCAATTTCCCTATGAACCAATTATTTTAAATGATGAATATGGCGAGGTTCACTTCCATCTCATTCCATACGCGGATCCAAGTATAGTTAGACATGTATTGAAAAATGAAGACGTACGTTCTCATGATGATGCGATGCGTATTTTTATGAATGAGCTATCTGAAGCGATGGATAAAGAAGCTAGACATGTATTTGTTGGTCATGCATTTGTAACTTCTGCTGGAGAAGCGGAAGAGAATACAAGTGATGCTGAACGACCACTTTCAATTGGTGGTGCTGAATACGTAAATAGTCATTATTTTGATAAATTTCATTACACAGCGCTTGGACATTTACATCAAGCGCATTTCGTACGTAATGAGACAATTCGATATTCCGGTTCGCCACTTGCCTATTCTATTTCTGAAGAAAAGCATAAAAAAGGATATTATATTGTGGAACTGAACGAGCAAGGTGAAGCAACAATTGAAAAAAGGTTACTTACTCCACGCCGTAAAATGCGAACAGTAGAAGCGAAAATAGATGAATTGTTACAACATCCAGTAAGTGAAGATTACGTGTTTGTAAAATTATTAGATGAAAATCCTGTCTTGCAGCCAATGGAAAAAATACGCTCTGTTTATCCAAATGCAATGCATGTTGAAAGAGCCATTCAAAGACGAGAGTTCACTGAGTCAAATGAAGTAACTGTTTCAAGACATAAAATGGATGATTTATCATTATTAAAGGCTTTTTATAAAGAAATGAAAGGCTTAGATTTATCAGAAGAGAAAGAACGTCTATTTGTAGAAGTATTACAAACAGTGCAAGAACGGGAAGGTGAACGAGGATGAGACCGATTCAGCTTATTATGACGGCATTTGGCCCATATAAACAGAAAGAAGTAATTGATTTTGACGATTTGGGAGAGCATCGTATTTTCGCCATTTCTGGGAACACGGGCGCTGGAAAGACAACGATTTTTGATGCGATTTGTTATGTTTTATATGGTGAGGCAAGCGGAGAAGAACGAAGTGATACGAGCATGCTCCGCAGTCAATTTGCTGATGATAATGTGTATACAAGCGTAGAATTAACCTTTCAGTTAAAAGGGAAACGTTATGAAATAAAACGACAACTGGGACATAAAAAACAAGGGAACAAGACGATTACGGGACATGCAGTAGAATTATATGAAGTAATTGATGAAGAGAAGATTCCGGCTGTTGATCGTTTCCATGTAACGGATGTAAATAAAAAAGTAGAAGATTTAATTGGTTTAAGTAAACATCAATTCAGCCAAATTGTTATGTTACCGCAAGGGGAATTCCGAAAACTATTAACATCTGAGACAGAAAACAAAGAAGAAATTTTGCGTCGTATTTTTAAAACAGATCGTTATAAGTTAATGCGTGAGTTACTTGATCAAAAACGAAAACAATGGAAAGACGTCTTACAAGAAAAACAGAAAGAGCGAGAGCTATATTTCCGTAATGTTTTTAAATTACCAATTCGAGATGGAGCATTATTAGAGACTTTAGTGGAACAAGAGCATGTAAATACACATCAAGTAGTAGAAGCATTAGAACAAGAAACAGCTGTGTATAAGGCAGAGGTTGAGCAATTACAAGTAGAACAAGATGTTCAAACGAAGCAATTAAAGGATGCTGAAACACGTTTTCATGCAGCGAAGTCTGTAAATGAGAAATTTATAGATTTACAACAAAAGAATGAGAAATATAATAATTTACAAGAAAACCGTTCAGTAATTGAAATGAAAGAAATATCTTTTAAGCGTGCGGAACAAGCGAAGCGCTTATTACCATTTGAACAATGGCACGAAGAAGCGATGGAAAATGAGCAGAAAGCTGAAAGTTTGTTAAAACAAATTATCGCTAAAAAAGAAAATATAATGAATAATTTTGAACTTGCTCAGGAGAAATATGAAGCAATAAAGAATAAAGAACCTGAGAGAGAAAATGCAAAAAAACTTGTTCAAAGATTAGAAGAGTTACAACCGATTATTGCATCATTAGCTGAGAAACAATTGAATTTACAAAATGCAGAAATTCAACTAGGAAAATTAAAAGAAAGTATGAAAAACTTAGATCGACAATTAGAAGAGCATACAAATCAAAAACAGCTAATGTCTGGTGAATTACAGCAATTGGAGCGAGCGCTTGAACGATATGTAGATAAAGTAGAAGAACTAACGAATATGCGAGAAGATGCAAAAGTTTTAAAGCAAGCATATGATGTATGGCAAGAAAAACAAAAATTCGAGCAAGAAAAAGAAACTGCATTTACTAAGATGCAAGAGACAGTTCGTGCATATGAGAATATGGAGCGTCGCTGGTTAAGTGAACAAGCTGGTATATTGGCTCTTCATCTACATGATGGTGAATCTTGTCCAGTATGTGGCAGCACGAACCATCCGAAAAAAGCTTCAGAGCAAAGTGATGCCATCAATGAAAAAGAGTTAAATGATTTAAGAGACAAGAAGAATATTGCCGAAAAATTACATGTGCAAGTAGAGGAGAAATGGAATTTCTATCATCTTCAATATGAGCAAGTAATAGAAGAGGTTAAGAAGCGAGGCTACCAATCGGAAGAATTAGCTGAAACATATAGTGCGCTTGTTCAAAAAGGAAAACAATTAGCAACTGAAGTGAATACGTTAAAAGCAAGTGAAGAAACGCGTAAGCAAACAGCTGTGAAAATAAAAAGCATAGAAGAAAAAGTAGATGCACTTCAGAAACAAAAACATGAGGTAGAAACAGAGCAGCACCGTATAGAAATGGATTGTATGCAGCTTCGTACGTCATATGAACATGATAAGAAAAACATTCCTGAAAACTTACAAACAGTCCAAGCTTGGAAAGTCCAGTTTGACCAAGCTATGCATGAGCTCAAATTAATGGAGGACGAATGGAAGAAAGTGCAGGAGGCGTATCAACATTGGCAAAATGAAAATATACGTATTCAAGCAGAACAGGAAGGTGCTTCTAATCAATTTGAAAGTGCAAAATCGAAGAAAGAAGAGACTTTCACGCGCTTTATGAGAGAGCTTGAACAGAGTGGATTTACAGCTCAAATTACGTATAAAGAAGCGAAATTAAGTGATGCCGAGATGGATATGTTACAAAAAGAAATTCAAAGCTATTATTCATCTCTTGAAGTACTTGCAAAACAAATTGAAGAGTTACATGCTGAATTAAAAGATAAAGAGTATATGGATATTACGACGTTAGGTGAACACATTAAAGAACTAGAAATTAACCTTGATATCATTAAAGAAAAACGTCAACGTGCGCAAAATGCGGTAACATATATTTCTGATTTACATGAAAATATTAGACGTATCGATGAGCAAATTCATGAGGAAGAAAAAGCTTTCCAAGAACTTGTTGACTTATATGAAGTAATGAAAGGTGATAACGAAAGCCGTATATCATTTGAACGTTACATCTTAATTGAGTATTTAGAACAAATCGTTCAAATCGCAAACGAACGATTACGCAAATTATCAAATGGACAATTTTATTTAAAACGAAGTGAACGAGTAGAAAAGAGAAATCGTCAAAGTGGATTAGGGTTAGATGTATACGACGCATATACTGGCCAAACACGCGATGTAAAAACACTATCTGGCGGCGAGAAATTTAATGCCTCACTTTGCTTAGCGCTCGGCATGGCAGACGTCATTCAAGCGTATGAAGGCGGTATTTCAATCGAAACGATGTTTATCGACGAAGGATTCGGTTCATTAGATGAGGAGTCATTAACAAAAGCGGTTGACGCCTTAATTGACTTACAAAAATCAGGTCGATTTATCGGTGTCATTTCACACGTGCAAGAGCTAAAAAACGCAATGCCAGCTGTATTAGAAGTAACGAAGCAGAAGGATGGGTGTAGTCAGACAAGGTTTGTGGTGAAGTAAGTTCAATTGTAATTCATATTATTTGTGATTCTTTAGTATAGAACTTTTGATAAAATAAATGCCTCCTCTGTATTGAGGAGGCATTTATTTGTTATTCAAAATTAGATAATTTATCTATGAGTTATCTGTAGACGGCGGCGTATTTTCCAAACGGTTATAAGTTTTAAAAGCCGAAATTGCAGATATAACACCACCTACTAAAAATAAAGCCGATCCACCGACCAAGATGATACGACTGACATATGTTTCGCGCGCTTCTTCAACTTCTTCTTGTAACATTGTTGGCATTTGAAATCCCCCTTAACAACATTTATTTTGTAGATAGTATATACAAATGCCTAAAATATGTTAAAATCACTGGATAGTGTTAGGAGGAAGTGAATAGTTACATGTGAATTGTTTGAAAAATCTTCATTACAAATTTATGCGAACTTCACATAGAGCACATATTAACATTGTATTATGTATATGTACCAAATAAATAAAGTGAATTGTATTTCGTTCTGTTTTTAAAAATTTAAAATTCTATTATTTTTATATAAAGGTTTCCCGTCGGAGTTTTAAATATTTTGGAAATAGATCTAAATAAGAGAAATTCACATAAAAGGGGAATGTCTTATGACAACATATACGAGTGAAATGAGAAAAAGTTTAGTTTCAGAAGAAGATGTAGATATTTTAAAAATTATGGCTCACCCAATCCGATTACAAATTGTAAATGAATTAAGTACGAGAAAAACTTGTAATGTAACGCAATTAACAGAATTACTAAATATTCCACAATCGACGGTTTCACAACATTTATCAAAAATGAAGGGTAAAGTGTTACGAGCTGAGAGAAGAGGTTTGGAAATTTATTACCATATTAATAATTTAAAAGCGAGTAAGATTGTAAGTGTTTTAGGATATATAAACTAATGAATTATTTTCATATATAATAGCCGCTGCTGATGAGCAGGGGCTATTTTGTGTTGTTTTATCCCGCGTTAACGGAAAGTAAAACTCCCATCTCAAAATTCAGTTGGAGCAAAGAAGTTAGATGGGAGTCGGGCTGTCCGTAAACGTCCGATTGGTTCAACTAATAATCAGTGGGGGATGAACAAAACCCCCACTGATTAAAGTTTCACTTTATGTATTCGCATTTAAAATTTTATAGTTTTTATGATTTACAATTGTTCGATCAAATTCAAAAGTACCACCGCTTACATTTGTAATTTCAACTAAGACCGATTCAGTATAAAGTTTTAGTACAGATCCTGTAATCTTTAAATTGTTTCGTTGAAAAAGTATAGTATCCCCTACGTTTGCTTTCATAGTACCTCCTCATTAAAGACAGAAATATTTTTTATTATATATATTAAACCACGTATAAGTATATTAGTGAATATTTAGTTTTATTTATCAAAAAAATATTTGTTGTCTATGTGTGCAGAATGAAAAGAAATTTTAACAAGACTTATTAAAAATGCTTTCATTATGGTGGGATTTGTAGAGCCAATTGTTACATTTGAAGAAACAATGATAAACGTATAAAGAAAGTCAAGCTTATGAATTGATCTAATAAAACCGTCTTTTTAATAAATATTAAAGAGACGGTTTTTTTGTTTCACTTTTTAAAAAGGGGTTCAAAAACAAATGTAAATCGAACTTATACAAACCAATATAAATAACTGTTACGTATTTAATAAGTGCTTTTTTGTATTTCGTCCTTCGTTTTCTGTAACTGATTCCATGTTTTTAACGCTCTATCTTGTAAGTGCTTACATAAGTGGAAACATCTTATACAATGAAGGTGTTAAATCAAAAGAGGTGACCAAAATGAACATAAAAAAACAAGACTTAGCGAAAAGCATTGAAATAGAAAGAGGAGGCGAAAAGGTATGAAAAAATCAAATGTTAATCCATGGCTTGTTGTCCTTGGTACAGTCATAGTTCAAATGGGACTTGGGACGATATACACATGGAGTTTATTCAATCAGCCTTTAGTTAGTAAATACGGTTGGAGTCTTAACGCAGTTGCGATAACTTTCTCAATTACTAGTCTTTCCTTAGCATTTTCAACTTTATTTGCGAGTAAATTGCAAGAAAAATGGGGACTTCGTAAACTTATTATGATAGCTGGACTAGCATTAGGACTAGGATTAGTACTTAGTTCACAAGCTTCCTCATTAATTTTGCTTTATGTACTAGCGGGGGTTGTTGTGGGTTATGCAGATGGTACAGCATATATCACTTCATTATCTAATTTAATAAAGTGGTTTCCAGAGCGTAAAGGTTTAATTGCTGGAATTTCTGTCTCTGCATATGGTTCAGGTAGTTTAATCTTTAAATACGTTAACGCACAGTTAATCGAATCAGTTGGTGTATCCCAAGCATTTATATACTGGGGTTTAATTGTTACAGCTATGATTGTCCTTGGATCTTGTTTAATCCATCAAGCTGCTGATCAAGGTGCAGTTCAGGAAACAAACACTCATGAATATACAACGAAAGAAATGTTAGGCACAAAACAAGTATACTTATTATTTATTATGTTATTTACATCATGTATGAGTGGCTTATACTTAATTGGTATGGTAAAAGATATTGGTGTTCAACTTGTAGGACTTAACGCAGCAACAGCAGCTAATGCGGTGGCTATGGTTGCAATCTTCAATACATTAGGTCGTATTATTCTAGGACCGTTATCAGATAAAATCGGCCGCTTAAAAATCGTTACTGGTACTTTTGTTGTTATGGCAAGTTCAGTCTTAGTTCTAAGTTTTGTAGATTTAAATTACGGTATCTATTTCGTATGTGTAGCAAGTGTAGCGTTTTGCTTTGGTGGAAATATCACGATTTTCCCAGCTATTGTTGGTGATTTCTACGGTATGAAAAATCATAGTAAGAACTACGGAATTGTGTATCAAGGATTTGGATTTGGAGCGCTTGCAGGTTCCTTTATCGGTGCACTTCTGGGTGGATTCAAACCAACATTCATGGTGATCGGTGTATTATGTGTCGTGTCATTCATTATCGCAATTTTAATTCAAGCACCTAAACAGAAAAAAGAACAAGAAGAAGAGTATCGCAGTGTAGCATAAGTATATAAATCTTCTATAACACTATAGTTACGAAAAAGCATCCTGTTAAATAGGGTGCTTTTTTTGAGTTATTTTAACAAGGTTAAATTACTTTTTATTTTTTTTGATATAAAAGTGAGTGAAATGTCCATTTGGATTATATTGGAATATAATAAATCGATACATCATATTCGAAATATGTATTAAATCTTAAATAATAAAGAAAATATGCATTGATGTTTGCAAGATATATTTTCAGAAAAATATTGAGAAAATAAATGCTCGATTTTTTGTTAAGGATTTGTAACTGAAGGGATCTCCAGTTTATCATCTTTAATTTTTACAAAGAGGAGTAAGAATTAAAGTATTAATGTAAGTGTTTATTAATACTTTTAGATGTAATTGTATTGAAAATCACTAAAGTATTTATCTGAAAAATAAAAATATGTTGACAAGTTTATTGAGAAAGATTATCATTTCGGTGTAAGAACGTTAAATGAAAAACATTATCAATGAATAACATTTTAATGAAAAGTACACTTGACCAATTACTTTAGTAAGTGTATTATTTTTTACATCGATAATGATAATCATTATCATTATTTGTTTGATTAGATTAATTTTCAAATGAAAGGATAGAGGAAATGAACGTAGGGGAATTTGATGGGAAAACTGTTTTAGTAACAGGTGCAGCCCAAGGTATAGGTAGTGTTGTTGCCAAAATGTTTTTAGAAAGAGGAGCTACAGTTATTGCGGTTGATCAAAATGAAGAGGGATTAAACGAACTCTTAAATGAAATACATTTGAAAACGTTTTGCTTAGATGTAAGTGATAGTACCGCAGTTGAACAGATGGTAAATGATATTGAAAATGAAATAGCACCGATAGATATATTAGTGAATGTTGCAGGGGTTTTATGTATGGGAGTGATTCACTCGTTAAGTGATGAAGATTGGAATAAAACATTTTCTGTAAATTCTACAGGAGTTTTCTATATGTCCCGAGCGGTAAGTAAACATATGATGCAAAGAAAGTCAGGGGCAATTGTTACAGTTGGTTCAAATGCAGCAAATACTCCGAGAATGGAGATGGCTGCGTATGCTGCATCAAAAGCTGCAACGACGATGTTTATGAAATGTTTAGGATTAGAACTTGCAGCATACAACATTCGCTGTAACGTAGTTTCTCCAGGTTCAACTGAAACTGAAATGCAAAGGTTACTATGGGCTGATGAGAATGGCGCAAAAAATATAATAGCAGGTACTCAAAGTGCATATAGACTCGGTATACCGTTACAAAAAATTGCACAGCCTTCAGAAATTGCTGAAGCGGTATTGTTTTTAGCTTCAGATAAAGCAAGTCATATTACAATGCACAATTTATGTGTCGATGGCGGAGCGACATTAGGAGTTTAATAAAAAAATTCAGGGGGTTAGTATACAATGAATGAATTTACGGCTGTAAAGGAACTGTCAGAAAAATTACTAGAAGATTATAAGACTGAATCTTCATTCTTTTTCGCTTCACCAACTCGAACGATATTAGCAGAGGGAGAGTTTACTACAATAAAGCATCATGAAATTGAAAGTTTTCCAGAGTTTGTGCAAGCAGAATTACGTAATGCAAAACAAGCAGGAAATCCGAATCCTATCGTTGTCGGTGCTTTGCCATTTGATCGTAGAAAAGAAGTTCAACTTATCGTACCAGAATATAGTAGGACTTCTGAGCGATTACAATTGGATACAACAAATCAGCTTGAAATAAATGAGAACTTAACATTCGAAATGACGCCTGTACCAGCGCCTGAAGTGTATATGAATGGTGTGAAGCAAGGGATTAAAAAAATACAGGACGGGGATTTAAAGAAAATCGTTCTATCCAGATCGTTAGATGTAAAATCTTCCGAAAAGATTGATAAGCAAAAACTTCTTCGAGAATTAGCAGCGCATAATAAGCGCGGATATACATTTGCTGTGAATTTACCGAAAGATGAAAAGGAGAATAGTAAGACGTTAATTGGAGCGAGCCCTGAATTACTCGTCTCACGTAATGGTATGCAAGTTATTTCTAATCCGTTAGCTGGTTCAAGGCCACGTAGTGAGGATTCAGTTGAAGATAAGAGAAGAGCAGAGGAATTACTTTCTTCTCCAAAAGATTTACATGAACATGCGGTAGTAGTAGAAGCAGTTGTTGCAGCGCTTCGTCCGTACTGTCATACATTACATGTTCCGGAAAAGCCATCCGTTATTCATAGTGAAGCGATGTGGCATTTATCTACTGAAGTGAAAGGTGAACTAAAAGATCCGAATACTACTTCTTTGGAATTAGCAATTGTTCTTCATCCGACGCCAGCAGTTTGCGGAACACCGATGGAAGAAGCGAGAGAGGCGATTCAAAAAATTGAGCCATTTGACCGTGAATTCTTTACAGGAATGCTAGGGTGGAGTGATTTAAATGGAGACGGTGAATGGATTGTTACAATTCGTTGTGCTGAAGTACAAGAAAATACACTCCGTTTATATGCAGGAGCGGGCGTTGTTGCTGAGTCAAAACCAGAAGATGAATTAGCAGAAACATCAGCTAAGTTCCAAACAATGTTGAAAGCTTTAGGGTTAAATGATAGTTCACTTAATGAAAAGTAGGGGGCAGAAAGAATGCTAACAGGTTATACAAAATGGCCAAAAGAATTTGCTGATCGTTATCGAGAGGAAGGGTGTTGGCTTGGGGAAACATTTGGCGTGATGTTAAGAGAGCGAGCTGAAAAATATGGCGATCAAATTGCAGTTGTAAGTGGTAATACGCATATTACGTATAGTGAGCTTGATAAAAAAGTAGATCGATTAGCTTCAGGTCTACTGAATTTAGGAATAAAGCAAGAGGATCGAGTTGTAATCCAGCTACCTAACGTTATTGAGTTTTTCGAAGTATGTTTTGCGCTATTTCGAATTGGGGCACTTCCTGTTTTTGCATTACCTTCACATCGAAGCAGTGAAATTAGTTATTTTTGTGAGTTTGGTGAGGCGAGTGCTTACGTTATTTCAGATAAAGCTCTCGGTTTTGATTATCGAAAACTAGCAAGAGAAGTGAAAGAGAAAGTGCCGACTTTACAACATGTAATTGTAGTGGGAGAAGAAGAAGAATTTGTGAACATAAGTGATTTATATATAGATCCCGTTCCATTACCAGACATTCAGCCAAGTGATGTTGCGTTTCTCCAATTATCAGGGGGGACAACAGGACTTTCTAAATTAATTCCTCGAACGCATGATGATTATATTTATAGTTTACGTGTTAGCGCTGAAATTTGTAATTTAAGTGCAAAGAGTGTCTATATGGCCGTTCTTCCAGTAGCACATAATTACCCGATGAGCTCTCCTGGAACATTTGGAACTTTCTATGCGGGTGGAAAAGTAGTGCTGGCAACTGGAGGTAGTCCAGATGAGGCATTTGCACTTATTGAAAAAGAAAAAGTTACGATTACTGCTCTCGTACCGCCATTAGCAATGATATGGCTTGATGCTGCATCTTCACGTAATAACGATTTATCGAGTCTAGAAGTGATTCAAGTAGGTGGTGCGAAATTTAGTGCTGAAGTTGCAAAACGTATACGCCCTACATTTGGATGTACATTACAGCAAGTATTCGGTATGGCGGAAGGATTAGTGAACTATACAAGATTAGATGATCCTGAAGAAATTATTATTCATACACAAGGTAGACCAATGTCTGCACTCGATGAAGTACGAGTTGTTGATGAAAATGACAACGATGTAAAACCGGGCGAAGTAGGTAGTTTATTAACAAGAGGGCCGTATACAATTCGTGGTTATTATAAAGCAGAAGAGCATAATGCACGATCGTTTACAAAGGATGGATTTTATCGTACAGGAGATCTTGTGAAAGTAAATGAACAAGGTTACATCATTGTAGAAGGAAGAGATAAAGATCAAATTAATCGTGGTGGTGAGAAAGTTGCCGCAGAAGAAGTTGAAAATCATCTATTAGCACATGATGCAGTACATGATGTAGCGATTGTATCTATGCCTGACGATTATTTAGGAGAACGTACTTGTGCATTTGTTATAGCTCGTGGACAAGCTCCGGCAGTAAGTGAATTAAAAATGTTTTTAAGAGAACGCGGTATAGCAGCTTATAAGATTCCAGATCGAATTGAATTTATTGAATCATTCCCGCAAACAGGCGTTGGAAAGGTAAGTAAAAAAGAATTACGTAAAGTCATTGCTGAAAAACTTATTACAGTAAAACAATAATAAAAACAGGAAGGAAGTGATTAGATGGCTATCCCATCTATTTCAGTATATAAAATGCCAATTGAATCAGAACTACCAAAAAATAAAGTGAATTGGACACCAGATCCGAAACGTGCAGTACTTTTAATTCATGACATGCAAGAATATTTTCTTGATGCATATAACGATAAAGAATCACCGAAAGTAGAACTTATTTCAAATATTAAAATGATAAGAGAAAAATGTAAGGAACTTGGTATACCAGTTGTTTATACAGCGCAACCTGGTGGGCAAACGTTAGAACAACGAGGTTTATTACAAGACTTTTGGGGTGACGGTATTCCTGCTGGACCAGATAAAAAGAAAATTGTTGATGAACTTACTCCTGATGAGGATGATATATTCCTAACAAAATGGAGATATAGTGCATTTAAAAAGACAAATCTATTAGAAATTTTACATGAACAAGGAAGAGATCAACTCATTATTTGCGGTATTTATGCGCATATTGGCTGCCTTTTAACAGCTTGTGAAGCATTTATGGATGGTATAGAGCCGTTCTTTGTAGCAGATGCAGTTGCTGATTTTTCACTAGAGCATCATAAACAAGCATTGGAGTATGCATCAAATAGATGTGCAGTAACGACATCAACAAGCCTACTGTTAAACGATTTACAAAGTGTCAAAGGTGATGAGAGTGAAGGGATCACTATACAGGAAGTGCATGAATTAGTTGCACAACTACTTCGTGAGCCAGTAGAGAGTATTGATATTGATGAGGACTTATTAAATAGAGGGCTTGATTCGGTCAGAATTATGAGTTTAGTAGAGAAGTGGCGTCGTGAAGGGAAAGAAATCACTTTTGCAGATTTAGCAGAACGTCCAACTGTTGCGGGTTGGTACAGTTTACTATCTTCACAAACAGCACAGGTGCTGTAACAAATAGACTACATAATAAAGGGGTAGTAAAGAATGCCTAACAGTCAAAAGATTCGTCATTCGTTATCATCTGCGCAGTCTGGCATGTGGTTTGCGCAACAATTAGATCCGCTTAATCCAATTTACAATACTGGGGAATATGTAGAAATAAACGGAAATATTCATCAAGAAATTTTCGAATTAGCTGTACGTAAAGTTGTAATGGAAGCTGAGGCACTTCATGTTCGTTTCGAAGAAGATGAAATTGGCCCATGGCAAGTTATTGAAGAATCACAGTTTCATATGCATTTTATTGACGTTCGTAAAGAAGAAAATCCTGAAGAGGCTGCTAAAGCATGGATGAAAAATGATTTATCTATGCCAGTCGATTTGAAAAAAGATACTTTATTTATTGAAGCGCTTATTCAAGTTGAAAATAATCGTTTCTTTTGGTATCAGCGCATCCATCACATTGTGATGGATGGCTATGGATTTTCACTTCTTAGCCAAAAGGTAGCGAATGAGTATACATCACTTATAGAAGAAACAAACAAGAATGAAAAGACATTTGGCTCTCTTGCAAAAGTTGTGCAAGAAGATATGGAGTATCGTGAGTCTAAACAATTTCAGGAAGATCGTGCTTTTTGGTTAGAAAAATTTGCGGATGAACCAGAAGTTGTAAGTTTGGCAGAACGAGCACCGAGAACATCAAATGGATTTTTACGCGAAACAGCTTGTTTATCTAGTTCTAGTACAAAAACTTTACTAGAAGATATCAATATTTCGTTAACAAGTTGGCCGGAATTCATTGTCGCTGTAACAAGTATTTATATGCATAAATTAACAGGTGAAAATGATATTGTTTTAGGTTTACCGATGATGGGGCGTCTAGGTTCTGCATCTATTCATACACCTAGTATGGTAATGAATTTAGTACCACTTCGTCTTACTGTAACTCCAAATATAACTCTCGTAGAATTATTACAGCAAGTTTCTAAAGAAATGCGAGATGTACGTCGCCATCATAAATACCGTCATGAGGAATTAAGAAGAGACTTTAAGTTATTAGGTGAAAATCAAAGATTATTTGGACCGTTAGTGAATGTTATGCCTTTTGATTACGGGCTTAACTTTGGTGGGAATCGTGGGATAACACATAATTTATCAGCGGGACCTGTCGATGATTTATCAATAAATGTATATAAACGTTTTGATCAAAATGAGCTAATGATTCATTTTGATGCGAATCCGGAAGTATATAATGGTGCGGAGCTAGCATTGCATAAAGAAAGATTTATGCAATTATTAGAATTAATGATAAATGCTTATCAAAAAGACGAGTCGATTGGAAAGATAAACATTACTCTTCCTGAAGAAAATCATAAAGTTTTATTGGAATGGAATGAAACGAAGGAAGACGATGAGTTAATCAGTCTACCTATATCATTTGAAAAACAAGTGCAAAAAAATCCCAATAAACTAGCGATTACTTGTGACGGTGTAAACTTTACGTATAAAGAGCTAAATGAACGAGCGAATGAACTAGCACATTATTTAGTAGAAGAAGGAATACGACCAAATCAGTTTGTAGCTTTAGTATTTCCAAGATCAACGGAAATGGTAGTTAGTATGCTAGCAGTTTTAAAGGCTGGTGCAGCGTATTTACCAATAGATCCAGAATATCCAGCTGAGCGAATAAATTATATAGTAAATGATGCAAAACCAATTTGTATCATAACACATTCATCTGTTTCATCTAAGTTAGTTATAAAAAATGATATAAAAAAAATTGTATTAGATGACGAAGAAACGAAACTAGCATTACTTACATATTCTCGTATGAATATAGCATGTAAGAATGATGTATCGCTTTTAAACTCAGCCTATACAATATATACTTCAGGCTCAACAGGAAACCCAAAAGGTGTAATTGTTCCTATGAGAGGTTTAAGTAACTTTTTAATGTTCATGCAACAAAAGTTTTTGTTACATGAACATGATCATTTATTAGCAGTTACAACATTTGCGTTTGATATTTCTACTCTAGAAATTTATTTACCTCTTATTAGTGGTGCAAGTTTAACAATTGCGCAAAAGGAAGACATACAAGAGCCTTCTGCATTAACGACACTTTTACATGAAGAAAGAGTGACCATTATGCAGGCTACACCGACGCTTTGGCAGGCGTTAGTAACTGATTATCCAGAGAAGCTACAAGGGCTAAACATACTTGTTGGTGGTGAAGCTCTTCCAGGGCATTTAGCAAATAAATTAAGAGAATTAGGCTGCTCAATAACTAATTTATATGGACCAACTGAAACGACGATTTGGTCTACCTTCATGAACATTGATGAAAGTGAAAATGGGATACCTCCTATCGGTAAGCCAATTTGCAATACAGAAGTGTATGTATTGGATGCAGGGTTACAACCAGTTCCACCTGAAGTTATTGGTGAATTATATATTGCAGGGGAAGGACTTGCAAGCGGATATTTAGGAAAACCAGAGTTAACAGCTGAACGGTTTGTTGCAAATCCTTATGGAAAACCAGGACAACGTATGTACCGTACAGGTGATCTAGTAAAATGGCGCAAAGATGGTGTTTTAGAGTACATGAACCGCGCAGATCATCAAATTAAAATTCGTGGTTTCCGAATTGAATTAGCTGAAATTGAAATGGTAATACAACGACATGAAAATGTTAAGCAAGCAGTGGTTATGGTACGAGAAGACCGCCCGAACGATAAACGAATCATTGCGTATATTGTTGCCGAAGAGAAGGAAACGATTAATCTTTCAGAACTTCGTTTTTATGTTTCAGAAAGTTTAGCGAATTATATGGTACCATCAGCATTTGTGTTGCTAGAAGAATTACCATTAACACCAAACGGAAAGATCGATAGAAAGAAATTACCTGCGCCAGATTTTAATGGAACAAATAATGAGAGAGTTGCTAGAAATCCGAAAGAAGAAATATTATGTGATTTATTTGCAGAAGTACTTGGAGTTTCTCGCATTAGCATTGATGATAATTTCTTTGAAATGGGTGGACATTCGCTTCTTGCATCTCGTTTAATGGCAAGAATTCGTGAAACGTTAAGTGCTGAATTAGGAATTGGAAAACTATTTGAATCGCCAACTGTTGCTGAACTAGCGAAGCAATTGGATCAAGCGAAAACTGCAAGACCAGCGATTAAGAAAGTAAGAAGACCAAATGAAGTTCCACTTTCATTTGCACAACGTAGGTTATGGTTCTTGAATTGTTTAGAAGGTCCAAGCCCTACTTATAATATTCCGTTAGTTATACGTTTGTCTGGAAAGTTGAACGAGGAAGCATTGCAAGGTGCCTTTAATGATGTAGTCGAGAAACATGAAACACTTAGAACAATTTTCCCTAACGTATTAGGTAGTTCCTACCAGGAAATTTTAGATATGGAAAATTTAAATCTAGAAATGATTAAAACAAAAACATGTAAAGGTGAATTAGAGAGTGCACTTGCGGAAGCGGTAAGATATAGCTTTAGCCTCGATGTTGAACCAGCAGTTCGTTTGCAACTTTTTACAGTGAGTGAAAACGAACATGTAATACTAATTCTATTACACCATATTGTAGGGGATGGCTGGTCATTACAACCGTTAACTAGAGATTTTACAGCGGCGTATAAAGCGCGATGTCAAGGTAACAAAGTACAGCTAGAGACACTTCCGGTTCAATACGCAGATTATGCACTTTGGCAACAACAATTGTTAGGGGATGAAACTACACAAGAAAGTCTCATTTCAACACAATTAGATTTTTGGAAGAAAGAGTTAAAGGGATTACCAGATCAATTGGAGTTGCCTACAGATTATCAGCGTCCAATGGAAACGAGTTACAGAGGAGAAACCATTCATTTTCATATAGATGCAGGTATGCATAGTAGGTTAGTAGAGCTCGCACGGAAAAACGGAGTTAGTTTGTTTATGGTATTGCAAGCAGGACTAAGTGCGCTATTTACAAGATTAGGTGCAGGTACTGATATACCAATCGGTAGTCCGATTGCTGGAAGAAATGATGATGCACTCTCTGACATAGTCGGTTTATTTGTAAATACGTTAGTGTTACGTACAAATACATCAGGAGATCCAAGTTTTAAAGAATTATTGAATAGAGTGAAGCAGGCAAATCTTGCAGCTTATGAAAATCAAGATGTTCCATTTGAACGACTCGTTGAAGTGTTAAACCCGGTGCGTACTCGAAATAGTCATCCGCTATTTCAAGTTATGTTAGCTTTCCAAAATACGCCAGAAGCAATCTTTGATGTCCCGGATATAGAAGCGAGCCTTGAAATTCAAAGTGTTGGCTCTGCGAAGTTTGATCTAACATTTGAAATTAGTGAGAGTAACGGGGGTGAAGGTACTCCGAACGGTTTACATGGATTACTAGAGTTTAGTACCGATTTATATAAACGTGAAACGGTTCAAAAACTAATAGAACGATTCATTTTGTTATTAGATGATGCAGTGATAAATCCGGATCAATCCATTGGCAGATTAGAAATATTAACTTTAGCAGAGAAAAATACAGTGTTAGAAAAGTGGAATGGTGGTTTTCAAATTGCACCAGAAATGACATTATCACAATTATTTGAAAAGCAAGTTCATATAAATCCAAATTCTATTGCTGTCGTCTTTGAAGATGAAAAGTTAACTTATGAAGAGTTAAATAAAAAAGCGAATAAACTAGCTCGTTTGTTAATAGCAAAAGGAATTGGTCCTGATCAACTCGTTGCTTTAGCGATGCCAAGATCATTAAACATGGTTGTAAGCTTATTAGCTGTTCTTAAAGCTGGTGCTGGATACCTTCCGTTAGATCCAGATTACCCAGCAGACCGTATTTCATTTATGCTGCACGATGCGAAACCATCATGTGTTTTAACGAATTCAGAAGTGGAAATTGAATGTAATGAGGCACTAAAAGTTTTAGTTGATAATGTAAAAGTAATAGAAGAAATTGAGAAACATAGTGAAGACAATATTGATGAAATGGAGCGCGTGAAGCCATTAACTCCATCACATATTGCTTACGTTATTTATACATCAGGTTCAACAGGTAGACCGAAAGGCGTTATGATACCTCATCAAAATGTAGTAAGACTTTTAGGAGCAACTGATCATTGGTTTCAGTTTGACGGAAACGATGTGTGGACGATGTTCCATTCATACGCTTTTGATTTCTCGGTTTGGGAAATTTGGGGGCCTTTATTATATGGAGGTCGTCTAGTCGTAGTACCACATACTGTAAGTCGCTCACCGAAAGAATTTTTACAACTTCTTGTGAAAGAAAAGGTAACTGTTTTAAACCAAACTCCATCAGCGTTCTATCAATTGATGCAAGCAGATCGTGAAAATGAAGAAATTGGCCAAAAATTATCTTTACGATATGTTGTTTTTGGAGGTGAAGCACTTGAGCTAAGTCGATTAGAAGATTGGTATAGTCGACATCCTCATAACGCACCGAAGCTTATTAATATGTACGGTATTACTGAGACGACAGTACATGTTAGTTATATTGAGTTAGATGAAACAATCGTTTCTTTACGAGCAAACAGTTTAATTGGGTGCAGTATACCTGACCTTAAAGTATACGTATTAGATCATTATTTACAACCAGTGCCACCTGGAGTAGTTGGAGAAATGTATGTTGCAGGTGCAGGGCTTGCTCGTGGATATTTAGGAAGGGCAGGTTTAACTGCAGAACGTTTTATTGCAGATCCATTTGGCAAGCCAGGTACAAGAATGTATCGTACTGGAGACTTAGCACGTTGGCGTCAAGATGGGACGCTAGATTATATAGGACGTGCAGATCATCAAATAAAAATTCGTGGATTCCGAATTGAATTAGGAGAAATAGAAGCGGTCATAATGAAACACCCTACAGTTGAGCAAGTAGCAGTTATTGTACGGGAAGATCAACCAGGGAATAAACGATTAGTTTCTTATATCGTCGCATCAAATAATGAAGCGATTGATACGAATGAAATGCGTCTGTTTGCTAGTGGTAGTCTACCAGATTACATGGTTCCATATGCTTTTGTAGTAGTAAATGAGTTGCCTTTAACTCCAAACGGTAAATTAGATAGAAAGGCATTGCCAGCTCCAGAATTTATCGCATCATCTTCTAGTCGTGGACCAAGAACACCGCAAGAAGAAATGCTATGTGACTTGTTTACAGAAGTGCTAAGTGTGCCTCAAATTGGAATTGATGACGGATTCTTTGATCTTGGTGGCCATTCACTCCTTGCAGTGCAGCTTATGAGTCGCATGAAAGAAGCACTTGGGGTCGAATTAAATATCGGAACTTTATTTGCAGCACCTACTGTTGCAGGCCTTGCTGAAAGACTCGAAGTGGGAAATGGACAAAGTGCACTCGATGTGTTGCTTCCGTTACGAGCAAGCGGGGACCAATTGCCACTATTTTGTGTACACCCGGCTGGTGGATTAAGTTGGTGCTATGCAGGACTTATGAAATCTTTAGGAACAGATTATCCAATCTATGGTGTACAAGCACGAGGTATCGCTAAAAATGAAGAACTTCCCAAAAGTTTAGAGGAAATGGCAGCGGATTATTTAAAACACGTTCGTGAAGTACAGCCTCACGGACCATATCGTTTACTCGGTTGGTCGCTCGGAGGAAATGTTGTGCATGCAATGGCAGCACAACTACAAAATGAAGGGGAAGAAGTAGAATTACTCGTTATGCTAGATTCTTATCCTGGTCACTTTCTACCGAATACGGAAGCGCCTACTGAAGAAGAAGCGTTAATCGCACTACTGGCTCTAGGTGGATATGATCCAGACAACATGGATGGCAAACCACTTACGATGGAAAGTGCGATTGAAATACTTCGTAAAGATGGAAGTGCATTAGCAAGTCTTGAAACAGAGACCATTTTAAATTTGAAAGAAACATATGTAAATTCGGTAGGATTGTTAGGGGGATACGTACCGGAAGTTTATAACGGAGATATTTTATTCTTTAGATCTACTGTAATACCGGACTGGTTTGATCCTATCTCTCCAAATACGTGGTTAAATTATTTAGACGGACAAATTGTGCAACATGATATTGATTGTAGACATAAAGATTTATGTCAACCAGGGCCACTTACAGAAATTGGACAAGTATTAGCGCAATATTTGCAGAATAAGAAAGGGGTAAGTACAGTATGACGAATCCGTTTGAAAATGATAATTACACATATAAAGTATTAAAAAATGAGGAGGGCCAGTATTCTCTCTGGCCTGTCTTTCTTGATGTACCTATTGGGTGGAATGTCGTACATGAAGAAGCTAGCAGGCACGATTGCTTACAATATGTTGAGAATAACTGGAAAGATTTGGATCCGAAAAGTAATCAAGCTGGCGAAAAAATAGTAGTAGGAAAACGATAATGAAGGAAAAAATAAATCCAAAAGTAGTGGTAAGTATCGTATATATAACAGCGATGTTTATGGCTGCTATGGATGCAACAATTGTGAACGTAGCACTACAAACGATAAGTAAAGAATTACAAGTAGCTTCATCTGCAATGGGGACGGTTAATGTTGGGTATTTAGTTAGTTTAGCTGTTTTCCTTCCGATTTCTGGTTGGCTAGGAGATCGATTCGGTACGAAAAGAGTATTTTTAATTGCTCTTTTCGTATTTACAATTGCCTCTGCTTTATGCGGAATGGCTAACGATATTACTTTATTGAATATTTTCCGTATCATTCAAGGTGCTGGTGGAGGGCTTTTAACACCGGTCGGAATGGCGATGTTATTTCGAACATTTTCACCAGAGGAAAGACCGAAGATTTCCCGGTTCATTGTACTTCCAATTGCTGTAGCACCAGCAATTGGTCCTATCATTGGTGGTTTCTTTGTAGATCAAATGTCTTGGCGTTGGGCATTTTATATTAATCTACCGTTTGGAATCGTTGCATTGCTATTTGGACTTCTATTTTTAGCAGAGCATGTTGAAAAATCAGCTGGTCGATTTGATTCTCTCGGCTTTATTTTATCAGCACCAGGGTTTGCGATGCTAATCTATGCGCTCAGTCAAGGACCATCAAGAGGCTGGATTTCTACAGAGGTTATAAGTACTGGAATAGCTGGGATTGTATTTATTACACTGTTTATCATTGTAGAACTTAAAGTAAAGCAACCGATGTTAGATTTCCGCTTATTAAAAGAACCAGTCTTTAGAAAGATGAGCCTTATATCATTATTTTCATCAGCTGGTTTACTAGGAATGTTATTTGTTTTTCCGCTTATGTACCAAAATGTAATAGGGGTATCCGCACTGGAATCAGGTCTTACTACATTCCCAGAGGCAATTGGATTAATGATATCGTCACAGATTGTACCATGGTCATATAAGAAATTAGGTGCTCGTAAGGTAATTTCTATCGGGTTAATTTGTACGGCGATTATCTTTGTTTTATTAAGCTTTGTAAATCACGATACGAATCCTTGGCAAATACGGGCATTATTGTTTGGCGTAGGTATTTTCTTAGGTCAGTCAGTTGGAGCAGTTCAATTTTCTGCATTTAACAATATAACGCCACCTTCTATGGGAAGAGCAACTACTATATTTAATGTGCAAAATCGATTAGGTTCAGCGATAGGAGTCGCTGTTTTAGCTAGTATACTAGCTGGTTTTGGAAATAACAGTGCACAACATAATGCTCATTCAGATTTCTTGCCATATCAAGCGGCATTAATTGGATCAGCAATATTTTTACTCGTAGCATTACTATTTTCTTTACGTATTTCTGATAAAGAGGTAATGTCAAAAAAGAAGAAAAAACAGTTACCTGTATTACAAAAAGAGAAAGAAATTGTAAATGAATAAGTTTGATAATGGTCTTTTGAAATAAAATGATATTGGTATTTAGAAGGAGAGAGTTTACATGATAGAAAGTAAAGTTGTAGATTCAATACCGATTTTGAATGAGAATGATTGTCAAATATGGTGGGGAAGGATTTCGGATTTACAATCATGGCATTACAATTTACTAAATGATGTTGAACGAGAAAAAGCAAATTCATATCATCATTCGGCAGATCGTGCCCGTTTTATAATAGGCTGTGTAATTAGTAGATTAGTTCTAGGTAAAATGCTTTCTATGTCGCCAGTTCAAGTTCCAATTAATCGAATGTGCCCAGTATGTAAGCTACAACATGGTAGACCACAATTACCAGAGGGTATGCCGCAGTTATCGGTTTCACATTCGGGTGAGTGGGTTGTTGTTGCATTTACAAAGTCTGCACCTGTAGGCGTTGATGTTGAACAAATGAATCCAAATGTTGATGTTATGAAAATGGCAGAAGGCGTATTAACCGACATTGAAATAGCGCAAGTTATGAAATTAACTTATGAACAGAAAATAGAAGGTTTTTTAACATATTGGACTAGAAAGGAAGCTGTGCTCAAAGCGACAGGTGAAGGTCTAATGATTCCACCAGTGGATATTACTATATCAGCTCCAAATGATTCTCCAAACTTGTTGGTTTTTAAGGATAGACAAGAGTTAGTAGAAAATACAGTGATGAGAGATTTAAGGCCCAGTGTAGATTATATGGCTTCAATTGCAATATTTAGTAAAGAAGTCACCGAAATCATACAGCTGGATGCAGTAGCGTTTTTAAATTATAAATAAGTTTAATAAAATATTTTATAGAAGAGGTGTTCCTCATGCTAGTAGCGGAAAATAGAACAAATGAATTCACTTATCATGTACAAGCAATTAAAAATATTTTATTTTCTGGAGATACATCATCTATTCATGCTTTAGAAAAGTTATTGAATAATACAGTTCAGTTTGATGTTCTAGAACAAGAGGTGCTTGATAGACAGTATATCCCGAAAGAAGCAAAGAGTTTCTTTGATAAAAACGGAACATTTCTTTACCGTGTATCCAATATTAGTTATAAAGGAAAAGTATTATCTGAAAATCTCATTTTTGCGGATACCTCGTTTTTACCAAATACAATAAAGAGGGAGTTAGAGAGTGGAAACATTCCAGTTGAAAAACTTATAGAAAAGATGGAAGTAAGAAGGAACGTATTATATGAAGGATATCAGCCTTCTGGGAATATTATTGAATTGTTCGATGGATGCTCTGTTACAGCGAATGTGTATCCAACTAGAAAATATCAAATTGTAAGTAACTGTAAATGTATATTTTATATTTGTGAAGTATATCATGCTGAGAATATAAAAGAATTACTTAAATAAACAAGAAACCAGCCTATAAAATGGCTGGTTTCTTGTTTATTTGACAGCTTCTTTTAACTCTTTACCTGCTTTAAATGCAGGAACTTTACCAGCGGCGATTTGAATTTCTTCGCCAGTTTGTGGATTACGTCCTGTACGAGCAGATCTTTCACGCACTTCAAAAGTTCCAAAGCCGATTAATTGAACTTTATCACCAGATTGTAATGCAGTAGCAATTGTGTCAAATACAGATTGTACAGCTGCAGAAGCATCTTTTTGAGAAATATCAGCTGATTGTGCAACATTTTTAATTAATTCTGTTTTGTTCATGTTTTCACCTCATAAAAAAATTTTTTGGAATGAATGATTTAGTATAATAGATAGTAAAGATAAAGCTATTTATATTGTTAGAAAGAATGCTATATAGTTATGTTAATTTCGTTGCAAGAAACTGAATCCCTGCTAACAATTAGGGATTAATTAAGAATTGATGAATAGAAAACGCTGTAATATGAGGATGAGGGGGAGTATACGGATGATTTTTCGTGAAAAGGATGAGAAAGAAAGTATATTAATTCGTCAACATGATCATGGTTTTTTAGCTGGAGAGATTGCAAAGCATATAAAAGAAGATTTTTTTGAAGATGATACATATTTAAAAGAGACAATTGATGCAATATATGAGCATGATAGAGGATGGATAGAACTTGATAAAGTACCAATTTTGAATGATGCTAAAAATATCCCATATACATTTATGGATTGTCCAAGTTCATTACGCTTTGTCTTTTATACGATTGGTTTGAATGAAATTGAAGATTCCAATCCATACGGAGCATTACTTTGTAGTAAGCATTTTTTATCATTTCCATTAAATGAGGAAGATGAAGAGATGATGTCATTTTATACAGGGGAATTGGAACGACAAAAAAGAATATTGACAACGCTAACAAAAGAACAATTTGCGATGTTCGATAAACATTATAGATTATTAAAGTTTTGCGATGAACTTTCTTTGTATGTCTGTATGAATAAACCTGGTGTAGAAAAGGAAGAGGAAATTGATTTGTTTAAAGATGGTTTTGAAGGAACAGAAATGTTTAATAGTAAGGAGGAGAAACCTATACAAGCTGAATGGGTGGACAAGGAAACAATTCGGATTACACCGTTTCCATTTCAAACGGAATTTCATACGTATGTAAAATATAAAACTATAAATAAACAAGAAATTGAAGAAAAAGGAATTGCAAAAGCTGATAGAGAATCAGAAATAAAGAAACAAACTATTCGTTTCATACAATAAGGAGGCGATTTCGATTGAAAGAGTACATGTTAAAACAAGTGGATTACCATGCTTGGGCTAATCTACGATTATTCAATCGACTAAAAGAATTACCAAACTATGATACTATTTTTACTGAACAGATGCAGAGTGTATTTCCATCAATCAAGGATACGTTTGCCCATATTTATATTACAGATCAAGTGTGGTTACACATATTGCATGGTAAAAGTATGAATGAAGCAATACAAGGCCGAGAAGAATTACGAAAACAAATGGAAAACAAATCGTTACATGAATTAGAAAAAATGTTTGAAAACATGGCAAATCAATATAAAGACTTTTTAAGTACAATACAAGATGTGAATGCTGTATTTGTTATCGAGAATCCATATGTAGGAAAATTAGAAACTTCAATTTTAGAGTTAGTACAACATGTTGTAAATCATGGTACATATCATAGAGGAAATATAACAGCGATGATCCGTCAACTTGGTCATTCGTCGACAATGATGGATTTTGTTCTGTATTTACATATGGTTAAAAAGCAGGGAGAGTAATATAGTTTATAAGAAGGAGAGGGAGAGGCTTTAGTTGTGGAAGTCTCTCCTTCTATTTTAGTAGATCAACTGATTAAAGTTTTACTTTATTTCTTAAGAAGCTTTATTTTCTTGTAATTGCTTCGCATATTGTACAGCCTTATATGCATTGACTCTACCGTTTTTCCAGTACGTACCTGTACCACTAATTTTATCAGAAGTTGACTCAATAATTTGGCGAATTTGTGTATTGCTATATCCTTGATTTGCTAAAAGAGCAGCAACTCCTGCGACATGAGGTGTTGCCATAGATGTACCACTTAATGATTGATACGTGCTTCCTTTATAAGTGGAATATATATTTGATCCTGGAGCTGCAACATCTACCCAGCTACCATAAGTAGAGAATGAAGATTTCTTATCTGATTGATCTGTAGAAGCGACTGAAATAACTTCGTTGTAATAAGCAGGGTAATTAGCTTTTGTGTTTCCAGCATTTCCAGCAGCTGCAACAATAACAGAGCCTTTATTCCAAGCATATTGTACAGCTTGTTGTAATGCAGTACCACCATTTGGAGCACCTAAACTTAAACTAATTACTTTTGCACCTGAATCTGCAGCTTCTCTAATACCTTGGGCAACAGCGTCAAGAGTACCACTTCCTTGGCTGTCTAATACACGAACAGCATAAATCGATGCTTGTGGTGCAACACCAGCTATTCCGACGCCATTATTCGTAAGTGCCCCAGTAATTCCTGCACAGTGTGTACCGTGTCCATTGCCATCATCAGAGATATTGTCATTATCAACATAATCATGTCCGTAAATAACTTTAGAAGCTAAATCGGGATGTGATCCTTGAACTCCTGTATCAATAATAGCCACTTTTACACCAGAATCGCTTCTTTGACTATCCCAAGCTTGCGGGGCTTGAATTTTTTGTAATCCGTATTGATTATTAAAATAAGGATCGTTCGGAGTCCAAAATGCATGAACATAATAGTTAGGCTCCGCATATTCTACATCTGGATTATTTTTATAACTTTTTATTTTTTCTTTTACAGTACCTTTTGAAAATTGAACGACTTCAAAACCTAACTTATCATCTTTAGATAAGACATTAGCTCCGACAGATTTATGAAAAGATTGCACATTACTTAAAGATGCATTTTGCTTGAACTTAACGATTAATTGGTTAGGAACGTAATCAGTAGATGATGTTTCAGCGCTTGAAGTACTTGTGTTAAAGAAGAAACCACCAATAATAAATGATAAAACAGATAGGAAAACAATGATTTTGTTTTTCAAAAGATTTTTCCTCCCTTTTCTTGGATGAGTTTTTCAGCGACACTTTAATGTCGCATTCCTTTTCAACTATATAGTTAGACCATACGATTTATGACATTTATGTGAAAAACTTTTGGAGGAATAAAAAGGAGTAAACATTGATATAAATATATTTTTAATGATAGTAATAAAGTAAAAGAGGGGATGAAAAAAGGAATACTCATCATGTATGAGTCATTCCTTTTTCCATAGATTAACTTGCCTGTTTTTTATTATTTTCTTTCAATTTCTCTGCTTGTAAAAAGCGATTCGTTTCAGCAACAACAATACCACTTAACCCAATAAGACCAATTAAGTTTGGAATCGCCATAAGTCCATTTGCAATATCCGCAAATGTCCATACGATGCCTAATTTTAAATTCGCACCAATAGCAATCATGACAATAAAGATTGCTTTATAATATTTAACAGCACTTTCTCCAAATAAATAAGCCACGCATTTCTCACCGTAATACGACCAGCCTAAAATAGTAGAGTAGGCGAATAAAATAATTGCGATACCAAGAATCATACTACCAGCAGTACCGAATACAGATTGGAACGCAAGTGTTGTAGCTTCAACCCCAGTTTTACCAGACTTCCATGCGCCTGTAGTAATTAATACTAGCCCTGTAATTGTACATACAATAAACGTATCTAGAAAAGTACCAGTCATTGAAACTAAAGCTTGCTTTGCAGGGGAATCTGTTTTTGCCGCAGCCGCGGCAATAGGGGCACTCCCTAAACCAGCTTCGTTCGCAAATACGCCGCGCGCCATTCCAATTTGAATAGCTGATGCAACTGTTGCACCGATAAAACCACCAGCAGCTGCAGTACCATTAAACGCACCAGAAAAAATAAGTGAAAATGCTTCAGGAATTTGATCGTAGTGATAGAAAATAATGATAAGACCAGCAATGATATAAAAGAAAGCTTTAATAGGAACTACATATCCTGTTACTTTCCCGATTTTTTTTACACCGCCTAAAATAACGATAGCGATTAAAAATGACATTACTATACCAGTTAAAGCAGGAGGGAAAGAGAAATTAATTCGCATTGCCTCTGCAACTGAATTAGATTGCACCATATTCCCGATACCGAAAGAAGCAGTTGTACCGAATATAGCGAATAAAACTGCAAGCCATTTCTTACCTAAACCACGTTCTAAATAGTACATAGGCCCACCTGAATATTCGCCATTTTCATTACTAACACGGTATTTCACTGCAAGAATTGCTTCGGCATATTTTGTTGCCATACCGAACAAAGCAGTAATCCACATCCAAAAGATTGCACCGGGTCCACCGATCGTCACAGCAGTTGCAACACCAGCTATATTTCCCATACCAATCGTTGCCGCCATAGCTGTCATAAGTGCTTGGAAGTGGCTAATATCTCCAGAGGAAGATGTATCTTCTGATTTTTTAAAAGCTAGTTTGTGAGCGTATAATAGTTTACTAAACTGTAAACCTTTTAAACGCACTGTGAGAATGATACCAGTACCAACGAGTAACAACAACGTTGGTAGTCCCCACACATAGTGATTGATTTGTTCTAATACTTTACTTACTGTCTCCATCTTTATTCTCCTTTTTTAGAAAAAATAAAAACCACTTCAAGTAAATGAAATGGTCTCTGGAGAAACAAGGGATAGAAAAATAAACCGATACAAATCGGCATTTTCTTTCGCTTGTCTCTGTCCTTTTACCTGAGAGATTATCCGCTATAGTAGCGGATTTGCTCCTTCGGTGCTCGTTTTCCTCTACGCTATAAAGCGAGAGGGAGTCTCTCCAGAGATTCGTCCCCATGCAGTTCTACTTGTAAACAAGACCTGAGAGTTTCAAAGTCGGTTAACAACTTTTTGCCCCGTCGGTAGATCAATAGACCTTCTCCTGAATGGTTCATCCGAATTATACAATTTATAAAAACATTGATTGTAAATCAATAAAAATATTATAGACAGACAAAATGTGAATTGCAATCTTTTTTTATTGTAAAATAGTAAACAGACTTATTGTTTTGCAAGTGCTAATTTCTCTTCAACTTCAGTTAAAGTAGATAAAGCGATGACAATATGTTGATCCGCAAGTCCTAAAGCATGTTTCGTATTTTCAATTATTGCACTGTTTAGAGTAGAGTTAGTGGCCCCGTCTATAATTAAATCTGCCGCGTTTTTCATAAATTTAGAAGCAGCCTTAAATTCAGTTGTAAAATAAACTAGTTGTTCTTGTATTTGTACTTCCGATATATTTTCTTTAATTTTCAATGTGTCTATTTCATTCATAATGTTTTCATATTGTTTGGAAACAGCATTCATTGTAACTAATAGTTTATTTCGATCTACTGAATCTCCATTCGTGTTAATCTCTTCCCAGGCAGGCAACCAATCTTTTTCGATGATGTCATTATAATTAGTAGTTAATTCATCGATTTTAGGTTGTAATTTAGTTTTAAAAATTTTTGTATCCACTGTTTCTACAGTTGCTTTTTTATTGTTATTTTTCACATTAGTAACGTAGAAAATCGTACCGAAAATGATGAAAATAGAAATAACAACTGTCCATTTAGTAAAAAGAAATTTCTGCAATATGTAACGCCTCCAAAATTAAAAACTTATAATTATAATATATAACAATAATGTTTTTTGGAGTAGAGAAAATAGGAGTTTTAGTGAAAATGAATAGAAGAAAACTAGTTTCAAATATTTTAATGACTGTATTATTAGTTGGTTTAATTGCATTCATATTTATGAATAAAGAATCTAAAATTAAAGATTTTCCAGTGCTAATGTCAGCAATTCATATTAACTATGATAATGAAGAGGATTATAAATATATGAGTGTAATGCCTATTACAATGGCAAGTGGAGGGGGAAACTGAGGGGAAGACGGGGATACTGATAGTTTTAAAAAAGCGGAAAGAAAGATAAAAGAAATTACATACCCAGGAGAAATTACGTATTATATATTTGAAAAATAATTGATAATAAAAGAGTTAGGAAGTGAATGATATTGTAGGATTGTTTACTTTCTATCTCTTTTAATTTTTAATTCTGAATTATTTAACTTATAATTATTATGTGAATAGAATAAAATACTATTTAGTATGGAGATGAGATGATAATTTGCCAAGTATAAAAAAGATAGGTCGTTTTTGTCCTATTGATGATGAAGGATATATTATAAATGATGCACATATTGAAAAAGTTCAACCTATATTTATGGAGGTAATACAAGAAATAAAAAATACTTGTTGTGAATTGCTACAGGATGATTTACACAGTGTTTATATAAGAGGCTCAATTCCAAGGGGGATTGGAATTGAAGGAATTGCAGATATAGATGTGATTATAGTAGTGCGAAAGGATCCTAAATTAATAGACTTAAGCTGGCGAAAGAAACTAGAAGTTCAAAGTTTGCAAAAGTTTAATTGTATAACAGGAGTGGAATTGAGTTTTTACAGTGAAAAAGAAGTGATAAATTCCAAGAGTTTTTCTTTTATAAGCTTTATGATACAGACACATGGAGTATGTATATTTGGTGAAGATGTAACATTGTCTTTACCTAAATATAAAGTAAGTGAGGAGTTAGCCTATGAACACCTTATTCAATTGCGGAAACAAATTGGACAAGCACGCGAAGAATTAATTCATAATAAAGGCGTGGAAGATATAGCGGATTGTTGTCGTTGGATTATGAAGATAATAATCAGGTCAGGTCTAGCATTGACAATTGAGAGAGAAGGACTTTACTCCAGAGACTTATATCCTGCCTATGAATTATTTAGTAAGCATTTTCCCGAACAAGAAAAAAATATGGGAAAGGCATTACAATATGTAATTGAACCGATAAATGATATAAATGAAATTTTATTATTTTTAAGTACGTTTGGTGAATGGCTGATAGAAAGAGCGGATGCTTTTTTGAATACTATAGATAACTAGAAGGATATAATTATGTTATGTAAACAAACAGACGATCTAAATGTTCGTGATTTTGCAGACTATTATGGGATTCCGAAAGACGTGGCAACAGGAAGTTCAAATGGATGTTTAACAGCGTATCTTTTAAAGTATCGTTGTTTGGAACATAAAAGATAAATATGCGTGTTGAACAAGGATACGAGATGAAATGGTCCTCTTTAATACATATAAGAGCTGAAGAAAAAGAGTGTAAAAATAATGTTCGTTTAGGGGAAAAGTAGAAAGTATTGCAGATGGGAAATGGAATGTAAGATAAGGGGGAATTAGAAATGTTACTAAAAACAATCTACTGTAAAGTGGAAGAAGAGAAAAAAGAGTTATTTTCAATGGCACAAGAAAAATGGCGTGATATACAGCATTTAGATGGATTTCATGGACAATTTGGTGGATGGAATGAAAATGAGGCGTGTGTATTTACTTTATGGGAAGATAGAAGTGCATATCAATCATTTATGAATGGTGCCCACGATACAATTTATTTAAATAGTAATCAAGAGGATACGTTCCTTTCATGTGAAATTGAATTATTTCAAACTTTGTATGATATAACTGATACACCTCTGAAAGACGTTGTTACAGAAGGATCATTCGTAAGAGTTGCTATATGTAATGTTAAAGTGGAAAAAGAACAGTATTTTTTACATAAACAAGAAACAATTTGGAATAAAGGAATGGAAAAAGCGAGAGGGATGTTAGGTGGAGTAGTGGCGAAGTCTTTAAAAAATAAAAACCGTTACATAGTGTTAACGTATTGGAAAGATGAAATAGCTCACCAACATTATGTGGAAGAGATTTTCCCCGAGTTGTATAAACTAGCTAATATTCATGAAGATATAGAAGATATAAGAGGTAAAAAAGCTGTATGTAAGGAAGAATGGCTTGTATATTAAGAACGGAAAAAGTGCATAAATGAATGTATAATAAAGATAATTTCTTATAAATGAGAAATTAATAGAAGACGTTATATACCCTTTCATGTTAATATATTTAAGTTATAATAGCAGGCTTACCCTTTTGTATTGTACGGTAGAAGCAGTGTGAGCTAGAATTTTTTTAGAAAAGGAAGTGCCTAATTTGCGTATCAATAAATTTATTAGTGAAGCTGGAAAAGCGTCTCGACGCGGAGCAGATAAATTAATTAATGAGAGAAGAGTAATTATTAACGGTAAGGTTGCAAAAATTGGTGACCAAGTGAATCCAGGTGATGATGTACGCGTAAATGGAGAGCAACTTCGTATCGCGCGAGATCACGTATATATCGCTTTAAATAAACCAGTAGGTATTACATGTACGAGTGAAAAATCTGTAAAAGGTAATATTATCGATTTAGTGAATCACCCTTTACGAATTAGCCACATTGGACGTCTTGATAAAGACTCAGACGGTTTAATTTTGTTAACGAATGATGGCGATATCGTTAATGAAATTTTACGTGCTGAAAATAAACATGAAAAAGAATATATCGTTTCAGTAGATAAGCCAATTACACCTGATTTTCTAGAGAAAATGGCAGCTGGTGTGAAAATTTTAGGAACGAAAACGCTTCCTTGCGAGATCACACAGTTATCAAAATATGAGTTCAAAATTATTTTAACACAAGGACTAAATCGCCAAATTCGTCGTATGTGTGAAGCTTTAGGTTATCAAGTATATACGTTAAAACGTACGAGAATTATGAATATTGAATTGAACAATTTACCAGTTGGACAGTGGAGAGATTTAACGAAGAAAGAGAAACGCCGTCTATTTGCAGACTTAAATTACGAACCACAAGATTGGTAAAATGGAGAAGAAGAAACCAAAAATAGATTTTTGGTTTCTTTTTTTATTTAATAAAAAATCTTTTTTAACACTTGCAAAAATAAAATGAATAAGATATAGTAAATAACAATTAATGGATGTAATTATAAAAGCAAAGAAAAGGACACGAGTTATTTTCCCCGGTTATACAGAGAAGGAAGGAAAGCTGAGAACTTCCTAACGCAGAAAAATAACTTACCACCTTAGAGCTGCACTGGGGAAAGTAAGTATCTAGTGCCGTGTAAGCGACGTTACCGTAAAAGAAGCCATTGTTTGTTTGCAATGGGAATCTGGGTGGAACCACGGGTATAAGCACGCTCGTCCCTATTTTAGGGATGAGTGTGCTTTTTATTATGAAATGGAGAGATGAAAAATGAAAGAACAAATGATTGAAATTAAATTTCCAGATGGTAGCGTGAAAGAATTTGTAAAAGGAATTACTTTAGAAGAAATTGCGGGATCCATTAGCAGTAGCTTAAAAAAGAAAGCAGTCGCAGGGAAAGTAAATGATGGGTTATATGATTTACGCCGTAATATTGAAGAAAATGCGGAAGTAGAAATCGTTACTATAGATTCAAATGAAGGTGTAGAAATTGCAAGACACTCTGCGGCACATATTTTAGCGCAAGCTATAAAAAGAATTTATGGTAATGTAAACCTTGGTGTAGGACCGGTTATTGAAAATGGATTTTATTATGATATGGATCTTCCAAGTAGTGTAAACGTAGAAGATTTACGGGGAATTGAAAAAGAAATGAAAAAGATCATAAATGAAAATATAAAGATAGAACGAGTTGAGGTTTCTCGAGAAGAAGCAGCTAAACTGTTTCAAGAAATGAACGATCTCTTGAAATTAGAACTTTTAGAAGCAATTCCTAGTGAGGAAAGTGTAACACTATATAAGCAAGGTGAATTTGTAGATTTATGTAGAGGACCACATTTACCATCTACAGGTTATTTGAAAGCCTTTCAATTAACTCACGTTTCCGGTGCATATTGGCGAGGAGATAGTAACAATCAAGTGCTTCAGCGCATATATGGTGTTGCATTCTCTTCCCAGAAAGAATTAGAAGAGTATTTACATTTCGTTGAAGAAGCAGCAAAAAGAAATCATCGTAAATTAGGGAGTGAGCTTGAGTTATTTATGTTTTCTGAAGAGGCTCCGGGAATGCCGTTTTATTTACCGAAAGGCCAGATTATTCGAAATGAATTAGAAGCTTTTTTAAGAGAAATTCAAAAAGAGTACAATTATCAAGAAGTACGTACTCCGTTTATGATGAACCAAGAAGTATGGGAGAGATCAGGGCACTGGGGACATTACAAGGACAACATGTATTTCTCAGAAGTAGATAATAAGAGCTTTGCATTAAAGCCAATGAACTGCCCAGGTCATATGTTAATGTTCAAAAATAAATTACACTCTTATCGCGAATTGCCAATCCGTATGTGTGAGTTCGGCCAAGTGCATCGACATGAATTTAGCGGTGCATTAAATGGACTATTAAGAGTTCGTACTTTTTGCCAAGATGATGCACATTTATTTGTAACTCCAGAACAAATTGAAGATGAAATCAAATCTGTAATGGCGCAAATCGATTATGTATATAAAACTTTTGGATTTGAATATGAAGTAGAACTTTCTACTCGTCCAGAAGATTCAATGGGTGATGATAAGTTGTGGGAACAAGCAGAAGCGGCGTTAGCAAATGTATTACATTCATTGAATTATAAATATAGACTAAATGAAGGTGACGGTGCATTTTACGGACCGAAAATTGACTTCCATATTAAAGATGCTTTAAATAGAAGTCATCAGTGCGGAACAATCCAGCTAGATTTCCAAATGCCCGAAAAGTTTGACTTAAATTATATAGATGAGAAGAATGAAAAGAGAAGACCAGTTGTCATTCATAGGGCAGTATTAGGATCTTTAGACCGATTTTTAGCAATATTAATTGAGCACTTTGGTGGTGCATTCCCGGCATGGGTGGCACCAGTTCAAGTGAAAGTCATTCCAGTTTCGAATGCAGTCCATGTACAATACGCAGATGAGATTGCGGATAAATTAGCACAAGCTGGTGTTCGTGTCGAACGAGATGTACGAGATGAAAAATTAGGATATAAAATTAGAGAAGCACAAATGCAAAAAGTTCCTTATGTTCTTGTTATTGGGGATAAGGAAATGGAAAACGGAGCTGTAAATGTACGTAAATATGGGGAAGAAAAGTCGGAAGTAATTGAACTAAATGGGTTTGTGGAAAGTATAAAAGAGGAAATAAAAAATAAGAAATAAGAAATAGAGATTCATAATAAAATACACCATTAACATGTATTACTGGATTTAAAGTAATGAAAGAACCATAATAAATGATGAAGGGATAGCGATTAAGCTATCCCTTCATCATTTATTGCCATATACTTCATCTCAAACTGTTAAATCATTTTCTGATTTTATTTGAATGGCTTCTTGTAAGAGCTTTTGGAGAACTGCAGCAAAAATGGCAATTACGATAGAGGAGAAAATAATGATTAGTCCAATTGGAATAAAACTTGGAGGATCAATTTTTTTTGCCATAAGATAGTAGAGTGGCATACCTAGCAAGTATACTGTACCAATTGTGAGGGCATAGTATTTTATATTTTTTAACGAATTAACTGATAATTGCGAGAACGCTTTGTTTTTATCAATGTAACTTAAAAGTTTAAAAGCTTGATATAGAGCAAAGTAAAAGGGTATCGCTGCTACGTACATATCGATTAAAACAAGAGATTTCATATAAGCAATAGCTGGATACAATTCACCAGCGAAATTCCCGATTTTAGGTACTAAAAATATGCACAATGCAAGTACTACTATACCTATAAAAACAATAGCTAGCTTTAAAAAGAGTGTTGTAACTTGTTTCATAAAAAGCACCTCGTTTTATGTAATGACAACATGATTTTAACATATAATTTATCGTTTTAGAATAAATTTATATTGTTTTTAAATTTATTATTATTGTTATTTATATAAATTATTAAATTCGAGAAGAATAATAAGCCTTTCTTACTACAAAGAGAGTCACCTTATGAAATGATTTGTAATATTTTTTACCTTACAAAAATGTAAGGTAAATGTAAGCGAAATCGAAGGAACGAGTTGTAGAAAGATGAGAATATGAAGTAGGAAATAGGTTTATGTTATCTGTATAACCTCTTTAGTTTGAAGAATTAAAAAATTCTTAAGAATTTACATGAGAAAAAGATAAGAAATGTGTGAGAAATTAAATTTATACAAAAGGGATGGAGTGAAAGAGATGTCAACAAATGTAGTTACTGTAGAAAGTGTAGAAAAAACGTATGGGAAAAGAAATGAGAATCAGTCAAAAGCATTAAGGGGTGTGTCATTAAGTATTAAAGAAGGCGAATTTGTCGGGATTATGGGGCCTTCTGGATCTGGAAAGACGACTTTACTGAATGTGATTAGTACATTGGATCAAGCGACAGGTGGCAGTGTGACAATAGCTGGTACAAATATTACTTCTATGAAGGGGAATGCATTATCAGATTTTCGATCTCAAAAATTAGGGTTCATCTTTCAAGATTTTAACTTACTAGAAAACTTATCAATTTATGAAAATATTGCTTTACCACTTTCTCTGCAAGGTGTACCTTCAAGTGAGATTACTGGAAAGGTAAATGAGGTGGCGAAGAAATTAGGAATTACTGAAATTTTAACAAAATATCCAACTGCTGTTTCTGGTGGACAAAAGCAAAGAACAGCGGCAGCACGAGCTTTAGTACATAATCCAGCAATCGTATTAGCAGATGAACCGACAGGAGCGCTTGATAGTAAAAATGCAAAAAGCTTATTAGAAGCGATGCAAGATTTACATGAAAATCACAATGTAAGTATTTTGATGGTAACACACGATGCATTTAGTGCAAGTTATTGTGAGCGTATATTATTTATTCAAGATGGTCTTCTATATAAAGAGTTAAAGCGTCAAGGAAAGCGAGAAGGTTTCTATCAAGATATATTAGGTGTGCTTGCTCATATGGGCTCAGCTGCAGAGTTTAAGTAGGGGGCGAGACTATGTTATTCAAATTATCACGTCATAGTATGAAAAAGATGTTAAAAGATTATATGGTTTTACTTATCGGTCTCGTTATTAGCATTAGTATTTTCTACATGTTCCAAACGATGGCGATGAATAGTGAATTTACGAAAGATAATAGTCTCATTAGTAGTATTAGACTCGTATTTTGGGTAGGTGCCATACTATTATCTTTCATTACTGTATTTTATATTATATATGCCAATTCTTTCTTACTCACATTAAGAAGAAAAGAACTCGGTATGTACATGATGCTCGGAGCGAAAAAGAAAAAAGTAGCACAGTTATTATTTATTGAAACATTCGGTATGGGTATTGTTAGTATTATTATAGGAATTTTAGTAGGGATGTTACTTGCAAGTGTAGCAGGAAATTTTTTAATGAATGGCATGGAGATTTCAGCAAAAGGTAGTTATTCATCTGTATATACACCAGCAATCATAGTTACAGCTATTTTCTTTTTAGTACTATTTTTTATTACTGGTTTAATGAATAGCATCCGTTTATTACGAAAAACAGAACTAGAGCTAATTCGTGAAGATGAAACACTAGATGAAGTGAAGAAAAGCAAAACTCGCATTATTATAATGACTGTACTTGGTGTATTACTAGTAAGTACAGGATACTATTTTATGATAAATATAAAAACGTTTGCTGAACTCGGTTTTATAATAGCAACAATCGTTACAACACTTGGAACATATTTTATCTTTAGTTCATTGCTCCCATTTTTTGTGATGAAAATTAAAGGGAATAAAAAACGAAATGAAACGGGCTTAAATAGTTTTACATATGCACAGCTACGTTTCAGAGTGAATAGCTTATCGAGAGTACTAGGTACTGTAGCAATGTTAATTGCATTGGGCGCAGGTGCGATGACTGCAGGTATGGCATTCCAAAAAAATGTAGGTATTATGACAGACTTCTCACGTGTATATGATGTCGTAATTCATGATCCAAATGAACAAGATACAGCTGCATTAAAAGAAATGGAAATTGTTGAAGAAAGCCAGTACAAGTATAAAGTTGATGGAGAAGCGGTTTATTACTTACGTAACGATTTAACTGCGAAACCGCCACTTGTTTCAGACCACTTTGATACAAAAACTTTAAAAGAGCCTGTTCGTAAACGTGTGACTGAACCTTTAACTGAACCAGTATATTCTGCTTTAGAGTCTCCTGAATTAGCAAAATTTCCTCGTATGCCGAGAGATTGGGAAGATGCAATTGTAAGAGAGATACAAATTACACATAATCAATTTAACGGAAAACCTGTAAGAATTGCAGATGAAGCGCATTATAAAGGAATTCAAGGAACAGAACACACTGTAACATTAGCAAAAGTAGATGATATGAAAAAGTATAAACCGTTGTTGATCGAAATAGATAAGAGACAAAAAGAACAAATTGAAAAAGCAACAGGTACAAAAGTAGACTTGTTTACGAAAATGACAATTTATCAATTTATGAACAGTTTCATGAGCGGAACAATGTTTATGGGGTTTTTCCTCGGAATTGCATTTTTAGCAATGATGGCAAGTTCCCTTATGTTCAAAATATTAACAGGTGCTTCTCGTGATGTACGCCGTTATGAAATGTTACGAAAAATCGGTGTGAGGCGCAGTATGTTAACGAAAAGTATATATAAAGAAATTTCATATTTATTTATCTTCCCAGCAATCATTGGTATTTCCCACGTATTAGTAGGGCTTAACTTATTTAGCTTCATATTAGTTGACCCGTTTGTAAAAGTGTGGGTGCCAATTGGGATTTTCTTAGTCATTTATTTCATCTATTACTGGATAACAGTTCAATTGTATAAAGGAATGGTAATACCGAAAGAAGAAGTAGCTAAATAGTTTATGAAAAGAGTCCTTGTTTGAAAACAAGGGCTTTTTTCTATATTTGTAATACCTGTGATCAAGTTTTTCTACGATTAATGTATTGAAAATTAAGAAAATATTAAGGGTTTATATAGCGGAATGTTAAGAAGTGTATGGGATATTAATAATGTAGTTTTATAGAATTAAATTGTTATTTTTAAAAATTTATAAGAAAGGATGCATCTTATGAAGAAGATAAAAAAATTAATAACATTTATTGGAGTCATAACTACATTAATACTAATGGTAGCGCTAGTATTTCCTACATGGACCTCGCAAATAAAGGGGAAAAACAGTATAAGTACATTAGAGCAAGTAGAGATAAATGGAAGTGATCATGAAATTATGATACGCGGCAAAGATAAGAACAATCCGGTAATTATTTTTGTACATGGTGGACCAGGTACTTCAGAAATACCATATGCTCAAAAGTATCAAAAATTATTGGAAGAGAAATTCACCCTAGTTAATTATGATCAAAGAGGAAGCGGGAAATCGTATCATTTCTTTGAGGACTATTCAAATCTTACATCAGATCTTCTTGTAGAGGATGTATTAGCTATGACAGAGTATATTTCAAAACGTATGGGAAAAGAAAAGGTAATATTGATCGGCCATTCTTACGGTACATATATTGGAATGCAAGCCGCTAACAAAGCTCCTGAAAAATATGAAGCATATGTTGGTATAGGGCAGATGAGTGATACATTAGAAGGTGAGATGGATAGTTTAAAGTTTGTCATAGAAGAAGCGAAAAATGCAGGCAATGAAGAGGAAGTTTTCTATTTAAATGGATTGACTGAAAAAATTAAAAATGGCGATACATACACTCCGCGAAATTATGTTGCGAAATATGGCGGAACATCAAGACTCATTGAAAACCCAGATGGTGATAACATCGGAATGTTACTCAGTAATGAATATAACTTGTTTGACGTAATTCGTTATAACGTTGGATTATCAAAATCTCAAACTGTTTTATTAGAAAAGGATTTAAAGAATCCATTACCTAATAAGGTGAATAAAATGAAGCTACCGCTTTATTTCCTTATGGGGAAATATGATTATAACACTTCATTTCACGCAGCAAAAACATATTTTGATACGGTTGAAGCAGAGCAAAAAGAATTTATTACTTTTGAAAAATCCGCGCATTATCCGCAATTTGAAGAGAAGGAAAAGTTTTATGAGTGGATGTGCGATACATTTGTAAAATAAATAAAGTGTATCCGAACTATAGAGAATTAAAAAAGTTAGCGAGATATATCATAAAAAAGCGAAGTTAAATAAAAAAGACTCTTGTATAAAAAAACAAGAGCCTTTTTTATAATGTTCTCTATATAGAAGGAAAAGATTGGATAATGGTCGAAAAATATAATATAACTTCCGAGAAATGACTAAAATAATACTATTTTGTCGAGAGAAAGGATACGAAGTATGAAAGAAATGCTACAGTTATTTCGCAACAAAGTGTATGCACGTTTTTTTCTAGCGAATATTTTAGAACGACTCGGTTCTATGATTGCTGGAATTTCTTTAATGTTTTACTTGTTAGATCAATACGGAAAACAACCAGTTTACGCAACGATGACACAAATTATGATTGCGTTACCTGCATTAATCTTTTTTCTATTAGTAGGGACAGTAGTGGATCGTTTTGATAGACAACGTATTTGTACGGTAAGTAATATATGTTGTTCGCTCTGTAATATTGGAATCTTAATTTCGCTTTATTACGGGATGATTATACTTGTCTTTATATTTTTATTTTTAGAAAATGCATGTATACAATTTTTCTCTCCATCAGAACAGTCGATGATACAGGGAGTAGTTGAATCAGACCAATACGGTGCAGCAGCGGGTATTAATCAAATGGTAAATAGTTTGTATGCTTTGTTTGGTGTAGGAATTGCAACGATGGTGTACTGGACTTTTGGAATTTACGGGAGCATTTTAGTAAATACGCTTACTTTTATTATGAGTGGTATTTTGATTCAAACGATCTCCATTCCAGAAAAAGTTCGTTTACCAAATGGGAGAACAAAATGGAAAGAAGTTAATTTGAAGATGTTAATAACAGAGTTTAAAGAAGGGATCAAGTATATATACCAAAATGAAACTTTAAAAAAATTACTTTTAGGATTTATCGTGTTTGGTTTATTAAATGGTATTTTAAGCGTATCTACTACTTACATATTAAAATACAAATTGGCACCAGCAACGTATGAAAGTTTAGCAATGGTGGGTGGTGTAGTTGGGGGTATTTCATTACTAATTGGAAGCATAGTAGCAACGAGTATAGGTAAGAAATATGCACCAAAATCTATTATAGTTTTTGGTATGGCAGGCTCAGGAGTCTTCTTTGGTATGTGTTACTTTGTAAATTACGTATGGTCTTTTTATGTATGTATCGCTTTAGCGACATTCTTTTTACCGTTTATTAATGTTGCAATATCGGGCTGGATGTATGAAATTGTAGAAGAGTCATTCATGGGGCGTGTACAAAGCTTGCTTAGTCCATTAACGACAGGATTCCAGCTTTTATCTCTCGGTGCGATAGCAATGTTATTCCCAAAATGGATTCGTGCAGATACATTGTATATTATTTTATTTGGTTTATTATTGTTTGTTACATGTTTATATCAAGCTATTCTACCAAGTGGACAAAAGCAAGTACATGCTGTATCTAAAGAGATGTGATATATTTAGTTTTTAATTTCTGAATATTCTATCGGGTGGTAAGGGGAAATTGTTATGTTGATGCGAATGGTTAAGTGGTGTGGGATTACTTGTTTACAACTAGTAGCTGCAATCTTATGTATACTCTGCCTAGGTGCACTACCGCGTTTATTTAAGGGATTGCAAATTGATTTAATCGGTTTTTGGAATACGATTGTATTTCTTGGAGGGAAGTTACTACAACCAGGTGAAATAACATATGGTTTTCGAGACTCAAGAAAATTATTTCCGCAAATATGGATTCATTATATTGAAACGATGATTGTATTTCTTTCAGCTTTTTTATTCTCGTTGCTTATAGCGTATATACTTGTCGTTTGGGTATTACAGCGTTCTCATATGAAACAGAAAATGTGGAACGGGATTTTTCTTACGCTTGAGAGTATACCAGATATATTACTTATTTTATTATCGCAACTTCTTGTCGTAATTATGTTTCAAAAAACAGGATTTATGCCGATAAAACTGGCTGGATTAGGGGAAGAAAGGATACGTTTGTTACCAATTATATGTCTTACAATACCAACAACATTATTGTTTATTAAACTGTTGTTATTACGGTTTAAAGAAGAATTAGAGAAAGATTATAGTTTGTTTGCCAAGAGTAAAGGGCTAAGCTTACGGTATATTTTGACACATCATATTTCAAGAAATGTTTTATTAACGACAATTTATTACGCGAAAACAAATATTTTATTTATGCTTTCCAATTTATATATTATTGAATGGATATTTAATACATATGGTATGTTTGTTTTTGTGAAAGAAAATTCAAAATTAGAAATATTTACGGTGAGTCTAGTAATATTATACGTACCGCTTTTTATACTATTTCGTATATTACATACGCTTTTACAAAATGTTATAAAGGAGCGTATGTAACATGTGGCAAGTTGTAAAAAGAGATGTGAGATTTTGGATAGGTATTACTTTTTTGAGTGTACTAATGATTGTTAGTATTGGATATACAGTGTTTTTTGATGGGACTATTCGTGAACTTACGATGATGTATAACGAAAAAGGGGAACTAGAGGCAGCACCATTTTCGCCATCAAGTAAATTTTGGTTTGGAAGTGATGTGAAAGGTCGTGACCTTGTTCAATTAATAATAGAAGGTGCAAAATGGACAGTTGGAGCGAGTATAATTATAGCGATTTTACGAGTTATAGTTGGAGGGGGAATTGGTTTACTTCTTGGTATGTATGGTAAACGTTCTTTTCCAGTTATTTCATCCTTTTTTGATCCTTTTAGTATTGTACCGATGGTTATGATTTCTTATTTTATGTTAAATGAAGTATTAACGTTTGATAGTGGAGCAGAAGTTGTGCCGTTATATTTGCGGGTGTCATTTCAAATTATAGTTCTTGTATGTCTTGCTGTACCAACAGTAATGTTGTATGTAGCGCAAGAAGTAAAACGTATTAAGAAAGAAGAATTTATGTTGGCAGCCACTGTGCTCGGCGGTAGTAAGTGGCAGAGGTTGAAGCGCCATATATGGCCTCATATGTTACCGCCATTTCTTTTATTAGTAGCTCAACAATTTGTAAGTACGTTATTACTTCTTTTACATCTTGGTTTGTTACAATTATTTTTCGGCGGAACAATAACCTTCAGTGGAATGGATCCAGATAGTGTAACAAAAGAATGGACTGGCCTAATTGGTCAAAACTTCCGCCATTTAACTACACATACATGGATTGTACTTATACCGATTGCTTTTTATAGTATGACAATTCTCGCAGGAAATCTAGTTAGTAATAGTATGCAAGATGCGATTAAGTTAGGAAATGCGAGAAGGCCAGAGCGGAAAGGTAGAGAAGTGCAAGTAGAGAAACAAGTACAACCAACTACGAATGACTTTTCTTTTTATAGAGAGATACAAAAATAAAAAGATAGCTGAAAACAACTTGTTTTCAGCTATCTTTTTCTGTTTATAGTGGTGGTAAATCAATCTTACCTTCTTCAAATAATTCTTTTATCATATGCTTCGTATAACCAGCGGCTTGACCAAATGTGATTTTTGCTGGCATTGGTGCTTCGTTAGCATCTACAACTACATCAATAATACACGGTTTATTTTGTTTTACTGCATTTTCGAAAGCGGGAAGTAGTTCATCTAAATTCTCAACACGGTATCCAATACCTCCACACGCCTCTGCAAATTTTGCAAAATCAGGGTTCGTTAAGTCTGTTTCGAATTCGATATTACCCATGACTTCTTGCTCGAATTTAATCATCGCAATTTTATTATTGTTTAATACGACGACAACAATTGGTAGTTTATATTTAACAGCTGTTACGAAGTCGTTCATTGTCATTCCAAAACCACCGTCACCACAAACTGCAAATACTTGTTTATCCGGGAATGCAATTTTTCCTGCAAGAGCACCAGGTAAACCGCAACCAAGTGTTGCGAGCCAGCTAGAAATGACAAATTGCTGGTTTGTCATACGGAAGTGCCTTGCGGTCCATACTGTTACATTTCCGACATCGACTGATAGAATTGCGTCATCATGTGCTACTTGCTGCAGGGCATGCATAACGCGTTGTGGTTTAATTGGAATGGAAGAGTCTTCTTCTTGATCGTGTAATTTTTCTTCCCACTTTTTCATCATTTCTTGGTGATATTCTAAGAAGGAATGGTCTGTGTGTTCTTCAACATTTTCAATTAACCATCGTAATGTTTTATCAGCATCACCAGCTAAACCAATATCTGTCGCATAACGTTTCCCGATTTGGGCAGGATCTGTATCGATATGAATTGTTTTTGCTTTTTCAGGTAAGAAGCCGGTGAACGGATAAGAAGTACCGACCATAATTAAAGTATCTGCATGCTTCATTGCTTCATAAGAAGGTTTCGTGCCAATTAATCCTAATCCACCAATACAAAGAGGGTGTTCATCAGGAATAATTCCTTTAGCTGGCAATGTAAGTACGATTGGAGCACCAATATGTTCTGCCAATGCAAGTAAAGATTCTCTCGCATGTTTCGTACCTTTTCCAGCTAAAATAACAGGCTTTTTCGCTTCATTAATTGCGAGTTTTGCAGCATCTAAATCTTCTTCTTGAGGAAATAAATCAGGTAATGTAAAGGAAGTATTTGTAACTCGAGCATCACTTTTTACTTCGAATTTCGGAACATCATCAGGAATTGTAAGAACAGAGACCCCTTTTTTCGTATAAGCCATTCGAATCGCTTGATTCACGACGGCAGGTAGCTGTTCTGCTGACATAATGCGCTGGTTATAAACCGCAACATCATCAAACATTCTTTCTAAATTTACTTCTTGGAAAAAATCCGTCCCGAGTAGATCTGTTTCTACTTGACCTGAAATTGCTAGCACAGGAGCTTTATCGAGTTTTGCATCATATAAACCATTTAATAAATGAATAGCTCCAGGTCCTGCAATTGCCATACAAACACCAAGTTTCCCTGTTAATTTCGCATAAGCAGCAGCTGCTAATGCGCCAGCCTCTTCGTGGCGAACTTGAATAAATTTGATTTTATCTTGTTTTTTTCTTAAAGCTTCAATAATAGAGTTGATAGAATCTCCAGGCATTCCGTATATGTGTTCTACTCCCCAGTCAATTAACAAATCAACTAGTGCTTCACCGGCCGTTTTCCCAAACATAATTGTTCCTCCTTATAGTAGGTAGATAACATTATGTTTTGGAGAAACAGGAAAAATATACAAATGATTATATTTTTAACTTTAATGATGGCCAGTAAATAGTGTAAATACTGTTATTAATAAAAATCCACTAGTTGCCCACATTAAAAATGTAAGGAAAGAAAGCTGTTTCTTTGCCTTCCAAAGCATTTCATGAATTGTAACATAGCCAAGGGAACCGATAGCACTCCCCATAATGAGCCCTTGTAAATGTAGAGCTTTGCCTTCCATTAAAATACCAAAAACCGTACCAGTACCGAGAATAAGAGAAAGTAATAAAGTTGTTAATAAAAAGGAAATATATTTATGCTTTGTAAAAAGAAAGGGGATAATTAATGCTAAGCCTTCAGGTATATGGTGAACGACGATTGCTATTAAGAAAGGTATGGCAGAGTCAGCATGATTAATAAAAGCTGTACCAAGTGCAAATCCACTCGGTATATTATGAATAAATATAGCGAAAGACAGAAAAAGGAAGGTTTGCCATGCTTGTTGATCTTTTGTATGTATCATTGGATGGTGACAATAGTTATCTAATAAGCTCATAACTAAAATACCAATAGCTATACCAAGTATAGGTCCAATCATTTCATAGCTTGAAAATGTTTCAGGAATAATTTCAAGTAGTAAGAGTCCTAGCAAAATACCACCACATAATGCATATAAACGATGCATTTTTTCTTCAATTAGCTGGCGTGTAGCAATGCCAACAGCACCGCCTAATAGTAATCCACCAAATGAAAAAAACGTAACAATCATTGGAATCCATAATCGTTCCATATTATCACACTCCGATTCTTCCACCTTATTTTTAGCTTACGAAAAGGGGAGTTAGATTAGTCCAAGTAATTGTGTTTGATTATAGAGAAAAAACTAATAATTCGTTATAATTTATATATTAAATTTAAGTGGAAATATGAAATGGGGAGTAAATTTTGCAAACAAAGTGGAGTCTATCGGAATATGAAAATCCAAAACGATATGATATAGAAAATAAAAGTTTATCAGATTTTCCGTTTTTACTATCATGGGCACAAAAACTACATATACAAAATGAATGGATTCTAGATATTGCTTGTGGAACAGGAAGAATTACAATTCCATTTATAGAAAACGGATATCAAATGATTGGTGTAGATATACATGAAGGCATGCTTGCTGAAGCAAAGACAAAAACCACGGATTGTAAGAAGGTAAAATGGTTACAACAAGACTGTTTACAATTAAGCATGAATGAAACAATTCCGTTAGCATTTATGGTGGGGCATGGATTCCAGCATTTCCTTACGAATACAGATCAAGATCAGTTATTAACATCTATTCATCACGTATTAGCTGAAAATGGTATATTCATATTCGATACACGTTTTCCTTCAAAAGAAGAATTAATACAGCCATCTACAGAAGAATATTGGACAACTATTAGTGATGAAAAGGGAAGAAAATGTGATTTATATACTGAAATGATATACGATTCAATTCAGCAAATACAGCATTACATAACAACAAGAAGGTTTTATGAGGACGATGTACTAGTAGAAGAACTGAAAACAACGATAGATCTTCGCTATACGTACCCGCAGGAGTTAGAAAGATTATTAGTAGCGAATGGTTTTGAATTATTACATTTATATAATGATTGGGAAGGCAATGAGTTAGGGGAAGATTGCTATTCTATGGTAGTAGTTTGCCGGAAGAAAAAATAGTATTATTTTAAAAGTATGAGTGTAAAAAGCCTTTAAGGAGAGAAAAAGATGTCTTGGTACTTAGATAATGTTTATGAAATAAATAAAGAAGCGCCCTATACATTCTATCTTCCTAGCTCAGAAGTGTTGGAGAAATTAAAGATTGGAGATTTGGTAAAGCTAATTTTTGTATCTAAAAATGAGGAAGAAGATGGATTTAATGGTGAAAGAATGTGGGTTGAAATCATTGAAAGAAATGAGAAGAAGTTTGTAGGGGAACTGAGCAATGAACCATATCGCTTAGATTTAAAAATAGGTGATAAAATTTCATTTGGAATTGAAAATATATGTGATACGGAATATAACGACCCATCTTCAAAAGATTGGGATTTTTATTTTGATACGAAGGTAATTGTTAGTAATGATGTACTTGAAAGAAGAGAATTTAACTTTATGCTTAAGGAGGATTCGAGAGAAGAAGGCGACTCTGGTTGGTCAATTTTAAGTGGCTATGAAAGTGATGACTATGTCAATAATCCTAAAAACTTTCAAATTATTTCAATTGGAGTCATTTTGAATATAGATGATTCTATTTTAAAATTTCTTGAGGAACCACCTTTATGTGCATATGAAAGAAATGATGAAGGTAGATTCCATAAAATTGAAGACTATGATTGGGATGCATATTTAAATGGATAGAAGAAGGTACTACGTATTAAAGAAAATCAGTAATTATTATTTTTGAGCGGGTGAATTATACATGATTGTCTCATTAGGTAAAATAAATATTTTTCTTCCAGATGCTACAACCTCATACTTTTTTATTACGGAGGACTTGGCAGGGATATTAAAAGTTGAAAAAAACTATGATGCATTAAAACAGTTTCGTAAAATACTTAGAAATGAAATAGAAAAAGATTTATATAAGCGTATTGATTTTAGTCAAGATTCTAGTGAGGTAGTAATTCGTACAACTAATGCATTTACTATACTTAAGATTGCTGTAATTATTAATGAATTAATAAATGAAACGATTTCCGAAGTAGAAATTACAGAAGCTGAACATAAACTTCTTTCTCACAAACGTCCTAAAAAGCAAAAGTGGAAAGTGGGGGACATATTTTTATTGAATCTTAGAGATGATACATATGCATTTGGGCAAGTATTACGAAAGTCATATGGTAGTCCGGTTTGTGGATTATTTAATTTGAATACGGAGACTATCCCAACTGTAGCAAAGATTTCAAATCATCCTTTTATCTCTGTATTAACATTGCTTTCAAGTTCATTAGATAAGGGGGATTGGAAGGTAGTAGGGAATATAGATATTAAAATTAATATAGATGAAATTCCTTGGCAACATAGCGGACTTGGTGTTGCTCGCTCGATGAGTTATAGTGATGGTACTCTTCTTGAGTTAGCAAATGCGTATTACGGACTTATACCTTGGAATGTGTATTATAAAGAAGATTATTTTGATGAAATTTTATTATCTCCATTCAAACGTCCTAACATTGCTAAAGTATTATCACCAATAGAAAGAGAGCATTATAGAAATGAAAAAAATTGGAACTAAAACGATAATCTATTCTGTCCTTTGATTATTATCCCGTTTTTCGCAATAACACTAGCTATAACCTATCGAGTGGCATACATAAATTTGTTTAAACTGATTATCAATAAATGGAGGAGTTAATAATGCAACAAATTAAAAAAATAGGAAACTCATTTTGGTATATGACACCAGTTTCTGAAACAGATAGACCTATATTAGGAATGGTTGTTGGACAAGAAAAAACGTTAATGATCGATGCAGGGAATTCAGGGGAACATGCACAATTATTTTTAGAAATGTTAAAAGAACAAAATGTATCGAATCCTGATTTTGTAGCACTAACGCATTGGCATTGGGATCATATTTTTGGATTATCTATATTACAGAATGCATTAACTATTTCGCACGCTGAAACGAAAAAAGAAATGCAGTCAATAGTATCTTATGAATGGACAGATGAAGCGTTGGACGCACGCGTAAAAGAGGGTACGGAAATTGCATTTTGTGCGGATTGCATCAAAAAAGAGTTTGAAGAAAAAGCGAGAAATATTAAAATTATTCTTCCATCCTTAACGTTCCAGGATCAAATTGAATTAGACCTTGGTGAGGTGATCTGCGTGTTAAAACATGTGGGCGGAGATCATGCACATGATTCAGTTGTTATGTACATAAAAGAAGAAAAGATATTGTTTTTAGGAGACTGTATATATGCAGATATTTTTTCTTCGAAGTGGAACTATACGACGAAAAGAACGTTTGCATTAATAGATGAATTAGAAAAATTTGATGCTGAGACATATATTCTCTCTCATGGGGAAGCGATAAATCGAGAGGAGTTTTTACAAGAGATTCGTATGTTAAAAACAGTAGGAACTTATACTGAAATACATAAAGGCGATGAAGGGAAGATAAAGGAAGCGTATAAACGAGACATAAATAGAGAATTAAATGAAGATGAACTAGAAACAATAACGTTTTTTGTAAATGGTTATGAAATGAATAATCAATAAGACACGACATGAATCCAATATAATTAAATTGCACAAAAAGAGTATTGAAATTTAATTCAATACTCTTTTCAATAGTTAAATCTGAAGTAATAAAAATAGTGAAATTAAATCATCTACAACACCATCATGATTGAAGTACACTTTTTTCATCATTGTAATCTCCATCCAATTTGATTTAGTTAGAAATTAAACATGAATTGAGGAAAAGTCATCAATAATTTCGACCACTTCAATTTCGCCATTAATGAGTAGCTCAGGGAGTTTGTTATTCACATTTCCTTTCCAATATTCTCTAGCTTGTTCTATTTTTTGAGAAAAAGGAATAGCATCTTCTTTCGGTAAAAGATTCCCGTCACCTTCAAAAGAATTTCCGATTACTCGTAGTTTAACAATCTGCAAAACTTCTCGATTGTAAGAATCAAATAATGCTTTCCATTTTAAAGCATCTTCATAGCTTTTAGCGGCATATAAACAAGACAACCTTGATGGATAATCAGGATATTCTTGCAGCCTAACCATTTCCACAATCGTTTCTCTAATGGCTCTAATTGTTTGATCCATGTAATTCATAACTACTGTAGCATTTTCATTCTTTATATGTAATTCTTCATTTGTATAATGTTCTTTTAAAATTTGTATAGAATCTTCACCACTAGAATTCAAATGTTCTCTTTCAAAAAAGAAGTGGAATAGCGTATTAGTTTGATTTTTATTAAATTGAATGCTTTGTCCGATCTTCATTTTTTTCCTTGTTACGATATGATATACGAAAAATCCTTGTTCATTCATGTTTCTCCTCCTAGTAGTAATGTTTAAATTTAGTAATTCAACATTGAAATATATAAAACCTTTATAAGTAAAAGTAAGAATTTGAGTTGAAAGTAAAGAAAATATATGAAAACGGTTTAAATTTGTTCACAAAATGTTCACTTACGAAGAGGTTTCCAATATCGATATAATGACAAAGACTCAAAGAGAAAGGATGATGAATTTTGCCAACAACAAGAAAAGAAAACCTCCAATTTGGTATGATGATGTGCCTTGGGATGGTTATCGTAATGACGTTTTACAATTTACTAATGAATGGATCAGGAGGGCCAATTCATATTAAGGAGATTGCATTAGAACTATTAATCGGATTCATTATTGCACTATTAATTGAAATAAGTATTGTTGGACCTTGTGCGAAAAAAATTGTATTCATGTTGCCGTTTGATAAATCGAAGAAAATAAATATTATAGTTGCGATGGCGACAACTATGGTAATCGGAATGGTTTTCTTTATGTCATTTTTCGGTATGGCTATGATGTATTTACATAATGGACTACATGGTGACTCATTCGTTTCAATGTATTTCTCAATTTTTATTAAAAACTTCATTATGGCGTATCCATTGCAATTAATTATTATGGGGCCGCTTGTGCGTTTTTTATTTGGAAAGTTTGTTTTGAAGAATAAAGTTGTAAAAGTAGTGTAAAATGATTCAATTTATTCGATTATAAAAATTTAATAATGTAAATATACTCTGTGGTATGTAAAAAGAGGGTTGCAAATGCAACCTTCTTTTTACGTTTCTATAAGCTATACCGTGGCAAGGAATATAATATATATAAGAATATGTGCATTGATAGGATTATTGTTTGGATTGAACCAAATCAAAAAAGGATTGTACGTTTTGAGGGCTTGAAAAATTGTCAAATACAATAAAATCGTCTCCATGGTTCATAGTTATTTTTTTGATAAAGGGGATCGCAGACATCTCTAATACAACTCCATCCGTATGACTGAAATCTTCTATTTTAGTGTATTCGAATTCCCATTTTAGTCCTTTTCCAAACATGGCATCAGAGCAGAACAATAATTTTTTATTTGTAGCAGCTAAAATACCAGATCTGCTCATATAGCCAAAATGTATTACGCAGTAGAGAGTAGAAAGAATATCTTCCTCACTGTTTAAGTGTTCTTTTATTGTTCCTAGATTCGCCTTCATGATCAGGCCTCCTTATTGTTGAAAGTAAAGTGTAAAGTTTTCATATCTATTTTATCATATATTAATCTTTTTTGATTTTATATCCTATAATTAAAAAATCCCTTTAGAATGGAAATAGGTAGTGCTGATTTTCATGTAAGGGATGAAAAGAGAGAGGGAAGCCTTCTAGTTTTTGTACAATAAAAAGCAAGGAGTAGTGGTGTATGTGTGTGTACCATAATGCAAAGATATTTTAGTTAGAAGCGATGAAGTTCGCGGAACATGTTACAAAGAAAATTAGCTCAGCCTTTCTATGACAAATTCGTTGGTAGTTATAAGGAACTTTGAACTAAGAAAAGCCCCCACTCAATTAAGCTCGTTAAGAGGTACTAAGTGGGGGAGTCGACTATATAAGGTATTAATATGTTACTTCTCAAACCGCAAATGAACAAACTTCAACATCTTTATTAAGTTTACAATTCGTATCATTATACGCGTACTTCCATCCCAACCTTTATTTGTAGGTATATTTTTAAAGAAAGGGGAGTAGCTTAATACTTTTATTGTAGAGGACCATTTTTCTATTGATTTTGGATTGTTTACGTAAAAATACATCATAGCACCATTATTACCGGATTTCTTTACAGTAGTATTCGAAATATTCAGTGCGAACTTTGATTCAGCGTCAAAATATAATTCTCCTTCAGGGAAACGTTTTGACATAGCGACTACGATCTTTTTTAAATCTTCTTCTTTAAAGTAATAAAACACACCTGCTGATATGAAAAGAATGCCGTCATTTTGATTATATTTTATATCATCAAACCAAGAAGTATCAAAAAATGATTTAGCTATACTAGTATTCCTTGGTGTATCATCAATTAAAGTTTTGCGAAAAGAGATTGCATCGGGCAAATCAAGGTTGTACCAATGTATTGTACCGTTATCGATTCTTGAAAAAGTAGTGTCTAGTCCGGAACCGATGTTTACAATAGTAGCTTTCGGGTGTTTTATTATAAATTGTTTTATCGTATCGTCAATTTTTCGTGCACGGGTAATGTATGTGATACATCCGTATTCTCCAAATGTATTTTCTATTGTTGAGAAGTCAAAATCACATTCTTTAATAATTCGAATAGCCTCTATATCATCTAAAATATCCTTATTTTTCTCACTGCCATATGCTCTTCCCCATAGTGGAATAAGCATCGTACCTTGTACGGATTGTAAATCTAATTCTTTAACCATGAAACAACCTCCGTTTAGTAATAAACAATATATTTAGTTGTTATTTAACATTTTTGAGAGCATTGTATTTGTTTTATATAGTCCATAAGTTAAATCCCGCCTATCTTCTTCAGATAACTTTTCGAGATTTACTGTGAAATTATTATATATTTGTTTCCATCTTTCATAATGTACTTTTTCAGCTTTTTCTGTTAGAGAGATTAATATAGCTCTTTTGTCTACCATATCTTGCTTTTTTATGATGTATCCGTTTTGTTCTAAGTTACGCACTGTTACACTTAATTGTTGTTTAGGGATGTTTAAATAACTAGCAATCATTTTTAAGTTTACAGGCACCTTTTGCTGGGCGATATACTCTACTACGTGTTGTTCTAAATGTGTAAATTCTGAGGATTTCTCCGATAGTAATTTAAAAGTACCTGACATATTTAATAATAAATTCATGTATTCGTTTAATAATTCGTTTTGGGTCATTGTTTTTGATTCCTTTATGAGTTTAGTAATTATTTTATTACTAAATTAACTATAATTCAATTTAAATTACTCTTTATAGTAAATAAAGGTTTACTAATAACTGTTTTTTAAAAGTTATGTGGACTGAATTATGAGGGGGCGATAAGTGGTTTTAGGCAAGGAGAATATAACCGAATATAAAATATTACTAAACATACGTAACTAATGAATACAATGTCTTTTTCAGTTATTATGTTGTAAATCATTTTATGATAAAATCTTTTACATAATTTAATAAAGGGGTAGTATTCTATGGGTTATTTCTCAAATGGTTTATTAGTTGTGTTTGTGCTTATCGTATGTAGTTGTATAATTTTTGGTTAATAATATAATGAGAGTCTTATATAAAAGAAGTTATTTCAAGTGAGATAACTTCTTTTTATTTTATGTTGAGAAGGAATTCTATCTTTCTTATTGAAGTTTGTTCTAGTTATTTTCACGTCAATCGCAATTTTCATTAGGGGAATTTTATGAAACATTAACAAACTATAGAATAGGGAGTATTTACATGGAAAATAGTATACGCTACACAAGTGAACCTCCCACAGATTTTAATGGATTATTAGCCTTATACGAATCTTTAGGATGGAATTCTCTTAAATTAACGGTGGATGAATTGGAACAAATGTGTAAACAAAGTTGGTATGTAATATATGCATTTAAAGAGCAACAATTAATTGGTATGGGGCGTATTATATCAGATGGTATAATTACGGGCATTATTTGTGGTGTTTGTGTAATGCCAGAGTATCAGTATATTGGTATTGGAAAAGAAATAGTGAAACGATTAATCCATCACTGTGAACAAAACAAGGTTATCCCGCAACTTATGTGTGTGGAAAAATTGCAATCTTATTATGAATCTATAGGGTTTGAAGCATTCTCTATTGGGATGACAAAACATATTATGAGATAGCGGCGCTTTATATTTTCAGTTTACTCGTACATATTTTCAAACTGCAGTATAAAGGAGAGTTATTGTATGGAGATTGCTAAAGGAGTAGAAATGTTACAACTTGAGTTTCAAGAATTTATAATTCACCCAATTCTTTTATGGGATGATGAAATGGCAGTTTTAATAGATACTGGTTTCCCTGGACAATTTGAAGATATTCAAGTAGAGATGGAGAGAGTTGGGGTATCTTTTGATAAGCTAAAAGTTGTGATTTTAACGCATCAGGATATAGATCATATAGGTAGCCTGCCTGAATTATTGGAGAAAGGTGTAAACGATATTAAAGTTTATGCACACGAGCTAGATAAACCATATATTGAAGGGGAGTTTCCTTTATTGAAAGATGGACAAATAAAGAGTCCACCAAGTGGAAAAGTAAGTGATACTGTGATTGACGGGCAAGAACTTCCATATTGCGGTGGGATACTAATTCTACATACTCCAGGGCATACTCCGGGGCATATTAGTTTATATTTGAAACAAAGTAAAACTCTTATTGCAGGAGACTCGCTGTATAGTGTGAATGGAAAGTTAGGAGGAATTCACGCCCCAACAACTTTAAATATTAAAGAAGCGCAGCAGTCTTTGAAGAAGTATTTAAATTTAGAAATTAAAACGGTAGTTTGTTATCACGGGGGATTATGTAAGGAGAATATATATGAACAAATTCAAAAATTATAGAAGATGAAGATAATTTTTGAATTTGTTAATTAATGCTAAAGTATAATCTGATTATTAGTATATAAAAGGGCATGTTTGAAAAAAATTCAAACATGCTTTTTTATTAAAGGAAATCTGTTTAATATGAATGACCTAATCCGTTCCAATAAAAAGAAACGATTTCTTGTGCTAATTCATCTATATTTGTAAGAATAGGATTGTCATTTTCATCTTTAAAATTTCCAATTGATAATAAAGATACGAATGCATGAGCAGTAAATGTAGCATTTCCTTTCGGTATTTCTCCAAGTTGCATTGCATTATCGAGTGCTTTTTCTAATACTTCATACATGTTGTCTTCAGCATTTTTTAATTGTTTCAATTGTTCTTCAGATAAAGATAGTTTTGCATCTTTCATAAAATTCTTCATATCAATATCCATCGTTGCGTGTAAGTAGATTTTAGCGAAGTCCAATAATCTTTCTTTTAAAGTCTTATTTGTAGAAAGGATTTGAGACATATTTTCTCGTATACGTACCATCATTTGAATCATAGTAGCGGTAAATAAATCTGCTTTTGTTGAATAGTAATAGTAGACGGTTGCTTTCGTAACACCACAAACTTTTGCGACTTCATCCATGGAAACGACTTGATAATTTTGAGTAAGAAATAGCCGAGTTGCCACTTCCAAAATGGTTTCTTTTGTGGATTTTGTATTTTTATTTTGACGAGGCCTTCCAAGAGGACGTTGTTTTTGTTCCAAATCTATTCGCTCCTGACATGTATTGTTGAGATAATTATAACACAAATTTTTATTCATTCTTGATTAATTAACCGACCAGTATATATAATTAATAGTGGAAGAGAAAAGGAAGGTGGGTTTTTATGAAAAAGCACCCGTTACATATGTTAGGGAGGCTTGTAGCAGGGAAGCATACGCAATGGATAACTTTATCGGTATGGATTCTTATTACATTAGTACTTTCATTTACGTTACCACAAGTAAACAGTACGAAAGAACCGAATCCGAAAAATTTACCTGAAACAGCTATGTCACAGCAAGCGGAAGCACTTATGAAAAAAGAGTTTCCGAATAATGCGGGGAATCCTTTGTTAGTAGTATGGTATAGGGATGGTGGATTACAGTCACAAGATTATAAACTGATACAAGACGTTTATAAAGAGTTAAAAGCTAGTCCTTTAAAGGAACAATCAACGTTACCACCATTTGATACCATCCCGGAACAAGTATTATCAAAAAGTGCATCACAAGATGGTACCTCATTTGTTACACCAGTATTCTTTAATAAATCGGCTGGAACAGATATATTAAAAGGAAATCTTGAAGATTTAAGAAAGATAGTGAATAGTAAGGTCGATGAAGATCCATTCAAACAAAAAATAAGTGACTCTGGTTTACATGTTCGATTATCTGGACCTGTAGGTATTCAAACAGATGCAGTTAGTTTATTTAGTCAAGCAGATGTGAAATTGTTAGTTGCTACTGTATTACTCGTATTGGTTCTATTAATTTTACTGTACCGTTCACCAATTTTAGCAATTTTACCTTTACTTGTTGTTGGCTTTGCATACGGTATTATTAGTCCGACACTTGGTTTTTTAGCTGATCACGGATGGATTAAAGTAGATGCACAGGCGATATCAATTATGACTGTACTATTGTTTGGTGCTGGGACGGATTATTGTCTATTTTTAATTTCGAGATATCGAGAATACTTGCTAGAAGAAGAAAGTAAGTATAAGGCGCTACAACTTGCAATTAAAGCTTCTGGCGGGGCAATAATAATGAGTGCGTTAACTGTTGTACTTGGGTTAGGAACATTATTACTTGCTCATTATGGTGCCTTTCATCGATTTGCAGTGCCATTTAGTGTTGCTGTATTCATAATGGGAATTGCTGCTTTAACAATTTTACCAGCGTTATTATTAATTTTCGGTAGAGCTGCATTCTTCCCGTTTATACCGAGAACCGCTTCGATGAATGAGGAATTTACAAGAAAGAAAAAGAGAGTCGTAAAAGTTAAAAAATCAAAAGGCGCCTTTAGTAAAAAACTTGGAGATGTGGTAGTACGAAGACCGTGGACAATCATTATGCTCACTGTATTTGTATTAGGTGGATTGGCTTCATATGTACCACGTATTCAATACACATATGACCTATTAGAATCGTTTCCAAAAGATATGCCTTCACGCGAAGGGTTTACGTTAATTAGTGATCATTTTTCAGCTGGTGAATTAGCGCCAGTAAAAGTTGTTGTTGATACGAAAGGAAAAGAGCTTCCTATTAAACAAGAACTCGAGAAGTTTTCTTTCGTAAAAACAGTGAAAGATCCAAAAGAGGGGAAAGAAAATAAGCAAATTAAAATGTATGAGGTTTCTTTAGCTGAAAATCCATACTCCATTGAAGCGTTAGATCAAATTCCTAAATTGAAAAACAGTGTAGAAAAAGTATTAAAAAATGCTGGGGTTAGTAATGCAGAAGAACAACTATGGATTGGCGGAGAAACAGCGTCATTATATGATACTAAGCAAATTACGGAACGTGATGAAGCAGTTATCATTCCAGTAATGATTAGTATTATAGCTTTACTATTACTTGTTTACTTACGATCGATTGTTGCGATGATTTATTTAATTGTAACTGTTGTATTATCATTTTTCTCTGCATTAGGAGCAGGATGGATATTACTTCACTTCGGTATGGGAGCACCGGCCATTCAAGGCGCAATACCGTTATATGCATTTGTATTTTTAGTTGCTTTAGGTGAAGATTATAATATCTTTATGGTTTCAGAAATATGGAAAAACAGAAAGACACAAAATCATTTGGATGCAGTAAAAAATGGGGTTATACAAACAGGTAGTGTCATTACATCAGCAGGTTTAATTTTAGCAGGAACTTTTGCGGTATTAGGTACACTTCCAATTCAAGTTCTTGTTCAATTTGGTATTGTAACTGCAATTGGTGTATTACTAGATACGTTTATTGTAAGACCATTACTTGTACCAGCAATAACAGTTGTTTTAGGTCGCTTTGCTTTTTGGCCAGGGAAACTTTCGAGAAAGAGTGAAGAGATACAAAAAGTGGATGCATAGTTGAAAAAGCCAAGGATATTTTCCTTGGCTTTTTTCAATGTAATTAATTTTTTGAAGTCAAATCATCAGATGTAGTATGATCAGCATCTTCAATAGCAGTTTCTGGCATTCCATATAAGCCGTTCATTGCTTGTTCTTCGATAGTAAGATTTGCAGTATTATTATTTTGAATAGATGTAGCGTTTTCGATAATATTTTCTTTTTTATTTATATTTTTGTTATTCATGTATGAATCCTCCAAATTTCATTTGATTTATTTATAGTATGTGGTTGGATTTCAAGAAATATGTGAATAGATTTTTGCAGACGTTATATAATTAAATAAAAACTTGAGGATAAATTTAAATTGTAAGGAGTGAATAGGTGTGGTGAAAACAAGAAAGTTAGCCTTCTAAAATAAAATGACATTTTAGGAGGCTATTAAAATGAGGTTTCATATAATTGACAGAGAAAACTGGAATAGAGAGCAGTATTTTGAACATTATCTAAAGTTGAAATGTACATTTAGTATGACTGTGAATGTTGATATCACAAGGTTATTAAAGGAATTACATCAAAAGGGAATAAAATTTTATCCCGTTTTTATATACTTAATTTCTAAAGTAGTAAATAATCATAAAGAATTTCGAACATCTTTTAATGATGAAGGAGCTTTAGGATATTGGGAGGAAATGATCCCAAGTTATACAATCTTTCATAAAGATGATAAATCTTTTTCAAGTATATGGACGGATTATTCTAGTGATTTTCACATTTTCTATAAAAACTATGAAGAGGATATGAGGTTGTATATTAATGTTCATGGTCTCTTCACGAAAGAAAACATTCCTCCCAATGTTTTTCCGATTTCTAGCATACCTTGGGCTAGTTTTACTGGATTTAATCTAAATATTAATAATGAGGGTGATTTTCTATTACCAATTATAACTTGTGGGAAATATTTTAACGAAGAGAATAAGGTTATGTTACCAGTTTCATTGCAAGTACATCATTCGGTTTGTGATGGGTATCATGCAAGTCGATTCCTAGAGGATTTACAGCAACTAATTAGTAATTGTAACAAATGGCTTAAGTAATTATTATTTTTTAATGAGAATAAGTTTTGATATTTAATAGATAAAGTAGAAAATAAAAAGAAGAGCATCTGTATATTTTACAGATGTTTTTCTTTTTATACATGTATATTATTTTTTTTGGTGGAAAATATAGATGTATTCGTAGTTTAATAGAAGAGAGATTAATAGTTTGAAGTTTCTCTATTTTTAAATAAATACAAAAGTTGAATGATTTATCGGTTTTAATAGGAGGGGAAAGTAGAATGGAATTTTTACGTATTGAAAATGATGAGGTTTTAATCAATAATATGGCACAGTTATATTGTAAAGCATTAGAGAAAACAAATTTCAATGAAATGATTGAGCGAATGAAAAGACATGTAGAATATACAGATTTTAAAGGTATAGTAGCAATAAATGATGAAAATGAAGTGGTTGGTTTTACTTATGGTTATCGCTCATTAGAAGGACAGTACTATAATCAATTAATGAGAGAAGCGTTGAATCTAGAGCAAGTAGAAGAGTGGTTACAAGATTGTTTTGAATTTGTAGAGTTAGCAGTTCATCCACAATATCAAAATGAAGGTCTTGGAACAAAATTACATAATGAATTACTAAAAGGGATTTCAAATAGAACGAGTGTTTTAACAACGCAAATAAATAATGAAAAAGCGCGTTCGTTATATGAAAGATTAGAGTGGGTAAATATATTGGAGCCATTCCATCCAAGTAAAAATGATGTTCCATATATAATAATGGGAAAAACATTAAAAACAAAAGTGAATTGATAATTATTTTGTTCGCAAAGGTTATTATCTTGTAATAATAAAGGGGAAAACAAAAATGACAATAATATCTATAGAAAAAGCGACTATTGTAGATGCTGAAAAATTAACAGAAATAATGACAAGAACATTTGATGAAGAAGCAAAACGATGGCTATGTGGTCAAGGTAATGTTATTGACTATAACATCCAACCACCAGGTTATTCTTCAGTAGAAATGATGAGATATTCAATTGAAGAATTGGATTGTTACAAAGTGATAATGGATGGAAAAATAATCGGGGGAATTATAGTTACGATCTCAGGTAAATCATATGGCCGAATTGATCGTATTTTTGTAGAGCCTGTTTATCAAGGAAAAGGAATTGGATCAAATGTTATTAAATTAATAGAAGCGGAATATCCAAGTATAAGGATTTGGGATCTCGAAACATCGAGTAGACAAATTAATAATCACCATTTTTATAAAAAGATGGGCTACCAAACAATTTTTGAATCAGAAGATGAGTATTGTTACGTGAAAAGAATAGGGACGAGCTCAAACAAAGAAACTGTATTTAAAAATAAAGATATGAAAAATAGCCAATACGAAAACTGTAATTTGGTTAATACAGAATATTATCAAGTAAATTTAAAAAATAGTGCATTTGTTGGTAGTAATATAATGCATATGAATATGAGTAATTGTAATGTAAGTCAATCTAAGTTTAGAAATATAAACTTTAAAAGATCTTTATTTGCAGATTTAAATCTTTCCGGTAGTAAATTTAATTTGGTGACATTAGGTGGAGTGCAATTCAACAATACAAGTCTTGGAGAAGATAATTATCCTATTTCATTTAATAGATGTGATTTAGAAGGTAGTACGATAAGTAATAGTAATCTAAAAAATATGGAAATAGAAAATTGTGATATAACCGGTATGAAAATAAATGGTATTCCAATTGAAAAACTGCTTGCGTTATATAATAAAGTAAAAATTTAACCGGTATATAATGTAGATAAGTTGTTCGAAAATCTAATATTATACCGAAATAATTATGTAAAAATAACATAAAGAAATAAAGGAGAGAAGGGGGTTCATGCAGGAGGATAGAAAATAGTATTGTTATGAATATGGAGGGAAGAAAATATGACGATCAAAGTAAGAGCGGTAGAAATACAAGATGCTAGAGCGATTCACCGTATATGCATACAAGATGACGTTTTACCTTATATGGTTTTCTTACCTAGCATGCGTGTAGATGCGATGGAAAATAGAATTCGAAATTTAGCTTCAAATCAATTTGAATTTGTTGCAGAGTATGATGGGGAAGTTGTAGGATTTGTTGGGTTAACCCAAAGTCCTGGACGTAGATCTCATTCGGGTGATTTGTTTATCGGGGTAGATAGTGAATATCATAATAAAGGCATTGGAAAAGCTCTTCTTACAAAAATACTTGATTTGGCTGATAATTGGTTAATGTTAGAGAGAGTAGAACTAGGTGTTTTAGAAACGAATCCGAAAGCGAAATCTCTATATGAAAAATTCGGATTTGTAGAAGAGGGAGTAAAGATAGGGAATTTGAAGGCTCACGGAAAGTTTATTAATGAAATTATGATGAGTCGTTTTAGACCTGACGGTTTAATCGTACATAATGGATAGTGAAAGCATGACAGTATAATGTCATGCTTTTTTGAAAAATTCTTTGTTATAGTATATTGTTTTTATATTTGTAAGATTTTACATACGTATTTTGCTTTTACTAATTATGTAAATAGGCTATACTAAAATACATACATTTTAGTATTGGAGAGAGAAGTAAAAAGACATGGAATTAGTAAAATTGGAAAAAGTAATTGAAATAAAGAAAGAAGAACTTTTATATTTAGTATCGGATTACGGAATTCAACATGAAAAAGTATTGGCATTAAGTCAAGAAATAGACAAATTGATTAATTACTTTATGTTTTTAAAATAGGAAGAACTATGACATGATGTGAAAATGTTATAGTTCTTTTTTATTTGGAAATTCAGATGTATATTCTATATACTGATAATAGATGGAATATTCTGTTTTGTCGGAGGGGAATATATGATATTACATACACACATTTCGGGTGAAGGAGAACCAATTATACTTTTACACTCTGGAGGTATGACAGGTTTAGTAGAATATGAAGAGCAGGCAGCACTTTTTGGAGAACAAAATTATCAAGCCATTCGCCCTGATTTAAGAGGGCATGGAAGATCAGGGGGGACATTGGAGAATTATTTCCTACGTTCTGTTAAGGATTTGCGTGATACGTTAGAGCATTTACAAATTGATAGATGTCATATAGCTGGTGTTTCACTAGGAGGATTAGTCGCTTTATTATTTGCAAAAAAGTATCCAGAGAAAGTGAGAACATTAACTTTTTCAGGTATATTTCCAGTTAAGAGGGATAATTGGGAAGAGTCATTGGAGTATGAAGCGAAGTGTCATCAGCAATTGATGAAAAATGAAGAAGTTGTAACGTATATGAATCAAATTCATGAAAAAAGTGATTGGAAAGCATTGCTTGAATCGTGGCAAGTTAAAGATTGGTACCCTTTCGATGAAACTGGTGATGTAGTGAATCTTCAAATACCTACACTTTGTATTGCTGGGGGAGATTCAGAAGATGAAGTTACAGCTGCTACAACGTTCAAACAATTAAACGGAAATATTCATATTGCCGTTATTCCGTTTGCTGGTCATTTAGTGCATAATAATCAACCGAAAATTTATTCGGATATATTGTCTAATTTCTTACAGAATGCGCAAGTTGCTAGTCGAATATAAGGATTTTTGGGTATAATAATAAAGGAATTATTAATTGTATCGGTTAGGAGCGCAATACATATGAAAACAGTTGTTGTTATCGGTGGAGGTATAACAGGACTTTCTACTATGTTTTATTTAGAAAAATTAAAAAAGGATTATAGTATAGATTTGAATTTAATTCTTGTAGAAAAAGAAGAGTACCTAGGTGGTAAAATCCATAGTGTAGAAGAAAAGGATTTTATTATGGAATCCGGAGCAGATTCTATCGTTGCTCGTAATGAACATGTCATGCCGCTTATAAAGGATTTAAATTTAGAAGAAGAAATGGTGTATAACGAAACGGGTATTTCTTACATATATTCTGATAATACTTTACATCCAATTCCTTCTGATACTATATTTGGGATACCGATGAGTGTCCAGTCGTTGTTTAGCAGTACGCTAGTATCAACGAAAGGGAAAATTGTTGCTTTAAAAGATTTCATAACGAAAAATAAAGAGTTTACGAAGGATACTTCTCTTGCTGTATTTTTAGAAAGCTTTTTAGGGAAAGAGTTAGTAGAAAGACAAATTGCTCCGGTGCTTTCAGGTGTATATTCCGGAAAATTGAATGAGCTTACTATGGCGTCTACACTACCGTATTTACTGAATTATAAAAATAAATATGGAAGTATTATTAAAGGTTTTGAAGAGAATAAAAAACAGTTTCAATCAGCAGGAAATAAAAAGTTCGTATCATTTAAAGGTGGATTATCTACGATTATTGATCGTTTAGAAGAAGTGCTGACTGAGACGGTTGTTAAGAAGGGTGTTGTAACGACAGCTGTAAGTAAACAAGGTAATCGTTATGAAGTCTCCTTTGCAAATCAAGAATCAATCCAAGCTGATTATGTTGTTTTAGCAGCTCCGCATGATATCGCAGAAACTTTATTACAGTCTAATGAGTTAAACGAGCAGTTTCATACATTTAAAAATTCATCACTTATAAGTATTTACTTAGGATTTGATATACTAGATGAACAATTACCAGCGGACGGCACAGGATTTATCGTAACAGAAAACAGTGATTTACATTGTGATGCTTGTACATGGACAAGTCGGAAGTGGAAACATACATCTGGAAACCAAAAGCTATTAGTGAGAATGTTTTATAAGAGCACTAACCCAGTATATGAAACGATTAAAAATTATAATGAAGAAGAACTAGTACGAGTCGCTTTATATGATATTGAAAAGAGTCTCAGAATTAAAGGTGAACCAGAAGTAGTTGAAGTGACAAAATGGAAAGATTTAATGCCGAAATATCATTTAGAACATAATCAAGCAGTTCAAACATTACAAGAAAAAATGAAGGATCTATATCCTAATGTATACTTAGCGGGTGCCTCATATTACGGTGTCGGCATTGGTGCGTGTATTGGAAATGGAAAGAACACTGCAAATAAGCTAATTGCAACATTAAATGAACCGACAAATTAATATAGCATATATAAATAAAATGTCCCTCCGTTATATTGGAGGGACATTTTATTTATTTTACTTGAATTGAGATCTTTTGATTCGTTTTATGATTCTCAGTAATCGTTAATGTTATGTTACCGGATTCTTTAAATGAATATGATGAGAGTTGATAAAGCTCTTTTATACCATGTTTCTCTTTTAATTTATTGGCAGGAATTAATGTAATGTTCGGTTTCCATGTTTCCTGTTTACCAGAAGGATAGTTTACTATTATTTCTGGATTATTTAATTGCATTTGTTTCCAAGAGGCAAAATGTAGCTTAACTTCTGTATCTTTTTTTAGTAATTCTTCTGAGAAATATCCAAGCTCTCCAACATTACCGAAAACAGTAAAGTTTTGATTTTGAAGTGTGATATCTAAATGTTTAGGTTGATATGTTGCTGCGTGATAGATTCCATATGAAAGAGAAAGAGTAGCGGCGATTAAAATGCTGATTGAAAATGTTTTAAAGCTATTGCCTTTAAAACTAGTCATCATGAATGAGTTTGGGGCGAACTTTTTCGCAAATAAAAATATGAGTAATATGAGTAAGAGGGATAAGCTGATGAATATATACAAAGGAAATTTACACCTCCACAATAAAATAATGTATCAACTATATTTTACCATAAATGTATGGGGTAGGGTGTTGTTTTAGAAGGGAAAAGTGAGTATGGAATAAAGAGATGGTCAGTGTACTATGATCATCTCTTTATTTTTTCTCATCATGTGAAAGCAAGAAGGGTTACTCTTAGTTCGTATTGAATTAAGAGGGTAGGCTACTCTTGAAATATTTGATTAATGAGACATTGAGGACTTTCCTAATTATAAATATGTTTTCTGCTATAATGAATAAGTAGAAAGAAAGGAGTGATCCTATGGCATTTCCTATATTAGAAACAGAACGTTTGCGTTTAGTTGAAATAGAACAATCTTATTGTCAAAAAATATTTGAAATCTTTTCATTGGATGAGGTAACGTGTTTTTACGGTATGAATTCTTTTACGGAGTTTGGACAAGCTTCACGTATGATTGAATCTTTTTCAAAAAATTATTTTGAGAAAAAGGCAATACGATGGGGGATTGTATTAAAAGAAACAAATGCTTTAATAGGTACAATTGGATTAAATAATTTACAATTATGGAGTAAACGATCTGAAATTGGATATGACTTACATCCTCGTTATTGGGGGAATGGTTATGCGTCAGAAGCAGCCAGGGAAATTATTCATTATGGATTTCAAGATTTAGGCTTATTTAGAATTGGTGCTATTACATACCCTGAAAATGTTACTTCTTGTAAAATGTTATCTAAAATAGGCTTTCATAAAGAAGGGTTATTACGTGGATATATTCATCAAGGAAATAAGCAACATGATGCATTATTGTATTCTATAGTTCGAACGGATGTTGAAGTTATAAATTTATAATAAAAAACCCCTCTTAAATAAGAGGGGTTAAGCTAAAAATTAACCTAACTTAGGTAATAAACGTTCTCCGCTTTTCATGCTACTTTTACATAAAGGGCATTTAGGCTCTTCTTCAAATGAAAAGTTCTTTCTCATCCATCCTAAACAATCCTCTGCTTCACATTCCCAGACAGGGGTTTGTTCTGGTGGTACTTCTGCTACATCGTTCTTTCGATTGCGATACATGTAACCACTCCTTTTATGTAAAAAATTTTAGTTATATATTAAAAAGGTTGTTAACCGTGCTGGTAACAACCTTTTTATTGTTTGAATTATAGCTTTACAACGTTTTTAGCTTGAGGTCCACGGTTACCGTCTTCAACTTCGAAGCTAACTTCTTGACCTTCGTCAAGAGATTTGAAGCCGTCGCCAGTGATAGCTGAGAAGTGAACGAATACGTCGTTGCCACCTTCAACTTCGATGAAACCGAAACCTTTTTCGCTGTTAAACCATTTTACTTTACCTGTTAATGTCATGGTAATGCCTCCTAAAAATTAAAAAGATTACAATATGTTCGGCCTTATTTGAATGAAAAATAAAATTTCACATATTATCAAAAACCCATAAGGAATATAAAATGTTCCTGATTGATACTTGATAATATGCAAAGAAAAGATACTGTTAAATTGACCTTAATTACTATCTTACAACAAATGGTGGGAAATAGCAAGTGCTGGTAATACCAGTGTGAAATAGGATGGTAAAAGACACAAAAACATCTCTTTTATTTATATATTATTCCTAATTTTGGTTTATGCTAAACTAAGAACATTTTTATTGGAAAATTTTATTAGTGAATCTATAGTATAAGAATAGTGTTGATGTATTTGTTAAGGAGGCGAGAATATTGCAGTCTAATCAATTTAAAATAATTGAAGCAGCCAAAGAAGGAAGAAGAAAAGTTCATCCAGTATTTGCTGTTATACTTGCAATTGTATTTTTAACTTTAGGTGAATTGTTCATGTTATTTATGTTGTTTTTACCGAAAGCAGAAACGCTTTTAATGAAAGCAATTTATAGTGATATTGAAATGATATTGACGTTTGGCGGAGCTATATTTTTTGTTTTTTTATGGATTAGATTTGTAGAGAAAAGATCAATTTCATCCATTGGATTTTGGAGAAATCAGTGGATAAGAAAATATTTAAGAGGTGCATTAATAGGTTTTGTTTTTATTTCAATACCAGTCATGCTACTTTTATTAACTGGAAATGTACAACTACAAATGCAACACATTACACCAACCGCTATACTTGGAATTGTGGGATCTTTAGTTGCTTTTTTAATACAAGGTGCAACAGAAGAAATTGTTGTTCGGGGTTGGTTATTTCCAGTTCTTTCTGTTAGAAGTCGTATATGGGTCGGTATTGTTGTAACTTCATTTTTATTTGGTTTTCTTCATTTACTAAATCCAGGTATTACAATTCTTTCAATATCGAATATAATATTAGTGGGTGTGTTTGCAGCTTTTTACGTTTTGAAAGACAGTAGTCTTTGGGGGATATGCGCATGGCATTCCATTTGGAATTGGGCACAATATAACGTATTTGGTTTTGCAGTTAGTGGGATGACAATGTATTCTACACCAATTTTTAAACCTGTAACAAGTGGATCGGAATTCCTTCATGGAGGCTCGTTCGGAATTGAAGGGAGTATCATTACAACAATAATGCTCTCCATCGCTTCAATTGTTTTATGGAAACAGTTATGGGGGAGAAAAGCGAAACAAAGAGATTTTAGTTAATGAAAGAGGGAGAAACTATGGGGATTATAGCGTTTGAGGGAGCGAGTGCGGTTGGTAAGAGCACAACGTGTCGTGAGTTAGAAAAGAATTATGGTGCTTATATTATACCTGAAGTGAATTTATTATTTGAAAGACCAAAAAATGAACATAGAACATGGTATTTTGAAAAACAAGTAGAGCGCTGGAAAATAGCAATGCAGAAGTCAGAGCAATATAAATTAATAATACTTGATGGAGACATTTATCAGCCGCTTAGTTATAATTGGTGTTTCCATTTTGAAATATTTGATCAGCCATTATCTTTAATAGAAAACTTTTATAAAGAAAAGCTGATTAATAGGGAAATTGGTTTTCCTGATCAATATTTTTATTTATATACGAATGATGAAGAACTTAGAAAACGGAAAGAATTTGACGAGACAAAAAGAAGAAGAAACTTTGAAAAACATTTACATATATCAAAATCGTTTCAACGTTATTATGAAAATTTAAATACTGTTACAGATGGGTACTGCAAAATAATTGAAGCAAAAAGTGTAAAAACGAATGAACTAGAGATTGTAAATAGCTTAAACAGTTTAAATGTGTATGAAAAGAGTCGTTTTGATGTTTCGAGGTTAGATGCGATTACGAAGTGGTTAAAAGAAAATCGCGCGTAAAAAGAACGAGTACCTTATAAGGTACTCGTTCTTTTTATGCATATTGAATATGTAAGTTCGTTTCATAAATTGTTTTTAAAATTTGTAAGTTTGCTTGTTCATTTTTCTGAATAGCATTTTTATATTTAGGTAAGAAGAGTTGAGAAGGATATACTGGGAGTTCACCGCAAATATCAATACCATAGATAGATTTATTCATAATTAGAGAATGAATAAATTGTAAAAGTCTAGATAATTTCATGTGCCCTTGATCCCAATTGGTAATAGTAACTTTTGGATCTAAAACATCCTTATCAATGCTTACATATATTGTTTCTGTATGAATATGTGAAAGTATTGCATGTATGGATACTTCATGTGATATATCAATCGGAAAAACTTCTACGTATGGACAATCATTAGAATGAATTGTTAGAGAAGAAGGTCCAATAATGATTACCTTCGTTAAATTATCATTATTTCGAAGAGAAAATGATACCCAAGATCCACAGGAAATAAGAGTCTGTTCATTCACTCCCTTTAAGTTCATATCAGTATGATGATCAAATAGTATAAGGGTAAAAGGTTTGTCCATTTCTTCTAATAATAAATAAGATACATAATGATAATTTCCAGATCCTATAAAAGTAATCCCTTTATTCTTTCTACGATTTAATACTCTTTTTATATGCATTAAAGAAGTGTTTTCGCAATATAGATTTGAGTGTTCTAAATGAGTAAAATCAATATCTTCATGTGAATAAGAATGTAGTTTATTTTGTAATAAATACGTATCATCAAAGTTTAAAAAAGTTAAACCGTTATGCAATAAACTCATATTTATTCATCTCCTTTAAATATAAGGCTATCATTTATTTTTATAAAATTAAAATGAAATGCTTTGAGTGGAATTAATATTTGGAAAAGATAGTGCTTTTGACAGAATAATCTTTCAATTACAAAAGAAAAGGAATACAATATAAGGAAATATGTATGTACTTCAGGAAATAAAAAATATGTAACAAATGGAAATGATATTTGAAATTAAATTGAGACAAAAAGAAAGTTGAGATTAACTATCCGCAGAAGCTCTGGTGATCCAAAAAATAACCAATATTTCGAATTATTATTTGTGAAAGGAGAATAAAGATAAGTATGAAAAAGATTATTATTTCAGACCTTGATGGGACTTTATTAAGAAGTGATAAAACAATTTCAGAGAAATCTATTAATATTCTAAGGGAATGTAAAAATAATGGAGACGAATTGATTTTTGCTACAGCAAGGCCGCCAAGAGCTATAAAACAATATATTCCCAACGTGTTAAAAAGTGAGATTATCATTTGTTATAACGGGGCTTTAGTTCTTAAAGGAAATGATATTTTATATGAAATGAAGATTTCTAAAAATGACATTTTAGAAATCATAGAAATAGCAACAAAGTATAATCTTCATCAGATTTGTCTTGAAATAGGTGATAAGTTGTATTCCAATTTTGATGTTACTGATTATTTTGGTAATGTACCATGTGAAATTATGGATGTAAAAGATTTGAACTTTGAAAAAGCTTCTAAAGCAATTATTTGTACTAAAGGTTCAATAAACAAGGAATTCATTAAAGAATTGCCTGATGAATGCAGGGGAGTCATTACAGATGATGGGACATTGTGTCAAATTATGCATGCAGAAGTTTCAAAATGGAATAGTATTCAATATGTTCTACAGCACTTAAATCGAGACGTATCTGAAGTTATTGCCTTTGGAGATGACTACAATGATATGGAGATGATAGAGAAATGTGGGATTGGTGTAGCGATGAGTAACGCTGTTGAGGAATTAAGGGCAGTCGCTAAATATATTGCTAAAAGTAACGATGAGGATGGAGTTGCTACATTTTTAGAAAGTAAAAGTTATGTTTATGTTAACTAGTATGAAAAAAATTGTAGTAAGCAGCGAAAAAAAAGAGATGCTGCATCTGTTTTTGATAAATAGATATTATGAATGAGATATGCGGGAGGAAACAAGCAAGATGAAAACATTCTTTAAAATAATTGGAATTATAGCTGGCATGGCGGTAATTGGAGTAGGTTTAACATATGGTATGCTGTATTATTTGAATAATAGTAAACCAGCTGCGAAAAAGGCATCACCAGCTGCTCCGGCAGCAGAAGTGCTGGCTGATAGTAATGTAAAAGCTGAAGATGCAAAGCTTTTAGAAAATGGCAATCATTCATTACCGAATAGCGGTTTTAATAAAAATTTTAAATGGACAGATGAGAACATACAGACAGCATTACATGAAATGGCACATCAAAAAACGAAGGCTGATCAAAAATGGGGGTATATTTTTATTACACAAGAACGAATTGAAAGTTTGCTTGATATTGTAAAAAGTAATGATCTAGTACAAGGAACTACATATGCAGACATTTTAGAGAGATGGAAACAAGGAAAATATGAAAAGATGGATGAGGATCATAATAAGATTTGGAAATTACAAAGCGGGAATTTAGGAGAAGGAAAAGGAGTAATGTCAGAAGCGGAACAAAAGGAGTTAATTAATCAAGTGTTTATGCAAAAAGGTACATATTCAGGTAGTAAATTAATTGCAGGTGGAGAACAGACTAATAAATAAGAAGTATGTTGATTTTGAAACACCTTTGTTGTTATGCATACAAAGGTGTTTTTGTTGACACAAGAAATAAATGGGAATATGATTCATATATGAAATAAATTAGAGGGGCTTACATATGAATAACAGAGAGCTTTACGGTAATATTCGTGATGTTTATCATTTACTCCAAAAAAATCTAGATAAGGCAATTGAACAGTATGATATAAGTTACGTACAATTTGGAGTGATTCAAGTACTCGCAAAATCTGGGAAAGTATCTATGTCAAAGTTAATTGAAAACATGGGATGTGTTCCAAGTAATATGACAACAATGATTCAACGGATGAAGCGTGATGGTTACGTAATGACAGAGAAGAACCCGAATGACCAACGTGAAACGCTCGTTTATTTAACTAAAAAAGGTGAAGAGACGAAAAAGCAAGTCGATGTGCAATATAGTGATTTTTTAAAAGAGAATTGTGGTTGTTTTACGAAAGAAGAAGAAGGGATTTTAGAGGATTTATTATTAAAGTGGAAGAAGCACTTGAATTAAATATAGTAAAAATGTAACACTCTGTTACATTTTTATTTATATAAATACTTCATATATGAAATAAAATGTAGAGTAGTAAAAATTGAAGAAGGGGTCATAATAAAGAATTATTTCATATATGAAATAAAGGGGAGTTATATATGGAGTTAAAGTCAATGATACGCATTTTGGCAATTGTAGCTTTTTTTGTTGGATTAGATTCATTATTAGTGGCACCTTTATTACCAGTAATTACAGAAACAATTAGTATTCCTGATGGAAGTGGAGGGTTATTAATTACTATTTATGCACTTTGTTATGGAATAACTGCACCTGTATTTGGAACGATGTCTGACAGAGTTGGAAGGAAACGTATGATCATAATAGGATTTACTATTTTCTCTATTTCTACATTTTGTACGGGATTAGCGAAGAGTTTTGAAATTCTTTTATTATTTCGCGGCCTAACAGGTTTATCTGGTGCGATGATTATGCCAAGTGTTTTTGCATTAGTAGGTGATAAAGTTACATATGAGTCAAGAGGAAAAGCGATGGGAACGATTATGGGAGCAATGGTAGGTTCGACAGTCATTGGAGTACCTATAGGTGCATTTTTATCTGAAGTAGGAAATTGGCAATGGACATTTTATAGTATAGGACTATTAACTTTATTTCTTACATTACTAGTTAATCGCATATTAAGAAATGAAAAACAGAGAAACGATGTGCATGTTTCTATAGCGAAAACGTTAAGTGCACCACTTAAAATGGTTTTAGTAAATGTTTCAGTTTTATTTGCATTATTAGCAACGTTTCTATGGACAATTGGATTACACGGCATGTTTTCGTACATAGGTGTTTATTATGGGAATAATTTTGGCCTTTCCGTTGGTGAAATAGGTATTGTAATCTTTTTGGCGGGAGTTGGTGAAATAGGTATTGTAATCTTTTTGGCGGGAGTTGGTAGTGTAGCTGGTAACATTTTGGGTGGGAAGTTAGCTGATAAAATAGGAAAGAAGAATGTTATATCCATTGCGAGTATTGTAACCTCAATAAGTGTAATATTATTCTCGCTTTCCATAGAAAATCTAGTAATTGCAATTACTTTACATATCATTTGGAGTTTATTTATTGGATTTGGCCAAGCATCATTAACGGCACTAATTTCAGAATTAAAACCAGATGTGCGGGGGACTGTGATGGCATTAAATAGTTCTGCCATGTATATTGGGATGACTATTGCTTCTGGCTTAGCGTCGCTTACCGTAAGTAATGGATTTCCGTTTTCTTCTTTAGGAATAATGTGTGCAATTGCTAGTTTACTCGTCCTTCCGATTATATTTGTTCTAGTTAAAGGAAAAGCATTATCTAATAAAAAGAAGATGACTATATAAGTAGTATGAAAGAAAACGTGGATTGATATTCTTCAAAGGATTTCAATTCATGTTTTCTTTCATATTCTTTTTATACTTTCATCACTTTTAAGAGTGAAAGAAACGACTGTACTACAGGGGAAATCCATCTAGATTTATGATAGATTATATGACTTTGAATAACAGTTGACGTTTCGATAGGCTGAAAACAGAGTTGCTCTTTTTGACAACTTTCTTGTACAACGATGTAAGGAAGAATTGAAATTCCTAACTCACACATAACAGATTGTTTAATAACTTCAACGTTGGACGTTTCAAATGTTTTAGCTGGAATATTCCCGCTTTGGCGTAAAAAACGATCTACCATTGGTCTATAACCGCAGCTTTGTTCAGTAAAAATAAACTGAGTATCCTTTAATAAACAAAACGGATTAGATTGTGTAGAATAATGAGGTGGTAAAATCCATCCAAATGTTTCATTACTAAATGTACGCGTAATAAAATCATTATGTTCTATACATTCTCCAATTATGAAGACAATGTCTGTTTCTCCTTCACGTAATTTTTGTAATGCTTGTTCATTTGTATTTGTTTCAAGTACGATATTTACTTTCGGATTTTTCTGTTTGTAAGTACGTAATAATTGTGGTAAACGGTAGACTGCTAATGATTCGTTTGATGTAATACTTAATGTACCTTCTAATTGATCGGTATTTTGAGGGATTTCTTGCGCTTTTTCATAAATTGCAAGTAATTCTAAAGCATAAGGATGAAATTGATGACCTGCTTTTGTAAGAAGTATTTTTTTCCCTAATCGATCAAAAAGAGGGAGGTGTAAATCGTTTTCTAATGCTTTCATATGCGCTGTTACAGTAGATTGCGCATAACCTAACGCATGAGCAGCTTTAGAAAAACCACCATATTTAACAATCGCACAAAATGTTTTAACATGTCTTATTTCCATAAACAATCCCTCTTTTATTATCATGATTTGTGAATGATTATATCACGTATTTCAATTTTCCAAATGATTAAATTCCTTATAAAATGAAATTGTAGAAATATTTATTCATTTAACATTGGAGGAGAAGAGATGAGTGAAAAGGGCTATCATGTAGCTGTTGTTGGGGCTACGGGTGCAGTAGGTCAGAAAATTATTGAACTGTTAGAAAAAGAAACAAAGTTTAATATAGCTGAAGTTACGTTACTTTCGTCAAAAAGATCGGCTGGTAAGACAGTACAATTTAAAGGGCGAGAGATCATTATACAAGAAGCAAAAATAAATAGCTTTGAAGGGGTAGATATTGCCTTTTTTAGCGCTGGGGGAGAAGTTTCTAGACAATTTGTAAATCAAGCTGTCTCTAGCGGTGCAATCGTAATTGACAACACTAGTGAATACCGAATGGCACCTGATGTACCTCTTGTTGTTCCGGAAGTAAATGCGCACACTTTAAAGGAACATAAAGGTATAATAGCAGTTCCGAATTGTTCAGCATTACAGATGGTAACAGCTCTTCAGCCAATACGAAAAGTATTCGGATTAGAACGAATTATCGTTTCAACTTATCAAGCTGTATCGGGTTCTGGTATTCATGCGATTCAAGAATTAAAAGAACAGGCTAAGTCAATACTTGCAGGTGAAGAAGTGGAGAGTACCATATTACCAGCGAAAAAAGATAAAAAACATTATCCAATTGCATTTAATGTACTTCCTCAAGTAGATATATTTACGGATAATGATTTCACCTTTGAAGAAGTAAAGATGATTCAAGAAACAAAGAAGATTTTAGAAGACCCCAACTTGAAAATGGCAGCTACTTGTGTGCGCGTTCCGGTTGTATCAGGTCATTCGGAAGCGGTTTATATAGAACTTGAAAAAGAAGTAACTGTTGCAGAAATTAAAGAAGTACTGCTTGATGCACCAGGTGTTATTTTGCAAGATAACCCTAGTGAACAGCTGTATCCAATGCCATTATATGCAGAAGGGAAAATAGATACATTTGTCGGAAGAATTAGAAAAGATCCTGATATGCCAAACGGATTCCATCTTTGGATTGTCTCCGATAATTTATTAAAAGGTGCGGCGTGGAACTCGGTTCAAATTGCAGAAACGATGGTGGAAGAGGGAATCATTTAGTATTAAGGAAACTAGGGAACTGTTAAAGATTACAGTTTCCTAGTTTTTATTTTATAACTGTTCGCTTTATTCCAACCACATTTGATTTGAAAGACAGTAAAAAAAATCAAGAATGAATACAGTTTATTTGGTACGATATGGATAAATTCAATAAGGGGGAATTAGATGTATCAAGTAAAGGGGTATTTTTCATCGCTCAAAGGAAGTCATTATGAAATCGGTAAGCAACAAGGTGAATTTGTAAAACAACATTCTTATCTTGTTCCGCAATTTATACAGCAAGAAAACTTAATATCGCCTAACCATTTTACAGAATCTAGAAATATACTAAATCAATATTGCTCTGGAATTAATGAAGAAATTGAAGGTTTTTGTGAAGTGTTGAAAATCCCTTCTAAAAATATGATGTATTACTATCAAACACTATTGAAAGCAGGTTGTAGTCATTGTGCAGTATTACCTAAAAAGACAGATTCAACACACACATATGTATTAAGAAATTATGATTTGTCACCAAAAATAGATGATATGCGTTTTTGTTCAACTCATGTTGAAGGTGCGTATGCACATAGTGGCTTTTCTACTCAATATTTTGGCCGAACGGAAGGGGTTAACGAGCATGGATTAGCTGTTACATTTTCAGCATGTGGTCAACCAGTAGGAAATATTGAAGGTCTACGAAAGCCAGTAGTAAGTGGTTTACAATGTTTTGCAGTAATTCGACTGTTGTTGGAGAAATGTAAAAATGTGCAGGAAGCTAAGTCACTAATAGAAGAAATACCAATTGCTAGTAATATTAATTTAATAGTAGCAGATCCTTTAAATGCAGCACATATTGAAATATTTGACGGTCATAAATTCACAACAACGATTGATGGTGACAATCAAGCTTTTATTGTATCAACAAACCATGCAGTTAGTTCATCTATTCAGAAATTAAATAATAGGAGATTAGAACAATCTACAAAGAGATATCACGTTTTACATGAGCATTTAAATAGATACGAACAAGTGAGCATTGAGTCTTTAAAAAAGTTAGTAGAAGAAGAATATCCTGCTGGACTAACTGTACATAACTATGAAGAATGGTTTGGAACTTTACATTCTGTATTATTCGATTTACATGATCGTACAATGAAGATTTGTTTTGGATCACCACTTTTAAACGACTGGTACTCATTGAAAGTTGGAGGAAGCATGCCGTTTTCTGAGGTGAACGTGAACTTTAAAAATAAAACTTATACTGACTTTTGGAGGGAAGATAAGAAAAAATTGATTCCTAAAAGATAAATAGGATAAGATGGTAATATGGAGAGTGCATTTATACTGGAGGGATTACAAATGCTTAAAGCTATTTTACCATTTGTTCTTATCTTTTTTCTTGTCATTGCGATGTATATGGCTTATCAAAAGAGAAAAAAATCCGGGATAAAAGGATTGAAAAGTGCGTTAACTTCTATTTGCTTCTTTTCACTCGCAATCTTAAATATGTTTGCATATTGGTTTCATTTTGGCGGTGCTTTAACTTGGTTATTTTCAATTGTATTATTGCTAGTTGGTGCATATTTTACTAAATATATTCCAATATCTAAAAAGATACATTAAAATTTAAAAGAGTTTAAATATAATGTTTACTTTGTTTTGAAAAGAGATTATTCTACTAGGTCGTTGTGAAACGGTTTCATAGGATAATCTCTTTTGTTTAGTTTTAGAAAGAACGTACGGTGCTTTTTAGTTGTTCAATAAATTCTCGAGTTGCAGCACACATATATTTATCTTTTCTATAAATTAGTCCTATTTCAATTGTTGGAGTAGGGTTTTCTATTTTAATAGCTTGAATGTTTTTATTTTGTAAAAAGTCTATATATGGTTTGGGTAAAACTGTAATTCCCATTCCTTTGGAAACCATTTGGATTAAAGATTCCATCGTGCTAATTTCTAAAATTGGTCTTGGTTTAAAGTTGAATTTTTGACAATGAGATGTAATTAGTTCGGTTAAAAAGAAATTTTTAGGTAAAAGAATTAATGGGTAGTTCTGTAATTCAGCAATAGATACATGATTACGTTGAGCCAATCGATGACCAGTGGGCACGACTAATGTAAGGTCGCTTTTGTATAGAGGGATAGAGATAATCTCTTTATCTTGCACCGGGAGAAATGTAATTCCAATATCTAGTTTGTTTTGTAATAATTTTTCACGAATATCTCCAGTACGAAGCCCTAATACAGAAAGCTCTATATTGGGATATAAATTATTAAAATTTAAAATAGCTGTCGGTAGTAAATAATTTACGACGGTTAACAAAGCCCCTATTGTTAAAGAACCTTGCTGTAATCCGTTTAGGTCTTGAATAGCTGAACGAGCTTGTTCGACTTCATGAAAAATGGTTTTACTATGTGATAATAAAATCTTCCCTGCTTCAGTTAGAGATATTTTTTTACCAATTCGATCGAAAAGTGGCATTCCTACTTCATGCTCTAATGCACGTATTTGTTGACTTAGTGAAGGCTGTGAAATATTTAATTTCTCAGCTGCTTTTGTGAAATGTAATTCTTTTGAAACAGCTAAAAAGTATTCAAGTTGTCGTAATTCGATTGGAATCACCTCAAGTATAATAATAGGTTATACCTATCATTATTATATAAATAATTGAATTGAACAATGATTTTAGAGGTTTTATAATCATCTTTATATAACAGAGAGGGTTGTAAAAATTAACCGAGAGAAAATACATGTAACACCTTTAAAGGAGGAAATAGAATGGCTAATGAATTTCAATTATTATCTTTAAATATAGGATTACCAAAAGAGGTTACATATGGCGGAAAAGTAATTCATACAGGCATAAATAAGAAACAAGTAAAGGAACCAGTACATTTATCTTTTGTAAAATTTAATGGGGATGGACAAGCTGACTTAGTTCATCATGGAGGAGTAGATAAAGCAGTTTGTGTTTATACTGGTGATCACTATCCATACTGGGAAAAAGAGTTGAATCAAAACCTTGTATATGGGGCTTTCGGAGAAAATATAACAGTTAGTGGTATGCGCGAAGAGGATGTTTGTATTGGTGATACGTTTGAGCTCGGACAGGCAATCGTGCAGGTAACACAACCAAGGCAACCTTGTTTTAAATTAGCAAAAAAATATAATATTCCAAAGTTACCACTATATTTTCAAGAAACAGGATATACAGGATTTTATTTTCGTGTATTAAAAGAAGGATGGGTATCATCAGTCGATACTTTAAAAAGGCTACAGTCTGATCCAAAAGGTGTTTCAATAGCGTTTGCTAACCGTATCATGCACAAGGAAAAACAAAATATTGAAGGGGTAAAAAGGATATTAGAAGTAAATGCGCTTTCAAGTAGTTGGAGAAAGTCTTTTGAAAAGCGTATAAGTGGAGAAGAAATTAATACGAAGGAAAGACTTGAAGGGAAAAAATAATAAAAAATATTTTTTTATAAATGGTGTATTTCTATGAGTAAAAACAAAGTAGAAAGCACTATTTTTATATAATAAACTCATTAATATCCAAAAATCCTAATATTGTTTTATTCGACTTATTTTCGAATAGTCAAAACATAAAATTAATTAGACTCTTTTTTTATATTTTATGATAGTATATTGATTGGTAAGACCTATTACTTTAAGGACAGGTTCTACAACTATATCTAATTGGATGGAATTAACGTATGGAGGGACAACATGGGGAATGTTGAAAATTTTGAAAAACTTCTTTTAGAAGAAGCGAAAAGAGAGCAGTTATTTCCTTTATTTGAAGAAGTGTTTGGAATTACAATTCAAACATTGAATGATTTCTCAGAGAGAGGTTATTGGGATGATACATACAAAGCTTTATCATTTTTACATGACGATAAAGCGGTTGCAAATGTTGCGGCATTCTCGCTACCATTGCTAGTAAATGGTGAAAGAATAAATGCAGCGGGCATTCAATCGGTAATGACACACCCTAATTTTCGTGGACAAGGACTCATGACGCAATTAATGAGTAAAATGATAGAAGAAATCGATAAAACATGTGAATGTACATTATTGTTTACGGAAAAACCTGAACTATATGCATCATTTGGTTTTAAAGTTGTGCAGGAATATTTAATGACTATTCCATATGATAAAAAGAATAATAATGATTTCTCACTTAGAGAGCTAGATTATTATATGGAAGAGGATAGAAAGCTAATACATGAGACTATAGATAGTAGCCAAAGACTTTCAAATAATTTTTCAACATTAAACTTCCGCCCTTCGTTTTATTTGAATATGTATGATTCGGAATGGAGTGGAAAATTATATTATTCAGAGAAGCTAGATGCTCTAATTGTGTATGAAGTAGATAATGAAAAGTTGAAATTATATGGAGTGTTTGCACCAGTAATTCCAGTTTTAGATGAAATATGTGGGGAGATCGCTGAAAGATTTACAGAAATCGAATTTTACTTCTCTCCAGATCAATTAGGGGTTGAGGATGTACAGTTTACAGAATTACAATCAAGTAAGTATTTAATGGTTCGAAGTAATAGAGAGTTGGATTTGAAAGGTTATAAATTCCCAGTATTAGTAGAATTTTAAATGTGCATATAGATGCTTTATTATGGAGGAACTATGAAAATATCACATATACCAGAACATATTGAGCAACTTACTATAATGAATGTACCTGAGTATTATAAGCTTAATAACAATCATGCGCTTATTGTCCGCTCGAAAGCCGAAACAGATTTTTGGCTTAAAACACATTATGGATTCGAAGTAATGAATGGTCATGTATTTTATACAGAGACGATGACAGACTTTCAAGCTGAAGTTCAATTGCGTATGAATCCAAATTCAAAATTCGATCAAGCTGGTCTTTTTGTTATGGTTTCGGAAAAGTGTTGGTTGAAAACTTCATTAGAATATATTCCAGGTGGTCCATCTCATTTAGGAGCTGTCGTAACGAATAATGGATATTCCGATTGGTCCACGCAAGACTTTCCGACAGAATTAGCTAACGAGCAACTTCGTTTTCGAATTGTTCGTAAACGTGGTGATTATACAATATATGTGAAGAAAATCCACCAATGGGAACAAATCAGAATCGCTCATTTGATGGAAGATATAGGGGATAAGCCTATTAAAATAGGTTTTTACACGTGTAGTCCTTCTAAAAATAATGGATTTGAGACTGAGTTTTTAGATTTTACAACTGAAAAAATATAGATGAAAAACCGTATTCTTTTCATTGAGAATGCGGTTTTTATATTTATATAATACAAAGCACATTTATTGACCGAAAAGTCATTAATGCTTATCATTTAATAATGTTAAATATTAATTTACATAATATAATAAAAGTAAGAAAGAAATTACAAACTATATCGCTTAAATAAGGGGGAATATGCATTATTCATTGGTAATTTCATAGAAAAAGGAGATTATGTATGAAATCATTTCGCAAATTATTACAGTATTTAAAACCATACATGTTTTTCGCTATTATTGGACCGCTATTTATGGTACTTGAGGTTGCGATGGACTTAATTCAACCGACTATTATGCAACATATTATTGATGTTGGGATAGCAAATCGGGATATGAATTATGTAATAAAAATGGGACTTCTTATGATAGGAGCTGCAGCACTCGGTTTAGTTGGAGGACTTGGGTGTATGATGTATTCTACAAAAGCAGCTGTTAATTTCGCTACTGACATACGAAAAGATGTGTTTGCGAAAATAGAAACATTTTCTAGTGAAAATCGTGATTCGTTTGGAACGGGAAAGTTATTAACAATTGTTACAAATGATATTACTTCTATTCAATCGGCGATGACGATGACATTACGTGTTCTTGTTCGTGGTCCTTTGTTATTTATCGGAAGTATAATAATTGTTTTTATGACAGCGCGTGAGTTATTTCCTATATTACTCGTAGTCGTTCCAATTTTATTACTTGCGATTATATTCATTGCGAGTAAAGCAAGCGGGACGTTCAGAAAAGTGCAAGAAGCATTAGATAAAGTGAATACAAAGTTACAAGAAAATTTATCTGGAGTACGTGTGATTAAAGCGTATGTAAGACAAAAATATGAAATTAATCAGTTTGGAAATGTTAATACAAATTTAACGAAGATAAATATTCAAGCGGTGCAGCTTATTTCCTTAATGATGCCAATCATTATGTTAGTTGTAAGTGGCGGAATTGTCGCAACATTATGGGTTGGTGGAGAGAAAGTATTTAATGGAACCCTTCAAGTAGGGGCTATATTAGCGTTTATAAACTATTTGAATATTATTTTAATGTCACTTATGTCTATAAGTATGGTATTTATGCAAATCGCGCGAGCATTTCCGTCAGCGGATCGTGTACAGCAAGTTTTAAATACTGACGTTGATATTATGACCCCAAAAAATGCGCTTGCACCTAAGCAAATTGAGGGACAAATTGAATTTAAAAATGTTAGTTATAGTTACACGAAAAATAATGAATATGTTTTAAAAGATATTTCATTTCGCATAAGTAAAGGTGAAAAAATCGGGATTATTGGTTCTACAGGGAGTGGTAAATCTACTTTAGCAAAATTATTACCCCGCTTATACGATGTTGATCAAGGGGAAATATGCATTGATGGAATAAATGTTAAGGCGTATGATTTACAAAAACTTCGTGCGTCAATCGGGTTTGTACCTCAAAAGGCATTGTTGTTTTCTGGTAGCATAGAAGAGAATTTACGTTACGGTAAAGAAGATGCATCAAATGACGAATTGGAAGTAGCAGCTTCATCAGCTTGTGCGACTGAGTTTATTAACAAGCTGGAAGATTCATATCAATATCATTTAACGCAAGGTGCGACGAATTTGTCAGGTGGCCAAAAACAACGTGTATCAATTGCAAGGGCGCTTGTGAGAAAGCCATCCATTCTTATATTAGATGATTCTACATCAGCAGTGGATGCAAAATCAGAATCTAACATTCAATCGGCATTAAGAACAGAATATAAAGGAACAACAACATTATTAATCGCTTCTAAAATCTCATCTATAATAGATGCTGATAAAATTCTCGTTTTAGATAACGGTGAATTAGTTGGTGATGGTACACATGAAGAACTGTTAGAACAATGTGAGGTATATAAAGAAATCTATCTTTCCCAAGGTGGTAATTTATATAAAAAAGGTGGGAAAGAACATGCGTAATTTTCAAGGACAATTTGCTAATAAAGGTGGGCGTAACGCACCAAAGATGGGGAAGGCTAAAAATACGAAAGGAACTGTGATGAGAGTATGGAACTATATGGGCTACCAAAAGGCTGCCCTTACGTTCGTTATATTCTTAGTGTTTGTTACGACGTTACTTGGGTTATTAGGTCCGTATTTAATGGGAGTAATTATCGATCAATATATTGTACCGAAAGATTTAAGCGGTACGGCGAGAATGTGTTTGATACTTATCGCGATTTATGGTGTAACAGTATTATTAACTTGGTTACAAACATTTGTAATGGTTAATGTTGCATTAAAAACGATACAAAAAATACGACAAGATATTTTTGAGAAAATCCAAACGCTTTCTTTACGGTTCTTTGATGTACGTTCTCAAGGGGATTTAATGAGTCGTGTAACAAATGATATAGATAATTTGAATCAAGCGTTGACACAAAGTGTTGTACAAATTATTTCATCAGCGCTAACTTTTATAGGTGTGACGATTGCGATGTTCGCATTAGATTGGATTTTAGCGATTGTTACTTTAATTACAGTACCTATTATGTTTTTCGTTACAAAAAAACTAGTTGCTTATAGTGGTAAAAACTTTGCAAAGCGTCAAAAAGATTTAGGAGAATTAAATGGATTTATTGAGGAAGCTATAACAGGTGCGGATGTTACAACGTTATATGGGAAAGAAAAAGAAACCGTACAAAATTTCAATAAAATTAATGAACAGCTAAGAGTTTCTGCAACGAAGGCGGATACATTTTCAGCTTTTATTTTTCCGAGTATGAACTTTATTAACAACTTAGGTATGGGACTTGTAATTGGGACTGGGTCAGTAATGGTTTTAAATGGAATGACAACAGTAGGTGTCATTGCAGCTTTTATTAATTATTCTCGTCAATTCTCAAGACCACTCAGTCAATTCGCAACTTTAATGAATACGATTCAAGCAGCAGTTGCTGGTGGGGAACGTGTCTTTGAAATTATGGATGAAGTGCCGGAAATCAAAAATAAAAAAGATGCATTCGTTGTACAAAATTTACAAGGACATGTTGCACTCGAGAATGTTTCATTTGGGTATGAGGAAAATAAAACGATTTTAACAGAAGTGAGTCTTAAAGCGCGGCCAGGGGAGACAATTGCTTTAGTAGGTCCAACTGGATCGGGCAAAACAACAATCATTAATTTGCTAACGCGCTTTTACGATATACAGCAAGGGCAAATTCATATTGATGGAAAAAACATAAAAGAATATGATATGAATTCGTTGCGAAGTAAAATAGGAGTAGTTTTACAAGATACGTATTTATTTGCTGGGACGATTATGGATAATATACGTTATGGTCGATTAGATGCTAGTGATGAAGAGGTAATCAATGCAGCTAAGGCAGCATCTGCACATTCTTTTATAAAACATTTACCGAATCAATATGAAACGAAAATTGCTTCAGAAGGATCGAATTTAAGTCAAGGCCAAAAACAACTTCTTGCGATTGCACGGGCAATTTTAGCAGATGCAGATATATTAATTCTCGACGAAGCAACTTCTAATATTGATACGAGAACAGAATTACAAATACAAGAAGGACTAAACAATTTAATGAGAGGTCGAACAAGTTTCGTAATCGCTCATCGACTGAAAACGATTGAAAAAGCAGATCAAATCCTTGTTATAAAAGATGGAAGTATTTTGGAAAAAGGGAACCATGAATCTCTCATGGCAGATAGAGGATTTTACTTTGATCTGTATACGAGTCAGTTTAAAATTTAATAAGAATTTTTGATAGGGTGCGGTTTCTCTGGAAAGGAGACACCGCATTTTTATATTTGTAAACATTACTATCTAAATATTCGTTCACTAAATGTTTTAACTGCGTCTTTCTTGCATACAAAGTAAAACATACAAATGGTGGCAACCTTAATGAGTATTTCACGTTCTATTTAAATGTTTTAATGATTTATTAAAAAAAGACACTGTTTCCAGTGTCCCAACTTACTACGAGAGTTTTATCCCGCATTAACAGGCAGTAAGACCCCCACCTCAAAATTCAGCGGAAGCAAAGAAGTTAGGTGGGGATGAACAAAACCCCCACTGATTAAAGTTTCACCTTGCGAGGAAACTTAAATAGGTGAATCTAAGTTTTTCTATAATATATGAAACTACAATTAGAAAATCATATATTTTTTAAAGAAGTTAATGGGTAATTGTACGTGCTAAAATCTTTATTAAAAATATCTTGTACTAATTGGATAGTTTCATAGTCATAAAAGCTATCGTATGTTGGGAGGCGTGGGAATAAAGGATCGGTAATATCAGCATCTGCAAAATTACCTCTAAAAATCGCCCTGTCTTTCTGATGATGCCATGATTTGGTTAGTATGTGTAAAGGAGAAGTTTTTAATTGATATGTTTGTTCTAAGTGCTCAATTTCAATAGAGAAATTTTCAAGGTAGATATACTTTGTAACAAACTCTTCCTCACCTGGTTCATATTGCTGCATTAAATGTGGATCTACTTGTTCTAAATCTATCATTTGCTCTTTTAAGTAGTAGAGAAAGATTTTAAATGAAATAGGTTTATTACAAAATTCATTACCATAATAAAAATTCCGAATAGGATTCCATGCTGGGTTTTCTATGTAAGGGGGGGCAATTAGTGAAAAAAATGAACTTACAGCTCTTGTATAGGGGTTCCTCACTAATTTATAGGTATCTTTTCTGTTTGTATATAAAGCTGCAGCTAGTTCAATAAAGTAGTCCGAGGAGTTTTTGTATATTTCATTTTCATAATTATGGATGAAAGAATCGTATTTTATTGCTTCTTTAAATAAATTTATTTGATAAAAAAACCAATGTGCAAGAGAGGTACAGCCACTTTTTTGACTCCAAAATAAAATCAAAGGGAAGTTAGAATTAAAGAGGGGAACGCGTCCGTATTTAATAATATTTGAAAAAGACATTATTAGCCTCCATTCAGTTATGTCAAGTACTTTTAGCTTATGAATAAAAGACTTGGCATATGAACAAGAAAAGAGAAGTAGAATAGATAATTTAAAATAATACAAATTTAAAAATAAAAGAGTCATTTGCAAAGAAAAAAAGAGCTTGCAAATGGATAAACTCTTAGAAAAAATAGATTTTATGAGCACTGAATTACCATATACCTTATGTTTTATTCTGCATGATCGTGAAAAAACATTGAATAAAAGGAGCATATATTTAAATGTGTTCCTTTAAAAGGTGTCAGCTCACAAGGCTTAATTTATAAGCTGAATACGTGTGCAGTCCGTATTTAAAAAGGACAGCTAGCAAAAGCTAACTGATAAGCCTTCGGGTATGAAGGGGAAACAGAAACAATATATACATTATTAACGTGATATTGGCTTTTATTCGGAAGTAGAAGAAATAAATAAGTTTAGGCTGTTCCAACTTGACTTTGGTCGGCAACATCAGAATCAAATGTGTTGGTTGCACTAACACCGTTAAATGTATTAAGCACAAAAGCAACATTAGATGCACCCGAACCATTATAAGCTTTTGTATTTTCTTTTGGAGAAACATTATAAAAATCACCTAAGTTGAAAGAACCGTTACTATTTTGTGCAACCATATTTCCGACAATAGATGGCATAACTTTCACCTTCTTTCCTAGGAAGTACTTAACTTAGTATATGGTGTATGTGTCTAGTGGTTCATCTGAAACGGAGAATTTTGAAATGAAGTAAAAGTTCAATAGAGTAAATCCAACGGAGGGGAACCGTATCGTATGAATCAATTTTCATTTTTTGAGGATATCGATGAAAAGGAAATGCGAAGACTTGTGGTGAAGGAGCTAAAAAGCTACAAAGCATTGTGCGTCCGAATGAAAAATCAAGAAGATCAGGAAAATTAACGAAGAGAGTGTGTTTATAAGCTAGTACATTTATATATTGAAAAACTAGTTAAGCAAGGAGAAATAAAGGAAGTAAAAAGAAGCAGAAGAAAAAGATGATTCTAGAAAAAGCAACCAGTTGGGTGCTTTTTCTTTTACACAAAACAAACTCAATGAAAAAAACAGCGATGTATGAGATTTTTATACTAGTCAGTTTGAAATTTAATATAGTGCGGTTTCTCTAGAAAGGAGACACCGCACTATTATATTTGAAAAGATAATTAGAAATGTAGAGTTGAAACTTTTTTATATATACGAATTGTTAGCAAAAACTAGCAGCTTCAGTGACAGATGGAAGAATTAATTTACGTGGAATTGTAATAATCTCAAGAGCCATCTGTGCTGAATAGATAAGTATTGGAGTTAATTCTAAAGTGTGAGTTAATAATAATATAAAGCTTGTTAGGATTGCGAAGCTCCCCCAAAAGAAACTTTTTGAAGTGTTACGGAAATCTTTTATTAAAGAAAAGAAAGAAAAAAATGCTGTAACAATGAGTATCAAAAATTTATATTTATCAGCCATTAAACTCCTCCTTGAGACCAGTAACTTATATTATAACGCATTTTTCTGTATTATAATAAAAAGATTTTGAAATGAGTAGTTTAAAGTCATAAATAATGCAACTTAAAGGGATGGCGGATTACCTTGATCGGAAAGGTTGGTGGTATGAAATTAAGTGAAATTCTAGTTTAGTAGAACAGAAATTTTTAAAAACGATAGGACATAAAAAGAGGATTACTTATTATGAGTATTCCTCTTTTTATAATGTTACCTCGTATAAATATGATTAGATATAGAAGATTTCTGTTTTAATACATAATAAGTAATACATGTAAGTCAGAGGTTCACCGGAAATTTCAAGTATATTTACAAAACATATATTTAAAAAGAAAAAAATGAGAATTTGAATTTAATTAATTACTATTGAAATAGCACTAAAAACTAATAAGACAGCCATAATGATGTTAAATGATGTAGTATGTTTTAATAAAAGTTTTTGGAACATAGAACCAAATAAGCTCCAACTGAATGTACTCATTAACCCGACTACACCTAGAAATAATGAGAAGAGTAGAAAACTTGAATATGAATTATAGTAAGGGAGAATAAAAGTTGACACTACAGTCAGCCCGAATAGTATCCCTTTAGGATTAACAAATTGAAGAAAAATCCCAACTGTAAATAAGTTTTTATTATGTTTTTCATCTGGATCTGCACTAGTTTTACTAGTGAGTATTTTAAAGGCTAAATATAGCATGTATGCTACACCTAAAATTTTTAAAGGGAATTCAATTATAGGTAGGATATTAATTAGTACAATATTAAAGAAGCTACATAATGAAGTGAGGATGAAAAAACCGAAAGCTACTCCAAAGCAAAATTGCATACTCTTTTTTAAACCATGTTGATTGGCGTATGTCATAGCTAAGAAATTGTTAGGACCGGGTGTGAAGCTACTTATAATAACAAATAACAAAAAAGAAAATATAGGCATTTCAAAACCCCCTAATTATTTGGTGTATGTTATAATGACCGAAAATAACAATATAACGTGTGCTTTTTATTATACATAACGGTCGTTATATTGTATATAGTTTAGGAGTGTTTCTTATGGAAGAAATTCAACTTATTCTGGCAAAAAATTTAAAAACAATACGAGAGAAAGAAAAATTAAGTTTAGAAAAAGTTGCCCAATTAACAGGTGTGAGTAAAACAATGATTGGACAAATTGAACGCGGAGAGTCAAGTCCAACATTAACAACGATATGGAAAATAGCTAATGGGTTGAAAGTGTCTTTTACTTCTTTAATTAATAATCCCCAACCGGATACGAAAGTCGTTTTACGAAGTGATGTTCAAGCATTATTAGAAGACAATGGGAGATATAAAGTGTATCCATCTTTTCCTTTTCAAGATAATAGGAACTTTGAAATCTATACAGTTGAAATTGAAACTGAAGGAAAATTAAGTTCGGAAGGCCATAAAGAAGGGACCGAAGAATTTATAACGGTGTTTGAAGGGGAATTGACAATTGAAATAAATGATTGTCAATATAAATTAAATAGTGGGGATTCAATTCGCTTTAAGGCGGATAGATCACACTCTTATCATAATTTCGGAAGAACGCTAACTAGGTTAAGTATGACCATATATTATCCGATTATATAAAATTCTATTGCATGAAGAATATAAAGAAAAGTGCGTTGATAAACCATCTATAAAAGATGGTTTTATTTTTGAAATTCATAAAAAAGGACACTCGTTTGAGTGTCAACATAGTATTGCTCTCGCGTATAGGATTGGAGTTTGTTTCTCATATACGTATTGAGATGGTTCGCATTTGAGAAACTACCTTCACCTTTAATGTAACATTGGCAGAGAGCAGTGTAAATTGATAATGTATATACGGAAAATTTAGTATAGATACTTTGTACTATGAATATAGTACAAAGTGTTTCTTATTGCAAAATTACTGTCGTGAAGTTATTAATATATAAGCTTAAGGAATGATGTAATAGTTACTATTTTAGCATTTAAGAATGATTATTATAAAAAAGAACGAATCATTTTTTAATCGATTCGTATAATTGTTAAAGAGGCACCTGTTGAACCACCCCCAACTAAATTAACTATGGATAATACGCCGAATAGTTGAAGTGAAATTGTATTACCAGCAATTAAATTGATTATTAAATTATTATTATAATTTGAAGTTGATATTGCGGGTGAAAAGATAGATCTGGAAAGTGGAGTCGAAGAGTTTAATAGTAGCGATTTAGTATTTTGGAATGGAACTATCATTTTATTATATGAATACTACTAGTTATAGTAGTAAAAAGTTTACTTTGTGTAAAATCATTTGAGTATGAAAAAGTAGTTATGGAATTTTACTAAAATGATAGAGGTTTTATTTTGTTAATCAGTAAACAAAATGTGGAATGAGGTAGTAAATTGAACAGTAATGAAAAATTATCTTTGAATAAAGGGATGGTAAGACCAGAGAATATTGGACCTACTTTTCCGGTTCTTCCGCCAATTTATATTCCAACAGGAGCAACAGGAGCAACAGGAGCAACAGGAGCAACAGGAGCAACAGGAGCAACAGGAGTAACAGGAGTAACAGGGGCAACAGGAGCAACAGGAGCAACAGGAGCAACAGGAGCAACAGGAGTAATGGGAGTAACAGGAGCAACAGGAGTAATGGGAGTAACAGGAGCAACAGGAGCAACAGGAGCAACAGGAGCAACAGGAGTAACAGGCGCAACAGGAGTAATGGGAGTAACAGGAGCAACAGGAGCAACAGGAGCAACAGGAGTAACAGGGGCAACAGGAGTAATGGGAGTAACAGGAGCAACAGGAGTAATGGGAGTAACAGGAGCAACAGGAGCAACAGGAGCAACAGGAGCAACAGGAGCAACAGGAGTAACAGGAGTAACAGGAGTAACAGGAGTAACAGGAGCAACAGGAGCAACAGGAGCAATAGGTGCAACAGGAGTAACGGGAGTAACAGGAGTAACGGGAGTAACAGGGGCAACAGGAGTAACGGGAGTAACAGGAGTAACGGGAGTAACAGGGGCAACAGGAGTAACGGGAGCAACAGGAGTAACGGGAGTAACAGGGACAACAGGAGTAACAGGAGCAACAGGTCCAACTGGAGTTATTGGCCCCATAACAACAACTAATTTATTATTTTACACTTTTTCAGATGGAGAAAAACTTATATATACAGATTCAGATGGGCTAGCTCAATATGGTACAACTCACATATTATCTCCTGATGAGGTTTCGTACATTAATCTGTTTATTAATGGAATACTTCAACCACAACCATTATATCAGGTTAGTACTGGTCAGCTAACTTTATTAGATAATCAACCACCATCACAAGGTTCTTCAATTATTTTACAATTTATCATTATTAATTAAAAAAGACAGATTCTTAAATAAAAAGGATCTGTCTTTTTGCTCTACATTAAAGTAGTTAAAACTAAGTGACGATAAATTCGATTGTAATTGGAATTCCGCCGTCTAATGCATCTCCGCCAGGAATTGTAATAGCACCAGTAGGTCCAGTAGTAACACTGGAGTTCACACTAGGTTGAAGAATGCCGTTTACATATAAGTTATAATACGTAAAAGTCGGAAAAGCAGTTGCAGTAGTACCAGCATCGTTTAAACACAAGCTGTAGCAGCAATTGCAAAAGCTGCACCAGTTCCGGTTCCAGCTCCTAGTGTAGATGTGAATCTTCTGGATGCCATAAATGGTTGAATAATTGGCAATTAATTTTCACTCCCTAAATTATTTTTTGAACAAAGTATGGGATAACTTGTCCAATATATTGTATGAAAGTTTTTGATAATAGAAACGGCTTCATGATAATAGAAGGAACACAATTTTAGTAAAGGTATTGTTGTTAATTGGTGGTTATATGCCAATGTTTAGTTTTTATACTCAAGTTAAAATGTGCTTTTGAATCTAAGAGATAAACGTGGAAAAATAAAATAAACTCTTAAGTTTAGGTGTTTAATCTAAGCAGTCAATTATTAAAAACATATAATTAATATGTGAGTCATGAACATAATTAAATAACGTTTTAAAGTTTAATTATCATTCATGTTTCCTATTTTAAGTGAATTAAACCTATGCACAATTGTATAGCTCTTATAATAGGAAGACACTCAAATATAAAATAAGTAAGGAGGAAATAAATGTCACATAATAATTGTTTTGGTCATAATAACTGCAATAATCCGATTGTGTTCACTCCAGAATGTTGTAACAATCCACAAACAGTTCCAATTACTAGTGAGCAATTAGGTAGATTAATTACTTTATTAAACTCTTTAATTTCGGCAATTGCAGCGTTTTTTGCAAATCCAAGTGATGCAAACAGATTAGCTTTACTCAATTTGTTTACTCAGCTATTGAACTTACTAAATGAATTAGCACCTTCTCCAGAAGGAAATTTCTTAAAACAATTAATTCAAAGTATTATTAACTTACTACAATCTCCTAATCCAAATTTAGGTCAATTACTTTCTTTATTACAACAATTCTTCAGTGCTCTTGCACCATTCTTCTTCTCATTAATTATTGACCCTGCAAGTTTACAACTTTTATTAAACTTATTAACTCAATTAATTGGTGCTACTCCAGGAGGCGGCCCAACAGGTCCAACAGGTCCAACAGGTCCAGGAGGAGGAGCAACAGGTCCAACAGGTCCAACAGGTCCAGGAGGAGGAGCAACAGGTCCAACAGGAGCGACAGGTCCGACAGGTCCAACAGGCCCAACAGGAGCGACAGGTCCAGCAGGTACTGGTGGCGCAACAGGTCTAACAGGAGCAACAGGTGTAACTGGTGCAACAGGCCCAACGGGAGCAACAGGTGTAACTGGTGTAACTGGTGCAACAGGCCCAACAGGAGCGACAGGAGCAACAGGTCCAACAGGAGCAACAGGCCCAACAGGAGCGACAGGAGCAACAGGTTTGACAGGAGCAACAGGAGCAACTGGTGGTGGAGCTATTATTCCGTTTGCTTCAGGTACAACACCAGCTGCGTTAGTTAACGCATTAGTAGCAAATACAGGAACTCTTCTTGGATTTGGATTTAGTCAGCCTGGTGTAGCTTTAACGGGTGGAACTAGTATCACATTAGCGTTAGGCCTAGGTGATTATGCATTTGTAGCACCACGCGCAGGAACTATTACGTCATTAGCAGGTTTCTTTAGTGCAACAGCTGCATTATCTCCTTTATCACCTGTTCAAGTACAGATACAAATATTAACTGCACCTGCTGCAAGTAATACGTTTACAGTACAAGGCGCACCACTATTATTAACACCAGCATTTGCTGCGATAGCAATTGGTTCTACAGCATCAGGGATCATACCTGAAGCTATTCCAGTAGCAGCTGGGGATAAAATATTAGTATATGTTTCCTTAACAGCAGCAAGTCCAATAGCAGCAGTAGCTGGATTTGTAAGTGCAGGTATTAATATCGTCTAACTTGTAACAATGTCTGTTTGAAATGTGAACGGACACTTGTATATGGCCCTTCCTAATTTTATTAGGGAGGGCCATATTTTTGCGGGGAATAGGTAATAAATTAATTGGAAAAATATGATTTGTAATTTATGAAATAAGTTAATGAGCTTGCAATATTCCACATACATAATAAAGGCTGAACTCTATTAAAAATAGAATTCAGCCTTTCAATAAACTATATACTAGGGGAGTAAACAGTTTATTGTGAGTGATGAAATTTCATTGTCCAAATAAACTATTTGTTTTTATTACAGTTACATCCTTTTTTCTTTACATAGCCTTGCTCGGCTAAGTCTCTTTGTGATTGGGAATTGGAAGATTGAGAATTTGAGGATTGAGAGGATGCTGATGAACTACTATTTTTATTATGAGAGTAGTTTTTTCGGTAGTTATAATTACTCATAGTACTATCACCTCCAATTAAATATATAACTATTATATGTAGCTATTCTATTAATTGTTACGATAATAAATAGGAATGGGTATACAATAAAAAAATCTCCTACGTATTTTCCGAGGAGATAAATAATTGTCCTTTCATAATATAAATTAATATCCCCAGTAAAGAGGAAAATAATATGAATCTTGGTAATATAAATTTTGTTGTGGATTAGGAGGATGAGTTGCAGGGGGTATCGTTCCGCGGTTCTGATTACAATTTGCTGGAGGGCCAATTACTGTAGTGGATTGAATAGGGGATACCGCTTGTTTCCATTGTTGTTCATTGAGACAGTAAGTATGAGCCATTATATTAGCGGGGGTTAATCTTAAAATATCAGAACCAAAAATAACTTCTGGGGTTGGGGCGTCAAAAATAGCTAATAAATGAGTGTTATCTGCTGTAGCAATTTCGTAATGCCACCACGCTTGTGGAATGTTGGCAACTTGCCCCGGTTTTATTGGTAAGTTTAATATTTGATTTGTAAAAGGATTAAGTAAAGAAACAACCGCAGAGCCTGAAATGCAGTAAACAAGTTCAGCTGCATTTTGATGTATGTGAGGCTCTACAACATTTCCTGTACTTAAATAGATATCTAATAAAGAAGTGTTTTCTAACGTATTTAATTGTTTCACGCCAAGTACGTTTATATAATTTTGAGCATCTTTCTGAAAAAAATTACTTCTATTTAAATCATGAGTGAAGTTGGTTGAGGGGGAAGTGTAATCGATATTGGAAGTCAATTGTATTACCTGCCTTTCTATTAGTAAGTAAGGTTACAAAATTAGGATATGTGTCTAGTGTTTGTTATGTGCAGTTGTTGGTATCATAATAAATTTGCCTATCCCACACGAAATATGGGTTATTTAAGATAGTTTTTGCTGAATAATTAATTGTGGTTTAGCGGTATTGGCATAATTGAGTCACTCTAATGCCAAGTTTTGTTTTAGACCAAAATGGATTTCTATGATGTCAAAATGAGATACCTTTGTTTTAAGTGGAACAGGTATAACATTTATTTTGCTTTTTTCATGTTATGTGTAATGTTTGGAAATGCAGAGAAAGTAAAATCAATAATTGTAGCACCATCTGGTAAATAAATAGGTTGTAAATCTGAAGTATAAGCCGTTATGGTATTTTCAAATAGTTCATACGATACTAGATTTTGGAACGCAATTGTATTTGTAGTTAATAAATTGTTATTCACAATTGTATCATTCATTATTTTATCCGACTTTAATGGGCAGTAAGACCCCCACTTCAAAATTCAGCGAAAGCAAAGAAGTTAGGTGGGGGGCGGGTTGCCCATTAAAGTCCGATTGGTTCAACTAATAATCAGTGGGGGATGAAGAAAACACCCACTGATTACAGTTTCACTTTATATGGTGGTTAATCTTGAGAAACTTATGCATTTAGCATTTAAATGTAAAAATATAAAAAACGCATTTCTGAAGAAATGCGTTTTTTATTATTTTTCTAACATTTCAAGAGGTACGTCTTTTTCGCCGGCTACCTCAAATTTAATTTCCCCGTCTTCTTCATAAATACGTGAAATAATCGGTATAGTAATCATTAATTTTTTATGCTGCTTTCGCTTTCGAGCGGCATCTAAGCTAATCACGTTCATTATAAGCATCCTTTCTTCTAAAAATATATAAACAAAAGAAAATGCGTCCGGAAAGGGCGCTTAATTGAATTTGAAATACCGATTCATTTAAATGAGGTTTATATGATTTAACAACTGCAATTGAATTAAAAATAGTATGAATGGAATAATTGCACGTAGAAATTAACTTTACCAAAAAACGAAACAATATGCTATAAAAAATTTCAAATCTTTATCATATAACGAGAAAAAGGTTTTCGTTTCGCATATAATGAAAGTAGACGGGCAACGAGAGCTTTTTCATCATATTGCTTTGGAAAGGCGATGAAAAGAATGGATACGTTAGATTCATTATTATTTCAACTTGAACAATATGGAGAAGAGCATGATCGAAATAAAAAAACACGGGAAGAAAAATTACGGAATATTTCTCGTGAGATGGGGCAATTTTTATCAATTTTAGTAAAAGGGTGTAGTGCAAAAAACATTTTGGAAATTGGAACTTCTAATGGTTATTCTACATTGTGGTTAGCTAATGCGGTAGAAGAAACTAATGGAAATGTAACAACTGTAGAACTTTCTTCAGAACGAGTGGGAGAGGCACTTGCCAATTTTGAAAAGGCAAATCTTTTACAAAGGATTGATGTTCACAATCAAGAAGCAGGAGCATTTTTAGATTCACAACTAGATCATTCATTTGATTTTATTTTCCTAGATTCAGAGCGTACGCAATACATGTGGTGGCTGGAGCATATAAAACGCATTTTACAACCAAAAGGTCTTCTTGTTGTCGATAATGCTACTTCTCATGCGAGTGAATTAGTTGAGTTTATAAAAATGATTGAAGAAGATGAAATGTTTGAAACAGTATTATTGGCATTTCAAAATGGTGCATTTGTAGCGCGTAAGAAGAAATAGACTGTAGCGTAATATAATTATCACATTGAAAAAGCGTGTATGTCAAAAGATTGAGTGCAGTAGTATGGGAAGGACGTAATTTATATACGTAACATACGAAGAATCCGCCTTCAGCATGTCGGTCTCTAGGTCTTAAGTCTGAGGAAAATTATGTTGTTTACAGGTATACTTATAGTAAGAAACAGGGAATGACTGCATAAGCAGGTATTTCTTGAAAATTGATTTCATATAGGCTGTTTGCAAATGAAATACAATATATTAGATGAAATATAGTGCACATAAATTCGCACATATAAATAAAGGAGCGATTTTGTTGACTGAACTCGAGAAAAAAGAACCCGTATCAATTGTGAAAGATAATAATGTAGAAGTAGTAGTTGATACAGTTATAAAAGATGAAGAACTTGATGAATTAAACAAAGAAGCTGATCTTTATGTACAAAAGTTGAATAGCGAGCAAAATACAGATTTATCGAAAGTATTGTCTCAGCTAGGAGATTTAGGGGATAAAGAACAGCAAGCAGCAGGACAAACGCTATCAGCATTAAAACGTCCTGTTACAGCGATGATGAATGGAAAGAATGAAGAAATTCCAAATACATTGTTAGAATTACGCAAAGTAGTATCAGAGCTTGATCCCAATTCACTAAAAGCAAGTGGTATGAAGAAAATTATGTTTAAAGTATTCAAGAAAAATCCACTTGAAACATACGTGCATAAATATCAATCTATAGATAAGCAAATTGAGGAGATTATAAGATCACTTCTAATTGGTCGTGATAATTTACAAGAAGATACAGTTGGTCTTGAAATGCTTAAAGAGCAATCACACGATAAAATTCACGCGCTTGATAAGCAAGTATACTTAGGGAAAAAACTTGCTGGCATGCTGGAAGCTGAGAAACAAAATCCAGAACGTCAAAGGGATATTCCATTAATTAATGATGCATTAGAAAAGATTTTAGTGCGTACGCGCAATATGCAGCAAGCGAAAAGTGTGTTATTACAATCTATCGCATCAGTAGACATTATTAAGAAAAATAATGAAAAGTTAACAGAGGCAATTCGTAATGCAATTACGATGACACAAAACGTTGTAACAGTTTCTGCTGCTATCCAGTTAGCATTAACAAATCAACGTAAAACAATTGATGCAGTGAATGCAACAAATGAAGCAATTGAGTCTATGGTATTAAGTAATTCTCAGGCATTAAAACAAAATACAGAAGAAACAACGAAACTTCTTGAAAATCCTGCAATTAGCATGGATAAATTACGTGAATCATTCCAAAACGTATTCGCTGCGATTGAAGCTTCTGAGAAATCATCAGAACGTATTATCGAGTCAAGTAAGAAGTTTGTTATTGAACTAGACACATTTAACGATGAGATGAAGCAGAAACTTATTCAGCGTCCAAGGAAATAGCAGACTTTTAGAGGAGGTGAAAAAATGAGTTTCATTCAAACAGTACTAGTACTGTTAGGTACATTACTTTTAATCGCATTTACTGTCGTTGTATTAGTTGTATATTTCGGACGAAAACTGTATTTTTCGTGGACGAAGCCATATAAAAGAGCACACGATTCTTTAGATAAGTTATCGAATAAATCATTACCGTTTCTACAAGAATTTACACAACATCCACTCTTTTATCGCTGGATTCGTACGGAAGGAAAGAAAGAACAACATATATTAAACACGCTTTTCTGTGCATCGGGTCAACGTACGAGAGAGCAAGTATTCTCAATGTTACCGAAAGAAAAACAGAAAAAAGTACATGTAATGGCAAAAACAACGAAAAAACTTACAAATGAAGATATTGATGTAGCGGCGATGAAAATAAAAGATTTTTTAAGACAAGAAACGCAGCAAACAGTAAAGCCGACAGACTTATCGTTTTATAAATTGTATTTTTATGATCGATATCCAGATGCATTAAATACAATTCAAGCATATAAACGCTCAATAAATCCTTCATTACAACGAACGGTTGATGATATTACAATTTCAGTATTAAATGCTTTGCCATATTATCAAGAGCAGCGTATGTTTGAACAGCAACATAAACTTGAAACGTTCTTAATGAAAGATTTAACGGCGATGCTATCGTTAGTCGTACAATTACCACCTTCACAACGACCAGAAAAAGAAGAAGAGTTAAAAATCTACTTGCAAAATTTCCAAAAAGAAATGGAAGAAGTAGAGCGAGATATTCGTGACTCGATTGATCACGATTTGAATGTGAAGATGAGAGCAGCGACTGAGAAGTTTAAGAATAAGTAGAAGAGATTTCCTTGGAAGAGTTGGTACGTCCAGCTTTTTTGAGGGGATCTCTTTTTGTTAGAAAGTATCCTGCGATCAGAAATTACAGAATTAGTTGAAGTATTAATAAGTAAGGAAAACCCTTTTTTTATGATTGCATAATTGTTATACTGACAAATGTTGAAAATGTAAGATTCTATAAGAAACTCGTTTAAATAGTCAAAAACATGTATAGATAACTAGAATGGATCTTACGAAATACATAGTAGAGGAGTACATTTTTATAGTGGATACTTTGTTAATGTTTATTGGAATGATTGCTTTAATTGGAGCTATCTTATTTTTCATTGCGATGTTAGGAACGTTAATTATAAAGAACTATCGTTCGCGCTTGAAAAAATTTGCTATTATTTTTGGTTCATGTTTATCTGTGTTTATCGTTTCTTTAACATTAAGTCATATTTTTTATCCAATAACTGCAGAACAACAAGCTGAGATGGATAAAAAAGCTGAAGAAAAGAAACGGTTAGCGGCTAAAAAAGAAGAACAACAGAAAGCAGAAAAAGTAGAAGAAGAAAAAAATCCTGAAAAGGCGAGGAAAGAAAAAGAGAAGCAATTAGCAGAAGAAGAAAAGAAAATGAAACAAAAAGAAGAAGCAGATAGGTTGAAAGCAGAAGCAGAGCAACGCAAGAAGGAAGAGTCGGAAAAGAAAAAAGCAGAAGCAGAGCAACGTAAAAAAGAAGAGGAAGAAAAGAAGAAAATAGAAGAAGAGAAACAGAAAGCAGAAGCAGAGGCGCGTAAGGCAGAAACACAACAAAAGGTGTTGGAATCAAATTATAGATCAGCATATGCTATTCATAGTAAAAAACTAACAGATTCTTTAAATCAGACCGGTAATCTTTTAGTAAATAATAAAATTGGGGATGAGGAATGGACGATTAAATTAGCTGCGAGTCTAATTATGTTACAAGATGTAACTCAGAATCCACCAAACGCTCAAGTACCTGACAAATTCAAAGAAGTTAATAGTTTATATTTGCAGGCTTTAGAGAAATTTAATCAATCTGCGAAGTTAACTCCAGAAGCTTTGGATGAAGGAAATACAAATAAAATGCAAAGAGCTACAAATTTAATGAATGATGGTGGAGAAATTCTTAAAAGTGCGAATTCCTTATTAAAAGAAATGATGTAGTTTAATTGATAATATGAAAACTACCTATTCAAAAAAGAATAGGTAGTTTTTTGTGTATACTATTTTGCTTTTACAGTGGTCTTACTAGAAGCAACACTTTCATTATGCAATCGATCAACCGCAGTTACTACATACGTATATGTTTCTCCAGGAATAGCCGTTTTATCTACATAAATTTCTCCAGGCTTTGTCTTTCTTACAGTAGTAAGTAAATTTTTCGGATTTTGTATATCCACTTCATTTTTTCCATTCACACGGTAAATGGCGTAATAAGCAGAGTCATTCTCTCTATCATCAATAATACCTACAGCAATCCCTTCATCTCTTGGAATGGCACCTTTTAAAGTAGGTTGTTTTGGTGGTTCATGATCAAGCCAAGGCATAGGTGGGACTAATGCAGGATGTTTATATATGTCTTTTGATAGTCTATCTTTCACTCCAAGTGGATTATTATTAATGTCTTTTAAGCTAAAATGCATACTACCTTTAATTTGAGGATATAGCCGGTTTAATGCAATCTGTCTTGGATATTCTTCAGGATCAGACCAAGCGGGGACAGAGTTATTATTAATTTTATAGGCTGCCTGACCGATGTATAGGTGGATCGGTTTATTATTTGTTTCTTTTACCCACCAATCTACTAATATGTCATATGCAGCAGGAGTGAAACCTATATTCCAATATATTTGCGGTGTGATGTAGTCAATGTAACCTTTTCGTATCCACTCACGTGTATCAGCATAAAGATCATCAAAGTTTCTTTGGCCGGCAGTTGTGTTAGAGCCAGTCGGATCATCAGCTATATTTCGCCATACGCCAAATGGGCTAATGCCAAATTTCACATATGACTTTTCTTGTTTAATAGCAGTATTTAAATCTCTTACAAGTTCATTTACATTGTCACGTCGCCAATCTTCTATATTTGTAAATCTACCGTTATTATATAATTCGTACGTTTTTTGATCGGGGAATTGTTCACCCGCCACTTTATATGGATAAAAATAATCATCCATATGTAATGCATCAACATCGTAATTTTGTACGATTTCTAAAGCACCTTCAGTTATAAACTTTTTTACTTCTGGAATACCGGGGTTGTAATATAATTTTCCGCCATAAGGTACAACCCAATCCGGGTGCTGTCTTGCAGGGTGATTATTTGATAATCGATTTATATCAGTGTGATTCATCGTTATTCGGTATGGATTAATCCATGCGTGGAATTCTATATTTCTTTTATGTGCTTCTTCAATCATAAATGCTAGTGGGTCGTATCCGGGATCTTTTCCTTGTGTACCGGTAATATATTCAGACCACGGTCCGTAATTGGAAGGATAAAAGGCATCAGCAGTTGGTTTTATTTGTACAATGACTGCATTCATACCAGTGTTTTTTACATCGTCTAATAATTTAATAAATTCTTGTTTTTGATTTTCAATTGGTAAACCAGTTTTTGAGGGCCAATCAATATTAAGAACAGATGCAATCCATACAGCACGTAATTCGTGTTTTTTGTACGTAGTAGTTACTTCAGCATAAGTAAAGTGAGGGGAAATGAAAGAGAAAGGGATGAACAAGATGACGATGCAACATATCATAAATAAACGTTTAACAATCATGTATACGCCTCCCTATCATATGATTATCTAAGATAATATACGAGGTAAGGTTGGCCTTGCAATAGAGAACATTGCATATTGAAACATTAATTTAATAGGAAAAATATTTTTACTGAAATTTACTTTCAGTATAACTAAATTCTTTTACTTCTTCATATGCTTGTTAGTAAAGTGAAACTTCCTTTCATTTGAAGGGTAGTAAATTATAAGTATAGGAGGATTCATAAATGAAGGTTTTGTTCGTTTGTTCTGGAGGAATGTCCAGTGCAATTGTTGTAAACGCTTTAAAAAAAGAGGCGGAGAAAAAGGGTATGAACATGGAAGTGCATGCGATTGGAACAAATGAGGTAGAGGAAGAAGTAAAGAATGGCTGGGACGTTGTAATGGTTGCACCTCAAGTTAGACATCGATTTGATTCTGTTAAAAAATTCGCAGAAGAGGAATCTATCCCGTGCGGTATTATACCGCCGCAAGCATACACGCCGCTTGGTGGACCAACTTTATTAAAAACTGTAAATGATTTAATTCGTTAGGGGGAAGCGTTATGAATAAGTTTGTCACGTTTCTTGATAAAAATTTATCTGGACCGATGGCAAGGCTTTCTGAACAAAGGCATTTACAAGCAATCCGTGATGGAGTTATTTCAGCATTACCGTTTATCATCGTAGGAAGTTTCTTTTTAATCGTAGCATTTCCACCATTACCGAAAGATAGCTTCATATCAGTTTGGGCATTAAAGAATCAAACAAGTATATTAATACCATATCGGTTAACTATGTTTATTATGTCTTTATATATAGCATTTGGAATAGGATATAATTTGGCGAAAAGTTATAAACTAGATGCTTTATCAGGAGCACAGCTTGCAGTATGTTCACTGCTATTAACATTAACCCCCGAATTAATTGATAAAAAAGGATTTATGCTTCCGATGACAAATCTCGGAGGTCATGGGTTATTCGTGACGATGATTGTTTCTATTTTATCCGTAGAGATTTTAAGATTTTGTAAGAAGAAAAATGTAATGATTAAAATGCCAGAACAAGTACCGCCATCTGTGTCGCGTTCATTTGAAGCACTTATACCTGCTGCATTCGTTATTATTATAATGAGTCTAGTAACTGTCGTTTTTAGCATTGATTTACACCATGTTGTTGATACATTAGCAGCACCATTAGTAAAAGCTGGGGATAGTTACTTCGGTGTAATGATTCCAGTGTTTTTAATTACGTTTTTTTGGTCATTCGGAATCCATGGTGTGTCGGTTGTTGGAACTGTTGCTCGGCCATTATGGGAAGTATACCTAGGGAAAAATGGAGAAGCTGTTGCTAGTGGAGCAGATCAATTGCCATTTATTTCACCAGAGCCGTTATATCAATGGTTTATATGGATTGGTGGTTCTGGTGCGACATTAGGGCTTGTATTAGCTATGATTGTATTTGGTCGATCAAAATATTCGAAAGCATTATCAAGAACTTGTATTGTTCCGGGTATTTTTAATATAAATGAGCCAGTCATATTCGGATTACCGATTGTACTAAATCCAATTTTAATTATCCCATTTATCATTACACCACTTGTAACGGCAACTGTTGCATATTCTGCAACTGCGATGGGATTTGTAACACCAACGCATATTATGCCGCCGTGGACATTACCGGCTCCAATTGGTGCTTATTTAGCAACAGGTGGGGATTGGCGTGCGATTGTATTAGTTTTTATAAATATAGCAATATCGTTCCTTATATATTTACCATTCTTTAAAATGTACGATAAAAATATGCTTGAAATTGAGAAGAATGGTGAAGGGGAATCTGTTAATCCATAATCTCTATGCTTTAATTTATGAGTGATAGGTATTTTGCCTATCACTTCTTTCACATGAAGTCCAGAGAGGATGAAATAGAATGAATATAAAATTTAGTTATAAAGGTGTATTTTTATTATTATTTGGAGTGATATGTGCGAATTTACTTTTTGTGCCTTTATTAAGAATGCTACATCTATCACAAATGCATAGTATATGGGTCGTTACAAGCATTGCGGCAAGTATTTTGCTTACAATAGTTGTTTCTTTTATTGATGGATCGTTTGTATCAAAAGCTCAGTTGTTTTATAGATTTATATTCTTTTCGATCGGTTGTACGTTTGTAACTTACATGATTGTTTTTTAATAAATAGGAGGTCACGCATGTTATGTATATTGCAGGGGTAATGTCCGGTACGTCATTAGATGGAATAGATGTAGCGCTCGTTCGTATAGAAGGAAGCGGTGTAGATTCAAAAGTTGAACTCATCCATTTTACTACTGTGCCATTTCGTAATGATATAAAAAATGAAATTCAGCAAGTATTATCAATAGAAAATTCAAATGTCCAACTCATATGTAGTTTAAATTTTAAGTTAGGTTTATGTTTCGCCAAAGCCGTAAAGGAAGTTTGTAAAGAGGCCAATTTTCCTTTGAGACAATTAGATTTAATAAGTTCTCACGGACAAACGATTTACCATCAGCCAAAGCCAGAAGGTAATATGATATCTTCCACATTGCAAATTGGGGAACCTGCAGTAATAGCATATGAAACGAACACGACGGTTATCTCGAATTTCCGAACGATGGACATGGCAGCAGGAGGACAAGGTGCACCACTTGTGCCATATTCAGAGGTCATTTTGTATCGTGATCCAAGTAAAAATAGACTACTACAAAATATCGGTGGGATTAGTAATGTTACAGTAATACCAAGTCAAAAAAGTGATCAAAACGTTATAGCTTTTGATACTGGTCCAGGAAATATGGTAATGGATGAAGTATGTCAAAGGTTATTTCAGTTGCCATATGATCAAAATGGTAACATTGCAAAACAAGGAGTAGTTGTAGAAGAAATTTTGACATATTGTATGAATCATTCATTTTTGAAAATGCATCCACCGAAATCAACAGGTAGAGAACAGTTTGGAGAAGAATTTGTCATAGAGTTATTGAAGCGGTTTGAAAAGCATAGTAAAGAAAATATATTGACGACTGTCACGATGTTTACAGCAAGTTCAATTGTTCATCATTATAAGGAGTTTATTTTGCCGTATTATGAAATTGATGAGGTAATTTTAGGTGGTGGCGGAAGTTATAATAGCACACTTGTTGAAATGATACGGTATGGATTGAAGGATGAAAAATGTACAATATTCATTCAAGAAGATATAGGCTATTCTTCAGAGGCGAAAGAAGCAATCGCCTTTGCCATTTTAGCAAACGAAACGCATCATCGTAATCCGAGTAATGTGCCAAGCGCAACAGGTGCAAAGAAATCTGTAATTTTAGGGAATGTAACGTACCCTTCAATATGAAGAAAATGAGGAGAACGTATATGAAGTATATGATTGGAATAGATGGCGGGGGAACGAAGACAGAAGCGATTGCGTTTGATAAAGACGGAAATGAACTTGTAAGAGCTACAAGTGGTTTTGGAAATATATTAATAGATTTTGAAGAAGCTCTTGTGCATATTATGGAGGCGATTGATCAATGCCAGAAAGGTTTATTAAATGAGCATTGCGTTTGTATCTGTTTAGGATTAGCGGGTGTAAGCGGAGCAAATACAAATGAATTAACAATACGTCTAAAAAAGAAGTATGGAATACAAATTGCAATTTTTAATGATGCAATGATAGCACATGCAGCCGCTTTAGAAGGGAAGGATGGAATTTTAACGATTGGTGGCACAGGCGCGATTTGTCTAGGGAGAAAAGGAGATGTATACGAGTATAGCGGCGGATGGGGACATATTTTAGGAGATGAAGGAAGTGGATATTGGATTGCATTACAAGCTTTAAAGAGAATGGCAAATCAATTTGATCAAGGAGTTAGACTTTGTCCATTAAGCTTAAGAATTCAAGACGAGTTTCAACTTTTGACAGCGTCTCATATAAAAAGGCTAGTATATAGATCTTCAAAAGATAAAGTTGCAGCAATCACACCATTAGTTATTCGGGAAGCTAGAAATGGAAATGATGCTGCACATGAAATTATGATGCGAGCTGGAAAGGAATTAGCAAGGATTACGATAGATGTTTATAACAAGATGCAGTTTGATTTATCAGCTTCAATTGCGGTAAGTGGCAGCATATTGCGTTTCGTTCCTGAAATATATGATGAATTTAAGAAATGCTGTGAGAAAAGTGTAGGAGAAGTTACATTTGTATTACAATCCGAACCAGCAGTGAAAGGAACATATTATTTAATGAAAAATATGTATTTTAAAAAATAGCTGCATGAGAATTTTTGTATGAATTGTAAATATATGATGTTAAAATGTATAAAGGGATGTGGATAAAAAGTACAATATACATAGTTTTTGAATATTGTATAAGTACTCCTACGTAGAAAGTGAATGATTATATGATTAATAGTATGCAGTTTTTGTATTTGGTCGCTTCTTATTTATTTGGAAACATATTGACTGCTTATATAGTAACGAAATGGAGACATGACGTTGATATTCGGAATGAAGGAAGCGGAAATCCCGGCGCAAGAAATATGGGACGTGTATATGGAAAAGGGTATTTTATCGTTACATTTTTAGGTGATGCAATTAAAGGGGCAATCGTAGTTTTTATTGCAGAATATCTCTTTGAAGATGCTACATTCGTAATGTTAGCTTTACTAGCTGTCTTACTTGGACATATTTACCCAATTGTATTTAAAGGCAAGGGCGGAAAAGGCATTTCAACATTTATTGGAGGATTAATCGCATTTGATTATTTGATAGCGCTTACTCTTGTTGCTGTTTTCGTTATAGTTTATTTAATCTTTAAAGGTTTTACTAAGCCGGGGTTAATTACAATCGCTTGTTTACCAGTATGCATGATTTTGTATTCTTACTCTATTGTTACGACTATGTTAAGTGCTCTTATCATTGTACTTATTTTATATGTAAATCGAGAATGAAATGAACTTTTAATAAGTGGGGTTAATCTCCACTTATCATTTTTATTAAATACATAAAGGAGAGAAGGCATGGGGTTAATATATAAAGTTGCTGATCAAGATTGCGAATTTGAACATATACATAAATTGAATTATAAAACATTTGTAGAAGAAATTCCGCAACATGAAGAAACGAAAGATCGTGTTCGTATAGATCGTTTTCATGAAGAAAATACATATTTAATTTGTTTAGAGGACGATAAGTTAGTAGGTATGGTTGCGCTGCGAGGAAAAAGACCATTCTCGTTAGATTATAAAATTTCAAATTTAGATGTTTATTTGCAAGAGCATGGAGAAAATGTGTATGAAATTCGTTTACTTTCAGTAGAACGTGAATATCGAAATGGAAGAGCATTGTTAGGATTAATTCGCTTTTTACATCGTTATTTGCTTCTAAATGGATATGAATTGGCACTCATTTCTGCGACAACACGTGAACTACCTTTATATGAGCAAATGGGGTTCAAATCTTTCCATACGTTAGTTGGTACAGAAGCAGCAGCCTTTCAGCCAATGTATGTTACTCCTGCTATGTTTGAAGAGTCGAGTGTTGGGGGCATTATGACGAAAGAATATACGTTTTTACCTGGTCCAGTAGATATTGAAGAAAATGTTCGAAAGGCATTTTCTACTAAGCCGATTTCACATCGTTCTAAGTCATTTCATGTGACGATGGAAAATGTGAAAAAACGTTTACTACAAATGACAAAAGCAAAACGTGTGCAAATCATGTTAGGAACAGGGACGTTAGCAAATGATGCCATTGCTTTACAGTTACGCTCTTTAAAAGGAAAAGGACTAGTATTAACGAATGGGGAATTTGGCAATAGATTAGTTGGACACGCAACACGCGCGCAATTACATTTTGATACGTATAAAAAGGAAATGGGACAACCATTTATTTCTACAGAATTAGAACAAATAATGGAAGCTGGAAATTATGAGTGGCTTTGGTTTGTTCACCATGAAACATCTACCGGAATGTTAAATGATTTAGACGAGTTAAATGCATCATGTGAAAAGTATAAAGTAAAACTATGTGTAGATTGTATTAGCTCAATTGGAGCGATACCGATAGATTTAAAGGATGTATATTTTGCCAGTGGCGTGAGCGGAAAGGCAATTAAATCGTTTACTGGATTATCCTTCGTTTTTCATAATCATAATGTGAAAATAAACGAGACGTTACCGTTCTATATGGATATTGGTATGTACGAAGAAAATGAAAGTATTCCGTATTCTCATTCATGGAATTTAATTTATGCATTGCAAGAAGCGTTGAAGAGATTTGAAGATGAAAAAGCATTTGTAAAAATTAAAGAGACATATGCTTATATGGAAGAAGCTATTACTAATATAGGCTTAAAACTTGTTTCACCTAAAGAACATGCCGCACCAATTATACTTACGATTCAATTAAATGGAGGTCTTTCTTCTAAAGCGGTCGGTGATGCGTTAGCGTTACAAGGATATATTGTCCATTATGAATCAGCGTACTTACAAAAGAATAACTGGATCCAAATCGCATGCCTAAATCATTATAAAGAACGTGATATAAAGAGGATGTTAAATTGTTTGCAGATGTATGTATTACAGAGTGGGGTACATATATAAAGACTTTTTCATTTCGTATAAAGGAGCTGCAACTTACGAAAACTTAGGAATAGAACATTGGAAGAGGTGTTAGCATGATAACTAAAAAATTACCATTACATATAGAGGATATTAAAAAAGCTCAAAACATTTTGGATAGAAATGCACGTAAAACTCCATTAGTAAAATCATTTTATTTGACTAGTAAAACTGGCGGAGAAATTCACTTGAAACTAGAAAATATGCAATTAACGGGTTCTTTTAAATTTCGTGGTGCGTTTAATAAAATGTCACAGCTGACAGATCAAGAAAAAGAGAGAGGCGTAATTGCATGTTCAGCAGGTAATCATGCACAAGGAGTTGCATTATCTGCTCATTTACTTGGTATAAAGAGTAAAATTGTAATGCCAATTTCTGCACCTCAGGCGAAAGTTGATGCAACGAAAGGATATGGATCTGAAGTGGTTTTACATGGTAAAACCTTTGATGATGCGAAGGCAAAATGTGAGGAGATTATTAAGGAAACAGGTGAAACATACTTACATCCGTATGACGATGTAGAAGTAATGGCAGGTCAAGGTACAATAGGATTAGATATTCTTGACGATATGTGGGATGTTGATACTATCATTGTGCCAATTGGTGGAGGCGGAATTATTTCTGGTATTTCTGTAGCATTGAAATCTTTTAATCCATCAATCAATATAATTGGTGTACAAGCAGAAAATGTTCATGGGATGAAGGCATCTTATGATAAAGGTGTAATAGTAGAACATTATGAAGCACCTACTATTGCAGATGGTTGTGCAGTTAAAATACCAGGGGAACTAACATTTGAAATTGTAAAAGAATTAGTAGATGATATTGTAACAGTATCGGAAAAAGAGCTGGAAGTAGCGATGAAAGACTTATTACAACGTGGGAAAACTGTTGTAGAAGGTGCAGGTGCATTAGCTACTGCTGCACTACTTGCAGGGAAAGTGGATACATATATTAAAGAGAAAAAAGTAGTAGCTGTTATATCTGGTGGGAACGTAGATTTACAGCGTATTTCGAGTGTTTGTGAGCAATTTTTTGTGGCGAATGAAGTAAAATAATATTTTTAAAATAGTTTTATGAGCGAGGAGCTAAGAGAGATGATTTTAGCTCTTCTTTTTTGTCTACTGTTTACTGTAAGTAGTAATACACTTGCAGTATTTGGTGTTTAATGAATTGCTTTATTGAAACGCCTATTTTTACACATATCTTTAATGTTATAATAATTATTTCAATATTGTCGAAACGTAAGCAGAAATTTAATATAATAGTTTTAACGTGCTAATGAGCGGTGAGGAGGGTAGGTCATGAATAAAGAAGAACAGGTCATGAACGGTTTCAGGGAATTATATAATAAGCTGGTTTGGCTTAATAAAGATAAGATGGAAGAAGGTCTTAAAGGTTTTAAGTCTTCTGAAGTTCACTGCATGGAATATATTGAAAATAATGCAGATTCTAACGTGACACAACTCGCAGAGGCTTTTTATGTAACTCGTGGTGCTATAAGTAGGATGACTAAGAAGCTCATGAAAAAAGGCCTTATTGAAAGTTATCAAAAGTTAGACAATAAAAAAGAGATCTATTTTAAGCTTACTGAACAAGGGAAAGAGATCTATAAAATACATGAAGACTTGCACAAAGAGTTTCAAGAGCGGGATAAAGTCGTATTTGAGCAAGTAACTGAAGAAGAATTCGACAGTATAATTAGCTTTGTGGAAAAGTATAGTAGACATTTGGATGCAGAAATAAAGAAACAAGGTATACATATTAAGTCGTAATAAATTTAAATAATAAAAAGGTAGCCTTACTCCTGTGAATAGGCTACCTTTTTATTATTGTATTTTTTATTGACTGATTAACAAAACGGAGTTATCATTTTGTTGACAAAGCAACAAAAATTCAGGGGAGAGAAGTTAAATGTCTATATTTAGATCACAAAATGAAAGGGAAACTGAAAAAAGCATAGATAAACATGCTTTACTATTCGGACTTATTTCTGTATTTCTTTGTGGTATAGGTTTCAGTATCATCATGCCTGTAGTTCCATTCTTAGTCCAACCATATACAAGTAATCCGGAAGAACAAGCATTGGTTGTTACACTACTAACTTCCGTATATGCGGCCTGCGTGTTTTTAGCTGCTCCTGTACTCGGAGCTTTGAGCGATAAATATGGCCGTCGTCCATTACTTTTAATATGCTTATTTGGTTCTGCAATTGGGTACTTAGTTTTTGGAATAGGAGGAGCTTTATGGGTACTATTTGCTGGACGCATAATAGAAGGAATAACAGGCGGGAGCATAAGTACGATCTTCGCATATTTTGCAGACATCATCCCCTCAGAGCAGAGAACGAAATACTTTGGATGGGTGAGTGCAGTTGTAGGTGCGGGAACTATTATTGGACCAACTCTTGGGGGCTTACTTGCAAAGTTTGGTCATTCTGTACCTTTATACTTTGGAGCGCTCATAACTTTATTAAATGTTTTATATGGCATGAAATATATGCCTGAGAGTCTTGATAAAAATAATAGGTTAAAAGAAATTGCTTTTGTAAGGTTGAATCCTTTTGCACAGCTAGCAAACATACTTTCCATGAAAAATTTAAAATGGTTACTTGTCTCAGCGTTTTTACTATGGATACCTAACGGATCTTTACAAGCAATTTTCACTCAATTTACGATGGATACTTTTAATTGGCAGCCTGCACTAATCGGAATTATGTTTTCAATTATGGGCTTTCAAGACATTATTTCACAAGCTTTTATAATGCCAAAACTTTTGATCAAGCTTAGTGATAAACAAATAGCGATACTTGGAATGGTATCGGAGATTATTGGCTACAGTTTTATTGCAATATCTGCTTTGTTTTCCCTATATCCGCTTCTAATCGTTGGGATGTTACTGTTTGGTTTTGGTGATTCAATTTTCGGGCCTTCATTCAATGGGATGCTCTCAAAGTCTGTCAGTTCTAGTGAACAAGGAAGGATACAAGGTGGTAGCCAATCTATTCAAGCTTTAGCAAGAATGATTGGTCCAATTATTGGGGGACAAATCTATGTATCACTCGGCCATGCAGCACCTGCTTTTATGGGGATGATTCTTATAGTAGCGGCAATAGCAGTTTTATATAGGGGGACGCATGTAACTGCATAAAAACGAATGATAGGGTGTCGGAACTTAAGAGTAAGTGCTGGCACCCTAATTTTCTAAGGTTAAAGAGCTAAGAGAATTTCTGTTGTTTCTGACACGATTTATCCTGTAAAAGTGCAATTCATGCAGGATAATATTTAGTGGCTGCAAAGAGTTTACCTTAATTAAAGATTGGTTGTCGTTGAAACTAGAAAAGTTAGGGTAAATGACTAACTACTTTAAGTCACGCCTGAGCTGAAGTAAATAATGACTCCATTTTTATTTTACTCTTTTCTCGAATTTCAGCGTCTGCATGGCGCATTACAAATTTATGCGCAATAGCAATTGCTAAAACATCATCTAATAATCCAATCCCAATAATAGCAGCTATATCTGGAATGAAGTCGATTGTTAGCACGTAATAGGATAAAGCGGCTAATATTATGAATTTCGCTTTAGTAGGTAGCTCTTTTTTTCTCATTGTGTAGTATAAAATAATACTTTCATAAACGCTTGATTTCCCAAGATTTGCTGAGCTTTTTTTGAATTTTTTCCAAAGTGTTTGTTTCTCCATATAAACACTCCTTTTACAAAAAATAGATTTTTTAAAAGGATAGACAAAGAAGAGAGAGATTAATCAATTTTATAGCTTTTCTTAATGTATATTTCCATAAAAATAAGGAATTACCTGTTCAAAATAATAGAATGTTGGTTATGTAACGACTCACAGTGTTTTGTTACATAAGTATGTACAGTAAAATGTATGTGGATGATTTATTAATTATTAAACATTAAATAATGGGTATGGGGGAGGAAAAATGAAAATAATAGAACTACCAATTGAATTCGAATTTAATGGACAAAAACAATGTATTTATCCAAGTTTAATTATATTACATAATGAATTAACATTAGTCGATACAGGATATCCAAGTTTTTTACCTTTAATTGAAAATGCAATTTTAAAACATGAATATGAGATGAAAAACTTAAAAAATATAATTATTACTCATTATGATGACGATCATATAGGATCTCTATATGATTTCAAAGTGAAATATCCTCACGTTAATATTATTGCTAGTGAAATTGAATCCCACTACATTAGTGGTGAAATAAAATCGGAGAGACTAGTTCAAGCTGAAGAAATGTTACAACGTATGCCAATTGAAGAGAAAGAATTTGGTGAGTGGTTTATACAACAATTAAAAAATATAAGACATGTTTCCGTCGATGAAAAAGTATGTGATGGTCAAATGATTTTGAATAATGAATGTCAAATAGTAGCGACATCAGGACATACTTCGGGACATATTTCATTATATTTTCCGAATTTAGATTGTGTAATTACGGGAGATGCGACTGTTAAAGAGAATGGTGAGTTAGTAATAGCTAATCCAGGTTTTTGCTTAGATATAGAAAAAGCGGAAGAATCTTTAAAGAGAATTAAAAAACTTAAAGCAGCACAGTATTATTGCTATCATGGAGGAAAGCTTACTGTATAAAATAAAAAAAAGATCTTTTCCATTTCGAAAAGATCATTTTTTTAATTCATAGATTCTGCAATTTGAATTAAATCCTTTACGTTATATTTTCCTTTTATATAGCGCTTGTTACCAATTGCAATTATATATTGAAAACCATTCTTCTGAAAGATAAGTTCATATGCTGAATCAAAATGAGGATTATATAATGCTTTTATATTATTTTTTAAGGTGTAGAACTTAGCTCCCCTAAGTAGATAGAAGCCTAATTTGTTTTGAACTGGTGAAACAGTGATTTTAAAAATCCCATTAATATCTTCATTGTAGTATTGGAGGTTTAAGTAATCGTTATAGATGTACCCTTGAAATGCGTGAATTTCGAACGGGAATTTTGTAGGAGTAAGTATATGCTCCTTACACTTCATTTCATATTGCTTTACGATAGTAGCTTCTTTCATAAATGGATTTGTTCCATCATAAATTTGATTAATTCGAGATATTTTATTATTCTTTGTTACTATTTCTAAAATGCAACCGATAATAAATTCATCATCTGTTTCTTTGGAATAAGAAATAAGAATTGTGGTATCTTCTTTTGGAGATGGTACGATTTTAATTTCATGAATAGGTTTATTTGTTTGGAAAGTAGGTAGTTCAATCCCTTCAGTTACATATGACTGCATTAATTTTTTATCATTTTTAAGTAAAGCATGTTTGAATTCATTTATTATATCTGTTTGGGATTTCGCCATAATAATTGAGGCCGATTGAAAATATAGTAAGAAAAATACGCAAAATATCTTTATGCATGTAGTGGTCAATTTCATCACCCTGTAACTATATTTCCATAACATTGAAATATATATGCATAGGAGGGGAGAAGATGAGTTTATTGCTTGATGTAATAATAGATATCATTTTATTTTATCCTCGAAATGACATGAAATTAAAACATCATATTGCCAAATTAAGCGAATTTGAGTGGTTTCGAAATCTACACGAAGATATAAAGTATACAAGACTAATTTGGAGTAATAGAAAAATTAAGAAGTTTATTTTGTCTACTACTAATATGGAGGCATTAATTAATTCCAAGAAAAAACAAAAAGAATTTGTCCACCTAGTACACGATGAATATAAAAAAAGAAGATAAGAATTTTTTTATTTTTCATATTTGGCGAAACAAATGGTACAATGAAAGCTAATGTGAAAAATAAGGAAAAGAAGTGGTCTATTTGAAAAACTTTTTAGAATTAGGAATTAGTGAAACGTTTAATCATACATTACGTGAAAATGGAATTACAGAAGCAACACCGATTCAGGAGAAGGCAATTCCTGTTATTATGTCTGGTAAAGATATTATTGGGCAGGCAAAAACAGGTACGGGTAAAACATTAGCATTTGTGTTACCGATTTTAGAAAAAATTAATCCAGAGTGTAGTGATGTTCAGGCTTTAATTGTTGCGCCAACAAGGGAACTAGCACTGCAAATTACGACTGAAATTAAAAAAATGCTTGTTCAAAGAGAAGATATTAATGTACTAGCGATTTATGGTGGTCAAGATGTAGCACAACAATTGAGAAAGTTAAAAGGTAATACACATATTGTTGTAGCGACACCAGGACGATTATTAGATCATATACGTCGTGAAACAATTGATTTAAGTAATCTTTCAACGATTGTACTAGATGAAGCGGATCAAATGCTTTATTTCGGTTTCTTATACGATATTGAAGATATTTTAGATGAGACACCCGGTAGTAAACAAACGATGTTATTCTCAGCAACGATGCCAAAAGATATTAAAAAATTGGCGAAACGTTATATGGATGAGCCGCAAATGATTCAAATACAAAGTGAAGAAGTGACGGTAAATACAATTGAGCAGCGTGTCATTGAGACGACAGATCGTGCAAAGCCGGATGCACTTCGTTTTGTTATGGATCGTGATCAGCCATTTTTAGCAGTTATTTTCTGTCGTACAAAGGTTAGAGCAAGTAAGTTATATGATAATTTAAAAGGACTAGGTTATAATTGTGCTGAACTTCATGGTGATATCCCTCAAGCGAAACGTGAAAGAGTTATGAAGAGTTTCCGCGAAGCGAAAATTCAGTACTTAATCGCAACGGATGTAGCAGCTCGTGGACTTGATGTAGATGGTGTAACGCACGTATTTAACTATGATATCCCTGAAGATGTAGAAAGCTATATTCACCGCATTGGTCGAACAGGACGTGCAGGTGGATCAGGTCTTGCAATTACGTTCGTTGCAGCGAAAGATGAAAAACATTTAGAAGCAATTGAAAAAACGCTTGGTGCACCACTGCAAAGAGAAATAATCGAACAACCGAAGATAAAACATGTTGATGAAAATGGAAAACCGGTACCAAAGCCGGCTCCAAAGAAATCAGATCAATATCGTCAAAGAGATAGCCGTGAAGGTTCAAGAAGTGGTTCAAAAGGTGGCCCAAGAAACAATTCAAGAAATAGTTCAAGAAACGATAATAACCGATCATTTAATAAGTCAAGTAATAAGAAAAGTAGTGCAAAACCAGGTCAGCAAAGACGTGGCCGTTAAATAGTTAGTATTCAAAAATAGTCGCAAAGCGTTGCGGCTATTTTTGGTTTTTATGCAACGAAGTCGATATAAGCACAAGAGTGATTGCATAGAAATAACCTTTAAAATTTCATTCACCGTATTAAAAAATTTAAAATACATAAAGGAAATATAAAGTAGTTTGTTGTATATGTACGATAGTAGGAAACTTTTTACTAACTTAACATATAATTTAAATAGACCGACAGTCGGTCTGATTGGAAGGGGCACTTGAATGCGCATTGTAAAGGAGTATGAGGAGCGTAGAAAGGAAATTTTAGAAACGGCTGAACGTTTATTTGTTACGAAAGGTTATACGAAAACAACAGTAAATGACATTTTAAAAGAGATAGGGATAGCAAAAGGGACGTTTTATCACTATTTTAAGTCGAAAGAGGAAGTAATGGATGAAATTATTATGAGGATTATTAAAGAAGATGTTGCCAAAGCAAAAGTAATCGTCTCTAATCCAAATATCCCAGTGTTAGAAAAGTTATTTCGAGTTTTAATGGAGCAATCGCCAAAATCAGGGGATGTAAAAGATAAAATGATTGAGCAATTTCATCAACCAAATAATGCGGAAATGCATCAAAAAAGTATAGTGCAATCCATTATTCATTTATCTCCTGTTTTAGCAGAGATTTTAGAACAAGGAATCGATGAAGGTGTATTTTCTACACCATACCCACAAGAAACGATTGAATTATTACTATCCTCAGCGCAAGTCATATTTGATGAAGGTTTATTCCAATGGAAGCCGGAAGAAATGATGAGAAGAGCGAAAGCTTATATTAAGATGATGGAAGTATCTGTTGGAGCGAAAGAAGGATCCTTTGATTATATGATGGAGGTTTTAATGAAGCAGAAATAATGCTTTTCTGTTTGTTTATTATAGACCGACAGTCGGTCTAAATTAAAGGGAGGGTGTGATTATGATGTCTATTAGTATAAAACCTTCGATGAAAGATTTTTATTTAATGGTGAGTGGGCAAATTATTACTATTTTAGGTTCAACACTTTTACGTTTTGCTCTGTCATTATATGTGCTAGATATAACAGGGCGTGCTGATATATTCGCAGGATTATATGCGGTAACGAGTATTCCGTTTTTGCTAGCTCCTCTTGGCGGTGCGATAGCAGATCGTTTCAATCGCCGTAATGTAATGGTTATATTTGATTTTATAAACGCTGCGATTGTATTAAGCTTTATAGTTTTGTTATTTACTGGATCTGTATCTATTCTATCGATTGGAACAATTATGTTTTTACTAGCGATCATTAGTGCAATGTACGCACCGGTAGTAATGGCGAGTATTCCGCAATTAGTTCCAGAGAAAAAGTTAGAACAAGCGAACGGTATCGTAAATGGTGTGCAAGCATTATCTAATATAGTTGCTCCTGTATTAGGAGGAATATTATACGGCATAATTGGTTTGAAAATGCTTGTCATAATAAGCTGTCTTGCTTTCTTTTTGTCTGCGATTTTAGAAATGTTTATTACAATACCTTTTATAAAGAGAGTGCAAGAAAGTCATATCATACCGACAATTGTAAAGGATATGAAAGAAGGGTTTATATACGTTTTAAAACAGCCATTTATTTTGAAATCTATGCTTCTAGCCGCATTACTAAATTTAATACTGACGCCGCTATTTGTTGTTGGTGCTCCAATTATTATACGAGTAACAATGGAAAGTAGCCACACGTTATATGGAATTGGAATGGGATTGATCGATTTTGCTACTATAATAGGTGCATTATCAATAGGTTTTTTTGCGAAAAAGCTACAGATGAAAACATTGTATTATTGGATGATTTTAATAGCTTTATTAGTAATACCAATGGCACTATCAGTTACACCATTTATTCTTAATTTAGGATACTATCCACCATTTATTCTCTTTATACTTTCTTCAATTCTAATTGCAATGATCATGACAATTGTATCCATCTATGTGATTACTGTAGTTCAAAAGAAAACACCAAATGAAAACTTAGGAAAAGTAATGGCAATTATAACAGCGGTATCCCAATGTATGGCACCGATTGGGCAAGTCGTTTATGGTTTTATGTTTGAAGAATTCAGTATGAAAATTTATTTACCTATATTAGTTATTAGTTTCATAATGTTATTAATAGCGGTTGTGACGAAGAAAATACTATCGAATGAAGGGAACTAGCTTAATATGATTAGGAGAATGTTAAAAAGTGATTTCTCTCAAAATAAAATGATAATTACCATTTTATTTATGTTTATCATGTTATCAAGTCTTTTAATGGCTAGTGCTTCAAGTAATGTTATAAATCTATTGAACTCAATGGAGCAATTGGTTAAAGTATCAAACGCACCGCATTTCGTACAAATGCATGCCGGAGAAGTAAATCAAAAATCAATTGATTCTTTTGTAGAAAAAACTCCGTTTGTAAAAAAACAACAAACGGCTGAGATGGTCCAAATAAACGGATCTAACATTTTTATAAAGAAGAAAAATGAAGCGGAACATAATAGTGTAATGGACATAAGCTTCGTTAAACAAAATAGTAAGTTTGATTTTTTATTAAATTTAAATAATGAAGTGGTTGATATTAGGAAAGGGGAAATAGGTGTACCCATTTATTATATGCAAAAATATAATTTGCGTATTGGAGATAAAATATGGGTTGATAAAAATAAAAATGAACTAGAATTTACTATTTCAGCATTTGTTCGTGATGTTCAAATGAATCCATCAATTGTTAGTTCAAAACGATTCGTAATAAGCTATGAAGATTTCGAAAGAATAAAAAGGAATTTTGGAGAAAGCGAATATCTTATTGAATTCCAGCTAACTGATGTAAATAAAATAAATGAATTTGAAAATCTATACGAGTCATCGAACTTACCTCAAAAGGGTCCCTCTATTACGTATTCCCTATTTAAAACACTCAATTCATTAACAGATGGAATAATAGCTGCGGTACTTATCATAATAAGCGCATTATTAATGTTAATTGCAATGCTATGTATTAGATTTACGATCATTACTTCGATGGAAGAAGATTACCGGGAAATTGGTGTTATGAAAGCTATCGGCATTACAAGTAAAGATATTCAAAAACTATATGTAACAAAATATGTTGTTATTTCAGCTGGTGGGTGTATATGTGGATATATACTTTCACTATTTGTTACAAAGATATTCACTTCGAATATCACTCTTTATATGGGGGCGGCAGATAAAAGTATTTTACACAATGTTGTGCTATTCATAATTACAACACTATTATTTTTAGTCGTTATCTTGTTCTGTCGTATCATTTTACGGAAATTTAGGGGGATTACAGCAATAGATGCTTTACAATCAAGAGATAAAATAGGGAAAAGAAAGATTAGAAACTCTTTTTCACTCAATCGATCTAAATTTAAAAATGTAAATATATTTATTGGTATACAAGATGTTATAAAAAGATTTAAGTTATATCGCGTATTAAGTATCGTATTAATAATAGCTGTGTTTATGATTGTTGTACCTGTTAACTTTTTGTATACGATTCAGTCACCGAAGTTTGTTAATTATATGGGAACAGGAAAAAGTGATATTCGAATAGATTTACAGCAAACTGAAAATATAGAGAAACGATTTAAGGATGTTATATCATATTTACGAAATGATGATGAAGTAGAAAAATATGCAACATTTGTAACGAGTACATTTAAAATGGTAAGCGCTGATGGTACACATGAAAACTTACATGTAGAAGTGGGAGACTTCACTACATTTCCATTAGACCATATGCAAGGTAGGGCACCAAAAACTGAAAATGAAATTGCTCTTTCTTATATGAACGCAAATGAATTAAAAAAGAATGTAGGGGATTCTATCGTTTTATTTGTTGATGGCAAAGAGAAAACACTTACGATTAGTGGTATGTATCAAGATGTAACAAATGGCGGGAAAACAGCTAAAGCGAACTTTTCTTATAATAACGAAAACATATTATGGTATGTAGTAAATGTAGATTTAAAGTCTAATGTTGATTTGCAAGAAAAAGTGAAGGAGTATAAACAAAATTTTAGTTCTGCAAAAATAACAGATACGGATGATTATTTAACGCAAACTTTAGGAGAGACAATTAAACAATTAAGACTCGTGACTCAGGTGGCTATTTTGATTGCGATATTGATATCAGTTTTAATTACTGCGATGTTTTTTAAAATGTTATTAGCAAAAGATTCTTCGCAAATTTTAATTATGAAAAATATCGGTTTTTCTTATAAAGATATTCGTATACAGTATATAACTCGTTCTATTGTGATCGTATTATTAGGCATTGTGACAGGGACATGTATAGCTGCTACGTTTGGTGAAATGTTAGTAAGTTGGTTAGGCTCATTTATGGGAGCAGCTCATATAAAGTTTGTCGTAAATCCTATCGTTTCTTATATAATATGCCCAGCTATATTATTTATATCTGTGACTGCAACAACACTTTTCAGTAGTTTTACTATAAAGCAAACAAACGATGTAAAGCCAAATGGGGAGTAGGGGTGTAAAACTTGAAAAAAATTTTAGAAGTAAAGCAAGTAAACAAAACATATTCAATAGATGGAAATGCAAATTATCACGTGCTAAAAAATATAGATTTAGAGGTTTATGAGGGAGAATTTGTATCGGTTATGGGGCCTTCTGGTTCTGGGAAATCGACGTTACTATATAATATTAGTGGAATGGATCAAATGTCATCAGGAAGTGTGAAAATTGGTGGTAAAGAAATATCTTGTATGAAAGAAGAAGCGTTAGCCAAGTTGCGTCTTACTGAAATAGGATTTATTTTTCAGCAGAGTAACCTTCTTAGAAACTTGAATCTATTTGATAATATCATTTTGTCAGCATATTTAGCGAAGTGTGAGAGTAAGAAAATAGTAAATAAACGTGCTCTAGAGCTAATGGGGAAAATGGGGATAAGTGATATAGCGTCTCATTATATAACCGAAGCATCTGGAGGGCAATTACAAAGAGTTTCTATTTGTAGAGCGCTCATTAATAATCCAAATATTATTTTTGCTGATGAGCCAACGGGTGCTCTAAATTTAAAATCAACAGAAGAGGTAATGCAAATTTTATTAAATATTAACCGTGATGGAACGACTATTATGTTAGTGACTCATGATGTAAAGGTAGCAGCGAAAACAGAAAGAGTGCTTTTTATGGCGGACGGAGAAATTGTGAGTGAAATACAGTTAGGTAAGCTTAGGAACGATGATTTAAAAGCGCGAGAAGAGAAGTTGTTAAAATGGTTAGCTATACTTGGATTTTAAAAAGAAAAACTCCTATTGAATGTAGGAGTTTTTCTTTTTGTCTGAAAGTTCTAAAAGATGTATAATGATTTTCTGACTATTTAAATTTGGAGGGATACAAGTGAAAAATGAAACGTTGCATAATCAACAAGATATTATTAAAATGCTTGATTCATTATTAAGACCAGCAGAACCATTTTGGAATGAATTTTATGCGAATAGAGAAAAAGATGTTCCGTTTTTTGAAAACGTTCCAGATGAGAACCTAGTTTCGTATATAAATAAAAATTTGGTTTCAAAAGGAAAAGCACTAGAACTTGGATGTGGTCCGGGTAGAAACGCAATTTATCTAGCAAATGAAGGGTTTGATGTAACGGCAGTGGATTTATCTATAGAAGGCATTAAATGGGCGAAAGAGCGGGCTTTAGCAAAAGGGATAGAAATTGAATTTATTTGTGATTCAATTTTTAATTTAGAGGTTCAAAATGAATTTGATTTTGTATACGATTCGGGTTGTTTACATCATATTCCACCACATAGAAGAATAAATTATGTGGATTTAATTAAAAACTCATTGAAATCAGGTGGTTATTTCGGATTAACATGTTTTGCGGCAGGCGATTTAGATGAGCGAAATGGCTCAGAAATAACAGATTGGGACGTATATAGAGGATGGAGTCTGCAAGGTGGTCTTGCTTATTCGGAAGAGAAATTAAGAGAGGTATTTAAGGGATTTGAAGTGATTGAAATTAGAAAAATGAAGCAAATTGAACAACCAAATACTATGTTTGGAGAATCATTTCTTTGGACAGCATTATTTAAGAAGAAATAAGAAAGTAGATAATTGACAAACTCATCGTTTTTATAGACAATACACTTACGGGAAAATACGTTCGGTTTTGCTGACCGATGTATATTTTGTATAAATACATAACAAGGGGTTGTCTCTGTATGAGTACTACAAATCAAAAAATCACTACATTTTTAATGTTTGAAGGCAAAGCTGAAGAAGCGATGAATTTTTACACATCACTATTTGATCAATCAGAAATTGTAAGTATCTCTCGCTACGATGAAAATGGACCTGGTAAAGAGGGTACTGTAATTCAGGCAACGTTTACGTTACACGGGCAAGAATTCATGTGCATAGATAGTTATGTAAATCATAATTTTACATTTACACCAGCTATGTCTCTTTATGTAACTTGTGATACGGAAGAAGAAATTGAAACGGCTTTTAATAAATTAGCGGAGGATGGAGCAGTACTTATGCCTTTAGGTGCTTATCCGTTTAGTAAAAAATTTGGTTGGTTAAATGATAAGTATGGTGTGTCTTGGCAGTTAACGCTTGCGGAATAAATAAATTGTAATTGATTTGTTTAATGGTTGTAGTTAAGAGATTAAAAATTTAAACAACAAATAAAAAGGTGTTCCAAGCGTCAACAGGTTTGGAATGCCTTTTTATTTTTTAAAATAAATTTGTATTTTTTCTATTTAGAATATTTTATTTTTCTTACTACTTTTTATCTGTTAATATAAAAATATGTATTAATTATTGGTTAGGTTAATAGAAAAAGAAAAGCATAAATAGTAAATGACCTTACATTTAAAATATAACAAGATAGCTAAGGGGAATAGTTATAATGGATACAACTCAACAAAACAGTAATGCATGGGATAAAAAGGTTGAAGAAGGTTCTAGATATACACAACCTGTAAGTCGCGAGGTTATTGAAAGAAGTAAATCAGGTGAATGGGAAATCACAGTTACCACAGAAAAATCAGTTCCTAGAGAGTGGTTTCCAAAATCATTAGATGGATTAAAGATACTTTGCTTAGCGTCAGGTGGAGGGCAACAAGCACCTGTTCTAGCTGCTGCTGGAGCAGATGTAACAGTTACTGATATATCAAGAAAGCAGTTGGAACAAGATAAAAAGGTAGCAGAACGGGACGGGTTAACTTTAAAAACAGTTCAAGGAGATATGTCAGACCTTAGTGATTTTGAAGATGAATATTTTGATATTGTCGTAAATCCCGTTTCTAATTTGTTTGTAAAAGATGTTAATCTTGTATGGAATGAGATATCAAGGGTACTAAAGAATAGAGGAATTCTTATTTCAGGATTTACAAATCCGTTACTATGGATTTTTGATGACAATCAAGAGCAAAAGGGTATACTTGATGTTAAACATTCTATACCTTCATCAACACTAGACTACTTACCAGAGGATGAAGTTCAAGATTATGTAAATTCCAATCAAACAATAGAATATGCACATACTCTTGAAGACCAAATTCAAGGTCAAATTGAAGCTGGTTTAGTTATAAGTGGTTTTTACGAGGATGATTTTGGTGGAACTAGAATATTAGATAAACATATTAAAACTTTTATTGCTACAAAAGCAATAAAGTTAAAGATGGATTAAAAATTATTACTTGTTATACCGGGATTAGTTGAAGAATGGTCTTCAAAATAGGGAAAGTTCAATATATGTCAAAAAGGATGGCACTGGCCATCCTTTTTCTTGTGTATTTTGAGTATATAAACAAATTTTACAACTCTCAGCTGAACCTGTTATTATTTTTTGCTACACGTTGCCTTATTAAGAATTTTGCATGCCGAATCTTTTCCCAAGATTAGCTAACAGTTCAGGCTGATCCCCTTGGCTCATTACAACTTCAATAAAGATAAGTTGATTGTTATTTACAGTTATATTCGTTAAGACTTCTGCTAACTCTGTTTCATTTTCCACTTTCCATGTTAGACTTTTTTCTTCTGTTCCGAATACGTTCGCTAGTTTTGTGTAATCCCACATTTGTATGTCATTATACGGTTCATTTTGACCATGAATTGCACGTTCAACAGTGTATCCATTGTTATTAATTAAAAATATAATTGGTTTTAAATTTTTCCGAAGTATAGTTGATAACTCTTGAACAGTTAATTGGAAAGAACCATCACCAATAATTAAAATGTTACGCCGCGATAAATTAGCGAGCTGTGTGCCCAGTAGAGCAGGTAATGTATAACCAATTGATCCCCATAATGGTTGTGCGACATAAGTAGTGTTATTTGGTAAAGGGATAGTGGCACTACCGAAGAAAGGGGTTCCTTGCTCTGCAATTAAAACATCGTTTTCTTGTAAGAAATGGTATATTTGTTGCCAAAATCGTTTTTGTGTAACCATTTGTGGCTTTGGATTAAACTTTTCAGTAATAGATAGTGATTCTGAAATAAATGGCTTTATATCAAGTGTTTCCTCATTTCGATGTTCAATTACATTACTTAACTGTTGTAAAACATCTTTCATTACAACTGGCCCGTATTTTTTATCTATAATTTTCACAGTATAGGGATGGATTTCTATTACTTGCTCTTTTTTAAAACCTTGTGTAAAGCCACCAGTAATAGTATCAGTTAATTTCACGCCAATACTAATAATACAGTCAGATTCATCAATTCTTTTTCGTAAGTATGAAGGACTAACGTCACCAGTATAAATTCCTATAGATTGGGGGTGTTTTTCAGGGAATATTCCTTTCCCCATACTTAATGTCGCGATAGGAAACCCAGTTTTTTCTACGAATTGATGCAAATATTCTTCCGCATGAAAACGAGCCACTTCAAAATCAGCTAAAATAACAGGTTTTTTGGCACTGTTTATTTTTGAAGTTGCATGTAGAAGCATTTTATCCAGCGCATCTTTATTACTTACAACTGGTTTATGTAAAATGGGTTCCGTAGGTTTATTAATTGGTTTATTATACACATCAATCGGTAATTGAATATGAACAGGGCGTTTCTCATTCCAACATGCACGTAACACACGATCAATTTCCTCAGCAGCATGTTCGGGGGTTAAATTTGTTTGCGCTACAGTAATTTCTCGATACATATTGGAAAAGTGATCGAACTTTCCATCACCTAACGTATGATGAACGAGTGCTCCATTCTCCATTACTGTTGTTGGTGGTGTCCCCGTGATTTTTATAACAGGTACATTTTCTGCGTATGAGCCAGCAACACCGTTAATGGCGCTTAATTCTCCAACACCGAAAGTGGTAATAAGAGCAGCGATTCCTTTTATACGAGCATATCCATCAGCAGCATATGCCGCGTTTAATTCATTACAATTGCCAACCCATTCTAACTTTTCATGTGCTACTACATCATCTAAAAAAGCCAAATTATAATCACCAGGGACACCAAAAATATGCTCAATTCCTAATTCGATTAGTCGGTCTAATAAATATGTACTTACAGTATATTGCGTTTTCAAATGAATCATCTCCTAATTGTGCAATGAATATTTCAATAGACGAAAGAAGTTCAAATGCGTTCATTAAAATATTGATTACTGGATTGTGGTATAATTTATATACAGGGGGAAAGTAGATGACACAACATAAAGAAGAACAGATGAATGAAGCATTAGCATTATTTTACTTTGCATATAAAACATTTACTGAAAAGCCAGATGAAATTATAAAAGAGTATGGCATACAACGAGTACATCACCGAATTTTATTTTTTATCGCACGCTTTCCAGGTATAAGCGTAAATGAGTTATTATCACTGTTAGAAATAAGTAAACAAGCTCTCCACGGACCATTACGACAACTTGTGGAAAAGGGTTTAATTGAGAGTAATGAAGCTACACATGACCGTCGTGTGAAACAGTTATCATTAACAGAAAAAGGTACCGAATTAGAGAAAAAATTGAGCGATGTACAAAGACAACAAATGGGTACTATTTTTTCAAAATTTGGTGAATCGTGTGAAGAAAATTGGCATCAAGTTATGAATGAAATGGCAAATAGCCGATCAGGTTTTGATGCTTGGATATCAAAACGGGAAGTTGCAATCGATCAAAAATGATAAGAAATATATCTGTTTTATAGTTTGAAAAAGAACAGATTTTATCCATTCCATTAAAATACGTATGCCTAAAAATGTAAGAAATAAAAAAATCTCCTACATTTAGATTGTACCGAAGTAAAGCAGGAACATGTATCCATACTGACATTAATGGTGTGCTGAATACATTGCAAAAATCAAGAGTTGTACAATTGGATGGCAATCTCAAAGTGAAAACGCCGATTCTATTAGAAGTGCAAAAACGTAAGGCTGTTGCTTCGTGCATAGCTTAGTGGGTGTGTCAACCATCCATGTGTACTCGATTTGTCGGGGCTTGTAGCACACGCCGGAGTCATCTGAGTGGTGGCTTCTTTCATAAGGAAGAATTGCTCTTTTTCGAAAGGGTGGTGCAAGTGGGAAAACAATCGTTCGTTGCCAGTACCAACCAAATACTTACTTGAGGTGTTATCGTATGGTGGCATGAATGCTAGAGCGTCAACCTGTCTAGTGATAGACGAAAAGACCTAGCGTTCTAACTCAAGCCCCACTGAAACAATGGGGTAGTTGACACGTGTACGCAATGGAACAATCATATTCACATTTCCGAGAGGGGTTATCATGATAAAACTTGTACTTATTCGTCACGGACAAAGTTTATGGAATCTTGAAAATCGTTTTACTGGTTGGACTGATGTAGATTTATCAGAGAATGGATTAAGTGAAGCGAGAGAAGCAGGAGCAATATTAAAGAAAAATGGATATACTTTTGATGTTGCTTATACATCTGTATTAAAACGAGCAATTCGGACGTTATGGATTGTACTTCATGAGATGGACCTTGCATGGGTCCCAGTACATAAATGTTGGAAACTAAATGAAAGACATTACGGTGCATTGCAAGGATTGAATAAAGATGAAACGGCGAAAAAATATGGTGAGGAGCAAGTTCATATTTGGAGAAGAAGTATTGATGTAAGACCACCTGCTCTTACTGAAGATGATCCTAGGTATGGAATGAATGATCCAAGATATAAAACACTGAAAAAAGGTGAATTTCCATTGACAGAATGTTTAGTGGATACGGAGAAAAGAGTACTTAATTATTGGCATTCAGAAATTGCGCCGAAATTAAAGAATGGTAACAAAGTAATCATTTCATCACATGGTAATACAATTCGCTCGCTAGTAAAATATTTAGACAATCTTTCAAGTGATGGTGTTGTTTCATTAAATATTCCAACGAGTATACCACTCGTGTATGAATTAGACGATAATTTACGACCAATTCGTCATTATTACTTAAGTATGGACGGAGAAGTACCAGAAGGGGAAATTCCGAAACATATTTCTTTTTAACATGAAAATTTGAAACGCGTGCTTGTCTACATATACAATGTAGATTCAGGATAAAAGACGTGGTACCTTCTAATGTATATGCGATATTGCTAATTTTAGAAGCTTGTCCACGTCTTTTGTCATAAAGAGAGCTGCTTGTGCATGTAATGATATCGTGAGTAGTTTTTGAATGGAGGGTGATGTCATTGGTGATCTCTAACATTCGAATCGGTTTATTTATTTTAGCAATCGTTTTTCTAGTTCTTGTTTTCTTTTACTGGAGAAATGAAGAGTTGTACGAAGAGAAGAAGCAACGTATTAGAAAGACTTGGTATGGGTTGTTTATAGTATCAGTCACCGTGTATTTCATGATAAAAGGAATTGATTTAACCCTCTGGAAAAATCTTTTAATGTTCACTGCAATGGTTATTTTCGTTGATATTGCATTTATTTTAACCCCTAATATTTCAGAAATATGGGGAGCGAAATTTAGCGATATCGGCAAGACTGTTCAATCGATAAAACGGTCATTAATTGCTTCTAAAGCAAGAGGAGAAATATACACAACAATTATTCAAAATGTCAATCCGGCAGTATTCGGTACGATGGAATGGCATACGGAAGAAGAATATACAAAAAACTTAAACGCATTTTTAGATTCGTATGGTGAAAAGATTGGGGCAAAAATTGTTGTATTTGAAGCGGCAAAGGAATTAAATACAAACTTTCGCGGTATCCGCTCACAATTTAGTATCATCGTTCCGTTTGAACATATTGAGCAATTGAATGAGCAGAAAGCGGTGCAAGTAGAAAATGTCGGAATTATACCAGCAAAAATAGTGAGTGATGTTTTCATTGTTATTGATGGGAAGAAAAATAACCTGCAAGATCGAGATTTTGAAAATGTATATAATTTAACAATACATCATAGTTATTTTAGTAAATAAGGACAGGATTTTTTTCTGTCCTTTTCACTTATATATAATGGTAAAGTAAATTTAGATATACTTGTATAAAATCGGACAATCATCCCTACACTAGCACGTAGAGGTGATTGTAATGATAAAAGATTATGACAATGATTTTTTTAAAGAAGATAATGAAGATACAACAGATTTCTCGTTAATAAAAGGAGATACATTACAGCAAGTAGAAGAGTTAGAAGAAGAATTAAAAAGAAAATGATACGTGTACACGCTGTCTACAATTGCGATATAATATAAATAGAAGGATGTATCTTTTTGAAAAGGGGGAGAAGAGATGGCTGAAGTAAATGTACAAAAGTCTTCATTTTTTAAAGAAAAAAAAGAAGAACCAAATACAGATTTCTCTCTTGTGAAAGGTGCATTGACTCAAAATGTAGATCGATTAGAAAAATTTGTAGAGGCAATTCCATATAAGTATATAAAAGAGAATGCGTAAAAGCATTCTCTTTTATATACACTCTTTATGATTTGCTTATCTGCTATTTCTTTTTTGTTTAAAAATGATTTTATACATATAATACCCAAGGGCCGCAAAAAGGAATCCAATAACAGCACCAACTATTTCTTTCATAAACAATAAGTATAACGAAGCAATAATTAGTGTAAATAAGATTAAAATTAATACATACTTTGAAATAAATTCTAACCCTTTGTACACTAGTAGAATGACACCTGAAAGAACAGTGATGATAGGTAATATCCTATTTTCGAAAAAACCTTCCTTTTTTTTGCTAGAATGCTGTTGTTTATTCAATATAAATATACTCCCGTCTTAAAGGATTAATGTTTTATTAGCTTTGCTATTTCATTTTCGAAAAGATTTTTGGTTAAATAGGTTATATCAAAGGAATCATTTATTATATTTCGAGTTAATAGCCATTGGATGTTTGGTGATTTAATAACAAAGAATCCATTGTCAGAAACAATCTCATTTTTTTCTGTTATATCCAAACGCATTGTAAATAGACTGTGTTGTTTTTTAATCTATTATGTGTGAAAAATTATTTTAACCAAAAATATATTAGATTATAATTCCAATAAAATCTACTTTTTTATAATATCAAATATTATTATTAAATAGTAGATTAATATTGGTAATTTTATGATAATTAACAAAAATAAAAAAGAGAGAATGCCAGGTAGGAGTTGAAGATACAACAGATTTTTCATTAATAAAAGGAGATACATTACAGCAAGTAGAAGAATTAGAAGAAGAATTAAAAAGAAAATGATACGTGTACACGCTGTCTACAATTGCGATATAATATAAATAGAAGGATGTATCTTTTTGAAAAGGGGGAGAAGAGATGGCTGAAGTAAATGTACAAAAGTCTTCATTTTTCAAAGAAAAAAAAGAAGAACCAAATACAGATTTCTCTCTTGTGAAAGGTGCGTTAACGGAAAATATAAATCGCTTAGAGAAACTGATGAATAATAGCAGTTCAAAATATATACGAGTGAAAAAAACAAAAGAAAATGCATAGTGCATTTTCTTTTGTTTTTTATTTAATATTAAACTTTTCTTTTATTTTTTCAGGTAAATCTGCTTTCTGAATCTCTTCATAGGATTTTACTTCAATTGATGATATTTCATTTTTGCTCTTATCATCTTGATCTACATAAAGACATAAAAATGCATTTTCATTTAATTTATGTTCGTTTGATGCTTTCTTACTTCTAAATGTAATTTGTTTTTTTACTCCGTCTTCGTCATAAGCAGGCAGTGTGTAGTTTCTTAAGTTTTTACCTTCAACTTTTTCGATAGTTCCTTCGCCTTGTATCTGTACGTAATATACATCTTTACCAATTCGATTTAGTGATGCTCTCTCACAGCCAATAGTAAAACTAGAAAATAATAAACATAGTGTAATAATTGTTAAAAACTTTTTCATTTTCTTTATCTCCTTCAATTTCGTTCTTTACACAGTATACGGCTATTATGAAGTGAGAAAAATCGATATAGATTACAACATCCTTACAATGTTGTAAGAGTGTTGTACATAAAATGAATAATATATTAAAAAGTTAAAAGAAAAGTAAAATAACGAATCATGGTATAATGATAAAAGACCTACATATTATTTTGTCATTTTGAGAGGAGCTTAAAAATGTATTCTACTTTAGAACAATTAACAAAGCACCCTGTATTTTATCATTTTGCAGAAATTTCAAAGATTCCTAGAGGATCGGGTAATGAAAAGGAAATTAGTGATTATTTAGTTGGTTTTGCAAAAGAGCGTAATTTAGAAGTAATTCAAGATGAAGCAATGAATGTCATTATTAAAAAAGAAGCAACTGCTGGTTATGAAAATGTACCAGCTATTATCATTCAAGGCCATATGGATATGGTATGTGAAAAAAATCAAGCAACCGTACATGATTTTGAAAAAGATCCAATTGAATTGCGAATCATTGGGGACATGTTATATGCAAATCAAACAACTTTAGGCGCTGATAATGGCATTGCGGTGGCGTATGCGATGGCTTTATTAGATTCGAAAGACATTCCGCATCCAGCACTTGAAGTAGTTATTACTACTGAAGAAGAAACAACAATGGGCGGGGCTTTTGCTGTTGATTCAAATCATTTTGAAGGAAAGATTTTTATAAATATTGATTCTGAAGAAGATCATAAATTACTTGTAAGTAGCGCAGGTGGTGCGAAAGCTGTTGAAACAATTCCAGTAATTTGGGATGAAGCGTCAGCGAATACGGATGCATATCGTCTATATGTTGGTGGTTTAAAAGGCGGACACTCTGGTATGGAAATTGATAAACAACGTGGTAATGCAAACAAAGTATTAGGACGAGTATTACGCGATTTATCAGCAAATATTCAATTTGATATAAGTGAAGTTCACGGCGGGTTAAAAACAAATGCAATTCCGCGTGAAAGTGTAGCTACAATTTTATTACGTCAAGAAGATGTAGAGAAGGTAGAAGAAAAGCTAGAGTCATGGACACGAGTATTACAAGAAGAAATGCGTGCTGTTGATCCAGATGTTCATGTTACACTTACAAAATTGGATGAGAAAGTAGAAAAAGTATTTGCTAAAGAGACGCAAAAACAACTTATTTCATCATTATTCTTAATTCCAAACGGCATTCAAAGTATGAGCATGGATATTAAAGGTCTTGTAGAAAGTTCAACAAATTTAGGTGTTATTGAAACGTTGCAAGATGAAATTAAATTACGTAACGAAGTGAGAAGTTCTGTAAGTAGTTTAAAACAACATGTTGCAGATGAGATTAAATGTATCGCCGATTTAGTTGGTGCAACATTTGAAATCGAGTCAGAGTATCCAGAATGGCCATACAATCCGAATTCACAAATTCGTAATTTGTTTGAAAAAGTGCATCAAGAAAAATACAATAAAGATGTTGAAATCTTCGCTGTACATGCAGGGATTGAATGCAGTGTATTCGTTCAAAAGATGCCTGAATTAGATGCAATTTCATTCGGTCCAGATATATTCAATGTCCATACTCCAGATGAACATATTAGTATTTCTTCTGTTGTGAATAACTGGGGATTCTTTGTTGATGTAATGAAGGGTACGAAAGAATTAGCTAAGTAATAATGATGAAATGAAAAGTAGCCTATAAAATTTTATAGGCTACTTTTTTGTATAGCGTTGTATTAGAAATTCACTTTTATGTTAGTATTTCATTTTTGCTTTAATTTCTAGAGGAGATTGTACCAAAAATTGCTCCGGATATTGCCCCTATTAAAGTAATGAAAATTGCACTCCACGCTGCAAATGACATTATTACACCTCCAAATAATACATTATTGTTTCTTAAGCTTTTTAATAGAAATGATGATTGAAACAACTACTAAGAAAATAAGAGGAGACCAAGAGAAGAAAGACATATAGCATTATCCCTTCGATATTTATATAAAATAATTATCGCATATTTATAAATCGAACATGTGGGATATGTAATATTGCATATTGAATGGTAGAACTTAAAGAAGTGGAAACAGGTATTGAGTAAAAATGATAATTTATAAAGAAAGTAAGGATTTTTTCTAATTTTAAAAAGGGCAAACAACCAAAATCTACTCTATCTTATATAAGGTAGAGGAGATTTTAAAAGGGTTTTTGTTTAAGAAAATAGTATCCAATATTTAGTTGCTGGTGAGATAAACGTAAATTATTTTGAGATTTTAAAGCTGCCTCCATAATAATAATTTTCTCCAAGTTTCATAACAGCTACATATGTTCCTGGATTATAAGCCTTAGTAATAGGTGTTACAAATCTACCATAATTATGTTTTAAACCAGAGTCATAAATGGTTTTATATCTATGCAAGTTTATTTCATCATTTTCATTTCCACTCAATTGATATATTTTTACAATACCAGTATCTTTACCACCAGTAAATATAGTAACATCGAATGTATCTCCATGTTTTAAGTCACCAACTGCTAACTCTTCTATAAAATCTGCATTATGATGTAATAAAAAATAGCTTTGCCAACGCCAATTATCTGAAAATCGTGATTCTGTTTGTGTAAGTTGCGATTCAGCAGACACAGGTGGGAGCGTACCAATTGTATTCGAAAATAAAAATCCTCCAACAGTCAATGCACCAATAATTGTTGATTGCCTTAAAAGTTTCATGTTCTAAACCTCCTATTTACTTAAGGATTCAGAAATCGTTTTTGTGAAAAGCTAGCTATGAAATCTAATGGATGATAATATCTTCTATAATCATATTAACATTTATTGATTTATCAGACAAATCAATAAATAATAAAACTATATCGAGAGAGTTAAGGCTAATATAAGAAAGAAGTTAGAAGTATAGCTAAGAAATCTGTAGTATATGTAATTGGGATTTGTTATTTGAAAACTCGATTGTTTTAATGTTTAAATTTCAATTCAACTTTAAGTTTCAGTACATAATTTTACAATTTGACTTATGTAATTTATCAAGTTATGATTTTTTTATTATAAAAGAAAGGCTTGAATATAATGATCCGTCGTTTGAGAAAGCTAAAAAATGTAGCAGTCGTATTAAGCTTCTAAGTGAATTACAAAGATCTACAATACTTAGAAGCGAGGAATAAAGTTATGAAGCATCCATTATATAATCATTGGTCAGAAACGAAGTATTTAAAAGATATAGTTACAAATCCACTCATTGAGGTAGGAGAGTACTCCTATTATTCAGGGTATTATGGTCATCAAAATTTTGAAGATGGCTGTGTAAGGTATTTGTGGGGGGATGCTAAGTCCAGAGCACTTTTCAATCCAATTGAACAGATGGGATGGCATCTTGATAAACTCATTATTGGGAATTATGTTTGTATTGCCAGTGGAGTAGTCATTTTAATGGGTGGTAATCATAATCATCACTCAGAATGGATTACAGTATATCCATTCGCTGAGCAAATTGAACATTCATATGAACCGAAGGGTGATACAATTATAAAAAGTGATGCTTGGATTGGAATGAATGCAATTATAATGCCTGGCGTTACAATTGGTGAAGGCGCAATCGTTGCAGCAGGATCAGTCGTAAGTAAAGATGTTCCGCCGTATACAATAGTGGGTGGAAATCCAGCTAAAGAAATAAAGAAACGATTCACTGATACAGAAATAAATTTGCTGATGGAAATGCGTTGGTTTGATTGGGATAGAGAATTAGTTGAGAAGGCAATGCCTATATTATCTAGCTCATCTATCAATCTATTATATGATTTTTATAAAAAGGAAGTAAAAAATAGATAAGTCTGTGAAAAAAACTACATTCTATATAGGATGTAGTTTTTTATTATAAAAGATTAATAGTCTAGACTAAGGAAAATTTATCTCTGGTATGAGTCTAGCAAATAGCTGAATTGAATAATTAAAATCCTTGATAGCTAATAAAGCCAGTGTGTCTCGATATTTAATCGGACACACTGGTTTTATTTTTTGTAAATGTGGAACAAATGTATTATTTAGATTGTCTATTCATTGTAATCCTAAAAAATATGAAATTACGGATCATTTTTAATAATACAAGGGTATTAAAAATAAGGATGTGTGGGGAATACTGACTGTATCAGTGCGCCTAAAATGATGGAATGGTTTATATGGAAGCGATCCTAACGTCTTATATGTATATAGAATTTGATAAAATTGTCTATTTTTATAGTGATTATGCTAGAAAAGATATTGGAGGTAAGAGAATTGAAAGGTATGTTTTACAAAAAATTCATTGTAATAGTAACAGTGCTGACACTATTTTGTAGCATAGTTGTTACATCTGGGAGCGCATCAGCGGAAACAGTCCCTGTTTTAGACGTAGAAGCAGGATCAGCAATTTTAGTAGAAGCAAATTCCGGAAAAATTTTATATGAGAAAAATGCTGATGAATCACTAGCAATTGCTAGTATGACAAAAATGATGAGTGAATATTTAGTTCATGAAGCGGTGGAGAAAGGAAAACTTAAATGGAATCAAAAAATTAAAATTTCTGAGTATGCATATACGATTTCGCAAGATCGTTCATTATCAAACGTTCCATTAGAAAATAGTGGCTCTTATACGGTCAAAGAGTTATATGAGGCAATGGCAATTTACTCTGCAAACGGTGCAACAATTGCTTTAGTTGAAGAAATTGCTGGAAAAGAAGCCGATTTCGTGAAAATGATGAATGATAAGTCAAAAGAGTTTGGAATGAAAAATTACAAATTTGTAAACTCTACAGGCTTAACAAACTATGATTTAAAGGGACATCATCCAGAAGGGACAACTCCAGACGAGAAAAATAAAATGTCCGCAAGAGATTGTGCGATTTTAGCACAACGTCTCGTTCAAGATTTCCCCAAAATGTTAGATACAGCAAAAATCCCCAAAAAAACATTCCAAAAGGGTGGCAAGTATCCAATTGATATGGTGAATTTTAACATGATGTTAAAAGGTTTAATTAAGCAATACGAAGGTGTAGATGGTTTGAAAACAGGAACAACTCCAGAAGCTGGTGATTGCTTCACTGGTACGGTAGAAAGAAACGGTATGCGTCTAATCTCTGTAGTAATAAAAGCAAACTCTCATACAGCACGTTTTGATGAAACGAAGAAATTATATGATTATGGATTTGCAAATTTTGAAGTGAAGAATATCTATGGAAAAGGTTCAGTAGTAAAAGGGCATGAAACAGTGCGAGTTGCAAATGCAAAAGACAAAGATGTAATAGTTCAAACAAAACAAGCTATTTCACTTCCAATGCCGAAGGGAAACAAGGACGTTTATAAAAAAGAATTTAAAGTATCGAATGAAGAACAAGAAGCGCCCATTAAAAAAGGTATAGCAATAAGTAAAATGGTTATCTCGCCTAAAGATAATACGGATCCTGGATTTTTATCAGGTAAATCATTACAAATAGACCTTGTAACAAAATCTGATGTAGAACAAGCAAATTGGTTTACACGTTTTATGCGTAAAATCGGATCTTTCTTTAATGGTATGTGGAATAGTGCGGTTGATATAGTAAAAAGCTAAGTTTATAGGGTGAAAACTAAATATTAATCTAAAAAAAGAGTTTCGAAGCTTTATAGATTCTTATGTAGATAGCTCGAAATGGAAGATGGTATTAATTTTTAAATTGGATACTTCGAAACTTTTGTTATTGTAATCAAGCTAACAGAAATTTGTATCTATAAAATCAAAAAACAATATTCTTTTTGTGGAAATATACAGAAAGGATGGCGTTTATTATGAATTTTTTAATTCAAAGCATTCTATTACAAGGTTAGTTTAATAAAGTTATATAAAGAAAAACCATCCATTATTTCATCAAGTGACAATAAAAAAATAATATCCGGTACTTATTTCTGTAATTAGATTTTATAAAAACTTAATAAAATCTTTTCTTTGTATTAAATACTTTGTTTTAAATTATTTATATAAGGAAATGGAGACCAAAAAACAGATGTATAGATTGACTTTGAAGTGCTTATATCAGGGATCTAACAATTCTCCCGCTACACTAGTATAGTGGCCTTTATGAATAGCAAAATCTACAATTTACAAGGAGAACATTTTATGAGTAAGAGAATAAAAGAATTAGATTCTATACGAGGATTAGCGGCACTTACTGTGGTATTTGGACATTTTTGTTTAATGCTACCATCGTTGCCTAATGCTATTAAATTTTCCCCACTTAGGTTTTTATGGGCGGGTGGGGAAGCTGTTATCGTTTTTTATGTACTAAGTGGTTTCGTGTTGTCTATGGCACTTTATCATTCAAAAACAAATTATTGGGGATATTTAATTAAGAGATTTGTAAGAATCTATATTCCTTATTATTTTTGGATAATCGTTACCTTTGCTTTATTTATTTTATTTTCGCCGTATGAAGTGGTAGGACTACGTGATTGGTTCTATGATAGATGGCAAGGGTCTATAACAAAATTAGATATTATAAACCACTTTGTGCTTCTTAATAACTTTTTTACGGAAAATTATAATCCAGTTATTTGGTCATTGGCTCAAGAAATGCGTATATCTATTGTGTTTCCTTTGTTATTTCTTCTCTTTTATAAACTGAATTGGAAGAAAACGATGCTATTTGCTTTGAGCTTTTCTTTAATTAGTGTTTTTCTTAATATGTTGCATATTGGGAAAGCTGAGGGGTTTTATAATGGTTATGCTGATACGCTACATTTTACATCTATGTTTATGGTTGGAATGTTACTTTTTAAACATCAGGAAAAACTTATCTACTCATATAGGAATATGAAAAAATTTAATAAAGGATTTCTTATTGCACTAGGGATTATTTTATATTTATATTCCATTTTAATTTATGGTATTTCCCGTAATGATACTACTTTCTTATTAAAAGATTGGGGTGTCGTAATGGGTGTTAGTATATGTATTATAATGGCCATGAGTAACCTAAAAGTAAAAGCATTTTTAAATAAGAGTGTGTTTGTATATTTAGGGGAAATTTCATACAGTATCTATTTGTGCCACTTTCCAATCATGATGGTACTATTTAAACTTTTGTATACAAAGATACCTATCTTTTTCCTTCTTATTTTGTGCATTACAATCACACTACTTTTTTCTATAGTTTCGTATCATTTAATCGAAAAGAAATGTATCAATTGGGCAAAACAAAGAACCACAAATTTATTGAAAAAAGTATAATGCCTAGAGAGAGTTTATTTCTTTAGTAAATATACGAATATGACCGATTCCTAAGCATTTTTATGAATCGGTCAATTTAGGATTATAAATGTAAATATAGTAAAGTGGAATATAAATGAAATCGAAAACCATTTAGAAATAACAATTACGTTGTGAGCTATTGTATAGTATAGATATGGTTAATACTAAAGGGGGAATACATATGTGGAAGCGATTTGTAGCGATTGGTGATAGTTTTACAGAGGGAATAGGGGATGAAGTTGAGGGGATTGTATTAAAAAGCTGGGTAGATCACTTTGTTCAACTGTGTGTACACGATATAGAATATGCCAATTTTGCAAAGCGTGGTTTAGTAACGAAAGAAATTCGCTCGCAGCAATTGGAAAAAGCATTAACTTTTAAACCAGATTTGGTTAGTCTAATTGCGGGTGCAAACGATGTATTAAAAGGACGTTGGAATCATCAAGCATATAAGAACGATATGGAATTTATGATAGATAAATTAAGTAAAACAGAAGCTGATATTGTTATAGCAAACCTTCCAGATTTTACAGTGCGGCTTCCTTTTGCTTCTGAAAAAAAACAAGTAATAAAAGAACAATTATTAGAGGTAAATGATGTTATATGTTCACTAAGTAGAGAGTATAAGCTTCATCATGTTGATTTTTGGAATCATCAGTTAGTTAATGACAATACGCTTTGGTCTACGGATTTCATTCATCCAAACTCAAAAGGCTATGTAAAAGTTGCTGAATTGATTTTTAATAGTTTGCCTGTACATGATTCTTCTAAATAAGCTGTAGAATGACCAAAACTCCTGTCGGACATATCGCACAGGGGTTTTTAATACGAAAAAGAAGGATAAAGGGCTATAAATTATAGTTTAAGTAACTTTTTATTTTTGATATTTTCTGTTGCAGAACTCTTTGTATAAGGGTTCTTTTTTGTAGATATTTGATACAAAAAAGATAGAATTGGAGAACAGGAACCAAGAGATATTTTAAATGAAATTGTTAAAACAATACTAATAATAAAGTTCGTTAATTATATCGGCTTCTTCTTTTTGTATGAGCTTAAAGACTTCTCTCTTCTAATCCGGCTTAACCATAAATTAAATTTTTATTGTAAATGTGGAACAATTTCAATACTTACGCTGTCTATTAATCGTTACGCGTTTTTATTTAATATATCAAGAAAGGAAAAAACATTTTTATATAAGGGAGAAGATTGAATTGAAAAAATTATGGATACTGCTTTTCTTTTGTGTCGCAGTTATGTTGGTAGGATGTAATAAAAACGAATCGCCAAAACAAGCATTTGAAGAATATATAAATTTATGGAATGATAAAAAATTTGCAAATATGTATGATCATTTATCAGAACATGCCCAAAAAACGATTTCTAAAAAGGAATTCACAGAGAAATATCAAAAAATTTATGAAGGTATTGGCGTTAAGAATTTAAAAGTTAAAACGAAAGGAGAGAATGCAAAAGATAAAGAACTGTTACTTTTTGAAGTTAAGATGGATACAGGTGGAGGAACAGCTTCATTTATCCATGAGGCAAAACTTGTGAAAGAGAAAGAATCTTGGAAAATAGATTGGACACCAGATTTTATTTTTCCAGGTATGAAAAAAGATTACAAAGTACGTATGCAAATAGAACAAGGAAAACGTGGGGAAATATACGATCGAAATGGGAAAGGTCTAGCAACGAATGGTAAAGCAACTAAAGTTGGAATTATTCCAGAGAAACTCGGCGAAACGGCGGCGCAAACAAAAGAAATAGTAGCACAGTTACTGGATATGTCTATAGAAGAGGTCGATCAGAAGCTTACAGCGAAATGGATAAAACCGGATTCCTTTGTACCAATTGGTATTTTAAAAGAGGGAACTAGACAGAATGATTATATTGAATTAGAAGGAGTATCATCTCGTCCAGTCAATATTCGTACGTATCTATTAGGTGAAGCAGCTGCACATTTAACTGGATATATAGGAAAGGTGAATGCAGAGGAATTAAAATCGCTTCAAAAAAGAGGTTATCAAGCTGATGATTTAATAGGTAAGACAGGTTTAGAGAAAGTACTTGAGAATAAATTGCGTGGTGAAAAGGGTGGACGCGTATTTATAGAAGATGAAAACGGGCAAGAAATTAAAAACGTAGCCAAAAAAGAAGCGAAAGCAGGGGAAAATGTTACGTTAACAATTGATGCTGCAATTCAAGAAAAAATCTATAAGGAGATGAAAAATGAAGCCGGCTCTAGTGCAGCGATCAATCCTAAAACAGGTGAAACAATCGCGCTTGTAAGTAGCCCTGCGTATAATCCAAATACAATAGTTAGAGGAGCATCAAAGGCCCAACGAGAAGCATGGAATAACGACTCGAAACTACCAATGATGAATCGCTTCACACAAGCATTTGTACCAGGTTCCGTATTTAAAACGATTACAGGTGCAATTGGTTTGGAAACAAACACAATAAAACCTAAGGAAGAATTTAATATTCAAGGATTAAAGTGGACAAAAGATTCCTCTTGGGGAAATTATTATGTAACACGTGTGAAGGATGCAAGTCCAATTGATTTTGATAAGGCAATGAAGTACTCTGATAATATTTATTTTGCTCAACAAGCTTTGAAAATGGGAAAGGATCAGTATGTAAATGAATTTAAAAAATACGGATTTCATGAAAAATTACCAATTGAATACGAATTTCCTATTTCAATCATTGCAAGAGATGGGATAAAAAATGATATTCAACTAGCAGACACGGGATACGGACAAGGACAAGTATTAATGACACCACTTCATTTAGCATTAACATATGCACCGATTGTGAATGAAGGGAATATTCCGTCGCCTCATCTTTTAAAAGAAGCAAAAGTTACGGGGAATTGGAAAGAAAATGTGATTTCTAAAAAGAATCAAGACATATTAAAGAGTGCATTAATCAAAGTCATTAATGACCCTGATGGCGCGGGGAGAATTGCTAAGATTAATGGTGTAACTCTTGCTGGTAAAACAGGTACAGCAGAATTGAAAGAATCGAAAGAGGCAGACGGAAAAGAACTCGGATGGTTTGCAGCTTTTGATGCAAATGAGCCAGACATGATTGTAACCATGATGATTGAAGATGTAAAAGGAAGAGGAGGGAGCAATGTTCCAGGCGAAAAAGTAAAACATATTTTTCAGAAATAATAGCTTATCATAAGGTGAGATCTTCTAGTAAATTCACTATATGTTTGCTTAACTCAAAGGTATAAATTGCTTGAAATATAGAACAAATATATTTTAAAAAAGCATTCTTACTAGTCGAGAATGCTTTTTTACTGTGGCTACAGAAAGTTGATAACTCATCTTCATGTTCATTTTTGAAAGGTTGACATTGTAAATAGTAAATAGAAGAGTAAAACAAAATGAAATGGACAAGTTTTAAAATTAAACAAAACAGTTATTTAGTAAAACATAAATAGAGCACACAAATAAGCATGCTCTAAGAAAAAATGTGATATAAGTGGAGTGTTGCATGAAATTCACAAATAATAATCAGATTTTTATGAGTGTATTTTTAACATTGTATGCTTTACTTGTTTTTTAGGAGCCTGTCATGTAAGAGAATGTATGGGGGATTCTCAAGAGGATTTTTCTATCAAAAAAAGATAAACAATGGAACAAATGAAATTTGTATCTTGTCTATATATTGAAACCATAATAAAAGTGAGGGCAGTTTTATGTTTATTCAAATAAGTTTGAGGTGTGGAAATGGAACAGACGTTTATTGAAAAGTGTAATCATGATGAGCTGGACTATGTTATAAAAGACTATTGGCAAGATGTATGGAATTATTCATTTATTATTACGAAAGATCCACACTTATCAGATGATATCACGCAAGATGTATTTATAAAGGTATTTAAAAATTGGAATTCATTTCGAAAGGAGTCATCTATTAAAACGTGGATATTAAAAATCACAAGAAATACGGCAATAAACTATTTGAAATCATCTTATTTTAAAAGAATATCTTTAGTAGGTTTTTTTAGTGACGATAAGCAAACTGTGTCGGCAGAACAAGAATTTTTTAAGCAAGAAGAAATGAATGATGTGTGGAAAGTTGTATTAAAACTACCTAAAAAGCACCGTGAAATAATAATATTGGATGCAAAATATGAATTATCTTATGAAGAAATGGCTGAAACACTAGGAGTATCCATTGGAACTGTAAAATCTAGATTAAGTAGAGCAAGAAGTAAGGTTTCAAAATTAATAGGGGAGGGTAGTAGTGATGAACAATAAACAAAATCCTGACTGGTATAGAAAATTAAAAAAAGGCCCAATGGAACACCGTAAAAACGAAGAAGAATATATTTATAAAATAAAGCAATCTATATATGAAAGTAATGAGGGAGGCTCTCTAAAACAAACAAGACGATTTCGTAAAAAAGCATTGCCAATTGTTGTGGTTTTAGCTTGTACATTTTTATTTTTTATTGTTCAACAACCTTGGCTTGATGATAATAAATCACCGGTACAAAGTAGTACACAAATTAAGCCTAAAACAAAAGATGAGTCTGCTCAAGATCCAACATTAAAACAATTCATGAATGAGTTATATCAAAGTACAAATGTAAAAAATAAAAATGAATTGTATAAAGCATTAAACGATGAAGTTCAATTTAAAGGGAAGAGCTATAAGAAGGATGAATTGAAGTTTGATGAAGATATTTTTCATGAGTTGCAAGTCGCTCTTACAATGGGGGGAGAATTTGCAAATGATACAAAACATGTATATAAAGTACCAAGTGGTTTGACAGAAAGTAACCAACCAAAGCAACCTCATTTTATATATGCAACTGTTACTGGAAATAAAACGAAAATTTTAGCTGAACCAAAGCGAGAATCGCAAGTTTTATATGAAGTATCTAATGAAATGGTAAAAGCTTGGATTCCAGAAAAAGTGCAGAAGGATGAATATATAAAAATATCGACAATTAACGGTAATACTGGATATGTACAAAAAGAGTATGTTTTAACTGACATTAAATACTCATTTATGTTTGAAAAGAATAATGAAGGTGAATGGAAAATAATAAATATAGATTCTATTTGGTAAAAAAGGAAGGTTCATTAAAGTGAACCTTCCTTTTGGTTTTTATTCTCTTTTTGAAGAGTATTCCAGGACTCTAAAATTTCTGATGTAACGAGAGCAGCAATGTTTTTTTCTGAATTACTACCAGGAATAACGACAGAAAGGGCAATTTGTGGATCTTCGGTAGGAGCATATGCAATGAATAGAGAATGATTGATCATTCTTGCTTGCTCATTGGGAAAACCTGTAATACCTGTTTTACCAGCGACGTCGAAGGGCAACTTTTTAATCTCCTCTATATTTTGACTCATTCCACCTTGTACGACACTCCAAAAGTTCATTGGGTAACGATTTGAACTTTCTAAAATTGGTTTAAACTTTTTTGTTTCTTTACCATCTTGACCAATAATAGCACTTACGATTTGAGGTTTATATTTATCACCTTTACTTGCTAAAGTTGCTGCATATTGAGCAAGTTGAAGAGGAGTATGCACTTCATTTCCTCCCCAAGAGGCATTTAATAAAGCGGAAATTCCATTTTCAAACTTATTAGAGGGATGGAATTCATATTGTCCGTCTTCTTCAAAGGGTAAATCAATCCCGGTTTTAGAACGTAGGCCGAATTGCATTAAATAATCTGTCCATATATGTGCCACTTTTTCTATATTTCCATTATTTTGGTTGAATAAGGGCAAAGCTACTTTTGCTGTCATAAATGTGTTAGATGAATTAATAATAGCCTGCCTCGGTGTAATCTCACCTGTTGGTGTTCCAGGTGCATTCGTAATATTATTTTGATTATCATACTGAAAAGTACCCTTATCTAAGTAAGTGTCTTCAGGTTGAAAAAGCTTTTCGTTTAATCCAATTAAAATAGTAAGTGGCTTTATAGTAGAAGCCATATTTACATAAGATTCACCATACTTTAATTTTTGAATTGCATTATTTTGCGAAAGTGATTTTATGTTATTTATTTTAGTTGATACATGTGTATGTAATATATTTGGGTCAAAAACTGCCGAGTTGGCCATAGTTAAAATTGCGCCAGTTTTTGCATCGCTCACTACAGCATAACCAGCTTTAGCATCAGGTGTTTTCTTAATTTGAGATTTTAATGCTTCCTCTGTTTTTTGCTGTAACTTAGAGTCTAAAGCTAATTGGACATCTTTTCCCTTTTGTACTTTTTGAATATTCCATAAGAATTTTTTGTTATTTATTTTAAAAATAAGAGTTTTACCAGGTTTTCCTTTTAAATCATTTTCATATTGCAACTCAATCCCGCTTTTTCCAACAACCATATACTTTGAATTAAGGTCATGTTCTACATACCCAATTACCTGTGAACCAATTTCGTGTTTAGGATAATAACGTATTACTTCATCTTTAATTATTACATTTTTGGGTTTGTTTTTGTTTATGAATGCAAGTTCGTTCTCAGTTATGTCAGAGTATAACGGTATATCATTCATGGTTTGCTTTTTACAAGATTGTTGTAATTGAGATTTTATATTCTCTGTAGAAATATGATGTTGAAACTCGTTTGAAAATTGATTAAAAAAAGCTAATGTGTTTGCTGTATCTTGTTTTGATAGCTTGTCCTCATTAGAAGTGCAATATAAAGACTTAACTTTCTTATTTGTAGCTAGTATTACACCATTTTGATCAAGTATTTCTCCTCTTTCAGCTGAAGAAGTTTCGGTAGTAATTGAAGCGAAATGGCTTTTTAATAAAATGATTAAAATAACACCTACAATAGAAATAACCGCTATAAATCTCCATCTTTTTATTTTTGTATGTAACATAAAACCCTCCCTTTTTAGCCTATTCCATATTATAGTTAATTATTTTTTTTTGTAAATGTGGAACAACTTTATTATTTAGATTGTCTATTAAGTATTACAGCATGAAGAAAGGAATAAATAGTATGAAATTGTACTTTTAAGATGAGTCGTTATACAGTGTAGCATTTCTAATGCAAACGACAAAAAATAGAGAGAAAACAAGACAGGAGAGTTTTGAACTACGTAGTAAAACGAAAAGAAATGGATGCTTACAATGGTTTAGTGAAAAAGTCGAAACGATATTTATCCCGCTATTTGTCGGGCAGTAAGATCCCCACCTCAAAATTCAGCGGAAGCAAAGAAGTTAGATGGGGGATCAACTGTCCGTAAAAGCCCAATTGGTGAGGGTTGATTAAGGTTTCACTTTATAATTGGCCATCGTTACGTAATATATAAGCAAATATATGGAGGATTTATGGAAAAGCAAAAAGGAAATAAGAAGACATATATATCTATTCGATTAAATATCATGTTCCTTTGTATATTTTTACTATTCTCAGCTATTATTATGCAGCTAGGGAAAGTACAAATTGTTGAGGGAGAGGCTTATAAGAACCAAGTGGAAAGTAGTCAAAATGCAATAACGAGTATTCCAGTTCCACGTGGACAAATTTTAGATCGAGAAGGGAAAACAGTCGTTAATAATAAATCTCTTCGCACAATTACGTATACAAGGGTAAAGGGGATTACGAGTGAAGCTATTTTAAAAACAGCAAAAGACTTGGCGGAAGTACTTGAAATGCCTGAACAAGATATAAATAAATTAACCGATATCGATAAAAAGGATTTTTGGATGCAGTTGAATACGAAACGTGCGGAAACAATGATTACGAAAAAAGATATAGAAAAGTTTAAAGAAAAGGGAATAGAGGGAAAAGAGTTAGATAAAAAAATAGAAGAATTAAGACGAAGTCGAGTTACAGAAGGTGAATTGGCAGAATTAACAGCACAAGATTTAAAGGTGTTAGCTATTAAAAGTAAAATGAGCTCAGGTTATCAACTAACACCACAAATTATAAAAAAAGATGTAACAGATCAAGAGTATGCGCAAATCAGTGAAAATCTTGCGGAGTTTCCAGGGGTAGATGCAACGGTTGATTGGGAGCGCAATTATGTAAATGGTGATTTATTTCGTTCCGTGTTAGGTAATATTACGAGTAGTGAAGAAGGTTTGCCAAAAGAAAATTTAGATTCGTATTTAGTACGCGGATATAACCGTAATGATCGTGTAGGGAAAAGTTACATTGAACAACGATATGAAGATGTGTTACATGGTACAAAAGAAGAAGTGAAAAATATTACAGATAAATCAGGAAATATTATAAACACAGAAATAATTTCTAAAGGAAAAAGTGGTAATAGTTTAACATTAACGATTGATATGGAATTACAACAGAAAGTGGAAGAAAGTTTAGAGAAAAATTTGAGAGCTTTTAAGAGTTCAGAGCCGCTATTGGACCGAGCTTTTGTTGTTATGACGAATCCGAATAACGGACAAATTTTATCTATGGCAGGCAAAAGGATTGTAGAAAAAGAAGGGAAAATGGAAATCGAGGATTTGGCATTAGGTAATATGACAACTTCGTATGAACTAGGATCAGCTGTAAAAGGTGCAACTTTATTAACTGGATATGAGACAGGGGCAATACAACCAGGAGATCAATTTTATGATGCACCGATGAAATTTAAAGGTACACAAGCTAAGAAATCGTGGAATGTATCCGGATTTGGTAATATTAATGATTTACGAGCTCTACAAGTATCTTCGAATGTATACATGTTCCAAACAGCTTTAAAAATTGCGGGCGTTCATTACGTACCAAATGGTTCATTGGATATAAAACAAGAAGCATTTAATACGATGCGCTATTATTTTAAGCAATTTGGTTTAGGAGTTCCTACGGGTATTGATTTACCGAATGAAATAATTGGACAAACTAGAAAAGTAGATAGCCAGCCTGGGTTTTTACTAGATTTTTCTATCGGGCAGTATGATACGTATACGCCATTGCAATTAGCACAATATATTTCAACAATTGCTAATGGCGGTTATAGAATGCAACCTCAAATTGTACAAGAAATACGAGAGCAATCAATAAAAGAAGAGGTTGGAAAAGTTATTCGCTCAATAGAGCCTGTCGTATTAAATCGAATTGATATGAAGACAGAACATATTAATCGGATAAAAGAAGGCTTTAGATGGGTATTCCAAGAAGGTGATGGAACTGGCGTGAAGTATTTCAAAAATGCTCCATATAAACCAGCAGGAAAGACAGGAACAGCTCAAACTGTATATGGTGGAGATGATCCAATTGGTAGAAATGCAAAAGGAGAACGTATGGAATGCTACAACTTAACGTTAGTTGGATATGCTCCATACGATAATCCAGAAGTAGCGTTCTCAGTAGTAGTTCCGTGGCTTCATAATGATAAAAGTGGAATTAATTCTATAATTGGAAAGGAAGTTTTAGATGCATACTTTGATTTAAAACAGCAACGTATACATGGTGAATCGGCTAGTACAGATAGTTCTAAGTAAAATTAGTAATATTCGAGTGCTTTTCTCAGGGAAGAGACCCTGTTTATATAAAGGTATTTATAAGTGGAAAATGAGATGTGAAATAAGAGATAGCGGCGATCATAGCCACTATTTCTTATTTTGTTAACAACTCTCATACTAATTATAAATTTTTTAGTTTATGGAACAAATTTGTTTCGGTGCTTGTCTATTATGTGTACGTATAAAGAGGTATTAAGAATTTGAAAGGAATGATGATTTTGAAAAACAAGAGGATGCTAAAAATAGGTGTATGCGTTGGTATATTAGGTGTAAGTATTACAAGTCTACATGCTTTTAAAGGAGAGACATTGCAAGTTGAAGCGAAAGAAAAGACTGGAAAAGTGAAACATAAAAATCAGGCGACGCATAAAGAGTTCTCTCAACTTGAGAAGAAATTTGATGCACAATTAGGTGTATATGCGATTGATACTGGTACAAATGAAACCATTTCTTATCGACCTAACGAAAGATTTGCCTTTGCATCAACTTACAAGGCTTTAGCGGCAGGAGTATTGCTACAGCAAAACTCAATTGATACATTAAATGAAGTTATCAAATTTACGAAAGAAGACTTAGTGGATTATTCACCTATTACAGAGAAACATATAGATACTGGAATGACGCTAGGAGAAATTGCAGAGGCTGCAGTTCGTTATAGTGATAATACTGCAGGAAATATTTTATTTCATAAAATAGGCGGACCGAAAGGGTATGAAAAAGCGCTTAGACAGATGGGGGATCGGGTTACTATGTCTGATCGCTTTGAAACAGAGTTAAACGAAGCTATTCCAGGAGACATTCGTGATACTAGTACAGCGAAAGCAATTGCTACGAATCTTAAAGAGCTTACGGTCGGAAATGCGCTTCCGCATCAAAAGCGTAACATTCTTACAGATTGGATGAAAGGGAATGCTACAGGAGACAAACTTATTCGTGCAGGCGTGCCAACTGATTGGGTAGTTGCAGATAAATCAGGAGCGGGAAGTTATGGAACACGAAATGATATTGCTATCGTTTGGCCACCAAATAGAGCACCAATTATTATCGCAATTTTATCTAGTAAAGATGAGAAAGAGGCTACCTATGATAATCAACTAATTAAAGAGGCGGCTGAAGTTGTCGTTAATGCTTTTAAGTGATAGTCTCTCAATTCTTTATGTAATGTAATTGAAAATATGAACTTGGAAAGCGATTCTTTTTAATGTGAAAAGAATCGCTTTTTTGTATTTCTAATACATTTATAATCCAGCTAACAAAAGAATTAAATATATTATATGTAGTATTACCAATAGCTATACTGGTTAAGATTCCTATGGAGGCGCTTTATTCAGTAAGAGAAATATGTAATTATACATATTTCTTTTTTATAATGTTTTTATATGCAAAATCCTTTACGTATGCATTATCGATTATATTCAAAATGTCACAGGCCTTGATATGTCTGTAAAAACGTATCAAAATTTTACTTTAAGACACACGGTATATAAATTTTTGATTGGGCAAATTCCTCTTTTTTAGGAAGAGTAAAAACACCTACTATAAAAATTTTCACAACAGAGCCAGATAACGTGATAAAGTATTTATTGCTGTGCATGTAAATATCAAAAAAGCCTTACAAAATGATGTTTGTATTGGTTTAGTTTTTACAATTTTAGGAAATTAATAGCATTTTATGACGTTATTATTAACCTAGTTTTCAAGAAATAGAGGTGAATGTAGGATGACTAAACCTTTTAAAAAAAATAGTCGTTATATGGTAGGGTTGGACAGTCTAAGGGGTCTAGCTATACTAGGTGTTATTTTGTATCATATTAATTTTAATTGGATGCCTGGAGGGTTTTTAGGAGTTACAGTATTTTTTGTACTTTCAGGTTATTTAATTACAGATATTCTAGCCATGGAGTGGAAGAGAAATAAGAGAATTGATTTGAAAAAGTTCTGGCTTAGTAGGGCAAGAAGATTACTTCCAGGAATGATTGTCATGCTCGTTATAACATTGGCATGGATTACGATTTTTCATAGCTCTTTACTTGAAAAAATGCGTGGAGATTCATTAGCGGCATTATTTTATGTTAGTAACTGGTGGTATATTTATCATAAATTATCGTACTTTGATAATTTTAACCAGATTTCGCCATTAAATCATTTTTGGTCGTTAGCAGTCGAAGAACAATTCTATGTTGTCTGGCCGTTTATTATTAGTTTAGGACTTTACTACATAAAAAAACAATCCCGTATGATTTTATTGATTTGTCTAGGAGTATTTGCTTCAGCTTTAGCAATGACAATTTTGTATGAACCTGGAGTTGATCCGAGCAGAATATATTATGGTACAGATACGAGGGCCTTTTCATTACTTATCGGAGCGGTACTTGCCTTAGTTTGGCCAAGCAATAGGCTTGCTAATAAAATTATCCCGAAGGCGCGTTTCATTCTTGATGTAGTGGGTGGCATTGCTCTTATTATTATTTTGGTTATGTTTTGGAAGACCAATCAATATGATCCATTTCTATACAAGGGAGGAATGGTTCTTTTATCAATTGCAACAGCATTGTTAGTGGCAAATCTAGCTCATCCAGCTAGTCGCATTGCTCAATTTTTACGATTTAGACCTTTACGTTGGGTAGGGGTAAGATCGTATGGCATATACCTCTGGCATTATCCAATTCTCACATTAACGACTCCAAAAGTAACTGTAGGGGATTTTTCAATAATAAGAGCAATCCTTCAATTTCTTCTAATAATATTGATTGCGCAAATTTCATGGAAGTTTATCGAAAAACCAATCCGACAAGGTGCGCTCCGGAACATTCAGTTTAAGAACTTAAGACTTCAAAATGTCACTTTAGGTGTTAAGTTAGCTTTAGTTTGTTCATTATTCTTTACGTCAATAGCAATTTTAGGCTTATTAAATGCTAGTAAGGCTAAGGGGAATAATCAACAAGATAAGGTGGAAGCAGTACAAACACAACCCGTGCCACATCCAGTTGCTGTTTGGGAAAAACCAAATCAAGAAACGCCTCTAAATCAAGGGGAATCAAAAGAAGCAAATTCTGCACACCCTAAAAATCCAATCACAGTTACTGCGATAGGCGATTCCGTTATGATTGATATTACTCCATATTTAAAAAATACTTTTCCTGATATTAGGATTGATGCGCAAATTGGCCGTCAGCTGTCAAAAGCGATTCCAGTAGTTGAACAGTTAAAAAATGAAGGGAATTTAGGAAACTATGTCATTGTCGGATTAGGTACAAATGGAGCCTTTACTACTGAACAACTTGTTTCATTAATAAAATTAATTGGAAACGAACGTAAAATAATATTTATTAATACGAGAGTGCCACGTCCGTGGGAATCAATTGTGAACGAGAGACTGAAAGTAACAGTAACTAAATATCCTAATGTAACTCTAGTTGATTGGTATGCGGCAAGTGCTGGAAAGAAAGACTACTTTGCACCTGATGGTGTGCATTTAACCAATGTAGGTGCAGAAGCATACGCAGTCCTTGTGGCTAAAGCGGTTAATCAATAAATAATTATATTTGATCAAATTCTTTTGCACAGTTAGCTGAAATAAAAAAAAATCTATGTTTGAAGAAATAAACTTTTGGCATTTAGCAATAATCCCTGTAATTCATAATACAATGACAAGCGAAGTTTGGTTGAAGACTTCGCTTTTTTGTACGGGACATGAATGGTGTCGATACCTTTTACTATACATATGGCATAACAAAAATGTTGAATTTCTGTGGTTTTAACAAAATGGTTGTCACTTTATATGTTAATAATCCTGTTCTGTAGGGCTCTTTAACGGGCTACTTATATTTTTCTTACAAGATAATGTATTAGTTCAGTTAGTAATCTTTTAAATGATTTTCTATGATTAATTAAATATTTCATTTGTTAATATTGATGTATGTAATTTTATTATCTTTCGAAAATGTAATGTTGAAGTCATGTTTTTGAATTTTTCTTCAAACGAAAACAGATTAAGATTACAGTATTATAAAAAATCAATGAGGTGAACAATATGAAAAAATATATGTCACTTTTTAGTCTTTTAGTTGTATTTGCAAGTCTACTAGTTGGATGTGATATTAATATCATCACAAAAGATGAATATTATGTTTAAATTAAAAAAGATTGAAAAGTGAGCGTTTCTTTCTGATAAATTTTGGGATTAATTTACTAAGGACTATGACAAATTTAAGAACAAGAAGAAAAGTATTTGATACTAGAATTCTGGAAGCGCTAGGATAGAAATTAAATGTTTTTGTAAAAAAAGAATTGACTTATATACTAGTTGTAACTAGAATGGTTACGTGCAGGTGTAATCAAGTGAGTTACATCAGGTGTCTGTTTTTTTTATGTGCACAGTTATCTTTTGTTAAAAATCAAATTTAATCTTTTTTGAAAGGGTTAGTTTTGAAAAATATATTAAGGTAACTCAAAAAAGAACAAGATATAAAAAGATGTACTTATATAAACCCGAAATTTAGCTGAGCTGGATAATAAAAATAAAGGTAGGAGATTTAAATGGAGACGAAACAAGATAACCTTATTTATGTATGGGACGCTTATTGTGGATGGTGCTATGGCTTTTCAGAAAGTATTAAAGGGTTTTACAAAAACCACACTGAAATACCGTTAACCGTTTTATGTGGAGGTTTATTTTTAGATAATTTACCAATGAAAAATTTCTCATATATAGAAGAGGGAAATAAAAGAATTAATCAACTCACAGGTGCAGAATTTGGTCCTTCATATCAAAAATTGGTGGAAGAAGGTACTTTTAAAATGAATTCGAAAGATGCTGCAATTGGTTTTTCGGCATTACGCTCATTAGCTCCAGGCCGTTTGTTAGAATTCACTTCGGCTATGCAAAAAGCGTTTTATTATGAGGGACAAAGTCTAAGTGATCCTGAGACATATCGTAAGATTGCAATCGAGCATGGTTTGGACCCTGAACAAGTATTAGAACGCTTAAACGCTCAAGAAACAGTAATAGACGTCCAAAATGATTTCAATAAAGTTCGACAGCTTGGTGTTAATAGTTATCCTTCATTACTTTTACAAAAGGATAATCAAATTATTCCTATTGGTGGCGGGGTAATGACGCCAGATAAAATCGAAGCACGTTTTAAAAGTTTATATTAAAAAATCTTAAGCTACAGTATATTGCATGTAACGTTTTAAGAAAAACTACTATAAGTAAATGGACTAAACCTTTTTTATAATAGTTGGTTTCAATTTGTATTTAAATAGTCCAATTTTATTATAGGCCATAGTAATAAACATATTATCTTACGCCAACTGACATTTATCTCCCGAATAAATGTTTGTGCTGTCACACTTTCAGGTGAATTGAATAGGGAGTTTCTATTTGAACAAGAAAAAATGTGTGATTTATTTAATAACTTTAACAAAAGGAGAGAAACATTCTATGTTTAAAACAATCGATACAAATCAAAAAGATGTGAAATTAACGGTTTTTCGTTCGGATGAAAAAAGTTTTATGGTCACTGCAACCTTAGTTGAGAAAGCAGGACATGCATTTTTAATAAACTCAAAATTTACTCAGTCTGATTCGAAAGAAATTGTGGATTATTTGAAAAACAATAACTTATCTCTAGATAAAATCTTTATTATCCATGGGGATCCTGATTACTATTTCGGGTTAGAAAGTATTAAAGCTGCATACCCAGAAGCTATAGCGTATGCTACGGAGTCTACGGTTGAACATATTGTTCATTCTGTATTAGGGAAATTGAAAGTTTGGAAAGATGCGCTTGGAGAGAATGCACCAAATAATGTGGTATTACCTCAAGTGTTTAAGGGAAAATCTATTGATTTTCAGGGGCTAACATTTGAACTAGTAGGCTTAGACGATTACAGAACTAGCTTATTTAACAGAGAACTGAGATTATTAATTGGGGGAATAGATGTATTTAACGAAATCCATCTATTCTTAGCAGATACTAGTTCAAAAGCAGCAATGGAGGCATGGATTGAGAACTTGAAAGTGTTACAGGCTTTAAATGCTGACGTAATTATACCGAGCCATGGATCAATTGAAAAATCATTAGATAGTCAAGCGATTACTGCAACTATGGATTATTTAAGAACTGCAATTCAAGCTTCTGAGGAAAGTAAAACTTCAAAAGATTTTGTAGCAAAACTTGAAACAGCATATCCAGGCTATGCTAATAAGGGTGTATTAGAGTTAAGTGCAAAAGTTGTAACGAAAGAAATGCCTTGGGGTTAATGCAATGAATAAATATCAAAAATTATTACATGAAACGTATGTGTTAACTGGCGAGGGAAAAATGGATGCTTTCAAAACGTATTTAAGTGAAAAGGTATCTTGGACAGAAGCTGCTGGGTTTCCATATGCGGGCACTTATGTAGGTCCTGATGAAGTAGTGAAAAATGTACATGAACGTCTTGGAACTGAATGGGATAACTACAGCGCTAAAGATGAAATTTATGCTTTTAATAACAATACTGTTATCGTGTATGGAAAATATAGTGGAACATATAAAGTAACAGGGAAATCATTCATAGCAGATTTTTGTCATCTTTATGAGTTTGATGAGAACGATAAGGTTAAAAAGTTTATTCAAATTGTGGATAGTGCAACTGTTAATGAGGTATTAAGTTAGAGTTACTAGTTTCTAATATATCTCGTATAAGAAGTATTGTTAGGATAGATGGATTTTCCTAACAATATTTCTTACATCACATTCTGGGAATGATTTTTCCTTTATTAAGCGTGTTATTGAAGATGAATTATAAAATTAGAAGAGGTAGGTATATATGAAAGTAGAGAAAAATTTAATAGTAATAATTATTTCTGTGTTTATTTTAGGAATTGTGTCGACTTTGATATTTCAAGCTTCAACTGGTAATACCAAAGGTCACTCAATAAAGAGCGAGAATGTTGCACCAGTATCGAAAGATAATGTGACAGAAAAAGAAAAGAATAAAAAGATGGTAGTTGATTTCTATAATGAGGTTTTTAACAAACATAATATCGATATTATCCCTAAATATGTAAGTGAAGATTATAAGCAACATAATCCTTTTGTTGCTGATGGACGAAAAGCCTTCATGGATTTCTTTAAGGAGGACTTTGTAAAAAATCCAAATTCCTCTGCAGAGATTAAACGTGTAGTAGCTGAAGGAGATACAGTTGCTCTTCATGTACACTCTCGTACTAATTCTCAAGATAAGGGAGTTGCTATAGTGGATATTTTTCATATAGAGGATGAGAAGATTGTTGAACATTGGGATGTAATTCAAGAGATTCCCAATGAGGCAGCTAATAATAATACGATGTTTTAGGTAGAAGATATATCTAATAAATGTTTAATTGTTAGAGATATCTAGAATCTTGAAATTTAGACAAGTTATGTTTTAAGGTGAGTAAAAATAAAGGGATGCCCTAGATATGTTACTAGGACATCCCTTTTTGTTTTAATAAGATTTAATCTAATATGATGTATAGGGTACTTATAATATGTATTTTTTATTACTGCACAAACCATGCCTAATCAGTATTTACGAGTTGCTCTATCCTCTACAAACTCATTAGAAGATTTGAAAACAGGGCTAGAAATACTAAAACAATATCTCGGCTAGTTTAAAAAGAATACAGCAGACATTTACTAAAATAAAGGAAAAATGCTATTTAACAGTAAAATTGTAGTAAAAACTCTTCTATAGGCAAGAAGAGTTTTTGCGTGAGTCTATAGCGTTCTGGAGGGAAGTAGTTTTTTATCATTAATAACATTAAATGATTATATATAAATATAATGTATTTGTGTTATTATGTTTATTTTGGAAAATAAAGTATATTTTTGTTCGCAAAAATAATTAGGAGAAGAAGGGGAAATAGCATGAAAATAAAAAAAATGATTTTAACAGGTGCAGTACTTGCAGCAACAACCTTAACATCTTTAACAAATGTACAGGCAGATACAACATTTAAAGATGTTCCTACTGATCATTGGTCATATAAAGCAATTATGGACCTAAAAGAGAACAATATCGTAGCTGGTTATGGAAATGGCATTTTTGGTTTCGGTGATAGTATTACACGTGGTCAAGTTGCTAGATTACTTTACGTATACTTGAAACCAGTAGATGTAGATGCTAAATTTCAAAATCCATTTACGGACATAAAAGGTTCTATGTTCGAAAAAGAAATCTTAGCAATCACAAAAGCAGGGATTATGAGTGGATATGGTGATGGAAAGTTTGGACCAAATGAGGTCTTAAATCGTGAACAATTGGTAGCTGTTCTAACACAAGCATTTCAATTAAAAACAACAACTGTCACAACTTTCAAAGATGTTGACAAAAATTATTGGGCTACGAAGGCAATCAGTGCAGTGCAGGAAAGTAAAATTGCTGCTGGTACAGGAAGTAACTTATTCGAGCCAAAAAGAGTTGTAACACGTGAGCAATATGCACAGTTTCTATACAATGGAATTAAAAGTGTGAACAAACCAGAAACAAAACCAGGAGTAACGCCAATAGGTATTCCTAATACGTTAGTGACAAATGATTTTTTCTTTGATAGATACTCCATTGAAATTTCACCTGTAAGAGAGCAATCTATTTCTAAGCAAGGTCAAAATCTTGTTACTGAAGTAAATAAGAAATATAATGCGAATTTCAGATATAGATACGTTGCATCAGAAATTGATCTATATACTCCTAATTTGCCAAGAATGATTGATTCTCATGGTTCATTTTCGTTTGTTGGGAAGGATAAAGATAATTTCTATTTCGTGTTTGTCGTTGACAAATCAACTGTTGAGTTAGCGAAAAACTGGATGCATATGATAAATCCGAATTTCACGCTCGATAAAGAGATTGATACATTAGTAAATCCAAATCTAGAATTAAAAAAAGAAATTGATAGTTTTGTAAAAAATAATAAGGATTATATCAATCGTTTTGAAAAAGATAATCATAGCGTAGAAATAGCTATAAGTCCTCTACATTCAATAAGCCCTGGAGAGTCTGTAGTTACTCTAAATCCGGATTACTCTATAATACACGTTTCTGTACAAGCAAAATAATATTTAACTAATATATGGATTTTCGTACAGGAAGTATGGACAATATTAGAGGTTGAAGATTTTTCGGAAAAGACCGACTGTTATTGAAGTGCACCCCAATTGTTAGACACATAATTAACAATTGGAGGTGCAGTTCATAAGCTGCTCTATTTTTGTTTTTAGGGGGAGAGAACAAGATGACAAATCCTATCCAAAATAAACATCCAGAGGACAATTAATTACAGAGCCAAATTATCAATCAAATCATTCCAATCTTAGAGAAGTTAGTTATGCAATTCATTCAAAATCCAACACCGAATGAGGATGTGATTCCAGGTAATGACAATAAATTCATGGGAATTGATGATGTTGTAGATAATTTAGTGAATGCTGGGATTATTACCGCTAGCAATTTTAATGTTAACCTGGAGTTATTTAGAGGTAGTCCAATTACGGTTTCCATTGTCAAAGCAGGGGATCCAGCAGTAGAATTTGATGCTGGGGAATTCTATCGAGGGACATAAAGATGAGACAGATAAAAAAGAAGGAACTAAATAATGAAACGGAAAGCCAAGCGTATATAATGTAGGCTTTTTTATTTTAAATCAAATAAGAAGTCGGAAAGAGGTGGAGATAACTTTAAAATCTTACCTATTGTAATTAAATGAAGAAGCCTTAGAGTTAGGGCTCTAGGGCTTCTTGTGTTGGTATATCCTACACGATTTTATAAAAAGAATAGAACGTACTGAAGATAACACATGAATGTTTCATAAATGTATCGAAAAAGTGAATAAAATCGTTATTTGAATAAAAGAAACCCCGTTTATCTACGGGGCTTCTAAGGGTATGTGTCAAGTAATGACGTACTCGACTAATTAACCATATCATGAATTTTTTTGGTAAAAAAATGGAAAATATGTCCAAATTAATGGAACCATCAGTTTGAACAAAAACGTAACTTAGTAGAAAAAATATAAAAGAACCCACATTGGAGGGGGTGGGTCCTTTTATAAAAAATAAGCATAATAGATATTTCCTGTATATTACCAAAAATGGAGTTGATACTCTATACGATTGTTGTTGAGAAAAGTTTTTTACACAAAAAAGAGCACTATAATATATAAGTGCTCTTAAAAAGGAGACCCTATAAGCGAAAGAATACTATGCTAATAATATATATGCTCGTTTAATTAAATGGTGATAAGTTAAAAAATCATTTTGCAGAACAAAGCAGCTAGCCGAATTAGCAAACTGCTCTGTTTTACAATTTTAGAAGTACCCGATATATGCTGTAACAAAAAGTTACAACCCTAGTTTAAACAGATATCAAAATATTATGCAGAAAAGAAAGCCAAATTAAAACTTCATTCAGCACAACAAAGTAATTAGATAACTGCTTGTTGTACAAAAAATTTACGCTTATACGTAAAAATGGCAGGTAATTGACTAAGTTACCTGCCATGCACCAAACGATACGGAGTAAAGAGCTCCGATTTGAAAGAGAGTAGCTGTGGGAAGCTGACTTGCAGATAGTATGTGTAATGCAAAAAAATATATTCGTAATATAAACAGAAAAGGAGCGCCCCTTTAGCAAAAGCTACCTGCCCTGTTTTACAGAAGAAATCAAGTATTAAAAATTAGCGCATTTAAAGTATGGACATAGTTTGAAGATTTATTTAGAAAAAATTAAAAAGAGAACCTTTAAGTAGTGATCTTATCAGGTAAGGTTCCTCAGAGAATTGTGTGGCACACGTGGTAGTATATGGGGGGTAATTATGAAAGTGCAAAAATTTAATAAAAATACATTTTGCACAACAAAGCAGCTAGCTGAAGTAGCTACCTGCTCTGTTGCACAATTTTAGAAGTAGTCGATATATGCTGTAACAAAAAATTACAACTTATAGTATAAACAGATATTGAAATATCATGCAGAAAAGAAAACTAAATAAAAAGGCGGTTGTTTCCGCAACCACCTTTTTATAAAGCAGAGCAACTTTTTTAACTATAAAATATGAATAATTTCTGAAAAAGTAATAGGGCGTAATCCTATTTTTATACCGAAAGTGACGAGCTCAGGTTATAAGAAAGGACTAACTATAGTGTACGGGAGATTGTTTAAGAAGGTTACAAATAAAGGAGCAGCTAGCAAAAACTAACTGCTCAACCCTCGACCAAGAGAGTTAGAGTGGGAAGAATTTAAAGCTGACTTTTTAAAGCCCTATATAGTATCCGCAAAATTTAGAATTTTATCATTTTAGACAAGAAGACTCCTTCCTCAAGGAGCGTGAAGGGGCATAGCCCAGTGAGTAGGTGGGAGATGAATTGGCTTCGAACAAGGGATGGCAGGAAGCCATCTTAATTGTTCAACATACAGAAAGTGTTACTTTACTAGTAAATCAGTAATCCTAGGTGATTTCTTATTAATCTTTATTCTAAAGCCACAGATGGAAGTTTATCGGAAGAAGATACTAGGAATCTTAATGCAAAAAAGACGATCTGTGATAAATCGTCTTTTTGTGTATTGTAATAGTTTCTTATTTTCGAAATAAATATTTCTAATTATTTATTTCGAAATTTTTATCTCAACATTGTTTCCTGAAATATTTACAGTAGTTGCATCATCTTTACTATCTAAATTCGGATATACAGTATTACCATTTACATTAATATTTTTGAATTTTCCATAAGCCTTTCCTTCGGCGCTTGCGGCATTTTTATGAGCAATAGTAACCAGGGTTTTCCAACTATTCACGCTTTTTGCCGGTTTACCTACTGCTTCCAATATAGAAGTTAAATACGTATTTGCTCCATTACCAAGTTTATCACTATATTTTGCGTAACCACTTACAGTCAATTGTGCATTTCCATTTGTATTAGGATAAATAGTCATATTTACATCCGTTCCCGGAATAAAGCCGTTTTGGTAGCTAACTCTATCATCGTTATTCTTATACGTATTTATTTTATATTGTACACCATCATAATAATATAAAAATACTGGTCTCCAAACCTTAAAATCATTTGAATACTGTAATCCCATATCAGCTTCAATTGATTTGTTATTAGGACCAGTACCAGAAAAACCCGTGTAAATATAAGCTAAACTTTCATTTTTAGTTTCGGTTTGTTGAATTGTACCTGTTTGCACAGTTGTATTCAAGTAAGAGCCGCTTCCCGGAATGACTGCTTTACCTCCAATCCCCCCTTTAATAGCAGGTAGCATTAAGTTGTTACTAGTAGTGGGGGATAGTGTTGTATTATTTTTTTCAGGTTTCGTTGGATAGACAGTAATTGATTCCCCATTAAATGAACTTTCCTCATAGAAATATGAGTGTTCGCCATCTATTAGAGTATAATTAACAACATGGTCAATGTTATCTTCTTTAATTTTTTTGACGTCATCTTTCTTTACTTTCTCTGTTGCTGCTCTTGCCTTTTGTAAAGCCTTATTAACATCCGCTTCTAAAGCGTTTTCATTTTTGGAAGAAATTTTAACATTGGAGAACTTTGAATACATTGGAGGTACAGACTTGTCCATTTCTTCCGCACTTACATAAGTTGTAGATCCTCCAAATCCAACAGAAGCAGCTAAAGCAATTCCAGCAAACTTTTTTATTTTTTTCATGTAAAAATTCCTCCATCAAAATTCTTATAAGGTTGCACCTTACACTTAATAGTCTATATTCGACGTATGAAAGAAGTGAATATAGACTATTAGACATGAAATTGTTACGCGAATGGATTATTAATTGGTAGTCTGTTCCTAATAAATTAATTTTACTTAAGCGTAATGCGCTATAACTCCTACCGGGCTACAATAATCCAGTGCAGGAATGTGATAAAGTATTTTTCCATTAAATATAATTGAGGATTTAACATCGTCTGGATTATCATATACCCTAGTAACATAATTATCATTCCAAGTCGTATTGTTATTTGGACATGTTGAATGTAATGCTTTATTTGCACTCGGTTGTTCAAATTCAGCAGCTGATACACCTACTCCACCTGAAAGCATAATTCCTGTCGCTAACACTCCTACTACTAATTTCTTGAACATAAAAATTCCCCCTTTATTAGTTTTTATAACTTGCAACTTAAATGTATCACCTTTTCTTATTTTGTAAATAATTAGGGATATTAGAAATATTTATTTAATTATTCCTAATTTTGGGATTTGATTTTATCAAATGGAAAATAGAGGGATTTAGAGAGGCATGTAATAATGCATAATAAATCGATTAGATGTTATGCTATACTCCTAAAGAACTAATACAACATTCCTTTACATTGGAAAACAAAAGTCTTATCTACCTAAATGAGAGGCGCCTTATGGCGTTTTTTCTTTATGTTCAAAAAGACCTGCTCAATTCATGCATAAAAAAATAAATTAAATTGAATCCATTAAAATACATGAATGAACCTAGTTTTATCCTCTTATCTAAAGGAGAGACTATTATTATGGGCTTGGGTGGTAGTTGCGGTAGTTGTGGCGGAGGCGGTTTTGCTGGAGGATTTGCTTTACTCATTATATTCTTTATACTATTAATCATTATCGGATGCAGTTGCTTCTGCTAAAAACTATTAGAAAAGACGGTTCTGGTGCAAAAAAATCTATAAAACTTGGACATACTGATATTATTACTCTAGAAAAGGTGTGTGATCAGTATGAAAAAGGAAAATTTGTTCAAATGGAAGCATTATCAGCCTGATTTAATTTTGTTAACGGTATAACCTCATTTTTCGTGATTTGGTAGAAATGATGAAGGAACGGAGTTTATCTATTTCTCATACCACGATTATGCGTTGGGTTCATCAGTATGGCCCTGAATTGGATAAAAGAATTCGTCGTCACCTCAAGCAAACCAATGACTCTTGGAGAGTTGATAAAACCTATATAAGTTAAAGGGGCAATGGATGTACCTGTACCATGCTGTTGATTTGAAAGGGAACACAATCAATTTTTGTCTAAGAAAAACAAGAGACCAAAAGGCTGCAAAGCGCTTTTTCAAGAGGGATTTGCGGTCTTTTCATGTTTCAAAGCCACGTGTGATAACAGTCGATAAGAATCCGGCTTACCCTATAGCAATTGAACAGTTGAAAAAAGAAAAAAGCATATCTGATGGTATGCAACTTAGACAACAAAAGTACTTGAATAATATAGTAGAACAAGATCATTGCTTTATGTAGCCTAAAAGCTGCTTTTTTATTTTGAACAGAAAAAAGAACCTGTAGTGGTTCCTTTTCACATTGCTATCTTATACTTATTGATTTTTCGCTTAACATCCATAAAAGCTAGTAATGCTGCAATAGCGCAAACACCTTTAAACCAAAGAAATTCAGAAGAAAATAGTCCGCCAAAGAAAGCAACCGAGTGTACAAAACAAGTAATGCCAAATAACCAAAGCATGAATTTTAATTCCTTTAAGGAATACTTATAGTTTTTAAATCTTTCCCACATATGTATCAACTCCTATTATTATGAGGTTCTGTAGTTTTTCTTTTTAAAATCGCGCATGTTGAGAATAAAGAATAAAAGCTGCGATACCATTAATCCAGTAGTATGTTCGTCCTGTTGTGAATCCGTTATAGAAGGAATAGACATTCCAAATTATAAGAAGTACTGAACAGATAGTAGAGATTATTAATGAGCCAAAACTTCTCATGATTTTCACCTCGATTCAAAATATTAAAGTTTATTTATAATTTTACATTTAGATAAAAAGATTTACAAGAAGTGGAATGAAAAAGAACCCGATGGAGTTCGGATTCTTTCAGAAGTGATGATGTATTCTCGGCTTGGGAACTGAGAAAATACAAAAATATAATACATCGAGATTTAGAGAACTTCAATACTAAATTAGGGATTACCGCGAGGTGGTGAATATGGGCTAGGCAACAAAGTCTAAATTATAAGGTGAATAATTTGTTACCATATTTGATGGTTTACAAAAAATAACCATTTAATTCATATTTCAAGAAGGTTTTACAAAAAAATACATAGAAATATAAATATATGATAATGAAATGAGTCGAATTTTCATCATGACTGATATCCATAATATGTTCATTTCAATTAACATGAAATACATAAAGAGGAGAGCGATTATGAAAAGGAAAATTGGTACAGCAGTCGTGGGTTTATCTGTTTTAGGATTTGGAATTTTTGGTTTTACTCATGGAAATGGTGGAGGGGTTGTTCAAGCGGATTCAGTAGGGGATGGAGGAGGAGCGCCTGCATATGCACATGGACATACAGGTGGTGCGCCGTCCTATACTCATGGGCATACAGGAGCACCAGTTTATGGATATGGAGACTATCCAATACCTTCTTTTAATGTAGGAGATACTCCTGCACTAAAGTTAGAAGCTGATGGGGATCATGGGGGAGCGCCAACTTATACTCATGGATATTTCCCTGCATCGAAGTTAGAGTCGGATGGGCATACAGGAGGGGCGCCTTCTTACAATAAGGGAGATACATGGTCCCCGAGTTACGCACATGGAAATACAGGAGCACCAGTTAATACAGAGCCTGGTGTGGGGATTTAACTAATACTAATATTAAAGTTATAAATTTATATAGAAGAAAAAAAGATGCTCTATTTAGAGCATCTTTTTTAATAGTTTACAGGATCAAATAAGCCTTTTTTGTATGTTCTATAAATCATAGTGACAACTTCAGCTCTTGTAGCAACGTTCTGTGGACGAGAACCATCAAAAATTCCATTTCCAGCTGCCCAATTAGTTGTTGTACCGAAACCAGGCCATGATTTATTAAATGTCCAATTCATTTGTGTATCCGCCCAATGTGCTGATGCTGCTTGAGGCGAAATTGTTGCGAAACTGTCTCTTTTTTATTTTCAACAAAATACGGATTTTGTATGGAATTTCTTGCAATGAATTCACCATAAATAAGGTTGTCTCATATCATGTAAAGATTGCTTTATTAAGATTATAAAAGGATGTGAACATATTGGAAGATATTTATGTGAAAATAGACAGTTTAAAAGCAGAACAAAAAGAAATTATGCGAGATATTCGTAATTTAGAAACTCGCACAACAATTAATGAGAAAGACATCGCTACAATTAATAAGCAATTAGAAAAGATTAGCATGAATACAACTTGGATTCTACGAATTATTATTAGCGCAATCACTATGTCGGTTTTGGGTTTAATATTAAAAGGCATGATTTAAAATTAAAAAGTAAAAGTACTTATGGAGAGGGGGATAAGTGTCTCTCTTTATTTTTATCGTTTTAGACAAGAGAGTTCTTTTAGAACAAGGCATAGGTAACCTATACGATTTGAATGAGAGACATTAGTCATTTCTTATCGATGGTAAAGTAGACGTATATAATTTAAAAGGAAACCGATACAACCATACTAATATCAAGTTCTTTAATTCAATCGTTTCAATTTCGCAAGTGTATTCTTCATCTTCCACATATCGGTAGATAATCTTTGTATAATCTAATCTTATCCCTAAATCATAACTGTTACCTCATCACCATTAAGTTAAAGTTTTATAAAGCTCCAAAATGAAAAATACGCTATTCTTTTTGTAGTATCATAGGAATGGCTGGCGTATTTTTCATTTTGTTTTGCTAACTTGATGTTGATGTGACGTACCTTATGCATTTAAAAAAGCCCCTTAATAATGTTAAAGGGGCCTTGCTCACGCAAATGATCTGTAAATCAATTCAGCTTTGATATACAGATCATTTGTATGATAATATTTATAAAGAATTGCTAAATAATGAATTTACATAAATGCTTTTAGAAGTTCTTGAATTAATGGGATTGCTCCACCTATAAATTTTAAAACTGCCATTGCGATTTCCATAGTATTCTCTCCTCTGTTTTTGTATTAAGATGTGTTAATCTTTATAACCTTATTATAGTAAGCGCTTACATTTATAACAATACATTTTTGTATGCAATATTGCATATTTATACGTTTAGACAAAAATTTGGCCCTATTAGTCATTCTTTAATGGTAACATAGCGAGGTGTGAGTCTTTAAGGGTTTTCCCTAATAGGAGGAAATATGGAAAGAGTAAAAGTGATTTACAGTAATCTGAAAATTAAAAGTTGGGCTAAACAGGTATTAGCTGTAGGAGGAATATTAGGGTTCTGCTACTTGGTATTATATGTTTTTTGTATCTTAGTTGTTACATGAATAGTATGCAACTAACTCAACTAGTAGAGTCTTGCCTAGATAGGTAAGGCTCTTTTGTTGTAACTGAGATGAGCAAACTAGATATAAAACCTCTCAGGTTTGTCAGAGTACTTTGTATGGTGCCATGTTTCTCTATGTTTTAGAACACTAACGCATATCATTGAAAGTAAATAAACTTCTATTTAAAAGTTTCCAGTTGTATTGAAAACACTATTGTATTGATAAAAAATGTGTTTTTACTAAATACATCATAAAAAGACAAGCATAAGTTATATTACGTTTGGGTGAAATTCTTTTATCTTTGAAAAGGATTTAAATCTTAATAATAGATTTAATCCTTTTTGTATATCGTAATTTCTATATTGCCATATGGATATAATATATTGAAAGTGATTTAAAAGCAAGAATATTTAGCATGGAGCAGCCATATGTCCATCAACTTAAGATTTTAAATTAGCCCCTAAATGAAAATTTTTCTTTTTTTTAATTGGTTGATAGTAAAAAAAATTGGAAAATCACCAACTAAAGAAATTTCTTCAGGTAAGCTAATAAGTAATGTATCAAAAGGTTCTTTACGAAATTTGTAAAAATAACCTAAAAATAGGTATATGAACAAAGAGCATCGGCTAGTAATAAGTCATATTTTGTTGGTGTACGTATTGAACTTAGTTTATAGCGTTATTTCTACTTAGATTTAACGAATAGAAATATAGGGAAGCATCGATAGGGTTGTAATTTATAAAGCGGAGGTCATGAAAATGAATCAGTTTCAACAAGAATTACAAGCGTTAAGTTTTAATGATTAACATTCTGGAAATATTGTGTATTAGGAACAGCAAAATAAATCTTCATATTACTATATTGAAGATGCTGCTCGTCGATGTGGTGGCTGTGGTGGTTGCTCCAATTGTTTTAGTGGTACTACTGATACAATTGTAACGTATGAGTATTGATAAAAGAAAAAAGGAATCCATTTTGAAAAAGATTAATCAAAATGGATTCCTACTTTTTGAAGCATTACACAATTGTTATAAAAAAATGTTAGCAAGTTTGGAAATGCACTTGCTAACACTTCAGAATAGACGTAAATTATCGCTAATATGCCATCACTGAAAATAGCCTTAGTGAGTTAAATCCTACTTATACGAAATGCTCCAAAAACAGTCTTAATATAATAAATAAAAGGCTCAATTCCCAGAAGGGAGAGTTGAGCCTTTGGATGTAGCTACTAAGTTCACGGATTGATGAAAACTAGTAACTAAATAAAGCAGTCCTAGGCGTAGAGGGGCTAGTGTTTCTATCTCACAAGACATTATAAAAAGATTAGAACGTACTGATATTCGCGTTCTTTTATATATATTTGTACCACAATTATTTTTTGTATGTGGTTAAAACTAGTTTTTAAGAAGCATATGCTTTAGCAACTGCAGAAATTCTTTATCACTTTTATCATCTTTTATATAATCCTGTTCATAGTTAAAAATCATTCGTACTAACATAAATGCTGTTAGCGGTAAAGGTACCTCATGCAAAGCTCCTTGCTGATAACCTTTTTCAAGTAAATTACTTATCATTTTAATTGCTTCTTCTTCAGATTTTTTAAAGCAAGCGGTAATTTCAGCTGAATGGTATTCTTTATATTCTTGAAAGAGTGTAGAAACAAAGGGATCCTGATGATATTCTAGGCTGATATAATGAAGAATTTTTTGTATTTGAACTAAAACATCTTTTTCCTTTTTATATAAATCAAATAATTGTGAGCGTTTAAGCTGAATATGACGCATATAGCAGTCACATAATATTTCAGTTTTATCTGTATAGTAATAATAAATAGTTCCTTTACCAACTTTTGCTTTTTTTGCAATTTCATCAACCGTTGTGTTACGGACACCACGCGTAGAGAACAGTATTGTGGCAGATTGAATGATTTTCTTTTTTTTATTCTCTTTTTCTAATTTTATCATTGTCTACACCCTATCCTTGAAATATTTAGCGAAGTTTTCTTTCATTACATTATCTATCAGTCTATTTATCATTTCTTAATGCCTAATAGAAAGTCCCCTAGTTGCTTCTTATAGAATAACACACATCATTCTTATTTCTAATATATAACTATAATAGAATGCAACTTTATAGATTAGGATAAAAGTGAAAGTATAAGCTAATAACTTTTTAATTGGACGATGGGAATTCAAGTAAAATGGCAAAGTGATTTCTTTATCGGTTGAATTATTTGATTTTTTATTCAATTCATTTTATTATATAAACATGACTAAAAGATGTTTTTAGTCGGATTTTTTTTACGGAAAACCGACTGATTTTTGATTTTAGTCGATTTCTATACTATTTGAGAGAAGGTAGACACTATGTGTGGAATTGCAGGGTGGATAGACTGGTCTAGAGACCTGTCTAATGAACAAGAAACGTTAAAAAAAATGACAGATGCTATCATTCACCGAGGACCTGATGCAGAGGGGCATTGGTTTTCAAAACGAGCGGCATTAGGTCATCGACGTCTCATCGTCATTGATCCTGAAGGTGGCCTTCAACCTATGCTGTATAAAGATGGAAATGATACGATTGGCCTTACGTTCAATGGAGAAATTTATAACTATCAAGAATTACGTAAAGAACTTGAGGAGAAAGGTCATGAATTTCAGACAAAGTCTGATACAGAGGTATTACTACATGCTTATTTAGAATGGCAAGAAGATTGTGTTCAACACTTAAATGGGATTTTTGCTTTTGGTATTTGGGATGAACGATTTGGGAAATTGATGCTTGGTCGTGATCATCTAGGGGTGAAGCCTTTATTCTTTGCTCAAAGAGGGAGTGCAATTCTCTTTGGTTCAGAGTTAAAAGTTTTACTTTCGCACCCGCTTGTAGATGCAGAAGTAGATAAAGAAGGACTTTCTGAGATATTTTGTCTTGGACCAACACGTACTCCAGGTCATGCGGTTTTCAAGGATATACACGAAGTGCGTGCTGGTCATTATATGACGTTTACCACTAATGGCTCGAATACGACACAGTATTGGAAACTTGAAAGTAAAAATCATATAGATGATATTGATACGACAGTGGAGACAATCCGCTCCATTTTACAAGATACGGTTAAACGTCAGTTAATTGCTGATAGACCGGTAGTATCTATGCTTTCCGGAGGTTTAGACTCAAGTGGTCTAACAGGTTTAGCAGGAAACGAATTTGGGAATAAAGGGGAACGTCTTCATACATATTCCCTGAATTTCATCAATGATGAAAAAGACTTTGAGCAAGACTTCCTTCGTTTTGATCGTGATGAACCTTGGGTGAAACGTGTAGCTGAATATGTAGGGACAAAGCATCATTCTATAGAGTTAGGATCAGATAGTTTAATAGAGCATTTATTAATTCCAATGCGAGCGCGTGATTTACCAGGAGTTGGAGAACTAGAAACGTCTCTTTATTTGCTATTTAAGGAAATGAAAAAAGACGCAACAGTTGCACTTTCAGGCGAATCTGCAGATGAAGTATTCTCAGGATATCCATGGTTCCATCAAGAGAAGTTTTTAGATGCAGAGATATTCCCTTGGAGTGTTAATTTATGGTATAGTACCGAAATTTTATCTGAGGATCTTAAAGCGAAGATTAGCCCTGAAAAATATCAAAAACAAAAATTTGAAGATGCAGTTGCTGAAGTTCCCTTTTTAGAAGGTGAAAGTGATCTGCAAAGGAAGCAACGTCAAATGTCTTACATGTTTATTACACGTTTCTTGCCATTTATGCTAGAACGAAAAGATCGCACAAGTATGATGAATGGCTTTGAAGTACGAGTTCCATTTTGTGATTACCGGCTTGTAGAATACTTATGGAATGTCCCATTCGAAATGAAGAGTATAGACAATATTGAAAAAGGTATTTTACGTCGAGCTTTTGAAAATGTACTTCCAGAGGATGTACGTTATCGTAAAAAAAGTGCATATCCAAGCACAAAGGATGCCTCTTATCTACAAGGTATTAGTGATTGGATGTTACATGTGTTGAACGATCCTCAATCACCTATTTTGCCATTAATTAATATAGAAAGAGTTCGTGCTATTGCAGAAGGAAAAGACGAAGTAATTTCAGGTAATGATGCACGAGGTATAATAGATTATTTACTTCAAGTTAATAGTTGGCTTCAGGAATATAAGATTAAATTAGTATGATGGACGTAATTTTCAAGTAAAAAGGGTAGATGAATCCTCAACGACCTAAGTGAACCGCATCTCCAATGTATTAGATAGTTATCTAACAATTGGAGATGCGGTTTTATTATTTTGATTTGCAATAACGCTAATCAGTTAGTAAATTAGAATTGAATAAGGGACATGGAAAGAACTAGGGGGAATAATATGAATTGGAGGTCCCACGTAAAGGAGAATATGATGAACCTTTTAATTAGAGAATTAGAAGTAGATGATTTAGACAATTTACCGGAGATCGATGATAGTTTTATAGTAAATTCTCGGTTGATTTTTTCTCTTTCAAAAATAAATAAGCAAATAGAATATACAGTAGAAGACGTTCCAAGTTATGAGAAAAGATATTTACAAGACCAATATGATGATAAACTAGCATACACTGAGTATATAAATAAGCCTGAACAAGTAATTTACATAGCAATTTTACATGACCAAATTATAGGAGTAATGGTATTGAAAAAGAATTGGAATCACTATGCTTACATAGAAGATATAAAGGTGGATAAAAAATATCGTTCACTTGGAGTTGGTAGGAGGTTAATTGCCCAAGCAACACAGTGGGCAAAAAAAAGCAATATGCCAGGTATAATGCTTGAAACACAAAATAATAATGTAGCAGCATGTAGGTTCTATGAAAAATGTGGGTTTGTAATAGGTGGGTTGGATTTTTTAGTATATAGAGGGATACATGAAGAAAGCAATGAAGTTGCAATGTATTGGTATTTGCATTTCAAATGAAAGTAAACCAAAACTCGAATATATAAATTCCTCGCTGTTACATTCGGGACAAGCAAATAACTAAAAGAAAAAGAAGGTTTCTTTCCGAGAGTAGGGGCATCTTTAATCTTGCTACCGATAATCAAATGATATGTTAATTAGATTTTGATATTGTATGCATCGTCTTTTCTTCAATTAAATAAAAAATACATCCTTATAGGGATGTATTTTTTATTAATAATAATGTTATAAATTATTCTACATGAACCGATATACTTTTAGATAATACTTGCATTGAGAAAGGAACTCTAGCTTCAAAAGCTATAGTGTTTGTTGAATTTGGTGTATTTGAGAAGATGTAAGAATCCTTAATACGTAATCTAAATGTTTTTTCAGATCCGAATGGACCAGTATAAGAACCGACTTCGTCTAAAGAACTTCCTGAATATCTAACACCATTAATAGTTAAAGCCTCAGAATATGAATCCGGTGTACCTACTTCACTAACTTTCACATAAAGGTAATCGCCTTTAAGAACAGGAATAGATAAGTAAGAACTTGCACTATACATTTTGTTATTATCGCCTACAGCACTAATGCTAACACTTCGTAGTGGAGAAGAATCCGCTTTTGAAATAGTTGGTAAAAAAGCTAGTGTAAGTGCAAAACACATAGCTAACATGCCCATAAATTTTTTCATATTAACAACTCCTTAGGTATTTATTTAACATCCTGTATTTTACAGGTTAAAAATGTAAATTTCAATATTGTTATATAAAGAATAATTATGTAATTATGCATATTTAATATAAAGTACGCCAAAATTCGGATACATAAATCCCTTGCTGTTACATTAGGGTTACGAAAATAACTAAAAGAAAAAGGAGATTTCTTTCTGAGAATAGGAGCCTCTTTGCTCTTGGTACCGATAATGACACGTTATACTAACTTGACATGTATAGAGTATACAACCAAAATCAAACAATAAATCACTTCTCATAAATGGTAAAATAGGGAAAAGGAGGTTCTGTATAATGCCTTTAGAAAACTCTATTTATTATATTGGAGTTGCTATTATTTTATTGATCATCGGTGCACTGCTTGGGGGGATTATACGTTTAATTCAACATACTAGTAATTACAAAAAGCAAGATTCAGTTGAGCAAAAGTTAGATAAAGTTATTCAACTTTTAGAAAAACAAAACAAAGATTGACCTTACTCAAAATATAAGTAGTTTGCAATAGCTCCCAATAACAAAAATAAAATGAGCTGTCCATATGGAGGGCTCATTTTATTTTTTCTTATCATGGGTGTTCTTTGAAATGTGGAAGATAACCAAACACTATTAAGCTAACAAAAGAAAATATCCTTAAAATAATAAATAAGTAGGTCTTTGTCAGAAAGTAGGTGTTGTAACAGTCGTATGGTCCCCTTATTAAACCGTTGATTTAGTCACTCCGGGCTGATGAGGAATTTTGTTGATACTTCTAAGCAGCTAGATAATTGGGCAAAAGAAGCTATATTTTGGCCAACTCATACACATAAATCTTTTGCTTGGTACTGTCTGTTTTGTTGCACAAAACCAACATCTCTAGCAAGATACTGCAAGATATTTGGAGATAAAAAATTTGAATCCCTTGAGCAAATAGTTCTAATTCATCATACACAGAAACATACATAAAAAAATCATCCTTTTCTATGATCCTACAAAAAATTTACTTTTATATTTGTAGGATAGTTTTAGACACAAAAATAAAGAGATTAGCAATGTATATGTGTCTTAATGTAAAATATATATTGCATTTATTAGATTGATAATTTAATATATAGAATATAAGATTTATTTAATGTTTGTAAGTAAAGAGAAAATTGCAAGAGTTAAAAGAGTCTAACTCAACAGGAGTTGGCCAATGTTGTAAACGTTACGCGACAAACCAGTAGCCTTATTGAAAGCAATAAGTGTAACCCTTCTTTAAAGGCTTGTATGCATATAGCTAAACATTAGATAAGAGTTTAGCTAAATTATTTTGGGAGGAACTCTAAAATGGAAAAACTAAAAAAATGGTTTTCACTCAGTACACACTCAGATGAAAGAATTCAACAAATCGAAATGAAAATTTGGGCGCAATCTGGAATTATTGTCCTACTTTTAGCTTTTATAGATGTTATCATAAGAGGAGCATATCTACACCGCCCATTCCTAGAATGGATTGCTTCATTAGCCATTATAATTTGTTATATGATATTCTTTTTTACTAAATCAATTCTGACTGGCGTTTATGAAACAGATATTATTAATAAAGAACAATTAAATGAAAAATTAAAAGAAAAAATGAGTAATACCTTTATTTTTTGTTTTGTCGCAATAGGTGCTACTACATACAAATATTACTTCCCTGAAGATTTCGGTGGATGGTTAGCAGCAATAGCAAAATTCATTATACTTTTCATTTTCTTATTTGGTATTCAATATCTTATTACAGTAATAGCTTGGAAGAGATCCAATAAGATTTAATAGATATACAAAAAGCTTATCCTTTAGCACTTAATGATAAGCTTTTTTATTATTTTCTTCATTATTTTCTGTTTTTGTGTACGTACTTCTCTTAGGTTGATGGCAATGTGGTGGTACCCCTTATAAATGTTACAAAAATCTTTCAAATAGCTCTAACTTGCACAATGCTTCCCGTTAATATAATATGCTGATTCAGTGAAAACCGTAAATACAACCTCTACTTCTGGAAGTCCAAAATCCATTACATATGTAGTAATGGCCTTGGCAAATCGATCACGAATTTCCTGTCCACGCTCGAACCATTTCACTTCAATAAGAGGAAACGCTTCTATTTCTTCTCCATTGAATATAAACGTAGAACTTGGTAGTTCTAAGGTAAAATTATCCGTACCACACTCACAAATCTCTGCGAGCTCTTCTACTAATGGCTTGCTTATACGTTTTAATTGTTCAGTAGTAATTCCACGAAACACAACATGCGGCATGTGAATCCCTCCGTTATATAGCTTTATATTTGCTCACATCATAACACAATTTATTTTGCTGCACTAACATCTTTTGGTACATTTCAATGTCATTCTTAAGAATAATCATATGTTATTGAAGCAATACATGTATTGTAACTATTTAAAACATTTGAGAGCTCGGTAATTGGATAAATATAAAAGTCTTACCATTCTCCATGTAAGGAGGCATGAGGGGAGGCCTCTATTAGGAAAGGGATGGTGCGCTTATATATTTTAAAAAGAAAAGACACCATAAGGTGCCTTCCTCCGACTTGATAACCACTTTACTTTTAATAACATTGGATTTCCATCCGAATACTATTTTACCACGTTAAGTAATGTTGGTCATTGAGAAAGTCAAATACGTAGTGTTCATATATAGTGACCCCTAGGAGCATGCAAGATTTAATACAGTTTTTTATTGTTTCTTGCAAGTAAATTATTTGAATTCTTGTCTATATAATTTAAACGAATAAATAGCTCCAACGAAGAATACAAAAGCTTCAAATAATATAAAGATTTGACGGAAATTCTCGATATCTTTACCAACTAAAGAAATAAATATACAATTCATTAGAATTTGAGTAGTAAACATACAAGAAATAATTTTAAAATAAATAGGATTTGTTCTTTTATCTGGTTTACCAATTTTTTTGTAAATAATAATAAGTGCAGTATATGTCAATGAAACGTAAGATTTTATCTTTTGTAGTAGTTCCAATGTTAATGTTAACTGGAGTGGGATGTGAGACTAAGGTTAAGAAAGGTGAAGCAATGGAAGCTTCTGTTAAACAGAATAAAAAAGAAGATTTCAGTAAGAACCTAGCATATTTAATGAAAGATTTCTCTGAACAATCTAAAGAAATAGACGGTATTGTAAAAAGTAGCAAGTCAATGAAGAAAAAGTCAGAAGAATTAAAAGAAGTATCTAAACCTTATTTAGAGTTAGTGGACAAAATAAGTAAGTTAGAGTATGAAGTAGAAGATTTCCCAGTACAACAAAATGTAGGTTTAGCGATGATTCATGTAAAAGATGGGGTAGAAATCATACAAGGCGGTTTAGATAAGGGTAAAGAATATGAAGTTGATGGTGGGGTTGAAAGATTAAAGACTGCTTCTAAATTAATAGATAAAGCAAACAAAGAATTGAAAAAATCTAAAAAACCTAAAGAGAGTGTGTTATATCTACAGGTTATCCTATAGTTAATGCAATAGAAATTTAAGTTAAAGAGGGATAGTAGGGGTACCGCCACATCGCTATCAAGACGGTTGAACTTGGGGAAACATGGTATCACCCAAGTGTACTTCGTACAAGTATAAATACTGAGTGTAAGTATATGTTATTGCAATATGCTTTTGAAGCATTACATATGTTACGTTTATAAATAAGGAGGTATCATTTAATCTATATTGGATGATACTTTTTGTTTTATGCAAAAAAGATATTGAAAAGGTTTTGGTATGAATATCAAGACCTTTTCAATATGTATAATTATTTCACTGACACTTTTAATTCTTTTCCAGCTTTAAAAGCAGGTGCTTTTGAAGCCTCGATTTGCATTTCTTCACCTGTTTGTGGGTTACGTCCTGTACGTGCAGATCTTTCACGTACTTCAAATGTACCAAAACCAAGAATCTGTACTTTCTCTCCAGTTGCTAACGCATTTGTTATTGTATCTAATAAAGCTTGTGTTGCTGCTGCTGCATCTTTTTGTGTAAGGTCAGCTTTTTCTGCTACTACTTTTGTTAATTCTGTTTTATTCATTTTTTGCACCTCTTCATATGTAATTAGGTGACTATTATAACGTGTGTACTCACGATGCAATTATACTGTACGTAGAAAAGGATATAGCAAGGGGACAATTTCTGTGTAAAAGGCATACGAAGGAAATTAATTATCGCGCTAAACTCTGTTCATATTTCTTTACATCTTCCATAGTTTTAAATATTAACACATCAAAAACTCCTTTTTCATTCCCACATACGACAACAAAACCATCCGTTGCTTCTAGAACTCTACCGACGCCATCATCTGTAAGCGTAATACTGGTGAGATATTTTACGTTCAGTTTTTCTTCTTTTCGAATGTAGGTAGTTATGGGTATCCCAACAGGAAATGTGTCTGTGATCTCTTTTGTTGTATAAGTGCCATCATCTATTGATTGAGTTTTAGCTGTAATAGAATCAGTTTGAGTGGCACATCCTGTTGAACATATTAAAAGAATCCCAGTAATCATACTTACACAAGCTGTTTTTACCATTCACAAAATCCTCCTATAACTGTTCGTATTGTCAACCCATTTAGGGTAACAAATTATATATACGAAGTTTGTTGGTTTATGTGAGTCGTAAATCAGCAAAGATACAGGTATTTTGCCAGAATGTGTTTCAAACAAAAGAAAAGACACCCAAAAGTGCCTTACTGGGACTGGCACCAGTGTAATATGGTATTGGGTGCCAACCCAATTGTTATTTTACAATGTTAAGTAATTTTGGTTGTTGAGAAATATAATTTAAATCTATATCTTGTTTACTTTTACTTTGTTAGCTTTTTTGTAGTGAATTCTTCAATCTGTTCAGATGTACTTTTAATTTCATCGGTAATTGTTATTTTGCTACCCGGGTGTACACAGTAACAGTATTTGTTGCGCCAGAACCAACAACAGTAATTGAATGTAAAAAATAGTTGAAAGACAAAATGTATATTATTATATTGAGAATAATAAATTTAAGGTGGCATCTGGAAGGGAATAGTTATAAATGAAAACAATAAAGGGGAAGTTATTTCTTAGCATTGATATTATAGGTTGTATCCTTTGTATTATAATGCTTATTATAAGTCCTGTTAATTTTAGAACATGGGTGCACCTTGTTTATTTCTGGTCTGTTGACTAACTTTCCTTATTAATACAGTAAATAACCTTAAGGGAAAAAGGTGTAATTTAAATTAAAATAAATTTCTATTCATATAGCCCCAAAAAATCACTATTCTTTTTGTAGAAATATACAGGAAGGATGGCTTGATCGATTGGAGTTTGATAGCATTTTTTACATAAGAATCCCTCACTTTTAAACAAAGTGAAATTGGGGCAATCGATGCCAATTTTGGAATGGAATTGTCATTTTTTGACCTCACAGTCCTTGGAAGTAAAATAATTGGGGAGCTTATTAATGAATCAGAAAAAGATATTCAAATTGAACTTAGAATAACTAGAAGAATTCTTAGAGTTACTAGACAAAGAACGTATTTTGATTATTTAACTAGTGAATGACTAAAGTTAACAAACTAAGATTATGTAAATGAGCTGTCCATATGGACGGCTCATTTTTTTACTTAGCATGTGTTTTCTCCGAAATGCTGAAGGTACGATATCGTTATCAAGTTAAGAACAGCAAATATCCTCAAAATGAAAAGCTAAGCGGTTTTTTATTAAAAATCCATGGGGTTTTTAACCCAGAGGTGTTATAAAATATGGTTTATCGGAAATCTACGATTATGCTTGCTCTTCTTTATATACTTTTATCAAAACTCTAGAATCTAAATTTCATGATTGTTTTTATGTTCTCTTATAACTGATAAATGAGTATTTCCTAAAACTTGAATTCCAATTATCAATATGAGCATGAGTAACATTATACAGGCAAATAGCCAGAAAGTAATTTGGGTAGGGTACTTATCCATACTTTGTCCTATAATAATTGGGATTAATGATCCACCTAGGCCGTTTGTAGCTAATAATATACTAGTTGTCTTTTCTGTTTGACCAGGAAAATATAGGTTTGTGATAATTAAGGCAATCGCGAACATTGCTGCCATAAATAAACCCAGAAAGAAGCACAGAAAGAAACCTAACCAGACATTACCGCTAATGGCTAGCAAAATAAGTACAACTAAGCCGCCGATATTAATTGAAAGTAAAAACTTGTTATAGGTAAGCTTTTCAGAGATAACACCTGTTAACGCGCGCCCTATTACCATTGCCGTCCAGTAAACAGTTACAGTCAGTGTTGCAAGAGAATTAGGGACTTCCCACTCTTCCATGAAAAGTGAAGGTAAAAAATGAACAATAGATACTTCGCTCCCACCATAACAGAAGAAATATATCGCAGAAAATGTAATGATTAAAAACGTCTTTTTAGTATAAGAACCAGTTGTTTTATTAATAGGTGTATTGGGATTGGTATTCTTTATAAGAAATTCATCTATTTCACCAAAAGACAATACCTTCCATCCAATCATAACTAAAAATGAGCTCAACCCCAATATTAAAAATGCATACTCCCAAATACCCTTACTTATAAGTATGCTCGAGAAAAGTGGCATGAATAGTGCACCTAATCCAAATGCAACCTCTAGTTTACCCATTGCTGAGGCTTGTTTTTCTTGAAATGTAACTAAGATGATTGTGCCAATACAAGATTCTGCTAATCCAGCCCCGAATCCTGCTAATCCAACTAATGGAAAAAGAAAATGCCAAGTTGGTAGGAAAAATGAAAAAAGTTCAAAACTAATCATAATTAAACCTAGGAGAACAACATTTTTACGTCCTAGTTTTCTAACTAGGATAGGCATGCTAAGTACACCAAATAAAAAACCAACAAATTGACCAAAGATGAGTAAACCACCATTACTATAATTTTGGTTATAGTGAAGTAGAATCTCAGGTAGCATTGCACCAATGATGACTAAGGTAAAAGCGATTAACATGTAAGAAAAGAAGCTTATCCAAAGTAAACGTTTTAACAACTATTTCTCCCCCTTATAAATAATTTATTATTGTTTAAATCAATTGCATATACTAAATATTTAATATCTAGATATTACCGATATTGTTATGTAGAAAAAATTTTAATTTTAAAATTAAATTTTTAAATGTTAATAATTTTTAATTATACTACCTTTTATTTTATTTTTTCTAAAAATTCATTATTTTTTACTTTCTCAACATAATTTACTTTAAATTAACTTGTAGTATGGATATTTCACATTATATTATGAGACTGTTATTTAATAACAATTTTCAAATTTTGGTGCATAAGTAAATACAGTCATAATCCATTATTTGTTAGGTGGGGCCCCTAACAAACAAATTTTAACATTACTAAAATAATAGGAGTGTTGTAAAAATGAATGGTAAAGTTAAAAGTTTAACAAACCCTGACAGTCTGTATTACAAAGTAGACGATGTTGTAATGGAGAGAGGGGAAGGCATCTACCTTTACGATCAAAATGGAAATAAATATTTTGACTGCGCATCAGCTACATTCAATTTGAATTTAGGGTACAGTAATAAAGAAGTGATCGACGTAGTAAAAAATCAAATGGATAATCTTATTCATGTTACTTCATCCTATCAAACAGACCCCGTAAATAAATTAGCAGAGAAACTTGTTGAAATTGCTCCTAGCAATCTCACAAGAGCACACCCAAAAGTTAGCAGTGGTTCAGCAGCGAATGAAGGTGCTATTAAAATGGCACAATACAAAACTGGGAAACGTGATGTTATTTCTTTGTTCCGCAGCCATTTGGGACAAACATATATGATGTCAGCTCTTTCAGGAAATGCTTTTCGAAGAGAACCATTCCCACCTCAATTTTCCTTTGGATTGCAAGTCCCAGACCCTTATTGCATGCGTTGTTTTTATAATCAAAAATCTGATTCTTGTGGAATGCTATGTGTGGAGAGGATTAATGATTTTATTGAATATGCAAGTACTGGGAATGTTGCAGCTATTATGGTGGAGCCGATCTCAGGAAATGGAGGAAATATTGTTCCACCAAAAGGATATTTCAAAGCGTTAAAAAAATTATGTGAAGAACACGATATTGCATTAATTTTTGATGAAATACAAACTGGATTTGGTAGGACAGGTAAGATGTTTGCTGCTGATTACTTTGATGTACAACCGAATATGATGACAGTAGCTAAAGGTTTAGGTGGAACTGGATTCCAAGTTGCAGCTATTCTTACCGAAGAGAAGTATGTGGGAATGCCTGGGCATCATCACTCTTTTACTTATGGATCCAATGTAATGGCGTCTGCTGCAGCATGTACCACAATTGATATATTACAAAGACCTGGATTTTTGGACAACGTGACTGTCGTTGGAAATTATATAATGGAACGTTTAGAAAAAATGAAAGATAGATTTAAGTTTATTGGAGATGTAAGGGGTGTAGGTTTAATGATTGGGGTTGAAATAGTAAAAGATAATAATGAACCCGATGTTGAGCTTACAAATCATATTGCAAAACGTGCTATGGATCATGGCATAATTATCAGAACGTCTAGATATGGCTACGGAAATGTTTTTAAAATTCGTCCACCTCTTACTATTACTCTAAGTGAAGCAGAAGAATTGTGTTATAAATTAACTCATCTATTGGAGGAGATCAAATGAAAACCTATATTATTGAGTTAGGAAAATACGTATATGATAAGGTGAAAAGTCAAAAGGGAATTTTGAAAAATCGTTTGGTTAATGGATATTCCCCAGGTGGAGACGCACAGTTTAATATTGATGCTGCAGCAGAAAATGCGGTTCTAGATTATATAGCAGATAAGAAAGAACCGGTTGCATTCTATACTGAAGATGGTGGACTTAAGATTTTTGGAGAAAATCCACAATATATTTTAATTGTAGATCCAATTGATGGTACACGTCCTGCAGCTGCAGGACTTGAAATGTCTTGTATTTCTATTGCTTTAGCAAAATACAAGGACAACTCTAAAATTAAAGATATTGAATATGCGTTTTTAATGGAACTGAAAACAGGTAACTACATGTATAGTGATATTTTTTCAAATTCCATTGAATTTGAAGGCTATAATAGCCAATTACCAAACTTAAGTCAGGGTAAAGATATTAAGAATATGTTTTGGAGTTTTGAATTTAACGGTCATCCTACTAATTTAATGATTGAAGCTTATGGACATCTAATTGATGAGTCAGCAAATAATGGTGGCGTATTTATATTTAATAGTGCATCTTATTCTATTTCACGAATTATTACAGGTCAAATGGATGCATATGTAGATATCGGGAATAGACTTCTTAAAGATTATCCAGATTTGTTACCAGATTTTCAAAGGGTAGGAAATGGTCAAGTCTTACACCTCTTTCCATATGATATAGCTGCTAGTGTATTTCTAGCGAAAAAAGCAGGAGTATTTATTACTGACGCATATGGTAATTCTTTAGATGAAACTCTTTTAACAGATCTCAGTTATACTAACCAGCAGTCATGTATAGCAGCTTCTACCAAAGAATTACACCAAAATTTATTGGAGAAAATTAATTGGAAACGGAGCGTGAAAAAGTATGAAGGCATTGGTATGGACTGAAAATAAAGCGTTAGAATATAAAGAAGTGGAAGAACCTCAAATACAAAAAAATAATGATGTAAAAGTCAAGATTTATGGTACTGGGATTTGTGGGACCGATCTAAATGTATTAAAAGGGAAGATGTATGCCGCTCCAAATATGGTTATGGGACATGAATCGGTTGGAGTCGTAGTGGAGGTAGGAGAAGAGGTTAGAAATGTAACCGTGGGAGATCGTGTTGTAATTGATCCTACCCAGTTTTGTGGGAAATGTTATTACTGTAGAAAAGGTTTAACATGCTATTGCGAAGAGTTTGATGAATGGCAGCTAGGAATTGGTGCTCATGGGACTTTTGGAGAATATTACGTTGGAGAAGATAGATTTATTTACAAATTACCTGAATCAATGGAATGGGAGAGAGCAACATTAATTGAACCTCTTTCATGTGTTCTTAGCGTTATAGAAAAAGCTAATATAAAACCAGATGACTCTGTTCTAGTTTTAGGGTCTGGGCCGATTGGACTATTAGTTCAGATGATTGCTAGAAAACTTTCTAGAATTACAGTTGCCACGGAAATTGGTCCCTTTAGAACAGAAGCTGCACGAAAAATAACTAAATATGTATATCATCCGCAAAAACTTACTTTAGAAGAAATCTACCGGATTAATCAAGGAAGAAAGTTCGATGTAATTTTTGATGCCATAGGTAATCAACTAGACTGGGCATATCCGTTAATTGAAAAAGGTGGAAGGCTTATTCCGATGGGGTTTGATGATACCTATGAGTTTAAGATTAAACCGTTTGAATTACTATCAAAAGGGATTACAATTATTGGAACTGGAGAAGCGCATCATATGATGGAAAAGGCTTTATCCTGTGCTATAGATCTTCCAGAATTATCGAATTTAATTACGGAAAAGGTAGCTCTTGAAAATTTTGATACAGCTATTGGTAACTTAATGGGATTTGACCCAACTACTAATGAAAGAAAAGAGATTAATTCCATTAAAACAATATTAGTCTCTGAACCTACTAGTATCTAAGAAAGGTTCTGTACAAGTTTTTTTAGGAACAGATAATCCCATTGAATAATTGTCTATGTATGAAATTGTCAAATATTGCTGTAATTTTTCTGCAAAAAGTTGTAATTCATGTTGAATCGAAAAATTCATAAAAACGTTATTCTTTCTAGTATCTTTTTAGAAAGAATAACGTTTTTTACACTTCTTTTATTCAGAATCTCTAAAACATCAATTCAGGAATGTGCAAATCGTTTTTTAATAAGTTCCAAGTCTCATCTAGAATCGGTTTTGGTGGGATGTAAATAATTGTTCCATCACGACCTCTTGTTAAAATAACTCTATATGCATAGAGCTTAATTTGGAACGGATCTTTAACACCCCATTGATAGTGCTGTCCCTTCCAAGTCCCCTTCTGTAGATATAGATCATCATCCCAATGAACAAGCGTCATATCTAGTTCAAGTCCCTGTGTTTGAAATTCAGTTGAGCTATAGTTGAGCGCCCTACAATAGTACTAGGATTCGGGATAGTTAAAGTATTGAGCGATCTTACTAGGCCGTTCATACCGTTCATCCCTTGGTAAAACAGGGGCTTCCTTTTGACGATTAGCGCCACCAGCACAGACAACGCTAACAGTTTTTGTATCATCCTGATAAAGCTGATGTAAAGTAAGTGGGGCTTTGGCTAAATCACGCGTAATAAAAAGTTGATAATGTTCTTTTGGTAGCCTATGAATAAGCTGTTTTGTTTGTTCAAAATTAGTATCTAATAAGGTATTAATAATTTCATAGTATTTTAAAGCTGCATGAGCACGGAAAGATGAGTTTAAATGTAGCTGAGAATGTGTTCTATAATGTGCTGTATTTGTAAATATAGAATTAGGATGTTTAGAGTGAACAGTCACGTTTTTTCCAGCGATCGCAGTATTCCATAAAGCAAGGCCGCCTTCTTCACCAGAATAAATCTCTTGTCCTTCACCAATTAAGCCAATTGTTACACTCCACGGTTTATTGTTTGTTGTAATATTCATTATAATATCAGGTTCACTTAAGTTTTGGGCTTTTCGATTTCTTTTAGTGATTGATCGACCCTTTTGTATCCCATGTCCGTTGAGCTTCATCAAAAATGATAATCTGTTCTTTGGGAATCATTCTCTTTTCGAGAAAGTCCATTTTATATCCATATAAACCTTGTACGAAAGTTCTATTTTTCAACGTATCTTGTAATACATCTACTAATGGTCCGTTGCCAGATAAATAAACTGCATTTTTCATCTCATGTGCAATGGTCAGACCCAGGTATGTTTTACCTGCTCCTGGCTCGCCAGATACTAAAATGAGATGATGGGTATTTGTATGTTGGGCCTCTTCAATAATTGAACGTACAGTTTGTTGTATTTCTGAAAAGTTACTGCTTGATACAGCTTTAATGTCAGGAAGCGGTTCATTATTTAAAATGGATCGAGCAGCTTCTAACATAGACACTATTGATTATATCCTCTAGCGTTAAAGTTGGTGCTTCTGTTTTATTTAACGTATTCCCCGAAAGAATTCATTAAAAAATTCCTTTTGTGTACCAAGAAGCAAAATATTTTTATGATAAAATATAGAAAAAGATGATGAAGAAGGGATAATTAAAGTGAAACCAACAATTTATGATGTTGCGGAAAAAGCAGGTGTATCAATAGCGACTGTATCCAAGGTAATTAATCAAACTGGGCGTATTAGTGAAAAAACAATAAACAAAGTAAATCAGGTAATGGATGAACTAGATTACCAGCCAAGTAGTGTAGCGGCAGCGTTAACAGGTAAAAAAACATATGCAATTGGGGTACTTGTCCCAGACATCTCAAACCCTTTTTTTGCAGAAGTAGCAAGAGCTTTTGAAAATAGTGCACGAGAATCAGGGTATACACTCATTTTATGTAGTACAGACCATCAAACCAAACGTGAGCACGAATACATTGATTTACTATTTAAAAAGCAAGTAGATGGCATTATTATTGCAACGGAGCTAAATGATTATAAACTTGTTAAAAAAATCGTGAATCGGGATTTGCCACTAGTATTATTCACTGTAGATCATCCTTCTATCACGACTCATGTTGTGACAACTGATGATATGAGGGGAGGCTATCTAGCTGGAAGTTATCTAACGCAGAAAGGCCATACATCTTTAACGATTATGATGGAGAAGGATAGAAAAAGTAGCTTAGGGAGATTGACTGGTTTCAAACAAGCTCTTACGGATTCAGGAATTTCGTTAGATGACGATGCTATTATTAGTTGCTATTCGACAGTGGAAGATAGCAAACGTGCAAGTAAAGAGTTACTTAATTTACCTAACAGACCTACAGCGGTTTTTGCTTGTACAGATTTGATTGCTATATGCCTTATGAATGAAGCAAGAAAACAAGGGCTTTCAATTCCAGAAGATTTATCAATTATCGGATTTGATAATACAATCTATGCTGAGATTGCAGATCCGGGGTTAACGACAATTGAGCAGCCAATTAAACAAATGGCAGCCTGCACGTTTGAACAACTGCTAAAAACGATGGAAATGAAGGAGCATGCTAAGCAAAAAATTACAATTATTCCTCAGTTAGTAGAGCGATCCTCAGTAAAGGATATTACATGATAGCTTTTTTCAAGTCTATTTGAGTGTAACAAAAGAAGGTCATCGTAACTAAGTATAGTTAGGATGACCTTCTTTTATATATAGGATTTATACAGAGTATTGCTCACCGCTTTTCGTATTTAAATCCTGTTCCATCTCATTTTCCTTTGGAATAGTAAGGAAATGAGTTAAAAATGCACCAAAGAAGTACAAACCAGCAAAGATCCACATCACGCCACCAACACCTAAAGGACCGATGAAGGCAGTTACTACTAATGGTCCAACGAATGCTGATAATCCTGAACCTAAATTTAAGACAGACATTGCAGCTCCTTTATTTTCAGGAGATAAAGATGGGACTAATGCTGTAAGAGGTACATAACCAGCAAGTGTTGCTCCATAGCAACAGGCAACAAATAATATTACCCAATAATTATGTCCTACCATTTGTGGTACATAATAGAGTGCAAGAGTTACAATGCCGCAACCGACTCCTCCGAACCATTTAATCGTATTTACCCAGCCAAACTTGTCTCCAACAATACCAAAAATAATATTAAACACCATATTTACAAAGAATAGAGTACCCCAAATTTGAAGCCATTCAGTCATCGTAAAATTATATTTCATCATATAGGTAGGTAGGAAAACAACAAATCCAAACTGAGCCGCCGAGTTTATAATTTTTACAATACCGCCTATACCAACTTTAGGATTTTCAAATGCAATGGTAATGCCTTTTAGTAATTCACTTGATTTGTTAGCGCTTACGGTTTGTGCTTTAAATCTGTCCTTATTTACAACAATTGAGAACAATCCTCCGACGACAACAAAAATTAAAGCGCTCCATAAAGTAGCGATTTCTCCGATTTTCGGAACCATATAGCTAGAATAAAAGGCTCCTATAACACTAAGACCTAGCTGGAATACGAACCAGAACCAGCCAACTGCTCTTGAAAGCATTTGTTGAGGCGTACTGTAAGATACCCAAACTAGGAACGAATAAGCAAATAAGGGATAACCAAACCCGCGTAGGGCATAGCAAATTAATATTACGGGATAATTCATATGCTGAATTCCTATACCGATGAACCCAATTGAACCTAAAATGAATGATACTAAACCAAACGTCATGACTTTTCTTGGTCCCCACATTTGTACAAATACCCCTGAAAACCAAGAAGAAGCAGATACAGTAATTCCGTAAATAGTAAACAAAAATGCAGCGTGTTCTAGCGTTAATCCTTTTTCAACGAGATAAGGGGATAACCATCCCTGTTCTAAACCGTCTCCAATCATAAAAACAATAATCCCTATGTATCCCCAAGTTAAATTAGAAGGGATCCCAATCCTGTCCATAAATGTTTTGTTTGAACTAATAGCGTTCATTCTCCCACCACCGATAAGTTATTTTTGGTTAAGCGCTTAATTCTTTTTGATAAAAAAGTATACGCTTACATTATGAGGTCGTCAATTAAATTTTTGACAATTTACAACTTTCTTTTATAGAACATTCTATTTACTTATTGGAGAATAAAATAATGGTGAGTATGAAAAGAAAGAAATCCCTCATAGATGTGGGATTTCTATTTAAAGGCTTGGTTTTCTTTGTTATATCAGTATTTTAAAAGAGTATATTTGTAGCTTTTTAGAGTTTTTATTTCTAATTATTAATTTTTATTTTTATGTAATACGTATATTGAGGGAATGCAAAATTCGGATGAAAAGAGGAGTGTTCAAAAAAATAAAAATGTTTCCAATTTAGAATCAAGTGTGTATAATGAAGAAAAATAGGGAAAGCGCTTAACTTAATTTAATACGCTAAACCCTATAGACTTTCATTTCGTTTCTTAAATTTTAATATAGAGGGAGAAATCATATGAACGTTTTAAAGATTGGGATTATTGGTGCTGGACGAATTGGGAAACTACATGTTGATAATTTGCAGCTTATGCCACAAGTGAAAATTAAAGCGGTTTCAGATGTAGTAATTAATCATCTAGAAAAGTGGGCTCAAGATAAAGGGATTTCCACTCTGACTACAAACTATCAGGATTTATTATCAGATTCAGAAATTGATGCTGTCTTTATTTGTTCACCAACAAATACACATGCGCAAATTATAAAAGAAGCAGCTCTTGCGAAAAAACATATTTTCTGCGAAAAGCCTGTTAGTTTCTCGGTAGAAGAAACATTAGAAGCATTAGAAGTGGTGAAAGAACAGGGGGTATCACTTCAAGTAGGTTTTAATCGTCGTTTTGATCCGAACTTCAGGAAAGTGTATGATCTGATTCAACAAGGAGAAGTGGGACAGCCACATATTTTAAAAATTACGTCACGCGATCCACAACCGCCAAGTATAGAATATGTTCGCTCTTCAGGCGGATTGTTTATGGATATGATGATTCATGATTTTGATATGGCTCGTTATGTGATGAATAGTGAAGTCGTTGAAGTATTTGCATATGGAACAACATTAATTGATCCATCCATTCAGGAAGTAAATGATGTTGATACAGCAATTGTCACATTAAAATTTGCGAATGGAGCTTTAGGGGTAATTGATAATAGCCGCCAAGCTGTTTATGGATATGACCAGCGTGTGGAAGTGTTTGGTGAAAAAGGCGCGGTTGCTGCGGATAATTGCTGTCCGACAACAGTACAAGTTTCTAAAACAGAAGGTGTTGTAAAAGATAAACCGCTTTATTTCTTCCTAGAGCGCTACACGCAGGCTTACATTGAGGAAGTAACACAATTTACAAAGTCAATTATTGAAGGACAAGCTGTTATTTGCAGTGGTAATGATGGATTACAAGCAGAGCGAATTGCGAAGGCTGCGAAGGAATCTTTACTAACAGGAAAACCTGTACAAATTGAACATAAACAGCCTGCATTAAATCAATAAAGCATGGGAGGTAGTAACAATGAATCCACTTATTTTTAAAGAAGATTGTCCATTAGACCTAATTGCAGTTGGACGTTTATGCGTTGATTTAAATGCTAATGAAACACAACGTCCTATGGAAGAAACAAGAACATTTACTAAGTATGTGGGAGGTTCTCCTGCGAATATTGCGATTGGTGCGGCACGTCTTGGCTTACAAACAGGATTTATCGGTAAAGTGTCTGATGATCAAATGGGCCGTTTTATTACAGGGTACCTCAAGGACAATAAGATTAATACAAATCAGATATGTATCGACCGTACAGGTGCAGTGACAGGTCTAGCATTTACAGAAATTAAAAGCCCTGAGGATTGTAGTATTTTAATGTACCGAGACAATGTCGCAGATTTAAATCTTGATCCAACAGAAGTATCTGAGGACTATATTAAACAATCAAAAGCACTCTTAATTTCAGGAACAGCTTTAGCGAAAAGTCCTTCTCGCGAGGCGGTATTTTTAGCACTAGAATATGCGCGTAAGCATGATGTAGTTGTATTTTTTGATGTGGATTACCGCCCTTATACATGGCAGTCAGAAGCTGAAACGGCTGTGTATTATAATCTAGCGGCTGAAAAATCTGATGTCATTATTGGAACGCGTGAAGAATTCGATATGATGGAAAAACTATTAAACTATGAACAGTCTAATGACCAAGTTACGGCTGAAAGATGGTTTTCTCATCATGCGAAAATCGTTGTAATTAAACATGGCGGGGATGGTTCAATCGCTTATACGAGAGACGGTCAATCTCACCGAGGCGGTATCTTTAAAACAAAGGTGTTAAAGACGTTTGGCGCTGGCGACTCGTATGCTTCTGCGTTTATTTATGGACTAATGCAAGGGCTTGAGATTCCTCAAGCGATGCGATTAGGTGGTGCTTCTGCTTCAATCGTTATTTCTAAACATAGCTGTTCTGATGCAATGCCAACACGTGAAGAGATTTCTGCATTCATGGAGACGGCTGAGGAATTGGTATAGAAACGTTATGAATCAATAATCAAGTAAGGGCGTATCCTATTGGACGCTTCTACATTACATAAAAGGGAGAGAATGAATATGACAGTACAAACAGCACAAATTGTAAAAAACTACATTGGCGGCGAATGGGTAGAATCCATTTCAACTAAGATGGAAGCTGTATATAATCCTGCAACAGGAGAAGTAATCGCTCAAGTACCACTTTCAACAAAAGTAGACGTTGACCAAGCTGTATTAGTAGCAAATGAAGCATTCAAATCTTGGTCTAAAACGGCTGTACCAAAACGCGCTCGTATTCTATTTAAATATCAACAACTACTAGTAGATAACTGGGAAGAGTTAGCGAAACTCATTACGATTGAAAACGGAAAAAGCTATAACGAGGCTTACGGTGAAGTTCTTCGTGGTATTGAGTGCGTGGAGTTTGCAGCGGGTGCTCCTACATTAATGATGGGAAAACAGCTACCTGATATTGCAACAGGTATTGAGTCTGGTATGTATCGTTACCCAATTGGTGTTATTGGTGGGATTACACCATTTAACTTCCCAATGATGGTTCCATGCTGGATGTTTCCACTTGCAATTGCTTGTGGTAATACATTTGTATTAAAACCTTCAGAGCGTACACCACTTCTAGCAGCAAGATTAGCAGAATTAGCTGAAGAAGCAGGCTTACCAAAAGGTGTATTAAATATCGTAAATGGCGCTCACGATGTAGTAAACGGTCTTCTGGAACATAAATTAGTGAAGGCAATTTCATTTGTAGGTTCTCAGCCTGTCGCAGAATATGTATACAAAAAAGGAACAGAAAACTTAAAACGCGTGCAAGCACTAGCGGGTGCGAAAAACCATTCCATTGTATTAAATGATGCGAATCTAGAACTAGCTACAAAGCAAATTATTAGCGCTGCATTCGGTTCAGCTGGTGAGCGTTGTATGGCTGCTTCTGTTGTAACAGTAGAAGAAGAAATTGCAGATCAATTAGTTGAAAGACTAGTAGCAGAAGCGAATAAAATTGTAATTGGCAATGGTCTTGATGAAGATGTATTTTTAGGACCAGTTATTCGTGATAACCATAAAGAGCGCACAATTGGTTATATCGATTCAGGTGTAGAACAGGGCGCTACGTTAGTTCGTGATGGAAGTGAAGATACAGCTGTAAAAGGAGCTGGTTACTTCGTTGGGCCAACAATTTTTGACCATGTTACAAAAGAAATGAAAATCTGGCAAGATGAGATTTTTGCTCCTGTTTTATCTATTGTTCGTGTGAAATCATTGGATGAAGCAATTGAAATTGCGAATGAGTCTCGTTTTGCAAATGGAGCTTGCATTTATACCGATAGCGGGGCAAGTGTACGTCAATTCCGTGAAACAATTGAATCAGGCATGTTAGGTGTGAATGTTGGGGTTCCGGCTCCAATGGCATTCTTCCCATTCTCTGGCTGGAAAGACTCTTTCTACGGTGATCTTCATGCGAACGGTACTGACGGCGTTGAGTTTTATACAAGAAAGAAAATGCTTACATCTCGTTGGGAAAAGTAATCATTAAGAGAGAAGTAGAATCTGTCTAGTTGCTTGGAAGCGAAAGTAATGCAAGTAGTAAAACATAAGAAGGAAGTATTAGGAGTCTATCATATTCCTAATACTCCTTTTTCATATGCAGAATGACTGTTAGAGATAGAAAGGAGCAAATCATATGCAAACGGTTAAAATGACGACGGCGCAAGCATTGGTAAAGTTTTTAAATCAGCAATATGTAGAGTTTGATGGAAAGCAACAAAAGTTTGTTAAGGGAATCTTTACGATTTTTGGTCATGGCAATGTAGTAGGCCTAGGTCAAGCTTTAGAAGAAGACGCAGGGGAATTAGAAGTATATCAAGGGAGAAATGAGCAAGGAATGGCAAATGCTGCGATGGCTTTTGCGAAACAAAAACATAGAAAACAAATTATGGCATGTACTTCTTCCGTTGGTCCTGGATCAGCAAACATGATTACCTCTGCAGCAACAGCTTCTGCAAATAATATTCCCGTTTTATTACTTCCAGGAGATGTATTTGCAACGAGACAACCTGATCCTGTTCTTCAACAAATTGAACAAACACATGACTTATCTATTTCTACAAATGATGCTTTTCGTGCAGTAAGTAAGTATTGGGACCGGGTGAATCGTCCTGAACAATTGATGACAGCTATGATTCAAGCGATGCGGGTTTTAACGAATCCAGCAGATACAGGAGCTGTAACAATTTGTTTACCACAAGATGTCCAAGGAGAAGCATGGGATTTTCCAAGTTACTTCTTCCAAAAGCGTGTTCATCGTATTGAACGCCGTATACCTACAAAAGCCAGCTTAGCGGATGCAGTGGAAATGATTAAGAGAAAGAAAAAGCCAGTTATGATTTGCGGTGGTGGTGTAAGATACGCAGAAGCGGCAGAAGAACTCAAACAGTTTGCTGAAACATTCCACATTCCATTTGGAGAAACACAGGCCGGAAAAAGTGCAATTGAAAGTAGTCATCGATATAATCTAGGTGGCATTGGGGTAACGGGAAATATAGCAGCTAATACAATTGCAAAGGAAGCGGATCTTGTTATTGGGATCGGGACGAGGTTTACGGATTTTACAACGGCATCGAAACAATTATTTCAAAATGAGGAAGTTGAGTTTTTAAACATCAATATTTCAGAATTCCATGCGAATAAACTGGATGCATTAAAGGTTATAGCAGACGCGAAAGAAGCGCTTCTTGCTCTAATAGATGAACTGCAAGAAATTGATTATCGATCTAGTTATACAGTAGAAATTGCTGATGCAAAAGAGGCTTGGGAAACAGAATTATCACGTCTACATAATATTCGCTTTACAGGTCAAGATTTCACACCAGAAGTAGAAGGCCATTTTGATGAAAATTTAAATGAGTATGTAGACGCACTTGGTACACAATTAACACAGACTGCAGTCATTGGACAAATCAATACATTACTTGATGAAGATGCAATTATCGTTGGAGCGGCAGGAAGTCTTCCAGGTGATTTACAAAGAATGTGGGCATCAAGAAAAACAAATACATATCACATGGAGTATGGATACTCTTGCATGGGCTATGAGGTTGCGGGCGCACTAGGTGTAAAGCTAGCTGAACCATCGAAGGAAGTTTATGCAATGGTAGGGGATGGTAGTTACCAGATGCTTCATTCTGAACTTGTCACAAGTCTTCAAGAAAACAAAAAAATTAACGTCTTATTGTTTGATAACTCCGGATTTGGCTGCATTAATAACTTACAAATGAGTAATGGAATGGGAAGCTTTGGAACAGAGTTTCGCTACCGAAACCAGGAAACTCGTAAATTAGACGGGGGAATTATGAAAATTGATTTTGCAGCTAGCGCAGCTGGATATGGTGTGAAAACATATCATGTTACATCACTAGAACAATTACAAGAAGCGCTTATAGATGCGAAAAAACAAACAGTTTCTACATTAATTGATATTAAAGTATTACCAAAAACAATGACAAATGGATACGAGTCATGGTGGCATGTAGGTGTTGCAGAAGTATCTAAAAGTCAAAGTGTACAAGCTGCGTACGAGAGTAAAGTAAGTAACTTGCAACAGGCAAGATCTTATTAGAGTAGGACACAAAGAGAGCTTTTTATCTACATGCATATTGTTAAGGAAGCTCTCTTTTTAACAAATAGATAAGAGAAGTGGGCGAAATTCTATCACATTTTAAAAAGAGGAGAGACAAGGGGATGTTTAAAGAGAATACGATTAAGCTTGGAATTGCACCAATTGCTTGGACAAATGATGATATGCCGGAGCTAGGGGCAGAAAATACGTTTGAACAATGTATTAGTGAGATGGCACTAGCTGGATTTAATGGAAGTGAAGTAGGGAATAAATATCCGAGAAATACAGTTGTATTAAAAAAATCTTTGGAATTACGAAACTTGGAGATTGCTAGTGCATGGTTTAGTACGTTTTTAACAACGAAGCCGCTTGAAGAGACGGTAGAAGAATTTATTAAGCATAGGGATTTCTTGCATGACATGGGTGCAAAAGTCATCGTTGTTTCAGAGCAAGGGCATAGTATTCAGGGGTTAATGGATGTACCACTATTTAAAAATAAGCCTGTTTTTACAGAAGAAGAGTGGAAAAAGCTTGCAGATGGATTACATCACCTCGGTAAATTAGCTCAGGAAAAGGGGCTACATATTGTATACCATCACCATATGGGGACGGGTGTTCAAACAACGGCAGAAATTGAAAAGTTAATGGACATGACTGATCCAGCGCTTGTATCTTTGCTTTTTGATACAGGTCATCTTGTTTTTTCAGGAGAAGAGCCTCTTTATATTTTGAAGAAATATTTACCTCGGATTAAACACGTACATTTAAAAGATATTCGTCAAGAAGTAGTAGAAGCTGTAAAGGAAAACGGATTAAGCTTCTTACAGGCAGTGAAGAATGGGGCATTTACAGTCCCTGGGGATGGCGTAATTGGATTTGATGAAGTGTTTACTATCCTTGCAAACTCTGATTATCAAGGGTGGTTTGTGGTAGAAGCAGAGCAAGACCCAGCTTTAGCGAATCCTTTTGAATACGCATTAAAAGCCCGAAAATTTATACAAGAAAAAGCAGGTCTGTAATTTCCGCATTTTGAGACTATCTCTAAGTTGATGATTGTGCAATCAACATTTCCTCTTACAAATGGAGTAAAAAGACGAGACGGTTAATTCTACATTTAATAAATAATTTTGAAATAGGTGAATATGTAATACCATTAGTTCAAATGAAAGATATTTTATTAAAAGCAAATCAAGAGAATTATGGGGTTGGGGCTTTCAGTGTTGCGAATATGGAAATGGTCATGGGAGCTATCAAAGCAGCTGAAGAGTTAAATTCGCCGCTTATTCTACAAATTGCGGAAGTTCGTTTGAATCATTCTCCAATTCATATGATTGGTCCGTTGATGGTAGCTGCAGCGAAAAAAGCAATTGTTCCAGTAGCGGTTCACTTTGATCACGGTATGACATTTGAAAAGATTAAAGAGACGTTAGAAATTGGTTTTAGTTCGGTTATGTTTGATGGCTCTCACTATCCGTTAGAAGAAAATATACAAAAGACAAAAGAAATTGTAGAACTTGCGAAACAGTACGGTGCGACGGTAGAGGCTGAGATTGGCAGAGTTGGTGGTAGTGAGGACGGATCAGAAGATATTGAAATGTTGTTGACAAGCACTACAGAAGCAAAACGATTTGCAGAAGAAACAGAGGTAGATGCGTTAGCTGTTGCAATTGGAAATGCGCATGGTATGTACAATGGCGATCCTAATTTACGATTAGACCGCCTACAAGAGATTAATGAGGTAGTCCATATCCCACTCGTTTTACATGGTGGATCTGGCATTAGTCCAGAGGATTTCAAGCAATGTATTCAACATGGTGTTCGTAAAATTAATGTAGCAACAGCCACATTTCAGAATGTAATTACTGCGGTTAGCAATACCGTCCTAAACACTCCGTATTCAGATTATTTTACGTATCACCAGGATGTTATTGAGGCCGCATATGAAAACGTTAAAAGTCATATGCAAATATTCGGAAGTGAAAACAGAGCATAATCAGAAAAAATTTCTTCATTACTAGTTAGAAGAAATTCGGAATGTAGTTAGCTGACAAAAGTGGAGAATGCTAGTGAAGCCATTAATTAAAAGGAGGAGAAAGCCATGTTAGGAAAATTAGGTGAATTAAATGAAGGATATAATGTATTAACAGAAATGAACGGTCAATGCAGTGATATGTTAATGGATATAGGCATATATAAGATGTCTAATGGAAAAGAAGAGTTGCTATTTGATAAAAAGAATGAAACAGCAGTTCTTTTACTAGAAGGGGCAATACGTTTAGAGTGGGAAGGAATGGAACAAGTTATTCAAAGACAGTCTGTGTTTGAAGAAAACCCTTGGTGCTTACATGTGGCTAAAAATGTGAAGGTTACCATTACTGCTCTTTCAGATAGTGAAGTGCTTGTTCAAAAAACAGATAATGATCAAGAATTTGCTTCTAAGTTATATACTCCAAATGAGTGTCAAAGTGTTGTGGCTGGAGAAGGAGTATGGGAGGGCACTGCACAGCGTGTCATTCGTACGATTTTTGACTATAACAATGCAGCATATTCTAATATGGTAGTAGGAGAAGTTATTTCTTATCCAGGGCGATGGTCCAGTTATCCACCTCATCACCATGATCAACCGGAGGTATATTATTATCGCTTTAACAAGCCACAGGGATTTGGATGTGCAATGGTTGGTGAGGATGCTTATCGCGTTGTACATAATAGTTTTATTACAATTCCAGGTGAGCTAGACCATCCACAAGCAACGGCGCCTGGATATGCCATGTATTTTTGTTGGATGATTCGACATCTTGAGAATAATCCATGGAATGATCGTATCATGGAGGAAGACCACATGTGGTTATTAGAACCAAACGCGAAAATTTGGCCAGAAAAGGAATAGACGAAAATAAAAACGAGCAATCCTATTCATAGTGATAAGGTGCTCGTTTTTTTATTTGTGTGTGGAAAGGAAAATTCTTCTTACTGTTATCGCCGGATTATTGTCCTGCGAACATTTAAAGAAGGAGAATTCTTTCAGAAATTATGTAAAATAAATCTTTTATTTTGGTCTGTGTTTTTGAATTGTTAGTTATTTATTTTTTTGTTTGTTGTTCTATCTACATCTGAAATGGGTAAGTCTGTGCCATATAGGTCTTGGTTAATAACTTTATTGCTAATGTTTGGATTATGTTCCACTTGAGATGATGTTTCTAGCATTTGTTCTTGTTCCTTACTAGGGGTGTTCAGAGCATCCGATGGGACACGATTCATCTGTTTGTTTACTAGCTTTTCTTTATCCATATAATACAGCTCCTTTTTGAGATGAGATTAAAAACAATGGAATTATGAATAGACACTTCGATATTTTGAGCCTTTGAATGGAATTATATACAAACTTATATTGCAAAGATTGCTTTTATTCGTTTCTTGTTTTGGTTTACATTTTGTTTCGTTACAAGTTTTGTTGTTAAATTGGCACAAGCAACAACAGATATGATAACCAATAGGTAGTGAAGGATAATATTTTTTCATAGAGAATAATGCTAGAGTAGGAATTAATCTATTTTGCTTTTAGATGAAAGGGGAATTCTCATGAATACACTTGTTAATGATAAGTTTTATGATACACGAAATCATTTATTTGAGGAAATTACTTTGTTAAGTGATACTCAATTTAATAAGAAACCAGATAAGGATAAATGGAGTATAGCACAAGTATGTCATCACTTAGTGTTATTAGATGAAAGGGTTATAAAGGTCATTTCATCTGGATTAAAAAAGATGGATAGTACACAAAATGAGCGTAAAGAAATTCAATCTATATTATTAGATAGATCTATAAAATTTATAGCCCCAGAAATGATTCAACCAAACATAGAGCCATTTGAAGTGCAGCAAATGGTCGATTTGTTAAACGACGCTAGAAAAGAATTAATGCGTTTCCTAAGTACAATAGAAGATGAATCTATATTAGAGAAAAAATCAGTGATGCATCCAGCTCTTGGAGAATTACTTCTTGATCAGTGGATAGAACTGATTTATTTGCATGAACAGCGCCATATAGAACAAATTAAGGAGATAAAATTACTTTGTGAAGTTGGAAAGTAAAAATCATTGTCTATTTTTAGAGAAATGTATGCTATTAAATTATATAAAAAAGAATTCAAATAATTTTTATACCAAAAAGTAGTGTAAATTCACTACTTTTTTATTGCTCTAATTATTAAAATAAAAGAAGTGAAAGTGGGGGGAGTTTAATTTCTCAGGATGATGAATTTCATACTATCGGATAATTATGGAATACAAAAATGCAACAACTATTAAGCAACGATATTGAAATCCATCTTGTAGAGATACCGAAATTAGTAAAACAATGGCGTGAAGAAAAAGTAAACCCTTGAGAAAATTCATTTGTTTGTTGGATGTTATTACTACCAGCGCATGGAGATGAACATTTAACTCAAACATTGTATTGGAGGGGATTGATATGAATCAAGATCCAATTTTAAAAAAGGAAATAAGTAAATGGGAAAATATGAGCCATGATTCTTCTTTCAGAACAGCATATGAAGCTCGCGAGAAATTGCTTTTAGATGAACAAGCTAAGCTAGCGCATGCTGAACAAGAGGGCATAGAAAAAGGAATTGAACAAGGTAAGATGCAAATGATCCGAGGGATGCATGAAATAGGTGTACCGCTTGAAACTATTGCAAAAGCAAGTAAGTTGAGTGTAGAGGAAATAGAACGTATCTTAAAATTAAAGTGAACATATATGAACCTATAGTACTCATGAATAAGAGAAAGTAGACACTCATTGTTATAGTACGTTTAATAGAAAAGCATTGCTGAACAATTCGGCAGTGCTTTTTCTATATCTTTTTTTGTTTTTCATACAGAATCCCCCGCAAAATTACTTTTTGCAGTTGAAGTTTTCCGAATAATAAGTTACATTTTTAAAGTTCAAGCAACTATATGACAGTACAAAAGGGGAGAAATATTGTTATTATGCAAAAAATGAAATGGAAGAACTATTTATGTTATTTTGTTATTCTTATACTTCTTGGAACAGCGGTAACAGTCAAACCATCTACTTCAAAAGCTGAGGAATCTGGTGTTAATATTACACTGTTAGGTACTGCAGATATTCATGGTAGATTTATGCCCTGGGATTATGCGCTTGATGGTGCAAATACGAGTGGAAGTTTAACGCAACTCTATACAGTTATAAAGAAGGTACGTCAGGAAAATCCAAATACCATATTAGTAGATGCTGGGGATACAATTCAAGGAAACTCAGTAGAATTATTCAATGATCAACCACAATCGCCAATGATGGTAGCGATGAATGCCATGGGATATGATGCTTGGGCATTTGGAAATCATGAATTTAACTTTGGCCTAGATACATTGAAAAAAGTTAGTGAACAATATAAGGGAAAGACATTATTAGGAAATATTTACAAGGAAAATGGAGAACGCTTTCTTCCTGCATATACAATTGTTGAAAAAGGTGGAATTAAAGTCGGGATTATTGGTATGAATACACCAATGATTAGTGATTTTGAAAAAGGGACAGATCATCTGGATGGTTTAGTGGTGAAAAATCCAGTAGAAGAGACAAAGAAGGCCATTAAAGAGTTAGAAGGTAAAGTAGATGTAATGGTAGGCGTTATGCATATGGGATTAGAAAATGAGAATGGAATCCCTGGTACTGGGGTTCAAGATATTGCGAATGCTTGTCCGGAACTAAGCGCTATTTTTGCAGCTCATATGCATAAACTTGTTAAAAAAGAAGTTGTAAATGGCGTTATTATTACAGAACCAGACAAGTATGGAACACATATCTCGCGTATTGACCTTACTTTTACAAAGCAAGATGGAAAGCTGGTTCTAAAAGATAAAACTGCTACCGCTATACCTGTAAAAAATACTGATGGAACAACAGTAGTATCTGATCCTACACTTGAAGACACACTGACACCTTTTCATGAGTATGCGAGGGGAGATGCAAATGTTGTAGTCGCTCAATTAAAGGGAAGAAACCTTGTTCTTGAAAATGAAATAAAGGGTATTCCAAGTGTGCAGATTCAAGAGACACCTTTATCAGATTTCTTTCATGAAGTCATGCTCTACTACAGCAAAGCAGATGTAGTCGCCCATCAAATTGATAACGATAATGCCCGTTTGGATGTAGGTCCTATTAAGAAAAAAGATATTGCATATAATTATCAATATGCTTTGGGTGAAATTACGGTATATAAGGTAACTGGAAAAGACTTAAAAGACTATATGGAATGGGCAGCGGGGTACTTTAACTCATCTCGTCCTGGAGATGTAACAGTTAGTTTTGATAAAACCCGTCGTGCATCTAAATACAGTACGAACGATTTCTTTGGAGGCGTAAAATACGAAATTGACTTAACAAAACCATATGGAAGTAGAATAACAAATTTACGTTCTATTCGTACAAATAAACCAATCAAAACGAACGATGTTATGACGCTGGGAATGAATGCATATAGAATGGAGGCTCTTCAGGCAAAAGGTGGAGCTTTAGAGGGGCGTAAGTTTGAACAAATTTGGTCATCTAAACAAGAGAATGCATTCGGGGAAACTGGTGGAACCATTCGTAACCTTGCTATTACATATTTAAAAGAGGTAAAGAACGGTGTTTACACACCAAAAGTTATGCATAATTGGAAAATTACTGGTGTGAATACACATTCTTCAGAGCATAGGGCTGTAGTGGATCTGGTGAATAAAGGGATATTAGAAATTCCAAAAACTGAAGATGGAAAATATACAAATATAGCTTCTATAAATACTAAAGATTCAATTACAAAAGAAGAGATTGTAGCACTCTCACAAAAAGCAAATATTAATCCAAATCAGTTTAAGCATATAAAAACGAAAGGTGAATTTTACAAAAAACTTAGTAAAAGTGTGAAAAAAATATAAGAAAAATGACTCTGGTGCAAAAAAAATTAAATATAAAATTGTGATTTTTCTAAGTAGTAGATTTAAATTTTTAACTGGAATTGTAAATATATATAAACGAGCACCCTATCCCCATACATGGCGATAGGGTGCTCGTTTTCTATTTATGTATAGAAAAACTTGTCTACTTTTAGACTATCATCCTACACACAATTATAGTAACGTGAATAGTCCGAAACAAATCTGTTTCGGACTGAGGGTTCAATATTTTATCCACTTTATTCAACGTTTTTATAATTATAGTTCGAATTTTCTGTTTTTTCTAGGTAAGAAAACTGGATTACTTTATTTAATAGATACTCCACCAGAGACACTCAGTTTTGTTGGTGCTGGCGTATCTCCACCATTAAATGAAGATTGTTGTGATACATTTAAACTAATCATACTACAAGCTAATGTACTTACTATTATCGTACTGAATAACACTTTTTTTATTTTTTTCATTACTTTAACGCTCCTTTTCTTAAATGTTTCTTATCAGCATGATTGCTAATATAGAAATACTTGCTCGCTTTAACATGATTATTTGCCTCGTAAAATTGTAGTGCTAAAATCTCTGCATATTCTTTTACACAATCCCACATTTCCTCTTTTTCAAAATAAGAAATGGCATCAGTAACTACTTTTTCTAGTTTAATTCTAGGCAGTTCTGTGATTAGTTCATTTAAAACTGCGAAACGGTGTTTATATTCTTCATTTCCTGACTCATTTGAATATTTCATTCCTTGCTCGATATATGCTCTTGCTGTTTCAACGCCTTCTAACTTATAATATGCTCTTGCTAAGACAAATAATGCTTTAAAATGGTTCGGTATGGTATTTATAATTTCAGAACTCTGTCTAATCGCCAATGGATATAAATCTTGAATATTATATAACCAGCCTAAATTGGATCGTACTCGTAATAATAATTGTTCTTCATCATACTTCTTAAAAACATCAATGACCATATTGAGACATTCTTCCGCTCTTTCAAATTCTCTTAGATCTATACAAGCCAGTCCGTATACATTGTCGCACAAAGCGATATTAATTTTATAGCCTACATGATTCAAATATATTTCTTTGGCTTTTACTGCATGTTGAATCGCTTCAAATGGCTGATAAGATTGATAACAGTATGTTGAAAATCTATACTCAAACTCAGCTTTTTCTATTTCGTCAGGTATATCTTTTAAAAGTCCTTCCGCCTTTTCATAGTGTGCTTTTGCCTCAGTATAATTTGCTATAATTGTAGAGTGGATTGCCTTAAAGAAATAATAATAGTAAGCTAAAAATGAAAATTCCTCTTTAATATGAGGTAGTTTTTCTATTTGATTAAAAGAATCTTTTGTAATACTCATTCCATCTACCAAAACTTTATATCTAAAATTCAGTAGGGAATAATAGAATGATACATATTGGTCTGTTTCTATTCCTTTTAAACTTTCTTTTACTTTTAGATATGTTTGTTTTGCTTCTACTACATGATATAAACGAATTTCTTCATACCATTCATGTAATAATTCCATCAATTGTTTATTACTTTTTTCTTGAACAGTCATAATATCCCCCATTTCTCTGTAAAGGCTTATTCTGATAATAACAGGAATTCGATAAATTAAATTTAATCACGATTTTTTTCATAAATATACAGAATATTCTGAATTAATAAGTTGTTCATACTTTTAAATTTGAAAAGTATAGGTAAGGTAGTACAAGTTTCGTTAATGTATTTTTTGATTTTTTTACAGTTTTCTATTAAATACTTCTTATGAGAGGGAGCGTAGGTTTTTGATAAGTATCATAGGAAGCGTAACTTTTCATAAAATGTAGGTTTATACTTCCGCTAAGTAATTATCATAATGAGATTATACAGATGTATCAAACGAAACTTCTACTTAATCAAATATGATTTTATACTTTCTTAGTTTTGGTTAGGGAAATTTATTTACTTTAAAGTAAAGAGCTTTATTTTATAAAGGGGGGATTTTGGGGTTTATAACTCATGATCTTTTGATCTAAATTTATTTTAAGTGTTGAAAAATTTGTAAAAAATACTTTACGAATTGTAAGAAATAAATTACAATTTTTCTGAGAGGTGTTCCTATTGTTACATAATAGAATTGTAGTTTGTCGAGCAGAAAAAGGTTGGACTCAAGAAGAATTGGCAAAAAGGGTTGGTGTTAGTCGACAAACTATCGCTACTCTTGAAAAGAATAAATATAATCCTTCTCTAATTCTTGCCTTTAAAATCGCAAATGTATTTGAAAAGCCGATAACTGACGTGTTTGATTATCAGGAGGAGTGAGTCATATGTTGTGGTTAAAAATTTTATTTTTAGTTGTAATATTCATTAGTCAGATGTACGTAATACAATTTCAGTCCAGTGATGAAGCAAAAGACGAAAGAGGGAGAGAAATTCAATATAAAACAAATAATGTGTTGTACAATATCTTATCTGTAGGTATCATTGCCATTTTTATTTTTCAATCAGTAGAAATAATTTCTTTAGAATTTCTACCTGATTTATTATTATATTTTGTGCTTTCATTAAGTGTACTTGGCAGTCTTATTATATTTATCAATAGACACAGCAAAAATTACTAATATAGTGTATTTGATTATGATGAAAGTAGAATGATAACGATGTACAAACTGTATTAGAATGGATATTTATATGGCAGAGGTAGAATAAGGGGACTTTCAGAATTGAAAAGTATGAATGTTGTGTAAAAGGAATGTAAATTTTTGAAAATATAAAAAATGTATAGTAAATTGAAGGTGTATGCTAGATTATAATGAACAAGAAGTCGGGTGGTTCTGATTCTTGGTGATTGATAGGTCATAAAAAGTCTTGGTTTGGTCGCCAAGGCTTTTTTTATGCTGTATTCAGGCATAAAAACCTTGTATATCTCGAATAATTTGCCAAGCTGCAGTACGTGCTTTGTTTTTTCAATTGTAAAAAACATATTTGACTTACATGGCGCGAAGTATGGTGTAACTAATACCGAGAATGGGGTAGCGTTCTACTTTGCTTAGAGAAATGGGATATAGAGTAGTGAAGTGTGATAGAAGTGATAAAGATCTTACTGAAGTGTTAAAGGGGATTTACATTCATTTAGAGTATTTAAAAAAAGGTGTAAAGTCAAATTCTATGGCTTCGCACCTTTTTATTTAACTTGGACTTTGTTTAAGCCCGTTAATATGTTCATTTTTAAGCGTTTATTGCATTTAAAATTGAAACTTTATTTGTTGTAAATAATACATAATTTTGTTTTACCGTTTTGATTACAATACGATCCGTTGTTCCATATGCAGTGCCAATACGGATTGCACTAGTATCTTCAATACCCGCATAGGTACCATCTTCAGTAACCTCAATTACATCACGTAATGGAATCGTAATCTTCGCCAATTGCCATGAAATTATTAACTCTTCTTTTGTTTTTTTTACATCAATACCTAGCATTATACCAAGACCTTTCTATAATAGAATGCTACACTTCTAATCTTATTATACAAATTTTTAGATTAAATTTCCATATGTAGGAATAGAATTGGTTTCTACGTGTTAGTATCTTTAGTGTGTCAAACGAATAGGAGGATATACTGTCTTTCTGTTAAGAAATATGTTAAGAACAAAAGTTCACTTCGAATTAATATGAATTTGATATGGTTGTAGTATTATGAACGAGAAACATTAAGAGTGGCAGGAAGGAAATGAATAATGAGAATTAAATTAGTAGGGATTTTTACTTGTATGATTATAATACTAGGTATCTTTATCTTTTACACCAATCAATCTCTTGGTAAAGAATCAAAAAAGACAAACTATGAAACTCGTGAAAACTCCATAAATAGAGAGAAAAATGGTACTTCAAATAACATAGCAAGTTCTTTTGCTAGTATACAGGCTGTAGTTAATAAGGAATATGGATTGCCCGAAGACTATAAACCGGAGGATTTAGTTGTACCAAATGTACCATTCTCATTCAGTGGGACGTTAGAAAAGAGTTATCTTCGTAAAGAGGCAGCAGAAGCACTAGAAAAGTTATTTGATTTAGCAAAGAAAGAAGGAATCCAGTTAAATGCTGTTTCAGGGTTTCGCTCCTATGATTATCAAAAAAACCTGTATGCAAACAACGTGAAAAGAAAAGGACAAGAGCATACTGATCGCTTCTCGGCAAAACCCGGACATAGTGAACATCAAACAGGATTAACGATGGATGTTTCTTCTAAAAGTGCAAATAATGAGCTAGAGCTAACTTTTGCGAATACGAAAGAAGGAAAATGGCTGAAAGAAAATGCACATCGTGCAGGATTTATTATCCGTTACCCAAAAGGTAAAGAGAGTATTACTGGATACGCTTATGAACCGTGGCATATTCGCTACGTAGGGGATATTGCTGAAAGTATATATAAGAAAAAATTGACTTTAGAAGAATATATGAATCTGTGAAAATAGAATTGAAGAATTAAATTGGTTTGCGATAGCAGTAAAATTGTAAAAGATAGAGGTATGAAATAAGATATTTCTTAATGCTTTTAAAGGGTATGTCATGGAATTGTAAACGATACTACTATTTTAGAGATGAAAGATAGCGAGTAATATCTTTACAGTAATGTGAGATGTAAGATCTTGCGTCAGGTACAGAATGACATGTATTAGGTTAATATATGATGGAAATCAGAGAGCAACGAAAAAGAATATAAATATTACGTATTCAGTTTTTTACTAAATAATAGGGCATCATTCTAATTAGAATAATGCCCTATTATTTTTAGTATAATCTATTGAAGTACTTTTCAATTTTAGGCATTACAGCAATTGGTGGTAAAGATTTGGTCCATGCAGCAGCATAAACATTTAACTGTTCACCTATAGTGTAATTTTCACCATCTGAAATAGGAACCCTTAAAATCTTATTTTGATTTACTAACTCCCACCAATCATTTTGGTAAGCGAGAGCTTCATCTTTTGTAGATGTAGAAGCAACCACTAAATAATTGTTTTCTACTGAAATGACATATCCAGTAAAAGGATCTTGTTCTTGTTTATGAATAGAATAAATAGGTTCAGTGCTTACAGACGTCTTATTAGAATCTGCAAATGCCGGTGTTAATTCGAAAGTCAATCCACATCCTAATGTTAAAGCTGTTACGGTTGTTACTAATTTTTGTTTTTTTGTAAACATAATACATATCCCCCTTATATTTTATCCCTACACTTGCCATTTTCTGGTTTTATCATATAAAACCTTTTAATATTAAGATGTTTAACATTTTTGTCACATATAATCCATAAATGTTAAAATTATCTATTAATGGAAGTGAATTTGTGTTATAATTCACTAGGTGAAATATTATTATTACATTCATCCCCTGATGAATGTATACCCTTCCTTAATTGTAAATATGTTTGATTTTATTGGTGAAGAGGAAGGAAATCCCTCTTCTTTTTTTGTTCTTTCTAAAGTTCGAAGGTGCCTTAAGGGAGTAAAAAGATGGATTGTGTTTATATATTAGTAAAAACATTTGTGGCTTTTTTCGGTGGGCATTATATTTAAAGTGGTATGTAACGGAGAATTGAATAGTAAGTCGACTTTAAAAGGCTATTTGAAAGGGTAGATAGTATAAGGTATTTTCCTAGTGAACTACTCGCCACTTAGCAAAGCTTGAAGTGGGAGCTTCTCAGTTCCACGACGAAAGTAACCTTTCGTCTCCATGAGCGTTACTTCGGGGGGGGGGCCACCCCCTAGATGTCCAACGCATAGATGCTCTTTTGGTACGGTTGATATTTTACGCAGGAACCGCTTGGTTTTTGCACTCTATTTTCTTCCGGCAACCTTCTATATCAAGTTTTATCAAAGAACTTCATATAGCTAGTTCATCAAAAGTTTTTGGCAATGCCAAACCGAAATTCATCTCCCACCTATCGTTGGGCTACGCCCTTCACATGCTTGAGGAAGGAGAATTCTTTCTGGGAATACGTTAAAAAGCCTAATTCCTCAATGTATTATAGAGAAATTAGGCTTTTTTCATCAAGTCATTAGAGTGTTTTATCGTTTAATGATTTGTTTTCCTATTATATGTTCAAGTGTTCAATTATAGCTAGATAGATATAGTTTTTGTTGCTACTGTTTGTTGAAATGCCTTATCATGCTCAACAATAACCATTGTAGGATTAAATTCTTGAATTAGCTCTTCAATTTGCATACGTGAATAAATATCTATAAAGTTTAGCGGTTCGTCCCAAATATATAAATGAGCTTTTTCACATAAACTTTTAGCGATAAGCAGTTTTTTCTTTTGTCCACCAGAATAATGAGATATATCTTTTTCAAATTGAATTCGGTCAAAGTCCATCTTTCGTAAGATGGATTTAAATAACGTCTCATCAATTTTTTGCTCTTCAATATAGTCTGATAGTGATCCCTTCAAATGAGAGGTATCTTGTTGGACATAGGAAATGGTGAGTCCTGTACCTAAAGTAACTAAGCCTGTAAACTGTATCGATTGCCCTAGAATTAGTTTTAGGATACTACTTTTCCCGCTCCCATTCTTGCCATCAAGTACAATTCGGTCACCTTGTTCAACTATGAAGCTAATCGGCTCATTCACCACTTGGTCATCGTACTTAACAGACACGTCAGCCAAAATAACCAATTCATTTGACTTAAACTTCAATGCTTCTAATTTTAATGACTCAGTTTTCTCCACATTTTTTAGTAATTTTGACTTTTCTTCAATAGCTTTTTGTTGCCTTGATTCGAGGTTTTTTGCTCTTTTCATCATTTTGGCTGCTTTATGTCCTACAAATCCCTTATCCAACTTAGAACCTGAATTCCTTGTTCCATTTTTTGAAGCTTCTACATCATGAGACCAACTTGCTGAACGCTTGGAAGACTGTTTTAATCTTCCTATGTCTTTTTGTAGACGATCATTTGTAGCCTGTTCGTGCTCTTGCTGTCTATCAAAATTTAATTTCCAAGAAGAATAGTTTCCGCTTTGAACTTCAATATTTGCTCTATTTATAGATAAGATATGGTCAACGCATCCATCTAAAAAGATTCTGTCATGTGAAATTAAAATAAACCCTTTTTTCTTCTTTAGATAATCAGAGACTATTTTTCGTGCATCAGTGTCTAGGTGATTTGTTGGTTCATCAATTAATAGAAATTGACCTTCATTTAAAAACAGTGCAGCAAGCAACACCTTTGTTTGTTCTCCATTTGATAAAGTTTTAAACGGTCTGTACATGACCTCGGCATCAACATTTAAATAGGATATTTCACGTAGAAATTCCCAGTCTTCTGCTTGGGGGCAAATTTCTTCAAGGATTTCATGAGTAAATTTGTTCTTATCTGCAACAGGGTAGGGGAAGTAATTGAATTCTACCGAAGCAAGGATTTTTCCACTATACTCATAATTTCCTAATAATAAATTAAGGAATGTCGTTTTACCTCGTCCGTTTCTACCGATAAATCCTAGTTTCCAATCCGTATCTATTTGAAAGTTTACATCTTCAAAAATATTATCAAAGCTACCTGGGTATGAAAAAGTTAAGTCTTGAACTTTTATCATTGACATAATAATTCCTCCTTTATATATCGAAACGTTTCATATAAAGTCGGAACATCCATCCATTTTTTAATTGCTCTATATAAGTTTGATGGATATTAGCGACTTATATAGAGCATTACATGTGTAACAATAGTGTCTGAATTAGCCATTTTTCTCGCTCCTTTATTTGTTCAGTAAATTTAGCGATTAATAAATTTCAACTTACATAAGAGGGAATAAAAAAATCCCCCAATTTTTAATCGGAAGGATTAGTCTGTCTTTTATACTTAATAAGTATTTATTAATCATTTGAATCATGACAAATAAAGTATGAAATGAATTATAAAAATGGATAGACTAACCCTATATTTTGTAGTTTGAAGTTATAAAATTCAACTTAAAATATAAATTAGTTAATCATTATTCATCCATCATTCCTTTCATCATTCTATTTTTAGGGTAACATTCTTTTTGTGGAGATGCAATATCATCTTCACTTAATGCTAGATCATGTATAATTGTTTGGCTAATTAGATATAACAATACATCTTTTTTTATAAACATCATATTTTGTTCAAAATGTAGCGTCTTTTGTCCATTAAAAGATGGGCTATTTGAAATTGACATTACCTCTTAGTTGTAACTATACTGATTACAGTTGGTTTGGTAATTTCATTCGAAATTCTAAGTTTATGATAGTATATTTTCCTTCTTTCTAAGTGTGACAATAAGCGAATAACTATGTTGCAATGGAAGTTTAGATTCTATCTCATATTCAAAGAACAGTTAAGTTGTATTATTCAAATTTACGGTGAGCAAATACTAAAAAAATAACATTTTCCATCGTATTCTTTTTGGAATGCTTAGTTAAAAAAGAGGAAATATCTGCAGAAAGCAAATCAGGCTGTGGTATGTAGAAAGAAATCCAATAAAAAGGTCATAATATGGAATGATAGGTAAGGCTCATTTTAATGAAAACGAGCAGTGCAGTATCAATAAAAGCCTAGAAAAAATCAAGAAGGTGAGTCTATTGCGTAAACATTCATATGTGCAATTTTATGTATTAATATTAGCTCTATTGGCTTATTTAAGCTTTTGTTTTATATTTTTATTTGTTTTTCCGAATCATTATTTTGTATCAGATTTTAATATACGACTATCATCCTTAGTTGTTGAAATTACTGTATTTATCTCATTACTCTATTCTATAGTATCCAGAAAAGTTAAGTTAGGATTGTTTTGGGCTTGTATTACTATTGCAATAGGGTGTTTCTTGATAGGGAATTTTATATCTGCTTTTCAAGTACTTAATATAGAATTACCAATACAAAATTTTAATATCTCTGATGTATTTTTGTTGTTTTTCTTATTCTTCTTTCTCTTTGCGTTCTTTTATAAAATCATGATGGAATGTAACAAATGGGAAAAGGCGTATTTGATTTGTGATTTATGTATTGTTGTTACTGCTATTTTCACCTTAGAGTGGTACCTATTTAATAAACCTTCTGCAAATATTTTATTCTTATCAATTGGAGATGTTTTTCTTTCATTTATTTTCCCGATTATAGATCTATTGCTTCTTTTACTAGGCATTAGCCTTATCTTTCGACCAGCAATTTTTAATGCGAAAAGTAAATTATTTATTTTCATCTTAGTATTAACTGGATTGTCTATTACGGACTATTTATATTTCTATTTACAAGATGATTTATCAAATCGTTCACTCATATTATTAAGGTGTTTGTATAGAGTTTTTCTATTATTTATTGCCATTGCCGCTATTATCCCAAGGAGTGCATCTTCTAGAAGAAATTATTTTATTATTAATCCGACATTTGGAAAGAAACTTCTTGTCATATTTCCTTATCTTGCAGTTGCAATTTTAATTGGTTTTATTTTAAAAGAGCAAACTTCTTCATCTACACTGATTACGGGTAATTGTATTGCCTTTGTATTTGTACTGATTCGTCATACAATTGTACGAATGCAAAACAAAGATTTAACCGACACATTAAAAGTGTTTAATAATCAATTAGAGCAAACAGTATCTCAAAGGACAGAAGATTTAATAAAAAAATCTAATGATTTGGTGAAAAATCAAGAGAGGTTTAAGTCATTATATGAGTATCATCCAGACCCTATATTAACAATTGATTCAAATGGTATCGTTTTAAATATAAACCAGTCAGGAAGTATATTATTAGGGAAAGATAGTGCTGCATTAATAGGAAAAGAGTGCTTCTCTATTTTTTTAGATGAAGATAAACCTGAATTGGAAGCAGCTCTAAAGATGGGGAAACGATGTAGTTCGTCTTCGTTACAGTTACGTGTGAAAAATAATAATGAGAAGGATATACATTTTTGGTATGTCACTATTGTTCCTATTATGATAGAAGGACAAACTTTTGGGAGTTATGTAATGGTAAAAGACATAACGAGGATGAAGCAACAACAGGATGAGATAAACTATCTAGCATTTCATGATACGGTGACGGAGATTGGGAATCGAATATTCTTCCAACAAGAATTAGACAAATCCATTGAGCGTGTACAAAAAACACAGGATAAGTTTGGACTCCTATATCTAGATTTAAACCGCTTTAAGACCATTAATGATACAATGGGTCATGCAATTGGTGACAAGGTTTTAAAAGAAGTTGCCAAACGTTTTAGGACATGTCTGTCACCGGCTATTCCTTTAGCAAGAATAGGGGGAGATGAGTTTGCAATCATTGTCCATAACAAAACAGAGCAACAGCTATTAGATTTGTGCGAAATACTATTTCGCATAACTGAAGAACCATTTGTAATAAATCAACACAGCTTTTATTTATCCCTTAGTATAGGCATAGCGTTGTATCCATTTGGAGGAACAAATGCCACAACACTTTTACAACATGCTGATATTGCTATGTATAGCGCAAAGGAAAAAGGTAGCAATGCTGTTTGTATGTATGACGAGACATTATCTCAAAAAGTAACTCGTCGATTACGATTAGAACAGGATTTACCAAATGCAATTGAAAATAATGAATTGTTTTTATTGTATCAACCACAAATTGATAGTAAGGTAGGTAAGGTTATTGGTGCAGAGGCTTTAATACGTTGGCAACATCCAGAGCTTGGGCTGATTTCTCCTTTTGAGTTTATACCTATAGCAGAAGAAACTTCGCAGATTATTTCAATTGGGAAGTGGACGTTACAGAAAGCGTGTCGACAACTGAAAGAATGGCATTCTGCGGGCTTTTCAAATCTAAAGATGGGGATAAATTTATCAGCTATAGAGTTTGAACAGAAAGATTTTGTTCAAATAATTATATCTACCATAGGAGAAATAGGAGTGCCTGCTAATTCGATTGATTTGGAATTAACAGAGCGAATAGCAATGGTAGATGAAAAAGAAACCTTAGCGAAGTTAAAAGCATTAAAATCATATGGTGTGCATTTATCAATAGACGATTTTGGTACAGGTTATTCTTCATTAGCATATCTGCCTCTTTATCCAATTGATACTTTGAAAATTCCAAGAGAATTTGTTAATAGGATTGGAATTTCTACTGACGGAGATGAAATTATACAAACCATTATTTCACTTGCTCACACTTTAAACATGAAAGTGATAGCAGAAGGGGTAGAAACGAAGGAACAATTAACAGTGTTACAACGTAATGCATGTTATCTAATTCAAGGTTATTACTACAGTAAGCCTGTAAATGAAGATGAATTTATTAATTTTTTAAATACGACACAAAATAAATAAGTCCAAAAAAATATATGAATTAAAGTGAGAAGACGTTCTACTCATATGGAGTAGTACGTTTTTCTTATGTTTACTTTCAGAAGGTATGCAGTTAGGCTTCTGTTTTTGAGAGTAAATTTAGTATTCATATTCTCATTATTAGATTTGTTGTGAACTACCCGCCACTTAACGTCCTAATGGACTGTTTGAAGTGGGGGCTTCTCGGTTAGTCTTTACTTTTGATAGCTAATGAATTCTTCCTAAGACAACCGAGCTAACTCCCTAGTTCTAAGGGTTATTTTATTGCTATCTACGCTAACGCTAATAGGCGTAGTACTTCATTTTTGATATTGATAAAATGTATTTTAGGAATAGATTCATTAGAGAAGAGCATTAAATAAAAGGGAATGAGTAATTAAATATATAAAGTATTTAATTACTCATTCTTATGATTTTAAATTTAAATTATAAATCTTTCTTTGCATATATTTTTAGAGATATTATCATTGATATAAAACCAATAATAATTGAGATGAAACAAGGCATCCATGTTAGGACAGTTGGTGAGAATGGAAAAATACTTTTGAAATCAATATTGCTTGATTGAAGTCCCCTTATAAGAGTAGGAGCAACAAAAGGTATTAAAAAAGCAGTTAAAAGTGATATGATTTTTGTTTTGTCATAACCAAATTTAAACTGAACAGGAAGTAGTACACCAAATAAAATACTTAGAGTTAAAAACGTTATTCCAAGAGCACTAGCGCTAAGGCTTTCTATACTCAATGGGGCGACAACTGAAATGATTATACGAATAATAGCTGCACAAATAAAAATTACAAAAAGAAAAAGGTACTTCGCTTTTACAAATGCGCTTCGAGTGTACGGGGTAGCACAAAGTAAAGCCGCTCCCTTGTACTGATCCTCAAATTTGGATACTGTTCCGAACAAAATATATTCCATCAAAATAACGGTTAAAAGAAAGCTAAAAAGACCGCCATCGTTTAATTTTAATTGTGAAGAAAGATAAATAGGAGCTATAGCAGCAAAAACGAGTAAGATTAGAAAATATTTTTTGACTAACAAAAAGTCTTTCATCACTAGGTTAATTAACATGGATGTTCCCCCCAATATATGAAAGCATAATATCCTCAATAGTTGGTCTTTCTATTAATACATCAGGCATGAGTCGACGTACATCATCTTTTTTATTAGTAATCCCTTCAAATCCATAGTGAGTTTGATGTAAATTTAAAAAAAGAGGCCTTGTTTGTTCATTAATTAAGCGGTTGTCGCCCTTTACCAATGCATGTGTGTCTATTAAAACATCTTTTTCATCATTAACTAAAACTTTTCCATTATCAATTAAAATAATCATATCAGCAATTTTATCTAAATCTGATGTAATATGAGTGGAAAAAAATACGCTTTTCCCCGGCTCTTTCATGAAATCAAGGAGAATATTCATTAATTCACTTCGTACTAATGGATCTAAGCCACTTGTTGGTTCATCCATTATTAATAGATCTGCATGATGGGATAGGGCTAATGCAACTGCAAATTTCATTCGCATTCCTTTGGATAGGGTGGAGATTTTTTGTTCTAGATTTAAGTTAAACTTTTTAATGTAATTTTGGAAAACTGGTTCATCCCATTCAGTGTAGGATGGAGCAATAACATTTTTCATTTCCTTTACTGTTAATTCATCATAAAAATAGCCCTCATCTAGCACGATACCAATTTTGTTTTTAGACTTTCTTTCATGCTTATCCATATCTTTTCCTAAAAAATTAATTTTCCCAGAATCTTTTAAAATGAGGCCCAAAATCGCTTTAATTGTAGTGGTCTTTCCAGAACCATTTGTACCGATAAATCCTGTTATACAGTCTGTGTTAAGTGAAAAGGTAACATCTTTTAACGAAAAATTCCCGTAAGATTTATTTAAATTATTTACTTCTAACACAACATTCATTTTTCATTCTCCTCCTCTAAAATTAAATCTAAAATTGAATGGAGATCATCTGCATGAATACCTATACTACGAGCCATTTGACAAACTTCAGTAAGTTTAACTTCTACCATCCGGCGTTTGGACTCCATTAACAACTCTAAATTTGTAGGAGCTACATAGGTCCCTTTTCCAACCTTTGTTATTATAAAGCCTTCTGTTTCTAATTCTGCATAAACTCTTTTTGTAGTAAGTACACTTACATGTAAGTCGTTAGCAAGTGAGCGGATTGATGGTAATTGTTCACCCTCTTTTAATTCATTGTTAAATATAGATTCTTTAATTTGTTCCTTTATCTGTTGGTATAAAGGCATACTTGATACATTACTTAATACTATTTTCATTAAACAACCTCTCTATCGATAAGTGTTATGGTACGACATACACAGCATACACAACATACACACAATACACAGTTAATATTATAAATTATAAAAAATAGATTAACAATATATAATGCGATCAAATTGTTTGAAAGTTAACTTGAATAAATTATTCATAAATAAAATTTTTGTTATCAGTTAATAAAGATATTTGCTATTTTAAATAAATCAAAAAGAAAGTTTTGTAAATATATGTAACGAGATGTTAAATAAACACACAAAAAATGTTTAAAATTTTTTGTGTGTTTTTAGAAAACATGGGGGGTTATACTTTAGTCGCACCACACAATACAGAAAAGGAGGTAGGTCAAATGGAAACACCAGTAGTACAACCAAGGGATTGGACTTGTTGGAGTTGCTTAGTATGTACGGCATGTTCTGTGGAGTTATTAAATCTAGTTACTGCGGCAAATGGAGCTAGTACTGCAAGTTAAAACTTTAAAATGTGAGAGTGTTTATGGTGAAATTAAATTAGGACTTATTCTATAAACAAACAGTGATGTTAAGAATAAGTCCTATAAATTTATCAAAAATGAGTATGGGATTTTGTAATACATAAACTAAAAACAACTTAAAATTTTATAGGAGATGATTAAAGTGAATGGTTATCTATTTTGGAAAGAGAAGCTGGAAATAAGAAAATTCACATTAAATTATGAATCTATATTGGTTGTTCATAAAAATCCTAACGAAAGCGCTCCCACACTCAAAAACGAAAACACATTTACGATAAATAAAACCGCCACTGAAATTATTGAATTAATTGATGGTACTAAAACATATGGACAAGTTGTATCTTTCTTACCTTTAAAATAAAGTGAAGATCCAATAAGTATTGAAAAGAAATTAAATGCATTTTTGAATAATGTATCCAAAGTTTACAATATGAACATTGGTATGCAAGAAGAACCTATAAATGTACCAGTTAATTTAATTGAAGAACAAACTATATATCCAAAAATGGCTTCAATTGAAATCACAAATAGATGTAATGTAAGATGTCGTCATTGCTATGGAGATTTTGGGGCAGTAAAGCCAAAAGTAATGAGCTTAGATCAAATAAAATCATTATTAGATGACTTAAATCATATAGGAGTGAAATTAATTGAACTTACGGACGGTGATATAACAGTACATCCAATCTAAAAGAGATATTGTTATATGCATTTACCTTGGATTTTTCTCAAATAACACTGGTGACCAATGGCATAGCTCTTTCTGATAAAGTCATGGACATAATAATAATAATAAATAAGTCGAAAACATTTGTGCGGGTTGATATGCATAGTTTAGATGATAATTATTTGACTTGGTTCTTTAAAGTTCCTAATACACTTCATAAAATTAAAAATAACATTCTGAAATAAAGTAACGATTTTTTGAGGGGAGAAAAGTAAATGTTTATAGAAGCAAAAAGATTACTAATACGAAAATTTGAATTCAAGGATTGGGAAGCTGTTCATGAGTATACATCAGATAGCAATGTTATGAAATACATACCTGAAGGGATTTTTACTGAAGAAGATACAAGAAACTTTGTAAATAAAAATATGGGTGAAAATGCTAAGAACTTTCCTGTGATATTAATAGATGAAAATATCCTCATTGGTCATATTGTTTTTCATAAATATTTTGGTGAACATACTTATGAGATTGGTTGGGTATTCAATCCTAAATATTTCAATAAAGGATATGCTTCTGAAGCAGCACAAGCTACATTGAAATATGGGTTTAAGGAAATGAAATTACATAGAATTATAGCTACATGTCAGCCAGAAAATACCCCATCATATCGAGTGATGGAGAAAATTGGAATGAGGAGAGAAGGCTATTTCAAGAAGTGTATACCCCATGGAGATGAATGGTGGGATGAATATTATTACGCTATTTTAGAAGAAGAGTAGTGTTTCAGAGTGCATTATTTAAATCAAAATTACAATTTAATTTGAAAATCGCTTGGTCTATAAAATCATTAAAATGTGGATGGTGCACCATACTCATCAAGCTAATATTATATAAGTTTAATTTCATATAATATTTTTTCTTTTTTCTAAAGATCCAGTGTAAGTTCTTTAAAAATTTGCATCCTAAATAAACCCTAACGGGCTTCAGATTTTTGATTACGCTACATGATTGTGGGGCATAGAAAAATTATATACGACGCCTAAGATATCAAAGACTGTTTTCTTCTCATACCTATGGGATTTTCGTCCGTTTTTCTGTAAGAGATTAAACAGACGAAATAATATCTTTGTTAATTCTTGGGTGTTTTTTTGTAAAGATTGATAAAAAATATTTCTTAATTTTAATATTTAAAACTTGTGTATACGTGTTACAATGAAGTCCTCCAATTTATTTTATTCTTCTATTTAGAATTTATGGTTTAGTTATCCCTTACAACAAAATCGACCGTAGTGAATGATTCATGAATAGAGTGATGCATTTCGAAGGGTTCAAAGGCTGTTAAACATAATCATGTAAAGAATAAATTTACGTAGTTAAGTTTTAGAGAATTTATAATGGTAAGGATTTCATCCGATTGGAATAGCACTAAAGTGAACTACTCGCCACTTAGCAAAGCTTGAAGTGGGAGCTTCTCAGTTCCACGACGAAAGTAACCTTTCGTCTCCCTGAGCGTTACTTCGGGGTGTTCCACCCCTAGTCCAACGCATGGATGCTCTTTTGGTACGGTTGATATTTTACGCAGGAACCGAATGGCTTGGTTTTCGCACTCTATTTTCTTCCTGCAACCTTCTATATCAAGTTATCAAAGAACTTCATATAGCTAGTTTATCAAAAGTTTTTGGCTATGCCAAACCGAAATTCATCTTCCACCTATCATTGGGCTACGCCCTTCACACGCTTGAGGAAGGAGAATTCTTTCGGGGAATACGTTAAATTTTTTATCCAATTAAGGTCAAATAATATCTGTTAAATGAAGGTTATGTTTCATCTATTTTATTGGGAACAATTCGTAGCTTTAGAATTGCTGAAAATGAAAAGATAACATATTCGAAAGGAGGATAGATAAAACGCTGACTGTGAAATGCAAATCGCAAAATAAGAAAGTACAGATAATAGGATGTGATTATGGTTTCATTTCGAAAGGTACCATAAATGAATGTGGAAAAAATAAAGGAGAAAAATTTAAATAAACTATATCAGTAGTAAAAATGAAAGGGAGAAGCATCTAGTGTTTAATATAAAAGAAAGATTGGAACAAATGAAGCTTAAAACGAAGTTGTCTATGGCATTTATTGCAATATTAATTATACCAAGTCTTATCGTAGGAGTATCATCTTATGATAAAGCAAAAACAGATCTTAATGAAACAATTCTACAAACTGCGAAAGATAATGTAAGTATTTTAAATAAGATAGTTGATGATGAATTAGAAAATAAATATGGAGATGTAACTCATTTTGCAAAGATACTTACTCAAGGGGATTATAATGCTGACCAATTGCAAAATGTACAAAGTAAATTTGATCAATACATACAGTTACATCCAGAGATAGAAACAATTTATACTACATCTAGTAATAATCAATTTATTCATGCCCCCGTTGGAAAAGTACCAGAAGGATTTAATCCGTTAGAAAGTAGTTGGTATAAGGATGCAGTAAAAGCTAATGGAGAGATTATTGTTTCGTCTCCCTATAAATCAAAGGCTACAGGAAATATGGTAATAGCAATTGCAAAGCAAAATGCTGATAAAAGTGGTGTCATTGGTGTTGACTTGAATATTAATGATATTGTAAAAACATCTAAAATGATAAAAATAGGAAAACAAGGCTTTGTATCTATAGTAAGTCAAGACAAGACTATAGTTGTTCATCCTACACTTAAGCCAGGGGAGAAATTAGAGAAATCATTAGCAGATGAACTATACAAGAAAGAAGATGGAGTAATTACTTATACTCTTAATGACGAGGATCGAAACATAAGCTTTAATACAAACAAAAAAACAGGTTGGAAAATAGCTGGCGTAATGCCTACGAAAGAAATTGAAGAGGCTACCAATCCTATTTTTTATAAAACGCTCACTATAATAGGGTCTTCATTGTTGTTAGGTGGAATTGTTATCTTCTTCATTCTTAAATCTATTATTAATCCATTAAGGCAATTAGTTATTTCAGCTCAAAGAATTAGTCAGGGAGATTTAACTGAGAAAATAGATATTCGTTCAAAGGATGAACTGGGTCAATTAGGTGGTAGTTTCAACACAATGGCAGAGTCGTTACGTAATATAATTTCTCGAATTAATACATCTGCAGGACATGTGGCAGCTTCATCTGAGGAACTAACCGCTAGCGTGGAGCAAGCAAGTGTTGCGACAGAACAAATTACAAAAGAAATGGAAGAAATATCAAATAGTGCAGAAGTTCAAAATAATGAAGTTGCGTCGGGAGCGAAATTAATTGGTGAGGTAACACGAAACATTCAATGCGTGGCAGATAATGCTTCTGAAGTATCGGCCTCATCCTTATACACAAAACAAAAAGCCAATGAGGGTGAACAATTAGTAGAACAAACTGTAACGCAAATGCAGTCTATACATCATTCTGTTTCTCAATCCGATAATGTAATTAAATTATTAGATAAGAAATCGCAGCAAATTGGAAGTATATTAGAAGCAATTCAAACTATTGCAGAACAAACAAATTTATTAGCATTGAATGCAGCAATTGAAGCGGCTAGAGCAGGAGAACAGGGGCGTGGATTTGCAATTGTTGCCGATGAAGTCAGGAAGTTAGCGGAGCAATCATCCGAATCTTCAATGGAAATTGGAAGTTTAATTAATGAAATACAAGCAGATGTACATGAGACTGTAAAAGCTATGAATGAAGTAGGCGTTGAAGTGCAGTCGGGAATTCAAGTTGCGAATGATACAAAACAAAGTTTTTATGAAATTTCAAAATCTGCAAATGATATTGTGTCAAAAGTACATGGTATGGTGGAATTATCAAATAAAATGACAAGTGATGCAATGAAAGTCGATACATCAATTAATCAAATATCTATGGCTGTGAAAGAGAATTCTTCAAGTATGCAAGCGATAGCTGGTTCATCTGAAGAACAACATGCTTCGATGGAAGAGATAAATTCTTCGGCAATACAATTAGCACAGATGGCCGAAGAACTTCAAGAATTAATTGGTGGATTTAAGATTTAAATTCAGATTCTAGGATAGGATCCTAGATAGTGTGTTTAAGGATAGAAGTTAAAAATCTTATAACGATAAAAGGAGCAATTTAATTTGCTCCTTTTTCACTTGAATTCTACATGGAATTTAGTATCAATGATTCCAAAAGCAACTTTACAAGGGAACGGATTTCTCCCTGTTGAAGCAGCACACATGAAAGTACCCAATACTCCAATTCTAAAGGTAATCAGAAGAAAAAGAACCCTATTGGGTTCTTTTTCAAGGCATATTAACAGTAAGGAGAATCATGAAATGCTACTTCAAATCTTTATTAGGGGAAAGATTTTGAAAAAGCTTAACATACATCTATTTTTACATAAATGTAAGATATAGTAAATTGATAATGTTTATACTTACTATTATCAATATTCAATTAAGATAGTTAACACTATGTGTATAGTGTTAACTATCGCTTAGTGCAGTATAGATTTAGAAATCTAATAATAAATTTCATTTGTTAAAAAGCCTAATAGGTTTATCATTTCAAATACTAACTAACATTTAAACGATTTTAATTGATATAGCCAATGAAAGTAAATAAAATAAACAAAGACCCTGTAAAAAATACAGGGCCGGATATAGGGTTAAGGGAACACATAGTTTCTTAAAAACATAATAGCATATATTTTTTGTATAACTATATGAGGATTTTGACAAAATTAAGAACAAGGCAGAAAATCTTTGAGAAAGCAAATATAGTGGTGGAAATATGATTTGGAAGTGAACTATTTGCATGTTAATATAGATGAAAACTCTTGAGAACCGTGATCAAAATGTCTTTAAATAAGAGGTTTAGGTTAGTGGAATAATTGAATTTCCTGAAAAAGAAAAATGTTTTTTGAATAAAAAGTAGAAAAGACACCTTTTGGGTGTCTTTTCTTTTGGGATACAGCTTGCATATTGCTGAATTAGATACGAAACCATAATTCAATTATGAAATAAACAACATAAGAAATTTTAACATAATCTAGACTGAACAGAATATGTAATAGTGCATTTTTAGTTTTTATTTGGTTTATTGGATATAGAGCGCAATATAAATAAAAAGGGCATGCAGTCGTATCTGCCGCCCCTTTAGGAGGAATTCAAGACACCAATAGGACACGTATTGGTAAAAAGGCTCAAAAATAGTATATGTAAAAAGAAAAAGCCCTATACCAAAAGTGGAAGGAGCTTTGTCTTTTTTACATATTCAAAATCAAATTCCGTCCTTTTCAAAATCAGTACAGCAAACATATGGTTTGGAATAAAATTAGAAAAAGTATACATGAAAATGGCAGACAACAATTTTGTTGCCTGCCAGTGCCAATGGACTGAATGAGTTAGTCAATTACTGTAAATTTACTATCCCATTACCAGAAGAGTGAAGCCGCTAGTTCAAACGGCTTAAACCTAGTTTGCCTAATAAAGAGAAAATTATGTGAGGAAATTTTGTTTGCACTATATGAAAAGATAATTAGATATTCATCAGACAAGGATAATACAGCATATCTTGAATAGGGTGTAGGAACGAATTAAGGAAAAGAATGTTATTAGGGAAGGGACTGAATCAGGGGTGGGAATTTCGGACAGGATTTGGGGAGCCGTGGTTGCCTTTGGTATTGCGACTAATATCACTGCTTGTATAATGGCAGTATACATTCAAAAATATGAGCTAATGATAAACTACCTTACAAATATTTTATTTTTAATAATTATAGCGATAACGTATATTAAGATGAAAATTAACAAGTGGGTGGCGTTAGGGTTTACATTGGTTGTAATGGAAAAAGGTATTAAGGCAGGTTATGACTTCTACACACATGATTACTATGGTGTCAGTTGGAGTTTAGCTATCATTGTCTATTGCATATACGAGATGAAAAATTATTATGTTGAAACAAATAAATAGTCGTAAAAAATAAGAGTTAGTCGGTGGAATTCTTGTTAATGTATACAATTTTTTTGAACAATGATTTTACGGTCCTGTTTTTTACTTCAAGGGTATAAAAAAAGACGCCATAAGGCGCCCCAAAATTGGGTGAATGAGGTTTTAGTTTTTTAATCTAAAGAAACTTATGTATCAGCTCACAATGAAAGTATATCATAATATACAATGGGAATAATATGTATTATTACATATCTGAGTTTACCAAAAGTAAAATGAGAGTAAATCAAAATATTATAAAAAAGACACTACAAGAGTGTCTTTTTGTGGAAAATACTCTATAATTAACTTTGGGGAAGGTAATGTTAGAGTATTCGTTTAGCATTATCTTTATATTTGATAAACCATGAAATCAAAAGATTTTGTGGTTTATTTTTTGAACAATAACTATTACAGTATTAGCAGTGAGCTATCGATTATTATAAGCATTAGGAGAAAAGGGAATAAAAGTCTAACATCGAATAACGGTTCCGGAATATAGTGTTGCGAAATGATCTCCCATATCCCAAACGGCACTTGCTTGTATATAGCCCTTAAAGCCTTCTGAAGAATAATAAATCTCTTTTGGTATAATTTCTTTAGTTTGGAAATGTGCTTTAGAGTACTGTACATAATGGTTTTTAATAACTTTTGATTCTGGAACAATAGTGTTTTTTTGTTCCAATGTTTGTAGAGCACTAGTAGGTGGTATGAATTTTACAGTGTCTTGGTAATTACGATCTAAGGTGTCAGCTTGTATACTGTGTGACGACACAAATACGCTTAAACTACTTCCCACAATTAATGTTGCAAATGCTAACTTTGAGAATTGCGTTAATCTAATCATTTTATAATCTCCTTTTCATTATTTTGTAAGGTACCTCCTTACAACTCACAGTCTATATCCACTACATAAGGGTGTACATACATATTGATAGACAAAATTCTACAAAATACCTCGTGTTTTTTGGTTTGTGTATAATAATTCAATGTTTAATAATTTATCAGAATTAAAAATATAGGTCTCATATAAATGAAAATAAATAATTTATGCAGAACTTGTATATAAAATTATTGTTTAAATATTCTAAAATGAGTTGATAAAGATGACGTGGTATTATTAGACAATAATTCATTCGATAGGTTGTGTTTGAAAAGTGAATTCTCTTTTTGAGGTTTTATTATTTAAGATAACTAAAGGATTAAGTACAAGCCCACAATTTAAATAAAAAAAGTGAGAAAAATGATAAACATTCTTCTCACTTTCATCAATTAGGGTGGCATATACATAAATATGCGTTTAAGAGGATTTTCGGATGAAAAATCCACATACATAGTATAACAAAATATTTAAGGCACTTCGCATGTAATATTGCATATAAAGAGTTGATAGATATAATAGTTAGTCTATTTCTATTATTTAACGGATTTTTCCGAGAGAGTTCTCCTGCCTTAGGAGAGTGTAGGGTGACAGGTGAGAGAAGAATTTTGATTTGGCGTAGCCAAAAAGAACAATACATATTTTGATATGTAAAGACCCTTCATTTGAAGGGTCTTTACATACACTTACATTAAGTTTGTTGTGGTGCACCACCATGATCACCAACACTATATGTGGGAGCAGGGTAATGTCCATGAGTAGCAAACTGATCCGCTTTAGAAAATTGAGAAATTCCCACCGTTAGAACCCCAATAAAAGCAATACCTGATAATAATAGGCTGATTTTTTTCATTATTTTAACACTCCTTTTTCGATTGATTTTCGTCTTGCTTGGTAACAAATATGGAAATAGTCACTTACCTTTTGGTGATTCTCTAATTGTCTACATTTTGTGGCAAATAATTCAGCGTATTCGACAACATATTCCCATAATTCTTCTTCCTCAAAGTATAAGATTCCTTCTTGAATGATTTTTTCTAATTCTTCCAATGGAATATTTTCGTTTAATCTTTTTAAAATAGAGAAGTGGTGAATGTATTCTTCGTTATGAATTTCTCTGCAAATCTGTAATCCCTTATCAATGAGTTTGCTAGCTGTCGATTGTTCTCCTAATTTATAATGTTCCTTAGCTTGTAGGAAGATAGCCTTGAAGTGTGTAGGAATTTTTTCTGTTACTTCTGAAAGATGACGAATAGCTAACGTAGACATACTTTGATCAGAATACAGCCACCCCATAGTACTTTTTACGTATAACAAAGAATCTTCTTCCTTATTCTTCTGTAGTAATTCAATTGCACAATGTAGATATTCTTCTGCTTGTTCGTACTGCTTTAAATAGATACAGCAACCACCTAGCAAACTATTACAAAAAGCTGTTTTTATTTCATAACCTTCATACTTTGAAAAGATTGCTTTCGATTTATTTGCGTATTCGATAGAAGCGAGCATGTTATAGGTATGGTGATAAAAAGTAGCAATTCTATAGTAGAATTCAGCATGTTCAATTTCATCTGGAATATCTACTAATATCTTTTCTGCAAGTTTATAATGTTCCTCTGCCTCAGTAAAGCTTGATATAAAAGTAGAATGAATGGATTTGAAAAAGTGATAATAGAAGCGTAGAAAATGGTCTGTAGGCATATCATAATCACTAATAGCATCAAAACTATTTTGTTGAATACCGAGGCTGTCTGTTAAGACTGTATAACGAAATTTAAGTAGTGAGTAATATAGTAACAAATTTTGATCCTGACGTTCTTGATTTGGCTCAATGCTTAACTTATTAATTTTTTCATCAATTTTCTTTTTTAGATTAGTAGCCTTTATAACTTGTTGAGATAGCATAGATTGATACCAGTCGTTCAATAGAGAGGTTAATTGCTCATTTCCCTTTACTGAAACACTCACTATATACTCCCCCATCCTATAGAAATATCTTAATTCTATATAATTGTAACTATCATAGCAAAATAGGAGGGAAAATGGAGGTATTTTACAATGTTTTTCAATAAAATTCATAAAAAATAATCAATTTATGTCGAATGTACTTAGAATTTAACAAAAAAAGTATAAACTTTGGTTATGTAAATAAGAAGAGAATAAAGAAAAAAACTTGTAGGAATTCCTACAAGTTTTTTTAGATAATGTAAAAAGGTAAAACAGACTATCTCATTACTCGTAACAGGGAAACTATCTTACTTATGGCTTGATTTCATTATATAACGAGTATTAACATTTGGAGTTTTAATATTTGAAAATTATGTGAATTTATGAAGAAGGTATACTATTTTAAAGACCAGTAGGGGATAAGGTGCATAAAGGAGAGAATCTCCTTTAATCGTTCTGGAAAGATGATTCTATAAGTTATTTGTCAATAGAATAAACATTTCATGAATTTATTACCATTGGTGAAAGTAAATGAGAGACTCAATATATAAGCAAGAGCTTTGGTGGGGTAGTTACAAGAAGGGAATAAGTATAAAATTGTTAAAGCTCAGTATAATTGTCGGAATTTTAACCTTGTTTGTTTTTCTGATAGGATAAGTAGAAGAAGATAGGAAGTTTTTCTTTGAAATAAGCTTTTTTGACAGGAAGAGATTTTTTTCATAACTAGAACAAATAAATAAGTTCATATACTGTATTGTCGTTAAAGAAAGGCATTATGCTCTCTAAACAAAGGAATCACTAAAACAATATGTGATTCCTTTATTCTACGGTATAATGTCTATGATTGATTTGAAATAACAGAAGAAAAAAATTGTTAATGGACAATCACATGATTCTTGGTATAGTAGGTTCATAATTTAGACTATAAAAGTTAATGTGTTCTTTATTATTTTAGCCAAGAAGAAGCCCTCTTTAAGGAATACTCAGTGAGTATGAGTAAGAGGGATAGTTCAAAGCATGGAATATTGTTTGATTTGGTTAACACATAAATTTAGCATCTCTGCACGGGTGTAAGAATTATAATGTTTATACCATTCTATTGTATTTTCTAAAGTCTGTTGTAGGGACCACTTCGGTTGCCAATCAAGGTTGAATTTTGCTTTACTAATGTCAAGGTTTAGTAAATTTGCTTCATGAAAGTTTATTGGAACAATATTTTCTGCTGTCCAATCCCCGCACCCCCAAATATCTAGTAAACTCGTCACTAATTTTTCTACTGGAACAATATTGTCTAGGGATGGTCCAAAGTTCCATGCTCCTGAAAAAATAATACCATTATTTATAATCTTTTCTGTGAGAAGTAAATACCCGCTTAAGGGTTCTAATACATGTTGCCAGGGTCTAGTAGCAGTAGGGTTTCTGATAATAATCTTTTTATTCGATTCTAATGCTCGTATACAATCAGGAATAATCCTATCTATTGACCAATCACCACCACCAATTACATTACCAGCTCGAACGCTTGCAATTATTTTCTTGTGTTGAGAAAATGTTTCTTCTGAAAAATAAGAATTTCGATAGGAAGAAATTAAAAGCTCACAGCATCCTTTACTTGAACTATATATGTCATGACCGCCCATAGAATCAATTTCACGATAACCCCAAGGCCATTCTTTATTTTCATAGCACTTGTCACTTGTCACCATAATTCCTATTTTAGCTGATTCATGTAATCGAATTGCTTCTAGTACATTCATAGTTCCTAGAACATTTACCTCGTATGTTTCTCTAGGATATTCATATGAATACTTAACTAGCGGTTGTGCAGCTAAATGGAATACAATTTCAGGGTTATAATCTGTAAAAACTTTATTTAGTTTACTAAAATCTCTTATGTCTCCGCGAATATCTATTATATCATTTTGAAGATTGGTAACATTAAAGTTGTCGTTTTTATTTTTAGGATCCAATGAATATCCAATTACAGTGGCACCTAATTCCTTTAACCATAGGGATAACCAAGAACCTTTAAAACCAGTATGTCCTGTAATTAAAATTTTCTTTCCATAAAAAGCGTTATTAAAGTTTTTGTTTAACAATCAATCCACCTCCTTTAGTACCATATTTTTAGGGGATTAGGTATAAATGTGTATTGTTTCTATACCAATTAATAGTTTTAATAATGCCTTCTTCAATATTAATTCTAGGTTCCCAAGAAAGAGATTCTTTAATTTTATGAACATCTGCCTCAGGAATCCATCTTTCGTTTGTTCTAGAGGGAATTGCACCGTAATTTGGTCTGGAATTGGTGTTCAAATGTTTGAATAATAATTCTACATAATGTTTTAAGGGATGGATGGTACCACTCCCAATATTAAAGATATCATTTTGTACAGTGGTATTTTCTACTGTTAGGATACAGGCATCTATTATATTTTCTATATAACAATAATCTCTTAATTGATCGCATAGAGTTAAATTTACATCTTTATTTTGTAACACTTGCAAGATAATATAGCTGAATATTTTATGTGGATCCTCGGCTTCTCCGAATATGCCAAAAGGTCTTAGTGTTATAAGATTAATATTGTTTTCGCTTGCAATTTGATGGGCTAATATAGTAGCAGCAGCTTTGGTACTTCCATAGATATCCACAGGAGTTAGTAGCATATTTTCATGAATCGGTTCCATTTTATTGCCGTATTCAGAACTACTGCCCATATGAATAATTTTTTTGCAATTTACTAGTTTTGCTGCCTGAATTATGTTACATGTCCCTATAATATTTGTTTCTATAGCATGTACGTAGTCTGTATGGGCAGAATTTACACCATAGGCGGCCAGGTGAAAGATATAATCCGGATTAACTTTCTTTATTGCATCTTGTACTTGTTTTTTGTCTCGTATATCTATTTCGTAGGTTTCAATATTTTTTAGAATATCCTTCAGTCTCCAAGAATTGGATGATTTTCTTATAAAAAGAACAATTTTTGCTTGTAAATTTAAAAGTCTTCGTACCAAGTGAGAACCAATAAAACCGTATCCACCGGTAATAAGAAAAGTTTTGTTTTTAAATGAAGTAATCATAGTGATAATCTATCCTTTATTAAGATGTATTTTTAGTTGATGGAATAAAATTATTTATTTTAATATAAGGAGAATATCAGTCTTAATTGTGAAGAGGGGAGGGATATTTAAAATAATTTTTTATTGTTGTTGTATCAATGTGATCAGCAAATAAAGGGGATGAGGATTTTTGATAAGTGTTATGAAGGATATGACATGTCTTGTTCAATTGTTCAATATAAGGGATGTATATATGATCTAAAATCGCGGGAGGGAATTCTAAAGTTTCATGTTTCCATAAGTCGAACTCATTAGGATTAATAATCTGCATACTTCCAAAGTGAAAAGCAATTAGTTCATCTTGATCAATAAGAACTTTGTTATCTATTTTTGATATAGAACTGCTATTTAAAATTACATTCCAAGGTGCTGCATCAATACCTTTATGAGTCATGATTTTTATATTAGAAAAAATGTTAGGAATGTGATTTAAATATTTTTGGTCACCCCATCTATTCATTTCAACATCATAGTGATTTTTGCAATATTCTAGGCATTTATCTTTCCACCATGTTAAAATTTCTTTACTATTTTGATCGTTTTTAAAGCCTACTAAACCAGCTTGGTATATACCGTGTATGTTTTCAATTTCAGTAGAACTTCTTTGAGGGCAAAGGAATACAGAGTATTTCCACCATTCATCAAGAATGATATTAGGTGTTGTAAAGAAATACATATCAGCATCACAATATATAATGTGATCAACTTCGGGATAAAGACTAAGGACATGTAGACAAAGAGGAGATTTCAATGTCCAACAATATTCTTGTAAATTTCTTTCATTCTTTATACTGAGGAGTTCATGATTTTCAATATCTTCTACCGGAATGAGTATGGCGTGCTGTAATTTTAATTTCTCCAATGTTTGATAAGTTAAATCATCCATACAACAAATCCATACAGTAAATTTAGTGTTGAGATTTTCTAAGGAATAATAAGAGGTCAATCCTTGAATTAATCGTTCTTTACTTATAATCATAGAAAAGTTCATAAAATGATTGGATTGATTCATTTTTCTTCTTAATTGTGAATCTTTATATAAGGTTTGAGCTTCATTTATATCTTTTTTACTTAAAAATTGTTTCGTATTTTTATTGAATTTTTCTTTTAATTGCTTTAAAACAAATTGGATTCTTTCTAAATAAGGAGTGTAAATATGATTTAATATATTGTTTGGTATTGAAATTGCTCCCAAAGACCAAAGATCAAAGTCATTTTCAGTAAAGATAGTAATACATGCAAAATGGTAAACAACTAGTTTATCATTTTCAATAAATACATCATTTTTACTCTTATCAATTTTGTAATCGTTATTATATATACAGTTCCAAGGTGCAGCATTTATACCTAAGTTATTGGAAATTTTTACTTTTGGAAAATAGATAGGGATATAATCTAAATACTTTTGGTCGCCAAATTTTCCCTCCTCAGGTTCGGCACTACACCAATCTATACATTTATTTTTCCACCACTTTACACTCTTTCGTCCATAGAGATCATTCTTAAATCCAATTAGACCAGCCTGATATTTGCCGTACATTTTTTCTACCCAATCACGATCTCTTTGGGGAGTAAGGAAAATAGAATGTTCACCCCATTCCTCAAAAATAATATTAGGATCAGAGAAAAAGCATAAATCACCATCACAATATAGAATAGATGGTAAATCATAATTGACCAATAAATATTCTATCAAGACAGATTTTAAAGTCCAACAATATTCATTTACTTTTCTTTTTCTCTTAATTGCTTTTAGTTCACTGTCTTCTAATTCTTCAACTTGTAAAAGGTTTACGTTAATTAGATTCATTTCTTTTAATAATGAATATGCAAAAGGATCTATACAACAAATCCACAATGTGAATTTTTCTGAGTACTGCATTAATGATTGCTGTAAGGCAATGATTTTCAAGACATATTCACTACCTACAATGACACAGAAATGATTATTTAGATCATGTTGTTGATTATAGAATTGAGAGTTAATTTGTTTCTGAGTATTTTTGGGGGAGAGATTTGAAGTTTTCATTTCTGTTGAAAGCGGGTTAACTATTTTCTCATTAGAGGGGATATATAATCGAGGTAAACTTATTTTTTTATTATTAAAGTTCAATGTTTATTCAGTCCTCTCCACTAAAATTTATTAGGATTCCAACTTTCATCTACGATTTTTAAATCTTTAGGTGTATCGACACTAGCCCAAAAATCCTTGTGTTCATAGACTGCCAGCTCATTATCTTTTATTAAATTTCGGAGAGGGTCTTCTTCTAGAACACAATCATCACTATTACCTAAATAATCGAATATTTCTTTGTTAAATACAAAAAAACCGCCGTTAATTACTTGATCAAGTAATGGTTTTTCTTTAAAATCAATAGCAATTCCATTTTCGACCGCTAATAGGCCATATTGGCTATTCTTTTTAATTCCAGTTAAGGTAGCAATTTTTCCTTTTTCTTTATGGAATGCTATTAGTTGATCAATATCTATATTGGCTAATCCATCGCCATAAGTTAATAAAAAGGTTTCACCGTGTACAAAGGGTTCAAGTTTTTTTAGCCTTGCCCCAGTCATTGTATCAATTCCTGTATCTATAAAGTGTATATTCCAATTTTCTAATTCTTGAAGTAGCGTATATTGACTGGTTTTAAAATTCAAACTAAAGTCATTCTCTTTCCAGCTAAAGTCCATAAAATATTCTTTAATTTTCTCACCTTTATATCCTAAGGGCAAAATGAAATCAGAATGTCCAAATTTTCTATACCAATTCATTATATGCAAGAGGAGAGGTTTTCCTTGAACTCGAACTAATGGTTTGGGAATATCCTCTAAAATTCCTTGCATCCGAAGCCCTTTTCCGCCACACAAAATTATGACTTTCATAGATCTATTTCCTTCCCCTCTATATATTTTACTAATTTAAGCTATGTAGTTTGTTTGATAAATGTATACACGGTTGTACCATAATGACAATCAACTAAAAAATATATGTTAGATTTATAATTCAAATGCTGATTAAATGTGGAGAATACGCAAAGTAGTTTATCATGAATTGTATGTAAATTAGTTTATTTAGTACTAATGAAAGAAATTGCTTGTTCTTAAGATAAAAGAAGGGAAGGGGAATCTGGGGTAATGGAAGAAGCATGTAATTAAAAGTATAAGAAGATAAAATTATAACAAAAATAAGGTGAATTATAGAATCGGGTAGTTGTGAATATACTACCTACGCAGAATATGCTGATTGTATAAATGATTTTAAAGAAATTAACAGAAGAATAGCGAAGGAAATTAACTATTAAAGGAAAAGTGAACAAATATTCCATTTTAAATTCTAGAAATTAAAAAAGAGCACCGCATAAAGGTGCTCTAGTGATGGAATTAATTTTGTAAAGAACTATTGATCCTATAAAGAAGGACTTATGAATAATTATATGAACGGATAATGAATTAAGTGTGTACTAATCAGAGGGGAATTTTATATCTCTACGCCTATTTTAATCTACAGAAAAAATTATGTTAAAAGTGAAAAGGAAATTAATAAGTTAATGCTATTTTATTTAAAATATAATCCCAATCGGAATCATCACCTTCCCATCTATCCTGATAACGTGGGAGTTCAATTGAACAAACCCTAGGTATGCCCCAATTTTGTTCAACAATATTAGATATACCCTCCTTAAAATTTACAATAAGAATATTAAAATCTTTATTTGTAATTTTGGATAATACGTTCTGTAATTCAACGGCTTCATCTCGGTTTCCCCAAATTCTAATGAATAAAATTGATTCACTACTAGTTATTTTTTCAAGGAATCGATTAATTTTAGTATCTAATTTAGCTTTAAAAGAAGGGTAAATTACTTTCCAATCCTCATCTGAATTAATAGGAAAGTCATGCATTGATAAACAATTATAATAAGTGTCCTTTATACAGTAGGTAACTCGTTCTGCCCATTTAGTTTGATTATCAAATTCTGATTCAATAAGACCATAACTTTCTGAGCCTTCTACGACTAAATTTTCCAACTTCATAAATTTTTCAAATCGATTCTGAAGTAATCTGTTTACATCTGAAAGTGATGGATAATAAAACCAATCTAAAGGCCCAGAAAATGTTCTTAAATGGTGCCTTTTGATTTGGTTAGTAACTTGGCACAATCCTCCTAAACTTACAATTAGGCCATAGGATTTTTGTATGTCTTCTAGGTTCATCCTCATCATCCTTTTTATAAAATGATTTACATGGTCTATTCAGTATATGATGCAATAATAGATTAATGTGGACCTATATATCGAAGTACATAAAGTTAATACATTTGTATAAATTAAAAAAATTAAAATTCCTAAGTTGGGAAATTTTTTTTGATGTTATATCATGGAGTTGTTATTGGAACGAAAGCTGTTAGGGAATATTGCCCCAGGTTTATATATTTTCCAGTAAATTAGAAATCTGTCCTTGATTACTAATAATTATTGAAGAGGGAAAATTCCACTGAGAAATGCTGTACTAATTTCTAATGGTCCCGGTATCTTTTATTTTGATGTGTGTCTTTACATTTATTTTAGCCTCCGCTAACGTTTGTAACCAATCTCCTTTTACTTTTTTCCATTCTTTATATTGAAAAGCTCTGGCATATAGGGATAATCCGATTGGGTCAATTTTATTTTGCTGTATTTCATTCAATATACTTTGCAAATTATTATTAATTTCTTTTTGAATAGCACTTTTTAAATTATTTATGTTTTTTTTATTATCATAGTGCCCCTTAATTATATTGGAATTGGTTTTTTCTACTAAAGCTATATTGGCATTAATATCGAGATTAAATACAAACTTTCCATTTTGAAAAGTAACATCTACCTTCCTTGTCGCATTCTGTACGAAGATAGAAGTGTTTGTTTTTTTGTTGGATTTTTTAGAAGGAAGCGCAAGGTGTAGTATCATTCGACCGTTACTTTTTGACTTATTTAAAAGGTTAAAAAATTTAACATCTTTTTTAGGGAGATGAGTTAAATATTTCCCTCGGTGATTTAAAAATGCAATTCCTACTGTGTCGATTTCATCCTTTGATTTTTTGATAATTGGAACAGTTTGCGTCATACCTTCTTCATTTTGTTCTCTCATTAATTGTTGAATTGTAGAAGAGACGGATTGGTTATTTTGAATGGAAGATTCGATTACACTATTTATATAAGATGACAGTGATGGTTTACTAAGCTTATGAATTTTAAAAATTTCTTCTGCAGGTCCATCTACAAGTACTACTTTAGCATTAATGGTAGCGTAAGGATCACGGTAAGAAGAATCAAGCTCTTGTAACCAATTTGCTTCTCGCGCTAATTTTTTCCCAATTAAAATGATTTCAGCTTTGGAAGCTGTCATAAAGCCCGTTAATTTGGTATCTATCTTACTGAATCCAGTATATACAGTTGATGCTTGTGTCCAATGTTCTATAGTCCTTTTTGGCTGCTTATGATGAAAGAGCGGTATGCTTGTTCCAACTTTTATGTCTCCATTAGGGGTTCTATCCAAGCCAATTAACAGGATTAATGAAACCTTCTCAAGAGGGATTCTCTGACTACAACCAATTATATATACACAACAAATTACAATCCATATCCATTTTCGAATCAAAGTTGTTTCCTCCTAGTAAGCCAAGTAAAAAGAATGCTGTAAGCAAAAAATAAGATTGGTAATAGAATGAAGAAAATGACATTTAAGATATCCATAAGAGAATATATAAACAAATATTGATCCACATCGGGATTTAGGAAAATAAATAGGCCAACAATAAATAACATAAAAGCAAGCAGCGCCCAATTACGGGCGTTTTTTTGAAGTGAAATGGTCATAGATTCAAAACTGAAAAATAAATACGGATATATCGTAGTGGAAAATACAATTAAATAGTAAGCGATATAGATAATTTCTAATCGTTCCATGAAAGAAAAACGTACCCCTTTTAACAGATGAAATACTGGCCAAATTGCGTCTTTTATCCCCTCCGGACTAAAGTATATATAGGAAAGAATAGTTACATATAGATAGAAAAACATGGTTCCAGTATTTGCTATTAGTAGTCCTTTTATGGCTTTATGTTTTTTTTGTAAGAACGGATATATATAATATGCAATTTCTAAGCCAGCATAAGGAGTAATGGTTTCTTTTGTTGCCTTTACAATAGGGTATAATCCTTCTTTAAATATAGGTAGTAGGTGTAAAGGGTTGTAGTTAGTCTGTAGTGAAAAAAGAAGAAATAGTGGCATCCAAGTAGTGAAGAAGAAAACAAGCATAGAATAACTAGTAAGAGCCCTTAACCCACTCAAGGCTAAAATAATAAAAGGTAATAGTAATAATATGGTGATTTGATAAGCAGGAGTGGAAGGGAATATCCACACTTTTACAATGTCAGTTGCCTTTAATAAAGTATTAAAGCCAGCAAAAAATAGATAAAAGGCATATAAAAGAAAAAGAATTGTCCCTATCCATTTACCAAAGTATGTTCTTAAGATTTGTGAGAAATTTTTGTTAGGATTTTTTTGTAACATTAATATAATAAATACGCCGATTATAGAAGTAACTATCCATCCAAGAAGAATCGAAATCCAGCCATCTGTGCCAGCAGTAGCAGCAAGTGGGCTTGGCATAATTAACATACCTGATGCAAGTTGCAGTGAATGAATGAAAATAATGAATTCAAATAAAGTTATTTTTTGGAACTTAGGGTTCCCCATGTGAACCACCTTCTTTTTTCTTTCTTTGTTTCGGCTGACCTGTACTCGAGCGGCTGGTAAGCATAGAAATAGGAAATCTTATAAAAGAATCTTTTAACTCTTGAAGACGAAATGGTGCTATTGGCAATCCGTATGGTGAACCATACGAAGTTAGTGAAACAAAATGAGCAAATAAGAGCATTAATCCACTAACAATACCTACAATCCCATAAAAGTAAGCTAATAACATCATTGGAAAACGAATAAGGCGTATAGAACTTGATAAATCATAATTAGAAACAATAAATGAAGCAATGGCTGTAATAGATACGATAATAACCATAACGTTACTAACAAGACCTGCTTGAACAGCCGCCTGTCCAATTACAATCCCTCCAACAATTCCAATGGTTTGTCCAATTGGTTGTGGTAAACGAATACCAGCTTCACGTAGCATTTCTAGTGTGATTTCCATTATAAAAGCTTCCAATAAGGGAGAGAAAGGGACTTTGACTCTTGACGTTGCAATAGAAGTGTATAAATCTATAGGAATAATTTCAAAGTGAAAAGAGACTGTAGCAATATAAAATGCAGGTAAAAAAATAGCTAAAATAAATCCTGCAAATCGTAATAAGCGAAAAAATGAAGCAATGAGCCAATGAATATTATAATCATCTGGAGTTTGAAAGAATCCAATTAAATTCATTGGAACAACCATTGCGCCAGGGGATCTATCCATTAATACAGCCACTTTTCCATCAAGTATATGATTTGAAATGGCATCTGGGCGTTCGCTTAAATAAGCCTGTGGAAACGGAGACCAATTTTGATCCTTTGTAAAATTAGATAGTTCACCGATGCTTAATACCGCATCTGTTTTAATTCTACAGATTCTGTTTTCTATTTCTTGGACTACATCTGCGTTCGCAACATCACCTAAGTAAATTAAATAGACTAAAGAAGTGGCTCGTTCTCCAATCGTCAGCTTTTTGATTTTCAGCTCTGCAGAAGGGAGATATCGACGAAGTAAGCCTATATTTTTTGTGACATTTTCAATAAATCCATCATGTGACCCTTTAATGGTAACTTCTGAAATTGGTTCTTGAATTGCTCTTTCTGCCCAGCCTTTTGTATTTATTAGAAGAGACCGTTTTTCTCCTTCCATAAGCAAAACACATTGACCCTCAAGTAATCCTTCTTTAATTTCATTCCATGTATATACTATTTTGGTATGAGTAGCAATAATATTAGAATTAAATATTTGACTGTCTTCATGTACCTTTTGTAATAATGGGGTAACAACATTGCTTTTTAAAGCGACACCATCTGTAAGGCCTTCAAAATAATATAGTAAAATATTCGTGCTTGTTTTTAATTGCAAAGGATGTTCAATTAAATCTGCACTAATATCAAAGATATTATCTAATGTATTTTTAAGTTCTTCTAAGCTACTTGTTTGGATCTTCTCAATGTTTTTATCTGATTTAGTTTCTAAGGTCTCTTCATCTATGAACAAAATTGACACCTCTTTAATATAGAACGATTAGTTGTATTTATTATTTTTATATGATGGAATTTTATTCGTAAATGTAAATAAATTGGCAATGGAAGTTAATAATTGAGAGCAAAAAAGTAGGGACGATTTGTGTGGAAATCTAAGTATCAAGATAGAATTGAAATTTGAATGATTATAACAAAAAAGAACCCTTGATAGGCTCTTTTTCATAGTTGGTAAATATATTGTCAACAATAGATGGCGTTTAAGGTAGTAATTTAGATGTCTTTAAGTTAATCAGCTGAATTTTGTAGGAAGAATACTTTTTTTATATCTTAATGCTCAACTAAAAAGACATTACATTTATTTGGGTGTTTTAGTGTAATTGAATTTTGCACGCTAACAAATTTTGTTTAGGGACAAAATGTTTTTTCTGAATTAACAGAAAAATATATGCACAAAATTCCTATTAGTTATTTTGGTAGGTATCAAATATTGCTTTGGCCTTATTTTCTTGATGTTACCGTACGTTTATATGTTTCTAAGGGAAAGAAATACTTTCGTTTTTATTACCATCTATTGTTTGATTAAGATGGTAACATGAAATTGAAGCGTTTACAACCAGAAAATAAAGAAAAAATATTAAAATACGACTTTTTTCGACAATATTACTTCATTGATATTTCATATTTTTATAGGAAAAGGTGAAGAGAAACGTACCTTTTCCTATAAATTTTTTGTAGGAATTAGAAATAATTAAAGTAATAATAGCCTAAAATTAAAATGAAATTCAATGCATGTGAACCTAAAGTCATGAAAACCATTGATAACGTTATCATTGAATTTATGAACTGTAAAAGTTTTAAACAGTATGGTCAAACTTTAGTCCATTTTGCGTTTCTTCCTTTTGAAACTAGCTTAATATGGCCAAATAATTGTAAGGAATTTAAAGCCTTACTAATTGTACTCTCTGCAATGTCTGGATATCTGTTACGAATACTTTCCTTAGTAAAGGGTTGTTTTTGTTTAAGTATAAAATCCTGAATTCTCTCGACTTTAGTATGTTTACATATAGAATCAAGAACAGTGTTATGCAGATCTTTGTAAGCCTCTAATATAATAGTTAAAAACGTTTTTAACCAAAAGCTACTATTGTGTTCCTCGCAGTACCAATTTACCGATGATTTATAAATCGAATTGTAATATTCAGATTCGTTTTTCTTAATATACTTATCCAAACATACATATTTTACAAATGTATGTCCACTCTTAATGAGCAGCAACTGGATTAACATAAATGCTAGCCTACCATTACCTTGATTGAAAGGGACTATGCAATAAAAATTTAATATAAAACGAGCTATTAATAAAAGCGAATGTAGCCCCTTACTAGTATTTAATGAGTTGTATTGATCACATAATTGCTCCATAAACTGTGGAATGAGTTCATGTGGAAGAATGCGGTAACTATTCAAGTGCATTCCATGCTCAGGAATACCTGGAATAATAAAAGGTTTTTCACGCCATTTGGCACTGTCGGAGGTAAGGTAATGTATTAGTTGAAAATGTAATTCCTGTATAGTTGCTGGATTAATTGATAAAGTACAGGAGTTTTTATGTACAAAAGAAAGTGTTTGATAATAACAAAAAATAGCATCTTCCGAAATATTTTGAGGTACTATATCATCTAAAATAAGCTCTTTTAATCTTTTATTAGGAACTTTTATATCCTCATAAATAGTAGTGAAATTTTTTATGTAATGTAGTGGTATAGTTTTTTCTAGACTATTAAATATGTCAGGGTTTTGTTCCTGATAAGCAGCTAATTTTCCTTTGAATTCGCTAATTTCACTTATTAAATTGATTAACCTCCTTTTTAATTCAATATTTTTATACTTATCATCAAAAAAGTCTCTCATATTTGTTCCCCCTGTAACCCCTTAACACGTTGTTGCATATATCATTCCATTCTAAAGGTATTTCATGACATCATTGTGAAATAACGACATTTTTGTTCTGATTTTGATTATGTTTTAGAATTTATATTTTTATTTGATAATAAAAATATAAATTCTAAAGAAGAATCGTTAGGATTCAATTTTAATAGGCATAATCCTAACATCAAATGTACAAATGTACAATAAAAAAATAAAAAATATAAAACTATCGACACTTTTGAAAGATTATTTAAAAGATTTTTAAGTAGCTGTAGCTATAGATGTGTTTTAGTTTAAAAATAAACTATTAATTTGTGACAGTTATGTGCCTAATCTATTTATTTGCTATGATGAGAATTCCAAAATTAGATCCTAACGAGCTTAATTTTCTATATTTAACATAAAGATTAGGGGAGGTATGTTGATAAAATGTATCATTAAATATAGACATATATAACGTTTAACACTTGTATTGTAAAATATTTTGACATAAGTTAATTTAAATACTAGGTACAGGAACATTTAATAAAAATTCAGTAATGTACCCTTTAAACGTTTTACCCTAAGAACGTTTGTATTTATTTAAAACAAAAAAAACCTCAAGCACACTGAAGTTTTTCTCTTTGTTTCTGTACCTTATTAGGTAAAAATAATACAATAAATTGGTAGAACGTTATGGGGGAAATTGGATTTATAATTCTATTTTTTATCTTACGTTATCAATCTCTTGATGATTTGTTTAAAGTAAGGATTAAAAGGGCAGGAGATAGCCATTAAAAAGAGCTATAAATTAAGTTGGACAAACGATCCGGGAAACGAAAGATTATTTTTGTCCTGCAACTGAGAAGTTCCCACTTTAAGTTTTGCAAAGTGGTGGGTAGTTCATTCATATATTTAAAATATAGTTTAACCGTTTTTTTTATTGTATTACGGATATGTTTATCTAAAGAAGGGGGGATTAACTTGAGGAAATGTAAATGTGAGCCAAGCTCAAGATATTGAGCTCGGCCCTTAGGGATGTATTTTCTTAGTGATTGTAATTCATATTATCACCTCCTTTAATGGATATTTGGAGAACAGATACTTAAAACACATAATGAATTAACTAATATTGTTAGGAAAAAGAAACTGGCAACAACTCAATACCTCTTGAAGTAGCTGTGACCCTACGTGTTGGGCGTCTCAATAATCGTAAACGACTCGACTCTTCTAAAAGACATAAAATCAATTCTTTAATTGCTAATTTACCAAAAAAAGTTCCTACACATGTATGTGGTCCCCAACCAAACCCCAGATGTGGATTTTTTGAACGGTCAAGAATTATACTATCAGGTTCAGGAAACACTTCCGGATCCCTATTGGCTGCAGCAAACAGTACTACAATTACATCACCTTTCTGAATTGTAGTATCTCTAATTTTTGTCGTTTTGGCAGCTATGCGACCCGTTCCTTGTGCTGGTCCATCAAAACGAATTAATTCATCGACCCCAGTGTCAATTAAAGATTTATCATTTAATTTATCAAACACTTCTGGGTGTTCTAATAGAGTAAGTACGACATTACCAAATACAGCATATAAAGATCCAAAACTTGCATTGAACATCGTACCAGTTGTATTACGAATGTAATGCTCAGGAACATTTGTGTTTTGAGCATGCTTTCTAATGTATGAAACAATTCCTGGCCTATCTTCAGCAGCAAACCACTCACCAACAAGAGCATTGAGTTTTTCGCGTGCTTGATTACCTGGTTCAATATTCTCAGGTCTTAGTCCTGAATCCATTTGTCTAGTAATAGCTTCCGATATTTCAAGAAAAGAATCCAAGTTTGGCTCATCAACACCAAGTGTAATTGCTGTCATACTTAATGCTAGCGGAGCGGAAACCTCTCTCATAAAATCAAATTCATTTATTGATTTGTGTTTTTTAAAAATATCTTTAATTAATACATGTATTTTCTCTCGAACATTATTAATATCCTGTGAATTAAAAGTTCTCGTTAATAGATTACGCAAAGGTATATTGTCAGGTGGATCCAAAGATTGAACATTATGACGTACATCTGGAATTTCCACTCCAACTCGTCTTCTATCAGTTGTAAATACTTCATGATTACGTAGCACTTCTTTACAATCATCGTATCTTGTTAATACCCATGATTTCATTCCTTCATGCCAATAAACGGGAGCGTTCTCTCTTAACTTTTTATAAATAGGATATGGATTCAATAATGTTTCAGGATCGAGAGGATCATATTTAAGTTCTATTTTTTGTAACATAATCGTCTCCTTTCACAAAAAATAATGTTTTTATCTTTTTCTATAAATTAACAAGGGCTCTCCTAATCACCAATACCCTCACTAATTGGCTCCTCAAGAAGGGATTCTAATTTGGAAACTGATTAAATCTTATTAGCATAAATAGGAGCAGCATGAGTTATGCTAAATTCACCAGCTATTATTGCACTCGCTAAAGCGATGTCAGTAAACTTTTTTCCTTTCTCATTAAAACTCCGTAGTTGATTTATAATTCATAAATCAAATTTAACACTTTTAACACAAATGTAAATATTTTGAATTTTTAGAAATATTATTCTGATTATTACTAATATTGCTACGTATATAAGATTTAAATTTTGAACAAAGTTGTGATGTTTTTTCCTTTAGATCTGTTTATCTAAAGGGGATTACCATACATGCCCATCAAATTAAGATTTTGAAGTACCCCCTAAATGGAAATTTTGTGTTTTTATAGCATTGAAGTTTATTTTTCTCTATTTTCTTAAGTTGATGGGCATGGGGTTAAGAAAACATGTGCAAATTAAGATTTGGAAATGACTTATTTGGAAGTTATATAATAGAAATGTGAAGGCTGGAAGAAAGTGATAATATCAGTTTCTTCCAGCCTTTTTTTACTTTAAAAGTGTATTTTTTCTACATAAGATTAAACAAAAAACTTTAAATTAATATTTGAATTTTTTGTGAAATTAAATGAGGTTTTATTCTTCTATTAATACATAATGTTACAAAATAGACTTATTGTATTTATTTTATTTTAATATGAGATTAAAAATAATAATAAATGTACCAATATATGAGAGGTATTAGTAGATTTATTAGTAATTTGTTCGTTTATCTCTATATTGCTATTATATTAGCGATAATATATAGGGGGGATAAGAATGAATTTGAAATTTACATCTAAATTTGAAAGATTAAGAAAAAGTAAAAAGGGAATTGGTGCTTGTGTTTTAGCTGCAGGGGTGACGGCTATTACAATGATTCCTCAAAGTGCGTATGCACACGGATTTGTTGAAAAGCCAACCAGTCGTGCTGCTTTATGTAGTCAGAATTATGGAGCATTAAATTCAAATTGTGGAAATATAATGTACGAACCTCAAAGTCTAGAAGCACCTAAAGGATTTCCAGATGGTGGACCGATTGATGGGAAAATCGCTTCGGCAGGAGGATTGTTTGGAGGAATCCTTGACCAACAAACATCAAATCGCTGGTTCAAAAATACGATTAAGGGTGGAGAAAATACATTTACATGGAAATATACAGCTGCACATCTTACAAGTAAATGGCATTATTATATTACAAAAAAGCGGTGGGATCCTAATAAACCATTAACACGTGCTGAATTAGAACCAATTGGAACAGTGAAACATGATGGTTCGGCCGCATCAAATAATTTAACACATACAATTAATGTACCAACTGATCGAAATGGTTATCATGTTATTTTAGCTGTATGGGATGTAGCAGATACGTCAAATGCGTTTTATAATGTAATTGATATAAATCTAGTAAATAATGAAGCTCCCGATACAGTAGCTCCAAGTCAACCAACTGAATTAAATGCGTCTAAAGTTACTGCTAGTAGTGTTGTCCTAACATGGAAGGCCTCTACAGATAATATAGGTGTAAAGGAATATCAAGTGTTACGCAATGGAGAAGTAATTGATACGGTACAAGGTACAACATTTATTGATAAAAAACTAAAAGCAAATACGGAATATACCTATACAATAAAGGCATTAGACTCTGCTGGGAACATATCAAAAGAAAGTGAAGAACTGAAAGTAAAGACAATAAATGAAGTCCCAGATATAGAAGCTCCGACTCAACCGAAAGGATTACATAGTATGAGTACAACAGCAACAACTGTTGACTTGATGTGGAGTCCGTCTGAAGATAAGGTAGGTGTAGACCATTATATTGTATATAGAGAAAGCGCTGGAGTTATGAATAAAATTGGGACAACGGATAATACATCCTTTATGGATAAAGAATTAAAGGCTAATACATTGTATAAATATGTAGTAACGGCGGTTGATGAAGCTGGAAATGAATCTAGTAGAAGTGATATTTTGAACGTAACCACAAAGTCAGAGGATTTCACATATGAAAAATGGGATGCGAGAAAAGCATATACTAAAGGTGATAGAGTAGTACATGAGGGGAAAGTGTATGAAGCCGTTCAAGATTATCAAGGCAAAGGTGACACAAATTGGATTTTTGCCCTATCGCTTTGGAAGCCAGTTTTGAATAAATGATAAGTAGGAAAATGTAGTTAACATTTTTAGTTTTTTCTTTGAAAATAAAGGGTGTTTCAAATATAAATTCTCTAATGGTTTAAATGATATGCTAATACATTTAACCTGCATCTAATATTTATGAAATGAAATCAAAAAAAGAATCCCAATGGTATTCCACTAGGATTCTTTTTTCTAATTTGTAATAGCGTATATTTTCACAGTGAATTTGTTAGTCGCACCAATTGGGCTTGCGATATAATATTTAGTATTTGTGTAAGCTTCAGTCCTAGATCCATGTGAAATGTTTTTCCAACGAATAGAATCGGTACCTAGGGAAACATCAATCATTACATTGAAAGAGATAGTAGAAGGATGATCTTTTTCTGAAGGCTCAATAACCCATTTTAATTCTTTGGTACCTACAGGTAAGCTATCAATTTTAAAGTTTTGACTGGATCGATTTTTTTGTCCGGATAAAGGACTAGATTCGGATGAAATTTGCGAAATTAATATCTCTTTTTCATTCGAATGTACACCATTTAATTTAATGATACTATCAATTAAACCTGGCCCAGGAAAATCAGCTGCGATAATACCAGAATGTCTAACGCTACCTTGTTGTAAGAAGTCGGTTCCAAGTGTATTCATCCCACCATAATATACTTGTCCATTTATATCACGGGGGAAATCACCCCACGCATTAGTGGAATTCGTTTGAATCAACTTAGGGTTACTATCAGTATTTCTATTCTCTTTTCCACTTGCAACAAACCAAGGATATACATTATTTAAAAATGCGGCTGCGCCACCTGTACCACTAAAATGGTTAAGATATATTTTTCCTTTATTAAAGTTAGTATTTGCATCTTGTAGATGAGTTTTTATCGCATTCCATTTTTCATATATTTCGTCTGGTCCGCTTCCAATTTCAAATTTATCTTGTATATTCAAATTATCGTAATCAATACCGTACAATTGAGAGGAGGTAAAGTTTTGTAAGACTACAATTTTACCCCGGATATCTCCTAAAGTAGGGTTGTTTCTGTCTATAGTTGGTACGGAATTAGGATCCCAAAAATATGAAGCATGAACGTTTTTATATTTTAAAAATATCTCCTCAAATGATAGAGATCCACTTTCAGGTGTAGTTTCTTCTTTTAAGCGCATTAAAATGGTTTCTGTTGGATAATCTTTTAAAAATTGAATTGCCTCTTTTAATACATCTTCAAACACTGCTTTTTGATTTACAATGCCATGGTACATTGCAAAAGTATCTTTTACACGTTTAACGCGCATATCTACATATCGAATTCCAGAATTTAATTGTTGAGGTAGACTCATGGTTTGATTTTTTGTCAAATTTTCATCAAGAAAACTTGCCCCATGTAAAGCCATTGTACCGTGAGTTCCTGGAATAGATAGTTCACTTAATTTTGTTGAATCTGCTACTTCTGACATCCACGAGGGATTTTGATAACCCAGATTGGGTTCATAGGAATACCCTGGATGACTATCAGCTAAAATAGTTGATGGTGTACCTAAATTTGCTAGTGTAAAACAAGTGAGGATGCTAACTTTACAGAAATTTTTCATTTTTATTTTGTTCATTTTATCTCTCCTGACCTTTAAATAATGGCTATAATAAGATGGTTTTTGACTATATTTATTGTTTCCTATTCCTAATGTAATGAATTTTTGTAATTGGAAAAGGGGTAGTGAGCTAACTTGAGATATTATTAGTTTACTGTAATGAATTGTATCTAATAGCCAAACGGATTCTTAAAGAATAGAAGCATAAAAAGGTGAAAAATAAGCTTTTTGCTGTATTGTATACAAACAAAACAGAAGCCTTAAAAAGACTTCTATTTTGTGACATATTATGAATGATAAGGTGGTTTAACAAATTAAGATAATGTGAGTGAGCGGTAAAAATCAATTTATAGCTGTTTCAGGAATTTCTTGTAACAAGGCTATTTAGGAAAAGTGGTCCCTACAATGCTAATAAAAAATTAAAACATTTTACTCATTAAAACTTAGACTAACTACAGTTGCAATAGATTGGGCTGCATGTTCCCAGCTTCCATCTATAACTTTACCAATCTGCTGACCAAGTGCATTTAAATCATTTGGATTAACTGGAATTCCATTATACGCAGCAAGAATTGATAAAAGTGGAGCAGCAAATGGTGTCCAACCACCTCTATCAATATTAAATACAGGCTTATCTACTACTTTTCCATCTTGCACAGTAAACTCATAATAAAATTGATCATCTGGGCGGAAACTTAAATGATGAGAAATTTGTCCCTTAACATATTTTTTTCCTGCACCTAAATTTACTACTTCTATTTCTTTTACGTTAAATTCATGCTCAAATACTTTTATTTTTTTGACTTCTGGACCATTTAAGGCAGCATTAACAGCTGTTTCTAAATTATTTTGTGCTAATGGTTGAATACTCATTTGAGCCTCTTTTTGTTGGATAGGAGTCTCTTTTTCTGCAGCAAACACTGATGTAGTAGATAGTGCACTTGTAGCTAATGTAGCTGTAAGTACTGTTGTCATCATGATGTTTCTTTTCATCTTCATAGTTTTTCTTCCTCTCTTAAAGTTTTGATATATAATCTTTTAAAAACTGACATGGTGCAATATTTTATTCCATAATGCACAAAAAACTGGTTTAAGAATGATCTGGAATTATGTCAGGTAATTAAAATTAATTATATATGTATCTAAGATGATATCTATCTACACATATTTTTTCAATTTTTCGAAAAATTTAATAGTAATGACTTCTTAAGAGTCAATTTAGTACCTTGTTTATCTATAGAAATCTTATAAATAAACTAATTTCATAGTAAATGTAATATGTTTGATATTAAATGTCTTACATAATGCTATAATATTTCACAATTTTTTTGTTATTTATATTTAAAAAAGCTATCGGATTATGGGGGATATGTAATGCGTTACAAAACACTCATCCAAATGTATTGATTATAAAGGGTGGGTGTTTTCTTCATATAGGATGTTATGAAAACCTGTCGATGAAGGTCTACATTAAAGACTGTCAAGCATTTTTGTATGCTATATCATTTTTTATAAATAAGACCCAATGATATATAGACTAATTACAAATTTCAACAGTAGATAGATGACAGAATTGAAATAAAATTAGAAAAATCATCTTTATAATGGTAGAATATGGTTGGTTAACCTATCGATAAATAATCTAAAAATCCATTATTAAAGGGGGAATTAATTTGGGGAGCAGGAACAAAAGAATGAAAAATTATTTTCAAAGGTTAGTAGCTGTAAGTGTTTGTATTTTGTTAGTTTTTCTGGGGAGCAATTATTCAAAAGCGGAAATTGTTGCACCAATAACATTAAATCCTAAAGATGTAGAAGCGTTCGCCAATAAAGTAATCCCAGAGAAAATGAAAAAAGAAGGCGCTGCTGGTGTGGCTCTTGTCGTTGTAAAGGATAATCAAATTTTACTTCAAAAGGGATTCGGATTTTCCGATAAAGAAAAGAATACCTCCATCGATCCTAAAAAAACAGTTTTTCGATTAGCGTCAATATCAAAAGTTTTTACTGCTAGTGCTGTCATGCAGTTAGTTGAACAAGGAAAAATTGATTTAAATAAAGATATAGTAAATTATATGGGGGGACTAAAGTACCAAAATAACATGAGTGAACCAGTTACAATGGAGTATTTACTTACCCATACAACAGGGTTTGATTATGTAGATCCTAGACCAGAGGACATCCATTATCAAGATAATGATTATACAATGCTTAAAGATTATGTAGAAGGTAATATGCCCACAGTAGTGAGAAAGCCAGGAGATACATATACATATGATAATTTTGCTTCTATGCTTCAAGGGTATATTGTTCAAAATTTGACAAACACACCTTTTTACAAATATATGGCTAAAAATATTTTTTACCCTTTAGAAATGCATAATAGTAGTTTTGTTATGACTAATTTTATTAAAGAAAAGCTTGCAACAGGATATGATGCTAAAGGTAATGCCATTCCATATTATCAAACAAGACCAACAGATATGCCACAAGGGAGTATGTTTTCTACAGGGAGTGATGTAGCCAATTTTATGATTGCTCAATTGAATGATGGTAAATTTAAAGATAACCAAATACTGCAAAAAGAAACTGTAGAAGATATGCAAAAAACAAAATTTGCTTTACATCCCAAATACCCTAATATGACATACGGATTTGAGTTCTTTTCACCGCAAAGTCATAACGGGCAATATGTGTTTGGGAAAGGTGGAAATATACCCGGTTTTTCATCTTTAATGTGGTTAATTCCCGAGCATAAAATTGGAGTTTTTGTTGTTACAAATAAAGATAGTTCAGCACTACCTGTTGAAGTATTTGATGACTTTATGAATCAATTTTTCCCAGATAAAACAAAGCCTGAATATTTAAACCCTAATGAAGAAGAATTAAAGAAATTTGAAGGGGTTTACCGAGATTTGAGATTGAAAAACCTAATGTCACATGTAAACATAAGTGAAGGAAAGTTATATGTAAGTGATAAAGTATATGGTAAACAGGAGCTAAAACAAATAGACCCTTTACTATTTGAGGATGAAAAAGGGAATTATATGGCATTTAAACTTCACAAAGATGGTACTGTGAAAGAAATGATACATTGGAACTCTGGCAGCTCAGCAGTGAAGTTAAGTGAGCCTGAGAGATTTAAAGACATAGATGAAAATCATCCATATGCAAAGTTTATAAATCCTTTACATCAATACGAGGTATTACAAGCAAATAAGGAGGGGAATTTCACCCCAGAATCTTCTCTTACACGAGCAGAATTTGCATATTGGTTATCTCAAATTGCTTACTTTACGCCACCTTCAAAAAAAGAACCGGTGTTTTCTGATGTAAAAAATCATCCTTATGCGCCACATATTCAAAAGTTATATGAAATTGGTATTTTATATGAAAAAGAAGGGGAACAATTCCATCCAGACCGTGCAATTACTAGACAAGAAGCAGCATGGATTACCTGGCAGTATTTAAAAATGTTAGGTGCGCCATCTGCAGATGCAACATTAAAGGGAGAAACTGATGATTGGGCAGTAGAATCCGTGAAAAACATTGTAGGTCATCGTTTAGTAGGGCCTGAGGTTATATATAATGAAGATGGATCAGCAGATTATTTATCAAGACAAAGTATGAAACGACAAGAGGGAGCTGCATTGTTATTTTATGTTTTGTTATCTAGTTAATTTTTTTTGAGGTAAATTTCACAAAAAGAAAAAATCTAAAGAGTTTGAAATAATATACAGAAAAAGAATAGTCTTCGACCCATGATTTATCGTAACAAACAGGGGTGGATAAGTTATAACCATACTCCAAATCTTAAGTAGAGCAGTTATTAGAAGGGTTTCTTAAAAGTCACACTTAAATGAAAAATTTCTGTTTCTATATTTAGTTATTTTGAGAAGTCAGCTCATTTTTTGTTTTGGGGCGTTTCTTTTTTAAAACTGTTGGATATTAGTAACGAGGATTATGAAGTCAAAATTCCCTCTAACGTTTCATAAGAGAATTCATGATATTAACAATATCTAATTTACTTACTGGCTCAGAATGTCCTACTACACAAATATCAAAATCAAATCCTTCAATCGCTGTAATTAAAGAACTCAATTTATCCTTATCCAAGTGACAATTATTATAATAATCCACTCCAACAGCATCCAAAATAAATAATACTCTTTCTTGGAAGGCAAAGATGCAAACAGAATCGTCTCTATGTGGAGAGGTTACATGATGTAATTGTGCAACAATACCTCCTAAATCGATTTCCATATAACCGTTGAAGGATATGTCGGAAGTCTCTACTCGTATTTCGGATAGCAAAGGGTACTCTTTACGAATACAAGAATCTGCAAATTCAATTTCAACTCCTTCTGCTAACCTCTTTTTCATTTCAGAATCTGTCCATTCCTACATAGCCAATTCTGTTAATTTATCATTCGTCTTTTTGTGGGCAATTGTAATTCCTTCCAATGCATGCATCCCAAAAGTATGATCTCAGTGCCAATGTATAATTCCAATTCTTTCTGGATTTCTTAATCCCTCATTACGTACAGCTTCATTAAACAATTCAACATGATGTTTAGAATTTCCTGAGTCTACCATTAAAGAATAATTTTATCCATTTATATATCCAAGAACTGGTCTATCGGACTCTTTATTAAACATATTATAAAAGACACGATCTGTTAGCTTTCTCAAATCCATAAAATAAATCCTCCTGTTATATTCATATCTTTATCCAATACTACCATGCTCGTAAGTCTGTTTATACATTTTTTTACAGAAAACAATGTGTTTATTCGTTTTAGGGGCATTTGCTTTTCTTAGCCTGATGATGATGTGGTGCTACCACAAATAGTAATGTCGATGGGTAATATTAACAAAATATTCATTTAAATCAGATAAAATAAGGATGTTTTTAACTTATAATATTATTATTACGATGAGTTAACTTGAAAATTAATTTCATATAGGAGGAGGAGAATGAAGACTAGAGATAGTTATAAAATTATTGTAATTGGTGCTGGGACTGCAGGAATATCTTCTACTGCACATTTGTTACGAAATGTACCCCTATTGAAAGAAAGTATAGCAATTATTGATCCATCAAAAAAACATTATTTCCAACCACTATGGAGTTTAGTGGGGGGAGGAATTGTTTCAAAGGAAAGTACGATGCGTAATCAAGAATTGCTTATTCCAAAAGGGGCAACGTGGATTCCTAAAAGTGTCGTTAAGTTGTTTCCGGAAGAAAATAAGCTACTTTTAAATGATGGAATGCTGCTTGAGTATGAAATTCTTATTGTAGCAGCTGGTATACAAATAAATTGGGACGGCATTAAAGGCTTAAAGGAGTCTATTGGGACTAATGGGGTGTGTAGCAATTACTCTTATACATATGTTGATTCTACTTGGAAAGAAATTGAAAAATTTAAAGGAGGAAATGCGGTTTTTACCCACCCCAATACTCCTATTAAATGCGGCGGTGCTCCACAAAAGATTATGTATTTAGCAGAAGAGTATTTTTCTAATAGCGGTGTAAGAAACAAAAGTGAAGTGATGTTTTATACCGCGAACGCAAACATATTTCAGGTTCCACGATATGCTAATACATTAGAACAAGTACTAGAAAGAAAGAAAATTATAACAAATTATAATAAAAACTTAGTAGAAATTATTGCCGAAAAGAGAGAAGCAATTTTTGAAGATACGCAAACGCTGAAAAGAGAAACGGTACCCTACAGTATGATTCATGTTGTTCCACCAATGGGACCACCTAATTTTATTAAAGAGAGTGAAATAAGTGATTCTCAGGGGTGGGTAGATATAAACCCATATACTTTACAACATGTACAGTATAAGAATATTTTCGGACTTGGAGATTGTACCAATTTACCCACCTCTAAAACTGGAGCGGCAATTCGAAAACAAATACCTATCTTAAAACAAAATATTATGGACGTACTTAACGGAAGAGACTTGCAGGCTAAATATGATGGGTATACATCTTGTCCGATTATTACTGGTTATAAAAGTCTGATACTCGCTGAATTTAACTATAAATATGAGCCTCAAGAAACGTTTCCATTTAATCAAGCGAAAGAACGGTATAGTATGTTTTTACTTAAAAGATATATGTTGCCCTATATGTATTGGAATTTTATGTTGAAAGGGATCCTATAAGAGAAAAGAGAAAGTGGTTATAAAAATTAAAATTGAAAAGCAAATTGAAATAACTATTTGGAGGGAATAGCTATGCTTTTAAAATATTTTTATGATGAAAAATTAGCACATGCTTCTTATTTAGTAGGTTGTCAGAAGGAAGGCGTAGCAATTGTAATTGATCCAGGTCGCTATATAGAACAATATATAGAATTTGCTAAGAAAGAGGGGATGGAAGTAGTTGCTGCGGCTGAAACTCACATTCATGCAGATTTTCTTTCTGGGTCTAGGGAACTTGCTAATCTTTATCATGCAAATTTATATGTATCTGATGAAGGAGATTGTGATTGGAAGTATCAATATCTTAACGAAGGTCGATACAATTTGGTTAGAGAGGGCACAGAGTTTAAAGTAGGTCATATAAAATTTAATGTAATTCACACACCAGGGCATACGCCTGAAAGTATTTCTTTTTTAGTAACTGATACAAGTCAAAATAACTATACGAATAATAAGCCAATAGGAATATTCACAGGCGATTGTATATTTGTAGGAGATATAGGAAGACCCGATTTATTAGAAACCGCTATAGGTATGAAAGATACTGCTAAAATAGGAGCGAAACAATTATTTGATTCTATAGAAAAAATAAAAATACTCCCTGATTATTTGCAAATATGGCCATCACATGGTGCAGGAAGCGCATGTGGAAAAGCATTAGGAGCAATTCCGACTTCTACATTAGGTTATGAAAAGATGTTCAATTGGGCATTTCAGTGTAATGAAGAAAGTGATTTTGTATCGACTTTATTGACGGGACAGCCAGAGCCTCCAAAATATTTTTCATTAATGAAGGATTTAAATAAGTACGGTCCACCAATTCGTAAGAAGAGAGAAGTTTTTGCTATTAAAACAGTAAAAGAACTTCAAGAAGTTATGAGGAGTGTTCAGCAAATAGTTGATATAAGGGATGTAGAGAGTTTTGCTTCTGGTCACATCGAGAAATCAATTAACATACCGTATAACAATTCCTTTACAACCTGGTGTGGATGGTTACTAGATTATAAAACAGAAACGATAATCATTCTAGATGAGGAAAAAGTTAGAGTTGAGGAGGTTATTAGAGACTTTGAATCTATTGGGTTAGATAATATTATTGCTTTTGCACCCTTACAAGTTATACAAAGACTTGATAGGTTTGAAAGTTACAAAGAAAAAACATCAATTGAATTATATCCACATATAAAAGATGGAAGCGTTAAGGTAATCGACGTGCGTAGTAAAAAAGAGTGGGAGGAAGGACATCTTTATGATGCAATACATATCCCTTTAGGAAATCTATTTAAGCAGCTAGATTGTATACCAAAGGATTGCTCAATCGTTTTACAATGTCGAACCGGATTGCGTTCCGCTATAGCAGCTAGTATTTTACAAAGAGCTGGTATAAAGGAAGTGGTTAATCTAAAGGGAGGATTTCTTGCATGGAAAAAAGAAGAGCTTCCTTATACAACTTGTAATCTCAATGTGTAGGGAAATAATTTTTTTAATTTATCCGATAAGGAAAATTACGGATTACATAGGAGTATATCTATAAATAGGAGAACCACATTAAAATAGGAGAAATAGATAATTTATTCTATAGACCTAAATTTATTCAGAATTATGCTGATGAGCAAATAGATATAGTTTTATCAGGACACGCTCAGGGTGGACAATTTAGTTACTATTTATCAGCAAATTAGTGGCTCCAAATCAAGGTGTTTTACCTAAATATACAGTCGGTTTATATAAAAAACAAAATAAGTCTATGGTAGTGAGTATAGGATTAGGTAATAGTATCATTCCGCAAAGAATTTTTAATAGGCCAGAACTTGTAGTCGTACAGTTAAATTGAACTGTACGACTTTTCTATACAGAAAAAATAGGACATATGCATTTTATACAAGTTAACATTACAATTTTGTTAAAAATTTTCTACGTTACATAAAGTAACAAAATTTGACCCGAAGAGTTTGTTATAGTGTAAATAATCAAAAAAATCAAAAATTAGTCGAGTGAAAATTGTGATAAGTAATTCATGTAAAAAACTTAAAGGGGTGTACACATGCATAAAGAATACGAAATTGAAGAGTATACGGCGATTGAGGAACAAATACATTATTATTGTAAATGTTTATTAGTAACTCATCCTGATCAAATTATAAAGTATTTAGAAAAAAGATTAGAAAAATATGCAGAAACATTACAATATGCACATTTATATCCCGACACAGTTATATTACCGTTACAGCAATTAGTTATCGAATATTCTTTAGATGTTGCTAGAATTAGGAAGTATATGAATTTAAAAACGTAAAGTAAAATTTATAGTTTAAATGAAACAGAGTCGACTTTAGGAAATAAAATTCTAATGTCGACTCTGTTTCATTGTTTAATATCGTCGAGTGAAAATACATACTAATCAATGAAGTTTGACATATAATTACGCAAGAGTAAAATAAAAGTGAGTACTCACTCATTTTAGAGAAGGGGGAAGAATACGTGAAGCAACCTGCCATTATTTTACGGACTGTATCAAAAAGTTTTGGGAAAAAAGAAGTTTTACACAATCTTTCATTACAAGTTGAAAAAGCAGAGATATTTGGTTTAGTTGGCCCTTCAGGTTCTGGGAAAACGACTCTTATTAAATTGATTGCAGGTATTAACGAAGCAACGGAAGGTGAAGTGCTTGTTTACAACACGAACATGCCTAATTTAAATGAAATGAAAAGAATTGGTTATATGGCTCAAGCTGATGCATTATACGAAGAACTATCAGCATATGAAAATGCAGATTTTATGGCAACGATGTACGGATTAAAGGGAAAGCATAAAAAAGAAAGAATTGAAGAAGTTTTTGACCTTGTACAATTATCACAACATATGAAAAAGCAAGTGCAGCATTTTTCAGGCGGGATGAAGAAGCGTTTATCATTAGCAATAGCACTCCTTCATGAACCAGAAATATTAATTTTAGATGAGCCAACAGTGGGGATAGATCCGCTTCTTAGAAAAACAATCTGGGCAAAATTTTATGATTTGAAAAAGAAAGGCACAACGATAATTGTAACGACACACATTATGGACGAAGCTGAATTTTGTGAACGTCTAGGGTTAATTAGAGAAGGAAAGCTAGTTGCGACTGGTACAACTGAAGAATTGAAAAAGCGGGTATCATCAGGAAGGATTGAAGATGTCTTTTTGTTGGAAGAGGTGGCTGAATTATGAGAGTTACCGGTGTAATCATTCGTATTATTCGCCAATTTTTTCGAGATAAACGTTCGTTAGCGATGATGTTTGGGGCACCTATGTTATTACTTTGGTTATTGTCGCTAGTGTTTACACAAAAGGACTATGTACCGCATATTGCTGTTGTTGATATGCCCGCTCAGTTAGTGAAAGTGATGAAAAATCAGGAAGCGTCAATTTATGAATATAATACAGAAAAGGCAATGTCTGAGCTGGAAAATCAAAAGGTAGATGCAGTCATTCGTTTAGAAAATGGAAAAATGAATATTGTATTAGAAGGTAGCGATTCGTCAAAAAATCGTGCTGTACTTCAAATATTACAAAAAAGTACAGAGAAGAACGATGTATCGATTATGAAACCTGAAGTGAATTATTTACATGGCTCTAAAGACTTTACAATGTTTGATGGACTTGGTCCTGTATTAATCGGTTTCTTTACATTTTTCTTTGTATTCATTTTATCAGGGGTGTCTTTCGTAAGAGAACGTTTAAGTGGTACTTTAGAAAGGCTATTATCGACTCCAATTAAAAGATGGGAAATAGTTGTAGGATATATTATTGGTTTTGGGATCTTTGCATTTATACAATCCATTATTATCGTAAGTTTTTCAGTTTACATTTTAGACTTGTATGTAGCTGGCTCCATATGGCTAACGCTACTTATTACATGTATGCTTTCTTTAACGGCATTAACTTTAGGGACGTTTTTATCAGCATACGCAAATAATGAATTTCAAATGATTCAGTTTATACCGCTTGTCATTGTGCCACAAATATTCTTTTCTGGTTTGTTTCCAATTGAATCGATGAATAAGTGGCTCCAAATGTTAGGGAAATTATTTCCGCTCACATACGGCGCTGACGCAATGAGACAGGTGATGATTCGAAATCAAGGATTTACAGAGATTGCATTAGATTTAACTGTTTTACTATTTTTCTCAGTATTATTTGCAGTAGGGAATGTATTTGCATTAAAGAAACATCGAAAAATATAATGATGAGATAAAGGGGCATTATAGATGAAGAAGGATTGGCTGGAAGAATTAATTGCCGCAACAAATACAGACAAACGAAACGAACGTCAAATGCGTATATTAGAGGCGGCTGTTGATATGTTTGGAGAAAAAGGCTATGCTTCAACTTCAACAAGTGAAATTGCAAAACGGGCTGGTGTAGCGGAAGGAACAATCTTCCGCTACTATAAAACGAAAAAAGATTTATTGTTAGCAGTTGTCATGCCGACATTAACGAAGTTTGCTGCACCATTTTTCGTACAAGCATTCGCAAAGGAAATATTTAAATCGGAGTATAAATCATATGAAGGGCTTCTAAGAGTTGTTATTCATAATAGATTTGAATTTGCAAAAAAGCATTTTCCAATGATAAAAATATTAATTCAAGAAGTGCCATTTCAGCCGGAACTGAAAAATGAAATACAGCAGTTAGTTGAAACAGAATTACTTTCACATTTTAAAAGATTGATTGAAAAGTTTCAAGAAAAAGAGGAAATTATTGAAATGCCCCCAGCTACTGTTTTACGACTTACTTTATCAGCTGTATTAGGTTTATTATTAACACGATTTTTATTATTGCCAGAAGAAAAATGGAATGATGAAGCGGAAATTGAAAATACGATTCAATTCATATTGTACGGATTAACGCCACGAATTTAATCATAGGCAAAAATGTGTTGCAGTGTGAAGTACATATTTTCCATTTAAAAAAATAATAAATCGCCTTTAAAAAGGCGATTTATATCCATTATATATTTTTGATAAATAAGTACTTGTTTACTAAAAATGTTCTAAATTAACGTGTTTCTTTGTCTCTTCTTCTAAGGCCTAATAATCCTGCTAGTCCTAATAAACCGAGCCAAGCCCAATTATTATTTCTATCACGATTATCATTTAAATCATTTGTTGTATTTACATTTCGAGTTCTTACATCATTATTAACTCTGTCTAAGTTATTGTCATTAACTCGAGTTGAAATATCAGTGTTATTAACTCTGTTCATATTAGTTCCATCGTATTCAGCTTGTGCAGATGTACCTAAAAACATAATGGATAGTGCTAAAACACTTAAAATAGATGATAATTTTTTCTTCATAACGCTCCCTCCTTTCTTACATATTAATTTCTCCAGAGCATGTGTGTATTATTCGTTTCACAGTTTCTGAACCGTCATTATAAAGGACACATTTATAGAAAATAGAGTTGAATGATTGCTAATATATTATTGGCTATATATTTATCATAAAATTAAATGAATCAAACTTTGCTTAAAATGTTAATCTTAGTACAATTTATATTATACGGACTAGCATGAAGGAGGTAATGAAATGAGACAATTTGCAAAACCTACAATCGTTGTAAGTAAATGTTTAGAGTTTGATGCTTGTCGTTATAATGGAGAGATGATTCCGGATGTAACAATACGAAATTTGCAGCCATTTGTTACATTTATACCTGTTTGTCCAGAAGTCGAGATTGGATTGGGGACTCCTCGTGAAACGATACGCATTGTAGAAGAAAAAGGGGTGAATAAACTTGTGCAACCGTCTACAAGAGAAGACCTCACTGAAAAAATGGAGCAGTTTTCAAATGAATTTTTACAAACGATATCAGATGTGGATGGTTTTATTTTAAAAAATCGTTCACCAAGTTGTGGTACGCGTGATGTGAAAATTTATTCTGGTTTTGAAAAAGCACCAGCAAAAGGAAAGGGACCTGGTTTATTTGGCGGAGCAGTAATAAAAAATTTTTCGCATCTTCCAATTGAAGAAGAAGGTAGATTGTCGAATTTTATTATTAGAGAACATTTCTTTACAAGGTTATTTACAATCGCATATTACAAGATGATGAAACGGAATAAAAATATGAAAGACCTCGTATCGTTTCAGTCGGATAATAAATATTTATTTATGGCATATAATCAGGTAAAGCAAAAGGAATTAGGGCGTATTATTGCAAATCACAAAAATGAAAAGATTGAAGTTGTATTTGAAAACTATGAGAAGACTTTATATGAATTATTTATGCGCACACCCCGCTATACATCGAATGTAAATGTATGTGAGCATATTTTTGGATACTTTAAAACAAAGCTGAAAAAACAAGAAAAAGATCATTTTTTAGATCTGATACAAAAATATAAAGAAAAGAAAATTCCGCTTAGTAGCTTACTTGCAATTTTAAAATCATGGGCTCTTCGATTTGATGAAAAGTATTTATTAAGACAAACATATTTCGAACCATATCCTGAAGCTTTAGTAGAGATTTCAGATTCAGGTAAAGGTAGAGATTATTAAACAAAAAATTACATAATTCGACAATAAAACTCCTATGTTGTTGTAGAACAATGTAGGAATTTTTTTGTGCATTAGTACAGAATCTGTTTTAAAATTAAATTATGACAGAATTATAACAATTATCTAACTAATATTCTTGTCTTTTCATTCGTAATGTTTGTAGTAGAAACTCGCACGCTGTCGAAACTCAATATTCGATAAGGGGTGTGTAGCGGAATGGAATTTACTCTAACTCGCGAAAAACAAATGATTAAAGAAATGGTACGTGACTTTGCTGAAAAGGAAATCGCACCGAAAGCTGTATATTATGACAAAACTGCAGAATTTCCATATGAAACATTTCAAAAAATGGGCGAACTAGGATTATTAGGTATCCCATTCCCAGAAGAGTATGGAGGTTCAGGTGGCGATACTGTATCGTACGCGTTAGCAGTTGAAGAAATTGGTCGTGCTTGTGGTGGAACAGGATTAAGTTACGCTGCAACAATTTCATTAGGTGCTTCTCCAATTTATTATTTCGGTACAGAAGAACAAAAACAGAAATATTTAGTTCCAATGGCATCAGGCAAAACGTTAGGTGCTTTCGGACTAACTGAGCCGAATGCTGGATCTGATGCAGGTGGTACACAAACGAAAGCTATATTAGATGGAGACGAGTATGTTATTAGTGGTGAGAAGTGTTGGATTACAAATGCAGAGTATGCAAACACAATTATTGTAACCGCTGTCAACGGTGTTGAAGAGAATGGTAGAAAACGTATTTCTGCATTTATCGTACCGACTACTAGTGAAGGGTTAACGATTTCAAGCCCTTACGATAAGATGGGCGTACGTGCTTCTAATACATGTGAAATCGTACTTGATAGTGTACGTGTACCGAAAGAAAATATACTTGGTGATGTAAATAAAGGGTTTAAACAATTCTTATATACACTTGATGGAGGACGTATTTCAATCGCAGCATTAGCTGTTGGTATTGCGCAATCTGCATTTGAACGTGCACTGCAATATGCGAAAGAACGTCAACAATTTGGAAAGTCAATTTCTAATTTCCAAGCGATTCAATTTAAATTAGCTGATATGGCGACTGAAGTAGAGCTAGCGCGTAATTTAGTACATAAAGCAGCTTGGTTAAAAGATAACGATAAACCTTTCGGTAAAGAAGCGGCTATGGCAAAACTTTTCGCATCTGAGGCTGCTAGTCGTATTGCAAATCAAGCGGTACAAATTCACGGTGGATACGGCTATATGCGTGAATATGAAGTAGAACGACATATTCGTGATGCGAAACTATTAGAAATTGGTGAAGGAACTTCTGAAATTCAACGTCTCGTAATTGCTAGACATTTAGGATGTAGATAAAAAGGAGGAATCACTATGTTTCAAAAAATATTAATTGCTAATCGCGGGGAAATCGCAGTTCGTATTATGAAAACTTGTCAAAAACTTGGTATTCGCACTGTTGCTATTTATTCTGAGGCAGATGAAAATGCCTTGCATGTAAAAATGGCAAATGAAGCTTACTTAGTAGGTGGGCCGCGTGTCCAAGAAAGCTATTTAAACCTTGAAAAAATTATTGAAATAGCTAAGAAGACAAATGCTGAAGCAATCCACCCGGGGTATGGATTATTATCTGAGAATCCATCTTTTCCGGTTCGTTGTAAAGAAGAAGGAATCGTATTTATTGGTCCATCAGAAGAAATCATTACGAAGATGGGAAGTAAAATCGAATCACGTATTGCGATGCAAGCTGCAGATGTCCCAGTAGTTCCAGGTATTACTACAAATATTGAAACTGCTGAAGAAGCAATTGAAATTGCTAAACAAATTGGTTACCCATTAATGTTGAAGGCATCCGCAGGCGGCGGAGGCATTGGAATGCAGTTGATGGAAACTGAGCAAACGCTCACCAAAGCATTTGAAAGCAACAAAACAAGAGCACAAAACTTCTTCGGTAACGGAGAAATGTATTTAGAGCGCTATATTGCAGATGCACATCATATTGAAATTCAGCTTTTAGCAGATACACATGGTAACACAGTGTATTTATGGGAGCGTGAATGTTCAGTACAGCGCCGAAATCAGAAAGTAATTGAAGAAGCACCTTCACCATTTTTAGATGAAGGTACACGAAAAGCGATGGGTGAAGTTGCTGTACAAGCTGCTAAAGCACTTGGTTATACAAATGCAGGTACAGTTGAGTTTCTTGTAGATGATCAGAAAAACTTCTATTTTTTAGAGATGAATACGAGATTACAAGTAGAGCATCCAGTTACAGAAGAAATTACTGGTTTAGATCTTGTAGAACAACAACTTCTAATTGCATATGGTGAAAAATTATCGTTTACACAAGATGATGTAAAACGTAGTGGTCATGCCATCGAGGCACGTATTTATGCAGAAGATCCGAAAACTTTCTTCCCATCACCTGGGAAAATTACAGATTTAACGCTTCCAACAAATGTACGTATTGATCACTTTTTGGAGAATCAAGTAACGATTACACCTTTCTATGATCCAATGATTGCGAAAGTCATTGCTCATGGTGAAACGCGTGAAGAAGCAATTTCCAAATTACACGATGCATTAGAAGAATTAAAAGTAGAAGGTATTAAAACGAACACGCCAATGCTACTTCAAGTATTAGAGGACGAAGTGTTTAAAGAGGGCATTTATACAACAGGTTTTGTAACGAAACAACTTGTTAAAAAATAAGATTTAACAATACTAAGGGGGAAAAAATGATGACGAAAGTATATGCATCGATGGCAGGAAACGTTTGGAAGATTGTTGTAGGAGTAGGGGATACAGTAGAGGAAGAACAGGATGTCGTCATTTTGGAATCTATGAAAATGGAAATTCCAATCGTTTCAGAAGAAGCTGGCACAGTTATGAAAATTAATGTGCAAGAAGGCGATTTTGTAAATGAAGGAGATGTATTACTAGAAATTGAATAGGGAGATATAGGGGGGAAGCGAATTGAAACTACCTAATTTTGCTGTCATTAAAGAAGTCGGGCCACGTGATGGCTTACAAAATGAAAAAAAGATTGTTGGCACAAAAGATAAAGTAAAATGGATTCAACTACTTACAGAGGCTGGATTATCGTACGTTGAAGTTTCCTCATTCGTTCACCCTAAATGGGTCCCTGCATTGGCAGATGCAAATGATGTGTTTTCTGAGCTGAAAAGGGATCCAAATGTTACATATGCAGCGCTTGTTCCAAATCAAAATGGTTTGGAGCGAGCTTTTTTGCAAAATGTAGATGAGGTGAATGTTTTTTTATCAGCAAGTGAATCTCATAATAAAAGCAATATTAATAAATCAATTCAAGAAGCATTAGTTGTAATTGAAGATATAACAAAACAGGCATTATTCGAAGGGAAAAAAGTAAGAGGCTATGTTTCTACTGTATTTGGCTGTCCTTATGAAGGGGATATAAGTCTCGTAGCAGTTGACGAATTATGTGATCAACTATTTTCATACGGCATTTATGAAGTGTCTCTTGGTGACACAATCGGAGTAGCGAATCCGTTACAAGTAGAGCGAGTATTAGAGCATTTATTAAAGAAATATGATGCTTCGCAGTTTGCAATGCACTTCCATAATACGTACGGAATGGCTCTTGCGAATGTAGTAAAGTCTTTAGAATATGGTATTGCAACATTTGATAGTTCTTGTGGTGGTCTTGGCGGCTGTCCATATGCACCAGGAGCATCAGGCAATGTTGCAACTGATGACTTAGTTCATATGCTCCATAAGTTAGGTGTCCAAACGAATATTGATGAAGAGAAGTTATTGAGAGCGAGTCAATTTATTCAAAGTAAATTAAATATTCAATTACCGAGTCATGTGTATAGAGCGCTTCAACATAAAACGATAAGTAGGTGAGAAGATGCTACAATTACAAAACATTTCAGTTGATTATGTAACACCTCATGTTGTAAAGATTTCGTTATATCGTGAAAGACAAGCCAACTCATTATCTTTAGCGTTATTAGAAGAGTTACAAAACATATTAACTCAAATAAATGAAGAGTCAAATACTCGTGTAGTTATTCTAACAGGTGCTGGTGAAAAAGCGTTTTGTGCTGGTGCTGATTTAAAAGAACGCGCTGGTATGAATGAAGAACAAGTTCGCCATGCTGTTAGTATGATTCGCACTACTATGGAAATGGTTGAACAATTACCACAGCCAGTTATTGCTGCTATAAATGGAATCGCACTTGGTGGTGGTACGGAATTAAGTTTAGCTTGTGATTTTAGAATTGCGGCTGAATCTGCAAGTCTTGGTCTTACTGAAACTACACTTGCAATTATACCAGGAGCGGGTGGTACGCAGCGATTGCCAAGGTTAATTGGTGTTGGTAGAGCGAAAGAATTAATTTATACAGGAAGACGTATTTCGGCACAAGAAGCGAAAGAATATGGTCTAGTAGAATTTGTTGTACCAGCTCATTTACTTGAAGAAAAAGCGATTGAAATAGCAGAGAAAATTGCTAGTAATGGCCCTATTGCTGTTCGATTAGCGAAAGAAGCAATTTCAAACGGTATTCAAGTTGATTTACATACCGGATTACAAATGGAAAAACAAGCGTATGAAGGTGTAATCCATACGAAAGATAGATTAGAAGGATTACAGGCATTCAAGGAAAAACGCACACCAATGTATAAGGGGGAGTAAATATGTTAGATCAAAAACAACAATCGAATACATTTGAAGAACGAGTTGAAACGATTAAACAAGGCGGTGCACCAAAATATCATGAACAAAACAAAGCGAAAGGTAAACTATTCGTTCGAGATCGCTTAGCTCTTTTATTTGATAATGGTGAATATGTAGAAGATGCATTATTTGCAAATTGTGAACAAACAGGGTTACCCGCTGATGGTGTTATAACAGCAACGGGTAAAATACATGGTCGTACAGCATGTGTAATGGCGAATGATTCAACAGTAAAGGCTGGATCATGGGGCGCTCGTACAGTCGAAAAGATTTTACGTATTCAAGAAACGGCAGAAAAATTACGTGTTCCGTTATTTTATTTAGTTGACTCTGCTGGAGCACGTATTACTGATCAAGTTGAAATGTTCCCAGGGCGCCGCGGTGCAGGAAGAATCTTCTATAATCAAGTGAAATTATCAGGTAAAGTTCCTCAAGTATGCTTGTTATTTGGACCTTCTGCAGCTGGTGGTGCTTATATTCCAGCCTTTTGTGACGTTGTAATGATGGTTGAGGGAAATGCATCTATGTATTTAGGGTCTCCTCGTATGGCTGAGATGGTTATCGGTGAGAAGGTAACGTTAGAAGAGATGGGCGGAGCTCGTATGCATTGCTCTGTATCAGGATGCGGAGATGTTTTATGTAAGACAGAAGAAGATGCGATTACACAAGCAAGACAATACATTTCATATTTTCCAAACAACTACTTAGAAAAGACTCCATTAGTTACACCTCAAGAACCGAAACAATTCGATAAAACGTTAGAAGAAATCATTCCAGAAAATCAAAATGCTCCTTTCAATATGAAAGATCTTATTAATAGAGTTATTGATGAAGGTTCTTTCTATGAAGTGAAAAAATTATTTGCTCAAGAACTAATTACAGGTTTAGCACGTATTGATGGTAAGCCAGTTGGTATTATTGCAAATCAACCGCGAATGAAAGGCGGCGTATTATTCCACGATTCAGCTGATAAAGCAGCGAAGTTTATTAATTTATGCGATGCATATCATATTCCGTTACTATTCCTTGCAGATGTACCTGGATTTATGATTGGTACAAAAGTAGAACGTGCTGGTATTATTCGTCACGGTGCAAAAATGATTTCCGCAATGAGTGAAGCAACTGTACCGAAAGTTTCTATCGTTGTTCGTAAAGCATATGGTGCTGGCTTATATGCGATGGCAGGTCCAGCTTTTGAACCAGATTGCTGCCTAGCATTACCAACAGCTTCTATTGCGGTAATGGGTCCAGAAGCCGCGGTCAATGCTGTATATGCAAATAAGATTGCAGCTTTGCCTGAAGAAGAGCGTGATAGCTTCATTGCTGAAAAACGCGAAGAGTATAAGAAAGATATTGATATTTACCATTTAGCATCAGAGATGGTCATTGATGGTATTGTTCATCCGAACAATTTAAGAGAAGAGTTAAAAGGACGATTCGAAATGTATATGAGTAAATATCAAGTGTTTACGGATCGTAAACATCCTGTTTATCCAGTTTAAAAGCCCTATTTAGGGCTTTCTTGCTCAAAAAGTCAAGGAGGGGAAAACATTGAAACAAGCAGTTTGGTTTCCAACAGAAGAGTATAAAGAAAAAACGCGTTTATATGGTTGGATGAAATCATTGGGCTATGAAGATTATGAAACGTTTTATAATAAGTCAATCGAAGAAACGGCTTGGTTTTGGGGAGAAGCTGAGAAAGCAGTTGGCTATCAATGGATGAAACCTTATACAGAAGTGCTAGATTTAGAAAATGGTACGCCATTTGCACAGTGGTATAATGGCGGAACATGTAATGTTGTAGAATCGGTTTTATCACGCTGGCTTGCAGATGATGAAACGAGAACACAACCAGCACTTCAGTATGAAGGGGAAAATGGAACTTCAAAATCATTTACATATGAGGAGCTTGATAGCTGGGTAAGTCGCGTTGCAAACGGTTTGAAACATGCGGGTATTGAAAAAGGTGATCGTGTCACAATTTATATGCCGATGATTCCAGAAACAGTTGTTGCGATGCTAGCGGTTATGAAGATCGGAGCAATTATTTCACCAATATTCTCAGGATTTGCATCTGATGCAGTCATGACACGTGTACAAGCGGCAGGGTCTAAAATGATTATTACTGCAGATGGTTTTTCACGCCGAGGTAAAATTGTTTCATTAAAAGATGAAGTAGATAAAGCTTGTGAGCATTGTCCAACTGTTGAAAAAGTTGTTATCGTACGTCATGCAGGAAATGATTTTACACCGCATAATTATGATTTCTCATGGAGTACGTTAGAAAAAGAAAAGCCATTTGTACATGCTGAAGAAATGCATAGTGATGATCCATTAATGCTCATTTATACATCAGGTACTACTGGAAAACCGAAAGGGACAGTACACACTCATGCTGGATTTCCTTTAAAAGCAGCTTTTGATGCGGGATTTGGAATGAATATCAAACAAGGTGACCGCGTATTATGGGTAACTGATATGGGATGGATGATGGGACCATTTTTACTATTTGGCTCTCTCATTAATGGAGCAACGATGGTTATGTATGAAGGTGTTCCGGACTTCCCAGAAGCAGATCGTTTATGGGAGACAGTTGATAAATATGAAATTACACATCTCGGTATATCACCAACATTAATTCGTGCGTTAATGGCAAAAGGTGATGAGTATGTAAATAAACATTCACTTAAGAGTTTAGAAGTATTCGCCTCAACAGGTGAGCCTTGGAATCCAGATCCTTGGATGTGGCTATTTGAAACAGTTGGAAAAAGTAATGTACCAATTTGTAACTATTCAGGCGGGACTGAAATTTCTGGTGGGATTTTCGGGAACGTCCTTATTAAACCAATTGCACCGATTAGCTTTAACGCTTCTTTACCAGGAATGGCAGCGGTTGTGCTCGATGATCAAGGCAATCCGATTCGTGATGAAGTTGGAGAATTATGTTTAGAGAAACCTTGGGTTGGTATGACGAAAAGTTTCTGGGAAGACGATGAGCGTTATGTGAACACATATTGGTCACGTTTTGAAAATAAATGGGTTCATGGTGACTGGGTTGTTTACGATGGTGAGCAATATATTATTACAGGACGCTCGGATGATACGTTAAACATTGCTGGGAAACGTATTGGACCTGCTGAATATGAATCAATTCTTGTAAAGCATAATGATGTCATAGAAGCTGCCGCGATTGGTGTACCAGATGATGTAAAAGGTGAAGTTTGTCATTGTTTTGTAGTATTAAGAGATAATGTAACATTTACTGAAGAATTAAAGAAAGAATTAATGAGTTTAGTAAACTCTCATATTGGAAAAGCATTATGTCCAAAAGATATTCAGGTTGTAGAAGATTTACCGAAAACACGTAATTCTAAAGTAATGCGACGCGTCATTAAAGCCGCTTATTTAGGAAAAGAATTAGGCGATTTATCATCACTTGTAAATCCTGAGGTAGTTCCGTTTATTCAGGGATTACAGTCTAGTAAATTATAAAATTAAAGCATGTATAATGTGAACTGACCTCTAATTGTTAGAGGTCAGTTTTTATATATACAGGATAATTTAGTACATGTGTTTGTTTTTTCCTTTCTATGTTTTTGCCTCGTACACTTTAAAGTTAGTGGACATACTATATTAATAGAAATGATTAGGGGGTGAGATTTTGGGTTCTCGATTTAATAATTGTAAAAAGAAGTGTACATGTAAACAGGATGATTGTTGGGATGTTTTCGAAGAGTGTAAAAAAGAACATGAAGAGCAAAATAAAAAATGCGATTGTTGCTGTGTACAAGGAATTAGAGATGAGCTGAGAAAGTTAGTAAACAGATCAGTGCGCATTACAACAGGAACTAATAATTATGCAGGAACTGTTTCTTCTGTCACTTGTGATGTTGTAAAGCTTGCTAATAGTGCTGGGGTAGTTACAGTAATTATTTCAGTTTGTAAAATTGAAGCAATTGAACCATTGTTAACATAGGAAACATAGCATAACTGAGCTATGTTTTTGTAAAGCCATTCTTATGAATGGCTTTATTTTCATTTCGTATAAAAGGAGAATATATTCTATATATAGAAATAGGTTTGAGGATATATAGAATGGTGTAATGAAAGGAGAATGAAGTTGATTAAACTAAAGCCCTTTAAAAAATCTGATTTCAAGCCATTAATTGATTGGATTGACTCCGAGGATTTTTTAATACAATGGTCGGGAAATGCATTTACATATCCTTTAAATGAACAGCAATTAGAAAAATATATAGAAAGTGCAAATACACTTGCATTCAAAGTGATAGATGAAGACACCAAAGAGGTAGTTGGTCATATTTCACTTGGACAAATAGACAATATAAATAAATCTGCCAGGATTGGGAAAGTACTAGTTGGTGATACGAAAATGAGAGGACGTTCTATAGGGAAGCATATGATGAAAGCAGTACTTCATATTGCATTTGAAGAATTAAAACTACATAGAGTAACTCTTGGTGTCTATGATTTTAATACGTCAGCCATTTCATGTTACGAAAAAATAGGATTTGTAAAAGAAGGGTTATTAAGAGAGTCGAAAAAAGTAGGAGAAATGTATTGGAATTTATGGGAAATGAGTATGTTAGAATATGAATGGAGTGATAAAAAATCTTAGTTTTTTATAATTATGTTATGTTAATTAAAAGGGGTATGGTGGGAAGTTATGAATAAAAATACTAAAGTAATTTCAATTGCAGCTGTTTCAGGAGGAGGAAATAACAGTAAACAAAAATTTATAAAACACTATAAAATTTTATAATTACGGGTTGTGTATTTTACATAATTTAACATACAATATTTTTAGGTGATGAAAATGAAGAATTATATTTCAATTGGGAAAGCTGCAAACATATTAGGTAAAACACAACAAACTTTACGGAATTGGGATAAAGAAGGTGTTTTTATTGCGAATAGAACGCCAAAAGGTCATCGAATATATGATCTTGAAAAAGTTGTGGCATTTCAAAAGAAAAGCGAAACCCATGCAAAAACAGAAACGAATGATGTATTTATATATGGAAGAGTATCCACAAAAAACAACTCGAAAGTGATAATTTAGATAGACAATTACAACGATTAACTACATTTGCAGTTGAAAAAGAATACAGAATTACAGGTATTTATAAAGATATCGCAAGTGGATTAAACGAAAACAGAAAAGGTTTCCAAACAATGTTGAGAGATTGTAAAGAAAAGGCACCTTCTGTTATTTTGATTGAATATAAAGATAGATTAGCTAGATTCGGTTTTTCTTATATCGAATCTCATTTAAAAGATTTAGGAGTAAACATATATTGTATAGAGCATATAGAAAAAAACGAAGAAGAAGAGCTAGTGGAAGATCTTATAGCAATCACAACTTCTTTTTCTGCAAAAATTTATGGAAAAAGAGGAGGTAGAAAATTAGAAAATACAATAAAATCTGTATTAGAAAAGGGTGAAAAGGATGAAAACAACGCGGACTTGTAAAATCAATTCTATTACAAAAGAACAAATAGAAGATTTAATTTCTTTAATTCGCACCTTCGAAAGTGCAAAACGATATAGTTTAAATCGATTAATTGAAGGAGAAAACGAGAAAGAATTGATTAAAAAACTACAACCTAAATATTTGTTAAACAAACGCTTTTGTGAAGATGCAGTTTTGCAAGCACAAACCATCCTTTCCTCCCAAAAAGAACTTCTTCCTGTTTACCTAGAAAACAATCAAAAAAAATTAGAAAAAACATTACAAAAAAAAGATGATTATGAAAGTGGCAGGAAAAACCCCAAAAAAGTTTCATTAGAAATTTGTCTAATTGGATTAAGAAAAAGACAACAAAAATTAGAACAAAAAATTGAAATGTATGAAACACATATTAAAAATGGAACATTACCTCCTATTATTTTTGGTGGACGGAAAAATTTCTATGAAAGAATGAAAGATAAGATATCCAATCAAGAATGGAAAGATTTACGTACAAGGCAATTATATTCTCGCGGAGATAAAAGTAAAAAAGGGAATTTGAACATGCGCATTACAGTTGATGATTGTGGGCAAGGATGGTTAGAAATTGCAAATCCATTAGGACTAACAAATGGAAAAACAAAAAGCCCACGAATCAAAGTTCCGATTATTATTCCATATCGTTTTTATCATGAAATCACAAATGTTGTTATGGGGGAACAAATCGGTGTAAATCCAAAAGGAAAACCGATTATAGATCATCAAAAATATAGTGTAGAAATTATTCGCAAACAAAATGATTTTTATGTAAACATTACGTTTGATGAAACGGAAATAGGTCGTGTATTAGATTTTAAAGAAACACCACAATCTGATTTAATTGCAGGGATCGATGTAAATCCGGATCGAATTGCAGTTAGTTTATGTACAAAACAAGGTAATTTTAAGGGTTCGAAGATCTTTTACTTACACAATCTTGATACATTTTCAACAAACAAACGCACAACAGTAATCGGACAAATCGTACAACAAATCAAAAAATGGTTAATAGAAAACAATGTAGGTGGTATTGTTTTAGAGGATTTGAAATTCCAACAGTCTCATGATACTGATAAATACAGCAATCGTAAATTTCATCAATTTACGTATAAAAAAATGTTGGATAGTTTAATTCGTATGGCTCTTCGTAACGGATTTTCTGTCAAAACAGTAAATCCTGCCTATACAAGTGTGATCGGCAAATTAAAATATAGTAAAAAGTTTGGTATTAGTGTTCACGAAACCGCTGCGTTCACAATCGCAAGACGTGGATTAGGTTTCCAAGAAAGATTACCTAAAGAAGTTGTTCTATTATTAAAAAACAAAATTACAACAAAACTCCGTATTCTTGTCGCTTCAATGGAAGAAAGCGAAAAGGATACGAATACGAAAAAAGTATATAAAAAATGGCTACAAACGATTAAAACATGGAAAGATCATCACAATTGGAAATTGTGGAGTATTCTTCACAAAACTGTTTATATGAGCAATCAACAATTATTATTTAAAATTTAAATATAGAAGGGAGGTACTGGTTTATTTCTTATAACCTCTTGCATATTGCTGACTTGGATGAATGGTAGTATGCAAGAAAAGACCGTTCCTAACAGGAACCTGCCGTCATTCTTTCACAATAGGTGGATGAAAAGGTCACAAATCTTACGGACAGGAAAAAGGTGAGATTCCTTTTCGGTAGTTGGCATTTGACTTGGTTCGCCAACAATTTATAGATTTTTATAAGAATTTCAAACCAGGTAAAACTACTGTTACAGAAAGATTAACTCATAAATTAATGAATTCAAAAGCACTATATTTTGATAGCTACAACTTTGATAACTGTCCTGCAGGTATTTGTAAATGGATAGTGAAATGCAACAATTTATTGATGTAACTATATTTATTGACACGCCTTTAGATATTGCAATGGCTAGAAGAATTTTGCGAGATTTTAAAGAAGATACAATGAATGAAATACATAATGATTTAATGCATTATATAAACTATGCTAGAAAAGCCTATTTGGAGGCGCTTCGTACTGTAAAGCCAAATTCAGATATTGTGTTGGATGGATTTTTATCTGTAGATGAAATAATTAATCAAATTGAAGAGGAACTGAATCAAAGAGAAGTGACGTCAATGGTTAAAAGTATAGAAAAATATGTACAAGTTGATGATTTTAAAATGTATTCAAGTATTCAAAAAGATGAGCCGAAATATATAATAGATGCGATTAAGTGGATAATTGAGGTAGGGGAGGGATAAATATGTACACTTTATTTCAATACAATTGGCAAGTAAGAGATGATTGGTTTAAGTGGTGTGAGCAACTTTCAGAGGAAGAATTACTCCGCAAGCGTGTTGGTGGTGTTGGAAGTATTTTAGAAACATTATTTCATATTGTAGATGTTGAGTATAGCTGGATTAATGCGCTTCAAGAAAAAGAAGATGGTGCACCGCAGTTTAAAGAGTATCAATCAATCCAGAAGGTGAAAGCGCTATCTGATTTGTATAAAAGAGAAGTAGAAGAATTTTTACAAGTATGGTCAGCTAACTTAGAATGTAAGCTATTAAAAGCTTCGTGGACAGATAAAACATATACATATGGTGAGGTCTTAAGGCACGTAATTGTACATGAAATTCATCATATCGGTCAGTTATCTATATGGGCGAGGGCTATAGATTTAGAAAACGGCTTACGTTGTAAATGTAAGCCGTTTTCTATATATAAGAAGATTTCCTAGTTGAAATCCTCGGATTTTTTCTGACGTATATGTAAGAACATTAAAATTGTTATAATGAAGAAAATCAACAATGTTTGTATAATCAAATTTTTAAACTGAAGCAAAACTGCCCAAGATGTAACCGCATCTTTGAACGCTTGGAGTGCAGAGTAAGAAGAAGGATCAAAGCCGTACTGAAGTAACTTTTTTGTTTCAATAAACGTACTGTTTTCATTTTCGGCGTCTAATATTACTGAAATAAGTCTAGTATCTCCTCGTTTTGCGGTACTGACAAAACTATAATTGCCATTAGTTGAAAAACTAGTTTGTAAGCCATCAACACCTTGGAGTTTAATGTTTTTATTGAGGGAATATATCATTTTATTGGTGTTGAAAACTTTCGTATCTTTGAAGGAGAACTGGTAAGAGGTTAGTTTGGTAACGTTCAGTACATCTGGAAAGTCTGTTACTAATTCTGTTGCTAGTTTAGCAACTTCAATTGCTGTTGTAGTTGAAAGTTTATTTGTATCGTTATTCATTCCAGTAGCGTTTAGAAACGGAGATGGTTGTGATAACTTTAAGCGTTTTGCTTTTTCATTCATTAACTGTGTAAAATTATCTTCGTTTCCAGCGATATGTTCTGCAAGGGCAAGTGCGGAACGATTATTCCCTGTCAATAACAATGCATGTAGTAAATCACGAACCGTCGTTTTATCTTTCGAAGTTACTTGTATAGGACTCGTTTCTGCTTGGAAAACTTCGTTACTTATTTTTACGACTTCATCTAACTGTATATTTCCTTCATTCAGTTGTTCTAGTGCGATATATTCTGTCATTAATTTAGATAAAGTAGCCGATTGTATAGGAGTTTCTTCATTTTTTGTATAAACAACTTCACCTGAATGAGCATCTATTAAAATAGCTGATTTAGCTTGAATAATTGGGCCATTTACATAAAGATAAAAATATAAAACGATAAGTGCAGTAATAACAAAAGATAATAATAAAATTGCGAATTTTTTTAAGAATTGCATAAGCGATCCTCCTATTATGACATCGATAATAATATTGTAAAAAGGAATGCTTAATTAGGAAGAAAGAAAAGGTAAAGAATTTCTAAAGAATTATAAAGGATTATTAAATTTTGATGTTACTGGAAAATAAAAGGTCCAATTTCTTATATCGTAAGAAATTGGACCTAAAATTAAGCTGTATTAACATTTATATGGTTGTAGTTTTACAGTGAATGTTGTTTTTTTGTCATCACTATACACTTCAATTGTTCCTTTATGCAATTCGACAATACTCTTTGCAATTGCCAACCCGAGTCCAGATCCACCAGTGTTTGTAGAGCGCGATTTCTCAACGCGATAAAAACGTTCAAAAATATGGGGTAAATCGGTACTTGGAATAGGTTGGCCGTAATTGGTTATATCGATTGCAATCATATTATTACTTTCATAAGCAGTAATATCAATATAATCACCATCGTTACCGTAAGCGATAGCATTAATAATTAGATTTTCAAATACGCGCACTAATTTGTCTCCATCAGCTAATACCATTAGCTTCTTTGATGGAAAAAAGGGGCGACAATCAATATTAGCCTCTTGAAGCTGTATTCGAAATTGAACTGTTAATTGTCCAAGAAGCTCCACAATATCAATAGGGACAGAATATAAACTTAATTCTTTATTTTGAACACGTGTATATTCAAACAAATCATTCATTAATGCATTAAGACGGGTTACTTTATCGTAAATGACTTGTATATAATGACGTAATTCCACTTCATCTCTATAATTATCATGGTGGATTAAATTCACGTATCCAACTATAGAGGTAAGAGGAGTGCGTAAATCATGTGATACATTTGTAATCAATTCACTTTTTGCTTGTTCTGCCTGTCTTTCTTCATCAATTGAGACTTTCAATTGTTCAACAATTTGATTAACCCCGCTTGCTAACTCTTCCAAATAATTATGGTTTACGATAGAAACTTTATGATTGAAGTTTCCATTTGCAATATAACGAATCTCTTCTATCATTTTTTTAATGCAAGTTTCATAGTAAAGCTTTCTTTCATGACGGTAAAAAATGTATAGGTAAGATGAGAAAATCGAAAATAAAAATAAATAAGAGACGATCATCATCCAAAGAGATTCTTTTATTCCTTTATATTTTTCATAACCAAAAATTCTAATGAACTCTTTGCCGAGTTCGCTTAATGTAAGTGAACTTTCAATTACACTTGTAACAAGACGATATATAATTAATTCAGTAATAGGGGTAAGTGTGATAGCTAACATGAACCAAAAAATTAACTTCCACTTTGGGATATCCTTTAATATATCAAATGCTTCATTTCTCAATTTTATAGCCCACTCCCCAAACAGTATGAATAAATTTTTCTCCATTCATTCCTGTTTCAAGTTTGTCCCGTAAATTACTAATGTGGACCATTACAGTTTTATTTGAACCATAACCATCTTCATTCCAAACACGTTCAAAAATTTCTTCGGAACTAAATACTCGTCCTGTATTACTCGCAAGTAAATATAAAATATCAAATTCAATAGATGTAAGTTTAATATATTCTCCATTTACTTTTACAGTATGATTATGTTTGTGAATTTCAGCAGAACGAATGCGAATCATACCATCTTCATTTTTTGGAGAAGTAGCATTTTGGAAAGATGATCTTCGTAGTAAAGCTTTCACTCTAGCTACTAATTCTAATGGATTGAATGGTTTAATCATATAATCGTCTGCACCAGTCATAAGACCTAATATTTTATCCATATCTTCTGCTTTTGCACTCAGCATAAGAATAGGTACAGTATTATTTTCACGAACTTCTTGGCAAACTTCTAATCCATTTCGTTTTGGCATCATAATATCCAAAATCATAAGGTCAACTTCATATGTAGAAATCATTTGTAATGCTTCATCTCCATCATATGCTTTATAAATGTTATAGCCTTCATTTCGCAAATAAACAGCAAGTAATTCAACAATTTCTTTATCGTCATCAATAATTAATATATTTTTATTCATTATGTAGTTCCTTTCCTTACAAATCATTAACATTACTATAATATCAAACATTTATGTGTTTTGTAGTAATGATTCTCTATAAAATTTCATGTAACGTATAAAAAAGGGATTAAAACATTAATAACGAATACAAATAAAAAGGATATTTAAATACAACGTTATATTGAAAGTTAGGAAGAAGGGGGACTTAAGATGTTATATAAGGATATATACTCATTTACTCCAACTGGAAAAATTGAAAATGATATAAAAGCTTTTCTATTAAAATACAATAAAGAAGTTACATATAAACATTCAATTCGAGTGGCAAATGAGTCTCGTAAAATTGCAGTTATGTATCATGTAAATGAAGAAAAGGCAGCAATTGCAGGATATTTACATGATATTAGTGCAATCTTTCCGAATGGAGATCGGATTGTAGTTGCTGAGCAATTCGGAATAGAGATATTACAAGAAGAGCGAGAGTTTCCAATGATTATTCATCAAAAATTGTCGAGAGTAATCGCAGAACAGATATTTAAAGTAACAGATGAAGAGATTTTAAATGCAATTTGTTGCCATACCACGTTGCGTAAACATGCAACGAAGATGGATTTAGTGTTATTTGTTGCTGATAAAATAGAATGGGATCAAAATGGGACACCACCATACTTAGTAGACGTAAAAAAGGGGATAGAAAAATCTTTAGAACATGCTGCATTTGCATATATTTCATTTTTGTGGGAAAGAAAAGAAACGTTGAAAGTTATACATCCTTGGCTAAAAGATGCATATAGGCAGTTAAAAGAAATTATAGAGTAGAAAAGGTATACGAATGCAATTAAAAGAATATATGAATCAAACATTTCCTGGGGTTACATTAGTACCACATATATACTTTCAGTGGGAAAATCATTTGCATTTTCATTTTGGGAAAGGGAAAGACCTATTTGTAGAAAGAACTGACGATGTAAATAGGGAATACTTCACTCAGCTTTATACATATAATAAATACTTGTTTGAAGATATATTTTCAAAAGAAGATGAAGTCTTTTTAATAACAAATGTTTATCGATTTAAAAAGGAAAATATGAAAAATTCGCAGAAAATAAATGTATACAATAAATTTATTAAAAAGATGGATTTAAATTTCCAAATAAAACAAGAAACGTTAGCTTTTCTATTTGAAGATGAAGACGCTGATTTATATTGTACATATCAATTTTCATTAAAATGCTTTACAGAAGATATTAAATATCAATCGCTTATTCAAGCTGCAAATCATGAAGAATTTCCGGATCTTTATCCTCGTTTTGGACGCAAAAAAGAAATTTCTTATCCAGATGTATTTCTTATAAATGTATCGAAAGATATTATCATGTTTATTTACGATGATAGAGGATGTGAAGTAATTGCAAAGAATAAAGAAACAATCCGAAATTTATATGAGAAATATAAAGAGTGGATTCCAGATTATGAACGAGAGAGTATAGATAAAGTATTTACATGATAACAATAGGGGAAGTGAAGCGTGTAATGAAACGTATTGCAATCGTAGCCGCATGGGAACCTGAACTTACGTATTTGCATCAATATTATCCAAGTGAACGCATTGAAAAAAGAGCAGCTTGGGAATTTCATTTTCATACTATAAATGATCTGGAAATTATTTCAGTTATAACTGGAGTTGGGAAAGTAAGCTGTGCAAGTTGTGTACAATTATTAATTAGTGAGTTTCAGCCAGATGAGTTGTTTATGACAGGAATATGTGGAAGTCTATCAAATAAGGTGAAAAATGGACATATTGTAGTAGCTCTTAATGCAATACAACACGATGTTACTGCTGCCGGTTCGGGGGAAGATGTTTTTAATTTATATAATGGTAGGACAGCACCTATTGAAACAACAAAGTCGCTTGTAAGAAGAATAAAAAAGATACGATCATATGATTCGATTCATTATGGTACATTTTTATCTGGAGATCAACGTATTCGTAGTTCAGAAATGAGATATTTACTCCATACTGTATATGGAGCATTAGCGGTTGATCAAGAAGTGGCAGCTTTTGCTTATGTGTGCCAAATCAATAACAAACCTTTTCTATGTTTAAAAGCTGCTTCAGATCAAGCGAATGATAAAACGAAAGAGGAACAAAAAATCTTTAAAACGTTAGCATGTGAACGAGCGTGTGAGCATTTAATTGCTTTTTTACGTGTATATGAGATTAATGTAGTAAATCATAGATAGTGAGAGGGGTTAATATTGGAAAGTACAAATAAAATAGCTATTTTGGGTGCAAACGGAAAAGCGGGGAAATTCCTTGTAAAAGAAGCGCTAGATAAGGGGTATCAAGTAAAAATATTAACAAGAAATTCTAATAATATCAAAATAACAAATGAAAATATAGAGATCATTAATGGAGATGCACGTGATTTTGCTTCAATACGCAAATTACTTAAAGGGTGTGGAGCTGTAATTAATGCAGTAGGTCAACCCAAAAATGAATCTTATATTTTTAGCACAGTAACGAAGCATATTTTAGAAGCAATGAAGGAGTTTGAAATAAAAAGATATATTGTAATTTCCGGAGGCTCTTTAAATGTTACAGGAGATCAAAAGGGAATTGTAAATAAAATAGGAGCTACCTTATTTAAAGTTTTTTTATCAAAAATGATGCAAGATAAATATAAAGAATTACAAATTATCCAAAGTAGTGAAGTAGATTGGACAATTGTTAGATTACCATTTGTTATAGAGGGAAATGGTATTGGACGTATAAATGAGAGTTTAGTAGATATGCCAGGAATCAAAATTCAAAATAGTGATATTGCACCATTTGTTATAAAACAAATTAATAGTGACAGATATGTAGGGAAGTGCCCGTTTATTTCAAATTAAATGGTAGGATTAAAAATTAAAGAATGATGGGTAGAGTGGAGCTAGTACATTTTATGTATTTGAATGTTAAGTTTAACACGAGTAAGTGGGGGTAATTTTATATGATTCAATACAAAAGGTGCAGTGAAGTAAGTATAGATTTAGTATATGAAGCTTTTAGAGATGGCTTTTCAGATTACATTATTAAAATGGAAGTTTCAAAGGAAGATTTTATAAAAAGATTTTTTGGAGCTGAAGGGAATTCACTAAAACATTCATTTGTTGCTTTAGACGGTAATAAATCTGTTGGCGTAATACTTGGCGGGATAAAGGATTATGAAAACATAAAAACAATGCGCTGCGGAACATTAGCAGTTCATCCCAATTACCGTGGTATTGGTGTGAGCCAAAAGTTATTTGAATTACATAAAGAAGAGGCGATTCAAAATGAGTGTAAGCAACTTTTCCTTGAAGTCATTGTAGGCAATGATCGAGCGATTCGTTTTTATAATAAATTAGGCTATGAAAAAGTATATGATCTATCTTATTATAATTTAAAAGATATGACTAAAATAATAACTAAAGACTGTAACGGAATTGAAGTAAAACAATTAGAATTTGCAGCTTTCAAAGTTGAAGTTCAAAAATGGTTATACTTCCATATAAATTGGCAAAATGATATGGATTATATTGAAAAAACAAATAATACATTTTATGGCGCATATGTCGATAATGATTTAAAAGGTTCAATATGTATGAATGAACAAGGTAAAATTAGTTTTTTTTTCGTAGACAAAGACTATAGAAATCGTGGTATTGGATCAAGATTATTACAAGTGGCAAGAGAAAACTTAAATGTGTCAAGTTTATCAATTGGGTTTCCAAACAACAATTTACTAGAAGGTTTTTTAAAGAAAACTGGATTCAAAAAGAATTCGTTAGCACAATATGAAATGTATGTATTACTGTAAAAAGCGAAAGAAGTTATTCTTTCGCTTTTTATTTTTGTACTATATTGATATTTTACTTTGTATAATATTCTTTTTTTATGTAGAATAGATAGGATGGGAGGGGATAAAATGAATAACGGATTAAAGCTTAAGATTGTTGAGTTGCATTGTTTCGTTCAAAAGACTTATTCTGATATGAAAATAGCATGTGATATTGCTATTTATCAAGAAAACACTTCTAAATATTTAGTTTCATTAGGATTTTTAAATAAATCATATATGACTTATATAGAAGCAAGAAGATTTTATCGTGAAAATGAAGAACTTGTAAGTGTAGAATTTGATAATTTTTTTGATACATATGATATATTAGAACAGGAATTAAAACTAGTTATTTCAACTGAAGATAAAAATCCTTCATTGTTACATAGCAGGTTTGATCAGTTTCAGCAGAAAGTTGAAAATATAAATGACCTAATAAAAGTATTGCAAAATGCTCGTTAATGAATGCTTTTTCTGTTTTATATAGAAATTATATATTAAAAACATATTAGGTATATTACATATTGAAGAGGTGACTTTTGTTGAATACAGAGGTCATCTTTTTACATTAGAAATAAATTGTATGAATTTTAGCAGTTTCATATTTTAAAAAATTATACGAGGAAAATAACATGAAAAATAAAAAAGAAATAGCTATAGTTACATTAACAACAGGATTCGCTTTAACAAGCATAGTACCATACGAGATAGGTTATGCGGAGGAAACGGATCAAATGCAAGTTGATATTCAAGAAGATTCGTTCCGTACAGGTGAACTTACAAAACCATCACAAAAAACGCCAGAGAACGTAGTGAAAGATGCACTTAAGGAAAAGACGGAACATGCTTTGTCACCAAAACAAGTGAGTGGAGACAAAGGGGTAGATTACGAAGTTGTTCAAAAACGTGGTTCTTATGATGGGACTACACTTGTTCGTATGCAACAAATATATGAAGGTAAAGAAGTATACGGACACCAATTGACTGCTCATGTAGATAAAAAGGGTATTATTAAAAGTGTTTCAGGGGAAAGTGCACAAAACTTAGAAAAAGAAGATTTAAAGAATCCTATTAATTTATCAAAAGAAGAAGCAAAACAATATATTTATACGAAGTACGGAAATGATATTCAATTTATTTCTGAGGCAGAAGTTAAGGAAGTTATTTTTGTTGATGAAAATCGTGGGCAAGCTACAAATGCATATCAAGTTACATTTGCAGCTGCCACACCAAACTATGTATCTGGAACTTATTTAGTGGATGCTCATAGTGGTGATATGTTGAAAAATATGGTGCAAGAGTCAGATTTAAAAGTAAATGAAGAGCGTGTTGAAGCTATTCAGGAGAGTAAAAAAAGTAATTTTAAATCATTAACCGGGACTGGAAAAGATGATTTAGGAATAAATCGTACATTTGGTATTTCTGAACAAAGTAACGGGAAGTATGCGCTTGCCGATTACACAAGAGGGCAAGGAATTGAAACGTACGATGTGAATTATAGAGATATTACTTTTGAAGATAAATATTATCCTGGTATATTAGCAACTAGCACATCAACAACATTTAATGACCCAAAAGCGGTAAGTGCTCATTTCTTAGCAACAAACATATATGATTTTTATAAAGACAAATATAAGCGTAATAGTTTTGATAATAAAGGGAAAAAAGTAGTTTCAGTTGTACATGCATGGGATTCTGGAGAAACAAATGATCCTAAAAATTGGGCAAATGCATTTAGCGCTAATATTAACAATGTTAGTATGCTTATATATGGTGATCCAATGGTTAGATCGTTTGACATAGCGGGGCATGAATTTACACATGCGGTTACATCTAGTGAATCTAATCTTGAATTTTTTGGAGAATCTGGGGCAATTAACGAGGCGTTATCTGATATTATGGGAACGGCTATTGAGAAATATATAAATAATGGGGAATTTAATTGGACAATAGGAGAACAAAGTGGATCAGTTCTCCGTAATATGAAAAATCCATCTTCAGTAAAATTCTTTAATGGAGTACCGTATCCAGATGATTATAGCAAATACAATGATTTAAATGGAGAAGATAATGAGGGCGTTCATTTCAACTCAAGTATTATTAATAAAGTTGCGTATTTAATTGCAAAAGGTGGCACTCATAACGATGTAACTGTAAATGGCATTGGTGAAGATAAAATGTTTGATATTTTCTATTATGCAAATACTGATGAATTGAATATGACATCTAATTTCACTGAATTAAGATTAGCGTGTCTTAAAGTTGCAACAAATAAATATGGGGCAAATTCCATTGAGGTTGAAGCCGTTCAAAAAGCATTTGATGCAGCGAAAATTAAAGGAACAGTGAAAGAAAACGAAAAAACTGAGGCAAACCAATTCCCAGAGTTAACAGTACCGCCAACAATTACACTACGTGTCGGTGATAAATTTGACCCAATGAGCAATGTAAAAGCTATTGATAAAGAAGATGGTGATTTAACAAATCGAGTAGAACATAAAGGTGATGTAGATACTTCTAAACCAGGAAAATACATTGTGGAATACTCTGTCGTTGATTCTCAAGGGGGCAATGCAGCGGCTACGCAGACAGTAATTGTAGAGGGGAATGAAGAAACATTAGATTTAAACCCTACATTAACAGTACCTACTGCAACGACGATACATATAGGCGATTCATTCGAACCTATGGCAAAAGTATTAGCTATTGATAAAGAAGATGGCGATCTTACTTCTAAAGTAAAAGTTAATGGTGAAATAAATACCTCTAAAGCTGGTACTTACGTATTAATGTATACAGTGACAGATTCTAAAGGACATGAAGTAACTGCAAAACAAACTGTAACGGTCAAAGTTAGAGAAGAAGTTAAAAATGAAATACCAATACTAAAAGTACCTGCTACAACTACAATTACTGAGGAAGATCAATTTGATCCAATGGTAGGAGTATTAGCTACTGATAAAGAGGACGGTGACCTTACTTCTAAAGTAGCGTATGAAGGAACTGTAGATACCTCTAAAGCTGGTACTTTTGACATAATATATAGTGTCAAAGATTCTGTAGGTAATGAGGTTCATACAATACAAAAAGTATTAGTGAAAGATAAAGACATTAGCAAAGCTAATAGCCTTACTAATAACAGTAATATCCCGAACAACAGTAATTCCGATAAAAAAGAATCTACATATAAAGAACTTCCAAACACGGGTGCAAGTACAACTAATAGTGCAACAATGGGCATATGGATGGTTATTACAGGTACCGTACTCGCATTGGTTCGCAAATTTAGAAAGATACAAAAATAATAGTAGGAATTATTTCTCACACAATAATTATTAGATGAATTTTTTACTTAATAAGATTTTAGTATTTAAGTGGTGTATTTTGCTTCTATAAAACTTTATGTTTGGACGCTATTTTTCCTACTGACCTACATTACATATAAAGCACGTTACTATTCTCATTCAAATAAAAGAATAGTAACGTGCTTTTTGATTTAAAAATAGCCTAAATTCAAAAGGTCATGAATGTGGAAGTAATTCTAATCTGCCATTGATAAGTTACTAAAAACACTTTGTTTTAATGAAAGTTTAACTCTATATGACAACATGAGATTTTCGGTATTTACCAGGTGTTTCATTAGTGAATTTTTTGAAAATTTTAGTAAAATAACTTTGATCGCTAAAATTAAGCGAAGCGCATATGTCTGATAAGGGATAGGTGGTAAAAGTTAATAATTTCTTTGCTTCTTCGACTCGTTCACGTTGAATGTACTCAATTAATGAAATACCGACCTCTTTTTTAAATAATATAGATAAATAATCTGAATTCACATTAGCAAATTTAGCAAGTTGTTTAACAGATATTGGATTGTAAATATTTTTAAAAATATAGTTTTTGCAAATAGCAATAGTCTGTGAATGTTGCTGTGTTTTTTGTGCCTTTACACGGTCTGCAAAGGTGCAAAAAGCATTTTTTAATAAATCCCAAACAGATTCTTTGTCTTTTAAATCTTCTGTTCTTTGAATATGTAAATCATAAATTTTGTAAGCAATCCCAGATGGGAGTCCCCCTTTTATCGCATATCTAGTTGCGAGCGTGATGGATGAAATACAAATGTTTTTATGACGTCTTAATTGATGGAATGAAGATAAAGATGAAAGAGTCTCTTGTTGGAATTCGTAATAATATTTGAGTACGGTTTCTTTATCCCCGTTTTCTATAGACCCAAGTAGTTGCTGCTCTATATATAAATTATGATAAATGGATTCATCTTTTTGCATTGAAATATATACATCTTCGTTTAAGATTCTGCTATGACTTATATGAAGTGAGTCACTGTTATTTGAAAAGGTACTTACATCTGAATTTTTTTTATAGAGAATGTTATAGAACAATATTGCTATATTTACAAAGAAATTTTGATCTTTGACTGACAATGAAAAATAATGGTCTCTTGTTCTTTTATAATTCGGAATAAAATTAAGGTTACTATCCGCTTTACTTGTAGAAAAATTTACATGTGCCAAGGGCCCAATAATAACAGTACCGTTCACCATATAATCGCTCTTTATGTGAATTAAAATGAAGTGCCCTAAATGTTCGTGAGTTCTGAAGATGGGGGAATTATATGTATCATTTCTCTGAAAAAGCACATGTAACTGTTCTATTTTTGATGTATACAACGAATTCGAATCATTTTTTGATGTGAATTCTAAAAGAATATTTTTGTTACAATCTAAAAAACAAACTGGGATTTCAAAAGATTGGAAAAACATATTGCAAATGTACTCTATCTCAACTAGACTGAGCTTTTTAGTCATATTCTTCCTCCTTACAGTTATGCGTAATAGTTAAATAAGCATATATTCCTTTTTTCATAAGTAGAAGCGGAAAACCTTTATTAATAAAAAATATAAATAAAAGTTATAAACTTCTAAGAATAATACCATAATTTAACATAGATAGCACATATTATTTGAATATACAGGTAATAGTTTTAGACAGTAGGGTAAAATATGAATCGTCACACTTATTTGTTGGTTATTACTTATATGTATCAAAAAAGGATTAAGATTGGATTTTAAATAGGGATAGGAAGGGAGAAATGAATGGATTCACAGTAAGTGATTAGTCGAAATTAGCAGTGAAAGCTATTATGTAACAATGTAATGATTCTTGAAGTAGAGATATAATTTGTAATTCAGAGGAGAAAATTACATATATCATGCGGAGAGACAACGTAATAATAGAAGATAAGAAAAGTGAATAAGTGATTGTAAACAATGGATTGTTGGACGACTATGTTTTATGTTATGCGTTTAAATCTAATACTTGGCACACTATTGCTTGTAAGAAGGTAATAGTAATAAAGAGATTTTTAAAATGATAGAAGTAGTAAAGGGGATAAGAGAAATGAAAAAAATATCTAGTATTCTTTTAGTCTTTTTTTTAGTGTTTTCTACATGGACAAATGTATTAGTAAAGGCAGACTCACCAACCAAAGGTACTTTAACGATTCATAAGTATGAGCAAGAAAAAGGTGGAGAACAGGGACTAGAAGGTAATGGTTCTGCAAATCAAGAAGTGCCAAAAGATGCGAAACCATTAAAAGGTGTAACGTTTGAAGTGAAAAGGGTTGCTTCGTTTGAAAAAATTTCAAACGATGGGAAAATCGTAAAAGAAGACGTGCAACCTGTAATGGGAGCTACTCCAAATCAAGTAGTAACAGATGATAATGGACAAGCTGTATTAAAAGATCTTCCGCTAGGACGTTATGAAGTGAAAGAAGTGGCAGGACCTCCACATGTTAACCTAAATCCCAATACGTATACAGTGGATATTCCATTAACGAATAAAGAGGGTAAGGTGCTAAACTATGATGTTCATATGTATCCAAAAAATGAGATTAAACGTGGTGCAGTGGATTTAGTAAAAACTGGTGTAAATGAAAAAGCATTAGCAGGTGCAGTATTCTCTTTATTTAAAAAAGATGGTACAGAAGTGAAAAAAGAGTTAGTAACAGATGCTAATGGTCATATTCGCGTGCAAGGATTGGAGTATGGTGAATACTATTTCCAAGAAACAAAAGCTCCGAAAGGGTATGTAATAGATCCGACTAAACGCGAGTTTTTTATAAAGACCTCCGGAACTATTAACGAAGATGGAACAATTACTTCTGGTACAGTAGTTATAGTAAAAGTGCAAAACTATGAAGAACCAAATATTGATAAAAAGATTAACGGTTTTTTGGAAGCGTTACCAATTAATCCGTTAACTAATTACAATTATGATATCAAAACATTAATTCCAGAAGACATTAAAGAATACAAAAAATATGTAGTAACAGATACTTTGGACAATCGTTTAATGATTCAAGGAAAACCAGTCGTGAAAATTGATGGAGCGGAAGTAAATGCAAGCATTGTAGAGGTAGCTGTAGAAGGGCAAAAAGTAACAGCTACAGTAAAAGATTTCACAAAGTTAGATAGTAAAAAAGAATTTCATTTACAAATTAAATCACAAGTAAAAGAAGGAGTACTATCTGGTTCGGAAATTTTAAATACAGCAAAAATTGATTTTATAAATAAAAATGATGTAATTGGAGAAAAGGAATCTAAACCTGTAGTTATTGTTCCGACAACTGGAATTATTGAGTTAACAAAAGTTGATGGTGCTGATAAGAAGAAATTAAAAGGTGCAGAGTTTGTACTTAAAGATAAAAATGGAAAAATAGTTGTTGTGGCAGGTAAAGAAGTCACAGGTGTATCAGATGAAAATGGTGTTATTAAATGGACTAACATTCCGTATGGGGACTATCAAATTTTTGAAACGAAAGCACCAACTTATACAAAAGAAGATGGTACAACAGCTTCATATCAATTATTAAAGGACCCTATTGATGTAAAGATTAGTGAAAATAATCAAACGGTTAAATTATCGATAGAAAATAATAAAAGTGGATGGATTCTTCCAGTAACGGGTGGTATCGGAACGACTCTTTTTACTGTACTAGGCCTTGCGTTAATGGTTACAGCGGCATTTGTTTTCTTTAGAAAAAAGTTTGCTAATAATTAAGGTTTAGGAACATGTAACCAAGTGATGTGAAAAGGGGAGAAGCAAAATGCTTTCCTCTTTTTAATATTTTAGTATATACAGAGGTGGAAATATGAAACGAAATCTTGTTTTGGGGGGTATTTTTTTATTTGGATTAGGTATTTTTTTATATCCTACTATTAGTAATTGGTTGGCGACCCGTGCACATTATTCTGAGATTAGCTCTTACGATAAGAAGATTAAAGCATTACAAAAGAAAGAAGTCGAACGTAGGGAAAAAGAAGCCGCCGAATATAATAAACAAGTTCAAACTTCTGCGAAAACATTTACAGATCCATTTTCTGAAAAAAAAAGTAATCATCAAGCGTATGCTGATGCGTTAAATTTAGGAGATGTAATAGGGTATATTGAAATATCGAAAATTAATATAAAACTGCCAATCTATCAAGGGACCTCTGAGGAAGTATTGAGCCGCGGGATAGGTCATTTAGATTTTTCTTCGCTCCCGGTAGGTGGAGAAAATACCCACACTATTTTAACAGGGCATCGTGGTTTACCATCAGCAAAATTATTTACAGATTTAGATAAGTTGAGTGAAGGAGATCTTTTTTATATTCATTCTTTAGACAAAGTTCTTGCTTATAAAGTAGATCAAATTAAAGTAGTGTTACCACATGAAACGGACGATCTACAAATTGTAGAAAATAAAGATTATACAACTTTAATTACGTGTACGCCTTATGGAGTAAACACCAATAGATTGCTAGTTCGAGGTGAGCGCGTGGAGTTAAACGAGAAAGAAAAACAAAAAGTGAGTACAGAGATATTTATATTTAATAAGTGGACTGTAATAGTTACAATCCTATTGTTATGTGTGCTTCTAGTCGTAATTTATAAGAAAAAGTTAATTCGATAGAATGTATTTATCCTGCATTAATGGGAAGTGGGACCGGAAATTCAAAGATAAGTAAAGACGGTATATAGGGGATGAAGTAAATCATCATTAATAAAAATTCATTTTATTCGACTATAAAAAAATACGGTAAAGGTGGGAACAAAGGAATTGAGGCTACGATTAAAGCTGGTAAGTATTCATTTTATTGTTTTGTTAATGTTAAGTGTAAGTTTTGTCGTATATGTACCAAAAGAAGCATATGGATCCACGACTAACTTAGAAGGTCTAGGAGATATATCGCGTTATAATGCTGTTGTCTTTGGTAACCATAAAGCAATAGGTGGCGACATTGAAGGAGCAATTGCAGTTCAAGGTGATATGGATGCATCGGGGTATACGATTGTAGGTGCAGCAGCAGGAACATCTAATATAGTAGGTGAAAAATGGGTTGATGAGGGATATCCGTCCTTGTTATTGTCTGGAAAACTAAAAAAATCAAGAGAAGAGTCTTTTATCATTCAAAACGGAATAGTCGTAATGACAAAAGAGAGTGATCCAGATCGCATCATACAATCTTCTTATGATCGTATCGTTTATAAAGAAAAACTAGAAATTGACGCGAAATTTAATGAATTTCGCAATATAGTGAACCAAGTTAGTAAAAATGCAGGTCAATATAAAACGAATACCCCAATTCCAAATATGAGTCATGGAATTGGAAAAGATATAAACAATCCTAATATTTATGTTTCATCAGAATTGACAGGGAAAATCAGTGTAGATATAAGAGATGTATTTTTGCCCAATGCTAAGGATAAAGATTTTATTGTAATGTATTCAGATGCAATAGAGGTTACATTTAAAAATGGGTCTATTCTATATGACACGAACAATATTGGAAAGGCTACAGATATAGTTCCTACATCACAACCATATTCGCCTAATTCCCCGTTTACGGAGCTATATGGGAAAATGATTTGGGTTTTTCCAAATGCGAAAAAAATTACAACAGAGGGATATGGTGTCGTTGGGAGTGTGTTTGCTCCCAATGCTGTATTAGAAACAAAAGGCGGTTCGATTAATGGACAAGCATTTGTCGGTGCGGTACAACAAACTGGTGGATTTGAATTTCACAATTTTAAATTTAACTGGCAACATTGGAACAAGCCTAGTACAGGAAAAGTGAAAATAAAAAAGGTTGATAGTAATAATGATAATAAAAAATTGGTGGGAGCAAAGTTTAAAATTGAAGATTTAAATGAGAAAATAGTTGGAGAACTAGTAACAAATGAAGAAGGAGAAGTGATATCAAAAGACTTACCAATAGGAAACTATACCTTAGTGGAAGTAGAAGCGCCTAAAGGTTATGAATTATTAAAGGATAAAATAACTGTAAAAATAGAAAAAGATGCAGTGGTAGAAATTAAAATAGGAAATAAGAAATTGCCCGATCCAATGGGGAAAATGAAGCTTGTGAAAGTAGACATAAGTGATAAAAATAAAAAACTAGCAGGAGCAAAGTTTAAAATTGAAGATTTAAATGGGAAAATAGTTGGAGAACTAGTAACAAATGAAGAAGGAGAAGTAATATCAAAAGACTTACCAATAGGAAACTATACCTTAGTGGAAGTAGAAGCACCAAAAGGCTATGAATTAGTAAAAGATAAAATAACTGTAAAAATAGAAAAAGATGCAGTAGCAGAAATTAAAATAGAAAATAAGAAATTGCCAGATCCGACTGGGCAATTTGAAATTGAAAAAGTTGATGATAAGGATAGTGAATTAAAGCTAAAAGGCGCTGTATTTCAAGTGTTAGATAAAGAAGGGAAAGAAGTTAGTAGATTAATAACGAATGAAAAAGGAAAGGTAATTTCCAACCAATTAGCAATTGGAAAGTATACGATTAAAGAAATAAAAGCACCGAACGGATACATGTTACTTAGGGATCCAATAGAAATAGAAATTACAGAAGCAGTAAAGACACAAAAAATAACAGTGAAAAATGCGAAGAATAATTGGGTAATTCCTAATACTGGTGGGAGCGGAACAACAATTTTTTACGTGATTGGTATTATGCTAATGCTTTGTATGCTATATTTCCGTAAGAAAAATCGTATATTATGAACTAATTTTATAGAGTTAGACAGATCGTTACGTTAGAGAGTTTTTAGGGCATGAGTCCTGTATTGTACTGGACTCATGTTACTAAATTTGTTGAAGGAGGAAGGATAATAGTAAACATAGAATATATTAATAAATTAAAATATTTAAGAGGTGAAAATGGTGGTAATAAAACAAGACGAAATTAAAGTAGTTGTCGGAGCTGGAGTGTTTAATAATAATCCAGGGTGGATACAAACGCAAGAAAATGAACTTAATTTACTAGATAAAACTACGTGGGAAGAAAGATTTGAATACAATTCTATTTCAGCTATCTTAGCTGAGCATGTATGGGAACACCTTACTTTTGAAGAAGGTGTAAGAGCTGCTGAAATTTGCTATGAATTTTTAAAGTCAGAGGGGCATATTCGGTGCGGTGTTCCTGATGCATTTTTCCGAGATGAGGCGTACCAAAATATAGTTCAAATAGGTGGACCTGGTCCGAAAGATCATCCAGCAGCAAGTCATAAAATCGTTCATAATTATAAAACCTTAACGAAAATGTTTGAAACTGCTGGATTTGAGGTAGTTTTACTTGAATATTGTGATGAAAATGGTCAGTTTTATTACAAGGAATGGGATGCAAACGACGGTGTTATTTTCCGTTCGAAAAGGTATGATTCTAGAAATAAAGGTGATAAGCTTGGTTTTCCATCGCTAATTGTTGATGCAATTAAGCGCTAAATCATTCAACAAAAACAGAAGTAATTCTATAAATTTATGAGTCGCAAAGGCGGCTCTTTTTATTTGGGCGTAAGTCTATATTTAATAGGGAAACGTACAGTTATGATAATTAATTCTAAAGATTATAAAATTCGATTTAGAAAATATTTAAATTTTTTTCATAATCATTAACTTTAAATTAATATTTCGTTGATATAAAGATTTATTTTATATTTATATTTGTGTAAAATGAAATGAGAACGTACATTCTGTTTAGGGGGCAATTAATATGGTAGCTGAAATCGGGAAACTAACTCATGGATATATTGTAAAATTTGAACGTCAATTTGCATATACGATTGAAGAGGTTTGGTCAGTTTTAACTGAAAACAGTAATTTGAAAAAATGGATGTCTAATTTACAAATCGAAAGCCTTAAAACAGGTGGAATAATCAAGTTTGATATGATGGACGGTTCATTTATAAATATCGATATTTTAGAGTGTCAAGTAAACGCAGTGCTTGAATTTACTTGGGATAAAGATCGTGTCCGATTTGAAATACATAAAGAAGAAAATGGTTCTATTTTATTTCTTAAAGAATTCATTCATGAGTTAACAGATCATACTCCGAAAGATATAGCGGGTTGGCATATTTGTTTAGATCTTTTTTCCTCCGTACTAGAAGGGAAAGAAAAAGAATTTTCTAAAGATGAATGGCAACAGTGGTTTGAAATATATAAAGATAAGGTTCTTGAATTAAGAGCGTAATCAACTTAAAGGTTATATTCATTATGTAATTATTATATTACAAATATGATTTTAATGAGAGATAAGAATAGAGGTTAATATGAAGGTAAACCAATTAATTGCTAATAACATAAACAAATTAGATACAGTCATTCCATTTTATAAGTCTTTTGGAATCGCTGGTTTATCAGGATCAGGTAAAACAACTTTTTGTCAAACAATTGGTGAAGAATCAAAAAAACGATTAGTTTCTTTATTACCAAAGGCTGAATATCAATATTTATTTCCTAATATCATGGAAACGAATTTTAGTGCTATTAAGATGGAGGATATGCCTTTAGTACTTTTTCTGGGGAAATCATCAATTTCTTCTAATCCACGTTCAACGCTAGGTACTCATACTGGTGTTTTCACTGAAATTCGCGAAAAACTTGCTGACGTATTTCATCTTTCCCCTGAGGTTTTTTCATTTAATAACCAGTTAGGTTGGTGTTCTGGTTGTAAAGGCCGAGGTACTAATAAAAATATTGAGTGTAAAAAATGTAAGGGAAAACGTTATAGTGAAGAAATTGAACAACATACTATAGATTTATTTGCTAAACCACATACCATTTCAAATATTAATGATTTAAGTGTTGAGTCTATTCTTTTGCTAGCGGAAGTGTTAAATATTAGTGAAGCAAAGCAACATATACTACAAAATATAATAAATATGAACATTGGTTATTTAACATTAAATCGAATAATGGGTACGTTGTCAGGTGGAGAGTTAACACGACTATATTTAGCTGAATTCATGGCAGTAAGTGAAAATGCTGTAATTATTATTGATGAGATTTCAGTTGGACTTGATCATGAAACATTATTACAAATATTAGAAGAGATCAAGCAATTAGGGTGTAAAAATCAAATTTGGCTTATAGATCATTCAGATACAGTACTGGATACAACAGATGAGCAATTGTTCTTTGGACCTGGTAGCGGAAAATATGGTGGACAAATTGTGAAAGAATCACCAAGACCAAAATCAATACTGTGCGATCTAAATAAAGAAGTACCAACAGAATATTATACATTCCAAGAATTATATTGCCGTAATATCCAAATGGCGGAGTTTCAAATTCCTAAAAATAGGCTTGTAACAGTTACAGGAGAATCTGGTTGCGGGAAATCTACTCTTGTCAATGAATGTTTAGCTACAGATTTCTTGAAACGATATCCAAAAGATAAACTAGTTATGGTAGGGCAAGATCGAAATCAATCCATTACAAGTCGATCAACTGTAGCAACTTTTCTAGATATTAAAAAGAAACTAACAAAGTATAGTGAAGAAATTGAAGATATTTTTGAGCGTTCGATTGAAGATATTATTGACGAACTTCCAAATGAAGATATTGCGTATAAACGCTTGAGCCTACTAGTTAAATTAGGGCTTGGCTATTTAACATTAGAACGAAAAACACAAACATTATCAACAGGTGAGTTTCAATGTGTTCATTTAGTTTCTGAATTATTTGCAAACACAAGAAATCCACATACGTTATTTATCTTTGACGAGCCTTCAAAAGGTTTATCACAAAATATTTTAAATCAATTTATAGATAGTGTTAGAGGAATATTGCAAGATAAATCAGTCTCGATTATTATGATTGAACATAATAGTTACATGTTAGAAAGCTCTGATTATATTGTAGATTTTGGGGAAAGACAGCTTGAAGCTATCAATCATCTTGAAGTAGTAAGTCATGATGATTATTATCGTCAAAAAAGCAGTGTGAATAATGTTGAGCAAATACATATGTCTTCAGCACTTAAGCATAAAGAAGGCGTTCACTATTTAGAAGAAAATCATATTAACTATTTTAAAAATGCCGAAAATGTTTATAAGGGTGGTATTTTAAAAAGTTTATCTTCTATGGCGCGTTTAATTTATGGTGAATATGAATCTGATACAATTGCACCGGTTATTGCTATTGATCTTGAGAGACATTTATATAGTCAATATAGTTTTTTATATGAGGTTGGTGGACTAATTAATCATATTGTAGCTGCTCATCCAACTAATAAAGATACGAGAAGTTTTGATTTCTATTCACAGGACAACCATTGTCCATCTTGCTCTGGACGTCTTCAAATTGAAGTTTTCGATAAAGATATTACAATTCAAAATAAAAACGTTCCATTTTGGGACGGTTTATTCGATCCGGAAATCATGAAAGTATTAAAATTTTATCAATATGAAAAAATAGAATTTCTATTTGATGAAATTAAAAATGAGCTTGGTCAAGATTTGTCAAAGAGCTATAATGAAATGTCCGAAGAAGAAAAGCATACGTTTTGGTACGGATATTTTGAAAAATCATTTTATGATAAAAAAGGAAAGACACGCAGAACCTGGGTAGGTTTTAATACGATTATTGGTGGATATATTGTTATTTCAAAAGCACCTATTAAAGAAGAAATTAAGACTTCTAAAGAAATGGTGACATGTCCAATTTGTGAAGGGACGGTTTTAAATCATCATAAACCACTTAAATTTGGCAACTCAGATATTCGTGAAATTATCAATCAGCCAGTTGATGAAGTGTTGAAAATAGTCGGTGATTTACCTGCACTTCATAAATTGAAGGATATAGTTGGTGGCGATATGAGATTGACAGAAGATGTTTCTTTATTGCCAAGAAAAGTACAAGTTGCATTGAAAATGTTTGAATTAGAACAGGCAAGCTTTTCAAACTATGAAATAGTGTTACAAAATGTCTTACCATTCTGGGATAAAATAAAAGGAAATATCGAATTCATTAGTGGTAATAATCAAGTAACTGTTTGTGATTTCCTTAATGTTTATGAAACGAGAGAAAACATGATAGATAAGTATTTCACAAATGGTAAATATAAAAAACTTACGTATGTATACGAAGCATTTGGATATAAAAAGTTAGTTACCCAAATTAATAAAATTAAAAAAGGTTATCCATGTCCATTCTGTAAAGGAAAGAAAGTTATAACGGAAGATAATTTGCATGATGGTGTCTTTAAATTAACAATTCCATGTGTAACTTGTAATGCAAGTGGTATTAATGACGAAGGACTAAAAGAAGTTGTTGAGGGTGTGGATGTAAAAACATGGTTAACTGGAAAAGTTAGTGATGTTGTGGATGAGAGCTTATTAACAGAGGCTGTTGAGCAAATACCAATTTTTAATCGTATTCGTGAATTGGATAAACGAGATATGATGGCGGTTTATGAATGTCTTGAGCGTAATCAGTAAAGTTTTATTAGCTTATGTGTTATTAACATAACTTATATAAAATGTATATTCTTTATAATATATATATTAACGCAGTATGATTAATACAAGGTAATGAAAGAAGATTCAATTTCTTAATGTTAAAATTAAGAAATTGGATCTTTTATTATTTTTATGTTCCGCATACAATGTTTTTTACTAAGAAAAGAATTATGGAAAGGAGGAGAGATGGAAAACTAAAAAGAATAAACAGTTGATATATTATGTAATTATTATATTATAAAAGTGATGAATAAGGTTGAAAACAGTTCATAAGTTATATGTTTATTAATCTATTTGTTTTATTGTCTGATTTTTTAAATTTAACAGAAATATATACTTGAATAAAATATATATTTCTGTTAAATTTATCCTATGGATAGAACGAGTTTAATTAAAGGTCATTTAGAAATGTGTGTATTATCTATTTTGTCGAAAAAGAAAAGTTATGGTTATGAGATTATGAAAGAACTTGAATTAAACAATTTAAAATTGAAAGGAGTAGGAAGTATTTATCCAATTCTAACTAAGTTGAAAAATCAAGAGTGGGTTAATACTTATCAAGAAGTAACAGACAGTGGTAAAGTTAGGATTTATTATGAGATTAATGAAAATGGAAAATTACGTCTTGAGAAGAAAATTAATGAGTGGTTAGAATTGCAATCGGATATTCAAACATTACTAAAAAGCGGTTTGAAAGGAGACCTTCTGAATTGAGGAATAAATTGATAGGTAAAGAAAAGCAATTTTTAACAGACGTACTTAAGGAATTAAAGCAATACGATATTAGTCTAGAAGAAAGGGAAAATATTAAGCGACAAATATTAGAACATATTCAAGAATGTCGTGAACATGGAGAAGATAGTATAGATGATTTAGGTACACCTGAATTATTTGTTCAAGATTTTTTAGAAATAAATGAAATTGATTCACAAGTTAAAATGAAACAACTTCAAAATGAAAAGTGCAAATTCAACACATTTATGTTACGTGGCATATTCATCGCAATTATTACTTACCTCATCTCGCAAACTACATTTTCAATATTTTTAACTGAATCATTTAATTCAACTAATAGTAAAAATACATTTAATTATAATATTTTATATCGCATATCAGAGAATCAATGGTGGAACGCATTATTAATAATGACTAGTTTGACGCTCTCTGTAGTAGTATTTATTAGCTTAGTAAGTTATAAAAAAAGAAAGCATCTAAAGTATAATGAAGAATACAATCTATAAACTGTCTCTAATTTGTATGCTTTGTAATGTATTAATATTATGTATCACACCTCCCAAAGTTTATGCTCAGCAAAATATTAAAGTTACATTAGATAAGTATATTGAAAAATTTATAAAAGAGCAGAACATTCCGGGAGCTTCTGTTGCAATTGTACATAATAGAGATGTATTCTTCGCAAAAACAATGGGGGTTACTGGGGAATTTGCAAAAAAGGTAACTAGTAAAACACCATTTGCAATCGGCTCTATAAGTAAATCTTTAACAGCTTTAGCTATAGTGAAATTAATAGAAGATAAAAAAATAAAATTAGAGGATCCAGTTCAACGATATCTCCCTTGGTTTAAACTAAAGAATCCTCAAATATCCTCAACTATAACAATCCAACATCTACTAACTCATACAAGCGGAATCAGCACATATGAAGGCTTAGCATTATCAGATAAACAGTCCAAAAGTTCTACAGCATTAAAAGAAAATGTAATGGAGCTTTCAAATGTAAAAGTAACTGCTCCGCCAGGTGAAAAATATCAATATAGTAATGCGAATTATATTATTTTAGGTGCACTTATTGAAGAAGTCACAAATGAAACATATTCATCATATATGCAAAAGCATATTTTTCAGCCATTAAATATGAATGGCGCAGCTGCAAGTAAAGAAATTGCATATGAAAAAGGTTATTTAACAGGTTATCAGTCGTGGTTTGGCATACCAAGAAAAAGTGTAGTGTCCTATGATAATGCCGGGGCACCATATGGTTATATTACCGCGAATTTGGAAGATATGATTCAATTCATTATGTTTTTGAATCGCCAAGGAAATCCTCAATTTTTAAAGCAAGAAAACATGGATCTTTATCTTTCACCACTTTATCAAACAAATTCAGAAAAAAGTTATGGTTTTGGATTAAGAACAACAAATATAAATGAAAGTGAAACGATGATTTGGCATTCAGGATCAACGCCCGATGCTCGTGCAGAAATATTTACTTTAAATAAAAGTGGCTGGGGTGGTGTGATTTTAACAAATAAAAATCATGTATTAGAAGAAACCACACTATCAGTATTGAAAAAGGGGATTATTAGTATTTTGAATGGAGAACAACCGGTTGATATCCCTAAAAATATACCATTAACACAAATTATTTTGTTGATAGTTACACTCATACTTTTCGTAATATCAATTATGTTAATTAAAAAGTATAAACATATGAAAACTGTAAAAAAGGTAATTTGGTTATCGATAGGGGGTCTATCGCTACTATTATCTATTACATTCATCCCAATTCTTACTTATAGTACAAGTTCACCATGGCATACGATTAAAATGTTTGCGCCAGACGTAGCTTTATTTGCAAGTACTATTGTAACTTTATTAGTTGTGAACGGGCTAATTTCAATCTTTATAGCCTTAAGAAGGAAAAAAGGTATAGGTATAAAGGTAAATAATTAAAGAAATATAATTTAAGCGTTATAAACAGTTGACTCTCACACGATGTCATTGTTTAAGATAAAGTTGAGCTTCGAAGTAGATGTGAATTTTAGGAGGAAATCATGTTTAAAATAGGAGATTTTTCAAAGTTATCTTCCATTAGTATACGTATGTTGAGACACTACGATAAAGTGGAATTATTACAACCAGTAAAAGTCGATGAACAAAGTGGTTATCGATACTATGCAGCAGCACAGCTAAAGAAAGTAAATCAAATTCAAACATTAAAAGATATGGGATTTAATATTGCAACTATTAAAGAAATAGTTGCAAGTGAAAATATGGAAGTAATAAAATCGCAATTTAAAAATCGTAGTGCTCAAATAAAAGATGAAATGGATGGCCTCCAAAAACAATTACGTCTTCTTGAAGCCTCAATGAAATCGATGAGAGAGGATGTAGTTGAGATGAACTATCATGTTTCAATAAAAGAAATTCCAGAAAGAAATGTAGCTAGTGTTAGAAAGATTATTCCATCTTATAATCGCGAAGAGGATTTATGGGGTATATTAATGCAAGAAATACAAATGAAAAATATTAGTATTGCCCATCCGAGTTATAGTATTGCAGTTTTCCATGATCGTGAATACAAAGAAAATGATGTAGATGTAGAAATACAGCTAAGTATTTTAGAGAAACAAAAAAATACAAAAGACGTTACATTTAAAAATGTAAAATCAACCAATGTAGCTTCCATAACGGTTAATGGAAGTTATGAACAAATGACAGCTGTAAATGAAGCTGCGGCAAAATGGATTGAGACAGAAGGTTACGAATTAGCAGGCCCAATGTTTAATATTTATCATGTGAGCCCAGCGATGGAATCGGATCCTAATAAGTGGGTTACAGAAGTTTGTTATCCAGTAAAATGATGATAAAGAAAAAAGGCATTATGATATGCCTTTTTTCTTTATAAACTTATCCGTAATTAAAATTAACCAATCATATATAATTATCTTTCCTTCTATTATAGTTTTCTTATCGGACTATATAGTGCAATAAAAACTTCAAGTAGCTTCGTGAAAGCAGCTAAAGCAAATACATACACTGGATCATAAGCTGAAAGAATGCCTCCTACTAATGCTCCGAGTGGCATAGCTAATCGTGTAAGTACACGTGAAAACCCTAAAACTCTTCCTTGCATATTTGATGGAACTGTTTCCTGGCGAACCGTGGCTACAATTGTATTCCATGCAATATTGCAAGTCATTGCAATACCGAAAGCAATTCCAGGAGCGAACCAATATGTATTCCAAAGTGGAAAAGTTAAGCCAATTGCTCCAACAAATAGGAGTAAAGGAATTAGTATGCCGCGCTGCAACCTCTTTTCTAAAGGAACTGCAATAAAGCTTCCTAAAAGACCACCTATTCCAATTAATGAATAATTAACCCCACTTTGTTCTGGGGTAAGTTGTAATGTGGATAATAAATAATACATGAATATACCTAAAACTGCACTTGCTCCAAAGTTTCCTATCATAGCTTGAAAAGATAAAGCTAAATTTAAGCGGTCATTTTTAAGCCATTTAAATCCATTAACCAAATCAGATAGTACATTTTGAAGTGTATTTTTATCTTCGCATTTCTTGTTGACGGTTTTCATAGACGGTAATAATATCACAGCAACTAATGTTGCAATAAATGAAAGAACATTAATCCAAAGCAACTGAAAGCCGCCAATAAAAGAAATGAAAACCCCAGCTATCATTGGACCAAATAAACTAGCCAATTGATTAACCATTTGATAGAAAGAATTGGCCTTCGTTAAGGATGCTCCAGCAATTTGCGGAATGACTGTAACAGTTGTTACATCGAAAAGCATGGACATAACTGCTAGGATAAAAGTAATTACGTATAAATGCCAGATTTCTAATAGATGTAATGAATGTAGTATTGGAACAAGACTTACTAAAATAATATTAGTAATATCCGCTACCAAAAGTAACTTTTTTCGATCATAACGATCAATTATTACACCAACTAAAGGGCCAAATAAAATGATTGGCAATACGTTAATAGCAAATAAAGAACTCATAATTACAGCTGAACCGGTTAATTGATAGGCAATCCAAGGTAACGCAAAAGTATACAATGAGTCCCCAATTCGTGAAATGAGTAAACCAAAAATAAAAATCTTGTATTCTTTAGAAAAAGTTGTCTTTACGGTAAGGCTACGTTCTTGTATAGGTTTCACACTGTTTATACCACCTTTATGATAGAGGAATTTGAAAATCATCCGTCCAATACTTGTTATATATAATTCTGTAATTTTTTGGTGAATCCTACTTTTTGCATGTATTTTAAGGAGGAAATAAAAATGAAGAATGTAAAAGCAGTCTGTACTGTTTTAGATAGTATGTGTGGTTGGGGAGAGATGTAGATTATACATGTAAATAAACCATAAAAATGTTATGTAAACTGTTTGCGCATATGAAATATATTTTCCTTATAATTTGTATTTTATAATATATAATAGAAAGTAAGAACATTTTGGTAGTTATTGAATGAAATTAAGAGCCTGTATTTGAAAGGAGTGATGTTTTATGAACAAACAAAAGAAAACAAAGTATGAGGTAAAAATAATTTGAGTATGCGTATCATACCTCTATAAACTACGTTCGCTCAAAGCTAGGAGCAGCGCATGATAAAAATTACAATAGGAAAAAATCAATATCCATTAACATTAGCTGAGGAACATAATTTTGATTGGTTAAAGGATGTAGAAGTATTTACTATTTTTGATCAACAAGATTCAGGTAATATTAGTTTTGGTATTATTGAAAAGGGACAACGCTATTTTTTGAAGTATGCAGGTGCACGCAATTTAGAGTATAAAGGTAATGTAGAGGATGCAATTCAACGATTAATGAAAGCAAAAGAAGTTTATGAACAAATTCAACATCCTTTACTAGTTCCATATATTAATTCGATTCAAATGAAAAATGGATTTTGTTTAAGGTTTCATTGGATTGATGGGGAATGCATGCACAATCATTGGGACTTTACACCGTTTGAAAAACACCATGCACCAAATTCACCTTTTGTTAAGTTAAGAAAATTATCCGTGATGGAGAGACTTAACATATTGACACAAATTTTTGAGTTTGCAACCTATGTGGAGTCATTAGGATATGTCATGGTTGATTTTTATGACGGTAGTATTTTATATAATTTTGAGCAATCAAAACTGACGATTTGTGATATTGATTTCTTTCAAAAAACACCTGTAATCAATGAAATTGGGAAAGAGTTTTGGGGGACAGCTCGCTTTAAAGCACCGGAGGAATATGAACTACATGCACAAATTACCAGCGAAACGAATGTGTACGTATTAGCCGGAATTGCTTTTGCCTTTATCGGCGGAAAAAATGGTAAAAGCTATGAAAAATGGGAGAGCACACAAGAATTATATAATATATGTAAAAAAGCGCTACATAAAGAAAAAAGTAATAGATATCGCACTATTCAAGCATTTTATGAAGCTTGGCTTTCATATATAGAATAAATAATTGATGATTCATTTTAATTTATATGTAATAACAAAGGGGAACACATAAAATGAACGAATTAGAGTACAAAAACTTTTATGATAAAGTAGGAAGACTAAATGGATGGGATTTTAGTAAGATAAAATGTGAAACTGTAGGAGATTCATGGGACTTTTATAGAGAGGTAAAAGAAAGATGCAAACCATCACATATTTTACTTGATGTTGGTACAGGCGGAGGAGAAAATGTACTTCATATAGCATCATCAGCTAAATCTTTAATTGGAATAGATAATTCTAACGGAATGATTGAAAAAGCACATTCCAATTTGAGAAAATCAGGTGTACAAAATGTTGAGTTTCTGCAAATGGATTCTGAAGCTTTAACGTTTCCACATGTTTATTTTGATATTGTTTCAAGTTGTCACGCACCGTTTATAGCATCTGAGTTGGCAAAAGTGATGAAACAAGGAGCTTTTTTCTTAACGCAACAAGTTTGCGAACATGATAAATTGAATCTTAAAGAAGCATTTGGAAGAGGACAATGCTTAGGTGAAAGAGATGGTACATTAAAAGAAAAGTATATGAGTGAACTTATTAGTGCAGGATTTGAACTCGTGCAAGTACGTGAATATGATGTTACTGATTATTACAGTACGCCTGAGGATCTTATTTTCTTATTAAAACATACGCCTATAATTCCTAATTTTGGAGAAGAGGAAGAGGATTTTACTATTTTACAAAAGTTCATTGATGCAAATAGTTCTGAAAAAGGGATCCGTACGAATTCAAAAAGGTTTATGATTATTGCTGTAAAATCTTAATGTATTTTATTGTAAAAGCTGCTTTTCGTTTAAGAAAGGCAGCTTTCTTATATAGAAACAATGCAGGGGAAACTTGAAAAAATAAAAATAAGTAAAGTGTTAATCAAAAAATGAAATATGGAGGATAATTGTTTTGAAACATTACTGTACGCACACTGAAAGAAGCTAACATATTCATACTAAAGTTGTAGTCTTTATATGAAAAATCCATCCTTCCGTTTGATTTTATCTATTTATAAGTGTAATACAATACAAATAGATAGTATGAAATAGGGGGATGTAAAATGATTACACATATTTCTGATATAAAACTACAAACTGTTTCCATAGAAGGGGTAAAACAAGTTTATAGGGACGTATTATCTTTTCCAATAAAAAAAGAAACAGCATCCTACATTCAATTTGAAGTAACACCGTATACAACAATTAGTTTTCAAGAAGTGTATGAGCCAATTGCACCTGCGCACTTCGCCTTTGAAATTTCATATTCAAAATTTCATGAAACAGCAAAATGGCTTGAAAAGTCTGGGTTACTTATTGTGAAATGGAAAGATGGAAATACAATTGGTGAGGAGAACGAGTTATTCAATTTATACTTTAAAGACGGAGATGGAAATCTACTCGAAATTATCGCACATAGTTATGTTAAGGAGGATGTATTAGTACCGCAGTCACCTTTAAACATTTTATATGTAAGGGAAATTGGTCTTCCCGTTAAAAGTGTACCTGTATTTACGGAATGGTTGAAATTAAATCTCGATATGAAAACGATGGAAGATGGAGATATTTTCAACTTTGTAGTTGGAGGCACTGCATATATCGTCGCAACTTGGTGGCAGCGACCTTGGATCCCAATTGCGATGAAAGCTTTACCACCGAAAGTACATGTTTCTTTTGGAACACCAGACGTCGCATTTTTACAGCGAATCCAAAATAACTTTAAGAAAAATAGTGTACTATTTGAATGTAAACGTAATGAAGTATCATTTATTGAGCAAGGATATACATTTTCAATTGTGCATACATCAGAGTTTCATTCTGATATTCCTAAACAATTAAACTTACCGCTTTCTATTTAATGATGGAAAGCGGTAAGTTTTTTTATATTTTCGTGGAGAAGGGTTTCAGCATAATTACACTGAATTTATAGAGGAGTATAATGTATTAGCTTAATTTTATAGTAAGGAGAGAAATGAATTGAATCTAGGAAATCCGATAGCAAAAGGGAACACAGCGGAAATTTATCTATATGATAATAAGATTATGAAATTATTTAAAGATTACCTCCCAAATACAGAGTCTATGAATGAAGCAAAAAAACAAAAATATGCTTATTCATGCGGGCTGCCAGTTCCAAACGTATTTGAAGTGACAAAGATACAAAATAGACAGGCAATTATTATGGAATACGTAAAAGGGGACAGTATTGGTGATCTCCTACTTAATAATCTAAATGAGGCAGAGTATTATATAAATATTTGTGTGAATGAACAAAAAAAGATTCATGCTATACATGTGAATACAGATGAAATGGAAGCAATGGGGGAAAGGCTAGAGCGTCAAATTAAATCTGTACATAAATTGGATGAAAAACAAAAGGAAAGTATATTGAATAAGTTACATTCAATCAAATTTGATCCTAGATTATGCCATGGCGATTTCCATCCATTTAATCTAATTTTAAGTGAAAAGAATGTAAGTATTATAGACTGGGTAGATGCTAGTTCAGGTGACATTCGCGCAGATTTGTTTCGGACATACTTGTTGTACTCACAATCTTCGGTAGAATTAGCTGAAAAGTATTTGCATATTTATTGCAGAAATACTGGATTATCGAGAGATGAGATTTTTCAATGGGCACCTATTATTATTGCGGCTAGAATATCTGAAAATGTAACTGCTACAAACATTGAATATTTAAATGATTTGGTAGCGCAGTATTGTAATTAAAGAAGAGCTCTTCCTAAATTCATTTTTTATTATATCCGTTCTAACAATGCAAATGGATGAGTAAGGTTATTGAGATTTGTAATTGGGTATTACATTTGTAAAGAAGGAGTCCATTTTATGAAAACTGGTGAACCAATTTCAATGCATACTGAATTTGAGCAAGTTGCTCCAGCACTACAGCTTTTGAAACTATATAAGCGTTTCGGAGAATTTATTGCAGTTAATCATATTGATTTAGTTGTGCCAAGAGGATCTTTTTACGGAGTTGTTGGGCCTAATGGAGCAGGGAAAACTACATCTTTATCGATGGCCGTTGGTTTGTTACGACCAGATAGTGGGAGCGCAAAAGTTTTTGGAATTGATGTTTGGGGTAATCCAAAACAAGCTAAAACATTGATTGGGGTATTACCAGATGGGTTAGCTTTACCGGAAAGACTTACTGGTCGCGAATTATTAACATATATGGGATTGTTAAGAGGAATGAGTGCTAAGGAAGTTGCTCAGCGGACAGAAGAATTACTTACAATATTAGAGTTAAATAATACTGAGGGGACTTTAGTTATTAATTATTCTACTGGTATGCGCAAGAAAATTGGCCTTGCACTTGCACTTCTTCATGCGCCGAAATTACTCGTTCTCGACGAACCGTTTGAAGCGGTAGACCCTATTTCTGCAGCTACTATCAAAAAGATTTTACAGAAATTTGTTAGTTCGGGTGGTTCTGTAGTATTTTCTAGTCACGTCATGGCGTTAGTTGAACAACTTTGTGATCACGTTGCAATTATTTCAAAAGGTAGAGTGGTTTCTTCAGGAACAATGGGAGAGGTTTGCGGTGAAGAAACCCTCGAAGACATTTTCGTTCAGTTAGTAGGGATTCCTGCTGTTAAAGGAGAGGAACTGTCTTGGTTAGTGTTTTGATTCGAATGAAGTTATCTATCCTTAAAAATTCAATGAATAGTGGTAAAGCAGTTCTTTTCATTGTTACAGGAATAGTTGGCTTATTAATTGCAATTGGAACCATGCTGCTTTTTTCTTTTTATCCTACGGAACAGAACGTTTCACAAAGTATTCTATACATTACATTTGCTCTGTGGACAGTAGGGTGGGTTTTGGGTCCAATTATCGCTGGGGGAGATGGAATATTACGTTCTGAATATTTCGTGTTGCTTCCATTTACTTCTTATAAACTTGCTAGGGCGTTACTTTTTGTAGCTTTTATAGGATTAGGACCAATCGTTAGTTTAATAGCCTTCATAGGACTATTCATTTACGCAGCTAGGGTTAGCTTATCTGCAACTATAGTTGCAATTCCAGCAATTATTTTACAGTTAATTTTTGTGGTGTTGTTATCGAAAGTAGTAGTTAGTATTATTGGTGAGACGTTGAAATCAAGGATTGGAATGGAAGTGGGAGCAATGCTCTTTGGTTTCATTATAGCGTTTCTAAATGTGGGCTGGTATGTACTTCCTGCTATTAATAAGATGACACTTAGTGATTCAACTTTACTTTACATGTTTCCGTCTAGTTGGGCGATACTCGCTGTAGAGTATGCGATTCAATCCAATTGGTTATTAGTTCTTGTTTTTTTAATTGTTCTAACAATATTATGTGGATTGCTGTTTTTTATATGGGCTACATTATTAATGAAAAGTACAGAAACTAAAAAAATCGAAGGAAGGATTACTACTAATAAACATAGAAAAGCTTTACGTTTCTTTTCAGAAACGAAAATTGGAGCAACAATTACGAAAGAATTAAAAAGTTGGAGAAGAGATCCACAACGTGGTCGTTTCCTCCGAATGGGTATTTGGATAGGGGTATTTTATGGTATTTTAGTTACAAGTGCTAATATATCGTACTTAATGCCTTGGGCAGGGATAATTATGATTGTATTCACAAGTATGTTTTCCTGTAATATATATGGTTTTGATGGGAGTGCATTATGGTTAACTTTGACAACACCTGACGCAGAACGAATTGATGTGCGTGGTCGTCAATTTGCATGGTTGATAGCAGTTGGTCCAATTGCAATTTTAGCAACAATTATTTTCACAATTTCTAGCGGGCTTACTTTCATTTATCCTTGGGTATTTACAGTAATACCAGCATTACTTGGTGGAGCTGCAGGTCTAATTATGTTATTTTCTGTATTTAACGTAGTACCGATAACTGATCCTCATCGCCGCGGGAGAGGATCAGTTATCTCAGGTGATGATATGAATGCGAGTAAAATGTTTATAACAACGTGGTTAATGATGGTGATGGTAATGGCAACAACTATACCCGCTTTGTTAGTTGTATGGCTTGGGACATTACTACATGTACAGTTCTTACAATGGCTAGGTGTGTTGACTGGCATTTGTACAGGAATGTTTTTTGCTTGGTGGTTTGGGCGAATTGCTTACTTAAAAATTGAAAAAAGTGGATCTGAATTGCTATTTGAAATGAAGAATGGCATGAAAATATTGCGTGATGATAACAAAAAGAAAGATAACAGAAAAGCGGTTGAATTACCTAAGAAAAAACTAGCTATTGTTGTTCTTTTAGTATTTATGGGTATCTTTTTTTTGATACATCAAAGTGTAGTCCCGTTAATTTTTGAGATATTTAGTATAGATGATAAAGTTCGTCTTTTCTTTCTACCACGCTATGTTCCACATATTGTTCGTATTCCTATAATCATCCTATTTGCTATATTAGGTATAGCATCTTTGTATAAAGCAATTTTAATTAAGAAAAAACATGGAAAGGAACATCGATTTATAAAAGACGAAATGTAGAATACCATTTAAAATAATTTAGTAATTATAGGATGTTGTTCAACTATCATTACCATGTAGTTGAACAACACTTCTGTTAAATATTAATGAGAGAACGATTAGTTTCGATCTTCATCCTATAAAGGTTCATTATCCGTACTTGTTCCTCAGTTAATTCTTCTTTATCCCAATACATATGCATTAAGCTATATTCAAAAATCCCCTTTAATTTAATAAACATAGGCAACTGGTCTATCATCTCTTTAGGTAGTTCATTTTCTTTTTGATATCCTTCAAATAGTGCTTTTGTAATAGAATACTCATAGTCAACGATATTCCCATTTCCAGCAAATGAATATTCTATCGCACTATAAATAGGAACTGCTAAATCAAATATGTAAAAATGTTTTTCACAGTCTTGAAAATCAATCATTGTTAAGTTTGAATTGTTTTCAACTAAAATATTTTCTAACCATAAATCACCGTGGATTAAGCCGTAATTCGAAGTAGATTTTTCTAGCCCTTTTATAGAAGTTAAAACGTCAGATGCAATTTCTCTTATAGTAGTTTCTTCTTTAGGGATATACTTAAGAAAATTATATTCTTCATTTTCATACCAATCGTGTATATGTTTAACTGGTTTAGTCTTTTCAAAGCTTTTAGAAATACGATGTAATTTTCCAATTTGTTTACCAAGCTTTTTAAATATATTAGAATCCCATTCGCACCTTGGTAAATGTATACCTGGAGCTGCTTTATATAATACGGCAAAAATCTCTTTATCTAATGTTAACTTTTCTACAAAATTCCCTTGCAATGAAGGGACGATTGGTGGAACAGCTAAACTGTTTTGGTATAAAAAATTCGTATATGTAACTTCTTCTAATTGTTCTTCATACGTTTTATAGTTTGTAACTCTAATGAAGTATGTACCTTGTTCAGTGAGACATTTATACATTTCATTTGTTATTGGTTGAATGTTAATAAAATTCAACGGATATAGTTCATTTATGAATTGAAGTATTTCTTTTTCTAGTTTGTTCATTGTAACGTCCTTTCTAAATTTTTATTTTTTATTAGAGAATTAAAAGAATCTTATTTTACATCATATTTCATTTTTGAAATCCTTTAAAATGAAATATGATGTAAATCGACCTTTAATAATTAGTTAGATCTTACCAGCATACGAATGAACACTAAATTGAAAAATGAATAGAAGGTATGTCAAAATAAGATAGATAACAAATATAAAATTAATACACTTACAGAATGGCTCATGTTATTAAACACAAGAAATATCAAAAGAATGAAACGCATTTCTCTTATACTTTTTATAAGGAGTGAAGGAAATGAATGAACATATACAGCAGATGATTGATTGGATTGAGCGCAATTTGAAAAAAGGATTTTCATTAGATGAATTATCTCGTTACATGGGGTATTCTCCTTATTATTGCTCTTTTAAGTTTCATCAAGTAACAGGTTTCAGTATTAGACGCTATATTCTTCTTAGAAGATTATATTTATCTACAGAAGATTTAAAGAATGGTAGGAAAATAATTGAAATCGCATTGGATTACGATTACTCTTCCCAAGAAGCTTATAGTAGAGCTTTTAAAAATGTTTTAGGAATAAATCCAAGAGAATACCAACTTAACAAAATGCCTATTCAATCATTTGTTAAACTCAACTTAAATAAAGAAGGGGTGTTTACTATGAATAATTCTAGAAAAATAGAGGTTGAACAGTTACGAAATAGGAAGAGTGAGCTATTTGATAAAGAGGTACTTAACATATTAAATGGTCAAGTTATGTATGAAGAATTTAAAAATAAAAAGCTAATGGGTGATTCTGATTATGCCCCATTTAATGAAGTGATGTGCGTAAACCGAGTTACTACACGAGTTTTTGATGAAGAATTTATTAAGACAAGGGCAACAGGACATAACAGTTCAGTAGAAAGTTACACAAAAAAGGTTATAGATCCATTAAAGAAACTTTTTACGAAAGAGTACAAATGTATTGTTTTATGGTTTGGTGAAGATATGTTTTGTCAAATGAACTTACTTACAATACTTTCATACCTTGAACATTCTCGTTATGAGGGGAAGGTATACTTAAATAGCTTCAGAGAAGATGAATTTAAAGTAAGTCAAACTGAAATGAAGTTAGGTAACTATCATTATGTATATAAAGAAGTGTTGGTGAATTATAAAAAACCATCTATTGAATTAATGACAATAATGTATCAGTCTATAGATTTATATTTAGAAATGCTAAAAGAAGACAATGCTGTAATGAAATTTATCTTTAAAAATAAAGACGAATCAACTCAAGAATTATTAACGAAGTTGTTTCAAGTTTTTCCAACAATTGGATATGGAGATACTCAGTACATAGAATTGATTAATAAAATAAAGAAGAAAACTACACCTAAAATATAGGTGTAGTTTTCTTCTTATAATTGCTCAAGTAATTCTAATTCTTTTTCTACAAATGCCATTAATTCTTTAATTGTTTCGCCAGAAAAATCAAAACGAATTCCAGCTGCTTCATACACTTCTTTTATAGATTGCGAGCTTCCTAGTGATAATGCCTTTTTATAATTTTCTAGTGCTTGCTTTGGATCCTCTTTATATTGTTTATACATTTGTAATGCACCCAGTTGGGCGATCGCATATTCAATATAATAAAATGGTACTTCAAAAATATGGAGTACAGGTAACCAACTCGTTGCTATCCAGTTTTCGTAGCCATCAATATGTATGACGCTAGACTGATAATGTTTTTGAAGTTGTAAGTATTTTTCATTTCTTTCTTCAGAAGTATGACTTGGATTTTCATACAGCCAGTGTTGAAATTGATCGACAATAAGCATAATAGGTAAATATGAAATAACATCTTTAAAGAAGTTAATTTTTGCTTGTTTTAAATCTTTTTTGTCTGTATAGAAGGTATCCCAATAATTAAGCGAGAATAACTCCATTGTCATACTGGCTAGTTCAGCTGTTTCAGCTGGAATTTCTATATACTGTCGTAATTTTAATGATTTTATGAGTTCGTTATGAATACTATGACCCATTTCATGTATAAAAGTGATAATATCATCTTGTGTATAATTTAAGTTCATAAAAATAAATGATAATTGTGAAGCTGGTAAGTACTCACAAAAGCCTCCAGCTGCTTTTCCTTTGCGGCTTGTTAAATTAAGACAATCGTGTTTATACATTCGGTTTAATAGTGTTGAAAATTCAGCATCTAGTTTATTAAAGATATGAGTGCTCTTTTCAATTAAATCATTTTCATTTGCAATGGGTTTAAGGATCTTTTGATCTGGAGTTACAGCTGATACATCCCACGGGCGAAGCGTATTCACTTGTAGTTTCTCTTTTTTCTCTAGTAATATTTTATCTTTAAGAGGCACAACATACTTACGTATGGATTCAGCTAGTTCATAGCAATCTTTTGCTGAATAATCAAAACGCTCGTATTTCTTGAACATATAATCACGATAATTCTCTAGTTGAGTATTGTTTGCTTTTTGATGGCGAATTTCAATTAATTGATTTAATATGTTTTGGAGTTCTTTTTCAACAGATAAAAATTGTTCAGAAATAATGGTTTTTGCCTTTTTACGGGTGTCACGATTCGAATCTTGTAAATAGGATTGTAATTCTGTTATCGTTTTTTCTTCTCCGTCCCAAATTCCAATTAATCCTCCTGTGATTTCAAAGTACTCTGTGATTAATTTGTCTTCTTTTATTTCTAATTCGATATTTTCCTCACAAAATAACTTTTGAGCATTTTTTATTTTTGCATCCAATAAACCATATACGTTAGAATCTAATTCCATTCGAAATGGTGACTCTAAATATTTATTATCCAATAAATTTTGGTACCGCTTTAAAAGTGGCTTTACAAATTGTTGATCATGTTCAAAAGTATCTTTTATTTCTTCATCATCCGTATTACATTGAAAGGCGATATAATGTGATCTTAATTGTTCTTCGATTTCCCAAATCACTTTTGACTGCTCTTTTAACCAATTTTCAAGGTCTAGTTTTGAAGAAATCATTTTATTTAATAAAGTCGAAAGCGTTTTTTCCAATTGTAGTACATTACTAATATCAATCGTATTTACACGTTGCATTATATATCCCTCACTTTTTATTTATTCATGAAGATATTCTATTTATTAATTGTAATTTCCTTTTTAAGAGGAGAAAATGTGAAATAATGTTAAATTTTAAAATTATAGAAGGTATTTATATGTGAAAGTAAAAGTTTATCGTAAATGAAAATTTACGGAGGGAAGTGCAATGAAAAGAGGAAAGAAGTTGATTGTATTTTTATTTTCAATTGCTTTATTGTGTGCTTGTGAGTCTGAAATGGAAGAATCCAAAAGTGAAGATTCTATAGTTATGGATATTGCTACAGCGACAGTCAAGGAGGAATCTTTTTTTAGTGCTGCTATATGGGATGAAAAGGAAAGAATAGTAGATTTAGAGATTGCTGATAGCGAAAATGTTAACGAAATAAAAAAAGAAATTGATAAAAGATTGCAAATTCAAGGCATTATGTCTTATAAAGTAAATATATCTCAAAGAAACAAGGAGATTGTAAATGCAGAACATAGATGGGAGTTAGTTTTTGGACAGATATTTGATGACGTATTCAGAAAAAATGGATATGAAGGGTTTGGGATTCAGCAAATAAATTATAAAAAGAATCAACCTGTTACCATAGATATAAAAACTAAGATTAGCGATGATGAAGTAGGGGCGAGAGAACTTGGACAGAAAATAGAAAAAGAAGTTGAAGGTGTACTTAAAACAGAAGCAGTAAAGAAATGGATTGAAAATGATTCATATGCTATTGGGATTTACGATATAGATAATCGAAAAATTAACTAATTGAGGAATGAATGCTATATGGATGAAAAATCGATGTAATTAAATATAAAATTGCTGAAGGAGGTGTAAAATGTATAAGTATTTACGTATTTTTAATGATATAGAAAACATGATTGAACATGGAGAAATAAAAGAAGGAAAGAAATTACCGTCTATACGATCGCTTGTTACACAATATGAATGTAATAAGGCGACAGTTATACGTGCACTTCATGAATTAGAAAAGCGTCATATTATATATTCTGTCCCTCAAAGTGGTTACTACGTTGTTAAGAAATCTAGGAGTACCATAGAAAATAACGAGATAATTGATTTCGCTTCTTCAGCACCAGATCCAGATGTTTTCCCATATTTAGATTTTCAGCATTGTATGAATAAGGCAATTGATACTTATAAAAATGATTTGTTCGTATACGGAACACCGAAAGGGTTACCATCTTTAATTCCAGTCATTCAAAAACAGTTGGCAAATTATCAAGTGTTCACGAAAGAAGACAATATTTTTATAACATCAGGTGTGCAGCAGGCACTTGCAATATTAACTTCTATACCATTTCCAAATGAAAATGAAACAATATTAGTTGAACAGCCAACGTATCATTTATATATAGAATATCTAGAAATAAATAAAGTCCCTGTAATCGGTATTAAACGTACGAATGAAGGTATTGATTTAAATGAATTGGAGCGTATTTTTCGAACTGGTAAAATAAAATTCTTTTATACAATACCGAGATATCATCATCCACTTGGAACCTCTTATTCTAAAGATGAGAAAGAAAAAATAGTACTATTGGCTAAGAAATATAATGTATTTATAGTAGAAGATGATTATTTAGCAGATTTAGAAACGGATTCAAAAGCCGATCCTTTATATAGCTTGGATCATAGTAATCATGTTATATATTTGAAAAGTTATTCGAAAATTATTTTTCCAGGTTTACGAATTGGTGTAGCAGTTATTCCACCGGTTATTTCGAGTGCTTTCCATACATATAAAAAGATTTTAGATATCGATAGCCCAATGATATCCCAAGCTGCTTTAGAAATTTATATAAAGAGTGGCATGTTCGAACGCCATAAAAATAAAATTAAATCTTCCTATAATAATAGATCTAAAAAACTAGCAGAAGCATTAGAAAGAATGCATAGTGAAAACCCGCTTTTATTCACATATAAAAAGCAAAATACAATTGGAATCCATACTTGTTTAGAAGTACATAAAACAAGTATTTCGGACATGTTGATACAAAGACTAAGTGAAATACAAATCAGTATTGATTCGATTGATAAAAATTATGTGAGAGGTTTTCCGAAACAAAGACTATTAAAGTTAAACGTATCGAATGTAAAGGAAGATAGGGTTGAGGAAGGAATTCGTAAAGTGGTGGAGGAAATCAAACAAGTGGAACGTCTAAATTTTCAATTTAAAAAAGAATAAATTGAATTAGGAGGTTTGTTGTGAGACGCAAAATGATTCTCTTGTTTGTGTGTATCACTGCAATAATTGGAGCTATAGTTGTGACTAATTATTATAAAAAAGATGATCAATGCATTGCGGTTGGTAAGTATTCAAGAGGTATTATCATAGGTCAAAATAATGAACCTATATTTAATGTGAAAATTTATCCTTTTCGGCAAGAAAACTCCATCTGATTTGTGTTACGGGTGAAACCCAACAATTCAGGTGGAGATGAATTGCCGTCAGCAGGTAGGCTGAACTCTTTTGTTTCGCTCATAATAATATTTGAGGGCGAATGTTTGTTTCTTTTTTTCTTACGATATCATGTAGATAAAGAGGAAATAGATTGTAAGACAACGAAATTAGATAATGATTCTCATTCCGCTACTTGTTCCATTTCTTTCTACATATTAATTTGTCAAAAATAATTTTAATACTCCCTCTAAGAAAGGTGGTGAAAACAATGACTAGAAAGAAAGCAGTGAAAGTATTACGGAAACAAAAGAAAAGAGAAAACATGCAACGATTCACGCAGAAACAGAATATCGGACGAGCTTGTCTGACTGCAAAAGAATTCCGCTTACTACAACGCATGTCACACAGTTCAAAGGCATTGAGGAATGTTGGATTGTACACGATGAAACAAAGCTATTTGAACGATAATAAAATGGCTACTGTAAAAGAAGTGGACACTGCCATGCAAGCCGATACGAATTATTGGGGCGTTCAATCAAATTCTGTTCAAGCGATTCGTAGAGCCTTATTTACAGAAGTGAAGAGCTTTTTTAAGGCATTGGAACAGTGGAAGAAAAATCCTGAGAAGTTCACAGGTCGTCCGAAGTTTCCGAATTATTCTCGTTCCACTGACAAGCGAATCATTGAAATCTATCAAGTGCCAAAAGTGGATGAGAACGGGTATTGGATGATTCCGATGAATGTTGCATTCAGAAAAAAATTCGGTTCCATTAAAATACGTATGCCAAAAAACTTAAGAAATAAAAACATCTCCTACATTGAGATTGTACCGAAGCAAAAAGGTCGGTTCTTTGAGGTGCATTACACATATGAAATGAACGTTTCTCAAATGAAGAAACCATCCACGACCACGAGTAACGCTTTGAGTTGCGATTTAGGTGTAGACAGATTGTTAAGTTGCGTAACCAATACAGGTGATGCCTTCTTAATTGATGGAAAAAAACTAAAATCCATAAATCAATACTTCAACAAAATAATATGTAACCTCCAACAGAAAAATATGGACAATGGAATTTCAAAACGTATTGTAACGAATAAAATCGCTGCACTTTGGCATAAACGAGAAAGACAAATAAACGGTTACATTGCACAAGCGCTAGGCCTATTGTTCAAAAAAGTGAAAGAATTCGATATAGATACGGTTGTCGTAGGGTATAACGCTGGTTGGAAACAGAAATCTCATATGGGGAAAAAGAATAATCAAAAGTTTGTTCAAATCCCATTTCAAAAATTGATTGCAGCGATTGAGAATAAATGTGTAAAAGAAGGCATCCGATTTTTCAAACAAGAAGAAAGCTATACTTCAAAAGCTAGTTTTCTTGATAAGGATCCGGTTCCAGTTTGGTCTAAGGATGATAAGACACAGTATCGCTTTAGTGGCAAACGAATTACGCGTGGTCTGTATCAAAGTAAAGCAGGAACATGTATCCATGCTGATATTAATGGTGCGCTGAATATATTGAAAAAATCAGGAGTTGTAGAACTGGATGAAAATCTGAAAGTGAAAACGCAGATTCTATTAGAAGTGCAAAAACGTAAGGCTATTGCCTCACGCATAGCTTAGTGGGTGCGTCAACCATCCATGTGTACGCGGCTTGTCGGGGCTTGTAGCACACGCCGGAGTCATCTGAGTGGTGGCTTCTTCCATAAGGGAGAACCGCTCTTTTTCGAAAGGGTGGTGCAAGTGGGAAAACAATCGTTCGTTGTCAGTACCAACCAAAAACAGACTTGGGGTGTTACCATAAGGTAGCATGAATGCTAGAGCGTCAAACTGTCTAGCGATAGACGAAAAGACCTAGTGTTCGAACTCAAGCCCCCACTGAAAGGTTTTATCTCAGTGGGGGTAGTTGACGAAGGTTCTATTAAAGGTAAGGAACGCAATATTTCAAATGCAGAAGGTGAATTTGAAATACTAGATGGGGTATGTGGTGAGATTGTTTTACAATTCGTTACTCCAGATGGAGAGATCTATACGAGGAAATATGATAGGAAGCATCATATACCAAAAGTTATAAAGCTTAAGTAGAAACATAAAGGTGAATAAGATGAAACCATTACGGAAAAAGTAGCAGTTGTGGTCGGAGCAACTATATATGTAACTGGATAATTATATATTTTTTAAGAGCACTCTTAGCAAAGGGTGCTCTTTTTCATCATAAATATTTACTTAGCATCTTTTTAAAGTGATTTTTATCATAATTTACATATTGTGTAGCTGTATTTCGTATTGGATCTCCCGCGTAAAATCTTTCGTATAATTCGTGTCTTGATCCTAATGGGCTTCCAATAATATCCCAGGCTAACTTAAATAATTTTGTGCGTTGTTCGGCATCTATATTTGTTCCTTTAAAGTGCTTTTTTAATAAATCAGCTATTGGACTCTGGAAATCAATCGAGCTTGAAGGAAGTTGAATGAAGCCACCTGCTCCAATTAATTGTAAAATTTCTATTGCGCGGGGATAATATTTAGAACCAAGATTCCTTGCAGTTTCGATATATTTAAAGTTTGGTAAATAAGTTTTTGTTTCATTTGTACTACCTTCAACTTCTGCAGCAATTAAAAGTGCGCGAATTGTTTCGATTTGCATAATTAATTCTCCAAGTTTTTCTTGAACATGCAAATAAGTATGAGCTCCAATTGCTTCAGCAATTTCAAAAGCAATCGCAGTTATAAATTCTAGCTTTATTAGTAGTCGTACTATAGCTTGATGATAAGCTAAACTACTAGAAGCCGTATCGGATTTTATAGCCCATATTGCTTCTGGATTATTATAAAGTAAAACACGTTCCCAGGGGACAAATACATTATCAAAGATTAATAGTGCATCCATTTCATCGTACTGTGAGCTAATAGGGGAATCAACTGTGCTTGAAGTTGTATTTGCATATGGTTCTCTACAAACCATATGTAATCCTGGAGAATTGGCTGCCACGATAAGAAAGTGAGCTAAATCTTTTTGGGCGTCAGTCAGTTTTGTTAATGGGTAGATTAATAAATCATTTGAATAAGGAGAAGCAGTTCCTATCATTTTCGCACCACTTAAATAAATTCCATCAGAAGTTTCCTTTGTAACTCTTAGCAACTCTAAGTCATTTGCATTTAACATTGATTCTGTTGAGCGATTTATTTGTGGATCACGTTGGACCACACTTAAAAACAAGTGATTATCCCTAGCTTTTTCGTAATAAGATGCGATTTTATCTGGAAACTGTGCATCGAACTTTTTATAAAAATCTCTTGATACGTACCAGCCAGTAAGTCTCGATCTTGCGTAATCAGATAGTCTACTCATTACACCGTCTGTAGCATAACTCCATGTTTCAAATGCAGTTCTTCTCATTAATAATTCATTATAGGAATTCGGAACTAAAAATGATTTATGAACAAAGTCTTTCGTTTTTGGGCTCACATATCCAATAGAATCTCTCTGTTTGGGATCATCAAATAACGAAAATAAATTAGAAATGGTACATAGTGTCCCCGCAAAATTGTTGTCTGTAGTTACATCTACTTTTTTTCCATACAGCCAAACATTTCGACCATCTTGTAAGCTCTTTATATAGTGATCCTTTAAATTTTGCATATTTCCTCCTTTTAAAGACTACTCATATATTTGTACATCTTTTAATGGTGGTGAATATACATGGAATGTTATTGCTGTTGAATCTGTAGCATTATACATTTTATGCACAGTATCTTTTTTTACGGTGAAAATATTTCCCTCTGTAAACTCTTCAATCCGTTCGCTATTTTTTTCGTACGTAATATTTTGTAGCGTACCATTGACTATTAATATACATCCTATAGATATTCCGTGATCATGAATAAGAGTCTTTGCTTTGCTAGGGAAATTTAATACTAAAATCTCCACAAATTCAGACTTATAGATAACATTTCTTCCGTATTCAAGGTTAAGTGGTGAAGTAATAAAAGGAGATATTTTATGAAGTGTAATATTTAATGATTGAATAGCGGATATTAGATTTGCCGTATCGTAGTCACATAAGTTATGAAACGCTTTTTTTATGTTATGAATCAATTGCATGTAAAACTTCCTCCTAAGCATGTACAGTAAAAGAAAAAGTAATCTAATATTATATAGAGCGTAGTTAATTACATAATATTGTATTGAAACATTAAAAAAAAGTGACTTCTTTTACTTAGGAAGATTATTTAATTCGAAAATTATGGTAGTTAATTCCATTAACATGATATGCTTGAACTATATACTTTTTTATTGGAAAGGTGATGAAATAAATGGCAGTTCTTTTAGTGGAAAATCTATATCAAATGTCTATTGTTTTATTACTTCTATGTTCATTTTGTTTTTATAGATATTTAAAGAAAATAAAAAGGGAAAGAAAGCTTACAGGTTTTGAAATTACGATGTATATCATGACGCAACTTGCGTATTTCATTTGGGCGGCAACAACTTTTCTTAAAATGTTATCAGAATAGTTAATTTATGGTTAATTGTTTATTAGGTGCTGGGCAGAAATGTACGGTAAATAAAGGCAAAGGACAAAGATAGGCTTATAGATTAGGTAAATAAATATAGTCGGTATCTAGATCGATTACAATATCACTTATAATGTCTTTACAAAAAGAGCGGGGAAGACATTCATAATTATGTCGAACACAAAACAAATCAATGACACCACCGTTAGAAATCCCCTCATGTTTTACATTCAAATACATCCTCTTTAATTTCGTAATTGAAACGCATTGCCCAGCTACATACTCATTTATACCATATCCATCAAATTCAATTATCATATTATCACTGTTGGGTGCTAGCCAACGTTATAGCTTAAATTTTTGATGAATCTATTATACATTGTTTGAAATTTAGTGAGAATATATTTTTATAAAATGAGAGGGTTATAAATGGAACAAAATAAATTAGTTTTAGAAGGACCAAAATACCTTAAGTGGAAAACGTGTAGAGTAAAGTCTATACAGGATGATGAAATTATCGTTAAAACAATTGCAGGTGCAATAAGCATTGGAGCAGAGTTACCGCAGTATAAAGGATCCGATGTTACAGATACGAACCATTTTTATCCAAGAAAAACTGGATATGAAAGTTATGGTGAGGTTGTTCGAGTTGGGAATAAAATAACAAATTTAAAAGTAGGTGATAAAGTAGTTTCTTTTTATGGACATGAAACGATAGGAATAGTTAAGGGGCATAAAGTGATTCGAGTTCCTAATTCAATAAAACCTAAAGTTGCTTTATTATCTATTCTTTCGTGTGATGCTGCTAAAGGAGTATTAAAACTAAATATGCGACAGGATGAAAAAGTACTTATAACTGGAATGGGAGTTATTGGTTTACTCGCTTGTTATTTTTTAAAATACTATGTAGGTGTTAAGCATGTAGATGTTGTTGAACCTAATAAAAATAGAAGAGATTTTGCAAAGAATTTTGGTGCGAAAAACATATATGAATCAGAAGAACAAATAATAGAAACATATAATTACGGTTTCGAATGTTCTGCTACAAATATCGGATTTCATACATTGCAAAAAGCACTTAACAGTAATAGTGAAATATGTATACTTTCTGATGGGAATTTAGAGGAACTAACATTAATCGCTAATTTTTATGAGAAAGAACTGCGGATCATTGGTTCAAGTGACGGATATAATTATCAACAACATGCAGATTGGTTTTTTAGTCAAATAGAACAAACACCATGGATAGAAGAGATTTTTCAACATGAAATACAACATACAGGACTCATTCAATGTTTTGAGGAATTAAGTCAAGGAATAATTACCCCTTTAAAAGTATTTGTCTCATATGAATAATGAACAAAATGACCTGGTACTTGTCACATAGCCCACATATGTTTAGACACTAATATGATAGCAGAGCGCGGAGTAACATGTACGGGGATTCTTTAATAGGTACAACGGGTTGTGAAAACAGAGAATGGTTTTTGCTCTTTCATTATGTACAAATAGTATATTATCTTTCTCAGTGTACATATTAAGTAAAGTGTTTAATATCATGTACATAAAAGGCGGGGTAATATGGATGGAAAAAAGAAAAATGAAGAATTGATTAAATTTAAAAAACAATGGTTTAATGAAGATAATCAACCAGTAGCTGGTATAGAGTTAGCTTTACCACCTGATATAGGCAGCATGTTAGACTCCAAATCAGTTGATGATGAAAGTGAAGAAAGTAATAATGAATAAGTTTAATCTATATGCATCCATTCGGGTGCTTTTTCTTTTTTGACAATGGAAGATGGACCATCAAATCCTTATTGAAAAAAGGTTGATTAAAATAGGTTCTTTTTCAGTATATGTAAGTTTGATTTTTACAAAAAAATTTAATTAAAATACATTTAGAATGCTATATGAAATGGGAATGCTAGTAACATTCACCATTAAAGGATTGGGCTATTATGAATATGATTTTTGAAAGTATTATTTTAATTCTGACTGGGATTATTGCATTAAAAATGACAGGTAGTAAATCTGTTAGCCAAATGACAAGAGCTGAAATTATTATAGTAGTATCAATTGCACGTATTATTGTGGAGCCTGTATTAAGTAGGAAAGTAGGCCCATCTATATTTGCAGCTGTAATATTTGCAGGCGTCCTTCTTATCATTCATTTCTTTGAATTGAAATCAAAGAAGATGGAACAATTCCTAAATGGCAGTAGCATTATAGTAGTAGAAAATGGAGAGATTGTAAAAGAGAATTTGATGAAGGCGAAAATGTCGGAACAACAACTATATATGCAATTAAGAGAAAAAGGGATTCATGATTTAAAGAGTTTACAGCAAGTTACAGCTGAACCGAATGGACGTATTGGTTACCAATTAATAGAGAAAGCTCAACCGATAACTTTAGAAATGTTAGAAAAAGTAATAGATCAGTACAATATAAAAAGATAATTTATCTTAAGAAAAACCAATACTACAACGGAAGTATTGGTTTTTCTATTTTTTACACACTAATATAGGGTAAATAATAAGCCAATCTTAAAATTAGATATAGGCTTATTATTATGCTATATTCAATGAACCTATAGTGAATGTGGTAAAAAAATTAATTTGGCATAGGTCATAGGTAACTGCAGCACTAAAATTTATAAGTTTTTAATGTGATACTAAAAATAGGATTAGAACAAGGAGATAGAAACATAATGGAATTTTGGGAATCAAGCTTTATTGAGAAGCAAACAATGTGGGGGTTTGAACCTACAGAATCTGCAATTTTGGCAAAAGATTTTTTTCTAGAAAAGAACGTTAAGAACATATTAGTTCCGGGTATTGGATATGGTAGAAACGCAAAAGTGTTTATCGATAATGATATAAATGTAACAGGAATTGAAATTTCAAAAACAGCTATTGATTTAGCGAAACAAAACGGATTAGAAGATATTAGTATATATCACGGTTCAGTAAACGAAATGCCTTTTGATAATAAACTGTATGATGGGATATTTAGTCATGCACTTCTTCATTTGTTGAATGAACAGGAAAGAGAGAAATTTATTGAAGATTGTTATATTCTGTTAAAACCAGGCGGATATATGGTTTTTACAACTGTTTCTAAAAAAGCTCCAATGTACGGAAAAGGAAAACAGTTGGATAAAGATTATTATGAGATAATGGAAGGCGTAAAAATGTTCTTCTATGATTCTGAATCTATAAAAAAAGATTTTAATCAATATGGATTAGTACAAGTTTCGGAAATTGATGAACCAAATAAGAACATGGCAAATAAACCTTCAATCAACTTTTTAACGATAAAATGTAAGAAAGAACTATAACTAAAAGTTATTAAGAATGATTAAATATGTTTATATATTGATTATGCACAAATAAAAAGGACAAGCATATAATAGAAATACCTATTAACTTTAAGTAACCGTAACTTTCGTTAATAGGGTATCTCAAAATCCCCAAAAGAGCACTTGCGGAAACAAGTGCTCTTTTATTTTTTGTTTAATAAATATTAAAAGGTAAAAATCTCATTCAATAAAAATAAATTAGAAGGAAAGAGTCACATCTTAATTATACGATTATTTCTGAACAACAAACGTAATAGCATTTGTTTTTAATTGAATATGCCTTTCATCGCGAACAATATCATAGACTAATTCTTTTATTTCAACTTTAATTTCTTTCCATTCCTTATAAATACTTTCTAATAGATATATCATATCTTCAGTAGGAAGGTTAATTTCAATTAAAGCATCTAATTCTTCATTCGTATGTAAGTCGATTTCTTGTATGTTTGAATTAATAATTAAACAATTGATACCACCAATCTTTGTACCTTTTTTTATAGAATGGAGCACGTTTTTTAAATCTTCTTCTGATTGAACATGCTCTAAACTGGATACTGCAACGATATAATCATAAGTATTAGGTTGGATGTAATAGTTTTCAATTGCTGCTTGTTCTGTTTTAATATTATTAATTACACCATATTCTTTACTATAAGTTTGTAATTTTGTTAAAGCGGAATGAAGTAAATCCACACACGTAACAGTACCACTAGCATTTTGAATCTTTTGGGCAATTGGAATACTATTTCTTCCAACACCAGAGCCGAGATCAAGTACTTGCAAGTTGTTTTTTCCTTCAAAATAATCCATCAAATCCATAACTGTTTTAACCGGTTTGTAAAGCCAAGAACCAGTTTCAAATAGTTTGTATTGTTCATAACAAAGGTCATGATATTTCTTTTCTTCTTCTCTTATGTAATCGATACGGTTCATATTGTTTCAGCTCCAATATTTTTATTACAAAATGAATAAGTGGGGCAGCCTTTAACATTTGTTTGGATTCGAAAAATACCACCAGCATGTGGATATTTCTTTAATTCGTCATCCGTCATTCTTGTTCTGGCTGTTGTAACATATAAATCTGTTAAATTAGGCCCTCCAAATGTACACGACGTTACATATAACGCTGGAATTGGAATACTCAATATTTGTTTGCCAGTTAAAGGATTCCATCTAGTAATCTTTGAGCCTCCCCAATGCGCAATCCATAAACAACCTTCTTCATCAATTGTCATACCATCAGGTAAACCTTCATTCTCAGAGAACATGATTACATCGTTTGGATTGCAAATTTCTCCAGTACTTATATCATAATGAAAACGAACTACTTTTTTAGTAGGTGTATCAATATAGTAAAGGTATGTATGGTCAGGTGACCAAGCTATGCCATTTGATGTATTTACATGTGAAACTTTTTTCTCTACCTTTAAACTATTATTTAAACAATACAAGGAACCTGCAGCATTAATACCGTATGTATCTGTAGTACCTGCCCAAAAACGTCCTGCTGGATCGCATTTTCCATCGTTAAAACGATTATCAAATAAATGTGGTTCAGGGTCAAAAATATGTGTCAGTTTTTCTGTTTTTATATTAATAGAATAAAAGCCATTTTCCATAGCTAGGAGTAGTACGTCATCTAAATATGGAACAACACAGCCAATTTGTTGATTGAGAGCAATTACTCGGTTTGTATTAGCGGTAGGACTAAATATGCATAATTGTTTCTCTACAATATTAACCCAGTATAAAAGTTGCTTTTTTTCATCCCAGCATGGTCCTTCTGCTAAACTTGCTTTCGCATCTAAAACTAATTCTATAGTACTGTCCAAGATGTTCACCTCGCTTTATAAGATATTTATATAATTCGATAAAAATAGAGGTAAACCTTTTAATCAGAAGATATTAAGATTTGTACTATGGAAAAGTGATTTTCTCGAGTGATTAAAAATTGTATAAACATGGAGAGGAAAATGCATATGATGTTTTATGAGATTGTTTGCTTTTCTTGTAAAAATATATTTCGTGTTTATGAAGGTAGTGAAAAATATAAGCGATTTAAAGAGAAACCAAAAGGGGTATATTGCTGTGATGAGTGTAGTCACAAAATTCAATTAGAAGCGATAAAGAATTTTTTTAGATAATTATATAATTTTGTTTCGGAAAAGTTTGACAATAATAGTGTTATAAATTATCATATGAAAAAACTAATATTTAAAATGGCATGGAAGAGAAGAGTAGTTAAGAAAAGATACATACAGAGAGCTCTGGTAGCTGAGAAAGAGCGGTATACATCTTAACGAAAAAAGACTTGGAGCTGCGCAAGGAACTAATTTATTTAAGGATGGTGCGACGGGTTCTCCCGTTATAGAGATAGGGTATAAGCTATTTTGCCGTACCTGAAGAGGTTAATATGGCGACATATTAACAAACTGAGGTGGTACCGCGAAGCTAATAACTCTCGTCCTCAAGATGAATAATCTTGGGGGTGGGAGTTTTTTTATTGCAAAAAAATGAAAATGTGAGAACAAAAATATAATTGAGGTGAGTAGTATATGCATTGGGCGTATGAAGTAGCAAATGAATTAATTAGAAAACATCCAAACAAAGAAACTTTTATTTGCGCATCTGGAATTAGTCCATCAGGTTCTGTTCATATTGGAAACTTTCGTGAAATCGTAACGACTTATTTTGTTGTAAGGGCACTTCAAGATTTAGGGAAAAAAGCGCGTTTTATATTTTCATGGGATGATTACGACAGGTTTAGAAAAGTTCCTAAAAATATTGATCCATCTTTTATAAAGTATATCGGTATGCCATACTGTAATATACCAGATCAGTATGGATGTCATAATTCATATGCTGATCATTTTGAAAAAGAGTTTGAGGAATCTCTTCAAGCATTTGGAATTGAAGTAGAATTTATTTATCAACATGATGAATACAGGAGCGGAAGGTATAACAAAAGCATATTAGAGGCTTTGTATAAAAGAAAAGAAATATATGGTATTTTAATGGATTATAAAACTGGGGAATGTAGTGAAGAAGAGCGAGAGAGCTTTTATCCAGTTACGTTATATTGCGAGAAATGCGGGAGAGATACAACAGCGATTACGCATTTTGATGAAGTATTAAAAACAGTTCGGTATGAATGTGAATGTGGAAATCAAAATGAATTATCTATACTAAACACAAATAATATGAAATTGAATTGGAAAATCGATTGGCCGATGAGATGGATGATAGAGGATGTTGTTTTTGAACCGGGCGGAAGAGATCATTCATCAGAAACGGGTAGTTATAATGTATCAAAAGAAATTGCGAGAAAAATATTCAATCGTGAAGCGCCTCATTACGTTGCTTACGATTTCATTGGTATTAAAGGGAATCATGAAAAAATGTCTAGTTCTTCAGGGAATAGTATTACACCTAGCGAGTTGCTAAAAGTGTATTTGCCCGAAGTGATTCTATTTATGTTTGCAAAATATAGGCCAGACGCAGCTTTTCATATCGGTCTTGATGAAGATGTGATTCGCAATTATACAGAGTATGAACGATCAAAAGATCGTTATAAAAATAAAACGCTCAAAAATGAAGATTTATTTGATGCAATTAAACTTTCTAGAGTAGATAGCGAATTGTAAGAATATCCGAAATTTAATCAAGTAGCAGGAACGTTACCGTTATTAAATTTTGATTCATCTGTTTTACAAGGTATATTAGACAAAATAGATAGGAATTATGCATTAGAGGATATGGTAGCGATAAGTAAACGTGCAGAGTATTGGGTTAGAAACTTTCAATCTGAAAAATTAATGGCGGTAAATCAAGAGAGAAATATAGAGTTTTACAACACATTAGATGAAAGACAGAAAGAATGGTTAGTAGAAGTCTGCAACATACTTCGTTCTAACAAAGATTACTCTAACTTAATGGAACAATTGTACGCGCTTTGTCATCATGAAAATAAAAAAATAATGAAAGAAAATCAAAAACAATTATTTATTATTATATATAAGCTCATTATGAATCAGTCCAGTGGCCCTCGAATACCGTTATTAATACATGTTGTAGGTATCGAAAAATTTATCGAATTATTAGATTTCTAAAAAATAAAGGCAACGCAAGTACTCAGCTAAGTACTTGCGTTGCAAATTTTACTAACGTGAATACATTTTCGGACATTCATCACCACTAGGTTCATAAAAACAATGACTTTTAAACTGCCCTACAAACGGCTGATTATACCATTGGGGTGGACAAGCTCCAACTGGACGGAAATACCAAAGAGCCCATCTTGCTGGCCAGCGCCATTCACCTTGTAAAACTTTTCGTGCGATTTCTTTTTCTGAATCACGAGCGCGTTGATAAAAATATCCGTATTGCACTGCTTCGAATCCACCAGGGCTTTGATATACAGCGTCACGTACGGTACGGAGTTGTTTAAAATCTAAGCAATCACAAAATACACGATTTACTACTACGCAGCCAACAAGTTGTTCACCTTGTCGACCTTCGCCTTCAGCTTCAGCACGCATTAAACGAGCTAGTAAATCAACATCGCTTTCGTTATATGGAATAAGGGGCATAGTGATACCAACTTTCTTTACCTGTCATAGTAAAGAGTGTATGTATGAAAATAAGCTAAGTGCTTTTCTATATGTAAATTCATTAATTATTAAAAGGAGCTTTTATGAAAAAAGCTAATTAGTAATTGTAGACTAATATAAAGAGGAGAGATAATATGCATCGAATTCAGAAAGACCATATCATTTACGCAATGTCACCAGAAAATCAACCATGTATGGAAGTAGAAATTGGGAGTCGCCTTATATTTGAAACATATGATTGCTTTGAAAATCAAATTAATTCTGAAGATGTTGTGTTTCAAGAATTAGATTGGAATCGGATTAATCCAGCGACTGGTCCAGTATATATTAATGGAGCAGAACCTGGTGATATATTAGTTGTTACGATTGAAAAAATAAAAATTGCAGAGCAAGGTGTTTTAACTACAGGGGTGAATCTTGGCGTAATGGGTGAAGAGCTACATGAAATTACAGTGAAAATCGTCTCAATACATAATGAACATGTTTTGTTTTCAAATGAACTACAAATCCCGATTAATCCAATGATCGGTGTAATTGGAACAGCGCCGAAAGAAGCGAGCATTTCATGTGGCACACCACATGATCACGGCGGGAATATGGACTGTAAAGAGATAAAAGAAGGGACAACATTATTATTACCTGTAAATGTTCCTGGTGCTCTATTAGCATTAGGTGATTTACACGCAGCGATGGGCGATGGTGAAATTGGGGTTAGTGGAGTAGAGGTTGCTGGTGAGGTAACCGTAACAGTCCAAATTATAAAAGGGAAAAAATGGCTACTACCAATGGCTATTCAAAAAGAAAAAGTAATGACGATTGCTTCAGAAAAATTGCTAGATGATGCAGCGAATCGTGCTGTACGTAATATGGTGACATTTTTACATGAAGAATTAGAAATGTCTAAAGCTGATGCAACACTTTTATTATCGGCTGCCGGCAATTTAAAAGTTTGTCAAGTGGTTGATCCGCTGAAGACTGCTCGAATGGAATTAGGGATGAATTATGTGGAGAAATTGGGGTTTACTATAAGTGAATTCTATATTAAATAAGAAATGATAGAAGAAAGCTGATTTTGTATAAAAGTATCTTTTTTGATTTACGGATTATATAAAAAAAGGTAGTATTTATTTTATATAATTGAATATAAGATTGTGGGTCGAAAAAGGAGTAAACACATGGTTAAAATTATGATTGTAGAAGACGATATGAAAATTGCAGAACTATTATCAACACACGTTGCGAAATATGGGTATGAAGGAATTATTGTATCGGATTTTCATAATGTATTAAATATTTTTTTAGAAGAACAACCAGAGTTAGTTTTATTGGATATTAATTTACCGAGTTTTGATGGGTACTATTGGTGTCGTCAAATTCGTGGAGTTTCTACATGTCCGATATTATTTATTTCAGCTCGTGAAGGTACGATGGATCAAGTCATGGCGCTAGAAAACGGTGGCGATGATTTCATTTCAAAGCCATTCCATTACGAAGTTGTAATGGCTAAAATTCGAAGTCATTTAAGGCGTGCTTACGGAGATTATGCACCGAAAGTAGAAGAACGGATGGTTGAGCAACAGGGTCTTTGTTTATATCCTGAAAGGCTTGTATTGAAGCTTAAGAATCAAGAAATTGATGTAACGAGAAATGAAGCTATTTTATTAGAAATGTTAATGAAAAATTATCCGCGTGTTGTGAGTAGAGAAGTGTTATTAAATAAATTATGGGATAGTGAATCCTATGTTGATGATAATACATTGAGTGTAAATACGACACGTGTTCGAAAAAAGTTAAAAACGTTACATATTGAGAATGCGATTGAAACAATTCGTAGTGTTGGATATAGATTGCATATTACTTGGGATACTGGTATGGAAAAATGATAAGGCTGTTTATACGTGATCATATACCACTTATTTGCTTTACAGCAATCCAACTACTAGCCATATTCCTCGTATATTGGTTTGATGGACATAACCGTATTGCGACGGCATTGTATGCAATGTTTTTAGGTGCCTTTTTTATGGTAGGCTATTTACTATTTCGTTACTATACACATCGTTCTTTTTATGAACGTTTAGCAAACCCGATGCAATCTTTAGATGAATCGGTTCAAAAATCTGATTTTGCAGCTATATCTGCTGCTCTTCAAGACTTGCTTGAGGTACAATATCGCCATTATCAAAATCAACTCCAGATACAAGAGAGAAAAAATAATGATCATTTAACTTTTATGAATCAGTGGATTCATCAAATGAAAACACCTTTATCTGTAATAGAATTAATTACACAGGATGAAGTGGATCCACGTTTTGAAAGTATAAATGAGGAAACAGATAGGCTGAAAAAGGGATTAGAGATGGCACTGTATGTCGCACGTTTAGAAGCATTTACACAAGATTTTTATGTGGAAAGAGTACAATTACATAAAATAGTGAATGATTCTGTGCATGAACATAAACGCTTCTTTATCCGAAATTTTGTATATCCAGAGCTTAAAATTGATAAGGACATTACAGTAGAAAGTGATGCGAAATGGTTACAATTTTTAATTGGACAAATACTATCAAATGCGATTAAATATTCATCTGGTAGTAGAGAGAAGATTAGAGTAAGAGCTTGTAAGGAAGGTAATAATGTTATACTTGAAATTGCCGATAATGGTGTAGGAATACCGAAGCAAGATTTACCAAGAGTGTTTAAACCTTTCTTTACAGGAGAAAATGGTAGAGATTTTAAAGAATCAACTGGAATGGGGCTATATCTCGTATGTGAAATTACGAAGCAATTAGGACATAGTGTAGAAATACATTCAGAAGTTGGTAAAGGTACGGTTGTACGAATTAAATTTTATAATGTATAAATGAGTGATCTAGGCTAAAGAACTTTGGAAATAAGTTTTTTAGCCTTATTTTATCTCGTTTTAATGGGGGCGGATTGCTCATTAAAGTCCGATTGATGAGGGATAATAATTAGTGGGTGATAAAGAAAACCCCCACTGGTTAAAGTTTAACTTTATGGCGATTATATGGAATGGTAAAAGGTCATCTTAGTATACATAATGCCACGCTAATAAATACGATTGTTAAATTAGAAGTATTTAATAAAAGTTGATGAATAGTTTTTGTAAGAAAAAAGCTATCCCTTTGAAAGAGATAGCTTCATGAATCCAGCCTATGAATAAGTGTATCAACATTAATAAGTATAATGATCAAATTCTTGATATATTTTGTGGACTATAATAGAATTAGTCTTTTGTTTTTTCATGATACAGTATTGTAATTAAGTAAACAAACTTAATAATTTATATCCAATTAATCCTAAAATAGTGATAGGAACCATCATTAAGAAAGAAGAAATTCGATTAGCATTAGAGCGTTCTAATACAAGAATCAAGATAATCCCGACTATGACTTCGGTATATCCAACAGGTAACATGTGATTATAGTCTTCAAAATTTAAAAGAATGTGAAGTCCATCCGTTACAAAAACTCCACCAATAAGTGCACTTCCTAATTTATGAAGTGGATTTGTAGTATCTTTCCATAGAAAACCTGCAATTCCAAAGATAGTTCCTCCAATGAATGCACATGTTATCCATACAGAAATAAAATAAATAGAATGAGATACATTTTTAAATATTATTGCATAACCATAGTAGCCTAGTACCATACCGAGTAGTGCAAGGATACCAGAAAGTATAGCTGTACGCTTAGAATAACTAAAGCTAGCCACAAAAAAGGATGGAACTAACCAAACGCTTCCTAGGTTAGCTAATGAATTCCAATGTCCCGGAAGTATACCTTGCCCCAATTTCGTTAGTATACCAACAAGTATCCCTACTATAATCGGGAGGATAAAAATCCTTATAAACATATTTAACTTTGTGATTTCTAATGTCCTGTCCATAAATTCAATCCTTACATTAATATTTTCTGTAAAGATATAATAGCTTATTACAAGGGAATAATCAATAAAAATTTATCGAAAAACAATAAGTGGTTATTGGATAACGAATAAGATCTTGTTTTTATATAAAATTTATTACTGGGGAAATCTAAAGGACGTATTACAATCAATGTAATTTGTGCTTATTCAACATGAAGTTAAGGAATGATAAATAAATCTAAAAGAAAGCAATCTTTTTAACGGCACATATAATTACATTTACTCATACAGTACTAGTATGGTACAATATGGTTATTAACGACGGAAAGGAATGATGGGTGGACGATGATTAACTAATCTTATTTTTAAATGTTGAAATTCAATATATTTCAATTTCTAAAAAATAGGATTAGTCTGCCCAATTTCCATACAACGGTATTGCTATTTATGTTGCGCAATAGCTTATTTGGGTATAAATATTTTAACGACTAATCCTGCCAAATTTATTTGGGAGGATTTTTTTATTCTCCCTTAATGAAAGGGATCGGTATTATGAAAGAATTATTAAAATTAAATGATGTTTATGTTGAAATAAAGGAAAATACTTTGTTAGAGAAAATGAATGTGACAGTAAGACAAGGGGATGTTATCGGATTAATCGGCAAAAATGGGGCTGGTAAATCAACGTTACTTCAATTAATAAATGGGAAGATTGAACCATCAAAAGGTACTGTTGAATGGATGCAAATGAATATGACAACAGCATATGTTGAACAAGAAAAAGAATCTTTCGTTAGTAAGGATATAATTGCAAAAGAGGCGGAACTTCTTGCGAAATGGGGTGTGCCAACGAATGATTTTCATACTTTAAGTGGTGGTGAAAAGCTAAAAGTTCGATTAGCAAAAGGATTTGCTGAAAATCCTAATGTCTTAATATTAGACGAACCGACAAATCATCTAGATGAGATGAGTACGGAATTTCTTATTAAACAAATAAAAAATATGAAAGGTACAGTTATCGTCGTATCGCATGATCGATATTTTTTAGATGTTGTCGCGACTAGAATATGGTCAATTGAGGATAAGAAATTAATTGATCATAGCGGGAATTATACGAGTTATATGAAAGCACGTGAGCATAAAAGAATGACGCAGCAGCGTGAATATGAAAAACAACAAAAAAAGATAGAACAAGTAGAAACTCATATAAAAGAATTAAGTTCATGGTCACAAAAGGCACATGCACAGTCTACAAAACAAGAAGGAGTTAAAGAATTTTATCGTGTAAAAGCGAAGCGCATGGATGCACAAGTGAAGTCAAAACGAAAGCGTCTCGAAAAAGAGCTAGAGAAAACGAAGGTAGAACGTGTGAAAGAGGAGTATTCAGTTGAATTTTCTATTCAAGCGAGTAAAAAAGTAGGGAAACGTTTTTTAGAAGTAAAACAATTGCGGAAAGAATTTAATAATCGAACATTATTTGAAAACGTTAATTTTACAATTCAGCATGGTGAGAAGGTTGCGATTGTTGGCCCAAACGGTAGCGGGAAAACAACATTATTGAAGATGATTATGGGAGCGGAAACTGCTCAAGGAGAAATATGGGTTTCACCATCAGCAAACATTGGATATTTAACACAAGAAGTATTTGATTTACCACTTGATAAAACACCAGAAGATTTATTTTATAAAGAGACATTTGAAGAAAGAGGAAAAGTCCAAAATTTAATGAAACATTTAGGATTTGAATCTTCTCAATGGACAGAGCCGATACGATATATGAGTATGGGAGAACGAGTAAAATGTAAGCTAATGGCTTATATTTTAGATGAAAAAGATGTACTTATTTTAGATGAACCAACGAATCATCTGGATTTGCCTTCACGTGAACAGCTCGAAAATACATTAGCTGAGTATAAGGGAACACTCGTTATTGTTTCTCATGATCGATATTTTCTGGAGAAAACAACAAACACAAAACTTGTGTTTGTAAACAATACGATACAAAAGCAACTTGAAGAACCTACGAAAACTAGAGATGAAATTGAAGAGCTACGTTTAACGTTAGAAACAGAAAGACAAGAAGTATTAGGGAAATTAAGCTTTTTAACTTCTAAAGATAAAGAATATAAAGCACTGGATGAACGATTTAAGGAACTTACAAAGCAGATTAAGGAACTTTAATGTAAGTAAGGGGGATTAACATGGGAGAAGAGAGTTTGACTAAGTTATTTAGAATAGATTGTGGAGATCTATACCTACAAGAGTTTACGGTCAATGATGCAGAGAGTATTTATCAAATAGCAAATCAACCGGAGATAGAAAAATTTTTACCGGACTGGAAATCAACGAAAGAACAACGAATTGTTTGGATTGCAAATTATGAAACACCTGCAAACAAAGCGTTCCTTGATGCTGTAAGAACTACGAATAACATAGATGACCATATATTAAAGCTAGGAATATTCAAGAAATCGACTAATGAATTTGTTGGATGGTGCTGCACAGGTATGAAAGACGAACTTCCTTCACCAAATAGAGAAATTATGTATGCTGTTTCAAGTGAATATCATAATAAAGGTTATGCGACGAAAGCGACAAAAAGCTTGATTAATTATTTGTTTAAAAATACAAATGTAGATGTTCTTAACGCAATTGCAGTAATAAACAACGCACCTTCAAATAAAGTTATTGAAAAATGCGGGTTTACTTATTTGAGTCAACAGACGATAGAAAATCAAATTTATAATCATTATGTATTGAGTAAATCCGTATGGATAAAAAATAGTGCTCTTTAAAAGGAGCGAGAATGCAAAAAAAGCTTAGAGCTAAAACTCTAAGCTTTTTTACATTTTGTGCTTTTCACCAAAAACAGATGTATCAAGTTGTATAAGCAAGAACCATTTTATAAACAACATATTCGAAAAGGGATTTGGAAAATTTTGTCGAATGTATTCGTCTGTGAAAACACTAAATTTTTACTCGAATTATTCTGTAAATGAATTACTTTAAGCTTTAATAAAAGCATAAAAGGAAAAAAGAATTTGTAACTAAAATTAACGGTAAAGTTTTAGTGGAGTACATTTCTTAAAGTATGAAATAGTTTAAAAGAGGGGGAGAAAGCGTATTATAATTTGGTTTCGTAACTTACCACAAATAAGTATGGATTTATCAGAATGGAATCCTTTTATACAGAATAATTGGCATAGGAAACATTATATGAAGTTTGTATATGTACTTCAAATCATTATTTTTCTAATTCCGAATTATTTTGGAGCAAGTTTCACTGATCTTAATATATTTTATCTTATCATCATAGGCATTTTGGTCTTCATTATTCATGAATGTCTACATATTATTGTTATAAATAATAAAGGTGATATTAGCTTAACCCGTAGTGGAGTATTTTTTTGGCTAAATACGAATGCAATTCTATCCAAAGCGAGATTTTGGACCTTTATGAGTTTACCTATTATTGTACTATCGGTCATTCCGGCCATTATATCATCTTGTGTATCAGGCAATATTAAATCAATTTTATTATTTGTATGTTGGATAAATTCAATAATTTCTGCTTCAGATATATACAATTCTTTGTTAATTGCAATGAAACCGAAGTACTCAATTTTTTGTAGAGGGTATTATAAAGTGAAAGAGAATTAAAATGGTGAGTCAAATACATTTCAATTAAAGGCGTAAGTTAAAAATATAACTTTGGGAAGGAAAAAATCGATAAAGTAATCGGTCTTTTCTTTTTCGTATAATAAAGATAGGATATTGTATTTCCTCCCACTATACAATTATTATAAGATAGTTATGCGTTAATTTTAATTTGTAAATAATATTATTATCAGTTTTTTTAGAAATCTTACAAGCGTGTAAGATAAATGAAAGATGAATCAATATGAGCTATAAGAGAATTCATTTACACTCATTGTGAGAAGTGCAAATGAAGGGAGAATAGAAATGGAAATTTTACATGCGAAAAATATTAGTAAAGTATATAAAGGGAAAATACCTTTTAAAGCATTAGTAGATATTGATTTATCAATTCAAGAAGGTGAATTTATAGGGATCATGGGGCCATCTGGTAGCGGGAAAACAACGTTATTAAATATGGTATCTACTATCGACTCTCCAACATCGGGAGAAATAGTAATAAATGGTACGAATCCTTTCCAGTTATCATCTGAAGATTTGGCTTTATTCCGTAGAAAACAATTAGGATTTGTATTCCAATCATTTAATTTACTTAGTACGCTTACAGTGAAGGAAAATATCGTATTACCGATGACATTAGATGGTGTTTCTGTGCAAGAAATGAATAAACGAGTAGAAGAAATTGCAGAGAAATTAAATATTACAGATATATTGAATAAAAGAACGTTTGAAATTTCAGGGGGACAAGCTCAAAGAACAGCAATTGCTCGTGCAATTGTTCATAAACCGCAATTATTACTTGCTGATGAACCGACCGGGAATTTAGACTCTAAATCTTCAAATGATGTAATGGAGATGCTGGATACGCTTAATAAGGAAGAAAAGGCAACGATGATGTTAGTTACACATGATCCGTATGCAGCTAGTTTTTGTAGCCGAGTAATCTTCATTAAAGATGGTCAACTATATAACGAAATTTATCGTGGTGAAAGTCGGCAAACCTTTTATCAAAAGATTATGGATGTCCTTTCTTTGTTAGGAGGGAAAAGGCATGACTTTTCGTCAGTTCGCATTTAATAATATTTTTCGAAATAAGCGTACATATGCTGCCCATTTTTTAAGTAGTGCATTTTCGATTATGATTTTCTTTACATATGCCCTTTTATTATTCCATCCTGATTTACAGGGGGAGTTGAAATCGACAAGTAAAACAATAAGTACATTTGGTACATTAGGATTTCAAATATCCCAAGGTTTGATTTTTGTTTTTTCATTTTTCTTTATTTTATATTCAGTGAGCTCGTTTTTAAAAACGCGTAAGAAAGAATTTGGCATTTTAATGATGCAAGGTATGTCAATGAGACAGCTTAAGCAGTTATTGTTAATTGAAAATATGTTAATCGGACTTGGTTCGATTTGTATTGGGATCCTCATTGGCCTCATATTTTCTAAACTAGTTTTACTAATCAGTGCCAGTGTATTAATGATTAGTAATGGTTTACCTTTTTATATACCAGTGCAGGCTGTATTATTAACAGTTTTCACGTTTCTTGTCTTATTTTTAATCGTTTCGTTAGTTACATTTAAAACGGTTAAAGTAACCGAACTTGTGGAACTTATTCAAGCTGGAGAAAAGCCAAAGCCTGAACCGAAAGCTTCAATAATATTATCGTTACTTTCTTTAATTAGTATAGGGTATGGATATATTTCAGTATTTCGCTTTATTCAAAATCATAGTTTTATCATGCTCGTAATGGGTGTGCTCTTAGTAATTATAGGAACGTACTTTTTATATACACAATGTAGCGTTTATATATTGCATCTTGCGAAAAGGAGTGAATTTTTCTTTTTAAAGAGAACAAATATATTAACGTTTTCAGAATTAATTTACCGTATGAAAGATAATGCAACTATGTTTTTTATAGTGTCTATTATTTCAGCAGTTGCTTTTACAGCAATTGGAACTACAGCTGCTATTGGGAATAAAGAATTGGTAAGAATGACAAACCCATATACGTTTCTTTATATAGGTCCTGAAAAAGACAAAATGGTGGATAAACATCTATCTATTATAAAAAAACATCTTGCTGATGCGAATATTCCATATCGAACAGCTTCATCTTCTTATAAATATACAGAAAGTAATGTATATGTAATGAAGTTAAGTGAATATAACGAACTTGCGAGAGCACTAGGATATCAACAAGAAACAATTGAAAAAGAAGATGAAATATTACTAATCCCTGGAATGGTATCACAAAAACAAGAATTTAAAAATGGTGATTATAAAAAGAATATTGAAGTCATTGAAGGAGATTGGATAAAGACATTTCGTGTGAAAAAAGCTGTAGAAAATTTAGTTTTACCACATGATACTAGCGGTATTTTTATCGCGGTTCAAGATCGTGTATATGATGGTATTCCTTTTAATATCAATCAAGATGATGTAGTTATTCAACATCGTACATACGGATTTGTTGTAGATGACTGGATAAAGACGAAAGAAATTTCAAATCAATTAAATAGTATATTCAATGCAGATGCAAGAGAAGATAATTTCCATTTTCAAGCTTTGACTTTAAGTTTGTTAGAGGCAAAACAAACGAATGGATTATTACTTATGGCCAGTGTTTTAGTTGGAATCGTCTTCTTCACATTTGCCGCTAGTTTTATTTACTTCCGGTTATATACTGATTTGGATCGCGATCAACAACAATATAAAATGATTTCGAAAATGGGATTAAGTAAGCGAGAGTTGAAAAAAGTTGTAACGAGACAGTTATTATTAATGTTCTTTTTACCGATTACCATTGCAGTAATACACACAGTGGTTGCTTATATGGCATTGCAACAATTAGTCGATTTTTCTATTTTAAATAGTTCTATTGTAATTTTAATTTCATTTATCTGTATACAAGTTTTATATTTCTATATAACTCGTTGGCGTTATTTACAGAAGCTTTATAAAACTATGGAACAGTAGGGAATATGAGTAAGTAAGACTGCATAAAAGCATGTAAAAACAATTTGAGTTATGAAAGGAACTGTGATGAAGAAAATATTATCTATTTTCATTTTAAGTATATTAATGTTAATAAGTTTAAGTGCATGCTCTAAAAATGAAAACAGATTTCCAGCTAACGGTGTATTAATCATTGGAGATGAAAATAATACTTTATCAATTATGAATCGTTATCAGGAAATTACGAAAGAAAATGAAGTGTTTTCTGTAAAAACGGGTACATTTGGAAATGGACAAGTTTTAATTTTAAATGAATCTACAGCACAAGCGTTGATTAAAACAAAGGTTTTTCGTGAAAGAGAGAATGGATCCAAATTTAGACCTATAGGTACGTTACCTAAGTTACCAAAAGAAGGCTCGATTTTGTTGGCACAAGAAGATGAAAAAAATTTAAAAAGTATTGAATTAGAAGGAAAGGAGTTTGCTGTTAAATACGGTAGTGATGCTTGGATAGGTAACACTCGTAAATATCCAACACAAGCGTATGTAATTGTAGCAAAAGATAGTGTGTATAAAGAATTAAAAGCAAATGAAACGAAAATGCATCTTCTCCACCTGAACAAGTCTTTAGGTGATGAAAAACCTAAAATGTCGACAGATAATACATTAATAAATGAAAAAGTAAAAGTAGAAAAGTTAATTAAAGATCATCAAGGGGAAGTATCATTTCAGTTTGTAACGATTGGAGAAAAATCTTAAAAAAGAGTTCGAGTTTGATAGAAATTTTATCAATCTCGAACTCTTTTTACTTTAGAGCATTCATATAACATAGATTACATTACTTCATTTAATCGAGTCTCACTTGTTTCTTCAATCGCAGTTGAATTTTGAACTGAATTATTTTGTGCTTCTTTTTCTTTACGAGCCTTTTGTAGCATTTCAAGTATAATCCATAAAGGAACACCTTTATCTTTTAGCATCTTCCATAAATCTAATTCATTAAATTTATGCTCAGGTTGTTTCATCTCTTTTTCAGATGAACGAATATCAAATTTGATGGGATCATTTGATTTTTTATCTTCAAGTTTAGTAGAAGAGATAGTATTATGCTCAAGATTAGATGGAGTTATTTTAGTAGGTTGAGATAATGTATGAATATTTGATCTGATTTGCATGCTTTTTCCTCCTTTTCAAGCAATGAGATTAGTTTTCTTATGGTTTTTAAATCTTTTTAACATGAGGAAACTATACCTAATTATAAATTCAAATAAATAGATTTACAAGGTGCATTGTAAAAAGTAAATGTTTACTTGAATTAATATTTATCAACATTTGTATATGTTTTCTATATATACAACGTATATATAATAATTTACATTATGTTTAAGTTATTAAAGCATGCTGTAAAGTGAAAAATGTAAACGTTTTATCAGGGGGAGGAAATATGGGGAAGTTATTTTTAAAAATATGTTTTTTTGCATTAGTGGCTGTTTGTTCATTGGTAGCGAAAATAACATATGCTGAAGAGAGTCAACAAAATAATTATCCGATCATTTTAGTAAATGGGTTTGCCGGATGGGGTAGAGAGGAAATGCTAGGGGTTAAATATTGGGGGGGTGTTCATGATATACAAGAAGATTTGAAACGCAATGGTTATACAGTTCATACCGCAGCTGTTGGACCAGTTTCTAGTAACTGGGACCGTGCATGTGAATTATATGCCCAAATTAACGGTGGAACAGTAGACTACGGTGCCGCACATGCTGAGAAACATGGACATAATCGTTTTGGTAGAACTTATAGTGGTTTTGCGCCGAATTGGAGTGAAACAAATAAAGTTCATTTAGTTGGGCATAGCATGGGTGGACAAACGATTAGAACATTAGTACAGCTATTAAAAGAAGGCAGTTTTGAAGAAAAAAATCATGTGAAAAATCACCCAAACACCAAAATATCACCATTATTTGAGGGTGAGAAATCATATGTTCATAGTGTTACAACATTAGCAACTCCTCACAACGGTACAACACTTGCGGATGGTAGTCTTCTACTACCGTTCGTTAAAGATTTACTCATTACAGCTGCAAGTTTTGGAGGAAACGATAATTTATCACTATATGATTTTAAATTGGATCAATGGGGCATAAAGAAAAATGTTGGAGAGTCCTTTTTCCAATACAGTAATCGTATTCTAAATAGTTCACTTTGGAAAAATACAAAAGATATAAGTCAATGGGATTTAAGTACAGATGGTGCAAAGGAGTTAAATAATTGGGTAAAGACGCAACCGAATGTGTATTACTTATCCTATAGTGGACATGCATCACAAGCGGCACCTATAACAGGTTTACATTTGCCTCATATAACGATGAATAAAGTGTTAATGGGGAATGCATTTTTCTTAGGTTCCTATGCAAGGTATGAAGAAAATCGTCCATTAATTGATACTACTTGGTGGCAAAATGATGGTGTAGTAAATACAAGTTCTATGATTGCACCTTCTTCTAATGCTACCGTAAATAATAATGAGTCATTACAGATTGGGAAATGGAATCATATCGAAACGAAAGCAAATTGGGACCATCTCGACATGGTAGGATTAAGTATTTCAGACACGTTAGGTTTTTCTAACATTCAAGAGTTTTATAGAACAATTGCTGAAAAGCTATCACGTTTACCGAAATAGGTAATAATAAAGCGCTCTCGATGGAATTCGAGGGCGCTTTATATTATATTGAAAGAGGGATTTGGTAGAAAAATATGGGGGGATATTATGAAAATTAAAGTTGTACTATCAGGATATGGAACAGTAGGAAGAGAGTTTATAAAATTACTACATGAAAAATGTTCATATATATATGAAACATATGGTATAGAGTTAGTTGTAAGTGGCGTATTAGGCAGAAATGTTGCAATACATAATGAGGATGGATTATCTATTCACAACTTATTAATGTATGGTAGCAGTAGTGCTGCAATTGAAAAGTATATAGAATATCATCCGGAGGAACGTGCGACAGATAACATAAGTGGTACAGTGCTGGTAGAATCAACAGTTACAAACCTTAAAGATGGAAATCCAGGGAAACAATATATAAAACAAGCGATTGAGAAACAAATGGATATAGTAGCAATTTCAAAAGGTGCGCTTGTTACAAACTGGAGAGAAATAAATGAAGCAGCAAAAATTGCGAATGTACGAATTCGATATAGTGGTGCAACTGCGGCCGCATTACCGACACTTGATATTGGTCAATTTAGTTTAGCTGGTTGCCATGTTGAAAAAATAGAAGGAATATTAAACGGGACAACAAATTATATTCTTACGAAAATGAATGAGGAAGATATTACGTTTGAAGAAGCACTGAAAGAAGCGCAACGTAAAGGAATTGCTGAGACGAACCCAATATTGGATGTAAGCGGATCTGATAGTGCTTGTAAATTGTTACTTTTGACAAACAGTTTAATGGGAACAGAGCATATGCTTACAGATATATATATAAAAGGAATTGAACATGTTACAAAACAACAAATTCGAAATGCTAAGGAACAAAATAAATTTATTAAATTAATAGCTTCAGCGTATAAGGATCAGGATGGTAAAGTGACTCTTAAAGTAGAACCGTACGAAATAGATAAGAATCATCCACTAGCAAATGTAAATGGTACAGAAAAAGGAATTACGTTCTTTACAGATACGATGGGGCAAGTTACTACAATTGGTGGTGCTTCTAATCCACGAGGCGCTGCAGCTGCAGCTTTAAAAGATGTAATTAACTTATATCGTAAAGATTTGTCACGTATGAACGGGTAGTAAAATTACCAATGGGTTAAAGTTTCACTTTATAAAACCGTACCGCCCTTTATAAAAAATACATATGTAGTGGACCTTTTGAGAATGAAATAATTATGCAAAAATGATTGCAGGGGGTAAGGAATTGTTTAAAGATTTTAAAGTTGTCAAAGAGCGTCCCGTTTATATTCAATTGAAAGATTATTTAAAAAAGATGATTATGAAAGGGCATTTGCTCGGGGAGCAAAAAATTCCTTCGACGAGGGAACTTAGCGAATTATTAAGTGTGAGCAGAAATACTGTGCTAGCTGCTTATGCGGATTTAGAGCAAGAAGGACTTATATATGCAGTTAAAGGAAAAGGGAATTTTGTTGCGAAGGTTGATATTTCAAACACTTCGTCTGTTGAAATAGATTGGAAAAATAAACTTAATACAGTTACTTTATTAGCGGATGAATTAGATTTAATGAAACATGGTGTTCGCTGGGAAAAAGGAATGATTGTTTTTAACAGTATCGCTCCGGACGAAAAGCTATTTGATGTGGAAAATTTCAAAAGAGCTTTTCTTACTCGTATGTCCATTGAAGGTGATGTCGTATTAAATTACGGATACGCAAAAGGCTATAGACCGTTAATGAAATATCTACTTCATTATATGGAAATGAAAGGTGTAGATATTTCGAATAAAGACATTTTAATTACAAATGGATTTACAGAAGGGTTAGACATTGTTCTATCCTCGTTATCAAAGAAATCAGGGCGGGTTATTTGCGAGAATCCGACTCATCATGCTGCACTCAAGCTTTTCCGCCTACATGGTCTTGAAGTGCATGGAATAAATATGAATGAAGATGGTATTGATACGAACGAAGTGGAAAAAAGCTTGCGTGAAAAAGAGTTTGATTTTGCATATTTAATTCCTTCCTATCATAATCCAACCGGTATTGTTACGAGTTCAGAGAAAAGAACGGAACTGATGAGATTATTTTCAAAATATAAGGTTCCTATTATAGAAGATGGATTTAATGAGGAACTACGTTATTCAGGTTCACATTTAGCCCCACTATTAACTTTTGCTGGTGCTGGTAATAATGTGATTTATATTAGTAGCTTTTCTAAGGTACTTTTCCCTGGTTTACGTGTTGGATGGATCATTGCAGATAAAGAGCTGATTCATTATTTAGAAAGTGTAAAAAGAGCAAGAACAATTCACACATCTACTTTAGATCAAGCTGTTCTTTTTCAATATTTACATGAAGGATATTTTGAAAAATATTTAAAAAAGGCAAGGTCTGTTTATAAGAAAAAATATGAGTTAGCTGTTGGGGCGTGTAACGAGTACATTCCGTTTCAAAGAATGACCGGTGATGGTGGACTTCATTTATTTATAGAGTTAGAAGAAAAAATTCATGCCCGCACACTTTTGCAAAAGTGTTATGAGCAAGGGGTTACTTTTTCTCCTGGAGATGTGTTTTATTCTGATGGAGAAGGAGCGACCACTTTTCGATTAGGATTTTCACGCCTGAAAGAAGAAGAAATAGTTCGTGGAATCAAAATAATCGGTGATACAATAAAAAACGAAATTTGGAGTTGAGGAAATGAGAATTGGCGTTATTATGGGAGGAGTATCCTCTGAAAAACAAGTATCCATTATGACTGGAAATGAAATGATTGCAAATTTAGATAAAAATATATATGAAATTGTACCAATTACATTAAATGAAAAAATGGATTTAATCGAAAAAGCGAAAGACATTGATTTTGCATTGCTCGCGTTACACGGAAAATACGGAGAAGATGGAACTGTTCAAGGAACGCTTGAAAGTTTAGGTATTCCTTATAGCGGAAGCAATATGTTATCTAGCGGTATATGTATGGACAAAAATATTTCGAAAAAGATTTTACGTTATGAAGGAATAGAAACACCAGATTGGATTGAACTTACAAAAATGGAGGATCTAAATGTTGATGAATTAGATAAATTAGGATTTCCGTTAGTGGTAAAACCAAACTCTGGTGGCTCGAGTGTGGGGGTAAAGATTGTATATGATAAAGATGAATTAATTTCAATGCTGGAAACGGTGTTCGAATGGGATTCTGAAGTAGTAATAGAGAAATATATAAAAGGTGACGAGATTACATGTTCCATTTTTGATGGAAAACAATTACCTATTATTTCAATTCGACATGCGGCGGAGTTCTTTGATTACAATGCGAAATATGATGATATTAGTACAATTGAAGAAGTTATCGAACTTCCAGCTGAACTTAAGGAACGTGTAAACAAAGCGTCCCTGGCTTGCTATAAAGCATTAAAATGCAGCGTTTATGCAAGGGTGGATATGATGGTGAAGGATGGTATTCCATATGTAATGGAGATTAATACATTACCAGGGATGACGCAAGCGAGTTTACTACCAAAAAGTGCAGCTGCAGCTGGAATTGAATATAGTAAACTATTAGATATGATTATTGAAACTTCATTAAGAGTAAGAAAAGAAGAAGGATTTTAAGTAGCGGTATCATGAATAACTTTTGACAGTTACATGAAGTATGTTATGATGAATACAATACGAAAATTAAATATTTTATCCACTAGGGGAGCCTATTATAGGCTGAGATCAAATTGGAATTTGAGACTCTTAGTACCTGATCTGGTTAATACCAGCGTAGGGAAGTGGGAAAGACATTGCTATTTAATAAATAAAAACTGTCAATTTCACTTTCTTTACGCCTGTAAAGAAAGTTTTTTTGTTTTACAGATGTAATAATGGTGGGTAAATACTTAAATTTTATACATAATTGGAGGGATTTAAATGACTTTTTCACAATCATTACGTAAAGAAGTAGATTCAATTTGGGAAGCTAGTTTTCATCATCCTTTTGTAAAAAAACTTGGTGAAGGAACGTTAGATTTAGCTAGTTTTCGCTATTACGTGCTTCAAGATTCATATTATTTAAGTCACTTCGCTAGAGTACAAACTTTAGGAGCTGCAAAAGCACTGGAATTAGAAACGACAGCTCGTATGGCACACCATGCTCAAAATACATATGAGGCGGAATTATCTTTACATGAGAATTTTGCGAAGAAATTAGGGATAACACAAGAAGAAAAAGATACTTTTATCCCTGCTCCAACTGCATACGCATATACTTCACATATGTATCGTGTTGCGTATGAAGGGCATTTAGGTGATATCATTGCAGCTATTTTACCTTGCTATTGGTTATATTATGAAATTGGTGAGCGTTTAAAAGAGTGTCAGCCAGAAGAGCCAATTTATAACGAATGGATTTCTGCTTATGGATCTGATTGGTTCCGAACGTTGGTTGAAGAACAAATTACACGATTAGATGCAATAGCTGAAAAAGTAACAGAGGCAGACCGAAATCGAATGAAACAACATTTTATTATTAGCAGTCAATATGAATATTCATTTTGGGAAATGGCTTATACATTAGAAAAGTGGCCGATAAGTACAGAAGAGAAAAACGTAATAGGATAAAGAGAAGAGATATTGCTATTCACAGGTGTGAATCATATTTATGTATATGATTTAACAAAAGAAGTATTGTAAAAAGACGCATCAATCTAAGTGCGTCTTTTTTTAATTTTTAAAAATGAACTCATGGAAAAATATCCTAAAAATAGGTACATGAACAAGGTGCATCATCTACTGATAGGTCATATTTTGTAGGTGTACGTATTGAACTTAGTTTATAGTATCGTGCTATTTCTACTTAGATTTAACGAACAGAAATATAGGAAAGCGTCGAAAGGTTTAAAGTTAATAAACGGAGGTCATGAAAATGAATCAGTTTCAACAAGAACTACAAGCGTTAAGCCTTAATGATTACCAGTCTGGAAATGTTGTGTATTGGGACCAGCAAAACCAATATCCATATTACTATATTGAAGATGCTGCTCGTCGCTGTGGCGGTTGTGGTCGTTGTGGCGGTTGTGCAGGTCGCTGTGGTGGATTCCGTTGTTTTGGTTGCTTCGGTTGTTTTGGTTGTTTTAGTTGTGGTGGTTGTGGCAGCTGTGGTAGTTGCTCTAATTGTTTTAATGGTACTTCTGATGCTATTGTAATATATGAATATTGACTACGAATATTCATATAAAATATTAGCTTTATATATGTACATGTCGACAAAGAATATAGCGCCATCGCTAGTGGATATATTCAATCATTCAAGTAAAAGAGTAAATCGTACCTTACTCTTTGTTCATATAGTATAGGATTGTTAGCGGAAATCTAAGACTCTTTATATTGAGAAATCAAGAAGAATCATCTTAAAGAGTCTTATCTTTTTTTCATATATTAAAGAGAAGCCAGCAAAAGCTAACGACTCTTTAATGTATGAAGGGAATAAGAAACTGTATTTTGTATTCTTCAAATTACAATCTGATGGCTTAACGTATTTTGTTTCTGAGCCAACATCAGATACACAACTTAATGCAATGAAAGGATACCTTGACCGTAAAGGTTGGTGGTATGAGGTTAAGTAAAATATTCTATGTAACAGCTAATGAGGCCTATGTAAATATATATTAATTTAGTAACAGTATGACAAAGAAACCGATTCCTATAAAAGAGAGTCGGTTTCTTATAATTATTATGTCAAAGTTTAATGCTGATATCTATTAAACAATAAACTCGAAATATTCCGGGAAATCAATGTTATTCATATTCTCTATACCACCATTTTCCTCTATATGAGCATATATTTTATGAACGCATTTATATAACAAGGCCATATGTTTCTCAGGCATATCATCTAGTAATATAAATGCTTCGACACGGTTAGTTGCATTCTTTGCAACTTTAAAATTCCATCTACTATAAAGCTCTGGATTTAACATACAAGATTCGGTATCTGGGCCAAAACTGTAAATCACATTTTCTTTATCCTCATTTTCTTTTATGATTGCTATTAGTGGATATCTCCCCATTGTTCTCAACACTCCTTAATTAAAAACTTTATCAAGAGGAACTTTTAAATGCTCATCAAAAGGTATCATTGGCTCAGTAGATGCAGGTATCGTTCATAAGCATGCTTTTCTAAAGCTTCCTGAAGCAATTCTCTTTGATTTTCAGGGATTTTTCTGTTTGTTATTTCTTCTACTTGGCTAAGATATTCTTGGAATCTAGGTGTATTTAAATTACCAGGGTCAGCAAACATAAATGTATTACGTGCATCTTCTAAAGAATTAAAAGAAGTTTTTGGAATATCTCTAAACTCACTAACGCTAGCATATGCAAAGCGATCTCCCATTTGCAATTTATTCGTAAAATGCGAAATACCTTCTGGGAATTTTGCTACACTCGCACCCTTTGCGAGTGTAGTGACTTTGCTTATGCCTTTATCACCAATAAGTCCTAAACCAACTTGAGTTAAAGCATAACTTCCCCATTTTGCACGACTTTCTGCGTCACCATTTATTACATCATTAATAAATGAATCTGACAATACATGTGACAGAGTCTGACCGCAAAGGAATGAAACAGCATTTTATTATTAGCATTCAATATGAATATTCATTTTGGGAAATGACTTATACATTAGAACAGTGGTCGGTGAATAAAGAATCGAAAAAGGTAATAGGATAGTGAAAAGAGGTATGGATATACATATGTATGGTCAATACCTCTTTTATAATCTTTTGTAAAATTATTGTAAATCCCAAATACAATACGTTACTTATATTGTATAATCTTAATGTATTGTATTTATGATATAAAAGGAGGGCTATGTATGAAAATTTCTTTTAACTTTTATCAGAGTCATGTCATTAATATATAAGTCGGATAAGCGGTATTTGCTTCTCTTTTTAAATAATTAAATTATGTGATGATACTTTAGTTTTTTGAGATCAAGAAAAATGAAGAAAGGAAGTAATCATTTTATGGAAAATTTAAAGTTGTTAACATTTGAAAATATAATAGAACCTCTTTTAAACGAAAGCGTATCATTTATATATTTTCCTATTGAATGGCTCGATATTGTAGAGATACATTATAAGACATTTTTATTAACGAGTAAGTTGAAACGATTGAATGAAAGATTATATGATATGTTTTCTGATATATTATTTATTCAGCATAATCCATATGTATTAAATGAAAATACACCATGGATTGTATGTAAAGAACCTATTAGAAAAGAACAACTTGATTATATTTTTCAAAGTTGGTATGAGATTATTCATGATTGGAAACCTAATAAATTAATAGATTCACCAAAATATGAATGGCATTACGATTTAATTTCTAATTTAACAGTATTACATGATAATGAAGTATATTCTAGGTGGGTGCCCGCTTTAATTTCACATATTTTTTGTGAACGGCCTTTACAGTTAGAAAACATACACGAAGAAGATATATATTTTTCTCCTCTTAGATCACAAAATATTTGCGAGGCTATGTCGGAGCCTATTAAAGACGAAAAAACACAAGATTATTTCGCCTATGTATATCGGTTCGAATATATAACGCGCGGAGGAGAGAACATTCCATTATTAAATGTTTCAATAGGAATTCGGAGGTTTTATCAAGAATATAACCATCCAGACATTCCTTTGCTTTTAAGACGAAAACGAGGCATGATTTTAATTTCTACTCCAGAACTTGCATCGAATAATAAAAAAGTTCGGTTTGTAAAACTAAAAGTACAACAAGCTACAAATGGTATAAAGTGGATAAAGATATTTAGAAATTTAAAAGATGATTTTCATATAGGTGGAGAAGTTGAATTGGAGCATATTCTTCAATATCCGAAAGATTATATGCTGGGAGAAAATCTTAGGGTGTTGCTTCCATACAATGAAAGAATATATAAAGTTCAAGGTACTAAAATAAAACCTGGTATAAAAGTAGAGGAAAGAGAGTATTTATTTAAAGGGTTTCAGCAAAAATTCACTTATTTCACATTACTACCAGAATGTAAAAAACTAGCAATAAATAATAAAAATGAAGTATTCCCTTTAATTGCACCAAAAGGATTAGAGACTATAACGTTAGAAATATGGTCTGAAAAAATATCGATGGAAGTAGAACAAGCGTTATTTGAAAGTGAAATTGTGTTAGCTCAAATTAGTGAGTCATCATATATATTAAATGCAGATTCGCCAGTGCTGTTAAAAATAGTAAGATGTAATATTGAAAAGGTATTGCAAAATCCATATAAAATGCAATATTGCCAAAAGTATAAAACGAATTTAGTAGAGGATGTTATGAAAGCGGTTTATGCTACTGCAGGTGAGCGTAATGATGCGACATTGGCGTTAATTGCAATGAAAAATTGTGATGGACGTGAAAAAATTGATCCAAAGCAAATTGTTAGAGAAGGATTTGCACGAACAAACCGTATTTCAGCATTTATTAATTTATTTATAGGTCAAAGTGTATCTCGTAAAACAATTATAAATTGCCTTCTTAGTTTATTAGAACAAAAAGGATTTTTGAAACGTAGTTGGAATAAGATAAATTTACCTTGTACATATGTTAGTTTATCAATTGAACGAATCTCGAAATTTGATTTCTTACCTATTATTTCACAAATAAAAGGTAAAGAAATTTCATATAAATTATATGGGAATACAGATTGGCAAACGATTGATCGTTTATTATTACATGTAAATAAGCATAATACCTTTTTACCACAGCCTTCAAAGCGAAATGATATGGGGATGCAATTTAAACAATTTGTTTCTGAAACATTAAGAGGAATTTTACAACATGCAAAAGAAAGAAGTGAACAAGTATATTTCATTATAGATGCGAATGTAAGAAAACATTGGATAAAAGAGTTACAAAATAAAAAAATTGATATAGATACTTTCCCTGAATTTTTTCCAGATGTGTTAAAAGTCCCAAACTTAAATATTATTAGAATAAATACATCTTTTGATGTGCCAAAATATGGTGCAATAGAATGTGACGATATACTGGATGGTACGAGTTTATATGTAGATGAAAAAGGAATGTATTATAGCACTGGTGAATATTCGCTTAATGGTAGTGAAACATTGCAGCGATACATACTTGAAATTCTACCGCTAGGTATAAAAGCAGTAGAAAGGAATTATATTGCCAAAATGATACATTACATGTGCTGTAATACAAGTATGCTGTTGGAAAAGGATGTACACATGCCGTATTCCATGCATATGGCGAAAGTAATAAAAGGGTATATGACTGATATAGATGCAAGAGAGTTTAAAGAGTTTGATGATGAACTGGATGTAGATATAATAAAGATAGAAAAGAAAGATTCAATTATTCTGCTGTAAATAATAATAGACAAATCCTGTTCCTTATATCGGTCAGGATTTGTCATTTTTTCATGTAAATAAGGATATCATTTGTCATGTATCTTCTCTTTTACGTATTTACTTTATTTGCATACAGGATTAAGATGTTTTTTAGAAATAAAAAACATCTTATTTGGAAAAGTAATATGAATTGATTCAAAAGAAATTTGAAAGGAATGAGGAATTGTGAAGAAGTTAGATGTGCTATTAATGCTATTGAGCGGCCTCTTTCCAGTTGCAGGAATTATGAAGCAAATCCCATTAGAACAATCTTTATATATTGGAGGCCTTTTATTTTTTACTAGTTTCGGTAGCTATTTTGCGAAAAAAATATATTCACGTATATGTAGTTGGATAGCTTATGCGCCATTTATAACATTACTGCTAGTAATTTGGCATCAAGATATTTCAACAAGTTCAATTATAGCGAACGCGAAAATTGCCGCTTGTGTCGCTTTAATTCCATGTTTATTCCGTTTTCGTACATATGGACTTACTTTCGGTTTATTCGCATTATGGGCCGCTTTATTATGGGATATTAAAGAAGTGCAGTCGTTAGTTATACTTGAACGTATGTCGAGTTTAATGACAAGTCATTTCAAATATCTTATGCTTTTAGTTGGTGGACTTATATTAGGTGGATTAATTGCTATGTTATTACACCGTAAAGAAGAGGATTATAAAGAAAATATAACTTTATTTCAACAAAAAAAGAAACGTAAAAAGCGATCATTTAAGATTCCGATCCCAAGATTACCGAAATTTAAGTTAAAATTATTTAAGTTCGGTGGAAAAGTATCGAAACAAAAAACGCCTGAAAAAATACGTGAGCATAATTACGAAGAACCAACTGCAGTTGCAACATATGAAATGACAGAGCAAATACCTCAATATAAAGAAGAGACTGCTCAAGGTCAAACGAGGATGGAACGTCGTAGAAATCGGTATAATGCATAATGAAGTTAAAAGCCCCTTAATGATTAATCAATTTTAAGAAAAATCATTAAGGGGTTTTTATGTTATTAAAAATTGATTGCTAAGGTGAAATTTATAGCATACTCTAAAGTTGAGGGCTTAAATAAAATAATAGGAGGACAAAATGCTTATTATTACATATATTTCTGTCTGTATATTATTTTTAGTTAGCTTTTTACATGTTTATTGGGCTTTTGGAGGTAAGTGGGCGACAAATAGTATCATTCCAACAAAAGCTGGGGAAAAGGCATTTACACCAGGTACAGGGATGACTTTGTTCATTGCGTTATTACTAAGTATGGCCGCAATAATTTTATTACAACAAACAAATATTATTCATTTTTCATTTCCTACTATTATTGTTCAAATCGGATCTTGGGTTTGTATGATTATTTTTTTCATTAGAGTAATAGGTGAGTTTCATTATTTTGGCATCTTTAAGCGAAAAAAAGATACGCGTTTTGCTAAAATGGATACTGTTTTATATATACCGCTTTGTGCATTTTTATCTTTATCATTCTTACTAGCAATTATTACGTGAACATTAAAATAGTACCTGTTTTCTTGATAATGAATATAAACGTAAAGTGGCAAGTGTAAAAGTGAAAAATCTAGTAGTAAATAAAAAGGATGTAAGCGCCTTTTTATCGAATTATAGATTATTATGAAAGGCGGGTGCACGATGAAGTATGTAAAAGTCAGTATGAATGGTGGAAGTGAACATAAATTTTCGATGACTTTAGAACGGTTTGAAGAACTTATTACGACAGAGAATGGACTATTAGAAAATAAATTAGTTAGTATTGAAAATGTAATGATTAATCCTACTAATATATCCTCTGTAGTTGAAAAAATTGGTGTACCGGCAAAGTTTATGGAAGCTTAAAAATCGGTACATAAAAAACATCCAAGGGGGATGTTTTTTTATGTATAAATATGTTAATTGTACAATGAATTTATGAAGAGAATGTATAGTGATACTTCGTACATGCACAAAAAATAAGTACAAGCATATATTAGATAGTGGGACAAGACCATCGTGTCCTACTTAATACTCAGAAAAAACCTCTATCACATGAGAGCATCTGATTACAGGGTGCTCTTTTTTATTCAGTTCTTTAACTTTCAATTTTAAACATGTCCTTGATGTTAATAAATATTAAAAATAAAATAATAGCAAAAATTAAGTTAGATAAATAGAAATCTTGATGAAATAGTAATTCAAAGATGACATCAAAAGCATATAAAAAGGCGATAGTAGGTAATATACAAATAAATATAAATCTCCAATTTTTTAGATAATGTTTATAATTAGGAAATAATTTCTCCATATACATAGCTCCTATAATTTTTATTTTCTATATAATTATACATTTAAATAAAAAGATTTACAAAAGGTTATTTAGCAATCTTTTTAATACATGATTTGACTAAAAAACTTTTAAAGAGTAACACTTAAATGATACACTATAATCTACGTTATTTTTGAAATGAATAGAGGGATTTACATGATAGATAAAATTAAAAATGCTGTAGAGGATATGCACGAAGATGAAGCAAAATATTTACTTCAAAGTATTCTAATCCAATTAAATTTATTAGAAGAAAAGTATAGTGAAGATACTATTAAAAATTTGATGGATATTTCTAAGCAACTAACGAGTAATACATCTTATAAAAGAAATGTAAAAGAAAGCTTACACGTACATATTGCTTTTGATGATTCAACAGCTGGATGTTTAAAGCATATGCTTGGTCAAGAAGAACGATTGGAAGAGATGGTCGTTGCTTTTTCTGAATTCTTTTCAATTGGGCCGATAAATAAGTTACATATGAATGAAGGGCAACTAGCAAGACAGAAATGGTTAGTAAACAACTTAAATGCTTATGAAAATTATTTTGAAGAAGAGTATTTACCAAGGTTTTTAGAAACTATAGAAGAACTACACGCTATACCTATTGAAACCCCTATTACAATTTGGAAAGCCGATAACGCACATGAACATGTAGGTCTATGTTTTGTAATGGCGCAATTAAAAGATAAGAAAAATATTCGCGTTATGAATACATCTGATGCAAGTAAAAAAATATTAAAACTAGAGTATGCGATTCGTGGAACTGGAGAGTTAGCACCTGAAAGTTTAGCTCTAATTCAAAAAAGTTTTGTAAAATTGCCGTATTTAACTGTAGAGAAACGTACGCAGTTTGAACATGAGTGGGATAGTCTATCGAAAAGTACGGAATTTTTAAGAGTTTGGACAGACAATGAAGTACGTTCTGTACAAGAAAATTATTTTGATCAATTTATTATTGAATGCGCGAAAAGTATAGGTGCTGATCAAGAATTCCTAAAAGCTCCTAGAGTAATTGGTGAAGCACTTGGTCTTGTAGAACAATCAGTTGGCGATACGTTTTTAGAATATCGCTTAAAGGAATTAATTAAACAAGAAGTATTTGAATTTGAAGGTTCATTAGATGAAATGCGTTTCTATAGTGTGAAATTAAGAAAATAATACATCTATTTCGTTTATGAAGAAGCTCGTATTTTTAAATACGAGCTTTATTTTTTGTTGAATTTAGGCTATACATAAGCTTCCCAGAGAGGGCATATCACATATGAATGGTAAAGGAAATGAATGAAAAGAAGGTGATTTATTAATATGTATAACCAGCAAAATTATCCATATGATCAAGCGATGTATTATAATCCACAAAACTACGGGTATGAACCTACAAATGAAGTGAGAGATATTGAACAAGAAGATTACAGACCAGATGATGCGGAAGATGCTCCAACGTCACCACCTCCGTCACAAACGCCGTCGTTACCGTCTACATTTGCTTCTCCTGCACAACCAGGTAATATGAAATCCTGGATGTGTAACTGTCTAGGAAGATGGGGCTATTTACGCTTACATCGTCCTGGTCCTTTCGGAAGGGATTTATGGTTCTTCCCGACTGAAGTGAGAAGAAATGGAGTATCAGGTTACACGTGGCAAGGTGGTCGTCGTCGTAAAGTAAGTTATCGCTATCAACAAATTAGTAATTTTATGTGCTTCGCATAAAGAGAAGTGAGGGAGTGAAACGATTTTACTTTCTCACTTTTTATTTTTCAATATACGAAGTAAGATTTTGATTAAAAATTTACAATATTCTCGTTTTTATTAGAGTATAATGCATATGTTGGGTTGGTTTTCAACAACAAATGAGAGTGAGGGAATACAATGTCAATGAAAAATAAAGTTGGGTTAAGCATAGAGGATGGCATTAATTTAGCTTCAGCTCAGTTTAAAGAAGATGCGTATGAAATTTATAAAGAATCGAGAAAAAAACAACCAATATTATTTGTAAACCAAGTTGAAATCGGTAAAGAATGGCTTATTACTAGATATGAAGATGCTCTGCCACTTTTAAAAGATAATCGTTTAAAAAAAGATTGGACAAATGTGTTTTCTCAAGATACAAAGAACATGTATCTTTCCGTTGATAATAGTGACCACTTAACAACACATATGCTAAATTCAGATCCACCTAACCACAGTCGTTTACGATTTTTAGTTCAAAAAGCTTTTACACCGAAGATGATTGCACAATTAGACGGAAGAATTCAGAGAATAGCAGATGATTTGATAAGTGATATAGAGCGAAAAGGTACATTAAATCTTGTGGACGATTATTCATTTCCATTACCAATTATTGTGATAAGTGAGATGCTCGGTATTCCAAAAGAAGATCAAGCGAAATTTAGAATTTGGTCTCATGCTGTTATTGCATCACCAGAAACACCTGAAGAAATAAAAGAAACTGAAAAACAACTATCTGAGTTTATTACATATCTTCAATATTTAGTTGATATGAAACGAAAAGAGCCAAAAGAAGACTTGGTGAGTGCTTTAATACTTGCAGAGAGTGAAGGGCATAAACTGAGCGCTCGGGAACTATATTCAATGATAATGCTATTAATTGTAGCAGGACATGAGACGACAGTGAATTTAATTACAAATACGGTATTAGCACTTCTTGAAAATCCAAATCAATTACAGTTATTAAAAGATAATCCAAAACTAATTGATTCGGCTATTGAGGAAGGATTACGTTATTATTCTCCAGTTGAGGTTACAACTGCAAGATGGGCAGCAGAACCTTTTCAAATTCACCATCAAACAATACAGAAAGGAGATATGGTTATTATCGCATTGGCTTCAGCGAACCGTGATGAAACTGTGTTTGAAAATCCAGAAATATTTGATATTACACGGGAGAACAACCGTCACATTGCCTTTGGCCATGGTAGTCATTTCTGCTTAGGAGCTCCACTTGCGAGGTTAGAAGCAAAGATTGCTATTACTACTTTGTTCAAACGAATGTCTGACCTACAAATAAAAGGCGATCGTAAAGACATTAAATGGCAAGGTAACTATTTAATGCGTTCTTTAGAGGAATTGCCTTTAACTTTCTAGAATAGTTAAAGGGAGACATGCATACATTGAAAATGTTTTACATAGAGTATGTATGTGTAATTTAAATTCGAAACGGAAGGGTGAAAACATCCCAATGATCAACTAATTCTATTTATAAGAGATCTTCGTTAAAAAACGAAATATTCTTCTGAATAGGGTTAGTCTGTACATTTATAGAAAAGGGATGTATTTCGCTCTGCGAATATATAGTCTTTTTATATGATTTGTGCTGCCTCCTGTTCAGAACATGAAATAGGAGGCTTTTTTATGTCGACAAATGTAGTAACGAAACAAAACAATGGGGTATCACAAGTATTAAAAAATCGGTTTGTGCAAGGGATTTTAGCATCAGCATTATTTTTACAAATTGGAATATGGGTTCGGAACTTTGCGGTATTACTTTATGTAATGGAAATGACAAAAGGTGATGCTTTTGCTATTTCGATGATTTCAGTGGCGGAGTTTGCTCCAATTTTCATCTTTTCCTTTATTGGCGGTACTTTTGCTGATAGGTGGAAGCCGAAGAGGACTATGATATGGTGTGAGACTTTAAGTTCTTTATCAGTATTTGCAGTATTAATTACTCTAATGTTTGGAACGTGGAAAATCGTATTTTTTGTAACGCTCATTTCTGCAATTCTTTCACAGTTTTCTCAACCATCTGGAATGAAATTATTTAAACAGCATTTATCGGCAGAACAAATTCAATTAGCGATGTCTATTTATCAAACAATATTTGCGATATTTATGGTGTTAGGACCGATTCTTGGAACATTTATTTTTCATAGTTTTGGAATTTATATTTCAATCATTATTACAGGTATTGCTTTTTTACTTGCAGCAGCTGTGTTATTATTTCTTCCGAAAGATCTTGAGAATGATAATGAGAAGAAAGAAATCACTCTGTTACAGGAAATGCTTGATGGTATTAAATATGTGAAAAAGAAAAAAGCATTAACTTTGCTAGGGCTTTGTTTTATGGCAGCAGGACTAGGAATTGGTTTAATTCAGCCGTTAGGTATTTTTATTGTAACTGAGCAGTTAGGATTATCAAAAGAGAGTTTACAATGGTTACTAACAGTAAATGGTGCAGGAATGATTGTTGGCGGTGCTTTAGCGATGGTATTTGCAAAAAACGTTGCGCCGCAAAAAATGTTAATTATCGGTATGCTCGGTCAGGCAATCGGCATCGGTATTATAGGTTATTCTACAAATTTATGGGTAACACTCATAGCACAACTTTTTAGTGGGTTAGCTCTTCCATGTATTCAAATAGGTATTAATACGCTTATTATTCAAAATAGCGATACAGATTTTATTGGTCGTGTAAATGGCATTTTAAGTCCATTATTCACTGGTTCAATGGTAGTAACAATGAGTATTGCTGGTTCATTAAAAGAAATGTTCTCATTAAGTACAATGTATGAAGGCACAGCTTTACTATTTATAATTGGATTATTATTTATTTTACCTATATACAATTTAAAGCCAGTAATAGCGGTAGAAAGTAAAATAAACGGTAAAGGAAGTGCTGTGCAACATGAATCCTAATCCAAATGTTAAATATCCCATTGAAGGAAATAAAAATGTTCACTTTATAAAAAATACAATAACGAAAGCTAATATACTCGCCGGATACTATTCATATTATGATGCGAAAGATGGAGAAACATTTGAAGAGCGTGTAATACATCATTATGAATTTCTTGGAGATCGCCTTATCATTGGAAAGTTTTGTTGTATTGCAAATGGAGTTACCTTTATTATGAACGGAGCGAATCATCGGATGGATGGATTTTCGGCATATCCATTTAATATATTTGGAAATGGGTGGGAGAAGCATACACCTAGTTTGTCTGATCTACCTTACAAAGGGGATACAGTCATAGGTAATGATGTTTGGATTGGTATGGATGCAACAATTATGCCCGGAATCAAAATAGGAGATGGTGCAATCATTGCAGCTAAATCTGTTGTGACTAGAGACGTTGCACCATATACAATTGTTGGTGGAAACCCCGCAAATAAAATAAAGGAACGATTTACAAATACAATAATAGAGGAATTACTGCAAATTCAATGGTGGCATTTTGATATTGAAAAAATAACTGAAAATATAGATGCTATTGTACAAGGGGATATAGAGCCATTAAGAAAGCTAAAAATGGAATAAAAAATGCATAACAAAGAGTATCATACCTCCGAATTTTGTTAATGATAATAGAACGAGGAGGTGTGATACTATGGCACAAGACGTTTTATGTGAAGTAAACAATTGTAAATTTTGGGCTAACGGTAATAAATGTAGCGCAGACGCAATTTATGTAGTAAGTCATAAAGGAAAACAAGCATCGACTACAGAAGAAACAGATTGCAAAACTTTCGATCCGGAAGTATAAATTTTTGAAGGGTAGCCAAATCGTGGTTGCCCTTTTATTAATTATAGTATTGATAATAAATCTCATTTTCATTCACTGTTTTTAACTTTTCTTTTCTTTTTTCATATTTTCTTCATCAGTGATGTGATCCAAAGCAATTCATGTTCAATACGTGATTTACTAAATTCAATGACTTCTGTAATAAAAGATGAGCTAGCATCTAAAGATTGAATAGCAGTAAGCTGTTTATGTAGTACGTTTTGGCGTATTGTTAAAATTTCTTTTCTAGCTTCATAATCAAGTTTTTCAAATAGCGCGATACGAACAAGAAATTCTGCATTGTTTGTCGCGAGTTTTTCGGGAAACTCGCGTAACATTTCAGAAAAGATTTCTTCTCCTGTTTCAGTAATGTCATACATATTTCGGTTTGGTTTTCCGACTTGTGTATGTACCTTTTTCGTTATAGCCCCCATATTCTCAAAACGTCGAAGAGAAGGATAAAGCATATTATGATTTAATTCAAAATTCTCTCCTAACCGATTTTGAATATTTTTCTTTATTTCATACCCATATTTTGGCCCTGACGTCAATTCTGCGAGCAATAAAATATCAACATACATAAAAATCCCCCTTATTTATTTCTCAAGTTCTCCTACGAAAAATCCCCTTTAGTATATGTTAAAATAACATATGTTAGATTATACAACTTTGAATTACCGACCTATCACTTTTATTGTAAAAGAAAAGGGAGGAAAGGACTATGGCTTCGCCTGAAAATGTGATTTTAGTTCATGAAATTTCAAAGCTGAAAACGAAAGAGGAATTGTGGAATCCGTATGAGTGGTATCAATTTATGAGGGATAATCACCCAGTACATTATGATGAAGAGCAAGATGTTTGGAATGTATTTTTGTATGAGGACGTAAATCGTGTTTTATCAGACTATCGCCTGTTTTCAAGTAGAAGGGAGCGAAGACAATTCTCAATCCCTCCTTTAGAAACTCGAATCAATATTAATTCTACTGATCCACCAGAACATCGCAATGTACGTTCTATCGTTTCTAAAGCATTTACTCCAAGGAGTTTAGAACAATGGAAACCTCGAATACAGGCTATCGCAAATGAACTTGTACAACATATTGGAAAATATAGTGAAGTTAATATCGTTGAAGAGTTTGCTGCTCCTTTACCTGTTACTGTTATATCCGATTTGTTAGGAGTGCCAACAACTGACCGCAAAAAAATTAAAGCATGGTCTGATATTTTATTTATGCCGTATAGTAAAGAAAAGTTTAATGATCTGGATGTAGAAAAGGGGATAGCACTAAATGAATTTAAAGCATATCTTCTACCAATCGTTCAGGAAAAGAGATACCATTTAACGGATGATATTATCTCAGATTTAATACGAGCTGAATATGAAGGAGAAAGATTAACTGATGAAGAAATTGTTACTTTTTCATTGGGTTTATTAGCGGCTGGTAATGAAACAACTACAAATTTAATTATTAATAGTTTTTACTGTTTCTTAGTGGATTCACCAGGAACATATAAAGAATTAAGAGAAGAACCTACATTAATTTCAAAAGCAATTGAGGAAGTATTACGCTATCGCTTTCCCATTACATTAGCTAGGAGAATTACAGAGGATACAAATATATTTGGCCCTTTGATGAAAAAGGATCAAATGGTGGTTGCGTGGGTAAGTGCAGCAAATTTAGATGAGAAAAAGTTTTCGCAAGCCTCTAAATTTAATATACACCGAATAGGAAATGAAAAGCATTTAACATTTGGTAAAGGTCCTCACTTTTGCTTAGGGGCACCACTTGCACGTTTAGAAGCTGAGATTGCATTAACTACCTTTATAAATGCTTTTGAAAAGATAGCATTATCTCCATCGTTCAATTTAGAACAATGTATATTGGAAAATGAACAAACTTTGAAATTCTTACCTATCTGCTTAAAAACTCAATAAACTGTTCAGCAAGGTACAAATTTACTGTACCTTGTTTTTTTATTTCTCAATTGTGAAATTTTAGTTGGTTATTTAGTATGGAAGTGTGTGAATAAGAGTAGAGGAGGATGCTTATGTTAACGTGTAATGGAAGTAAGACGTTCCAAACATTTATTAAAGCTGTAACGGATTTAATAAATAGTAATTTGTTAGAAGATCAAATGGTTTGTGGGATTGAAAAATTATTAGAAGAACTTTTAGAAAAGAAAACATGGCTTCCGTTAGAAAAACAGCAGGCGAATTCGGCTCAATATGCACGACACTTATTATATGAAGATCCTTTAAATCGTTTTGAAGTATTAGCTCTTGTATGGAAAGATGGACAATCGACTCCTTTGCATGATCATGATGGCACATGGGGAGTAGAAGGTGTATTTACAGGAAGAATAATGGTGCAGAACTTTATACAAACTAAGCAGCTTGAAAATTCACTTGTTTATTTAACTCATACAGGAAATCTTTATTTGGGAGAAGGAGAAACAGATAAAGTCATTCCACCAGCTGATTGTCACATTCTTGAAATAGATAAAAATGAAAGCGTTGTCACAATTCATATTTACGGAAAATGTTTAGAAAAGTTTAAAGTTTACGTTCCAACTAAAGAAAAAAATGTATACACGTGTGAGACAAAATATATTCGTTATAATTCATAGTTTAAAATCCAAAGCCTTTGCTTTGGATTTTATTTATAATTATTTCTTGACCTGAAACGCTTTTCATAAATTATAAATAAAGAGTGCTTTACGAGAGTGGTATGAAAACGATACCTTTTGTTTAACATGAGCTCGTGTATATATAGAAAGTGGTGAAGAAATAATGAAATTAATCGCAATTGATTTAGATGGAACTCTTCTTTCGGGGAACAAAATGATTAGTAACGAGAATGCAGAAGCAATTCGAAAATGTCAGGAAGTTGGTCATGTTGTAGCAATTTGTACAGGTCGTTCTATCGTCGATATTGAACGATTGTTGTTAGAAGTTAATTTGGATTGTCCAATTATTGCCGAAAATGGTGCGCTTATATATAATGATAAAAAAATGATGAAGAGATATCCAATTCAAAATATGCAGGCGCTCGAGATTGTGAATTATCTTGAAGAAAATGGATTATATTATCAGCTTTATACTAATAAAGGTGTGTACGTACCGGAATATGGAGTAGAGAGTGTACGCAATGAAATCGATTATGTGAAACATTCAAATGAAAATATCGATTTGAAAGAGTTGGAAACGATCGCAGCATTATACCTTGAACATACAGCATTTCTTAGTGCAGAAAGTTGTAAACCAATTGTAGAAACAGATATACATGTGCATAAGCTTTTACCATTTTCTTATGACATGGAAAAATTAAAAAAGTTAAAAGAAACGTTTCTGCATAATACTGATTTAGCAATTACATCTTCATATTGGCATAATTTAGAGATTAATCATCGAGACGCTCAAAAAGGAAATGGACTATATACTTTAGCGGAACATCTAAATATTCCAGTTGAAAATACTGTAGCGATAGGTGATGGGTTAAACGATGTATCCATGATGGAAAAAGCAAATCTATCAATTGCAATGGGGAACGCAGTCGAAGAAATAAAAGCGATGTGTCAATATGAAACTTTGACTAATGAAGAACATGGTGTTGCACATGCTTTATATAAATATGTAATGTAATATAAAAAGAAAAAAAGAATCTAAATAGATTCTTTTTTTCTTTTTATTAGGGGTAAGGTATTCTATGAGATCCATAGAAGCCTTATTACATTTTATTATATAGAATATATTGGAATAAATGTTTATATTTTTCATAGTAATTGTGAAAATTTTATGAACTTTATATTTAATGCATTTTTATAATACAACTAATACGTATGAATTCATGTCAAAACTTAACAAATGTAAGGAGCTAAGGAGAGTTTGTGCAACATAAAAGATCATGATTGGCACAGCTAATAATTAATCGGTGATGAAAAAACTTACTAATTAGAGTTTCAATTTTGTACGGATATATTTTTTCTTTTTAATTGAAAAATAAAATTTGTTCGAATAATTATTCTTCAGCTATATACCTACAGGCACATTCTTCGTATAATGGAGAAGTATGAATTTAAAATTTGTATGAATTTTACATATTGAGGTGAAAAAGGAATGAATGCGCGGCTAATGGAACTTATTGATGTGAGTACAATAGAAACCATGGCAGAACAATTTTATCAATTAACCAACATATCACATCAACTTCTTGATGCTGAAAAAGAATGTATATTTTCATTTGGAATAAATGAAAAGAAAATATGTAAACTTCCCAAACTTGAAATCCCCATTTTTTTATACAATCAATATTTAGGATCTTTTGTTGTATGGTCTCAGAAAAGTGAAATTTTCAATTGCCAAAAATACTTTGAAATGCTTTCAAATTTAATTATAGATGGAGTAATGAAAGGATTTCAAAATAAAAATACAACGTTACTTACTCGAAAAGAGGAGGAACTACATACAATCTTACAAAACATGCCTGTTATGGTTGATGCACTTGATTATAATGGAGATTTTGTTTTGTGGAATCGCGAATGTGAAATTGTGACAGGCTATACTGCGGAAGAGGTAATTGGAAATCCAAACGCACTTCGATTACTGTATCCGGATCATGATTATCGTCACGAGATACAAAAGAAATTTTTGACTCGTGGAAAGAACTTTAGAGACTGGGAAATGCGTTTAACTTGTAAAAATGGTGAAATTAAAACGATAATGTGGTCCAATATATCAGAACAGTTTCCTGTAAGTGGATTTAGTTATTGGGCTGTTGGTGTGGATATTACACATTTAAAAGCAATAGAAGAGAAATTAAAACAACAAACGTCTGAATTAGAATTAATTTTTCAGGCTTTACCAGATTTATGTTTCTTAACGGAAGATGATGGAACAATTATTGATTATAAAGCAGGATCCCCTACAAAATGTTACGTACCCGCAGAAGCTTTTATGGGAAAAAAGTTTTACGAAGTATTACCATCTACAGTAGCAAAAAAATTTCAAGAAGCAATTTGTCAAGTGAAAGAAAAAGGGACAAATGTAATTGTGGAATATCCACTTACAATTAATGAAAGTATCGATTTCTTCGAAGCTAGATGTTTACCGTTATTGCATGATAAAATTATGATTATTGTACGTGATATTACAGAGCGGAAAAAGACAGAAGAATTGCTAAATAAATCAGATACACTTGCAGCAATCGGTCAATTAGCAGCTGGTGTTGCTCATGAAGTTAGAAATCCATTAACAGTCATTAAAGGCTTTATACAGCTATTTCAAATTAATAAAGAAGATCAAGAAAAATATTTTGATTTAATGCTTTCTGAAATTGAAAGAATAGAAGCGATTCTTCAAGAATTTTTGTCGATTGCTAAAACAGATGAACTAAGCACCGAAAAGAAAAATATTTATCAAATATTTAAAAATGTCGTTTCGTTAATAAATACAAAAGCAATTATGACAAATATTCAAGTTGAATTATATGCAGATTCTAAAGATATAATCATTGAATGCTCAGAAAATCAACTGAAACAAGTATTTATTAACATTTTGCAAAATTCAATCGAAGCTATGCCAGATGGTGGGAGAATTTCAATTCACATAAAAGAAATAGGAAAAGATGGTATCATTATAAGTGTAATTGATAAAGGAATAGGAATACCTGAAGAACGAATTAAAAGATTAGGCGAACCTTTTTATAGTACGAAAGAAAAAGGTACCGGTATTGGATTGATGTTAAGTTATAAAATTATTGAAAGTCATCAAGGGAATATAAGTATTATGAGTGAGGTTGGCGTCGGAACAACAGTAACGATTTACTTGCCAAAATTTCAGAGTAAAAAGCCTTTATCAGATTATGATGATAGATTTGAATCGATACGTCCAATTATTAACTCTTAAATTATTAAATACCCAATAACCAAAAGCTAAGTTTTTGGTTATTGGGTATTTTTGTATTTAATTTAGAAAACTTTACCTTTTCTTTAGATTTGCTTTAATTTCTATTAAGTTTTTATCAATATATTAGTATTTGTGCAAAGTAATGTATAGAAAATGTGCATTACTTTTAATATATAGATTCAATTATTAATAGAAATACAGTAAGGAGGAGGTTATGACAAGGTGAAAAAACAAGAGAAAAAAAGCGGTAGAGCAGTACCGATGCGGTTAAACATTTTATTCTTATGTGTATTTATATTGTTTTCTGCCATGATTATACAATTAGGTAAAGTACAAATTATCGATGGTGAGACGTATAAAAATGAAGTGAAGAAGAGAGAAAATGCAACCGTAAGCCTTTCTGTGCCGCGGGGAAAAATATTTGACCGAGAAGGGAATCCAGTAGTTGATAATAAGTCTTTACGTACAATTACATATACAAAGATGAAAGGTGTAAAATCAGAAGAAATATTAAAAACAGCAAGACAACTTGCAGACATAATTGAAATACCACAAGAAGATATAGACAAGCTAACTGAGACGGATAAGAAAGATTTTTGGATGCAATTAAATCCGAAACTAACTGAAAAATTAGTATCTAAAAAAGAAATAAATAAGTTCAGAGATAAAGATATTACCGGAAAAAATTTAGATAAAAAAATTGAAGAGTTAAAAAGAAAACGAGTTACAGATAAAAATCTTCAGGATTTAACAGATAAAGATATTAAAGTGTTAGCTATTAAAAGTAAGATGACTTCTGGTTATCAAATGGCTCCTCAAATTATTAAAAAAGATGTTAGTGAAAAGGAATTTACTATAATTAGTGAAGGTTTAGCAAATCTCCCAGGTGTAGATGTGTCGGTTGATTGGGAGAGAGTGTATGTAAATGATGGATTATTCCGATCTGTTCTTGGAAATGTTTCTAATTCCGATGAAGGATTACCAGGTGAGCGATTAGATTACTATTTAGTACGTGATTATAGCCGAAATGATAGAGTTGGAAAAAGTTATATCGAACAACAATACGAAGATGTACTGCATGGTTCAAAAAAAGAAATAAGAAGTGTTGCAGATAAACAAGGTAATACAATAAGAACGGAAACTGTTTCTGAGGGAAAGAGTGGTAAGAATTTAACTTTAACAATAGATATGGAGTTGCAGAAAAAAGTAGAAGAAAGTATTGAAAAAATATTAAAGATATATAAAGGGTCAGAATCTATGTTGGACCGTGCTTTCGTTGTGATGATGAATCCGAAAAACGGACAAGTATTATCCATGGCTGGAAAAAGACTTGTAGAAAAAGACGGGAAAACAGAAGTTGAAGACTATGCATTAGGCACAATGACTAGTTCATATGAGCTTGGATCAACAGTGAAAGGTGCGACAGTTTTAACTGGATTTGAAACAAAAGCTATAACTCCAGGTACATATTTTTATGATGCACCCATGAAGTTTAAAGGAACTAAGGAAAAAAAGTCTTGGAAAGATTTTGGTAATATTGATGATTTAAGAGCGTTACAAGTCTCTTCAAACGTTTATATGTTTCATACAGCATTAAAAATTGCTGGTGTGGATTATGTGAAAAATAGTTCATTAAACATTAAGCAGGAGTACTTTGATAAAATGAGGTATTATTTCGGGCAATTTGGATTAGGTGTTCCAACGGGTATCGATTTACCGAATGAAACAGCTGGACAAATTGGTAAAAAAGATAATCAACCTGGGTTTTTATTAGACTACTCAATTGGCCAGTATGACACATATACACCACTCCAGCTCGTACAGTATATTTCAACAATCTCAAACGGTGGATATCGAATGAAGCCACAAATTGTTCAAGAGGTAAGAGAGCAAACGTCGCAAAAAAATGAGATTGGTAAAGTGGTACATGCAGTAGAGCCAATCGTTTTAAATAAAATAGATATGAAAGAGGAATATATAAATCAAGTAAAAGAAGGATTTAGAAGGGTATTCCAAGAAGGTGATGGAACAGGAGTAAGGGCGTTCCAAAAAGCCTCTTATAAACCAGCAGGTAAAACAGGGACAGCACAGACAGTTTACGGTGGAGAAAGTGATATCGGAAGAAATGAAAAGGGTGAAAGAAGAAAATGTTATAATTTAACGTTAGCAGGATATGCGCCATATGATAATCCTGAAGTAGCATTCTCTGTGGTTGTGCCGTGGGTTATTAATGATAAATCTGGTATTAACTCTGATATTGGAAAAGAAGTTTTAGATGCTTATTTTGAATTGAAAAATAAGCGGTTGACTGGAGAAACTACAAAAATAGATAGCTCTCAAGAAGATTAAAAAATACGAAATGTTATAGAAACTAGAGTCGTCTTATGTAGGAATAAATTCAAAATGGGTGATAGAGATGTAAAATCAAACTATCAACTATTCACGCTTTATAAAATTAATCATATATTGATAGCATAGGACAAGCTGAAAAGCTTATTCTAACCTCACAGAACACTCCTTATCACGGTTTGGCATCTACTTATGTAGATGCTTTTTTTAATTAAATAACTGATAATTATTTATCAATCTAAAGTAGCAAGTATATTAGGACTATTAGGTGAAGATTGACGGTAATAATTACAGTATGCTTAAGAAGCGAATTGAAATGTAAGGAGTGAGAAATAAGTGCTAAATATTTTAGTGGTTAATTTTCCAGCAGAGGGACATGTAAATCCTACATTAAGTTTAGTCAAAGCCTATACGGAACGGGGTGATCACGTACATTATATTACGACAGAACAATTTAAAGACAGAATTGAAGATTTGGGAGCTACTGTATATACACATCCAGATTTATTAAAGGAGATTTCTATTGACTCTGAAACTCCAGATGGGCTGAATTCTTTCTTTCGTGTACATGTTCAAACTTCTTTATATATATTAGAAATTACGAAACAATTATGTGAAAACATACATTTTGATTTCGTAATTTATGATATATTTGGCGCTGGAGAGTTAGTAAAGGAATATTTACAAATTCCAGGCATAGTTTCTTCTCCTATATTTTTAATTCCTCCAAAATTTTTGGAGACATTACCTTTTCATCCAAATGCAGAAATAACATTTCAACCCGATGAAATTTCTGAACAGTTACTATATCAAATGGAACATGGATTTGGAGTAAAGCCTAAAAATAATCTTCAATTTATGCATAACAAGGGAGATATTACTCTTGTGTACACAAGTCGTTATTTTCAACCGAATAGTGATTTATTTGGAAGAAATAACATTTTTATTGGGCCGAGTATTTCAAAACGTAAAACAAATGTAGAGTTTCCACTTGAATTGCTTAAAGGTAAAGAAGTTATATATATTTCAATGGGGACACTGCTTGAAGGACTTGAACCATTCTTTAATATGTGCATTGATGCTTTTTCGGATTTTGATGGAATAGTTGTAATGGCAATTGGTGATAGAAATGATCGTTCTGAAATTAAGAAAGCGCCAGACAATTTTATAATTGCTCCATACGTACCTCAATCAGAAGTATTAAGTGAAGCAGATGTTTTTATTACACATGGCGGTATGAACAGTGTACACGATGCTATTCATTTTAATGTCCCGTTTGTCATCATTCCACATGATAAAGACCAGCCAATGATAGCACAAAGATTAACTGAGCTTGAAGCAGCGCATCGGTTATTGAAAGAGAATGTTAATGTGCAAACGTTAAAAGAAGCGGTAACCGATGTTCTTTCAAATGAAAAGTATAAGCATGGAATACGAAAACTGAAAGATAGTTTTTTAGAATGTGGTGGTTCAAAAGAAGCAATTGCAGTGATTACATCTTTTTTAAATAAATAGTTTAGACAATATAAAAGCATAGAGGCTGTACCTTTATGCTTTTATATAATTATCCTGCAAACTGCACAGCAGTATTTGCATGTAAAAAAGCAGTATCAAAAACAGGAACAGTAAGATCGTTTTGGGAAATGAGCAATGGTATTTCGGTGCAACCTAGTAGTATACCTTCTGCACCATTTTGAATTAATGATTTTGTAATTTGTAATAGCTTTTCTTTTGATGTTTCTGAAATAATTCCTTTACTTAATTCATTTAAAATAACATGATGAATAAAATTTCTTTCCTCTTTATTGGGGATGATTGTCTCAATGTTATAATTCGCTAGTCGTGATTTATAGAAGTCTTGTTCCATCGTTTGTTTCGTACCCAATAATCCGATACGCTTTATATTCTGTTCTACCATTACTTTAGCACTTACATCACCGATATGAAGAAGAGGAATGGATATTGCACTTTCTACTTCTTCAGCAAATAAATGGACCGTATTGGAACACATTAATAAACATTCAGCTCCGGATTTTTCAACCTTCTTTGCAACGGTGACTAATTCGTTTTTCACTTCTTCATATTGGTTATTTTGTAATAAAGTAGTTACTTCACCAAAGTCCATGCTATATAAAACAAGCTTTGCATTTTGATCGTATTGAGAGAGTGTAAGTGTATTAATATGTTTATAGTATAATGATGTAGATTCCCAACTTAGTCCACCAATTAAACCGATTACTTTCATCGTACATTCCTCCCGTAACTATTTTGAATTCATTATTTCACAATTCCGATAAGAATACAATGATTTAAATGTACTATTAAACAAAAAATAAAAATAATTAGAAAAGTATTGAAAATTATTTTTTTTAATGCCATAATACGAATTACAAATTAATACTTATCCAGAGAGGTGGAGGGAACGGCCCTATGAAACCTCAGCAACCCCTATATATATTTATAGGAAGGTGCTAATTCCGCAGAGAACACGATGTGTTTTTTGGAAGATAAGAGGATTCTTGAACGTGAAAGAAAATGACCTCTTATGTAAGAGGTCATTTTTTGTTGTATAGAAAGGGAGTGTCGATGCATAATTCATTTTCAAAATAAATATAGAGTAATAAAAGTTGACTATTAAGAGAGGAGAATTGTAATGAACAAATTATCAACAAAATTAGTAGTGGCAATTGGAATTGGAGCAGCATTATACGGGATATTAGGACTTTGGGGATTTTCTATTGCACCCAATACATTTATTAAACCTGCGTTAGCTATTTTAACCATTTTTGGTGCGTTATTTGGCCCAGTGGCAGGACTGTTAATAGGACTTATCGGTCATACCGTAACAGATACAATTGCTGGCTGGGGTATTTGGTGGGGCTGGGTTTTTAGTTCAGGCATTATCGGCTTTGCAATGGGGCTTATTCAAAAAAGAGTTGGCTTTAGTGTGAAAAACGGGACATATAATAAAGGAGATATTTCCTATTTAGCTATTACTGGGTTAATTGGTATTGTCATTGCTATTATATTTGCTGGGGCGTTCGATATTATTGTGATGGGAGAACCGTTTGACAAAATTGTTATACAAGTATTAGGTGCAACAATTGCTGATGTTATTGTATTTTTAGTTCTTGGATTGCCAATTACAATAGGGTTAGCTAAATCTAATAAGAAACATACACATTTAAAAATTGAAAAGTAGGGATGTTAACATGCAACCAATTATTTCTTTTGAACAATTCAACTTTCAATATAAGCATGCAGCGCAGCCTACTGTTAAAGACGTTACATTTCATATATATCCTGGGGAAAAAGTGCTGATTGCTGGGCGAAGTGGTTCAGGGAAATCGACATTAGCTCATTGTATGAATGGGCTAATCCCATTTTCTTATGAAGGGACTAGTACTGGTACTATTTTAATTGCCGGAAAAGACCCAAGGAAAGGAAGTATTTTTGAACAGAGTAAACAGGTTGGAACAATTTTGCAAGATCAAGATGCACAATTTATTGGTCTTACAGTAGAGGAAGATGTAGCTTTTTATTTAGAAAATGAATGCGTAAATGAAGATGATATGAAAAAGATTGTTTCGGAATCATTAAAAAAGGTAAAGATGCATAATTTTCATAAACAAAGTCCACATGAATTATCAGGAGGACAAAAACAAACGGTTTCTTTAGCAGGTCTGTTAACAACAAATGCTGATATATTATTGTTCGATGAACCGTTAGCAAATTTAGATCCAGTTAGTAGCTTACATACAGTAGAACTTATTAAAGATATACATAAACAATATAATAAAACAATTGTAATAATTGAACATCGAATAGAAGAAATGTTAAACCTAGATTTAGATAAAATCATTTTAATTGATGAAGGAGAAATTGTTGCGATAGGCATACCAGAAAAGATTTTAGCATCAAATATATTACCATCTATCGGATTAAGAGAACCTATGTACATAGAAGGCTTAAAGAGATTGTATTTTGACAGTAATAATGACGTAATATACCCACTTGAAAATCTTCAAAGGGAAAGTGTTAGTGGAGTAATAAATGAGTGGATGGAGAAGCAAACTTTTTGTAAAGATACTCCTACAAAAAAAGAATTATTGAAAGTAGAGAATTTGTCATTCTCATATCCTAATAAACAAAAAGTATTAGACAATGTAAATTTCTCTCTATTTAAAGGGGAAATAGTAGCACTCCTAGGACATAATGGAGCTGGAAAATCAACACTAGCTCATAGTCTTATAGGGATAAACAAAACAAAAAATGATAGGATTTTAATTGATGGAGTAAATATCAATTCTTGGTCTATTCGTAAACGCGGTGAGGTTATATCTTATGTGATGCAAAATCCAAATCATATGATTACACAAGCTACTGTAATGGAAGAAATTTCATTTTCATTAAAATTAAAAAAATTTTCGAAGGAAGAAATTAAGCTTAGAGCAGAGGAAACATTAAAAATTTGTGGCTTGTATCCATTTCGAAATTGGCCAATTCAGGCATTAAGTTATGGGCAAAAAAAGAGATTAACGATTGCATCTGTACTAACAATAAATCCAAAACTTATCATATTAGATGAACCGACAGCGGGACAAGATTATTATCATTATAAACAATTTATGACGTTTATTAGAAAACTAGCTGCAAAGGGAATATCCTTTATTTTTATCACACACGATATGAATCTCGCATTAGAATATGCAGACAGAGCAATAGTTCTAAAGGAAGGAGAAGTTATTGCGAATAATACTGCATCTATTGTATTAGGTCATCCAGAAACGTTAAAAAGAGCGAACTTAAAGGAGAGTTCTTTATTTAAACTCGTTAAATTTAGTGGTATTGCAAATCCTGAAAGGTTTATGGAACTTTATTTTGATGATATTAGGAGGGAGGAAGGTGTATAATACATATTTTCATCGCATGGACGGATCAGTGAAATTGTTATTATTTATTTTTTGTATGACACTTACTTTTTTATTTTTTGATTTTCGCATATTGCTATTTATATTTATGATTGGATGTATCGGACTTCTAGTTGCTAAAATTCCATTTCGTAAAATTTTTATTGTTTTTACTGTTATATTTACATTTAGTTTATTAAATTCTGTTATGATCTTATTTATTACACCAACCCATGGATCTGAATTAACCGGATCATATACTTCATTTGTGTATATTGGATATGCAACAATTACATACGAAACATTATTTTATGCAGCTACACTTTCGTTAAAGTATTTTACGTTATTACCATTTACACTTATTTTTATTTATACGACTGATCCAAGCAAATTTGTGAGTAGCTTAAGTAAATTTCGAATTCATTATAAAATTACTTATGCGATAAATATTGCATTACGTTATATACCTGATATTCAGTCCGAATATAAAGTTATTAAACATGCCCAAGAGGCGAGAGGAATAGCTTTTGAAAAAGGAGAAGCAAGTTTATGGATCCGCATGCAAAACCGTGTCTTAATTTTCTGGCCTTTAATTATTCATTCTTTAGAGAGAATCGATACAGTTTCAAACGCAATGGATTTAAGAGGATTTGGAAAGAAGGATACACGTACGTGGTTCTATACAAATAAAGCGAAAAGAGGGGATTTCATTGCTTTATTTGTAGGTATTTTTATTTTAATTACTGCAGTATATTTAAAGTTACATGTATTTCAAAATTTTTGGTATCCGTTTTAAAGCACTCTCAAATGAGTGCTTTTACTTATTTTTATATAGACATGCTCAAAAAAGGGATATTTACATAATGTATAATACGAACCAGTTAAAATGATCAACTACCTATTAGTTTTCAAACCAAAAGGAGGAGAAAATATGAGTTACGGTGGTTCTTGTGGTTTTGGTGGAGGTTTCGCTTTATTAGTTGTGTTATTTATTTTGTTAATTATCGTTGGATGCAGCTGTTGGGGCGGAGGGTACTAATTTTTAATTAGTCTCCACAAATGTAAAACTAAAAAACATAGAAGATACTTATGTATCGAAACAAATAAAAAAGGAGCATAATTGCTCCTTTTTTATTTGTTGTTAGATGCGTTTGTATTACATTTCGGAAATGTAATTGTCAAAGTAGTACCTTTATTCATAACGCTTCGGATTTTCAAATTACCTTGCATCGTTTCAATGATCTTAACAGCAACCATTGTACCTAAACCTGTACCTTTCGTTTTTGTACTAAAATACGGTTCGCCAAATCGATTTATTTGCTCTTGTGACATACCAATTCCGCTATCTTCAAGTCGTATGATAACTTTATTATTACTAATAGAAGAGGAGATATTTAAAGTGCCACCATTAGGCATTGCTTCAATACCATTTTTTATTAAGTTTAAAAAGCATTGCTGAAAGTGCTGTTTATTACCAACTATTGTTGCATTGGAGAAATCTTTCGTAATATGTACTGTATTCATATTACATAAGGGCACTATCATATTAATAACTCTATTTAACTCTTGTTCGACTGAAATATGATCTAATTTTTCTGGAGCAGGTTTGGCAAATGTTAAATAGTCATCAATAATTTCTTGAGCACGATTTAATTCTTCAAGTATATGGTCAATATATTTATCTCTCGATTCAGGAGTTAAATTGGATGTTTTCAAAAGTTGTGTAAATCCTTTTACGACAGTTAAAGGGTTTCTTACTTCATGTGATATACTAGCAGCGAGTTGGCTAACAATCTCCATTTTCTCCATTTTAATTAATTTTGATCGCATACATACTGCATCTTTTATAACTTCATTTATATAAACAATAAATAGCATTAGAGTAGTCGGTAATATTATGAAGTAAATAATATACAAATTATTTACTTCAAAATTTGATAAAGTTAAGACAATTACAGTTGTAAATATTGCTAGGAAAAAGGTTAAAAACATGGAAAAAGCTACTTTTATTTTTCTATTATATGTATTAAATTTTGCGGATGCGAATGCTGTAATGATAAACATTATTCCGTAAACAATGACAGTTAGCATATTAAATCCATAAAATAAAAATCTTGTAATTAATAAAATTGTAAACAATATGATACCGACAGGGAATCCACCATAGAGTGTACCAATTATGACTGGGATTTGTCTTAAATCATGAATACAACTCTCATCCATATAGATAGGGTATCTCATACATAGAATAAGTGGGATACTCGAACAAAGAGTAATAAGTAGTGTTTTATATTTCTTTAAATAGCGCCCGCTATCGTATATAAAATAAAAAATAAATATACTAATTAGAATGTAAAGAAGATTATTTAATACGTTTTGATTAATATAAACAAAGTTCATAATATATTTGCCTCGTTATTTTGAATTTCCATTTCATATATATTATAAATGATTATAGTAGAAACTTTTTGCTTTTAATAATATAAGTTTATATTTTTTCAGTATTAGCCATGTTTAGCCACTCTTCATAAAATGTTTCAACCGATACATATCGTTCAATTCGGTTTTCATTTACAGCACGATACGCTATTTCATATAAATCCCTACTTGCTTCCCATTTTGTAAAGGAGCGATCTTTTCCACCACCTAAAATTGCGAAAGCCATTGCACCCATATTAAATACATTTGTTCTCGCATCAATCATAGCGTTTAGCTCGAATTCTTCAGGAGACATAAAACGTGAGGAACCCCATAATCTTCCCATTTTATTTACGTATGGTTTTTTAGAATATAAATCAATATCACAAATTTTCGTTTCATTTGTATTAAAATTATACATAATACTACCATCATAAAAATCTATCGCTACATAGTTTTTCTTTTCGACATATGTATGGAAAGAAAAAATGGAATTTAAGGATTGAACTCGTTTTCTAACAGGTAAATGCTTAAATTTATAAAATGGAGAGTTTGGATTTTTATATTTCTCAGGAGGCGGGAAACTCCAGTGCGAATGAAGACATTCGCCATCAAACCAATCGAAAATTAATACATATCCAGATTGAACTGGAAAATGTTCAATTAGTTTTATAAGCGAGTTATGCTTTAATTCCTCATATAGGGAAACTGAATTTTTTAACCGTTCAATAGCGTCGTTTATTGTTCCTTCGTATGCAATTGTTTGTGCCCCTGCGTATTTAATGAATTTTTTATGGCCATTTTTTTCAACACCAAAACTTATATTACCTGAATCTTGCTGGTCAAAAACTGCAAATACGGTTCCTAATTTCAAGAGCCAATCAAAATTATGATGTTCTTTTAATTGGAATGTTATTTGATTTAACTGAATTTCAACTGGTTTAGCTTCCATAATATACCTCGCATTTATTATAATTAAGTTGTATATTTCAGTATTCGACATATTTTGTAAAAATCCTATGTTAATCACATGAAATTTTATAAATATAATGATGAACACTTATAGGAGTGTGAATAAAGTGGAACAACAAATCGTTATTAAATCGTATGAAAAAGAGTGGCATGAAGAGTATTTAAAAGAAAAGGAAAAATTTATTTCTTTATTCGGAGGAGATTGTATTGCTATTGAACATATAGGGAGCACATCTGTACAAGGGTTAGGAGCGAAACCTTTAATTGATATGATGATTGGCGTAACAGATTTGCAAATTATCGAAAAGTGGATTGAAGATTTATTAAAAATTGGATATGAGTATGTTCCAAAAGAAACACCTAATTGGCGTTTTTTTAGAAAGGGAAAATGGAGAGCGGGTACTCATCATTTACATGTTTATATTTATAATAGTGACGAATGGAAAAACAATCTTTTATTTCGGGACTTTCTAATAAAGCATGAATGGGCACGTAAAGAATATAGAGAACTAAAAGAGAGACTTGCAGCTACATATCCTTTTGATCGTGTTTCTTATACAAATGCAAAAGCACCGTTTATTCAAAAAATAATAAGGGAAGCTAAACAATTTAAGTGATCTTGAAATTCTCATTTTATTTTAATCTTGTTCTCATGTTCCTTTCTTTTTTATTTGATATTCTGCTGGTTACAGAAACTTTTTAAGAAAGGAGCTTAAATGAAATGGAAAAGCTACTAAAACATAAATCTTTTCATTTATTTGTAAAAATTATAGGTTTTACTATTATTTTTTGTAGTGTAGCATTGTTACTTATTAATGTAATTTACGGCAACGTATTAAATGTAAAAGGGTTAAATAAGAAATTAGGTTCTTTCGGTGAATATGGGACGATTTTAGCTGCATCATTATGGTTTTTACGTCATGTATGGTTATTTTTTAAAAAGAAAAATATAATTGGGGTTAAATTGATAAAAGACTTATATTTGTTCATTAAAAAATTTCACGTATTCATTGGATATACTGTATTAGCTGTATCAATTACTCACGGTGTTTATTTTTTATTAAAAGGAAGTCGACATATACTTATATTTTATAGTGGTATATTCTCCCTTTTCATTTTAATCATACTAGGTGTCATTGGACTTTTCTTACAGAAACATAATAAAAAAACAAACTTGATATTGTATAGAAAAGCACATCAAATTATTGCAATTATATTTGGAGTAGGATTACTGATTCATTTAACTGTATAGGGGGCATTGCTGTTGCAACACATATTAATCATTGAAGATGAAGAAAGTTTAGCTGATTTTTTAGAGTTAGAACTAAAGTATGAAGGATATAAAGTCGATATACAGTTTGATGGGCGGAAGGGTTTAGAAGCTGCACTTGAAACAAATTATGACCTTATTCTACTGGATTTAATGCTACCAGGATTAAATGGAATAGAAGTGTGTCGTAGATTAAGGGCAACTAAAAATACACCAATTATTATGCTAACTGCACGCGATAGTATTATGGATCGCGTGACAGGATTAGATAGCGGAGCCGATGATTATCTTCCGAAACCATTTGCAATTGAAGAGCTGTTGGCACGTATGAGGGTTATATTTAGACGGGAAGAACATATAGAAAACAAGCATGTTTCATCTCTTACGTTCAAAGATTTACAGCTCCAGATTGAATCTCGAACTATTACAAAAGGAAATGAAGAAATCGAACTTACAAATAAAGAATTTGAACTTTTGCTTATGTTTATGAAAAATATTAATAGAGTACTTACCCGTGATGTTTTATTGGATCAAGTATGGGGATATGATGCAATGGTTGAGACGAATATCGTTGATGTATACGTTCGTTATTTACGTAACAAGTTACATAGTGTAGATAAGGAGGAATATATCCAAACGGTCCGCGGTGCTGGATATATAATGAAATGATTAAAAATATTGTGCATCGAATTCGAAATCTACCTATAAAGTGGAAATTAACACTTTGGTCCACTACACTAGTATTTCTTCTATTCATTTTATATAGCGCTTTGCAGTTTATTGTAATTAATAGGTGGACTATAGATTATGAACAGAAACAAATAAATAGGCAAGTGACAGAAATAGCGGCATATTACCAAGATAAAAGTGATACCCTTTCGATTAAAACGTTTGAAAGCAGTAAAGATTTCTTAAATAATATGATTGATAAGCATCAAATGATTCGTGTTATCGGCATGGATGGAAAACCAATTGTTACTGTTTCGCGAGATTTTAATGAGACATGGATAAAGCCAAAACAAGTTTTACAAGATGAATCATTTATAAAAAGACATGTTGAAGATCGCATATTAGTTAAACGTATACCAATTCAAACAAAAGAGTTTACTGGCACGATTGAACTTACGAAAAACTTAGAGGCTTTTGATCATTTATTAAAAATTATTTTAGTGGTAATGATTATTGCCGGAATATGTGGATTAATCCTTAGTTTTTTAGGTGGGGTACTAATCACGAAAAAGCTATTATCGAATATTCAAAATATAACAAATACGATGAAGCGTATTAAGAAAAATGGGCTAAATGAACGGGTTCCAGTACGTGAAAATAATGATGAACTTGCAAAATTATCGTTTCTTTTTAACGAAATGATGGACGAAGTAGAAACTTCTTTTACACAACAGAAACAGTTTGTAGAAGACGCATCTCATGAGTTAAGAACGCCATTAACAATTATTCAAGGGCACTTATCGATGTTAAATCGGTGGGGAAAAAATGATCCGGCAGTTTTAGATAAATCGCTTCAATCTAGTTTAAAAGAAGTCGATCGTTTAAATAAGTTAGTTTTAGAATTGCTAGAACTATCAAGAGCTGAATCAGAACAAATGCATCTAATTGCAGCTGAGCCAGTCCATGTAAATAGTATATTAAAACAAGTTACACAAAACTTTGCTGTACTTCAAACAGAATTTCAATTTGATATGAAATTCGATGGGAAAGCAGCATTTGTCTCAATACCCTCATCTTACTTAGAACAAATTCTTATTATCGTAATGGATAACGCAGTGAAGTATACAAAAGAAGATAATCGATATATTTGTATTGAATCTAGTGTGCAGTCAGGAAAAGTTAACATTCGTATTATAGATCATGGAGCGGGAATACCTGAAGGTGATTTGCCTTTTGTTCTTAACCGTTTTTATCGAGTGGACAAAGCAAGAAGTCGAAAACAAGGTGGAAACGGTCTAGGTTTGTCTATCGCAAAACGACTTGTAGAGAAATATAACGGAACTATTCGAATAGAGAGTAAAGAAGGTGAAGGAACAATCGTTACGATTATACTGCCTACCGTTTCACTTTAATACATTGAAAAGAAGGGGTGCTTTTACATTCCTTCTTTTTTATAGTCAAATTACTTTGTTTATTTCGAACTTTCTAGTACATTAGAATTATTAAGGGGGAATAAAAATGAAAGCTATCGTACAACAATCTAAAGCAGGATTTGAAGGGGTAGAATATAAAGTATTACCTGAGAGAAATCCTAGCGCTGGAGAAGTGAAAGTAAAATTAAAATCAGCAGGATTAAATCATCGAGATTTATTTATAATGAATAATAGAAAAGAAATGCAAGTACCATTAGTTCTAGGATCAGATGGTGCAGGTATTATTACGGAAATTGGAGAAGGTGTTTCAAGGACTTTATTGCAAAATGAGGTTATTATTAATCCTAGTATTGGATGGGATCATATTGCTGAAATACCCGAGTTACCAGAAGTGTTAGGTGGACCGAGAGATGGAACGTTTGCTGAATATGTGATAGTGCCCGCTGAAAATGTAGTGGCAAAACCGTCATATCTTACATGGGAAGAGTCTGGTGTTTTATCTTTATCGGCACTAACTGCATATAGAGCGCTTTTCACAAAGGGTAGATTAAAGCGTGGCGAACATGTTTTAATTCCGGGGATAGGCGGCGGTGTAGCGACGTTTGCTATGTTATTTGCAAAAGCAATTGGCACAAAAGTAAGTGTTACTTCAAGGGTAGAGAACAAAAGGAAGCTTGCCGAAACATATGGCGCAGACTTTTCCTTTAATAGTTCTGGAAATTGGGAAGAGAGTTTGTGCGGAGAAAAAGTAGATTTAATAATTGATAGTATAGGGCCAGCAACATTCTTAAAATATTTTGATGTATTAAAACAAAATGGGAGAATTGTTAATTTTGGTGCAAGCTCAGGAGATAACATTGAATTGCCTTTACGAGCGTTATTCTATAATCAAATTGATATTATGGGGACATCTATGGGTAGCCGTGAAGAATTTAATGAGATGATTAAGTTTATAGAGAAATATAAGATTAAACCAATTATGGATAAAGTGTATTCGTTGGAAGAAGCGACTCAAGCGTTAAGACGTATGGAACAAGGCGAACAATTCGGTAATATTGCACTTCGTATGTATTAAAAATATGATTTTGCAACAAGTATATTTAAGTAACTATGTTATGTATTCTACACATAAAAAGCATATGATTCATATTGTTTTAAAGGTTTTTCAGCTTTATACATAATTGGCCGTTATAATTAGTCTTAATATTGTCAAATAAGTGATAGTAAAATGAGAATTTGATGAGAAAAGTTTCAGCCCATTTTCATATTGATGTTATATACTGTGTAAATCAAGAAAGCTTTTATGCAAGGAGAGAGTATTATGAATTACACAGTATTTCAATGGTTTAATAATTTTGCTGGATCGTCCAAACTATTAGATTCGCTAATGATCGCTATTACAAATAGTGCTGCATATGTAGCGATTTTATTTATGCTTATCTTATGGTTTAATAATGGAAAGAAAGTTAATGCAATAAAAAAACAATACACAGTGTTATATACGACACTTTCAGTCATTATCGCATTACTAGTAAATGTTGTGATACATGCGGTATATTACCATCCACGTCCGTTTGTATCACATGATGTACATCAATTAGTGCCACATGCAGCAGACTCATCATTTGTTAGTGATCATTCAGTACTTGTATTTTCTATTGCATTTGTATTTTTGCTTAGAGGAGAAAAACTTAAATATGTCGCTCTTATTTGGGCAGTATTAGTCGGTGTTTCACGTATGTACGTAGGTGTTCATTATCCTTTAGATATACTGGGTGCTGCTTTCTTAACATTTATCACAAGTGGCTTAGTAGTGCAAAGTACACGTACGTTTGAGCCGATAGCAAAATTTGTATTTAAAACGTACGCGTTGGTAACGAAACGTATTCCTTTTTTAGCGAAATATAATCATTTAGCTTAATTTTATAAATAACTATTTGTAGGTTTGTTTGAAAGTTCTCCTTTGGAAATCCAGAGGGGAACTTTTTATTGTGCACAAGATAAGGGCCATATGCATTAAAAGAGTGACAAAATAATACTGATTTAGCATTAAAAGTCTTTATGAAATTTGTAATTTATAATAAATCAACCATCTCATGACGGAATATTCGTAAATTTCACGCACCGTAATATAAATAGATAAAAAAATAGAAACAGAAACAATAACTACTTTCAGACTGTTTTAAAGGAATTGAAAGGAAATGTTCGAAACATATAGTAGTGAAAGTAAAAACTACATATTTTGTAGCACATCTTTGTAGTAATTCATGGTGAAAGAAAGGAGCGAAATATGCATAAACTTCAAACGAATAAAGGCGCGCGGTATTTTATGATTGCTTTTATTGTTTTGTTTCTTATTATGCTTTTGCGTTTTTTCTATATTCAAGCAGTAGGAGTCGTGCATAATGTGGATGTAAAGGATTTAGCAAATGAACAACATAATAAAAATGGTGTTTTGGAAGCGAATCGTGGCACGATTTATGATCAAACTGGAAAAGTGCTCGTTCAAGATTCAACAACGTATCGTGTTGTTGTGAATTTGAAAGGTAATGACAAAGTGAAGAATAAAGATGAAACTGCAGAGCAATTAGCTACTGCGCTTGAAATTGATAAAGAGGACGTATTAAAAAATTTCCATGAGGGGCGTACGCAAGTTGAAATCGGAAAAGTTGGCCGGAATTTGTCTAGGGAAAAGAAAGAACAAATTAAAAAATTGAAAATCCCGGGTGTTTCTTTTATGCCTGAGAAAGCAAGAGTGTATCCAAATGAAGATTTTGCATCTTATATACTTGGTTTTGCTAGACCAGACGATAAAGGAAATACAGAAGGGAAGTTTGGACTTGAAAAAAGTTTAGATAAATATTTGCGCTCGACAAATGGGAATATAGAATATGTGGGAGCACGAGGAGGTATCCCGCTTACAAATGATATAGGAAAAATAGAACCCGCTAAACATGGAAATAACGTATATCTTACGCTTGATAAACAAATTAATAGTTTTTTAGAAGAAGCGATGAATAAGGCGCAAGAGCACTATGATCCTTCTATGTTAGTAGGTATTATAGCGGATCCAAAGACTGGGAAAGTTTTAGCTATGTCTAGTAAACCCAGTTTTAACCCTAATAAAGGGGATATTGAATACTTTTTAAATGATCCAATCGCAAATGCATATGAACCAGGTTCAACGATGAAAGTATTTACGTTAGCTGCTGCAATCAATGAAGGTGTATATAACGGGAAAGAATATTTTCAATCCGGCAAGTATTCAGTAGGTTCAGCGGATATAAAAGATCATAATGGTGGGTTTGGATGGGGATCTATAACATTTGATGAAGGTTTTGAAAGGTCATCAAACGTAGCTTTTTCTATTTTAGAAGATCAGTTATTAAAACCAAATAAATTTAAGCAATATATGAATAAATTTGGTTTTAACCAAAAAACGGGAATAGATTTACCTGGTGAAAGTAAAAATACTTTACTATTAAATACACAAATTCAACAAGTAACAACTTCTTTCGGACAAGGTTCTACAGTAACTCCAATTCAATTAATCCAAGCTGCTACGGCTATAGCAAATGACGGGAAAATGATGCAACCATATATCGTTGACAAAGTTGTAAATCCAACAAACAAGCAAGTTATTATGGAAAATCAACCGAAAGAAGTTGGCAATCCGATAAAAAAAGAGACTGCGGACAAGGTAAGAGACTTAATGGAGCGTGTTATTACGTCTTCAAAAGGTACAGGTACAATGTATAAAGTCGATGGTTACCCAATAGGAGGCAAGACAGGAACAGCCCAAATTCCGAATCCTGAAAATGGACGATATATGGAAGGAAAAGAAAATTATATTTTTTCATTTTTAGGTATGGCTCCAATTGATGACCCAGAGTTAATTATATATTTAGCTATTAAGCAGCCAAAGTTAAAGGGAGATGAATATGGAGCCCAGCCACTCGCTGAAATATTTAAACCAGTTGTGAAAAATAGTCTTGAATATTTAAAGGTGAAACCATATACAGAACAACAAATGGCCGATGCAACGAAAAAATCCCAATTAAAAGTGCAAAACTATGTGAATCAATCAATAGATACGGTAGAGAATAATGTGAAAAAAGAGAAACTCCAACCGATAATTTTAGGAGAAGGAAAAATAAAAAAACAATATCCGCAGTCTGGTGAAGTAATGAGTGAAGGTGATCGTATATTTTTATTAGGAAACAACGCAACAATGCCCAATTTACAAGGTTGGTCAATGCGTGATGTTATGTATTTTTCTAAACTATTAAAATTAGATTTAAAAACTTCAGGTACGGGATATGTAACAAATCAAAGTATTGAAAAAGGACAAGCTATACAAGAAGGCGATGCATTAGAACTAAAATTAGAACCACCGTTACAACCGTTAGCAGAGGCAAATACAAATTAATTCAAGCAATGTGAAGGGTCTATATACAATAGGCTCTTTTTTTATAGAGTTTAGTAATTTCACGCACCGTAATTTTTATAAAAAATAATAAATAAGAAACTTAACAGTTACTAAAACAAAAAAACTTACATATATTGAAATTAGAACGATTGTTCAATTTTTTTGTATTAAACGACGGAAGGAGTCTACATTGAATAAAAGACGATACGATAGCGATTTAGCCAAAGAAGTAATAGCAGAGAAGGCGACAGAATTATTTTCCTTAAAAGGATATACAAGAACTTCAATTGATAACATTGCAAAAGCCTCTGGTTATAGTAAAGGACATATATATTACCATTATAAAAATAAAGAAGAATTATTTGTTTATTTAGCTAAAGACAGTATGAGAAATTGGCACAATAAATGGGAAATAGCAGAAAAACAGTATACAAACGCTACTGGGAAATTATATGGGATAGCTAAATTTGTACTTTATAATTACAAAACGCCATTATTAAGAGCAGGACAAGAACTTGCCTCTGATTCGAGCGCGAACCCTTCTACAATTCAACAACTCTATGGTTTAGCTGTTATCCCTTTAAAAACATATCAAAACATTTTGGATGAAGGTATACAAAGTGGTGAATTTTATATAGAAAATGTTGAGGATTCAAGTCTTTTATTAGGTTCATGGCTAGGTGGATTATGTCAATTCATTCATTCATTTGAAACAGAGAAATTAGAAGTTTTATTTAATGAAGCCATTACGATTTTTTTACTCTCTATTTCAAACAAACATGCGTAGCATTACAAGCGAATTAGAACGATTGTTCAAATCTTTACACTCGTCCGTTTTCATTATATGTATTAACAACAGGAGGTTTTTTATATGGATGAACAAAGAGTCGCGATTGTAACTGGCGGAGCTTCTGGTATCGGTAAAGCTTTAGCTATTCAATTAGCAAATAAAGATATATTTGTAATTATCGCAGATATTAATGAAACAAGTGGTCAAGAGCTTGTGAATAATATAAAAAATAATAATCAACTAGCTAGGTTCGAATATTTAGATGTTACTAACGCTGGATCCGTAGAGGAACTTATTATAAAAATAGTTAATGAGTTTGGTAGAATTGATTATATGTTTAATAATGCAGGAATTGCTATGTATGGAGAAGTATTCGATATGTCTTTAGATAATTGGAAACATATTATTGAAATAAACTTATTAGGAGTAATTTACGGGACACAATTGGCTTACCAATTCATGAAAAAACAAGGATTTGGTCATATCATTAATACTGCGTCTGCAACAGGTTTAGGACCTGCTCCACTTTGTACCGCGTACGCAACAACAAAACATGCTATCGTCGGTTTAACCACTTCATTACATTATGAGGCAGAAGAATATGGTGTAAATGTAAGTGTACTTTGTCCAACTTTTGTAGATACACCCATATTTGAAAAATCAATTGCAATTAATATGAATAAGGACCAAATTATAAAACAACTAAAAACAAATAAGCCGATTTCAGCAGACAAGTTTGCTGAAATTGCACTGAAAGCTATTCATAAAAATAAATTAGTTATATGTCCAATGCCGTTAAAAAAAACAATGGATGTATTCTTCACTTTATTTCCTTATCTTCATAAAAAGCTAATGCGTTTCGTATGCCGAATTGGTCGAAAAGCAAAAATGACCCAACTATAAATATCTGATTATTTTTTATTTACAGTTAAAATAAATTGTGATAATATGGAAAAATCAAATGCAGTGAAGAGAAGAGTAAATAAGATGAATTTTTCACAGAGAGCTCCATTTAGCTGAAAAGGAGTAAAAATTCTTTATTGAACCAAGCCTCTGAGCAGCGCATCGGAATCTATTAATAGAGGGTGGTGTGACGGGAGCTCCCGTTATAGAGCTATGGTATAAGCATGAATCAAAATGCAGTACCTGATAAGGTTAATATGGTGACATATTAACAAACTAGGGTGGCACCGCGATGATAAATCTCGTCCCTAAGACTAAAGTCTTGGGGGTGGGATTTTTTTATTGGTTAAAAATAATTTGGAAAGCGGGGCCGAAAATGAAAAACTTACTTAACGATTGGAAATATCCTTTATTATTACTGTCCGGAGTTGGTATTGCAAATTTAGGGGCATGGATTTACTTAATAGCACTAAACGTACTTGTCTATAATATGGGTGGCTCAGCCCTAGCTGTTGCTACTTTATATGTAATTAAACCATTAGCCGCTTTATTAACAAACGCTTGGTCAGGGAGTATGATTGATCGTTTAAATAAACGAAAATTAATGATTCACCTCGATATATATCGTGCGGTATTTATCGCTATTTTACCTTTACTTCCATCACTTTGGATGGTTTATGTATTCGTATTCTTTATTAGTATGGCTAATGCAATTTACGAGCCAACTGCTATGACATATATGACTAAATTAATTCCAGTTGAGAAAAGACAACGTTTCAACTCATTGCGTAGTTTAATAGGATCTGGTGCATTTTTAATTGGTCCAGCGATAGCGGGAGTATTGTTAATAGCAAGTACACCAGAATTTGCAATATATATAAATGCTATAGCGTTTCTCTTATCAGGAGTAATTACATTGCTATTACCTAATCTTGATAAAAAATCCGATATGCATACATCAAATGACAAGTTATCTTTAGCTGTACTAAAAAAAGATTGGAACATCGTTTTAAATTTTAGTAAAAAATCTTTGTATATCGTTTTTGTGTACTTCTTATTTCAAGGGATGATGGTTTTAGCTACCGCAAATGATTCGCTTGAATTGTCATTTGCTAAAGAAATTCTATTGTTAACAGATAGTGAATATGGATTTTTAGTTAGTGCCGGCGGGGCTGGAATTATTTTAGGAGCTATAACAAATACAATTTTATCTAAAAAATTAGCGCCTTCATTTTTAATTGGAATAGGATCATTATTCATTGCAATTGGTTATTTAATTTATGCTTTTTCAAATGGGTTCGTAATGGCTGCTATCGGATTTCTTATTTTATCTTTCTCTATGGCATATGCAAATACAGGATATTATACCTTTTATCAAAACAATGTTCCCGTTCACATAATGGGACGGATTGGAAGTATATATGGACTAGTAATTGCCGGCATAACCATTTTGATTACGATTCTATTCGGAGTTGCAACTCAATTTATTTCTATACAACTTGTAGTTATTGTAGGATCATTGGTAATGTTACTTATAACTATTATATTGTGTGTGTTTACTTTATTACCTTCAAAATCCAAGGTATACCATGCTGAATCAGTAGATTCCAAATAATTTTTTCTTCCATTTTTCAATTAGTATACATCACTAGAGGATTCTTCCATCTATATATTGAATAATAATTAGGTGGAAGAATCTCTTCTGCATATGACGGTGACAAATATGATTAATGCAAAGGATATAGTCCAGGAAATGATTATATCTTGATTTAGATTGTTCAATTGATTATATGTCTAAAGCAACGAAGTATGGGTTAAAAAATTAATGAAAATATAGAGGGGGCTTTTAGATTACATGGATATTAAGATTAGAGCATATAAAAAAAATCTGATGAAACCGGTTGGGTACGTTGCCGTGTGTTATCTTTTTTAGATACAGCATATTACGATAACGTATTTAGAGAGAAAGAAAAATAGGAAAATCCTGCAATTGAATTAGTAGCTGTATACGAAAATCAAATTGTGGGTTTAATAGATATTGAATATGAATTAGAAGAACGTACGGTATGTTCAAGAGGGACAGGTCTTGGCGGTATGATTTGGCATATTGCAGTTCATCCGGATTTCCGTAGAATGAAAATTGGTAATCAACTATTAAATGAGGCAGAAAAGTTAGCGAAAGAACTTAACCTAAATCGATTAGAAGCGTGGACTAGGGACAATCTATGGGTACATGGATGGTATGAAAAGAACGGATTTGTAAACGTAGATTCGTATTTACACGTATATAGCGATCATACAGACGAGATAAAAGGCGTAATGAAAAGTAATATTGATCAGTTATATCCGGTTCAAACATTTGCTCATTATACAGGTGAAAATAAAGAAGACATAAGAAAACAATTTAAACGAGTTCATGATTGTTTTTGTTTTGAAAAACATTTTAGTTGACTAGAAAACCTTTATTTTATAAATAAAGGTACTAAAGACGTACGGGTAAAAAGTACGTCTTTTTATTTTTAAAAATAATGCTTCAGACTGATGGGAAATCAAATTCCACATCATACAATTAAAAGTAGCTATCGTATTTCAATTATGAAATGAAAAGAAGAGAATATAATTTTTAAAGGCAAACAACTATATAGGAGGACTTTAAATGGATATTGTACTTGTTATTCTTATTATTGTTTTGCTGCAAGGGAAAGAGCGAAAAGTCAAAAAAAATCGCATTTGGCTTGTTCCAGTTTTGTTGGGCTTTGTAACAATCCAGTCCATTATTCATATGGGACAAATAACTTTGCTGCAAGGACTACTATTTGTTGCAACGCTTGGAATTGGCTTAGGTCTTGGAATTATACGGGGAAAAGTTTTAACATTTCGATTAGATAGTGAAACGGGTCATGTATTACGAAAAGGAAATTGGTTAAGCACAATGATTCTTCTTGTTATTTTAGGTGCGAAAATTGTAATTAAGCAAAGTATGTTTTCAGGTAGTACACATTCCACATTAATGGTTGTAACGAATGCCTTTTTATGTATCACATTAGGTACGGTAATAAGTAGACGATATTATATTTGGAAAAAATATAATGAGTTAATACAAAAAGTGTAAATACATTTATCCCTTGTTTAACAATGCTGTGAACGGTAATACTAAATAACATTGAACTTTTATAACAAGGGATGATCATATGATATTCATTTACACTGATTTCGGCGGAACACATTCAACTGCACTCGCTGCAGCTTATCATTTGAATAAATTGCCAACTGACCGTAAGTTAACGAAAGAAGAAATATTAAATGTAGATTACTTTAATAAATTGAAAACCGAAGATATGGGGAAAATTATTTTTCATGGAATAGATGAAAATGGTAATCCTGTATATACAATTGGGTGCGGGGCATCTAAAGTCGTTGTACCTGCGATGAAGCATTTAGGAGAAATTTTGCAAAAACATTATCAAAGTCATGAAAAGATCGTTTTTTCTAATACATCACCAACTGTACCTTTACCAATGACTTTTGGCGGTCTGTTTTCTAGAAGATTTCATATTGACTTTATTGGTGTACCACTACTCGTATGGGGTGCAAAACTTAGCTGTGATAACATACAAAGACTTGTTAGTTATACGAAAGAAGCAGGTCGCTTGACGAATGATTATGTTGTGATTTTAGCTAATGAAACTTTTAAATAATGTATGAGAAAAAGAAAATCGAGCAAATTTCTTGATTTTCTTTTTAATTTGTGAAAAAGACAAGAAATATTCACATTTATCATCTATCTACTATAGCCAAAACAATAAAGTCCTGTTACTATTACAGGGATATTCTCTTTTCATAACATAAATATATAGAAAAATTAGAAAAGAGGAATTGAATTAAGGGAGGAACAACATGAAGCGTGTTGCTTGGATTACTGATAGTACAACTGCGAGTTTTACAACAGAAGGAGATAACTTTGTTATCCCAATTGAAGTTATTATTGATGGTGTGTCGTATAAAGATTGTGAAGAAGGTGTGCGTGAGCGCGTTTATAATGCTTTAAACGAAGGTAAAACTGTCACTACATCACAACCTAACATAGGGGAAATGGTAGAGTTATTTTCGAAATGCAAAGAAGAATATGAAGAGGGATTTGCAGTTGCTATTAGCGGAAAAGTAAGTGGAACCTATCAAAACATGAAGTTAGCTGCAGAAATGGCAGGTTTCCCATTAACGGTATTAGATAGCGAAACAACAAGTTATCCAATGGATGAACTAATTAGAAAAGCGAAATCGTTATACAATGATGGTATGACTTTACAAGATATACACAAAACATTAGTAGATGAAAAAAGAAGACCTTTCCACGTATTCCCGAAAAGTTTAAAGGGTCTTTACGCAAGTGGACGTGTAAAGGGAGTTCAATTTTTACTTGGAAGTTTATTAAGTGTTAACTTAATATTAGAAGTAAAAGGTGGCGAGCTTTTACTTGAAAAGAAAGTTCGCAAAATCCAAAAATGTCGAGAATACATTAAAAATGAACTTGAAAAAGAATTACCAAAAGTACTTCACATGTTCCATGCTAACGATAAACCTGGAGCTGAAGAATGGATTGCAGATATTAGACAAGCATTCCCTGAAATGGATTTCAAACTATATCCATTACCAATTTCATTTGCGGTACATGCAGGTGAAGGTACAATAGCAATTAGTTATTAAGAAGAAAACCCGTGAATGATTCGCGGGTTTTTTATTTAATTAAATTGGAATCGGAGGCATATTACGTCGGCATTAATCAAAAAAGCTCATTTTATCATTTTGGAGAGCAACCACAATTCCTTGACTTGATTTGAAATTAAAAATATAAACCTTTTCCTACTGGCTGAACAGTTTCTAATACAATATCAACCATTTCTTCATTAAGCAGGGTCCTTATAATCCAAGCTGAGAGTTCTTGAGCAGCGAAACAACCTGCAGCAGTCGATATATTTCCTTCGTTTACGAAACTTTTTTCAATAACCTCTACGCCAAATTCTTTAAGCTGTTCTACTGCGGATGGATATGTAGTTGCTTTTTTGCCAGTGAGCAATTTTTTAGCTCCTAATAGTAGTGAACCAGAACACATAGATCCTATTAATTGTCTTTGAGGATCTACATGAATGCTATTAATATATTCTTGGTTTTTATATAAATCTTGCACACCTTTACCGCTTGCAAATATTACAGCGTCAGCAGAAGGAAGATCAGATATACTTGCTGTCATGGGAATACGTAAGCCAGACATGGATATATGAGTTTTTTCCGTTCCTAAAAGCTGGACATCCCAATCAGAAATACCGCCAACTAAACGTACACGATTTAATAAATCCCATGGTAGGAAAACATCAATATCAGTAAAGTTATCGAAACAGACTATTGCAATTTTCATTTTCTAATCCTCCATTACTGTTATTAACAGTGCCAATTTAATCTTCTAATAAAAAAATGTTTTAACAACTCATTCTAACTCCATATATACGTCCCTTTGTTTACAATATAAACTTCTCCTTTTTATGTTCTATATCAAGTTATAAATCCCTGTATATTACACGTATATGAAGGAGGTGTAGTGATTTTTTAACTTCTCTAAATATAAAAAGATATAAAATTTTTTTCTTGGGTTCTATCAATTTTTTTGTACAAAACCAAAATCTGTAGCAATAACTCGTAAGGTATTGTGGATGAGGATTTTTAATATTCTCAAGGAAATAGATGTAATTTATCACACATACCAATAGAAATAAAAAAGTCATCCTTTCTTATAAATCCACAGATAGAAACACGTTTTTAGGGGGCATTGTATCATTAGCTTACTAATCTATATATAATATGATTTTTATAATTTCCGTAAAATAATTTTGACGTATTTATTTTTTCAATATAGAATAATATTCATCCATCCAAATTTAACCAATATTATACAAAAGATATATCTTTTTAGTTTTAAGGGAAAGGTTAATATGAAAGTAAAGAAACTAGTTACGCTTGCAGTACCATTTATCCCACTTTAATGGGCAGTAAGACCCCCACCTCAAAATTCAGAGAAAGCAAAGAAGTTAGGCGGGGGATCAACTGCCCATTAAAGTCCGATTGGTTCAACTTTATGTAGTAAAGCTCTATAAAGAGGGAGATGGGACTGTAAATTACATTTGTGAAATTACAAATGTGTCTAGGTCCTCATTATATTAGAAAGCTATCGGAAAGGAACAGTTAATGAGTTATACCCAAAATCAGAAATATATAATAGAAAATAAGTTTCATATAGGGGTGGAATTATATGCCTAAAATTGACAATATGCTAGCAATTCTATGGATGCTTCGTTCAGGTAAAAAAATTACTGCGAAACAAATTTCAGAAAAGTTAGAGATAAATATAAGGACTGTGTATCGTTATATTGATACAATTTCAACTAGTGGCGTACCTATAATTTCAGAACCAGGACATAACGGCGGATACACTTTATTGAACAATTTTATTGAGGCTCCTCTTTTTTTTGATTTTGAGGAGCAAACTTCACTATTTCATGCTGCTGTTTTTGCAGAAGAAGCCGGATATTATGGGGTGAAGCATTAAATAGGGCCATTTCAAAACTAAGTAAATACTCAAATCAAGAGCAGGAAACAAAAATAAACCAACATTTAACTAGTCTTGAAGTAATAAGCCGATTAACTTCACTCTCTATAGAAACTTTTTTGAAGGAGTTGGAGCAGGCTGTAGCTGACGGGTACTCAATAAAAATTCTTTACCATAAAAGTGGCGAAAAGCAATTAAATTATAGATTGGTCAATCCATACAGAATTATCTATTGGAATAATAAGTGGTATGTGATTGGATTGTGTCATCTTAGGAATGATATCCGTAGTTTTAGAGTAGATCGAATTGAAAGTCTAACGCTGACTGAAAATAAGTTTAACCAGCCAGAAAATTTTTCAGCAAGTGACTTTTTTATAAAAAGTCTTCTTCCAACTATAGAAGATAAGGAAAGTATTATTTCTTTGGTTATTAATGGGGATAAAAGTGTATTAGCTGATATTTGCCAACATTGGTTTTTAGGACATTATTTACAAGAACGAACTTCAAATCAAGCAGTTTTTCTTCTTGAAAAAGATATGATACATAAATATGTACCTTATTTACTTTTACCGTACAATAAATCTATTAAAGTTATCGAGCCAATAAGTCTTAAAAATAGACTTATTGAAGTTCTGTCGGAATTAATAAAATTTCATCAAGTATGATAACTTCCCTGACGTTAACTGTCAGGGAAGTTATATTATAATAGCTATATAAATTGTGATTGGAGTGTTATTGGATGCAAACAAAAAAAGCTTTTCTATATGTATTTAATACAATGTCAGACTGGGAATATGGATATTTAATTGCTGAACTAAACTCAGGAAGATATTTTAAAAAAGATTTAGCACCTTTAAAAGTAATTACAGTAGGAGCTAATAAAGAAATGATTACTACTATGGGAGGACTGAGCATAAAACCAGATATTTCCCTTGATGAATGTACTTTTGAGAGTAAAGATCTTTTAATTTTACCAGGAGGGACTACTTGGAGTGAAGAAATTCATCAACCTATCTTGGAAAGAATCGACCAAGCTTTAAAGCTTGGCACTATTGTTGCTGCAATTTGTGGTGCAACTGATGCCCTCGCGAATATGGGATACTTGGATACTAGAAAACATACAAGTAATAACTTAGAATATACTAAAATGGTATGCCCTAACTATAAAGGAGAAAAGTTCTATGAGTTGGAATCTGCAGTATCTGATGAGAATTTAGTTACTGCGTCAGGAATAGCTCCTCTGGAATTTGCAATGGAGGTACTGAAAAAAATAGATGTATTTACACCAGATGCATTACATTCATGGTATAACCTAAATAAGACTCATAAACCTGAATACTTCTTCCAGTTAATGAATTCAATAAATAAATGAATGAAATAACTAAAAAGCTCAATTTCTCTATTTTGACTTGCAGAGAAGTTGGGCTTTTTAATGCGGAATTCCCTTATCGTTGTAAATCCGCATTTCTCTGACGCTCCCCCTATGTAAGCTTCTACGGTAATCCTACTCCAATTTCAATAAACCAATGCTATACTGTCCGTTTATAGGTACATTTCATTAAGTAGAAAGTAATAAATCTATTGAGGTTTAATAATTTTGATACTCATAATTTGACATGCACAAAACCAAAAATTGCATGTTACATTATTAGGCGCAACAATATAAATAATACCATTTGTTCATTTCATAAATAATGTTAATAAAAAAGGTGAAAGGATTTTTAAAGCTAAAAATAGAAATCTATATAAGAGAATATTTCGATGGTAGGGATATTATGAAAATCGGTAAGTTTGGAGAAGTAAATAACATAAGTATTGATACAATTAGACATTATATGGATCTCAGTCTCATTATTCCTGAAAAAAAGGGAGGGCACTATTTTTTTGATGAGTATTGTCAAACAGATTTAGAACTCATTTTACATTACAAAGATTTAGGATTTAGTTTGAATGAAATTAAAGAACTATTTTTTTATAAAAATTTAGCGAAATCTATGAATTACGAAAAAGATACCTTTTACCAATCTTTATTTAAACTGAAATTTGACAAGATGGAACAGGAAATAGAACTTTTGAAGAAGAAACGGGACAAATTAAAGGGAGTGTTACATGATTTATTATTAACAAACGAAACTTCTAATTCAATTATAGGGATAGATTTAAGTGTACTACATTTACTTACATGTTCTAAGTGTAGCGAAAAATTAATTCTTCAAGATGGAATTATTACTATCAATCAAATTACTGAGGGGAAGTTAATTTGTGATTGTGGTGAAGAATATATTATTACTTCAGGAATTATAACTGCGGGTAAATTATTTAAAGCAAATGAGCTGACGTCACTTGATGATACTATTTCGGATTATATTCATGAAACGGATACTGCTTTTTTAGAAAATATACAGAAGGGAGGAGAATGGGCGAAAAAGAAACTAATGCAGCTAGATTTAAATAATAAGATACTACTTGATTTAGGATCCGGCCTCGGATTCTTTTTACGGAATAGTTATGAAGAACTACCAGAAGATTGTTTATATATTGCTGTTGATCGAGATTTGAATAAACTTTTATTTTTAAAAGATGTAATTGAAAAAAGAAATCCTAAAAGAAACATTTTATTTATCTGTGCTGATTTTTTAAATATCCCTATTCAAAAAGATTCTGTTGATATTGTAATTGATCAGTCTGGTACAAGTAATTATAGTTTTGAACATGAGGCTTTTTTATTACACGAATTAAATTCGCTTTTTAAACACGATTGTTATTTATTAAGCTCATTTATTTTATTTAATAAATTCAGTATAAATAGCCAAATTACAACTAGATTTCGAGAGAATTTTAAACTTTCAAAAGTAATGAAAGAAATTCATAATCTAAGGTTTCAATCCATTGATGAACGAACGTCAAATTATTTGGAACGGGGCGGAAAATATGAGGATTTCTTTGTTCAAGGAGAAGAAATTTATACATATTCATTTTTCGGAAAAAGATGGGGTTAACCCCATCTTTTATTTATTTTCCCTTCAAACTTTTCAAATCGTACATATTGCGATTGGGTTGACCCGAGAACTTACAATGTACGTAACACAAAATTAGGCAGGGGGAAAAGTTATGGCCAGTTTACGATTACATATGGAAAATAAAAAAAGAAACCAAGAGCTAAGAAATATTTGTTTATATTCAATTGCAAAAACAGTATCACTATTCGGTAGCTCTATTTATAGTTTCGCATTAGGATTATATGTTTTGCAAATAACTGGATCTGCTTTAAATTTCGCGATTACGCTCATATTAGGGACAATTCCAATGATTGTTATGAATCCATTTGCCGGTGTAATTGCTGATAAGGTTGATAAAAAGAAACTCGTCGTTTGTATGGACGTACTAAGCGGATGCGTATTAATAACTGTTTATATATTAAGCAGCGATTATGGTTTAAACTTATTCATCGTTTATACTACTACCTTTCTTATGACAGTACTTACAACATTTTTTGGAATAGGGTTAGAGGCTGCAAAACCAAATATCGTCTCTAAAAAGAGACTAATGAGTCTTAACTCTATAAGTAAAATTATCGACTCTATATCTTTAATTCTAGGACCTATGTTAGGCGGCATTGTTTTTGCAGTCTTTGATATGAAAACTTTTATAATTATTAACGGTATTTCATTTATCCTTTCGGCTATATCCATATTGTTTATAAACTTTAAATTGTGTGAGCAATACATAAATGAGGAATGTTCAATTAGAGAAATTAAATTTATTAAAGATATAAAGGAGGGATACTCTTACTTAATGGAGCGGGAAAGCTTAAAAAATACGTTTTGTATTTTAATTTCACTTAATTTCTTCTTAGGGTTTGCTGTAACTGTTCCATTGCCATACATTATTAATACAGTTCTCAATCTTAGCTCTAAACAATTTGGTATGATTCAAGGGACTTTTCCAGTAGGGATGATAATTGGTGCAATGGTAGTAAAAAAGATAACTGATCGTTTTTCTTACTCCTATCTTTTGAAAAAGCTAAGTTCTATGTTGTCAGTTATTATGATTATTTCAGGGATTCCAGTTTTATTCAAAAGCTTCGAAGTGAATGATTTTGTATTCGTTATTACGTATTGCGTTATTATGTTCTTTTTAGGGCTAATGATAGCATTAATTGATATCCCTTTAATTTATTTTATGCAAAGAGAGATTCCAGATGAATATAGGGGCAGAGTGCTTAGTATTGGATTAAGCATAGGTAAAATGATGCAGCCGATAGCACTGGCATTATCAGGTCTATTATTAAATCATATTCCAGCCTACACGCTTCCAATTGGAGGAGGGATCGTATTTCTTATTTTGAATCAGGCTTACTCAAATAAATTGAATTTAGAAATTCATTCAAAAGGGTATAGTGTTGAACGTAATTAAATAATATCGAAAAAGCGCAGGATGATAATCCTGCGCTTGTCTATCGTAATTCAGCTGTTTTTCTAATAACAATCTTATCAATATCATCTTCTTCATCACCAATAAATAACCCGCGTTCTTTTAAATACGCTTCAAAATATAAATCTGCTTCTGCACGTTCATCATATGGTTTTACAGATAGAACGAAACCTAATTTGTTTTGTTCCTCTAGATGAGAAGTGGAAATGTATGCCGGTACATTGTGGCGTAAAAAGAGTTCTTTAACCGGAATAATCATATCTTTCATTAATTTCGTTAACATACCCATTTCAAACTCGAAATTAAAGCGATCTATACTACATAAATCGGCGAATACTACACCGATAAAACCTGTATTAAATACTTCTTGATATTCTACGTCTTCGTCATGATTACCGTAAAAATTCTTTTCGATTAAATAATTTACAAAATAAGCAACACCGTCACTTTGTTCAAATGGTTTCGTTGAAAGAACAAAGCCGATTTTCTTTTGTTTATGTATATATACACATGACATATATGCTGAAATATTATGTTCTTTAAATAAAGAACTTGTTGCTCCAGAGAGACCATCTAATACGTGATGAACAATTTGAAGTTTTTTACGAGCGAAATAATAGGATTTCTTTTGTAACTCCAATGTATCAATAAAGACAGAGCCGATAAAGCCTGTATTTGAAATAATAGGTGTTTGCTTTTTTCTTCCTCTGCGCTTTGCTTGAGCCATTGTAAAAATCATCCCTTCATGTACAAGTAAGTTTAAAAAAGAACGTTTGTTCGTATATTTATATTTTACTATTAAAACGCTCTAAAGTAAAGGGTTTTTGAAGAAAAAAACAACAAAAAAGACACCTGCAAAAGGTGCCTTAAACGCTGTAGGGAAGAGGGTTCATCCATACAATTTATATTATGACACAGAAACAATCTCTTCTGTATCTTCTACATCTAAATGACAGTCCATAGTACGAACATCTTGATCTTCATGACTTCCGAAATAAATAGTAATTTTCATATGTATCGCTCCTTTATTCTAGGAATACCTAAAATAATTACTAGTAATGTTAATATTTATTATATACCACTTTTTTCATTCCGACAACGTTATATCGTTTTTTATTCTTTTAGGGCGCAAAGAGTAATGTAAAGAGATATTTTTATAGAAATAGGTACATTTCTTATATGTTATATTTAATACTGAAGTATTCGATTACAAATATTATGAAAGGAGAAAAATGAATGAATTTTAAACAGTTACTAATAGATAATTTTACATATAAAACTTCATATATTGCACGGCAGGCACAGGGAATGAATGTAAAAGAAACGAAGGATTACATTGCTGTCGACTGTGGTTTACCTGCAGATACATTTAATATCATTACTTTACTAAACAATAATGTAACGGAAGATATCGAGAAATTATATAAGGAGGTAGCATACTATAATCAAAAGAAATATCCAATGAGTGTTTGGTTTTGGGACGAGAAGCTAGAGGATACTATAAAGAATGAATTAATAAAGCTTGGATTAAAAGAAACAGAACAAAATATCGCGATGGTAGCAAACTTACATACAATACATCCAACAACAAACTTGCCAGAAGGTTTTACGATACAAAAAGCATCTTCATCAGAACAAATTAAAAAGTTTGGAGAAGCGTTAGCTAGTCTATTTGGTACATCAGAGGAAGGTATATATGTACAAGCATTCTACAATCAAACTACTTCTTTCCATTTATGGAATAGTGAAAATATGAAACTGTACTTAGGGTTTTATAATGATGAAGTCGTATCGGTTGGTTCATTAGTGTGTACAAAAGATAGTATTGGTATTTATGATATAGCAACGAAAGAAGAAATGAGAGGAAAAAGATTTGGTTCTACTATGTTTCATTACTTGCTGAAAGAAGCAAAGGAATTAAACGTTGCTCAATGCGTATTACAAGCTTCACCTGATGGGATTAATATTTATAAAAAGGCTGGTTTTCAATCTGTTGGACAAATGACTGTATTTGAAAATCGACATTTATTTGAATAAATTATCCAAGCCAAATTGCTTTCATGTAGGAGTTAATACATCATTATGAAAAAGATATATATCGTTACAATACTTTGCATCTTTATAGTAATAGGTACTTTTGTTTTTCATAAAGTAAATGAACGTAAGTACACGAAAGCTATTAATCAATCAACTCATATAAAAAACATTGCACATAGAGGAGCTTCTGCGTATGCACCAGAACATACAATAGCAGCTTATACATTAGGACAACAATTAAAAGGAGATTATATAGAAATAGATCTCCAAATGACAAAAGACGGATATTTAGTAGCTATGCATGATGAAACATTAAATCGTACTACAAATGGTACAGGACTAGTCAAGGAACATACATTAGAAGAAATAAAGCAACTAAATGCAGGCTCTACTTACAATAAAAAGTATCCAAATTTAGCAAAGAAAGAATATGAAAATGCTAAAGTTCCAACACTCGAAGAAGTAATTGAAGTGTTTGGGCATGACGCGAACTATTATATTGAAACAAAATCACCTGATGAATATCCAGAAATGGAAGAAAAGTTATTAGAAATTATTAATCACTATGAAATACAGGATAAAGTTATTATTCAATCATTTAGTGAAGAAAGTCTGCAAAAAATTCATAATTTAAATGTTAATATACCCCTGGTGCAATTATTATCCTATAAGAAGGCAGTTCAATTAACTGAATTAGAGATAAAAAAGTATAAAACATATTGCATTGGTCTTGGAATGAACTATAAATATATTGATTCAGCTTACGTAAAGAAAATAAAGAAACAAGGATTAGAAGTTCATCCATTTACTGTAGATAATGAAGCAGACATGAAAAAGTTACTATTATGGGGAGTTGACGGGATGTTTACGAATTATCCGGATCGTTTACATTCATTATTAAAGTTTTAATTAAAAGAAACTGTTTTTAACGTAATAGTTTATATAGGTTTTCGAGTAATATATAATTAAATTAATCTAGTTAAACTAAAAAGGAGTGTAAGTAGGATGAATATATTAGCTGTTGTCCCACGCCTCTATGTTTCAGACTTACAAACTCATCTAGAATTTTACAAAATACTATTAAAGCAAGAAAAACCACACGAATTTCAAATGAACGGAACGCCTGTGATTAGATTTACAAATTTACTTTTAATTGAAGAATTAAAAGAAACAATTAAGAATCATGTTGCTGCAACGATTGTAATTGATGATCTCAACGAAGTAAAAGAACTAATCTTAAACTATAACGGCGTAATGATTACTGAACCAATACAAGTACCCACAGGTATGAAAATGATAATTCGTCATCCAGATGGTAATATCATTGAATACATAGAGCCGACATTGAAATGAAATATGAAAAAGACGTGAAGAAGAATCCAATAAGCATATTGGATTCTTTTTTTGCTAGTTTTACGAACCGAACGCGAAAGAATACGACATTGGGTATTATTTTTCATAAGTTTAGTCAGAAAGTAACGAAAATGTAATGAATTTTAACTACGCTTTTTATATTTTTTTGATACACTGGCTACGAGAGGAATACCGATCAATGTAGGTAAAAACCAAAACCATATAGGTGGTAGTAAATTAATTAAGGGGATATGAATACCGACGTTTACTAAAAGTGCGGTTACCGCACCTATATAAGAACCTAACATACCTCTAATATGGTGGTGGATCCAATTTTTCCAGCGTTTTTTTCGTGCAAGGTAGCCATAAATGGCAAAAGCATAAGAGAAAATTGCTACATAAAATAAATATGCGATTTTATCCCAGTTTATAATGGATAATATAATTGCAGTAAGGCTAATGACAACATAGGATGCATGATATATTTCGCCCCATTCCGTATGTTTCCCTTTCTTCTTTTGAGCAACCATCGCCACAATACCGGTAATTAAACATATTGTTCCAAATAAAATGTGGATGGTTAAAAGAACATTGAAAATGCTCATAATAATTCCTCCTTTTTTATTTTTATAGTATTGCAGTATAGGAGAAAAGTTGAAACATATCTTTTATTCGTCTTAATATATTGAAATAAAGGTACTCTTAGAACAAATTTTCTTGAATTTAGTGAGTCACGTATTACGTGAAATGAAGGAGAGACTTCCATGTTTACATCTATTACATATTTACAATCAGGGAATGACAAGCAACAAAAGGTTTATGATGTTTTGAATAAACTAAACATCATGGAGGATTTAGCTTTGTATAGTCCCGTTCTTTGCGGGACTATACCTATAAGAATTGATACGCTTCAATCTGACTTAGATATAGTAATGGAAGTACATAACTTTGATGTTTTTGAACAAGAAATGAGATCTTTATATGGTTCTTATGAAGGATTCAAAATAAAAAAGAAAAAAATTAAAAATATCGAATCAATAAAGATGAATTTTAAATTTGAAGGTTTTGATTTTGAATTATTTGCCCAACCTAAGCCAGTGCGTAATCAAAATGCGTATAGACATATGATAGTAGAACACATGTTATTAATGCAGCATCCACATATAAGAGAAGAAATTATTCGCTTAAAAGAGAACGGTTTAAAAACAGAACCTGCTTTTGCTCAAGTATTAAATATTGACGGAGATCCTTATGACGAACTTATTTTATTGGGACAGGAAATGAGATTGTGGTAATGTATAGTGATAATAAATTTATTGAATTTTGATTAAAAAAGATAAGAGCCTTACTACATTCTATATGCAGCAAGGCTCTTTAAAGTTGTTTCAAATTATATCCATCTGCTTATGTAATGCTTAAAAAATGAATAATAAAGTTGTTTACTTCTTATTAAACTAACGCCCCCGTTAGTTTAAGTGTAACTCTTCACAATTATTTGATATTATATAGATAAATAGAAATATAAATCAGAATTTAGTTTATAGTTATAAAAATAAGTTATTTATACCCTTATAATTCTTCAGAAAGGAGAGTGTATGAAAAAGACTCTTGTTTTTGTATTAACGATATTTATATTATTCTCAGGATTCGCAACACAAAGTTATGCGTTGTCAGATTCGAAATCTGTGGCAATACAAGCATTGCTAGATGATGCCTGTCGTACGTCAGGTGTGCCTGGAATGTCACTCTCAATACTTGCTGATGGTGAAGTGTTCTACTTTTCTTCTGGGTATGCAGATCTTGAAAAGGGACTGTCTGCAAGTGAAAATACACTCTATGAGTTGGCCTCGGTGAGTAAAGCTTTTACTGGTATGGGGATTTTGCTATTGGAAGAGCAAGGGCTGCTATCAATGACTGACCCTATCCAAAAATATTTACCTTGGTTTACGTTAAAGTATCAAGGTAAACCTGTTGATATGCAAAACCTTACACTAAATAACTTTCTTCACCATACCAGCGGCCTAACAAATATTAGACATACTCAAAATATTCCACAAGGTAATACGCCTGATATGTTGCAAAAGACTGTGGAAACACTGGTAGATGCAGAATTGGCGTTCTCTCCCGGTGAACAATATAACTATGGAACCGTTAATTATGACGTATTGGGTTTGGTTATTGAGATTGTATCACGACAAAGCTATGAAGACTTTATGAAGGAACAGGTATTTCTACCCTTAGGTCTTCACCAGACGTATGTTTATAAAGAAGATGCTCAAGCCACTGGACAGTTAGCACAGGGCTACCGTTCTTCCTTTTTTATAACAACTCCATTTAACGCTCCGGATTATGCTGGGAATAAACCTGCCGGCTATATCATTTCTAATACAAAAGATATGGCGCGTTGGATGGGCATACAGATGGGTATCGTGCAGGACATACCCGAAATATTTCACAGGGCCATCGAAAAATCCCATAGGGGTGATATGTCTGTTTCGGCTGTCAATGATATGTATTATGCGGCAGGTTGGTCGGTAAACGCCGAACAAACGTTTATAGAACACACTGGGGGTAATCCAAATTTTAGTACCGAAGTAGCCATACTGCCAAATGAAAGAACAGCCATCTGCTTACTGAGCAACGGCGCAAATACCAATATAAACCTGGTACTAAAAGTTAAAAATATATTAAACGGCAATCTAGCTCAGTCATATGAGATAAGCGGCACACAGCTTTTGGACATCATTTTGTCGTCTACCACAATTATTCTTTGTCTATTAGCCGTTTTGTTATTTTTCTTAGGATTAAGAAAAAGGAAAACGAATGAGCAGCAGCCGATGACAAAAAAGAGAACAATCGTAACAATTATTTTCCTAATCGCTACGATTGCCCAGTGTATAATGTTTTTTGCCTTCGATTGGTCAACGATACTTATTTGGCAAACATATAGTGTTCTTACAGCTTTAATTTCGTCAACATTATTAACAGCAAGCATTACTTGGTTTGTATATACTCACCGATTAGATGCCTCGGTCCGAAAATAAGTATAATATTAAGTAAATAAATCCTAATTTATCGATATTCTTAATTTAAAAAACAGAAGACACTTCTCCTAGTTAAAACCACTTGCTATTTCTTCCACTAACCTGCCTCGTTAGTAGAAGAAGGATTTTTAAACAACTATATTATTTTTTAAATGACTTTATTGTAAATTAAACAACTTTATTATCTCTGTACAGGTAAATAAGATATACAAAAACTCCTCCATAGAAAAAGAGGAGTTTTTGTTATGCCATTAGCTTACGAATTAATTCACTTAACAATTTAATCCCGTTAGTGATTTGTTCAGGGGAAGCATATCCATACGATAAACGTATGTACTGATCTGATTCTTCTTCATAAATACGTCCTGGGTTTAAAAGAACTCCTTTTGATAGTGCCTCTGAAAATAATTTCTTCATCGGAATGCTAGGTACTACCTTTAGCCATATAAAAAATCCACCACTAGGAATATCCCACGTTGCAACATCTGCACAATACTCATTTAAAGCCCGTATCATGATTTGTCTTCGTTCTTTTAGTTGAATTCTTACGTTTGCAACATGTTCCTCATAAAAACCTTTATTTATCCATTCAGCAGCAACTCTTTGAGATAATGAACTCGATCCATAGTCTGTTTGCATTTTTATATCTGACAATCTATCAATAACTGGTTGCGGTCCAATAATCCATCCAATTCTAAGTCCTGGGCTAAGTGTTTTAGATAGGCTACTAATATATAATACATGTCCATGTTTATCTATCGACTTTAAAGGGACTGGAGGTGGTTCATCAATCCATAACTCGCGGTAAATATCATCTTCAATAATAGGTAACTGTTCCTTTTCACATATTTTTATTATTTCTTTTCTTCGCTCTTTAGACATTAATATCCCTGTTGGGTTTTGAAAACTAGGGATAGAATATAAAATGTTTTTCTTTTTACTATATTTAATGTGTTTTGATAATTCGTTAGGTAAAACACCGTGATGATCCATAGCTATACCAGATAAATTTATATTTGCTGATTGAAATACATGAAGCGAATATAAGTAAGAAGGTTGTTCAAGTAAAACGATGGACTCTCTATGTAAAAGACCAATTGATATTAATTGCAATGCTTGTAATGCACCCGAGACGATTAATATGGAACTCGGTGACGTATGTATTCCGAATGATTTTACGTATTTACTTATTGCTTCACGTAACGGATAAAACCCTTTTTGTTCCTCATATCCAAAATAATCTAATTCCTCACTTACTTTTTTCATAATGGACTGCATCGTTTCTAACGGAAAAAGATGAGGAGCAAGTTCGCCTTTACTAAGATGGATAAGTTTGTTATTTGCTTCTGCCTCATTTATTTCTCGTACCATTAACTTGCTTGGTTTATGAATACCGGCCTTTACATATTCACTCCAATCAGGTGGTGGATTCGTTGCTAATAATGACCATGTATTATTCGTTACAATTGTTCCTGCTCCAATTTTCCCTTGAATCAATCCATCAGCCATAAGTTCATCTAGTGCAGTTATTACAGTGCTACGATTTACTTGAAATGATTTTGCTAACTGCCTTTGACTAGGGATCTTACTTCCAATTGGCCATTCTCCATTTTCAATTTTTTCTTTCATATAGTCTACTATCTGCCGATATTTAGGCAGTTTTTTATTAATTGTCATAAAAAAACTCCCTCGTTTACTTTAAAAATGCTAAGTGGTTGGTTTTTACGATAAGTAACTGGTTGAAGACATTGTATCAACTATTAAATATGATGAAAAGAAATAATTGGTAATTATAAAGTGGTTGGTTTTAAGGGGGAGAGAAACATGAATTATAAAAAATGGGATTTTCCGATTATTTGTGCTCATGCTTTTACGATTTTAATATGGGGGACTGCTTTTCCGGCAATTCGTATGGGGCTCGAATCTTATACACCTGAGCATCTTACTTTACTACGTTTATTAATTGCTTCATTTATACTTCTTTTGTTTTCCTTTATATATAAGTTACGGCTACCGGATTTAAAGGATATCCCAGCAATTTTTATATTTGGTGCTTTAGGATTTACTTTTTATCACATCGCATTAAACTACGGCGAAAAAACAGTAAATGCTGGGTCTGCAAGCTTAATTGTTTCCGTCACACCTATAGTAACGGCAATTCTTGCTTCTATTTTTTTGAACGAAAAAATGAAATTAAACGGTTGGATCGGTGGGGGAATTAGTTTTTTAGGAATTGCTCTCATATCATTTAGCCAAGGAGATGCTATTCAATTAAATAGTGGGGGGGGGTTTATACTATTAGCAGCGATTTCAGAAAGCTTATATTTTGTTTTCCAAACTTCTTACTTAAAAAAGTACGGCTTCTTACCATTTACGATATATACAATTCTATCTAGTACGGTATGTATGCTTATTTTCTTCCCGGGAATGTATATAGAAATACTAGCAGCTCCTCTTGAAGTGAATATGAGTGTTATATATTTAGGTTTATTTCCAACAGTACTCCCATATATCGCATTGGCTTATATCATATCTCATTCTGGTGCTTCTGAAGCAACAAGTTCTCTATATTTAACGCCAATAACTGCATGTTTCGTTGCTTGGATATGGTTAGGAGAAGTACCGACTTTTGTTTCAATAATTGGTGGGGGGATTACTATACTTGGAATTTTGATTGTTCATATACCAGTATTAAGAAAAGAAAAACATAGGAATTTAGCAAATGATCAATCCGTATAATGTAATTCAATCATAATTTTATGATACTTTTTTATATAGTTTCTTTCTTATGTTGATAAATATAATATTTTGTATTTCAGTTAAATATTGTATGTTACATTTTATGTAGTAAGCATTTTAAAAGGAGCTGACAACATAATGGATGGAAAAAGAAAAATTTTCACATGTATTTCTATTATAGGAATCGGACTAGCTAGTTTTTCTAATTCTAGTCTCGCAGCAATTGTAACGGACAATTCAGTACAAAATTCTATTCCCGTAGTTAGTCAACAAGTAGCTGCTGCAAAGGAAATGAAACCCTTTCCCCAGCAAGTTAATTATGCAGGTGTTATAAAACCGAATCATGTTACACAGGAAAGTTTAAATGCTTCTGTAAGAAGTTACTACGATAATTGGAAAAAGAAATATTTGAAAAATGATTTATCTTCTTTACCTGGTGGTTATTACGTAAACGGAGAGATTACGGGCGATGCGGATGGATTTAAGCCACTTGGAACTTCAGAAGGTCAAGGGTATGGGATGATAATTACAGTATTAATGGCTGGTTATGATTCGAATGCTCAAAAAATCTATGACGGTTTATTTAAAACAGCAAGAACTTTTAAAAGCTCTCAAAATCCTAATTTAATGGGATGGGTTGTCGCAGATAGTAAAAAAGCACAAGGTCATTTTGATTCTGCTACTGATGGGGATTTAGATATTGCCTATTCTCTTCTTCTTGCTCATAAGCAGTGGGGATCTAATGGAACAGTTAATTATTTGAAAGAAGCACAAGACATGATTACAAAAGGTATTAAAGCTAGTAATGTTACAAATAATAACCGACTAAATTTAGGAGATTGGGATTCTAAAAGTTCACTTGATACGAGACCATCTGATTGGATGATGTCACATCTTAGAGCATTTTATGAATTTACAGGTGATAAAACTTGGCTTACTGTTATTCATAATTTGTACGATGTTTATACGCAATTTAGTAATAAATACTCTCCCAATACAGGACTTATTTCAGATTTCGTTGTAAAAAACCCACCACAACCCGCACCTAAAGACTTCTTAGATGAGTCAGAATATACAAATGCATATTATTACAATGCTAGTCGAGTACCTTTAAGAATTGTAATGGACTATGCGATGTACGGTGAGAAGCGAAGTAAAGTCATTTCTGATAAAGTATCTTCATGGATTCAAAATAAGACGAATGGAACTCCTTCTAAAATTGTGGATGGTTATCAATTAAACGGATCCAATATTGGTAGTTATCCAACTGCTGTATTTGTGTCACCGTTTATTGCTGCAAGTATAACAGATAGTAATAATCAAAAGTGGGTAAATAGCGGTTGGGATTGGATGAAGAATAAGAGAGAAAGCTATTTTAGTGATAGTTATAATTTATTAACTATGTTATTTATTACAGGAAATTGGTGGAAACCTGTACCTGATAATAAAAAGACACAAAATCAAATAAATGATGCAATTTATGATGGATACGATAATTAATTAAATTTGAGAATGGTTAATTAAAAAGGAATTAGCATACGCTAGTTCCTTTTTACTATCTTGTAAAACATTATCCATTCTAAAATTCGCATAGATATACTTGTTTTTTTCATATACATAGTTATTGATGATTCTATGTTTTTGTGAAGGGAGGGTATTTCTTGGAAAAAGTATTATTTTTCGGAGACCCAGGTATTGATGACTCATTTGCTATTATGTATGGTTTACTGCATCCCGAAATTGAAATTGTCGGTATTGTAACCGGATACGGAAATGTTGAGCATATACATGCTGCACATAATGCAGCGTATATTTTACAGTTAGCAAATAGACAAGACATTCCTGTCATTAGTGGTGCAACAAAACCACTTACAGAAGAAATCACTACGTACTACCCTGAAATTCACGGAGCAGAAGGATTAGGTCCCATCCATGTTCCAGAAAAAGTATTATCTATTCCAATATACAATTTTGGCAGTATTGCTGCGATTCTTATAAAGTACGGAAAAGATTTAACGATTGTTGATGTAGGAAGATCTACCTCGTTAGCAATTGCTTTTAATTTATGGAATGATTTAATGCTAAATGTAAAAGGAATCTATTTCATGGGTGGTGTTTTTTTAGAAGTAGGAAACGTTACGCCATTAGCAGAGGCAAACGTGTATGGCGATCCTATAGCAAGTAAAATTGTTTTCCATCAAGCAAAGAATTTATTAATATTCCCTTTAAATGTAACAAACAAAGCTGTGTTAACACCAAATGTATTTAACTATATTCAAGCTAATACAAAGAATCCATTTCATATGATAATGAAACCAATGTATGATTACTATCTATCCGCATACAAAAAACTTAATCCATCTATCGAAGGACCTTTGCTACATGATGTGGTTGCAATAAGTGGATTAGTAAATCCAAGTTTTTTTGAATTTGTGCATCGTACAGTAAATGTAGATACATACGGAGATACGAAAGGACAAACATTTGCTGATTTTCGCCCTAGCTCTATATCTGAAGGAGCCCATATAGCATTAGAAATAGATGAACAAAAATTCATTCAAGATTTTATAAAAACCATGTTATAAGTTGGTGTCGACAAAGGGAATTGTTTCACTACGTTGAATATAAACATACATCCTCTATATAAGGGAGCTTACAATATTGAATGTCCAGTTAAAGGTTGTTACGAGAGAAAATTGGGAAGAAGCATTAAAGCTACAAGTTAAAGAAAATCAGTTGAAATTTGTTCCATCCGTAGCAGTTTCACTTGCTAAAGTATATATAAAACCAGATGGTGACAATGTAGAGTACATGCCATTTGTGATATATGATGGCGACCATATGGTTGGTTTTATTATGCATGCTGTTGTAAGAGAGACATCGGATATGTATTGGATTAACGGATTTATTATTGATCAATCACAGCAAGGTAACGGTTATGGAAAAGCGGCATTACAAGAAAGTATATACTTAATAAAAAATACGTTTAAGGCATGTAAAGAAATTAGATTAACAGTACATAAAGATAATATCTCTGCTAAGAAACTATATGAACGTTATGGTTTTCAATCATTGGGACATGATTATGATGGTGAGCAAGTATATCGCTTATTCGTTTAATTATTATGTAATAAAGGTTTGAAATGAATTATGCAATTTACTGAAGTGAAAATTGAAGTATTTATCCCTGAAGAATACATTGAAATGTTGAGGAATGAGTTAAATAAAATTGGTGCTTGTAAAACGGGAGCATATGATCATTGTTTGTCCTATAGTTCTGTGAAAGGATACTGGAGACCATTAAAAGACGCATCGCCTTTTAACGGGGAAATTGGTCAGATTTGTAAAGGGCAAGAATGTAAAATTGAAATAAAGTGCAAACGGGATCTTGTAAAGGATGCCCTTGAAGTCATTAACGAAATTCATCCGTATGAAACACCTATGATTTATATTATCCCAATATTAAATGACTATTTTAATCAAATATAAAGTAAATGAATGGGAGGAATAGCAATTGAAAAATAAATTTCATCATATTGTACGAGCTGTTATGATTAAGGATGAAAAATTGTTAGTAGCTGAATATATTGGCCATCATTATTTTTTACCAGGTGGTCATGTTGAAGTTGGCGAATCAGCTGAGAATGCATTAATAAGAGAACTACAAGAAGAACTCGGAGTAAATTGTAGTATAAAACAATTTTTAGGAGTCATAGAAAACCAATGGCAAGATAAAGAAGTTCTTCACCATGAAATCAATCATATTTTTGAGATAGATTCACAAGAGTTACATATTGATTTCATACCAAAATCTAAAGAATCTCATTTAGCGTTTCACTGGATTGATTATAATCAAGATGCTTTACATACTTATAAAATCATGCCAGTACCTTCAGTTAAAGAGTTACTAGAAAGAAAATTAAGTGATGAACTACTAAACTGTTGGATTAGCAATTTTTAAACGCCTCTATCAATAGTAAATCCGTCCGCCAAAAGGAAAATAAGAAAATAGGCTAAAAAACAAGGTACATCACCTAGTGTAAGTTCATATTTTGTTGATGTACGCATTTAGTCTATAGTCTTGTTTCTACTTTATTTACAAAAATTTATTAACTTTAATATTTGGACGGAATTTACATTAATAAATGGAGGGTTTCATAATGAATCAGTTTCAACAAGAACTACAATCATTAAACCTTAATGATTTTCAAACTGGTAATGTTGTTTATTGGGATCAACAACAAAATCAATATCCGTATTATTACATCCAAGGCGATGTACGTCGTTGCGGTGGATGCGGTGGTTGTGGCGGACGCTGCGGTGGTTGTGGCGGCAGATGTGGTGGATGCGTAGGTTGTGCAGGATGTTTCGGTTGCTTTAATTGCTGGAACTGGTGGATCATTTAGGTATAGAAGATCAAAACTATTTTACATGAAAGAAAGGTGTGAAAATTATTTTGCACTTTTCTTTCATGCTGTAATTTTGTATTAGTGTTAAGGGGGATTCATTTGTATACATATGATAAGTTGATTTCTTGGGTAGAGAATATAAAAGAAAAAAATCATAGTTCTGCAGCAGCACTTTGTATTATAAAAGATAATAAAATCGTACTAGAGCATTATAGTGGTTATCACACAAATACATCTACAAACAAGAGAGTAACAGCATCTTCACAATTTAACGTTGCTTCTGCTAGAAAAAGTTATTTAGGATTAATGATAGCGTATGCGCTTTACGAGGGGAAAATAAATTCTATTGATGATGAAGCGATAAAATATTTTAAAGACTTTGATCCTGTATTGCTTGGTAAAACGACGATAAGACATTTAGTAACACATTCGCACGGATTAGAAGAAACGAATGACGGGACAATTTTTCGTGAATTTGAACCGGGGCAAGGATGGGCGTATAGAGATATTAATGTAAGGATGATGACACGTCTTATTTATCAGCTATATAACAAAAGTTTTCCTGAATTGTTAAAAGAGCGTGTGTTTAAACATGCTAATTTTCAAGAAACAGGTTGGAGAGTTCAGCAAGATGAAAATTTAGTTGAAGTCGTTAATGATCCAAATGAAGATGCAATTAGCGCAATTGGTACAGTAGATGACGGTACGGAAAAAAATCTGTTTGTTTCAGCTAGAGAATTTGCTTATTGGGGAAATCTTCATTTAAATCAAGGTGTATTAAACGGGAAACAAATTGTTCCAAAAGAAGTGATAGAAATTGCGACAAGTTTACAGAGTCCAACATTTACAAACAATGAACTACCACAAAACGGGTTATTTTGGTTCGTTCAAAATGAATCTGCACAGTTGAGCGAACTTGGTGAACGAGTACCAAAAGGATCATATCAAATATTAGGAATTACGGGACCAACTATATTAGTAATACCTGAATATAATGTAGTTGTTGCAAAAATGTATAATAAAAGATATAACTACGGCGGTGATAATTATTTATATTATTTACGTGAATTCAGCAATTTAGTCGTGGATACATTTCGTAACGGTAATAGGGCATAATTACTCCTATAATGAAAAGGAGTGAGAGAAAGTGAAAGATAAAATGAATAAAAACAAAAAGCAAAACATTAAAGATGTAAATACAGAGCAAAATGCAATTTATAGCGATCCGAAAGATGCAGCTAATATGCAAACGGTACCGCAGCCGAAGGATTTTGATGAAATTGAATATTAATTTTTCGTTTATCCGACCATATGATGAATCAAAAATACATCTTAAGTCCCATCACATGATTGAAAACTTTTGGTACTCTATATACATAAGCATTTGAAAATGTCTTATCTTAACAAAGCTTTCTTTAAGTAAATCTAATATAACCTGCAGAAAGACACTTCATTATGGAGTGTCTTTTTGTGTACATGAATTCAATTTCCATTTTTCATGCAGTATCTTGCTTTTTATGATGGTTATACTAACTGTGAAAATTCATGTCACGATAAAAGAAGGGGACAGTTAGTATGAAACAAACCTCTATAAATCCGTTACTAATTGTTCTAGGTACAATCATTGTTCAAATTGGCCTTGGAACAATTTACACATGGAGTTTATTTAATCAGCCCCTTGTTAGTAAGTTTGGATGGAACCTTAATGCCGTTGCGATAACTTTCTCCATTACAAGCTTCTCTTTATCATTTTCAACATTATTTGCAGGAAAGTTACAGCAAAAATTAGGGCTTCGAAAACTCATCGCTACTGCAGGGATTGTGCTGGGACTCGGTTTAATACTTAGTTCACAAGTTTCTTCCTTACCATTACTTTATTTATTAGCTGGTGTAGTAGTTGGTTATGCAGATGGAACTGCTTATATCACATCATTATCTAATTTAATTAAATGGTTTCCAAATCGAAAAGGACTTATTTCTGGTATATCTGTTTCTGCATATGGAATGGGTAGCTTAATCTTTAGATATATAAACGGAAGTCTGATCGATAGCCTTGGTGTATCACAAGCATTTTTATATTGGGGTATCATCGTTTTACTTTTAGTATTAATCGGATCGTTCTTCTTACGTGAAGCAATAGTGAGTAACACTGTAACTGAGACGTTACACAATGATTATACGCCTCGTGAAATGATGCGAACGAAGCAAGTATATCTTTTGTTTTTTATGCTATTTACGTCGTGTATGGGTGGTCTATATTTAATCAGTATGGTAAAAGATATTGGAGAGCAGCTCGTTGGACTTAGCGCTGCAACTGCTGCTAATGCCGTCGCAATGATTGCAATTTTTAATACAGTAGGTAGAATCATTCTTGGAACGCTATCAGATAAAATTGGTCGAATGAAAATTGTCTCTGCAACGTTTGTTATTATTGGATTGTCAGTCTTTGCTTTAAGTTTCATTCCACTAAATTACGGGATTTATTTCGCTTGTGTAGCCAGCGTAGCCTTTTGCTTTGGTGGTAATATTACAATTTTCCCAGCCATTGTTGGGGATTACTTCGGTTTAAAAAACCATAGTACAAATTACGGGATTGTATACCAAGGGTTCGGATTTGGTGCGCTTGCAGGATCATTCATCGGGGCGCTTCTTGGAGGATTTGAACCAACCTTTATTATAATCGGCGTTCTTTCTGTTATTTCTTTCGTTATATCTATTTTAATTCGTCCACCAAAAGCAGAAAAGAAAAAAGAAACACAACATTTATATCGAAAAGTAGCTTAAGTTTAAAAAGAGTCCTCATAAAGGGCTCTTTTTATATTACACAACATTTAATTTGCCCTTTTTAGCCATTGTGTAGGAAGAATACACTTACTTAATTTAAAATGAAATGATTTGAGAAGCAATAAAGTGGTTTATTTATTACCGAATCAAGTAGCAGATAAGTAAAATATTCATATTGTTTTATAAAAGAATCAGAATGCTATTATAAAACTATAGTTAATCCGCTTTGTTATTAGGCAAACATTTCATTTATATACCAGTATTTTATTATAAAGGTAGTTGGCTTATTTTGGTTACAACCATGATTTCTTCTTTTATTGCATTTACTTCAACAAATATTGTTACATTAGTTATCTTTTTTTGCATGATAGCAATATGGTGTTTTATTAGCTACACATTGTTAAGAGCTCTTATTTTAGCTAAATTACTTGAGAGAAATTGTCATATTATCGTGCCAATCGTTCTAATTGGTTTAGGCATGTTCATTCTTTTTCGCAGTAATACAATAGAATTATTTTACTAATACGTTCAAACTAACGGAAGTTTTAATTAAAAAGAATCAAAAGCGATAAAAAGCCGTACTACAAATAAAATGTAGTACGGCTTTTTAAAATTGTAGTGAAATGAAACAGTGCACTACGACTATTAAGTTAGACAGGATATTACGATTATTAAATTGAATAGATACTTTAAAAGGAGCGTGATGATTAAAATGAAAATAGTAAAACAATGGGTCCAAGAAGATAGTGATTACATAAGAGAAAAAGTAATTGAATATAATCAAAAACATATTTCAGATGAAGAGAAAAAGCCTTCAGAAAAAATTAGTTTTATAGTGAAAAATGAAGATGATGAAATAGTAGGTGGAATAACTGCAATTACATTTTGGCATCACGTACATGTTGATTTCCTGTGGGTTTCTGAAGAATATAGACACGAAGGTTATGGAACCAAGTTAATAAAACTTATTGAAGAATTTGCAATTGAAAAAGAGTGTAGTCTAATCAATTTAGATACTTTTAGCTTTCAGGCACCTGCTTTTTATAAAAAACATGGATATAAAGTAATTGGAGTAAGCGAAGATCACCCTAAAGGGCATAATCGATACTATTTGGAAAAAAGGTTAGAAAATATATAGAATCCCAAAATGAATCAATCAAACCATAAAGAGCGTACGTTGAATAATTACTTTCAAAATACGCTCTTTTTTATTTAGAAATGAAGGGGTATCGATTATTACCTTTATTAAGGACAGATAAATGAAATGCTCAATTAACTTTTTTATATTTTAAAACGAATAAATGGTAGAATGTAACAAAGACAGAAAATTCCTATTATTAGAGGTGGACTTAGATGAAGAAAGTAAATGTTACATATGGACTTTTATACGATAAAACAAACGAAAAGATCTTAATGGTAAAAAACAAAGGAAAGAATGGTTCTTATTACACACTACCAGGTGGCGCGGTTAAATTAGGAGAAACGTTAGAAGAGGCATTAATTCGGGAAGTGAAAGAAGAAACCGGTCTACATATAACTGTAAATGGTATTTGTTACATTAGCGAAGCTTTTTTTGAAGAGAGAGGACATCATGCAATTTTCTTTAATTTTTTAGGCGAAATAATCGGCGGAGAGACATATATATCAAGACCAAAAGAAATCGAAGAGATTACTTGGATGGAACTTCATATAGCAGCACCGTATTTGCGTATACCAGAACATTTACTAGACATTTTACAAAAGAAAGAAACAGTACCTTACATTTTTAATGGAACAATCATTCATCAAGCAACATAAAAATATCATTTCATATGAGGCGGGGAAAAAATGGAGTTTATCGTTAATCATAAACATTTCACTCAAGCACTTTCAGAAGTAAGTAAAGCAATATCTACCAAAGCTATAATTCCTATACTATCCGGTATAAAAATAACTGCAAATCAATCTGGAATTACTTTAATCGCAAGTAATTCAAATATTTTTATCGAAAAATTCATCCCTAGTTCCATGGATGACGAACAAATTACGACTACCTTAAAAGCAGGAACAATTGTTGTACCTGCAAAATACTTCATTGAAATTATAAAGAAAATGCCAAGCGATATAGTAATAAAAAGTAAGAATGAGCAAATAATTACCATACAATCAGAAGAAATCACATTAAACTTAAATAGTTTTCCAGTGAATGAATTTCCTAACGTACCACAAATAGACGATCATGCAGAAATACAAATAGAAACAAAACAATTAATTGATGCTTTTAAACAAACAGTCTTTGCAGTAGCGAAAAATGAATCTAGGCCCGTTCTTACCGGAGTACATATCGAGTTAGACCACAACAAATTAATATGCGCTGCAACTGACTCTCATAGACTAGCTATACGTGAAACATTAATTTCTACTAATGTGAAAGCGAATTGTATTGTACCAAGTGCAACCATTAATGAACTTTTAAAATTAATGAACAGCAATTTAGAATTCGTTTCTATTTATCTATCAGAAAGCCACATTATTTTTACATTCGGCACAACTACATTATATTCAAGATTAATTGAAGGGAAATATCCTAATATATCTAGTTTAATTCCAAATAAATTTCAAACAGTCATTAACATAGATAGACAAAGAATGTTACAAGGGGTAGATCGATCAAGCTTATTAGCAAGCGAATGGGCAAATAACAATGTTAACTTAGAAATTGTAAACGAATCTACAATTAAAGTTTCTTCTAATGCTTCTCAGATTGGAAAAATATCTGAGACACAACAGATAGATGCGATTCACGGTGAAAAACAATTACATATATCTTTCGATGGACGATTTATGGTGGATGCTTTAAGGGCAATAAAAGAAGAAACGGTTACTTTAAGTTTCAGTGGTTCTATGAGACCGATATTAATTGAAGCAGGGGCACAATCTGCAGCAGTACATCTTATATCTCCAGTAAGAGCTTATTAAAAACGTAGGAAGGAATTACATTATGTACAAGCACACTTTATGTTTTATAAAAAGAAACGAAGAGATACTTATGTTAAATAGAGAATATGACCCTGTAAAAGGATTATGGAATGGGGTAGGAGGAAAGATAGAAAAGGGAGAAACACCTTTAGAAAATGCAATTCGTGAAATAAAAGAAGAGACTAATATAAAAGTTACACATGACCAAATTCAATTTAAAGGCATTATTAAATGGGAGGATTCTTCATATTCTGGCGGAATGTATGTTTATCTAGTAGAGCTATTTAATGAATTTACATATCACACTCCAAAAAAGTCTCAGAAGGAATTTTAGATTGGAAAGAGGTTTCTTGGATTCTTAGTGACTATAATTACGGCGTAGGAGAGATGATACCTAAATTTTTAGTTGAAGTGCTCTACAATGAATTCATATTAGAGCACAATTTTGTTTTATCTAATCATAAATTAATAGATTATAGGAATGAAAAATTGGCTAAACAGGAAAGTTCTATAAATAATATAATTCAATTGTAAAAAGCAGGAATTGTAATCTACAATACACAGCAAAATAATTATAACTCAAATAATTCGAAGAGTAGCTAAGGAGAAAATTCAAATGGGGATGAGTGTAATGAAGAAAATGAAATGCCCAGTGTACCAGAAAACTAAAAAGCAGATAAAAAATTTTAGACAGGAGATTCAATATGTGGAAAACAAATATTGTCAAAACTACTAGAGGCAATTTTGAGTATTTTATGAAGGGAGAAGGTCCGCCTTTATGCGTTACACATATGTATAGCGAGTATAACGATAATGGAAATACTTTTGCAAACCCATTTACTGACCATTATAGCGTATATTTAGTTAACTTAAAGGGGTGTGGCAATTCAGATTCGGCAAAAAATGATTCTGAATATAGTATGACCGAAACGATTAAAGATTTAGAAGCGATTCGAGAAGCTTTATATATTAATAAATGGGGGGTTGCTGGTCATTCGACAGGAGGGATGTTAGCTCTTGTATATGCGACTGAAGCACAAGAAAGTTTAACGAAAATAATTGTTGGTGGCGCAGCGGCGAGCAAGGAATATGCATCTCATAAAGATAGTATATACTGTAGTAAAAATGTAAAATTTAATAGAATCGTATCAATTATGAATGCATTAAATGATGATAGTACAGTAAAAGAAGAAAGAAAAGCATTAAGTAGAGAGTGGGCACTTATGTCTTTTTATTCTGAAGAAAAGCTTGAAGAGGCATTAAAACTGCCGAATAGCGGAAAGACAGTTGGCAATCGGCTAAATTATTTTAGACAAGTTGAATATAAAGATTATGATGTTCGTCAGAAACTTAAATTCGTAAAAATCCCAAGTTTTATATACTGTGGTAAGCATGATGCACAATGTCCCTACATATTTTCTCGTGAAATAGCAAATTTGATCCCGAACGCAACATTAACTAAATTTGAAGAAAGTAATCATAATCCATTCGTTGAAGAAATAGACAAGTTTAATCAGTTTGTCAACGATACATTATAATCAATAAGTAAAAAGCGAATCTTTTATATAAGACAGATTCGCTTTTTATTATAATTAGACTTTTTGCCACCAAGCATACCTAGGATATTCTGTAGATTTTAACGTAATAGATTCGCCAATTTGAGGTGTTGTAATTTTAACTCCTAAACGGTTAGCTTCTTTCGTAACACGTTCTATCGGGTCACTCCATTCGTGTAATGCTAATGTAAAAGCACCCCAATGAATCGGAAGAAGTAATTCTCCTTTTACATCAATATGAGCTTGTACTGTTTCTTCAGGCAACATATGAATAGCAGACCACCTTGGATCATATTGCCCGCATTCCATTAACGTAAGATCGAATGGACCGTATTTATTACCAATTTCCTTAAAGTGAGGCGCATAACCGCTATCACCACTAAAGAAAACTTTAGTTTCTTGACCAAGGATAGCCCATGAACACCATAACGAACAATCTCTATCTGTCATACCTCGTCCAGAGAAATGCCTTGCAGGGGCACATACTAACTTAATAGTATCAAGCATAATTTCATCCCACCAATTATGCTCACTAATTTTACTAGGTGAAACACCCCATTTAATAAGATATTGTGCAACTCCAGTTGGAACATAGAAATGCTTTACACGATCTTTTAATTGCATAATACTTTTATAATTTAAATGATCATAGTGATTATGAGAAATGATAATTGCATCAATTTCTTGCAGATCTTCACGTTCTAAAGAAAAAGAACCACTATAACGTTTACTATTAAACACTGGAAACGGGGAAGAGGCATCTCCAAACATCGGGTCTAATAACAATGTTTTACCTTCTATTTTTAAAAGAGAAGCAGAATGGCCAAACCATGTAATACTCTCTAAAGACTTATTATTTTTATCTGATAAAACAATAGGTAAATTCTTTATAGGACGCAACTTTGTTTTCATTTTAAAGTAATCAGTCATTAAACCTATAATATCTTTCGGTTTAAAACTTACATCAGTATGAATTTGATTTACATATTTCTTTTTCATTCGTTCTCCTTTTTACGTTTAACAATATACGTATGTTGTTATTGTAGCTATCTGTAGTTTAAACGAAATCATTTTACCTTTCACCTTAAATACAGTACATTTCATAAATTTGTCAAATTCATTATTTGTGTATATAAAATGTAAATCCTACAGCAGCAGATACAAGGAATATGAAGTAAATGTAAATTGTTTTAATTTAGTAAAGTTCTTCTTATAAGCAACAAAGAACATATGTTTTGTTATATGTTATAGAAGAAAATATGTCTCTTTCGAAAATATTAAAAGCGCTTTAGAAACTTCGGAATTAAGATTTAATGATGTAGTCAAATTAACATTTTTCCTAACAGACATTTCTCAAATGGCCATTGTTAGAGAGATTCGAGACCAATACATTGACACTAAAAATCCTCCAGCAAGTTCAGCTGTAGAAGTTAGAAAGTTAATTAACGATAACTTATTAATTGAAATCGAAGCAATTGCTGTAGAAAACTAATTTTAAAAACGTATTTGCAATCATATCAATACAATTCGTTTAAAATGAACACATTAAACGAATTGTATTTTTTATTATTTAAAATCCAATTTATATAGTGGATAAAGCGAATAACTACACAATCAGTCACACATTACTGATTCGGTGAAAAAGGGGACATAACAACCTATACTAATATTTAATAAGTTTATTATTTTCAGTAAGTTAACATAATATATATTATAGGTAGTTATAGAAACAAAGCAATATCAGGTATCAAAAACCAAGTAAACTATACTTAATGAGACGAAACGGAGATTTTTAGTGAGATTTACATAAATTCTTATCTAAACGGATTTCTACAGTTTTTACCGTTTGTTTTGCTATACAATCAATCACCGCAAATCTGAATCAATAATCGATTCAGATTAAACGAATTAAAATCACTTTTGATTAGCGTGAAATTTTTATACAGAAAAATCATTTCTAAACAAAACATAAATTAATAATTATATTTTATGTTTTACTGTATGAATTTATTGCTATTTACACACGTTTTACAACTTCACATTATTTATTGTTATTTCTGCTATTTACGCTTGACTTTTGTTATACCTATTGTTTTATATTCTAGTTAACATAACGTTTATTTTTAACATAAAAAATCTCCCTCACCTTCAGGAAGATTTTTTAACTTGCTAGTATTTCATTTATACATTTTTAATAACAATCCCAATTGTAAATAACATTGGAAAAATCTAGATTTAACAAGTCTTCTTTTTTTATAAAGAAATTTGCAACACCAGAATCTCCCCACATAATATTTAATGAATCATCTGTATCGATTTGCAGTAATAAGATGTCATGCTGTTGGTATTTTTCTTCCCATTCTCTCGGATCTGTCTGTGTGAAAAATGGATATCCACCAATTTTATGTCCTTGATCTTTACATAAATCATCATACAGTTCGCCTAATTCTGTGTTATTTTCTTCATCAACAATTTCTTCCCAATCAATATCCTCACTAAAAATCTTTTCAAATCGATAATCCCCTGACGTTACGGGTTGATAATCCAATTCAAACTTTAATTTCGCTGCTTCAGGTATAATAAAGTCCTCTAATTCTAAAGTGTTTAAATAACTAAAATCAGTAATAACCTGATTTAAGTCTTCTATAATTGTAGAATGATAAATAATTCGAAAGTCTTTTTGAGTTGTTGGCTGATCAAAATCTGCTCCGTAAAGCTCATCAGCAGCACTTACGAAAAACTGTAACATTCCCTCTTGAGGCATATATTCAACATGCGGCATTTCTTCAAAGTTTAGCTGAGCAAGTAACATCATAGGTTGTCCATTTGAATCTTTAGGGTGCTCTTGATCTATAGGTAAATACGGATATCCACCAAACTTACTCTCAAAAAGCGTTGTCTCTGCTAATGTTCCAGACACTTTAATATACGGTTTTACACTTTCTTCTAAAATAGTACGATACTGCTCTAGTTCTTTCGGAATTTGAAGTTGATACGTATTCTTCATTACATTTGCCTCCCTTTCATAATGAATTAAAAATGCCTTACTTAATTATATAGCAAGAGATAGCTTCATGAAAAATTGTTAAAAGTCCGTTTTCACCCTCGTTTTTTGCGCACTTGGTGGACAAAGTAAATTATGTTCTAAAACCTTTTTATTAATAGTTCGAATTAAATTCGCTGCTTCTGCAGTATTTGTATTTTCTTTTAGCCTTTCTTTTAAATCATCAATTTCTTTTGAAAGCTCAATCCACCTTGGTAAAACATGATTATTCTTTAACGTTCTATACAGTTGCTTTTCAGGATTGTACGAAAGGTCTTTATCTAGATTTAGAGGTTTCCCTTTACCAGGCATATTATCAAAAGACCCTTTCTTTTCTGCTTCTTTAATGATAGAACTAATATGATCCTCATACGTATAAGACCAAACTTTCTCATCTTTTACTAAAATCTCTTGCTTTTTTAGTTTCTTATCTAGTTCTTCTTGATTCATAGATTCTTTCTCCTTTTTATTTTATAGTGTGTTTTTTGTAAGTCTTAAAGCTTTCAACCCGTCAAACAACTTTTCTCGCCACCAAATACCGTCATGTCCGCCTTGGAACTCTTCATAAGTGTTTTGTGGTATCTATTTTCTTTTAAAGCTTTATATAGGCGTCTATTAGCCGTTAAAAGAGGTTCGTTTTCAAGTTCACCTACTGCTATGTAAGAATAGAGATGAGTCGCATTAGAATCTATTGATGAAATTTGATTTTCAATCCAAGGAATTTGATTTTCATAACCATCTTTTTTCCAATGTACGGATCCAGACATTGACAACACATTCCCGAAAATATGCGGATTTTGAAGTGCTGCATAAAAAGCTGCTAGGCCACCAAGACTGAAACCTGCAATTATTGTATGTTTCGCTTCTTTATGCGCACGATACTTAGCCTGAATCCACGGAAGTAATTCCTTCGTTAAAAATGCGTTCATTTTATCGTTATAAGTTAGCTCTTCTAATCGGTCAACAGGATCTATAGCAACAGCAATACAAGATGGGATTTCTTTTTCGTAAATTAAATAATTAAGTGTTTTTGTGATTGAAAGGTCATTAATGAATGAATTCCCATCAAATACAATGAGAAGTTCTTGAAGATGTGAAGTGTGAGAATAATCATGAGGCGTATAAATATGAATTTTGCGTGTGTTATTTAAAATCGTACTATGAAATGAATATGTTTCAATTTTTCCGGATGGATAATGGGTTGAAGGAAAACGACTGCTATACTTTACTTCCATCTCTATATTTAACAAAGACGCTTTATTGGTACCTTCTCCAAATGTATTTTTATTAAATTGGTCTAGTTGATACTGTTCACTACGCTTTATCCAATCATTTTCGAAAAAATCGTTTACTGAAAAATAGTAAGTTGAAATAAAATGTTCATTTGTCCTAAACGTTACATACCAAATATCTGTCTGTAACAGTCGTTTTAATTGATTTACAGACTGATCCCAACCGGGAAAACTGCCGAATACATAAACATTTTCAGTATTTTGATCGCCTAACCATATATACGTTATAAGCTTATGCTGACTTTCTAAAGGACATTGTTCTATTAGTGGCGTGTGATTTGACTTTATTTCATGCAAAAAAGTATACAAAACTTTCTCATTTCCATTCTTTAATTGATTTTTAAGCTTCTCTAACTTAGGACTGATTATTGTAGTCACCTCTCTTCCTCCTTTGTAGTATTCTATATGTAGTTTTTTCATTAGAATCCCTATATAGAAGTAGTCGTAAGATATGTGTTTAGAGAAGTTATTAATTAGAAAAATGATCAATTGCTCGAATAGAAAGTTCCAATGATTTTATTCTTCTTTCTAAAAGAGTTCTTTGAGGACTCCCGAGCTTTGACTTAACATAAATCTTTTCAATTGATGGAAGCAAACCAATTAGAACATTTCGAGCGTCTGCTAAATCCTCTTGCGTGTAATGATGGGTTTCTTGATTCCAAATACTTTCTAACATAGCTAAGCCGATACTAGCTGCTTTGAGTCGTTTTTTCACTAATGTAGTATTTGCACCTTTTTGAGTCATCTGAGAGAGTGCATTTTCAAGTTTACGGATTGTTGACTGTAAAGACTTTATTGATTCTACTTTTTCTACATTTGATACGTTTTCCATTTTAAACCTGTCCCTTCTTCATTTCTAAATTAGTTTTCCTGATATTTGATAATACCATTAAGAAACGAATTTTACTCGAAATATTTGAGTTGGACATGAATTGAAAGGAAAACAGCTAACAAACTTCAATCTCCTCCCTCGCACATATTCTATATGTACTTCTTTTTTCTCGTTAAAATACCTACATGGACAAGTTGTAAATATTGTATATTTTATGAACAAAAAACGTACAAGCAGCATGACTTGTACGTTTGAATTTTTATTCAGTAAGATAATAAAGCAATAGCTTCCGGGTCTTTTCATAATTCATGAAATCTCTATACAAAATGGGATACTTCATAATCTCTGTTTCTAGAAAACGATATTGTGGAAACCACTCAAAAAAAGATTTCTTTAACCACTTGATTTGCTGAAACGTAATGTTCTGTTCATTTTCATTTAGTACAGAATTTAAAGTTGCTGCTGTATGCATCCAATAATGATTAAAATCAGCGTTTATACAGTCATCTTCGGTAAATTTACTTTTTAAGGTTCGCTGCAATTTTGCTGTAGCACGGTAAGGAAACGGCTTGTGCAATGGACTATGCATGTTCTGCAATTCCTTAAAAATAATTTGTTTTCCTAACTTCAACTTTTCACCCCTTTATTTTTCTATCCAATTTAATAAGTTTTCATAATGACATTGAGCATCTGTATACCCAAGATTATATAAATTAACGAGTTTTTCTTTATTTCTCTCTATACCGCTTATAGGAAGTTGTACACTTGGTTGAATGACATAAAAGTTGTCTTTTTGTTTTATTTGATTCATATAAGATATCGTCTCATTATAAAAACGATAATGTTCTACTAAAGATTGTGCGATATTCGGATATTTCCTATATAAAATTTTTGCCAGCCCTGAAAATTTATTTCGCTGCTTCTCATATCCTTCTGGCTTTGTCATAATTACAACGTTCTTTTCATAACCATCAGTTTGAGCTTTTAAAACTGGTATAGGATCTATAATTCCTCCATCTAGTAATTTTCTATTATCATATTCTACAGCAGGCGCTATAAACGGCACTGAGCTAGATGCACGAATGATTTTTAAAATATCATTCCCGTGTTCTGCTTTATTATAATAAATAGCTTGTCCTGATTCGCAGTCAGTCGTTCCTATAACAAACTGTTCATTTGAGTTTAAGAAAGTTTGAAAATCAAACGGTACAATTTTATTCGGTACTTCATCAAATAGAAAATCCATTCCAAATAATTCACGTTTTCGAATCAAATTTCGATAAGATATATAACGATTGTCTGCTACTAGCTCTGTATTTACTTTTTTATTTCTCCCTTTTTGACGTGATAAATAAGTTGCTCCCATACAAGCTCCAGCGGATACGCCAACTACATATGGAAAAAATAAGTTTTTTTCCATAAAATATTCGAGTACGCCTGCAGTATATAAACCTTTCATTCCTCCACCTTCTAATACTAAACCGATATTCTTCATACTATATCCCTCTGCTTCTTTTTTCTTACTTACATATTAGCACAAGACTTTAAGACAAGGTGATATAAGTGCGTTACAACAATAACCAGAAACTACTAAAGTAATGTCATTATTTCTTAGTCAAGAGCGTGGTACAATATAAATAACACATTACACAAATAATGGAGGAGGAATTTCCTATGGGTTTATTCAGCGGTATTTTAGGAAATGCATCAAATACGAGTACAGAAAGTGTAGAACGTGATTTAGAGAAGATTATGTTAGACGATGAGAAAGTTGAACATGCTTATAAATTAATTCGCGATTTAATCGTATTCACAAATCGTCGTCTTATTTTAGTAGATAAACAAGGGATATCAGGTAAAAAAACTGAGTATCATTCTATCCCTTATAAAAGCATTACACAATTCAGCATTGAAACAGCTGGGCATTTTGATTTAGATGCAGAACTTAAAATTTGGGTATCTAGTTTGAGTACACCAATTACGAAAGAATTTAAAGGTGACGATAGTGTTTTAAGCATTCAAAAAGCGTTAGTAACATATACGACGAAATAACGTTTTTCTGTATGTTTATTCATCTATAAAATTACTAACCCGATTATTTTGGAAGAATATTCATCGTTTTTGTATATTTAATCTAGAATAACAGAAAAAGGTAAAGCGTATTTCAAATGCTTTACCTTTCTTTTTTGTAATAAATTAGTGTAGTTTTATCATTTAATTTCTTTCTTACTTCTGTTCTTTTATACCCCATTTTTTCGTACAGAAAACAATTTCTTTCTTCTTCTAAAATCGTAGCAAGTTCAAAACATTGTGCTTTTGGAAACATCACTTCAATTAAAATAAGTACCTTCTGAGCGATTCCTTTCCCTTGATAGATTGGATGAATAAACATCGGACTGATCCAAAATTTATAAAGTAGTTCTTTTTGGGATATACATATCGCCCCAACAAGTCTCGAATCTATTATAATTTTATAAAAATTACTGCTGGGATTATTTATTCTAAAAATAGTTTTTTCAATAGATTCATTTGCTGGGTTTGTTTCATAGTCTTTATATTTATTTAATAAAGGGCTAAATGAGTCTATTTGCATTTGAAATAAAACTGATGCATCACTTTCTGTCGCTTTCTCTAATGTAATCTTCACGTTACTACCAATTTAGTCGCTTTCTTAATGAAGTTATATGAGCCGTATGATGACGTCCGTGCCATGCGTATAGTCCAATTGCAACAGCAAGTTTTGTTTCACCAGTCTCTGGGTGGTTAAATGTCTTTTCTAAATCTTCAAGTTCTAAAGAATATAAAAGGTTAACCCATCTTTTATGTAATGATTCTAACATTACTAGTGAAACATCTACTGGTAATTTAGAATCAGGTAATTCTGCCCACTTTTCTTCTTTATATGGTTTAATCGTTGGATTCTTTTCTGTTAGTGCTAATTTAAAGCGTATGTAACTATTCATATGGCTATCAACAATGTGATGGACTACTTGACGAACTGTCCATCCACCAACGCGGTACGGTGTGTCTAACTGTTTCTGATCTAAATCTTTAATTGCCTTCGTTAGTTCATTAGGTAAATCTTCAATTTCTTGAATCCATGTATCAATCATTTCTTCCGTTATAGGACGTTTATATGTAAATTGCCCAATTGGATAACGTAAATCATTCATGAATAAGTCCCCCTTATTATAAGCGCGAAGTATTTCTCCAAATATAATGTACAAAATTCACATGTTCTCCATTTAATACTACAGATGTTGTATCTGCTTCGTTTTGATAAGAAGAAAATCCGCTTTTTTCTAGTACAATTTGTGATGCAAGATTATTAGTAGTTGTTTTAGCATGAACCTCATTAATTTCATTGTTTTTCGCTACGTCTAAAATTAATTTTACAGCTTCTGTTGCAACTCCTTTTTTAGTAAACTTTTCTCCGACCCGATAACCTAACGAACTGATTCGAGTTTCCGAATCTATATCTACTAAATTTATTCTTCCTACAATTTCACTTTCTTCGTTACGAATTAAATAAAAATAAGATTCTCCATCCGCCTGTTCTATTAACAAATCATCTAGTAGTTTTTGGAAATATTCAAAATCAAAATATTGCGAGCCACGATTAGGTACCATTGTTTCAAAAAAAGACTTATTCGTAAGTTCAAACGTAAATAAATCTTTAGCATCGTGTTTCTTTAATTGTTCTATGTATATTTTCATCTCGATTACCCCTTCTATATCTACTAACTGTTATATATTCTTTTTTAATCAACGATTTTCCTGCTATTTTTTTTGCTTCAGTAACACAGCAAATAGCACTTTTGGATGAAATAGGTGAAATGGGCTACGAATTAAATTCATCACCTTTACTAATCGAATATAAACGTCAGAATCAGTTGCAGATAGTTGATATATTTGTTTCGTATACCATAGCTGAAATTTTTGTTTTATCGTTAATTCTCTTTTTAGCTGTGGATGACGTGATATTTCCGTTGTTGTCATTTTCCACGGAGTTTGTATGATATAAGCGGTCTCTTTATAAAACTGCTGTGTAAATGCATGATCGAGCTTTTGTCTCCTTTGTAAAAGTAACTGCAATTGGTGAGCTTCCATAGCTGCAACTGAAACACCTTGCCCGAAAACAGGATCAAAACGACAATGTGCATCTCCAACGACTAATAATCCTTCTGGCATATTTGTGGTGAGATCAAATCTCCGACGTACTTGATAAGGAATTTTATACGTTTTGATATCTGAAATTGCCACAGCTTTGTTAAGAAAATCTGTAACATTAGGGATTGATAAGTTTTCAGCAAAATCATAAAATTCATCATCTGTTTGTGGTGCTTTCTCATTTGCATATCCGCTGAAAGTAACAAAATAACGATGATCCTCAATCGTTTGAATAAGAACACCATACGGATTGTCAGGGAAACTTGGAGACATTAGCATATTACAGCAGTCTAATTTCTCATTTTCTTTAAGTTTAAACATTCTCGTTACGTAAAATAAATCAATACGTACTTTCTCTTCTTGCACTTCAATTTCGTATTCTCGTAACCACGCTATGCTTTTTGAACCGAATCCACTTGCATCAACAATAATATCTGCATGAACTTCTTCTTGATTTTCTGTATTTAAACATTCCATTTTTACTCCGCACACTTTATTAAGCTTTTCATTTACTACTAACCCTTCAACCAATGTTTCATATTTAATAGTAATATTTGAAATTTGTTCAATGCGTTTTTGAATATGTGATTCGAGCATAGAACGACTTTGCTGAATCATATGTACTTCTCCTCTGAATGGCTGTTTCCATAAACCAAATTGATGCCATTTTAAATCACGAGTAAAGTTATGTACGACACTACCTGCTTCTATTAATTCATTCGTAATATTAGGAAACAATTCCTCAATGGCTTTTTCTCCACCTTTTAATAACACATGAGGATGATTACTTTGTGGGACTCTTTTTCTCGAGGACTTTCCATCCCATTTTTCACCGGCCTCTATAATGATTACTTCTTTAAAAGCAGTTGATAATGCTTTTGCTGCGAGCTTTCCTGCGATACTTCCGCCAATAACGATAGCCTTATTAAACATGTTTTCCCCCTTAATAAAAAGAAATCCTGCCTTATATGAATGAAACAGGATCTTAAACTCATTAACTTCTTTATCATTATAATTAAAACACATGAGTAAATTGTAACGTTAAAATTAAAATACCTAATCCCCAGACGTAATAAGCGAATACTTTTAAGGAGTGACGTTTTAAATACTGAATCATCCACGAAACAGCTATGTAACCGAAAAACGCAGCTGATAACGTTCCAACAATTAAAGATGTACTAGAAATAGATTCTGCTTTCCCTTGAAAAACATCTACAAATTGCAAAATGATTGCTCCGACAATGGCTGGTGTTGATAATAAAAAAGAAAAGTAAGCTGCGGTTTCGCGGTCTAACTTTCTCCATAATGCAGCGACGATTGTCATACCAGAACGAGAAATTGCAGGGAAAATAGCAACCGCTTGAAATGAACCGATGATAAATGCATCTTTATATGTAATGTCGTCCATTTTTTTACGACCATTCTTTTGTTTATCCGCCATGTAGAGAAAGAACCCTGTCACTAAAAACTCCCAACCAATCGTAATACCTGTTTTTGAAATATCCTCAAAAAAGTCTTTAAATAACAATCCAATTACAACCGCAGGTATCGTCCCGACAATAAGTAATAGCATTAGTTTTGAAAATGGATTTTTGATTAAATATATAAATTCTTTTTTGTAATAAATAAACACTGCAAGTAAAGTACCAATATGCAGCATCGTATCTAAAAACAATCCTGCTTTATCTAATTGAAACAAATGTCTTCCTAAATAAAGATGACCTGTACTACTTATCGGTAAAAACTCTGTTAAACCTTGTATAATCCCTAATATAAAAGCTTCTAACCAATTCATGATGGTCCCCTTTCTTGTTTGCTTGTACCAATATATGAAGGTTAAATTTTTGATATGAAAAAAACTATATTTCTCTATGAATTTACTTTCAATTTATGGATATATATGTAAAGAGGGTTGAGGAGGGTTATTATGTGGAAGCACACAAAATTCGGCAATGTATTACTTTGGCTAGGACCGATCCTTGTGTTTGTAGGATTATGTATGACAAATATTATTTCTGATATTCCTTTCTTTTTGGGAAAACATAAAACGATTGGAATTGTACTTATATGTATAGGAGTATGCTGCTTTATTGCTGCGAATCATTTAAAAAAAGGAGAAAAATATGAGGAATAAATTTAAATAAAAAAACAATCCCAGTATATGTACTAGGATTGTTTTTTTTATTACTTATTTATAGAATACTTTATCAACGTTATATTTTGCTTTGTATTCATTAATGATATATGTTTCATAAATTTCTCTTTCTGTTGGATCTTCTACGATACATGCATCAATGCGATATACTTCATCACGGTGATTTTTAATTGGTGAAACATTGTCTTCGAAATGCTTCTTAATACGTTGTCTAATTTTACGAGCTTTACCTACGAAAAGTAGTTCGTCATTAATATTGTAAAACATAAAAATGCCGCCTTTATCTCTAGGGAACAAGTGGAAATCGATAAAACCATTGATTGGCGTAATTCTTGGCTCGTCTCCTCTAATAACTTGTTTACGTTCAGTAATTGTAACATCAACTTCAGGGATACTAATTTTAATCAAGTTCATTCACGTCCTCTTTTATTATAAAGATAAATAATAGCATACATATGTAAGAAAAGCTACGTTCATAGGCATATTTCATTTTATAATTCAAATATTATAGGTGTATCATGTAAACTCTTCTTCCAAATCATATGATCACTTGATTCTCCCCAATAATCTTTTAGTACATAACTAGGCTCTCCAAACTTCTTCGTCCATATACTTTGCGCTTTTCTGTATCCACTATCTAAACAAAATTCTGTTATTCCTCTGCTAAGTAACGTAAGAAACATTGTATGCAGCAGTAATCTCCCGATACCCTTTCTTTGATACTCTGGGAGTATAAATACAGTTCCTATTTCATACAAATCCTTAAGTACACCGCTTGTACAACTAGTAATCAATGTACTTACTGGGCCAACTTCAATTGTTCCAATGATTTTATCGTTATTTGTATCAATCGCTAATAAAAAGTAACGTTTTTCTCCATTACTATCAAAATCTATTTTCAAATATTGCTTTTTCATGTTAATTTCATTTTCTATGTCATTCAATTGTTGTGATAATCCTTCGTCTTTATATGTATTCGTAATAACTATACGGAAAAACAAGTGAAGTTCCTCTAAATCATCCGAATTTGGTCTCCTAATTGCAACGTTATACATGTTTTAATTCTCCATTCTATACAATTGTTAAAACAATGCTTTATATACTCTATTCAACAATATGCTACAAAGCCCTGCATAGATCCAGCAGTATAGAAAGCTCAGTATAAATATAGATGAAATAATTTTTATATCCATAGTTGTATGAATAGTAGGACCAAGTACGGGAAAACGGAAAATATCGAGAACTATCATAATTCCTATAAGTAGACAAATCGCAGAAAAGGAAACAACCCAAATTCTCCTCTTGAATTGTATAAAGGAAAGCCCTAAGGCTATACCTAATAAACCTGTAGTAAAGGGAAAAACAATTAGTTCACTTGGCTCGATAATAAATAATAAGAGAATAGTAAGGATATAAGAAAGTACTCCCTCACGAATAGAGTAGCAAATAGCCAAAAAAATTGGTAATGTCGCAAAAGGACTAATGAATAACCCTATACCATGAATTAAATTCCCCGCTGCTTGAAACATGGTGGCTAAAGCACTCATTAAAGCTGTAATGACTAGCTTATTTGCTAGGGACAATTTTCTTTTATGAACAAAGTTCGCATCATTCTCTATCATAAGTTGACACCAATAACGTACAAACCGATTCATCAATATACCCCCTAAAGATATCTCATTCATCACTTTCTATATTATTCATACACTAGTTGTTTATGATTTGCTTTCTGCTTATTATCAATCACAATACAATAGACGTTTATAAAGAAGACCTTTAGGGGATAAACTATAAGTGTATATCTTTTTAAGGAATAATTTCAAATATGGTACCTTTGTTAAAATCAGTTACTTTCATAGAACCGTAAACTCCTAAATATAACCTAGTTTGATCCAAATTTGTTCCTAAACTCATATAATAAGCTGCTTGCGTACCAAAATCATAATTGGTTTCAATAACATGAAAGTCATTATGTTTATCTTCTGTATCGGCTTTAGTATATGCTAAAACACCTTTAACTGGCGGCCGAGATTCTTCTTTCTTAGCAAGATCAGTAAATACAACGCTACCATATAAATTTGGGATTGCAGTTCCCATATATGGCTGAACGCCTGTAAGTGAAGTTCCTCCAAACTTATCTGGTCTCGGGTCTTTATGAAAATAACTAATGAGCGGCTGCATACGCTTTACGGATAATTCTATTGTTTCATTATAATAAACCATTGTTCTCTCATCTAAAGTAGGATTATCAGCACAGTGCCGTATAAAAGAAGTAGGTAATTCTCCTTCCCATCCTCTCCAACCAAAATTAATAAATCCATCTTGATTAGAAGTGAATCTCATTACCTGCATTTTATTAAGTTCGGTAACCGGAATTGGTTTATACTGAACAAATGAAAAAATAGACTCTACAATATCCTGTCCGACATTACCTGCATATTTAATATATTGATTATAAAACCTTTGGAATGAAATGCCGGTTATATTACGGACGCCTTTCGCAATTAATGTAAGTGTTTCTTGTATAGATAGAGGAAGTTCATTAAAGCGTGTAACTACTGGAGGATTATTTATGAATGTATCTCTACTTACATCGATTTCAATTATTTTACCTGCTATTTCTAAATCATCTTGGCTTAAATTAAACGGATCATAACCCGACCCACCATCTCCATTTGTAAATACAAGTTTCCCCGTCTCTGGAGAAAAGTTTAAAGTATTTACTCCATTATGATTAAAAAATGGGCGTTTTATATGAAGTAATGTTCTACGTTTTTGAGGTTGCCCGTTTGATTGTAAAATCCATTCTTCAATTGTATCAATATGATCATATTGCGTATTTCTATTAACCCACTTTAAATTTAAAGTTTTCGGGTCACAAGGATTCGGTTTAAATTGTTCAGAAAGTGCACCGGGTCCTTGAGTTCCAGCTACTGAATAATGAAGATAAAATAAACCGTTTTGATAAAATTGTGGATGAAACGCAAGTCCGAGCAATCCACGTTCATCATAGCCGCTACTAGAGACACCTTCTTCAGATGTACCTAATTTAATAATACGTTGACGAATATTTAAAAATGTTTTTATGACTCCATCGCCTATGTAAAAAACCTCTCCTAATTGGGTTGCGATAAATAGTCTTTCAACTGATTCACCTGGAAGTATTGCTGTTTTTATGACAGTCGGTAAATTTATGTTACGAACAATGGGTCGTAAATGAACCTTAACTTTTGTCAATTAACTTTACACCCCTTTATATTCTTTTTAATAGAAGAGTATGATTAGAGTGATCTCATTAGTATCAAATAAGTAGCATTCCTTTTTATTACAATTTTGTATATAATGTAATTATAAATAAACTAGGGGGCTACTTATGACACTTTTACTACAAATCATCTTACCACTTATATTTGCGCTATATTTATTTACCCTCTATCGTAATACGACTATTGGAAAAGCTGCTTTTCTTTTAGCGGTCATTATTGGGATTTTTGGATTAGAGAACATTTTTCAGCATGCTAATCTAACAGATCATGCTATTTATCCATATTGGGGCAGTTTGAAGGCTGTTTTTATCGTTTTATCAGTCGTATTTCTATTTAAAAAAGGTGGTTTAACAGGAAAATATTGATTTGTAATGCTATACATATTTTATTGTTACACTGCTTTTGATTTATAAAAAAAGAAATGTTTATGTAAAAACACGAAGGGATGTGTTACATATGTCTATAAATATTATTTCTATAGTTTCTATAATAATATGGATTGTGTTGATTACAGAACTTATAAAATCTTCAAAAGAACAGAATGGACGAAAAATAGTAATGTTATTAACTACTGGTTCCGCATCAACACTTATTTTGACGGTTTCATTTATTCAAAATATCTCGTTTTGGAATTGATAGTGAAATAACTAATAAAAATATATATAAGATTAGGACCGTACATTTTAGAAATGTACGGTCCTTTTGTTTACTAGTGGTCCACTTATAAGTATGTGATCTTTTTACAATTCGAATTTCTTTTTAAGTTTCTTATATTTTCTATACGAACGTCTAACAATGTTTAACATAAAATACGGTATTTTAACAGGGAAAGGCAATTTATAAATGAAAGGCAAATAAAATGTAAAATATGCCTTTTCTAGGTCTCTCCACTTACTATCTTCTTTTGTTTTTAAGAAATCAGATACATCGACTACATATCCCCTTCCTTTTTCCATCATCACATTTTTTCCGTGAACATCACAAGGAGTTAATCCTTGTTTCCTTGCATACTCTAAAGCTTTATTTATATCAAGGATTACCTGCTTAGGAATTTTAATTCCCTTATGAATAGCATCGTATAAGGTAATTTCTTTTAAACGTTTCAATACTATGAAATTTTCTCCTTTATATATAAGCTTTGAATAAGAAGGATGATTTCCGATTCTGCGGTATACTTCTGACTCTTTTTCAATTCCTTCTCCTTCTCGCGCGTAAACTTTCACTACCCAATCTTTGTATTTGCTATGCATGAATACTGCAGCATAATTACCTTTCCCTAAACACTTCCAAAGTCTAGGAATATCTTTAACTACTACAGGCTCAAATTCGTCCTCACTTCTTATGATTACCTCTTTTAATAATTCATCCTTTATCAATCCCACAAAACAATTTACACTCATCATTTCCACTCCGGTTTTGCTAAAAGGGGCTTACCCACATTTTAACGAAAATATACACTAAGCGAATTTTAGCATAAAACGAGTCATCTTTCTTCTTCAAATAAAAAGATGGCTCGTTTTATTTGAACTGTTGAATACTTAATATGTATTCCGCTATTCAGAGCCAAAAACCATACAACAAAAAAATATTTCTAACTATTTTCATTTTTTCAGAGGCAACTGTATAGAGCTTTTCTTAGTGCAAGTTCTCTTGGTTCATTGACCATGCCAAATCCATGTTTGATTTTTAGTAGTGTTCAATTCTTGTTCCTCTACTATCGTTGTTAGCTAACACTTTTATTGATTTAATAGTCTTTTGTTTAATTCCCACAATGCTGTTTTATTGCTATCCCACTTCAAATACGTTACTGCTTCCTCAAAGCATAACCATTTATAATGTAAGTGTTCTTTAGATAATGAGATGTTTTTTGTAGGTACTTTAACTCCAAAAGAAAATTCTTTTATTACATAAACGTCATCTCCCCATAGGAATCCTCCAACTACATCCTCTACTGGTAGTGAAGACACGGAATCTAATTGTATATATGAACATTCTCTTGTAATACCGGCCTCTTCAAACGCTTCACGTTTTGCTGATTCAATAGGAATCTCACCGTCTTCTCCACCACCAGCTATGCCTTGCCAATAACCATAATCACTTCGTTTGAAAATCGCATATTGAATAGAGTCGTCAATTTTTATGTAAGGAAATATTAATACTTGATATGGTGCTCTCATTGCTTAACCTCCTCTCGAAAATAAGCTTTAAATACATATGAATAAAGAGCCGACATCATAATTCTACATTAATAATGCAGGTTTATGGTGTCAGCCCTCTATTTTTGAAGAATTTTATTTTTCATAAACTGTCTAATTCTTCACGAAGAAAAAAACGCTTATTTTCTATCAAATTTGCTTAGTGTATTTTTTTCATACCCGATGTTATTCAATTGCGCCTGCAACGTCATAATCGTTTAAATCTAATTCAATTGGTTGTCCTAGCGCTAATTTAGCGAGTTCTGATCCTAAATATGGACCAGCAGTTAAACCTGAAGCTCCTAATCCGTTTGCAACAAGAATACCGTCGAAGTTAGGAAGCGGTCCGATAACAGGTAAGAATCCTGGAGTAAACGGTCTAAATCCAACTCTCGTCTCAAGCATAGTAGCATCTTCTAAGCCAGGTGCAACTGTTAATGCTTTATGGAATACTTCATTTAAACCACCAGCCGTTACACGGTGATCGAAACCAGTATCATTCTCATGTGTTGCACCAATTACGACATGACCATTGTCAAATGTTAAAATGTATTGATCATTTGGTGGCATAACAACTGGCATATTTTCTGTTGCTGTATTTTCCATTCGCAAGTGAACAATTTGTCCTTTTTGGAACGTAACTAAGAAATTAATTCCTAAAGGGTTTAAGATTTCGTTCGCCCATGCACCTGCAGTTACAATAACCTTTTCTGCTAAAATAGTTTCATCGTTTACTATAACTCCCGTAATATGATTACCTTCACGGACTAATACTGCATCTCCTTTTATAAAAGTTGCACCATGTTTTTTCGCAGCGCTTATTAATGCATTACGTAATAATCTTCCATTTACTCTTGCAGCACCACTAATATGAACAGAACTAAATTCTTCTGATAATGCCGGGAATAATTTTTTTGTTTCTTCAGCTGATAAGCGAGTGATTTCACCAATCTCTGGGGCATCTTCACGACGTTTATACGCTCGTTCTTCCATTTGATCAAGTTTTTTCTCATCAGTATGTAAACTAATTGCACCTACACGGTTATAACCTGTGTCCGTTTCACCGTCATCTTCTAATTGCTGAATTAACGAAGAATAGTAACGTGCACCGCCTTTAACGATTTTATACCATGCTTTATTACGACGTTGCGAAAGCCATGGACAGACAATACCTGCTGCTGCATCTGTTGCTTGACCAACTTGTTGACGATCCACGATAATAACATTCGCGCCAGCCTTAGCAAGATGGTAAGCAGTAGACGCCCCTAAAATACCCGCTCCAACTACAATATACGATTTCATTTCAAACACCTTTTCTCTTTTGCTAATTATTTAAATATAAGAACATACTTTAGTATACTGAAAGGAATCCTTTTTTCAATGTGCCAAATACAATTAATTGTTGCATCATTGTGAATTGCCTAGTCTTACTTTTTCTTTTTACGAAATAATTCAATTGTTTTATATCCTTGCGAAAGAATTTCAATCATTTTCTCAAGACGTTTTTCACGTGTTTTTTCTTGTTTTACAGAAAACAAATTACGTGCCCAATCTTTTTTGTATCCAGGTGTTAAACTTTGATAAAACTTAAGTTCATTTGGGTGATTAGCTAATAAAGCTTCAACATCTTGAATTCGATCTGCATAATCAGCTACACATTGGCTCATTGCAGGCGTTTTTGTCGCTTTTTTCTTCTCACGCTTTAAACCTACAACAGTAAAAATATCATCCATACTTACCATTCGCGCAAATTTAATATCGCTTTCTCCCACATATCCATCTTCTCCAACGTTTAATGCTGGAAACATCTCATCACGGTGAATAAACGTACTGTAGCGAGAATTACCTTTTTTCGGATATGCGAAGAATACGTATCCTTTTTCAATTAATAATTCTTCATTACTAATAATATAATTCGTTTGTTTCACCATTTCATCCAGTGTTTCTACAAAAATAAAAATGGCATCGTGTTCTTTTGAAAATACAGTTTCTTTTCCTGTAAAAACTTCGTAATCACTTGGTTCATTAATAACAACCATATTCGTATACTTATTAAGTTTCAATTTATCGATAATTGACATGAAGATCTTCCTTTACATTCAAAATTCGTTGTTTATACTTTTTCATACTGTTCTAGTGTATTATATCTATTAAGAAAATCAAACTTTAATAATTGTTTTAAATTAAAATAACCGATTCTTCATAAGAACCGGCTAGCTATTTGTTTTATCATAACTCAATAGCAAATAAAGTATATAAAAGCTCTTTATATTGATCTTCTGTAATTTCACGTTTCGCTTTTTCACCATGAATCATTTCAGTTAAACTAGTATTTGTTAAAGAGACATGGCCAGAGTCCGTCAATTTGACTGCAATTGGGCCCTTATTGAAAATAGATTTCTCATCTTCTATTACTCTTTTTTGAACATCATTCACTACTACTTCATCAATTATACGATTATAAAAAGCATGACAAACTTTCCACTCACCATTCGTATCTTTTCTTTCTAGAACGTAATTCCCTTTACTCGTATCTTTTTGTCTCACTCGATACGTACCATTTTTAGAAGAAACAGACTCACCAGTAAAAGGTACAGGGACTAGAGGTACTAGTGAAGCAATACCTACATCAATTACGTATCGTACTTTATCATAATTTAGAATAATCGTTATATGTCCATTCTCAAGTGCCCATGCGTTTCTATCATTTTTATATACGGTACCTAATGCGAGTTGTACATCATAACCACAATCTTTTAAAAAGTAATAAAAAAGCGTATTTAATTCATAACAAAGCCCGCCGCGGGAACTAGTTAAAATTTTATTCTGTAAATTTTCCATAGTAATTATATTCGTATTACGGGCTATAACATCTAAATTCTCAAATGGTATAGTGTGTGCAAATGCAAAGAGAATTGTATTTAATTCCTCAAATTTAACTTCAGTACGCTTTGCAAGGTTCAATCTTGTAAACAGCTTATGTTGTAGATTTGTCATAGTCAGCACCCCTTAAAATATATAGATTAAAATAGTATATGCTGATTGTAAATTTGATGGGGTGCTGAAACAATGTGCATTTCGTTTAACTGTACCGGTACAAAAAGTCTAACCAATAAGATTACTTAAGATAAGAAGCTACGAATACAAATTTAATAGTTTGTCTATAGGTAAATTATTATGATTGCTTAAATCAACAAAATATTGAATTTGCCACAGTTGACTCTTTTTAGCTTGGTTGCTAACAGGGCTATCCCAGATTGGATAAATCCTCATAGCCATCTTGCCTTTTTGGTTTTCTGTTCTCAAGATTTTTTCCTTAAGAAGAATCTCTTTAGGGAAAATAAATTGTCCTAGTTTATTATCATCTATACAAGTGATAACTAATAAATCAGGAGCAGCGTCATAAGAAAACGCTTGATTTTGCATATTGTCATCTTTCTCCCAAAAAGAAACAAATTGACCAATTTTATTAGGAGTAATTTTTGATTTTCTAAAACGAATGGTTTTGTTATTTAAGTGAAATATACATCCTGCATATTCTGCGTTTTGCTTTTCTTCTTTTACATTCGTTATCATTAAATTATTAGGTTTGTAAACTATATTGTCTAAATTTCGCATCGTATCATTATAATTGTTCAAGAAAACTCCCCCTTTGTTCATTTCTTAGTTTAACACAAACATCAGTTCTTCTACATTGTATAGAATGTATATAATCATGAGTGACATGAAAAGGGAAGATATAATTATTACTTTAATTTACTTTTTACTTAAATAAAAAAGCCTCCATTTGGAGGTTTTTTTATGCAAACACTTCAGGATATGTTGTCGCTAAATACTCTTTCCAATAACCAGTGTCTCCATCCATATCATGTAGCCACCAATACATCATTAGCGTTTCTTATTCTTGTTTCTTGCCTTGTATAAATGCCTTATGGGGTAATCTTCTGTACAAAGCATCTATATTGAATAGATTTTTCCGCTGCATGTAATCATATTTAAAACCTTGTCACTTGTCCTTACTCTTCTTTTTATAATTCCCACTTTACTTTAAATAAAATGTGTTTAACTATTCGTGGGATGAAGAGTGTATTTTTGTAAATAATAAGTTTGTAAAGTATTAAATTGAGGAGGGTTTGTATGCAATATTCTAAAAAAGCTATAAAGTCTGCTTCTAATATGAAATCAGATTTTGCTACAACTGATGCGTAAAAAGTAAAACAAGAAATTCAAAATGATGTAAGAGCAGGACAAGGAGCAATGACTTCTCGAGAGGCGGGGGCAATGCGAGATTAAGAATACATTCCTTACTTGTATTTTTAGTTTGTTTATTTCTTAAACATTTACCAGTAATGAGTGTTTCTATAAAGTCACTGCCCTTAAGTAGAGCTTGAAGTGTTTCTTTGTTTTTACTTACAATGCGGTAAATAAAATCTTTCTTAATTATTTGTTTAGAATATAAAAATTCATTACTCCGCAATATTTTTACTTATTATAAAAAAATTGCGGAGTAATATAACTTAATAAACTATCAAAAGTGTCAATCTCAGAATACGGTTTTATTTCAGTCTTATTTGTGATTCTATGAGGATTAAACCATATCCCTTTTATATTTACATTTTGAGGACCAGCAATATCCTTTTCTAAGTCATCTCCAACAAATAATACATCTTCTGGTTGCACATTAAGCTTATTTAATGCTAGTTCAAATATACGTTTATCCGGTTTACTAAATCCTACTTCTTCAGAAATAATGATCGTATCAAAGTAATTGTTTAAATTCGTGTTAATTATTTTAGCTCTTTGCCTCTGACTTGAGCCATTTGTGATAATTCCAACTTTAAAGTACTTCTTTATATGATTTAAGAAATGAATAGTATTTTGGTCTATCGAAAAACATTTAGGGAATTTTTCATTCCAAAAATCTTCGATGTAATTGCGTGGTAATCTATACTTCGGCGGAAATTCATCAAACAATGATTCTAAAACTATCGTTTTATCACTCATGCCGTATTCCCTTTTATCATATTCTTTAAATTTCTGTAGCATATTGTTTTTTACTGTATCACTAACATCCTCATAACACTTTTCTAAAACAAATAAAAACAATGTATCTACTGCCTTATCCCTATTAAGTAACGTATCATCTAAATCAAACAGCATAGCTTTATAACCCATCAAATAAATTCACAACCTTTCTCACATGATTTAAATAATCCTTAGTTCGCACCTTAGGCCTTTACTAAATTAGCAAAAAAACTACAAAGTTTGTGGCGTACGCTCTAGAATTTCGCTTGCTTCTTTTATATTTAAATTCATCTCCCTTTCTCCCTTCTAGTAAAGTATCGAAAGTGTATTTTCAAACAGTTAAAAAAACTACATGTAATTTACATTATTATACATTAGTTTTTCGTAAATATTAATCGTTCAACTTTTTATATGATAAGTTTTTTCAAGCACACAAATATTCCTACATAAAAAAGGAATATCGGTAATAATCTTTTTTACGGAGAATACACAATCTTGAAAATGGAGTTAATACGTTAAACGTCTTATAAAGTTTCCTACTGTATCTCCACATAAACTACAGATAGTACGGCTATAATGACTACCAGAGGTGATATTATGAAAAACTATCATATCCTCGTGGTTGAGGACGATCAAGAAATTCAGGAATTAATTAAACAATTTTTAATGACACAACAGTATACAGTGGTAGTTGCTTCAGATGGACTAGAGGGTATGACACAATTTAATAAGCAATCATTTGATTTAGTTCTTCTAGATGTAATGATGCCCAATCTTAATGGATTTGAAGTTGCTAAAATGATTCGAAGTCAGTCAAACATACCAATTATTATACTAACTGCGTTAGAAGAAGAGGAAGATCAAATGAAAGGGTTCGATCTTGGGATTGATGATTATATAACAAAACCCTTTTCGTTTCATGTTTTGATTAGACGAGTCGAAGCAGTACTTAGAAGAAGTTATGATAACAATGTAAATAATCATTTGATATTTAAAGAAGTACGAATTGATGTTGATGCATATCGAGTATATGTAGATGATGTTGAAATTTTCTTAACGACAAAAGAGTTCGAAATTCTACAACTACTATTTCAAAATGAGAGAAAAGTACTGACAAGAGAAAATATCGTAGAGAAAGTTTGGGGATACGATTATTTTGGAGAAACACGAATAATTGATACACATATTAAAAATCTACGTAAAAAACTAGCTATCCCCTACATTAAAACAATAAAGGGTATTGGTTATAAAGTTGATGAATAAAATTTTAAAAATCATGAAGATGAAGCGAATTACTTATAAACTCTTTATGACTACATCTCTCATTTTGTTATCCTTTGCAGTGTTGATTTATTTAACTTTATACTTCTTTCTTCCTACGTTTTATGAGCAATACAAAACAGATCAACTTCAAACAGGGATAAAAGAAATAATTGATAAGTCCAAAGATCTTACATTTCAAGATGCGATACCACTTTTTGATGAATACGCAAAAAAAAATAACGCGATGCTTTCGCTTCAAAATAAAGAAGGAGTAATTATTTACTCGCCTTCATTTTCTTTTATTCAAAGTGGTACACAAACAACAGTAGTTACTAAAGCCACACGATTTGAGAATGCAGGTACCATTAGTAATTCATATAATGTTACGGAACCAATTCAATTCCAAGATGGTAGCTTAACACTTGTAGTGTTCGCAACATTTCAACCAATTGATGAAGCTTCGCAGGTATTAGTGCGTTTTCTCCCCTATATTAGTATCATTGTGCTCATAATTGGTATAGGGAGTGCTTATTTCTATTCCAGGTTTATTACAAAGCCACTTATTTATATTAATGAGGGTGCACAAAAGATGGCAAATTTGGATTTCTCCGAAAAAATTGAGGTTCGCTCTACAGATGAGTTAGGAGAGTTATCTAATAGTTTGAACGACATGTCTATTAACTTACAACAAGCTATGTTCGATTTAAAAAAAGCAAATGAACAACTAAAAAATGATATTGAAAAAGAAAGAGAAATAGAAACAAAACGCAGAGAGTTTTTTGCGATTGTAGCACATGAATTAAAGTCCCCTCTTACTGTAATGAAAGGGTACTTAGAAGGGATGATATACAATATTGGCCCTTATCAAAATCGTGATCAATATTTAAAGAAAAATCATCAAATTATTGAAAGTATGCAACAATTAGTTCGTGAAATTTTAAGTATGTCAAAGTTAGAACAACACACTTTTAAACTAAAAATAGAAGAAGTTAATCTTTCAAAGTTATTAGGTACAATCACAAAAGATCTCGAATTTTTCGCTTCTCAAAAAAGCATCCAAATAATAAAAGAAATTGACTCTGACTTTTCTGTTTATACAGATCGTGTTCTATTTGAAAAAGCATGTAAAAATGTTATCCATAATGCAGTTATGTATTCACCACATGATGAAAAAGTCTATATCAAGTTAAATAATGATTCTAAACATGGTCAAATCAAAATGCAAATTATAAATACAGGTGTCAATATTAAAGATGAAGATATACAACAAATTTTCAAACCATTTTATCGAATTGAAAAATCAAGGAATCGAAATACTGGGGGAAGTGGTTTGGGACTATATATTGTTAAACAAATTCTTGAAACGCTAAATATAAAGTATACTATAAAAAATATGGAACATAGTGTGCAATTTTGCATGAACATTCCTTTATCTAAAAAACAAACAAACAAACTCCCCTCTTAGTAGGGCGAGTTTGTTTGTTTTTGTAGCAAGTATAATCTTATTAGGAATCAATTAGGGGGACTTTTCGTTTTTTAAGCTTTTTATTTCTACCATCCAACTTTAAAATGAAATCAGTAGTTGTTATTCCTTATTCTATCCGAGACGAGGTTGTTATATATGCGCTATCCAATTGAAATTCCCATTACAAGAAAAACTCACTCTAAATCCATATTAAATTAAGTGGAGTTCAAAAAAATGGAGTTTGCGATGCTTAAAAACAAAGTTAATAGATATGTTAAAAAGCTTAATCATAAATGGAACAAATGTGTTACTAAGATTATCTATTACGTATAAAAAAGGTGTTCTTGGTAGTCCTCTCATTTTGTACAAGAGGAGTGCTATCCAGTGCATTTGTTAATTGTATAGGTATGTAAAAACCTATACAAAATCCATATATTCTTGAAAGAAATTGAAAATATATGATAGTTTCAAAGAAGTTTTTTCACATTGCACATTATAAAAAGATACTACCTGTAGTATTACTTTCATGTGTAACGCTTATAGGCTGTTCTAATAGTAATATTCAATCCGAACCATCAAAACAAACCAAAAAAGAAAATACAGAATGGTCTTTCACGTTCGAATCTCTTATTTAGAGTTAATATTTTATGTTTCCTTTCACTTTCAACCATTCTAATGCTCAATCATATTACGCTTATTTTTAGATTTTCCATTTGTAGCTATATTAATCGAGACATTTAAATCTAATTCTTTATTTTGAAGAAATACCCCTCCCTCTTTTTTGTGTTTTTTCCATAATTTATTATTTTGACGATATAAAGAATGTGATAACTGATACGTGTCAATCCCTCTTTCGATTCCTTTTCGGTACGTTGTTTTAATTTCTTTTTCAACTTGGGCCTCTGCAATTTTTTTAATATCATTTACAGGCATAGAGTGTATTAATTGAAAAATATCAGCATCGAAATGGATGTTCATAAGTATGCGTAACTTTCCATTTTTCACAAAATGTTTTGTATCTATCTTCGGGTTTTTTAATACTATATGTCCAATAATTTTCTGATTAAATTTTAAAAGTAATGGAGCTCGTTTCGTATTTCCATCCGTCCAGCGAATCCCAGCAATATCATGGCTGTTTAAATGATTTATATAGAATTTATCACTTATAAAACCATAACCACTAAATTTTAACATTGGAAATGATGTATGCCCTTTTTTCCAATATGCTTTAGTCGTAGCTAAGAAAGGAATACGAGTTGTCATCCCAGGTTCATAATAATTTCTTTGAAATTTATATAAAGGTAAAGGATCTATTATTGTATATTGCTTGGTTATCTCTTTTGGTAAATTAATGATTGTATATAATTGAGAAATATTTAAAATATTATTGTTTGCTAATATATTTTCTAAAGGTTCCTTAGTTCCAAATATCCACATAGTATCTCGAAATTGAAAAAAACGAGAGAAAAAATCATTAAATTGATTTATGTCACCATGTTTTAAAAATCGCTCTGTTACAACAATTGTTTTGAGATGCTCCCATGAGATTTCTTGTTGAGCCCCCTTATAAAAATCAAATGCTGCCTCATCTAAAATGGAGCCTTTTCCCTTTCCAATATAGGCCTGGCTATAATTACGGGTAGTGCTCCCTTCTTGTTTAGCTATGTTAGAGAAATTAATAAATTGCGGACGGATGATATAATTATTATCTTTAAAATCGATACCTAGACTATTTATATATAGAACGTGATGCAACTCTCTTTGATCCCAACACCCTGTTAGAAACGTACACATCATAAAAAGAAATACAACTATTCTTTTATTTTTCTTCATCTGTACTCTCTCTTTTCCTTGTATTATCTTGCGTATGCAATTCTTCAGGTCTTTTTTTCATATACGTGAAAGGAATTCTAAATGTGGCTGCTAGCATACTTTTAAATACAGGGGGTGAATATGGTGTAAAGAATGGGACTCCAAAAGATCGTAAATTCACTACATGTATTGCCATCACAAGAACACAGAAGATAAATCCTACTATACCTAATAAAGAAGACACTACAAATACTATATATCGCAATATACTTATTATTCCTGTTACCGACTGATTAGTTAAAGCAAATGTCGAAACAACCGAGATTGCTATTATAATGACCATAGATGCTGAAACAATTCCAGCACTAATAGCGGCTTGTCCAATAATCAATCCCCCTACCACAGATAATGTTTGACCAAATACCGCAGGAACACGCAATCCTGCTTGCCTCAAAACTTCAAATAAGGTCATCATTATTAGCCCTTCTAAAGGAGCAGGAAAAGGAATCCCTTCTCTTGATAAGCTTAATGTAGCTAACAACGTATAGGGAATCTGATCAGGATGATATGTAATTAATGCTATCCAAATTCCTGGAAGAAATATAGAAATTGCTATCCCCAAAAGACTTACAAGCCGTACAAAGCTACCGAATATATAGAAAAAATCTTGATCTTCAGATGTATTCACAAAAAAAGGAAACGTAACTGGAGCAATAGTGGCTGTCGGTGACCCTTCGACTAATAAAATAAAACGCCCATACAACAAACAATTCACAGCATAATCAGGACGTCCTGTATATTCAACTAAAGGAAATACACTAAATTGATTGTTTGTAATTAATTCTTCAATCTGTGCACTTGAAACAATCCCATCTATTTTAATTTGTCTTAATTTTAATCGAACTTGATTAATGATATCTTGGGATGCAATATCTTTTAAATACAAGAGGGCTACTTTAGTTTGTGTTCTTTCTCCAATAATAAATTCTTCATAACTAAGAGAACTTGTTTTTAGCCTTTTTCTAATTAATCCTATATTTGTGTTTAACTCTTCAACAAATCCATCACGTCCACCACGAATGGTCATCTCTGTATTTGTTTGCTCAACTGATCTTGTAGGTATTTGGGCAATATCAACTATATACCCTTGTTTATATTCTTCAAAAATAATGAGGAGGTTACCTTCAAATATAATCTTAGATATAGTTTCATTCGAATTTACTATATCTAATTTTTTTACTGATAACTGAGGAATTAATGTTGAAAGGTTAAATTCTTCTATAGAATTAATTAAAAGCTTTTTGCAAACTTGAGATGATGTGGCTTGTTTTAATTTTGTATTATCAATTAAGTTTTGACAATACATAAATAATACTGAACTCGTATTTTCTTCCTCATCCAATTTATGCTTTATTATTTTTACATCATTGCATCCTTCAAACCACTCTAGTATTACCTTCTCGTTTAATTCTACTCGTTTGTTCATCTACGTTGTCTCCTTCAAACTCAGCAACCTCATATAAATTATATACTCATACTCTTTCAAGAGCTTTTTTTAAATTTAACAACCCATACAAACACCATTAGTAATATAGAAAACAAAAATAGTCCTAATGTTGAAACTGGCAAAACAATTTGAGATACAAACCTATAGAAACTAGAGTCACTGATGGGTAGTATACTTATTACTAAAATACATGAAAGTATTGCAAACATAACCCGATTTCTTGTTTTCCGATTTGTAATTGATAACAAATCTGGAATGAGAAAAACAACAAGCGATAGACGAATAAAGATCCCTACAAGCCACTGATACACGGAGAGAAAGTCTAAATTTTCAATGTACCTTCCTATTGACACAAGTCTCCATTCTTCAAATGCTGGATATCGTTGGTTTGCTGCTGCGAAAGGACCAAATTCTATAATAGCTGCCATAACTGGGCCTATTGTGATACCAATAATAACAATACCTAAAGCAATCAATTGATATAATTTTACTTTTGAACAAATATGATGCTGTAAAAAAAGAATAAAAATTAATTCTAGAAATCCTGCTGCAGGATAAACCATTCCCCTAAATATTGGGTTCATTCCATTTTCCATCATTGGCTGAAGTAAAGAATAATCTTTATGTGGAACATTTGCAAACATTACAAAAAAACCAAGTAAAAATACAATTGGTAACAAAACACCTGTTGTAAGTGCAATAGATTGAATTCCTTTTGTAGCATTATAGAGACAAATCAACGAAAAAAGTATTCCTAATACAAAGTGAGGTGTTTCTGGTAAATAAAAAGAGAAAAAGGTTAAGGTTTCTTTTAGTGCAACGACACCAATCGTTATTAAATAAAGTGCAACTATGAATATGATTGGATATACACTGAATTTCCCGAAATTATTTTTTAGCCACAAAAACAAATGTTCATTTTTTATGTTTTTATATATGATGAATATTATTGAAATCCAAAGCAAGTATAGGATGCTTACTAATATGATAGAGATCCACGAATCTCTACCTGATGTATCTAATAACATAGGAATCATAATGACATGATTAATTATCCCAATACTACCAATGAGTATCATAGAAACTTGAAATAAAGTAATTGTTTGCTTATTCATACTTACCACCATATTTAGTAATGAAGAAATATTACATAGTATAACTGATACATTACTTCTTTATTCCAAATGGTTAGCACTTAGAGACATGGACAATTAAACTTTTTTTCACATTAGATGTAAGCTAGCTCCTTCTATTCTATACATAATTTTTTTAGGCAGGTATACTATAAACACAATAGTTCTAGAAAGGTGATGATGTTATGTATGAACAACAAAATAATAGAGATAGAGATCAAAAAATGATGTTTTCTATGCAAGGAGTTCCCACAAATAAAATTAACATGAATCAATTACCTAAATGGATTAGAATCTTCGGCTATTGTGCATTTGGCTGGATGATAGTATTTAGTTTAATTATGATAATAGGTTTAATTCTTCAATAACTATGCAGATAAACAGTTAAACGGGACAGTAATTAGATCATAGATCTAATTACTGTCCCGTTTTTTATATGTAATTCTTCAATAATATAGGTAACTGATCATAACAAAAAGAACCTGTAGAATATCCTACAAGTTCTTTTTCAAATTTAGTTAAAAGGAAACAACAAAATATCTTAACATTCAATACAGGGAGACCATTTTGATTATGGCTTGATTTTATTATATATCAAATATAAGCTTTTGAAATGAGTGATATTTGAAAATTATGTGAATTAAAAAACTAAGATGTTTGTATTAGATTTGGTTTACGACCAACTTCTTCTTACTTAAATACACTGCACGATCTGATTTTTTAGCAACTTCCTGTGAATGCGTTACAACAATAATACATTTATTCTCTTTATGTGCAAGTTCTTGAAACAGTTCTATAATATCCATTGCCGTTTCTTCGTCGAGGTTTCCTGTCGGTTCATCTGCAATCAGTAAATCAACATTACAAGATAACGCTCGAGCAATTGCTACACGCTGTTGTTGTCCACCGCTTAGTTGCAATACGTTTCGTTTTGCTTCAGTTTCTGTGAGTCCTACCCTCTCTAATAATTCTAATGCTCTTGCTGTTTTATTTTTCACTTTAACACCTGTAATTTCCATTGCTGTTAAGACATTTTGAAGAGCAGTCATATAGGTAATCAAATTATAAGATTGGAAAATTACAGATACATTTTGATTACGGTATCGATCCAAACCAATTTTTCGAATATCTTTGCCATTATACAGTACGTAACCATTTTTAGGGACATCCAGTCCACAACCTAAGCTTAGAGTTGTGGTTTTTCCAGATCCGGATGGTCCTAAAATTGTGTAGAAATGACCTTTTTGAAAAGAAAAGTTAACATTGTCTAGTATCGCTACATTTTTTCCATTACTTTCATAATAATAATCCAAGTTTTTAAATTGTAAAATCGTTTCCATATCGCGCCTCCTTATTCATCTTTTAAAAGAATTTGTTTTGGATTTAAACGTAGAATAGATAATGCCGGAAGAAGCGTTGCAATTATAGCAATAGCTAGTCCAATTCCACCCATTTTCCCTACATCTTCTCCTGTTACACTTACATCAATTTTATCAATTGGATTTTCTTTTTGATTTTGTAGAGTACCACCAGGCCCAGCCATCATTACAGTACCATGTTGCAAGGTATCTGTTTCTTCGCTCGCAGTAGCAATTTCACTCGAAAGTAAATTATTCCCTATAAATTGAGAAACTTTGGCTCCTGTTGTTATGGATAATCCAAATGCTAAAATAGCGATACATACTACTTCTACTACGAACTGCGCCATCAGTTTCCACTTTTTCTCTCCAATAGATAACAAAATTCCCATTTCCTTACGACGCCCTTTAATTGATAGCATAATGATTAACTCTAATATAATCGCACCTGCAATCGATACAATATAAATAATCATTTGAGAAGTAGAAGAGATATTTTCGATAGGACCAATCATTTGTTTGTACAATGAATCATGTGCATCTAATTTAAAATAATTAAAATCAATATTAGATTTTTTTGCTTCTTTTTTAAATGCATCAATGTATTGTGGGTCATTCAAGAAATACACGACTTGAACACTATTTATACCTTGATCTACTTCTAATTTTTTCATAGTTGAATGCGGCATATATAGTTTATTAGCTGGATCCATTATAGGAGGGGCCTGTTGACCCATTGCTTGCTCATTCGTTTCGTAAATACCGATAATTTCAATCTCGAGGGTTTCCTTCTTATCCCCTGATTGCACTTTTACTTTGTCTCCTACTTTCAAATTGTTTAATTCCGCTAATCGTTTTTCCATTAAAGCTACATTCTGATCTTTCATCTGTTCTGTAATTGGTTTTCCATCTATGATTTTACTTTTTCCATTTTTAAAGCTTTCTTGTAATGCTGTCTTGCGAACTCCCTCAATCGTAAAAGATGCATTCATATCTATTTCTGTACCTGAGCTTGAACCGCCTCGTACAGCTGCCATTCCCACTTTACCTTTCCCTTCTTCTTCATCTGAGGCTCCTACTAGTTTAAGTCCATCAGAAATTCCGAAAGTGTTAGTTATGTAATTATAGTCTTTTACATATTTTGACTTCGCTAATTGATCTGTTTCTTTTATATTGAGCTGCGGCGGTTTTGGCATTTCTCCAGTTTCTCTAGCTTTTTGACCTAATTTGTCAAAATCAAGACCTAAAGTAACATCTGCACCTAGTTTTTTTCTTGCAGCATCAGCTGCTTTTTTTGATGCATTTTGGATTGTGAACCCTGAAAGAACCAAATTTGTAACAATTAGAAAAACTGCCATCAAAATTAATGATGTTCCTATTCTTTTTTTCATACTGAGAATTGCACGTTTTATAAAATTCATTTTTTCTTACCTCCTTGATAACTTGTATTCTATATATGTTATCTAGAGTCTATATGGAGCTAATCGGTAGTTTATCTAGAGATATAAGGAGTTTATGTGTAGTTATTAATTGGCCACCGAAAAAACAATCCAAAAGCGTAAACGGTTTTGAATATCGGTAAGAAGTTTGTCCATTTAAGGGACTTATAGAAAAAGAAAAGGAGGTTAAGTTTAATTTAATGTATGTAACATGAAAAATATATTTATTGTGCAATTTCTACACGATAAACATAGAAATCACGTCATTTTAAAAGGTTAAAAAAAATAAGCTATTTTGAATGGTTGGATAGAGTTGAAGAAACTTATATTTAACTATGGGGTCCCGATACATCATTATCAATCTAATATTTTGCAATATTGATAAAACGAAAAAGACGTTATCCTTTCTGTAGAATTTTAGGAAAGGATAACGTCTTTTTTATACTTGTATACTCAAAGTTCCTTTGATTTGTTTTTGGATGGTAAAACACGTTTCTCTACTCTTTCATATTGAGTAAGTAATTGCCTAATAAAAGATAATTTCGGTACTAACCAATACAAAATTATCGCTGAAATACACCCTATTAAAGCCCCTATTGCAACATCAAAAGGATAATGAACCCCTACCCAAATACGAGAGATCGCTACACAAAGTGCAAGTATAAGCCATAGCCATCCAGTTTTTTTACGAACAAGCCAAAACGAAAAACAAATTGAAAAAAAGAGAATCGTATGGTCACTAGGAAATGAATTATCTACAGCATGGTCGACAAGTTTATTAACATCAGGCAATACTGCAAACGGTTGATAATTCAGATGGAATTTCCCTGCTATTTTCCCGATTACCTCAGCAATTACAAAAGCAACCATCGCTTGAATAACCATCATCCTACTTTTTCTGGATCCAGTAAACCAATAAGCTAAAATAATTAAAGCAAAAATATATACCATATATTCTGCCAAAAATACGATGGCCGGGTTTAGGAATGAATATTGTTTACCTAAATCATTAATTGTTCGAAAAATATCAATATTGAATTGAGAAAAAGACATTTCAAATCCCTCCTTTTTCACTTTAATAAAAAAAGAAAAAGGAAAACATCGAATTTCCTTACAAACATTCGTGCATTCTTACAGTTTTGTCATTTTCTCGTCACTTTGTAAATAGGTTCATCGTCTTGCCTTTTGCTATATTCATAAACTCTTATATCTACAACTACGGAAACGATAATTACACATAAAAAAGAGAAGAACCTTGGTAAGTTCTTCTCTTTTTTTATTAAATTGTAATATAATTACAGTATGTGAAATTATACTATTTTAACTTTAAAACAAATGAACTTAACGCAGGAACTTTAATTTTATTGTCATGAACAACATAAAGTGGTTTACTTCCCGCCTGCTTCCCGTCTACTAGTACTTTCCAAGGACCTTTCGATGGAAGTGTTATTTCAACAGCTTCTCTATTTGCATTGTGAGCCACCGTAAAGTATTCATTTTTATTCCCCTCTATTGTATAAGCTACAGTATTTTTCGGAGCATCAATAAATGATACATGTGTTTTTATTTGTTCTGCAGATGTCATTCGAAAAGCTGAGTACTTTTTGCGTAATTCTATTAAACCCTTCATATAATCTACTTCATTATTAAATGTTGCACGGCGCAGCCAATCCATCTGGTTAATTGAATCTGGAGATTTGTAACTATTATGATCACCGTATTTCGTCCGCATAAACTCTTGCCCTGCATGTAAAAATGGAATTCCTTGTGATGTTAATAAAATTGAAGAAGACAATTTGTGCATTTGTTTTCGCACTTCATCGCTATCACCTGAATTAGTTAACTCAAGTTTATCCCATAATGTATGATTGTCATGTGCTTCCACATAAGTTAATACCTGTTCCGGATCTTGATAGGTAGACGAATTTGTATCGTAGTCAATACCTGCCGTAATACCTTTTTTAATACGATCTTCCATGTTTTCCTTTCCATTTATAAAACCATTTTCCTTCTCCTCAAATACACTACCTTTCAATCCATCACGTATATTATCATTAAAATGAGCAATCCCTTTCATTTTCACTGCATTTTTTTGATTTGCTTTCAACTCTGCTGCAAGAGGTGTATTTAAATCCCAACCTTCTCCATGCAGTATAATAGAAGGGTTAATTTGATTAACAGCTTTACGTATTTCATTCATTGTTTCATAATCATGAATACCCATTAAATCAAAACGGAATCCATCTAAATTGTATTCTTTTGCCCAATATGTGACGGAATCTATCATAAATTTCCTCATCATTTTTCGTTCTGAAGCAGTATCATTTCCTACACCAGTGCCATTTGCAAATGTTCCGTCTTCATTGTAACGATAATAATAACCTGGAACTAACTTATGAAAATTAGATTCAGTAGCATTATACATATGGTTATAAACTACATCCATAACAACACGAAGGTTATTATCGTGCAGTGTTTGAATCATTTGCTTTAATTCAGTTATTCGAACAGTTGGCTCATATGGATTTGTAGAATAAGATCCCTCTGGAACGTTGAAATTTTTCGGATCATATCCCCAGTTATATTGTGGTTCGTTTACGTTCTCTTCATTTACTGAAGCATAATCAAATATCGGTAAAAGCTGAACGTGTGTAACACCAAGATCTTTTATATGATCAAGTCCTGTTTTTACACCTTCAGGCCCTCTTGTTCCTTTTTCTGTTACTCCTAAATATTTCCCTTTCTGCTTAATCCCACTTTCAGGTTGGATGGAAAGATCGCGTACATGCAATTCATAAATAATAGCATCTTCTGGATTTTTAAATTTAGGCTTTTTATTAGCGTTCCATTTTTTCGGATTTGTTTCTTCTAAATCAACAACTGCCCCTTTATCTCCATTTACAGAAGCAGCACGTGCATACGGATCAACGGCTTCAATCCACTTATCACCAATTTTTACCTTATATGTATAATAGAGACCTTTTTGATTCCCTTTAAGTTCCGTTTTCCAAGTGCCCTTTTCACTTTGTTGCATGTTTATTTCAGTACCTATTTTATCGTTCCATTTTTTATATGTAACTAACTTCGCTTCACTCGCAGTAGGAGCCCATACACGGAATTTTGTATGTTGTGGTGTATATATATTACCTAAATCGTTGCCACCGTAATAAAATAATTTATCAAACTCCTCACTACGAATTACTTTACCGATTTCAGTATTCGTATCAGCTACGTTTTCGATTTTAACTTTGTATGTCTGTTTTAAATCAATTTTCTGCTCCGTAATTATTTTAAACTTATTCGTAATATTCCCACTGTTTCTATCATAAGGACTAATATTCTTAATTTTAATGCCTTCAATTTCAATATTTCGTTCCTTAATATGAAACGGGACATTAGTCGTTACAGTAATTTCATGGAAACTATCAATAGATGCTTTTTGGATTGATAGATCCGATGACGGCTTAGAATTATATACTTTTTCATCACCCGAAAGAATCCATACTTCAGCACGACCATCCTTTATATTTTCAATCCAACGATCGCCACCATCTTTTTCCCACTCATTTGTACGAATGATAAATCCTACACGATTATAGTCACCATCTATATTAATCTTTGCGTACTTTCCAAATTCATCTTCACCAGTAAATTCATATGAGTTACCATTTGCATTTTCTCCCCATATCCAAAGATTCCAGTCTTTTGTATTTCCAGACTGTTCTTTGTAATGAATGATAACTTCAGTTGTTTTCGAATTTGAAATTGCCTTTACACTTTGAAAAGAGAAAACAGATGATAACATAACGATTATAGTAAGTAATAAAACTGATTTGTTAATTAATCTTTTTATCATTTGCACCACATACACCCTTTCTTTAAATAGCATGAACGTTATATTCTGCTCTTACTACATTACAACTACTTAAATTAATCTAAAAAATCTCTTTTATTTCACCCCCATATTGGCTGATTTCACATATGTATTTCAATGATCTTTTGGATACGAAAACGTTTGCATTAATGTTTTAAAAAATAGGGTTGTTTATCTCTTCATATATTTGTAAATACTAAAAGATCAGGGAAAACATTATAAAGCAACCGTTTGTTATCGCTTTCATTCTATAGCACTTCCCGTTAAAAGGTCAATATATTATTAATTTTCTGTTTTTATACACTATAAACCTTACATATTTGACGTAACTTTTAAAGATACCCTCCCTAATTATTGTTAAGTAAGTATATTTTCACTAATACATAGTTACGTAAAAAAACAGCTAATGTCCTTTAAGGATGTTAGCTGTTTTTCATAATGTAATAATAAATGAATAATAACTATATTTCTAACTTACTTAATTTTTGCTGCATCAAATGCCTTTTGTACTGCTTGAACCTCCGCTGTATTCGCACCATATTTATTTGTTGCCACTCGAATACATGCTGATCTTAATTCTTTGAAATTAGAAGTCATGTTTAACTCATCTGTATTTGCGTAATAGAAGATATCGAACATTTTATCTTCACCAATTCCTTTAACAGTTACACCGTTATGAGTTCCACCTTTTGCAATGAGATACGCAACTTTATTAATAATACTTGAGTTAAAGTGAACGCCGCCTTGATCCCATCCATTAAAATCGTTAAATTCACTGTAATCATCTGGATAAGGTACTCCAAGTGAAGATGGAACAGAAGCTGGGTTTTCCATATCACGGAAGACAGATCCAGTTTGTTCTCCCATCGTCCAGTTAAAGCTTCCATTATTTACGTATTTCTCAATAGATGTTCCCATAATATCAGATAGTGCCTCATTAATCGCACCAGATTCACCGTAATATTCAAGATTAGATTCACTAGAAGTAACAGCATGTGTAAATTCATGCCCAGCTACGTCATATGCTTTGACGATAGGATCCCCATATACAAGCATACTACCATTATTAGCACTTAATGCATTCTGCCAATTTTTCGGATCATTCGTATCTCCAGAATCCCAGGCATGTACAACTGAAACTACCTTTTGTCCCTTATTATCAAAGCTATTACGATTGTATTTATCTTTATAAAAATCAAAAACTTTTGTTGCTAAGTAATGAGCACTTACTGCTTTTGGATCGTTAAATGTTGTCGAAGTACTAGTTGCTAATGTACCAGGATAATAGCTTTCTTCTTTAGTAATATCTCTGTAATTCACATCATATGTTTCAATTCCTTGCCCTCTTGTATAATCAGCAAGAGCGTATTTGCCATTACTTTGTTTAGAAATACCAAATGAACGAGAGATACCTAAATCATCTTTTCCAGTGCCCGTTAATGATGTAAGACTGCTTTTTTTATTTTTCTTTAAGGCTCCAACTAGTTTTTCACTTGCTTTCAAGTTAGATTCTTGCACCATATTTTTTAACATATCACCATTTTGTGCATTTATTAAATATGTTCCAGACACATAGTTTGGTGTGGCAGCTTCAAATGTAACCTGGTACGCATTGCTAGCTTGTCCATTCTTTTCATCCACAAAAATAACTTCCTTAACTTCTGGCTCAGAAATAAAATTGATATCGTTCCCGTACTTCTTATAAATATATTGTTTCGCTTCATCTTTTGATAGATTGATAGGTTTTTTTAATTCTTCTTGTTTTAAATTTTGCGCGCTATCACCTGAAACACTTTTAATAACACCGTCATTATCTACGTGTGCAGTTAATTGATGGCCATATACTTCTTTTCCTTCATATGTTTGTTGTATACGTACAAGTGTAGTCCCATCATATGAACCGCGTTTTTGAAGAACTTTATAATCCACTCCTGTTTCTCCATTGACTTGCTTTGGAGAAAGGGCTTGTTTTGTTTTCTCCTTAAGAGCATCTTTTACTACATTCTCTGGTGCCTTTTGTGACGGTTGTGTAAGTTCACCTGATCGGAATGATTCCTCCTGAATTTGAACTTGTAGTTGATCTGTTTCCTCTGCATGACCTACTCCGTATGGTGCTACTGCTGTTAAAGCTAAACCTGTTGTTAATGCTACCTTAGTTAACGTCTTTTTGTTTTTCATTTTTTCACCTCGTATAATTTTTGAAATAGAAAGCTTGTACAAAGTATACTTGCTGTTTCTGTCGAAAAAAAGGGAAAATACACAATTTATGTAACATTATGCAAAATTACATAATATAAGGACGATGATATACATAAAGAACAACTTATATATGTGCAGGAATTTCAATAAAAAAAGAGCACTTTAAGGTGCTCTTCAAATACGATTATAAACTATGCATTGTGTCATTTATTAGTATATGCTCGTCTCATTTAATTGTTTATTTAACGATTTCTCTACCCAATAACCTTTTAAAAATACATCATCCAATACACCGTTATCCTCCGTTACTATTTGATTAGCAAATAAAAAAATATAGTTAAGATAATACTAGCAGGAAACATACTACTTATTTGTATTAATATTTATTGGTACTTTTTTAATTGGCACAAATAAATCAACCTTTAACTTTCCTTCTAGATCTTCCGCTACATTATTTAAGCAAAACTCTAAATTATCTCTATTATAATCTGCATCATACTCACTATTTAGTAGCCACTCTGCGTACATGTATTGATATGCTGCACTTAATTTATGAGGTTCATCATAGAACTGGTATAGAGCGTATAGACCTCCATCTACACTTTTAAATTGCACATCCTGATGTTGTTCTTTTTCAAAGTTTTCAGGTATGGTAACGCAAGCGTCATGTCGGCACATATGGCTTGCAACAAGTTCAGGATTATCTAATGAGATTCCGATAAATGATTGCTCCGGTGGATAAAGTTTATTTTCATTTGCCCACTGTAATAACCTTCCCCAGTGATCTTGTGGTTCAAAATAACTACCAGTTCGTCTTATAAAGGCTACTTTTAATGGTGGTACTTCTTTTATAACTACTTTCATTTACATCTTCTCCCCTATAAATATGTACACTGTTTATTTAGCTTTCTTTAATATTTATTCCTTCTTAAATAAAAAGAATTCTCTAATCACATAAATTTCAATTGAAGTTTAATTGATTACTACTACTAAAGTAGTATGTACTTTCATACTTTTATTTGATTTTAAATTCCTTTTAAATCGATATATTAATTGTAAGAAAATAAGAAGGTGGAGGATTTTAATTGATTAAAGGAATATACGAAGCGCATTTACCAGTGAGTAATTTACAAAAATCTATCGAATTTTATGAAAAATTAGGATTGAAGTTAGCCTGGAGCGATGAATCAACAGCATTCTTTTGGATTGAGGAAAGGAAAAGTTGGCTAGGATTATGGGCGGGCCCTGAATACGAAACAAAATATCATCCTTCTTTACGTCATATTGCATTTAGGGTTTCATATGAAGATTTAAAAGAATCATTAAATTGGTTACATTCACTTCAAATTAAAGCTGTTCCGTTTGGGAGTAATGAATCTATTGAACCTTTTGTCCGTCCACATCAAGGTAATGCATCTGTTTATTTTATTGATCCAGATGGTAATAGTTTAGAACTTATTTGTCATATTGTTGTACCTAATGCACTAAAACATATAACTGATAAATTATCTTTTAAAGATTGGGAAACACTATTAGCTGATACGTTTGAATGAATATTAGCTATAAATCATAATAGCTCACCTTTACTTTTATAACATGTATAACAATCCTGAATAATAATTTCCTATCAATTTATCATTAAATAAATGTAAAAAATGACCCTATTTATTCATTTTTCATGCGTATGTATGTACATTTGTTAATTTATTCGATATATTATGTGTATTGAATGATTACGAAAAACTTATAGGTCGCTAAAAAACACCTTATATTTTTATATCCGTGAAAACTACAAAATGTATAAAATTCCATTTGTCAAATGAATTTAATGCGGAAGGAGGTTTGTGGTTACTTCATCGGGATATAATAATCAGTTTTAAACTGATAAAAATATAGGAGGCGACATTATGTTTCGTACGATTTCAAATTTCATGAGAGTAGCTGAGATAAGAAGGAAAATCCTTTTTACATTAGCGATGTTAATTGTTTTCCGAATTGGCACGTTTATTCCAGTTCCTCATACTAACGCAGAGGTATTAAAAGTACAAGATCAAGCTAATGTTTTAGGTATGCTAAACGTATTTGGCGGAGGAGCACTGCAACACTTCTCAATCTTTGCTGTAGGTATTACACCTTATATTACAGCTTCCATCATAGTACAATTACTACAAATGGACGTTATACCTAAAATTTCGGAATGGGCAAAGCAAGGAGAAATGGGCCGTAAGAAGTCAGCTCAATTCACTCGATACTTTACAATCATTCTCGCATTCATACAAGCCATTGGGATGTCTTATGGCTTTAATAATATAGCAGGTGGACAATTAATTACAGATCAAAGCTGGACTACATACTTATTTATTGCGACAGTTTTAACTGCAGGAACTGCATTTTTACTTTGGTTAGGTGAACAAATTACCGCTAACGGAGTAGGTAATGGTATTTCGATGATTATCTTCGCAGGACTTGTTGCAGCGATTCCAAATGTTGCGAACCAAATTTATTTGCAACAATTTCAAAATGCAGGCGATCAATTATTCATGCACATCATAAAGATGGTCTTAATTGGTCTTATAATTTTAGCGATAGTTGTTGGCGTTATTTACATACAACAAGCGGTGCGTAAAATACCGATTCAATATGCAAAAGCTGTTTCAGGCAACAATCAATATCAAGGAGCAAAAAATACTCATTTACCTCTTAAAGTAAATAGTGCTGGTGTAATTCCAGTAATCTTTGCTTCTGCATTTTTAATGACGCCGCGTACAATTGCGCAGCTTTTCCCTGATTCAAGCGTATCAAAATGGATAGTTGCTAATCTGGATTTTGCACATCCATTTGGAATGACACTTTATGTCGGTCTTATCGTTGCTTTCACATACTTCTACGCATTTATTCAAGTAAATCCTGAACAAATGGCTGAGAATTTGAAAAAGCAAAATGGATATGTGCCTGGTATTCGTCCTGGTAAATCAACAGAACAATATGTAACCAAAATTTTATACCGTTTAACATTTATCGGCGCGATTTTCTTAGGTGCAATTTCAATTTTACCGCTCGTATTCACGAAAATTGCTACATTACCACCTTCTGCACAAATTGGTGGTACAAGCTTACTAATCATTGTCGGTGTGGCACTTGAAACAATGAAAACGTTAGAAAGCCAGCTTGTAAAACGTCATTATAAAGGGTTTATAAAAAAAGCGAATTAAGTAAAAAAACACAGTTGGTTATTTTTCCAACTGTGTTTTTAATTCTACTGCATCTAATTTTTCTACTAATGTACCAATGACCTTTTCCAAGTTCATTATTTTTTCTTCTAACGCTCGAATACGTTTATTGCTCTCATCTACATCATTATATTTTAAACTGTTATTAGAGACTTTGAACTGCTCTCCTAATTCGGAAGTGATATCTTCAATTGTTGATTTTTCATTATTACTGGTAGTATTTGTATTTGATTTTAATTCAAATTGAATTTCATATGTATTTCCAGTTAACTCTTTAGCTATTTGCGAAATTAAATCTTTATAAGACTTTTTAACCCACTCTTGTTGGAATTCGTTTTCAAAATAAATGATCAATGAATCTTCATTTATTCTAGCTGTCGTTTCTTTGACCCAAGTTTCATATGACGGTCTCGAAATTTTTAATTGTATTTTATCTTTTATTTTATTCCAAATTGTTTTTGATTCCTCTTGTCCGGAAGTACGTTGATTATTTTGTACGTGATGAACCTGTGCTTTAGAAGTAGCGCTTGATTCTATTTCGAACCAAATTTGATATTCTTTATCAGTTATTTTCTGTACGGTACTTGAAATTATATTTTTATACTCCCCTTCAAGCAAGTCACGATGAAACGCATCTTCACAAAAGATTATTAATTTATTATCTTCTATCGTAGCATTTGTATTTCTAATCCACGTCATAAATGTTTTCTCTGCTAATTTTGGTCTTAACGCTTTCTTTACTTCATCCCAACTACTAAGCCTTGCTTTTTGAATATCTTTCAACTTAGATGGTTCGCCATTACATAGATCAAACTGAAGTTCAAACGTCGTATTAAACATTTCTCTTAATGTATTAAATACTAATTCTTTATAATGAGATTCTAACCAGTCACGTGCAAATTCATTTGGACAATAAATTGTTAATATATCATCCTCTAAATAAAGAGTAGTATTCGTAAACCAAGTTTCATATGATGGTTTTGAAATTTGCGGTCGAATTTTTTCCTTGACTTCAGTCCAATTTATTTTCATAATAACTCCCCTCTTCTTGCAGATCTCTTTCATATAGCTTAATAATATTACGCCTTTCCAATAAATAAAGTCAATCCGTATCATGAATAAAATGAAAGCAGCCCTGCTATATACAGGACTGCTTCTTTATATAATTACATTTCTTTCTCAAATAATCTCCCTTTTCTGAAATAAGACCGGAGTGTGGATCGATTAGCTAAAAATACACCAACCAAAATGAAACATGCACCTATTCCCATTGTAGGGTTTAAAGGTTCTCCTAATATAATATATCCTACTATAATAGCAATTAACGGTGATACGTATAACCATGTTGACGGGAATACAGGATTTGTTTTTGATAAGAGCCAATAATATAATCCGTGCCCACCAATTGATCCGATAAAGATAAGATATAAAATAGGCCACTGTACACTCCAAGAAGCTAGTGTAGTTACATTCGGTTGTTCTACTATGACAGACACGATTAGTAGTAAAACGCCTCCGTAAAACATTTGAATACCATTAATAAGAAATGGCGATACACTTTGTAAATCCGAAAGTATTTCTTTTGAGTAAATAGAGCCTATTCCGTAAAATAATTCTCCTATTATTAAAACAAAACAAGCGATACTCCATATAAAACTTACTTCTTGGTGCATTCCTGGTAAAGAAACAAAAACAACGCCTATTAGCGCAATGATTAAAGCAAGAAGTTGCTCCTTTTGTAATTTTGTCTTATTTCTCTTTGTCTGTAATAACAAAATCATCATCGGTCCTGTAGCAGATAGCACAGCAGCTAGCCCTGAAGAAATATATTGTTCCGCCCAGTACAAACTTGCGAATGTCATAAACGTTAAGCAAAAACCAGCATATATAATACGTTTTGAAAATATATGTGGCATAATTTCTTTTCGCTTTAGCTTAAATATAATCATTAAGATTACTCCCGCTAGAAAGAAACGAATTCCTGCCGAAAATAATGGGGGTGCACCTGCTTCAATTCCGATTTTTATTGTTAAAAATGTTGTTCCAAAAATTATACATACTAAAATATAATTGAAAATGACCATTTTTCTTCCTCCTTTTTACTCTTAACATGAGTATAGAAGGTATGGTGTATAACAGTGTATTTATGTATATAACAGTTTCCTAAAATCGTAGTTGATTCTCTTTATATTTTCCGCTTAAATTAAATAAAAAAGAAAAAGGTGAAACCATGAAGATTGTCCTTCGTAAAGAATCCAACATACCGTATTACCAGCAAATATATATGCAAATCGTTGAAAGAGTACAAAGCGGCATGCTTTCACATGGTGACTCACTTCCATCTTTACGCTCGATGGCCGAAGATTTACAGATTAGTCTATTAACTGTTCGTAAGGCGTATAAACAGCTAGAAAAGAAAGAATATATACGAATTGAACAAGGTAAAGGGGCTTATATACAAAAACATGTAAAGAAAAATTTCAAAACAATTCCGTATAAATGGCAACAAACGAAAACGATTAATGTTATGCGATCTCAATATGCAATGAATCAGCACCGGAAATATTACGATTTTTCACAAGCGATTTTATATCCTCGTTTATTGCCAAATCCATTCTTGGCAGACGAAATGCATAAAATACTTAATAAAGACCAGATGATTCTAGCAACTTATGGACCAGTTCAAGGAGATTATGAATTGCGAGTTGAAATAGCAAATCACTTAAATGAACACCAGAAATTATTGACAGATCCATCTCAGTTATTAATTACAAGCGGAGCACAACAAGGAATTGATTTAATTGCTCAAACACTAATAAAACCTGGTGATATTGTATTAGTGGAAAGTCCTTGTTATAGTGCTGCGCTTGATATTTTCATCAATAAAGGGGCTCGAATTATACCTGTTTCTCTTGATAATTATGGAATTCGCTCTGACTTAATCGATGATATTTGTCAAAGTAAAAATCCCGTTTTATTGTATACGAATCCAACTTTTCAGAACCCAACAGGTACAGTAATGAGTAAAGAACGGAGAATGGAACTTATAGAATTGGCAGAGCTATATGAGTTTTTTATCATTGAAGATGATTCTTTCGGTGAAATATATTTTGAGGGCGTGACTGTTCCCCCTCCTATTAAAAATTTTGATACAAACGGTCACGTAATATATATAAAAGGATTTAGTAAAACGTTAGCACCAGGACTGCGTATCGCATCACTTATTGCCGATGGCCCTATTTTCGAATGGTTATATGCTGTAAAAGGTTCAATGGATATCGGTAGTCCTTTATTAACACAAAAAGCACTTCTACCATTTTTACGTGCAGAACGTATGAAAAATCATTTAGAAAAATTACGTACGGCTTTACAAATTAGACGTGATATAACGATTGATATGTTATCACCACTTAAGGAAATGCACTTTGAAATACCAAATGGCGGCTTTAATTTATGGATTACTCTTCCTGATTCGATAGATCCCTTTACCTTATTACAAAAAGTAAATGAAGTAGATGTGTCTTTTTTACCAGGTACAGCTTGTCTATTAAATCCCGAAACAAATAATAATCATTTAAGAATTAGCTATTCGATGTTAAATGAAAAAGATATGATAATTGGATTAGAGAGATTACATGATATAATGCGAAAGTTTATGCTATAAAAGCAAATACCCCAAAATATTTTGGGGTATTTGCTTTTTATTACATAAAACTCACCATATAAATAATATTTTCATTATCATTCCATTTTAATTACAATCTTACCTCTAACATGCTGACCTTCACTCAAAATATGAGCTTCTCTAATCCCTTCCTCACTAAACGGCATAACTTTACTTATAATTGGTTTTACTTTTCCATGTACAATTAAATCTGATAATGCTTCTAATTGTTTTCCGCTTGGTTTTAGCCATAAAAAACCTGATTTTATCTCTTTTACTTTTTGAATTGGTTCATGGACAATCGAAACTAATACACCACCAGGTTTTAAAATCTGAAAGCTTTTTTCTTGTACTTCCCCACCTATTGTATCTAATACAATATCAAAATCTGATAGTAATTCTTCAAATTTATCTTTTTTATAATCAATAACGAGATCTGCCCCTAAAGACTTTAAAAACTCTTCATTCTTACTACTAGCAGTTGTCGCAACAAAAGCTCCAAATGATTTTGCGATTTGGATTGCCAAACTTCCAACTCCACCAGCTCCAGCATGAATAAGTACTCGGTCATGTTCTTTTATTTTTGCGTAATCTACAAGACTTTGCCATGCAGTAAGTCCTGCAAGAGGAATAGAAGCTGCCTCTTCAAAACTCAGATTTGTAGGCATATAGGATACTAAATCCGATTTTACTGTAATGAATTCAGCATAAGAGCCCTGCCCTATATTTTCAGGTTTCGTATACACCTTATCTCCTATTTTGAAACATTCTATCTCTTCCCCAACTTCTTCAATAACTCCTGCTACATCTAGCCCTAAAATAATTGGAAATGAAAAACGCAACTGTTCTTGTAAGTCTCCTTTTCTTATTTTCCAATCAACAGGATTAATAGATGTTGCGAGAATACGTATTAATACCTCATTATTCTTAACAACTGGTTTTAAAACTTGTCTTTCTTTTAATTCTTCAACACTACCATATTGATCTATAACAATTGCTTTCATTTCCTCTCCTCCTTACTGTTTATTTTAATAACATACAAATATTTCTCAAAATTTTTTTCCTTAAATTATCATAAACTTATTTTTGGGGGTAATTATGCAAGAAACATAGAAAATCTTACACACACCTTAGAGTCATTCAAAACTGTGTTTTTAATTAAATTCAAAAGAAATGGAGAGAACTCTATGACTGAAAAGATATTTAAAATAAACGGGATTGATATATGTACAGAAAGCTTTGGAAACCCTAAAAATCCAGCTATTTTATTAATTATGGGTGCTACGTGTTCAATGGTTTATTGGGATGAAGAATTTTGTGAACAGTTGGCGAATAGCGGGGCATTTGTTATTCGTTTTGATAACCGTGATGTGGGACGCTCCGTCGCATATGAACCTGGAACTTCTAATTATTCCGTTACGGATATGGCTGAAGATGCAATTGGGGTACTTGATGCTTATCATATTGATCAAGCGCATCTATTTGGGATGTCTTTAGGAGGGATGATCGCTCAAATTGCTGCTGTAAAACATCCCGAAAGAATTTTATCGTTAACATTATTAGCTACAAGTATAATAGGCTCTGACGATAACACGCGCGATTTACCTCCGATGGATGAAAGAATTTTAACACATCACGCAAATGGCACACATTTAGATTGGACAAACGAAAAAGTTGTAGCAGAATATTTAGTTTCAGGGTCCCGTCTATTATGCGGGTCCAAACGAGCCTTTGATGAAAAAAGAGTCTATAATCAAGTGAAACAAGAAATTAAACGAGCTAACAATTTATTAAGCATGTTTAATCACGCTTTACTTCAAGGCGATGATGCATATGAAGGGGTGCTTCACTCCATACAAGCACCTACATTAGTCATTCACGGAACAGACGATACCGCACTCCCTTTTGAACATGGTCTCGCACTTATTGATGAAATTCCTAATTCAGTTCTATTAACACTTGAAGGAGCTGGACATGAGATTCATCCTGATGACTGGGAAGACATCATTCATGCTGTTACTGAACATACAGCTAAAATAATAGAAAAATAATGCATAGGAGGAGCACACCGCAATTTGTACCCCCCTATCTTTACATTTAAAAAAGCCCATCACTGTATCCGTATGTATAGTGATGGGCAATACTTCTATTTTTCTATGTTTAAAAAAACGGACAATCTAATTGGTCAACAGCTTCCCATGATTTTTTTTTTATATTATCGGTGGATTTATTTGCTTCTAGTGGTACGCTTTTAAAAGGATTAACTTCTACTTTTAATAAGGATGATGGCTCCACGTATAACGAGAAAACATGGCTACTTGGTATAGCTTTTGACACATCAATATCTCCTACTTGTTTAAAAAGTTGCTGCGCTGCAAAGAAAAAGAAGTTGGTTGGATTTGATTGTTTATTCAGCCATGCAAGCATTTCAGGTGATACTGACTTATGAATATTAATTTTTACTCGGTCACCACGTTTATATCGCCTAGATCGCATACTTCCACCAACTAACTTATTGTTAAGTTTGTAAATCCTAACTCTTTTTGCTTATGCTCTCTATATTTTGGTGAACAAGTGTAGACTAATAATCCACGTGCATTTGTAAATAATGGATTATCTACAAAGATTACATTTGTTAAACGCCCTTTTTGTTTTAAAATCATTTTCAGGCTATTTTTTATGATAACTGCGCCCCCGCCATAAATAAATACATATGGATCGTCTTTCATATCATCAATTTTGTTAATAATATCCGTTGCAACACGCGCTGCTAAACCTAATAGTGCTGGTTGTGATTCCTCAACTAATAATGCATTTCTAGGATGTTTATCATTTAAATAAATTTGATTGAATTCTGTAATACTATCAATTGTCTTTGTTGGATACTTCCGGTTCCATCTCGTAATAATTTGTAGTAACGTTTCTTTCACACCGTACGATAAACCCTTACTTAGTTGTGGTCTAAAGTTTACACCTAGTGAAACGACTTCTTCTGTTGTCCCTGCACCAATATCAAAAGATAATAATGTTTTATCAACAAAATCAATTTCTGACACTTTATTTTGTTCACATTCTATTTTATGTTTTACAACATTTCCTTCTTCATCATATACAATGCCCCACGTCCCAGAAGCACCTTCAGGTAGGCATTTACAATATTCGATGGAAATATTAATTGTAACATCACGTCCGTTTGGATAGTGGAACACAACCTTATGATTCCCCATATAACGTTTCGCATTTTCCGCAGCTATTTCTTGTGTAATAAGCTGCATAGGGAGAGCAACAGATAAATCATAACGAATGTTAATATGACTAGAAGTTGGACTTTGACGCATAGCACTCACCGCTAAACCAGATAGAATCGTAATAACCATTAACTCATCAGTTGACTTATTCGATTTCTTCTCAACTTCAGTACCTTTTAATTGATCTTGAATGACTTTTTCTCCAACGATATACCGCACATTATTTAACATTAACGATGGAGAACTAATGGTCACGTCAATGTGATGTTCTAATTCAGATAATGAAACATCTCCCTCATCTAACAATCCTGTAGGCTCTCCTATATATAAAGCATATATACTCGGAATAAAAATAGGATCTTGCCCTTTCACCATTAACTTCAAACCATTATTTCCTGCATCAGCACCAGCTTTTAAAAGAATAGACATAACTACCCCCTAAATTAATCTGACATCCCTTCCAAATATATGCGAGCCCATTCTTTTACATTCAAATGTAATGTAATTTTTTATTAATCGCAAAAACAAAACATTATATTATTACACCTTTCATGTAAAAAATATTTGACATGAAGGTTTTCCAATTTTACACTATATATGTAAAGAGTTTTTTACAATTATGGAGGTGCTATTTCTAAATTGAATCATAAAAAATTTATTTTCATGATTATCGTTTTATCATTAATCGTAGTTCTCATACATGGGGCGTATAAATATGTAACGGAAGGTTCGATTTTAGGAGGAACAATATTCGCTTTTTCGTTAATTATCGGTAATTTAATTAATCAAATTACTTGGGGAGATCCAAACGGAGTATCGAAAGAAAGCCAAGATGAAATGGGCCAGCAAATTAAATATAAAAGTTTTAAAGTTGCTTATTTTGTACTTATATGCCTTATGTTTTTTATTTTAATAGTATCAGAAGGATTTGCCTTCCTATCACTTGATGAAATAAAGAATCTGCCTCTTTTTATCGCCCTTTGCTCTTCATTCTTTATTTATCCTATTGTCGAACTTATAGTCGCAAAACAATATAAATAAAAAGATGAGATTTTCTGTATAAAGAAAATCTCATCTTTTTATATTTACATCCCCTCAACTATCACTTTTAATTTATTCACAGTCCGCCAATTCCTTACTGTAGCTGGTGTATGTAACTTCTGAAACTGATTCATTAATTTTGAATTTCGAATGCTATTTTTGAAAAATAAATACACAACTTTTTCATGTATATAACAATCTTCAGTCTCATTTTTTTGCATAAGTAGCTGATCTTTTTCTAATTCAGAAAGTTCATTTGCTAAGAAGGCAACATGTATACTTTCGCCTTTTCGCAATGAATCGACTTCATAGGGACATCTTTTTATAACATTTATAAATTCCTCATGTTTTCTTAACATAACCGGAACATCAAAACCAAAAACGTTTTTAATTTCAGATTGTATTCGTTTTTTTAGAAAATCAATATCTTTTTCAGATTCGAACACGATATTACCACTTTGAATATATGTTTTTACTTGTTTTAGCCCTATTGATTCAAACGTTTGTTTTAAATCAGCCATTTTAATTATCTTATGACCGCCTACATTGATTCCTCTTAGTAGTGAAATATAAATTGTCATAGCAATCCTCCACATTTTAATGAACTGAACAATTGAATTGATTTTCATCCTCATATTTCTCAAATATTTGTTTTAATTCCTCTAACATATCATGTATAGATAATACCTCAAAAAAAATGATAGATTCACTTGAAAAATGATGATGATATTGATTCGGTTTACAATGGACTAAATCATTTTTATAATTCCAAAATTGCTTGTCTAATTCATCAATCAGTTTAAAATGTTCCTCATCTATTTTATTACAATGATTTCTTAATATTGAAATTATAGAATGAATTGTTCGTCGTAAAATCTCTTTTTCATTTTGCGACCAGTCACATGTTTCAATTGGTGCTCGAGCTAGATTATCTATATGATAAATAATTTGCTGTAATAAATGAAGTTGCTTTTGTACAAGTAAAAAACTTCTCATTTCTTTTTTTGTATGTCGATGATATTTCCAATCTTTTTGCTCATATTGAACAAATTGTACCGCTTTATGTAATAATAAATTCACTTTAGATAGATTATGAGTTGTCTCTTTGGTTATCACTTTCCCTTCAATTAATGCATTAAGCCATTCCTCCATAATATGTGCCGTTTTAACAAATAGCTCCTCTGTACATCCCGAAATTGTTTTAACATAATGTGGTGGTAAGATGAAAAAATTTACTAAAGTAGACACTATAATACCAGTAGATGTAGTAGCTAATCGAATTAAAAATGCAGTAAAATAGTGATCTGCCGTAATTGGGATCATTGCAACAGCAGTTAATGTTGCAACTAACGTTCCCGCATGTAACTTTAGTTTTTGACATGTAACGATTGTAAACATCGCTGCTAACGCATAAGAAAGCGCCTGATGACCTAGGAAAAATGTGAAAGTCATTGCATACGCTGATCCAATTGTTGAAGCTGGAAAGCGAACCAGTCCTTTTTTTAGAGAATCCGTTGCAGTTGGCTCAATCGTTACAATTGCGGTGATAACAGCAAATATAGTTGGAATATTGAAAAATTCACAAACTAGAACTGTAAGAAAAACCGCAATTCCTGTTTTTATCACCCTTCCACCAATAATATTCCGTTTTCTAACTTGATTCATTTTGTATTTCCTTCATTTCTATTTCGTTTATTTATATATTCTACATTATATATCTTTCTAAATAAAAAACTTACTACTTTTGTACAAGAGTAAGTTTTTTCTCGTTATTTTATGATAGGTAAATACATTATGATTTGTTGACCAATTGGACCCATTCTTCTAAAACCTTTATCTTGGAAGCCAACTTTTTCATATAAATTTTGTGCAGGAATATTTTTTTCATTCACAGCAAGTACAACTTCATTTTTCATCGGAAAATAACGTTGTACAAACTCTTGTAATAGTGCCAGTGATTTTTTAGCATATCCCTTCCTTTGTCTATTGTGATTTACAGAAAATGAAGTTAAAAGTAAAGCGTTCTCATTTTCTGTGAACTCCTGCACTCTATCTCCTGTTTGCAATGCAAAAAGACCAACAGGTACCCCATTGTAATCTAAAATAACAATCACATTTTTTGTACGATCACTTTTTGCTTTTTCCAATAATTCACCTGGGTCCGATGTAAATTGAACTTGTTCACTTGGTAAAGTAAATGTTTGTATGATTTCTTTAAATTCCTCTTTATACGGAACTAATTGAATTTCCCCTGTATGTATGTTCATGATAAACTCTCCCATTTTCAACTTATTAACTTAAGCCTTGTTGCGCTTTAGAATGCACTTTTCCATCTAAAAAGGTAATTTCAACTAATGCAGTTGGATTGCTTCCCTTCCAAGCAAAAATTTGTTTAATTTGTGTAGAATGTTCTACGCCTTCTTCTATAAGTAAATCCCCTTCAAAACCAATTAAATCTTTCACTTCTTTATAAGTCATTCCTTCATTTATATTTGAAAAATGATTTATATTGATAGATTCTTTCTTCTGATTTTCCATCACAGTAGAAGAAGTTGCTGTTTGCTTTTTTACTTCTTTCTTCTGTTCACACGCTGTCATACTGAAACCTAAGCATAAACTACATAATATTAATGTGCTTTTTTTCATCATAACAGTTGTCCCTCCCATAATAATTAAACCATATATTCCCTTAAAAATAAACTGAATATTTAATATTATATTGAAAAACCCTGTACAATCTAGTACAGGGTTACGGTTAAATTTATTTATTTAAATGATTATTTGATTGGTCATTCTGTTCTTTTCTCAGTTCTTGTTCTTCATCTTTTGGTAATTGTTTATCATTATCTTTTATTGGATTCGTTTCTCGATTTTCAATCATGTCATTTGGAACTTGTGGCATTACTCGGCCAACAATTGCTGCTAATTCATCCAGTATACCTTCACCTGTTTTTCCTTTTTTAATTTGCTTTCCAATTTGTTTCAGTCGTTCATACGTATCAACATCTGCTACAACTACTGCATTAGCACCATCTGGATCGTTTTTTAAACTTTCTGCAACAGAGTATTTTATGGACTCAACACGTGTTCGATCTAGTTTCGCTTTTACATCAATTCCTACGATAGCATATTTCCCAACTACTACCGCTGTCGCATCATTTACACCTGGCACACTTGCTGCTAAAGATGCTAAATGGTCCGCTGCTTTTTCATTTGGCTTGTTTGACTTATTTGTATAATTAACATTTTTCATTGAAACATTTTTTTGCTCGGGCTTTTCGTTTGGATTATCCTTTTTTCCAATACTGCATCCAGTTATTAATAAACAAACCATCAATAGATATATTAAAATCTTCATTACTCTCACCACTTTACCATTAAAGTTTAATCATAAATTTTTTCAACAGCTTGCATTTTCTTCACTTTTTCTTCTGCTCCGCTATTTGCATTAATGAAAATTTGGTACGTATCTTTCCCTAAAGTTCCTACAAATTCATAGCAAAGTACTTCGTTATGCAAATCATTTACTACCATTGCTTTTCGCTCTTCCATTACCTTTACATCAGGATTTATTTTTTTTCTTGCTTCTGCTGCAGTTAGCTTTGCCGAAGGGATTGTTCGTTTTTGGTGTGATGCTAAATATTCTTTCGCCGAAAATCCGACGATAGAACCGTCATCTAAAGCAATTTTCATTTGAATTGCTTCTGGATAAATTCGTACGCCATTCTCATTTACTACATACGTAAATACTCCAACATTATCATATTGTGAGCTATCATAAAGCTCCATATTATGAAACTTATGGTCCTTTAAGAATTTCAATCCTTTACTTCCTGCATCGTTTAAACTAATTTTCTGTTCTTTAATTTCTCGATTATTCATAAGCCAAATTGGATATCCACCTTTTCCGGTAATATCCATATAAAACTCATTATTCGTTGCCTCATCTTTAATTTTCACACTATAGAAAGATTCTTTCGCACCTTTTCCGCTTTTCTCGACTTCTACTTTTTCATTTCCTTTTAAATTTAAAAATGATTTTGCGATTTTCGCTGCTTCATCTTTAGAAATTGTTTTTCCTTCTGCTTCAAATCCGCCTTTTTTATTTTTTTGTGCACTTGTAAAGGTCGGTCCGAAGTTTGTAGATGAATACGAAGTTACATTTTTTTCTACTGTCTTTAATCCGTCAATAATTGTATTGTCTGCAGGATCACGATTAGATGCTAGTGCCATCTCAACATCCATCCAGCGTAAATTGTTTTTCAATACAAGATGTTGCACTTTTCTTAGTTCATCTTGTATATTTCCTGCATTGGAATATAAAGTTTGCAACGTTTTGTATTCTTGATCATTTAATGGCTCTTTTTCTAAATCACGAATCGCTGCACGGTAACTAAAATCACCGATATTCGCTAAAAATTCTTCCGTCTTATTAAAAGGCATTAATGTTAAAGGAAGTTGCCCTACATCCGAACGAGCTTCCGATGTTAATCTCCATACATCTGCTAAAGCAGGCGATAAAGATGCGCGTGAATTCATCGCAAGCGTTGTTCCAATTTTGTCGTGCAATAAATCAACCTCATATGCTAAATCATGAAACGCACGTTGATAGCTATTTTCTGCCCGAATTAATACTGCATTCTTCTCTTGATGCTCTTTATAGCCCCAGTATCCTGTCCCAACTACACCAACTGTTAATAATACGATTATAATACCTCGTAACATAGTTCCACCTCCGCTCTATTTACAGAAAATATGTTTCCCAATCTTTTTAATTTGTGGACGAGTCCAGATCCATTTACTTGTTGCAGTATCTGGATTGAAATAATACAATGCGTTTCCTGTTGGGTCCCATCCATTAATTGCATCTAATACAGCTTTTTTCGCTGTTTCATTTGGCGTTAAATATATTTGTCCGTCTGCTACCGCTGTAAATGCTCTTGGCTCAAAAATCACACCCGAAACAGTATTTGGAAATGATGCACTTGTAACACGATTTAAAATAACTGCAGCGACTGCAACTTGTCCTAAGTACGGCTCACCACGAGATTCTCCATATACTGCGTTTGCCATAAGCTGAATGTCATTTTGGGAATAACCATTTGGAACATTTGTCCCTTTATTTTGAGGTGGTTTATTTTCTTGTGCTGTACCACCACTATTTCCTTTATTCGTTGTCGTTCCTTTATTAGCAGTTGACTTATCATACTTCGTTGCCTTCACGAGCATTTGCTTCGTTTTAGCTCCAGCTAAACCATCAACCGGTAAACCAAATTTCTCTTGAAAATTCCGAAGCGCCCAGTATGTACCCCATCCGAAAACACCATCTACTTTTCCCGTATAAAATCCGTTATATTTCAAACGAGATTGCAGTTCAATGACATCTTCACCAGATGCTCCCCTTTGAATGACTTGATTAGAAAAGGCTTCTACATTCTTTAGTTGTATACTACTGACCATCAAAGATAGTCCTATGAACGCAAGTAAAACCGCTATTTTAAAAATAGCTTTTTGGCGCATAATTTTCCCTCCTTAATTATGTAAATGATTTCTTGGTTATGTTTTGTAAAAGCCTCGCTTTTATGTAAAGAAGACAAAAAAATCCAAACTAATATCGTTGAAAGAATATGTAAACAATATAAAGTGAAACTTTAATCAGTGGGGGTTTTCTTCATCCCCACTGATTATTAGTTGAACCAATCGGACTTTTATGGGCAGTTGATCCCCCACCTAACTTCTTTACTTTCGCTGAATTTTGAGATGGGGGGCTTACTGCCCATTAAAGTGGGATAAAAAAGGATAAAAGGAGTTCATCATGAAGAATTTGTTAAAGCGTGTCGCATTCGTTATTCTGTTTCTAACAATATGTTCAAATGTATATACAAGCTCATCAATTGTTCATGCACAGCCGCCGTATGCCAAATGGGGTAAACTTGCTGTAGAAAAAACGAAAGAACAGTACCCCAAAGCGGAGATTATTGATTATCTTCATATAGGTAGAAAACCAAAAACCGTTCAAATAACAGTTGAAAAATTCAAATTGTGGCTACGTGAAGACGGAAAGGAATATGGTGTTTTTGTTGATGTAGAGTTTGAAACGAAGACGGATAAGTTTATAAAAATGTCGTTTCAGAAGACGAGTAGATAAAATGAAACTTTAATCAGTGGGGGTTTTGTTCATCCCCCACTGATTATTAGTTGAACCAATCGGGCTTTTACGGGCAGTTGAGATCCCCACCTAACTTCTTTACTTTCGCTGAATTTTGAGGAGGGGGTCTTACTACCCGTTAATGCGGGATAAAATGAAAGAACCCGACTGTTTATATTTTAAACAGTCGGGTTCTTTCATTTCTAAAATTCATTCCTAAGGTTTCGATTCCCTAAAAATCTTACCAATATACAAATAGCGCCAATTACAACTGCTATTCCTATACTGTATAAAAGTACTCTACCATATCCACTTATTCTCGGATCTAAAAATGGATAAGGATACCAATTAACGATTGGACCACGTATTAAGCTATATAAAACGTAAAAAAACGGGAATAAGAGCCAACTTGCGGCTTGTTTCCAAGTGATTTTCTTACTAGGCGGATTTAAAATCCAATCTAAAAGCATGGCAATTGGCATGATATAATGTAACACCGTATTTACCCATGGTATTGCAGTTTGAAGTGATTCTTCTAACCCTCTTAATAATAAAAAATAAATGAATCCAGTCGTAAGTATGTATACAGTTGCTGTACCACGAAGTATACCAAACTGTTCTGATTGACCAAATGTAGCTGTTCCGATACTACTTAAAAGGAGAATACATGCAACTAAAATGTTACTTTCGATAGTGAAGAAACTAAAAAAGTTAACTGGATTGAACGGTTTCACTTGTGCCCGTATTATAAATTGCGTAATGATTGCACTAAATGCTAGAAGGCTTAAACATAGTCTAAATAAAGATAATGTTTTTACATCCCCCATACAATCCCTCCTCTTCTTATACAAACTTATCATTCTCCTGTACATGCTCGATAAATAACTTTAATGGAATGAGCCCACGTTTAGGCATATGACTACTTATTACAGCAACTACCTCTAACTGGGGAATGATAACGATGTATTGCCCGCCATATCCCATAGTAAAATACATACAATACGGTATGTGAAATCTTTCGTTATTCAATACCCACCAGTGATATCCATATGCCCCGACATGTTCATACGTTTCAAATAGAGGTGTACTTGATTCTTCTAACCATTTCGATGATACAATTTCATTCCCCTGCCAAATTCCATTCTGCAAACATAATATTCCGAGTTTTAATAAATCTTTAGATTTCATTTTCATACCGAAACCACCGACATATATTCCCTGGGGATCTTGTTGCCACTCATATTCAGTAATTTCTAATGGATCAAATACATATCTTTTCGCAAACTGTTCTGTCGGCATTCCAGTAGCTTTTTGGATAATGTAACTAAGTAAATGCGAAGACCCTGAGTTATAATTCATTTTTGTAGCCGGTTCTTCAATTATTGGTTTTTCTAATATGTACTGCACCCAGTTATCCGATTCTACAAAATCGTTTGGGAAAACGACCCCATTCCCAAACTCCTTCCAATCTTCTCCTGTAGTCATCGTTAATAAATGATACAGAGTCAAATCCTGCTTTTCCTCAGATACATTTTCAATCCACTCTGTAATCGGTGTATGTATATCATTTATATAGCCTTTATCGATTGCAATACCAATTAATAAAGATACGATACTTTTTGTAATTGAATTTATTTTATATAAGTTATTTGCACATTCGGATGTTTTATAATACTCGGTTGTTAATTCCCCTTTTTGATAAACAAGAAATGTATTTACTTTTTTCTTTTCAAATTTATTTTCTAGCTGCTTGAAATCCAATACTTTACCTCCATTTAAATAGTAACTCAATTATTATATCTTGTAGCTTCTATTAAAACATAATTGAATTCAAATAAAAAAACAAACCTGTCAGTTAAACTGACAGGTTTGTTTTTTATAATTTCGTGCGAACATTCCAAAGCTCTGGGAAGAATCGTTGATCAAGTACTCGTTTTAAATAAGATACACCAGAAGAACCGCCTGTTCCCATTTTATGTCCGATAATTCGTTCTACCGTTTTCATATGACGGAAACGCCATTGTTGTAGCCAATCTTCAATATCGATTAATTTTTCAGCAAGTTGGTATAAGTTCCAATACTTTTTCACATCGGCATACACTTCAAGCCATGCCGCTTCTACCGTGGCATCTTCTTCATAAGGCTGCGTAATATCACGATTCAACACATCTTTATGAATAGGGAATCCTTCTTTTACAAGTGCTTGAATTGCGACATCATACAAACTTGGTGCATGTAGCGCCGTATGAAGTCGAGCGTGTAATTCTGGATCTTTTTCATAAATTTTTAATGCATGCGGCGTTTTATAACCTAGCGCATACTCAATCATACGATATTGATACGATTGAAAACCTGAAGCTTGACCGAGCGAGTCACGAAACTCAATGTACTCGGATGGTGTTAATGTCGCAAGAATATCCCAAGATTGAATAATTTGAGACTGAATTTTTGATACACGTGCTAACATTTTAAAAGCTGGTTGTAATTTATCTTGTTTAATAGATTCAATTGCTGCATGTAACTCATGTAAAATAAGCTTCATCCAAAGCTCACTTGCTTGGTGAATAACGATGAACAACATTTCATCATGGTGGTCTGATAATCTCTTTTGAGAAGATAGTAAACTATCTAATTGTAAATATTCCCCGTACGTCATATTCTCTTTAAAGTCCGTATGAATCCCTTTTTCCATAATTACCTTTTCATTTTCTTTCATATTAGCCAAACGCCCCTTTTATATATTTCTACTTATATTGGTCTAATAACTGCTCGAACTGGACTTCCATCTGCATCTGTTAAGGCAAGTGGTAATGCAATCAATTCATAATCGCCGTCTGCTACGTGATCTAGTACGACATTTTCTAAAATGTGTATGCCATGTTTAAACAATTGATGATGCGCTTCTAATTCTTTATCATCTAGTGGATCAACTGACGGTACATCCACCCCGATTAAACGTATACCTTTCTCTGAAAGAAATGGTGCTATATCTGCATGTAAATGCGGGATTACATCTGGGAATTCATTCACTTTACCATGTGAAGATGTGCGTAATAATAAGCGTTCTACTCCTTCTAAATGAAAGTTTTCTAATTCCTTTTTCCCAATGCTTTCAAGATTAGAAACGTCAATGATTCGTACTGGGCCGACATAAACTTGAATATCTAAATCTATTACTTTCTTTCCTTCATTATCAAAATGAAACGGCGCATCAATATGAGTACCTGTATGAATACTCATCGTTAATTTTCCAACATTTACTGAGCCACTCTCTTCTTTTGGCCATGATACTTCATATGAGAACGGTGTGTCCCCTGGCCAAGTAGCAATATCATTATTTAGCGGTTGTGAAATATCAATCCACACTGATGTTTTCATACCTATGCCACAACCTCTCTCTTATTTTCAAACTGTTTATATTCTTCATCTTTCATGATTTTCTTTAATATTTGTACAGATTTCCACACTTCTTCGTATGTGTTATATAAAGCGACTGGCGCAAGTCTTACTCCATTAGGTGCACGGAAATCAGGGATAACTCCATTTGCTTTTAACGCTTTACATATGCGTGCTGCTTCTGCATGCTCTAAATAAATATGCCCACCTCGTTTTTCATCCTCTAATGGATTTCCAATTGTAAATTCAAAATCACTTAATTCATGAGCAATTAAATTAAGCATGTATCTTGTAATATGTAAAGATTTTTCACGTAAACGTTCTATACCAGCCTCTTTAAAAATTTCAAGAGAACCGATTAACGGCGCTGTACTTAATACGTGAGGGGTACCAATTTGATATGCACCTGCATGATCAGCAGCTGTTAATGTATGTTCCATATCAAACTGCTTATCTTTTCTAGAGCTGAACCATCCAGACAATCCTGGAAGTCTATTACAATGCTTTTTATTTACATAAAGACCAGCAACACCACCTGGTCCTGCATTTAAGTATTTATAATTACACCAAATAGCGAAATCAACATCCCATTCTTTGAAATGATGCGGAATAGAACCAATCGAATGACATAAATCGAATCCGATATGAATACCACGCTTATGTGCTTCCGCTGTTAAACGTTTCATATCGAGAACTTGGCCACTTCTATATAGTACAGAAGGTAATAAAATTAACGCGATATCATCTGTCATTGCATGAATAATATCATCTTCAGAAAGTGTTCTACCATCTCGGCTCTTCACTCGTACTAAATGCTCATCTGGATCTAAGCCTTTTAAACGAATTTGACTTTGAAGTGCATATATATCGGACGGGAATGTTAACTCATCCGCAAGAATTTTTGTGCGAATTCCTTTCGGCTCATAGAAAGTTGCGATTACTTGATGAATATTCGTCGTCGTGGAACCGGTTACAATAGTTTCTTCTGGTAAAGCTCCAATAAGAGGCGCAGTCAATTCACCTAATTTCTCCGAAAGGAAAAACCACGGATGCTCACCCTCGGTCCAGCCGTCAATACCGTACTCTTTCCATGAATCTAGCAAAGTAAGTAATGATTTTTCTGCTCTTTTTGAAAGTAGCCCTAATGAGTTTCCATCTAAATATATTGTTCCTTCTTTTTTATAAAATTCAGTTTGAAAATCCTTCAGTTCATCGTGTTTATCACATTCAAGCGCATACTCATAAGTTGGTTGAAATGGTTCTGTATACATGGTGTCACCTTCTCTTAATTTTCTTTTTATTCTAACTAATTGAAATATATCACCTTAGTTGATATAACGTCAATGATATTATGTCAGTTGACTTTATATATGAATTTCTTTTACAATACAGTTATATTTTCAGATATTTCAGTATAAAGAGGTGATTCTTTGAAAAACACTACTCTTTCATCAAGAAAACACCGCTCCTTAGAAACTAAAAAGAAACTTTTACATTCCGGATACATTGTTTTTATTAATAACGGATTTCAGAAAACAACCATTACGCAAATTATTAAACATGCAGAAACTGGTTATGGAACGGCATATGTATACTTCAAAAACAAAGATGATCTCCTCACCGTTTTAATGGAAGATGTTATGAATCAATTTTATGATATTGCTGAGCGCTCTTTTTCTCCTCAAACAAAAGAAGAAGCACGTAATATGATTCAAAACCAAGTGAGGGCATTCCTCCAACTAGCAGAGAAAGAACGGGCTATTTTACAAGTTGTAGAAGAAGCAATCGGGTTATCAAAAGAGATACGTCAAAAATGGGATGAGATTCGAGAACGATTTATAAACAGCATTACGCAAGATATTACATACTCTCAAGAAAATGGGTTAGCGCATCCTGAATTAAATAAAGAAACTGTAGCACGTGCTTGGTTCGCAATGAATGAGATGTTTCTTTGGACGATTGTGAAAAATGATAAAAAATTGGAGTTAGAAGAAATCGTGCATACATTAACGGAAATGTATACGACGGGGTTATATAAATAGCACACCTTCAATAAATAAGGTGTGCTATTTTACATCTATAAAAATATTTTATCTGGGTATGGTAGTGCTAAAGGAGGCTTTTCAGATAATGAGAAATATTGTAGTTCTAAAGATTCACCATCTATTGATTTCAGTTTTCGACTAGTAATTTCACACTCAAACACAACAACAATATATTCTACTTGATCGCCATTCGGATATGTATGGCGATACTCTTCTCCTCCAAACACTCCTTTTTGTTTTTTCACTTGCACTTTCAATCCTGCTTCTTCCCACACTTCACGAACTACTGCTTCTTCTGGAGTTTCTCCAGGCTTAATTGCTCCAGCTGGCAAACTCCAGTATTCTCCTCCAGGATATTGAAATAAAATATCTTCTTGTTCATTTTTTATAACCGCAGCTACACTCGGCATAAAAATTAAATCATGACCTAATTGCTCCCGGATCTTTTTATAATATAGGGACATAGACATATAATTCTCTCCCACTCCATTAATAAATACCTGTATTTCCTGACATCTATTGTATAATAATACCAAAAAAGATTTCTATTTAGAAAGGATCAGAAAATGTCTCAAGAAAAACTAGTAAATAAATTTCTATCATTTTTAGGTACTACAAATCAACCTACTAGCTTAAAGTTTTTAAATGAGCTTATTAAAGCTCATCAAGAAAAAATAAAGTGGGAAACTCTTACTAAAATAATTGACTGGGAAAAAGGTAAGAAAAGAGAACAAAGCCTTACATCTTCTGAGCTTAATTATTGGATAACAGAAAGATTTTGTATTGATAAAGAAATATATGAAAGAGCTATTGAGGTTTTCAATAAAAAATCTTTAAACAGTAAAAGCGTTACTCATGAGATTGAGTAACGCTTTTACCTTCATACATATCTTTAATATTAATCTTCTTTATGATAAGCAGCTTCTACACATTCTGCTAGACGCTCAATTTGTTCCATAGTTAAACCTCGTGAAATCCAGCCTGTTAATTTATACATAATTTTATAGTAAAGATTACTAGGTTCATATTCTGAAATTAATGTAAGTGCTGTACCTTCCTCATCTTCTTCTAACATATAAGTCATTGCCGAATAACCTTGCTTCATTTCACTGCCAAGTGAAATAATATGGGGTGCATCGTATTCAAGGATTTCTACTTCAGCCTCGAATGTTTTCTTACCGACTTTTTGAACAGTAATATATTTATCTCCTACACGTGGATTCTCTTTATCCATATTTGAAGGATAGCGATTTTCTATTATAAACGTATTCCATTCTTTTATTTTTTCATCTTCTATTATGTAGTCACATACAACATCCATTGGTGCTTTTATTACTATTTCTATTGCAAAACTCATTATACTGCCCCTCTCAAATACCATATCCATTTCTATTTTAACTAAATCATTATGCCATATTTTATATAGTGAAATACAAGTAGAATTTTAATTTTTTATTAATTTAAAAACTTATTCATACAAAATATTTTATTAAAGATACAACAATTAAAAACAAAGCCACAAGTAATAAAGCTATCCCTATACTTCTATTTTCTTTTTCGTTATTTTTTAAATTTCGCACCCCTAAGCTAACTAACATAAAACCTAAAAGCGTTTGTAAAATTAGCATACTCATTTCCGAAGTATCATTCCAACTATAAATGGAATACCCCATTATAATAATTGCAAGTAAAACCGTTACGATCCTATTCATACGAAAATCCCTCCTATTTAAAAAGAAACCGCTAAGTTTCCTTAGCGGTTTTATTATCAATTTATATTTGTAAAAATTGCTTTTCATGAATTTGATATAAGTCAAAAGGATTTTCTGGTCAATATAACTACGTATGTTAGTACACTTTTTCTTTATTCAGTCTACTTACAATTCCAACTATAAATTTATAATCAATCCTCCTCTTCTTAACCTTTTTAAACCCTTCTTTCGTATCAAAAATTAAACACGTTTTCCGAAACCACATTCGTACGTACAGTGACTCAAAATAAATAGGTTTTATAATTCCTCTTTCCTCAAATTCAGTTCCATCTTTATTTTCAGTTTCTGTTCGAACAAACCACGTATTTCCGAAGCCAATTTCAATATACTTCACATAAGTCCCCCTTTCGGAAATTAATTTCTAACTATTCTATTATTTCCCCGGTAAGCGCACATTCCGACAGAACATGAGCCCACAAAGAAAAAGTAGATTACAAAAATCTACTTTATAACTTATATTTTTGCATTCGTTTATAAAATGTACTTCGAGGTACATCTAAAAGTTTTGCAGCTAACGAAACATTTCCATTCGTCTTTTCTAGCGCTTCAATCATGCTGTCACGCTGTATTCTTTCGCGGAAATTTAATGTGTTCTCTATTTTATTTTCTGCTTGCAATGCAAGTTGATGTTGATTTCCCATCATTGTTTGTAATAAAAAAGAGATTTGTTTTTCGCATATTTCCTGTCCTTGCGATAAAATGTAAATGCGTTCTAATACATTTAATAATTCTCGAATATTTCCGGGCCATGTATGCTGATAAAATTGATTACAAATACTTTTTGGAAATATAACATTCCAATTCTTTCGTTTGCAAAAATGTTTTATGAAGTATGGAATATCCTCTTTTCTTTCTATTAACGTTGGAACATAAAGCGGATAAACATGTAACCGATAATATAAATCTTGACGAAATTTCCCTTCTTCTACTAATCGCAATAAATCTTTATGTGTCGCAGTAATAATACGAATATTTACCGGTACCTCTTTTGAACTGCCAATTGGGGTTACTGTTCGTTCTTGTAAAACACGCAATAATGCGACTTGCATCTCTGGAGGCACTTCACCAATTTCATCTAAAAATATTGTTCCTCCATCTGCTTGTTGGAATTTCCCTTTATATCCTTGGCGCCGTGCACCTGTAAACGCTCCTTCAGCATAACCGAACAATTCACTTTCCATTAATTCTTTCGGTAATGAACCGCAGTTAACAGCTATAAATGGACCATTTTTTCTTGGACTATTTTCATGAATCGCTCTCGCAACATATTCTTTTCCTACACCTGTTCCACCACAAACATATACACTTGCGTCAGTTGGTGATACAAGCTTAATTTCTTCTAATGTATGTTGAAATGCACTACTTGTCCCAATCACTCCAGGAAAAGTGATGCCATTTATAAATGGGGACGTTGAAAATGATTTTACTTGTTTATTTTCCTTTACATAAATACATTTCCCAATCATTCTATTATTACTGTATACTGGAACTTCTAATTTAAACTTCAATCCATATTGCATTAAATCTGCAAGTTTCATTCGTGACCAATTACATACTCGTTCCCGAACACTCTTGCTCGCAGAAACGATAACATCGCGATGATTACAAATAACCACTTGTTCATCACTGTCAATTACATCTAAAAAACGATGGATTAACTGCAGTTCATTTTGATGTACTCGAATACTACATTCACGTTCAATCGCATGTGCAATCGAAGTTACCATACCGAGCATATATGGATGCGAGAACTCAATCGGACAAGAGAAATCTAGAACGCCTATTAATTTCCCATCATCATTATGAATAGGAGCGGCCGCACAGCTCCAGCTATGAGATGCGACAGAATAATGCTCTGTACCACTTATCATAATAGCCTCTTCAATTTCTAACGCTGTTCCTATCGCATTTGTACCAACAGCCGCTTCCGTCCATTTCACACCTTCAACGAAATTAATATGTTTCGCTCGTTGCAACGTTTGTTTATTTCCACTTAATGATAGAACGTAACCGTCTGGATCGATTAATAATGCCATCATTTGCAGTTCATCAATGGTTTTTCTCATATTTTGTATTTGAGGTATTGCTATATCTAGGAAGATTTCACTCTTTTTCTTTTGATCTTGAAAAATATTAGAAGACAAAATTTTCTGACCTTTATTCATATGAGGATTCACATTTGCTTGTTTACATCGATACCATGACTCTGAAATTTTTTCGTTTATACGGTTCGAATCAAGGACACCTTCATCAACAAACTTTTTCCATGTATGTAAGTAAAACGGTGAAGCTAGCATTGTATCATCTCCCTATTCATTATTTTGGAGATTTGTAAAAACATACTTTTATTATAAAACTGAATAAAATCGTTTTCAACAAAACTAGAAAGACGACACAAATATGTTAAAAATTTGAATATCTTAATGCACTTCTTTGTTCTTTTTTAGTATTACTATATTTTGTATAATGGAAGCAAAAAAAATACATAACCAAAACCATTTTTGTGGATTGCCGTTTATAAAGAAAATAATCACGGCTATTGCAAATAAAATTGTGGATGCTACACTAAAATATAATTTTGTTTTCATTCCCATTATCCCTCACCTCTCTATCACTTTACAGTACACACTAACTCTTCATTTTTCATCTCTACTATGTACTCCTGAAAAACATATTGTTTCCCGCCATGTTTTTCATACCATTCATGTATTCTTCTAATATGCTTCTCGTCATTTCTAATCTTTGATTCTATTTCTTTATATTGTTCATAACTATCATATTCCCATATGGCAAACACTTCAGTCGTATCATTCTTATTATCTTTCATCCAGCGTCCTATTAGCCTGGAACCATGCTTTAACTGATTCGGTAAGTTTGTTTTATTAAAATGCTCATTAAATATTTCTATAAATTCATTCTTTACTATATAGTACTTTCTTCTATAAAACATACATTCCCACCTCTTTTATGCGCAGACTCAAATACACCTTCCCATTACAACCGTATTATAATACTTCTCATCCGACAGCCTTTTATCATTTTTCAAAATTCCTTCTACTTCAAAACCTAATTTTTTATAAAGTTGGATCGCTTTTTCGTTTGTCTCTAATACTTGTAATGATATCTTTTTAATCTCATTTTCATCAGCCCAATGAATAGATTGTTGCAATAGACTTTTACCTATTCCATATCCCCAAAACTCTTTTAAAATACAAACGCCAAATTCTACTTTATGAGATAATCTCTTCAAATTTGACCCTTCGCACCTTGAAAACCCAACGATTCGGTTGTGCACTTCTGCAACTAAAAACAAATTCTTTGTCTCGTCACTATCTGCTTTTATTATTTTTTGAAAACCTATCTTATCTATAAATCCCTCTCCAGCTTCTCTATCCATGTTTTCAGTTTCTCCATCAATCTGAACCCTAATTTCCGATAACTGTTCCGCATCTGTTTCAGTTGTCAAACGAATTGTATAAACTAATCCATTTATGTGGTTTTTTTTCCTTTTATAATCATTTCAAGCTCCTTTTAAAAGTAGTCTATTGATGCTATTACAATTTCTTTACCTTGTTTCTCAAATTGTTGAATCGTTTCTTTACTAGCCTCTGAATCTGTTATTATAAGGTCAATTTCAATCAGTAATTCTCCTTTTATAAAGTAGTCTATTCCAAGTTTATTGTGAGGAGCTAAACAAATATTTCGTCTAGCAATCTTATTTACTGTTTTACTAAAATAAGCAACTTCAGGCGTTGCAGTACTTATACCATTCAATGAAATGCCACCACCTGTAGAGAAATACAGATCAATAGAGAATCTACTTATCAATTCTGAGGCAAGTGTATCTGTCATATTTCCTGATGGTTTCACCTTTCCACCAATTAAGTACGTATCAATGTTCTTATATTCCCGTAACGTACTAGCAATTTCTATAGAATTCGTAACAACTGTAAATGATGTTTCAGGTAAATATTTTAACATGACATAATGAATGGAAGTCCCACCAATAAAAACAGAATCTCCTTCTTGTATATAAGAAGCTGCAATTTTTGCAATTGCGTCTTCATATACAGAACCATTACTATAACGCTCAAATCGCTCAACAGCTAAATTCCTTACTCGAGCAAGTTCAATTGCACCTCCGTGCGTTCTTTTTAATAAGCCATCCTTCTCCATAATAGACAAATCTCTTCTTATTGAATCAATTGACATATCAAAACTTTCCGCAAGATCTTTAGCAATTACCCTTCCATTTTTCTTAAGTAATTCCAAAATTTTCTCTCTACGCTCTTCAGTAAACATGTTCTCACCACTATCATTGAATATTCGGAAATTTTATCCATCTTTTAATTATATGCATGTTTTTTCTATTTTACAATATTTTTAATGCTTCTTTATTCAGCTCTATACAGGTTTTCTCTCTTTTTCTATCCCATTAAATTAACAACTAAATAAATGCATATTTGCATATTTCACAATTATACTTCCGTTCATCCTTCTATTAATGTAAAATTATTCCTATGTTTTACTTTTTAACACAGAAAGGAATTATTATGAAATCTATAATAAAAGTAACTTGTACAGCATTATTATTTACAGGACTAATGGCAGGATGTCACGGGAATACTGCACCAAAACAAGAAAAGAGCGCTCTTGAAAAGAATGCAATGCATTATGGGGAAATAGTTAAAAATGAATACTATAGAGCAACTGTTGAAAATGCTAAATTCGAAAAAATAGACAAAGAATGGCGCATTACTACTCGTGTTATGATTAATAATGTTCGAGATGATGGACAAACTATTGATCTTTCGGAAATAAAATATTTCATACAAGATGAAAAAACTGGTCAGAAATATGAAGGAGAAGCTCATCCGATATATGACGAGCACTATAAAAATGTTCCACACGAATTCTCTTTAACTACTAACGTTGTATTTGAACTGAAAACTTCACCAAAAGATTTAAATAATATGTATCTATACATAGATAGCAAAGCCGCGCCGTTAACAGATACATATTGGAAACTTGATAATTTAGCAACTAAATAAAAAACAGTCCTATAAGACTGTTTTTTATTTGTAAAGTTTACTAGTTACTTATCTCAAGCAGTACGCCTTTTGCACAAATCGTTACTTCTTCAAATGGACAATCAAATAAAACACCCAATTCGAACCCTTCATTCGTAAGAACTATTTCATGACATAACCACCAAGCACCTTCAAAATCTTCCGGAATAGAACATTTCGTTACCCCTGTAAAAGTTACTTGCAGTTTATCAAATTCACTGAACGTACCGCTGCAATCCAAAGCAATAATTAGCTTATCTTTTGATAATCTCTCTACTGATTTGACCACACTATCATGTAGTGAGTATTCATGTAGTTTAACGACGTTCTGCGCGAGCTTTTCTTTTATAATATTATAATTATCTATATAATCTTGTTCTAAATCATTCATTCTTTTCTCATAATCTTCAGTCCACTCCAACATAAGTTTTTTTAACTTTTCCGATGGGTATTCTGAATTAATTGTATTGTTATGAATGTATGGATGTAATGACTTAGGTAGAAACTTTAATAAATCGTCTTTCTTTTCTTCCACGTCTTCTCTTAAACTTTGCTTATAATCTATTCCTATCTTTTCGCTCTCTCGTAACATCTCTTCCCATTCTTCTACTGTTTCTGGGAAAATTAAAAATCCAGACACTTGCATTTCTTTATACCAATCTTTATTAAAATACTTCAAAGACTTTCCCCCTAAAACATTTTAAGATTCAACAAAAGCGATATATCTATTTATTATATCATTCCAATAACTATTTTTTCTAAAGAAAAAATGCAAAACTGTAAATATTCCATCTTTTATTTCTAAAACTTCAGAATATTTACAATAGTTGATAATTAGAATACATTTTACTAGTACAAAGATTCACCTGTACAAAAATCTAAACAAAAAGGGATGGTTATATGTTGAAGAAATTAGTAGCAGGTACATTAGTAGCGGGATTTGCATTAACTGGAGGACTAGGAGTAGCAAGTGCTGAAGAAAAAGGTAACACAATTAAGTCTTTTGATTATTTAAAAGTGGATGAACAGAATGTTAATTCTCTTACAAAATTAAGTGATCAAGATAAGAAAGACATTCAAATTACTATGGTATTACCAGAGCAAAATGAAAATGGAGATTGGCTAGCTTATGGTTTTACTAGCCGCGAAACATTAGATGCTTATATTGAAAAGGATAAAAAAGTACTTAAAAATAAAATCAATCCTTTAGGTAGCGGTGCTGGTAGTACTGATTTTTATGAACATAAAGATAAAGGTGGCCAATATATTTACTGGAGCAGCGGCTTTAAAAACTTACCATCTAGCTGGAACGATAGAATTTCCTCTGTAAGTACAGCATCACCTTCTGCAAGTTATTCAACGACACTTTGGGAGCATACTTCTACACAAGGATATGGAAAAGGTGTTATATTTAAACACGCTGATTGGTACGGTAAAACTGCTAATTTAGCTGCTGATTGGAACGATATTACTTCAGCGATTGACGTAAAAAAATAATAGGATATTCAATTTCTTTTGTAAAAATTCAAACCACTATTCTCTCATAAATTTAGAGAATAGTGGTTTATTACAATTTCATTTAAGCATGTACAGCATGTCCTACCGCTTGCAATAGCGCTTCATGAATCGCTTCAGATAAAGTAGGATGCGCTGCAATATAATCTCTCATAATATCGGCAGTAACTTCTGTATGAATCATTACAGTTCCTTGTCCAATCAGTTCGGTTGCACGTGGACCAATAATAGAAATCCCTACAATTTCTTGATATTTAGGTTCCACAATGACTTTTACTTTACCCGTTTGTTCTCCAATAATAAGCGCTTTTCCATTTGCTGAAAAAGGAAACTCTCCGATAAGAATATCACCATATTGCTCTCTTGCTAATTTTCCACTTAAACCGACACTAGCAATTTCTGGAGCTGTATAAATACAGCGAGGTACAGCATGATAGTTTACTTTTACATCTTCTCCACTCGCATGTAATGCTGCTGTCGTTCCTTCATGGAAAGCAACGTGAGCAAGCTGGATTCCACCAATCACATCACCCGCTGCGTAAATATGTGATACATTGGTTTGCATATGTTCATTCACAGAAATTCCTTTATTTGAATATTGAATGCCTGCTTTTTCTAAATCTAATTGTTGTACACGTGGTTTTCGGCCGACAGAAACGAGAACAAATTCCGGATTAACTTCTTGGATACTTCCTTCATATTCAAATGAAGCCTGTTTCTTATAATTATTTAATCCTTTTAAAACTGCTCCTGTAAATATTTCTACGCCATCATTTTCTAGTTTTCCTCTTAAAATGTATGCGATATCTTCATCTTCACCAGGTAATAATTGCGGTGCCATTTCAACAATCGTAACTTTTGTTCCAAGACGACTATAAATACTTGCAAACTCGCATCCTATTACACCACCACCAACAATTAATAATGATTTCGGTATATTTTCTAGGGACATTGCATGGCTACTATTTAAAATCCATTTCCCATCAAATGTAGCAAAAGGTAATTCAGTCGGTTCTGAACCTGCTGCAATAATGAACTGTTCTCCATCTACTACAATTTCTTTATCACCTTGTGTAACTCTCACACGATGATCCGTTTCAAATCTTGCTTTACCTTGTATAACTTTTATTTTATTTTTCTTCATTAAATATTGAATTCCTTGGACGAGCTGTGTTACAACTTGTGATTTCCTCGCCTGCATTTGCTTCCAATCAACTGAAATACTTCCTTCGTTAAGCATAACTCCATAATGATTCGCTTTTCTCACAATGTCATGCACTTCTGCACTTTCTAACAATGATTTTGTAGGCATGCACCCAACATTTAAACAAGTCCCGCCAAGATCAGCTTCATCAATAAGAGTGACTTCTTTTCCACTTTGAGCCGCGGTAATTGCTGCTACATAGCCAGCAGGTCCGCCACCAATAACGACTAGTTTACTCATTCTCTCACCTTCTCTTTATAAAAGAATTGTTACAGGTTCTTCTAAATAACGTTTAATTGTGCGTAAAAATGCAGCTGCTGGTGCACCATCTAATACACGATGATCGAATGTTAAACTTAAAGGTAACATACTGCCTTTTTTTATTTTCTTTCCTTTATATACTGGAACATGTTCAATTGCACCTACACCTAAAATACCAGTTTCAGGTGTATTTAATACTGGCGTAAAATATTCAATACCGAAGCTACCTAAATTACTAATTGTAAAGGTTGTCCCTTGCATATCATCACTACTTAAACTACCTTCTCTTGCTTTTTGTGCAACATTTTTAATTTGTTTAGATAACTCTACTAAAGATAGATGATTAGCAAAGCGAATAGCTGGAACGACTAATCCTTTTTCTAATGCGACTGCCATGCCTAAATGAACATGTTCAAATTGATGAATTGTATCATCCATATAAGCGCTGTTCATTTCTTTATGCTCTCCAAGCGCTAATACAACAGCACGAGAAACGAAATCCGTAATAGTTAGTTTGTTATCGTATCGTTCTTGTACAACTGCCGCTATTTCTTTATGTAAAGCAACTAAATCTGTAACATCTACTTTCATCGTTATTGTTAATTGCGCACTATTTTGTAAACTTGCATGCATACGGTTTGCGATTGCTTTCCGCATACCAGTAACAGGAATTACTTTACTTTCTTCTTGTTCAAGTACTTCTGGAATTGTTACTCTTTCTTCAATCGCTTTTAATACGTCTACTTTTGTAATCCTTCCGCCAGGGCCTGTACCAACTAATGCTTTGATATCTAGATTTTCAGACTTTGCAATTTTCTTCGCTACAGGTGAAATTTTGATTCTTTGCTTCGCCACTTCTTTCGCATATGGTTCTGGATGTTGGACCTTTTTAGGCTCTAGATTAGGTGCTTTTTCTTCTACAACATTTATACTTTCATTGATTTCTACTTTTTCGTTCAGCTTACCGATATAGCAAATGACAGTGCCAGGTGGAACCCCCTCATCTTCACTTACAGCTATATCAAGAACAGTTCCATCCGCTGGTGCTTCTATTTCAGTTTCGATTTTTTCCGAATTAATACTAGCAATTAGTTCACCTTTTGATACATGATCGCCTGCTTTAATATTCCAGCTCGTAATAATACCTTCTTTCATCGCCATACCTAACTTCGGCATTACAACTTCTACAGCCATGCTTCTCTCTCCCTTCTCATCGTTTTATTACACATGTAATAAAGATTGGTCTCCGATCATTTCTGATACAGTTTCAATTACTTTTTCCGGCGTTGGTAAATATAACTTTTCAAGTGGTGGCGAGAACGGAACTGGTGTATGTGGTGCTGTAATTCGTTTAATAGGTGCATCTAACAAATCGAATCCTTTATCCGCTACAATTGCCGCAATATCCGTTGCGATACTACATCTTGGATTTGCTTCATCAATAACAATAAGGCGATTTGTTTTTTCAACTGATGCTAAAATCGTATCTTCATCCAGTGGTGATAAAGAACGTGGATCAATTACTTCTACTTCAAGTCCTTTTTTCGATAATTGCTCAGCAGCTGCAAGTGCTGTATGAACTTGTTTTCCAATGGCGACGATTGTTACATCAGAACCTTCACGTTTTATATCTGCTTTACCTAATGGAATTGTATAATACCCTTCCGGCACTTCACCTTTCATATTGTAAAGTGTTTTATCTTCAAAGAAGATTACTGGGTCATCATCTTCAATTGCCGCTAATAATAAGCCTTTTGCGTCATATGGAGTAGAAGGAACGACAACTTTTATACCTGGAATGCTCGTAAATAACGCATACAAACTTTGTGAATGTTGTGCAGCTGCGCTAAAACCTGCACCATGCATCGTACGCACTGTAACTGGCACTTTCGCTTTACCACCGAACATATAGCGGAACTTTGCACCTTGGTTTAATACTTGATCAAGACAACTACCGATAAAATCATTAAACATTAATTCAGCAATCGGACGTAGTCCTGTTGCCGCAGCTGCCATTGCTGCTCCCATGTAACCCGCTTCTGAAATTGGTGTATCTAAAATACGATTTCGGCCAAATTCTTGTACAAGGCCTTTCGTAACACCGAGTACACCGCCCCATGCTTCATCATCTTGCAAGTGATCAACTTGTGCACCACCTGCAACGTCTTCTCCTATTAAAATTACGTTTTCATCACGACGCATTGAGATTTTCATCGCTTCATTAATCGCAGTTGACATACTTACTGTTCTAGTCATTATTTTTCACCCTCCTCTTATTTGTAAGAAACGTATACATCTTTTAATAACTCTTCATCCTCTGGATATGGACTATTTTCACTAAATTCAATTGATTTTTGAACCGCTTCATCTACTGCCTTTTCCATATCTACAAGCTCAGATTCAGTTAATAAAGCTTCATGAATTAAATGCTTACGGAAATTCACAATCGCATCTTTTTCATTTAAATGTTCTTCTTTTTCTTCTGAAGTTTTATACGTTTGTGCTTCACCTTCGAAATGACCGTAATTACGATATGTCATACATTCAATTATTGTTGGACCACCGCCATTACGAGCACGTTCTACTGCTTCTTCCGCTGCTTTATACACTGCAAGCAAGTCCTTTCCATCCACTTGAACACCTGGAATATTGTAAGCCTTCGCTCGATCTGCAATGGAATCACAACTTGAAGCATATTCAAATGTTGTCGCTTCACCGTAACCGTTATTTTCTGCGATAAAAATAACTGGTAATTTCCAAATCGCCGCTAAATTAACCCCTTCGTGAAATGTTCCTTCATTATTTGCTCCGTCACCGAAGAAACAAACACTTACATCTTTCGTTCCTTTATATTTAGCTGTTAATGCTGAGCCACAAGCAAGTGGAAACCCACCGCCTACAATCCCATTTGCACCAAGCATTCCTTTATCTAAATCAGCAATGTGCATGGAGCCGCCTTTACCTTTACATAACCCTGTCGCTTTCCCAAAAAGTTCAGCCATCATACCGTTTAAATCGCAACCTTTTGCGATACAATGCCCATGTCCTCTATGTGTACTTGTAATACTGTCACGATCCGTTAAGTGGGCACATACACCAACTGCTACTGCTTCTTCACCCGCGTATAAATGGACGAAACCTGGCAGCACACCTTGAGCGAACAATTCATGTACCTTATCTTCAAACTTACGAATCTCTAACATTTTTTCATACATCCAACGAGCTTGTTCTTTCGTAATTCCATTCCCTTTACTTTCAGTTGTTTTTAACATGTCCAGCCCTCCTATTTTCTTGTTCATCTTTTATATTGCAAGTACTGTGCCAAATTCTAATTCTTGATTTAATAGGGTTTCTCTTTTCTTCCAAAATAAAAAAGTGGACAAATTGAGACATCTGTCTCGTTTTGTCCACTTTTGTTCACCTAGTTTGAGAATCATTATTTTATTCATGATCAAAACTCTTCTGTAACTTCCGAATGTAAATAATTTGACCAATATGATAAGCATTATGAGTTGTGACATTTGCTAGCACTTCCCACCACTTTGCACATACTGGAAATCCAACTACATCACTTTCAACCTTTTCTTTATTTATTAGCTTTTGCCATAGTAACAGTTTCTCAAGTAGTTTTTCTCTTAATTCATCGAAAGATTGATTATCTGAAAGCATAAAACTTTTGTTATTATCACCAATAGCGGGCACGGCATTCACATTTGATTCTTTATACCTAGTTTGCCACGTTGAGTTCCAATACAGTAAATGTTGTACAATTTCAGCTATACTATTACTCTCTTCATTCGGTTTCCAGAAAGCTTCTCTCTCAGATAGATCTTTCACTGCATCTGAAAACGGAATATACCAACTAGGATCGTTTGCATTCGCTAATAACTGATCTGCTAATATATCTTTCACATGGGCCATTTTTCTTCCCTCATTTCATAAACGTATTCATACTCACTTCTCTATATACGATAAGTCCGTATAATTCCCTCTTTAAAAACCATAGAATATTGAATTAACATGAATAGCTTTCAAAGAAAGTGTAAGAATAATAGATTTTCTTATCATAACTCGTTATGATAAAAGAAAAAGAAAGCTGGCAGAAAATGAATAAACAAATCGCGGTTATTACAGGAGCTTCAAGTGGATTCGGACTATTAACTACACTCGAACTCGCAAAAAAAGATTATTTAGTTATCGCAACAATAAGAAACCTTGAAAAACAAGGAAACTTATTATCTCAAGCTACTCAACTCAACTTACAGCAAAACATAAAAATTCAACAATTAGATGTAACCGATCAAAACTCTTTACATAACTTTCAATTATTTTTAAAAGAAATAAACAAAGTGGACCTCCTCATTAATAATGCAGGATATGCCAATGGGGGCTTTGTAGAAGAAATTCCAGTAGAGGAATACCGTAAACAATTTGAAACGAACTTTTTTGGAGCTATATCAATTACTCAGCTTGTTTTACCTTATATGAGAGAACAACAAAGCGGAAAAATTATTAATATAAGCAGCATTAGTGGTCAAGTTGGATTCCCTGGTCTATCTCCTTACGTTTCTTCAAAACATGCATTAGAAGGATGGAGTGAATCCCTTCGTTTAGAAGTAAAACCGTTCGGAATAGATGTTGCTTTAGTGGAACCTGGTTCTTATAACACGAATATATGGGAAGTTGGTAAACAACTAGCTACAAACCAATCTGATACTACTTCTCCTTACAAAGAATATATGGACAAAATACAAAAACATATTAATAGCGGCAGTGATACATTTGGCAATCCGATAGATGTTGCTAATAAAATTGTAGAAATTGCTGAATCTAAGCGTACGAATTTACGATATCCGATTGGAAAAGGTGTGAAATTTATGATCTTTGCAAAGAAAATTCTTCCTTGGAGATTGTGGGAATATCTTGTTTTGAGAAGCTTTAAGAAAATGTAATTACTTTTATTGAAAACCATTTTAAAAGAGGTGCTAAACAAATGCTAGGTTTACCGTACGGGAAAGTATTTTTAGTTCCGTGGACTGAGGAATGGGAATTGGAGTTTATGAAAGAAAAACAATTCATTGAGAAACAAATTGGGAAACATATTTTAGCTATACACCATATTGGCAGTACTGCAATTCCACATTTAAGTGCAAAGCCAATTATTGATATTGCAATCGAATTAGAAGATTATAACGATGGTTTAAACTGTATTAACAAGTTAGAACTGCTAAACTATAAATATAGAAAAGATGTACTGCCTGAACGATATTATTTTAATAAAGGTGAGCCAAGAACTCATCAAATTCATATGTATGAACAAGGGAATTCATATTTAATAGAACAATTACAATTTCGAGATTACTTAATAGACAATAAAACTGCTCGTATACAGTATGAACAGTTGAAAATTCAACTTTCACAAGCTAATCCTAATGATAAACATCGATATGCAGAGGATAAAACAAATTTCGTTACATCTATTTTAGCTAAAATAAATACTTAAATAAATAAGAAACCATTTAGCGATAAATGGTTTCTTCCTTTATTAGTTATTTCATTATTTGTACTATTATTAATGAATTTATTATGTAGCAGGTGGAACGAAATAAAATAGTATCGAGAGCATCAATATAAAAGAAATCATTCCCGTTATCGAAAGTATATATTCTTTTGATTTTCTATCATATTTCCATTCCATCCATGCTCTTAAAGTCCATGATATCCCTAAATAAGTAAACATGACATAAGCCATTTTAGCATTTTCAAATTTAAACATATAATAACAACTACTTATTACATAAATAATAATAAGCCCTATTTCTAATTTTACATGTAAACTATTCACATGCTTATATCCAAAGAAGCCTCTTTTCTCCATATTTAATTTTCTTCTTAAAAACTGTTCTAAAAAGTAACCACCTATACCCAGTCCAATAATAATTAAAATTGTAGAGGTATCCATTGTTATCCCTCCAATTACTTTATATATTTTTAGAAACAAAGTGGACTATATTATGGTTATTCTCTTCTAAATAACTTACAATTCCTTCAGGATATGTTGGCTTCTCCTTTAATTCCTCTATGCTCTTCCATATTAATATAATATTCTCATGTTCTTTATGCCTTATTTCATTTGTAACCATCTCTTGAACAGTTCCCCAATGTACAATGATGTCCTTTTTCGTTGTTCCACTCGAAAATATGCTCATTTACAACAGCTAGCCCTTGGACATCAATTTTCAAATCGTATTCTTCCATTAATTCTCGTATTATCGCTTCTTTTGCTGTTTCACCAAATTCAATAGAACCTCCTGGAAAACGATAAAATGTTTCACTTAAATCACATTGTACTAGTACTTTAGAATGATCTTTATTTACAATCATTGCTTCAGCACGTAATTTAGGCATTTTCATTTTGTCTCCCCATTCATTCCATATATAATTAAATCCAATATCTATAAAAGAAAAGATTAAGCATAATTCCTGTTATTATTAATAACGGAACCGTTCCGAAAGAAATGACATATTCCCTCGATTCTTTATCAAATTTCCATTCCATATATGATTGAAAGCAGTATAAGGTTATTAAAAATAAAATGGGTAAATTACTAATATAAATAGGATTTAAAGTAGCACATATCAGCGTAACAATTATATAAGAAATGATAAGAGCCCTAGTGCCCCATTTATGAGCGTTGTTTACATATTTACTATTCCAGTCTGTTTGTTTCGGTATATTTAATTTTTTTCTCACTACTTTTTCCAAAACAACTAAGAATATGATCCATACTATTAATAAAATTCCTTTAACTAAAAACAGTGATGTCTCCTCCTTTACTTTTTATCTGGCTGATCACTCGGATAAGTAGCTTTTCCTTTATTATCATTGTCCCAACTAATAATTGTCGCACTATCGCGTCCGAATTGATGATGAACGTGCTCTAATACATGATGAACACTTTCTTCAAGTTTTATATTATTTCTATTCATATCACTATACAGATTTACAGGAGTTTCATACCGACGTTCCCCGCATTCTAATACTCCATCTGTCACCATTACAATTCGATTGTTGCCATTACGTAATTCACGAATGCCTGTTGAATAACAAGGAACAGGTAAATCAAATGTGTTTACATTTCCAATCCATTCGTAAAAATGACGTTGATTTAATGCGTATTGTCCTAATTTGTGTAATTCATCATGAAATACATACACTAAACAGTCGCCAATAGATAACCACCATATGTAGTTTTCTTTTCTTACACATAGTAAGCAAGCTGTTTCACCTTTAATTCTTTGACACTTTTCCTTAAATGAAGAAGATTGAAAGATAGTAAGAATATGATTTTCAATAGACCGGAATACTGTATCAATCGATTCATTCATCATTTCTTTTATATTTTCATATTCTTTTTGAATTGTATTTACTACTAAATCAACACTTTCTGCACTATTATGTCCATCTAATATAGCTGCACATTCCCAATCACCATTTGACCAAACTAACGCACCATCTTCGTTCTTTTTTGCTCCAGCACTTATATTCCCACCATATGTACCGAGCACGATGTCACCATATTGTTTTACTGAAACTTCGTCTAAACACATTTCACTACTTCCAACCCATGAATGTTGTCTATTATTTGTTGTATGCATATTCACTCACCATATACTTTCGTAATCTTTCGCATAGTTTTTTGATTTTTTCTGCGTCACCATAAGGCGCACCGTTCCATTTCGCTACTTCAGTCGGTGACCAAAACTCTTTTGGTGTATTTTCATAACGCGGTATGATGTGCATATGTGGTACACCATTTCCTGAAACAAAAGTGTAAATATGTTCCGCACCTTCACTTTCTTTTAGTGCTTTACTTACTCTACTTGATATAAGTCCGAACCTTTTCGCTTCTTCATCTGTTAGTTCAGCAAGACCAGGTACATGTCTTTTTATATCTATCATTACATAACCAAGATACGTTTCTTCGCTATCCCAGTGGACATGTCCAACGTAAACGAGTTCATCTTCGTAAATAGCTCCACCTGGAACTGTAATATTTCCTTTATGTTTTTCACAAATGAAGCAATTTTGTTCTTCTTGATTATTTGTTGGCATATCCATCACCATCCTTTTTATATATAATATCATAAAAAAAGGAAAAATAGGATTTATATTCCGAAAATTCATTCTTTTAATGCAACAATTTTGAATTGAATTTACACCTCATTTTTTCTTCAAAACCACAACTCCAATTATAATCCCAATCACAATTCCGATTACTAAATTATTTGTAAAATAACCTTGGACTACACCAATTACAACCCCTATACCGACGCCTATTGCCAAGGCATCATTGCTTTTTTTCTTTTTAGACAAAATAGCATCTCCTCTCATAATTTCTTCCAAAATAATATCTATTTACATGACTTCACTGTCTCCTAATATATTCGCTATTCCACTTAATAATTTCCAAAAAATGTACTTTATTACTTATACTTTTCCACCACATAATCCTCTTCTTAAGAAGAGATTTTCAAGTCGCTATTAAACAAACATATCGTTATTCATCGAAGAATTAAATCAATGAAATAAAAAAACAAGTTTTTGCGTCAGCTGACGGTTCTGTTATCGTTCGAATATAATCTATTCAAACAAAAAACACACTTTGTATAATAAAGTGTGTTTTTTGTTTATCTTCTTTTTTGATGAAATCCTTGTGTAATGCGGTCTAATATAATCGCAATGACAACAATAGCTAGTCCAGCTTCAAATCCCATTCCGATATTAACTTGTGTTACAGAGCGATATACATCAACTCCAAGACCTGGTGCTCCTACAAGCGATGCTGTTACTACCATTGATAAAGAGAGCATAATACTTTGGTTCACACCAGCCATGATCGTTCCAGTTGCGAGTGGTAATTGTACTTTAAATAATTTTTGTGATGCGGTAGAGCCAAACGCATTCGCTGCTTCTATTAAATCTTCTGGAACTTGTCTAATTCCTAAGTCAGTAAAACGAATTGTCGGTGGCATTGCAAAGATTACCGATGCAATAATCCCAGGTACTACACCTACTCCAAAAAATGTAATCGCGGGAATAAGATATACGAAAGCCGGCATTGTTTGCATAAAATCTAATGTCGGTTTTAAAAATTTTGAGAAACGTTCATTTTGAGATGCTAATATACCAATTGGAATTCCGACAATAATTGAAATAATAACAGACGTAAGTACGAGAGCTAATGTTTGCATCGTTTGTGCCCAGTAGTTAATATTCAAAATAAATAATAACCCAATCAGTGTAAAAATGACTAAAGATACTTTTCTCGTTGTGTACCAAATGAGGAAACAAAGGATGATAATCATCAATATGGCCGGTATTATTGTTAAAAAATTAGTGAGTAAATCAACGAATCCGCCGATAATATAAGAGAACCCTCGGAATAACCCTTCAAAGTGCTCATATAAACTTGCAACAAATGAGTCGACCCATTCCCCTAAAGGAATACGTGGTATACTATTCATCGTCTTTCACCTCTTCTTCAATATTACCTGCAAGAGCTTGAATGACACTTTCACGTTTAATAATTCCTCTTAACCTTTTCTTCTCATCAATTACTGGTAACGGATATTTCATCTCCGCCATTTTCGCATACGTTTCTTCCAGTAAAGTATCTAAATACACGTGTGGGATATCGGTAAGTAATAAATCAGCAATGGGCCACTGTTTTTGAACTGCTTTACTCGCATCATCTGCCGTTAATATTCCTAAAAACTCATACTTTTTGTTAACAACATACACTGTAGAAACGCCGGCATTTCTCATAATTTGAAGTGCTACACGTGGTCCACGGTCAATTAATAACGTCTCTGGTCGTTTTAATATAGATTCCGCCGTTATTACTTTTCCTAAATTCACATCCGCCACGAATTTCTCTACAAATTCATTCGCAGGACTCATCATAATTTCTTCTGGCGTTCCAATTTGGACAACTTCTCCATCTTTCATTAACGCAATTCGATCACCAATTCGAAGGGCTTCATCTAAATCATGCGTAATAAAAATAATTGTTTTTTCCATTTTATCTTGTAATTCTAACAGTTCATCTTGCATTTCTTTTCGAATCAGTGGATCTAATGCACTAAATGACTCATCCATAAGTAAAACATCCGGATCATTCGTAAGCGCTCTCGCAATGCCGACACGCTGTTGCATACCACCACTCAGTTGACTTGGATAATTATCTTTATGATGGTCTAATCCAACTAATTTCAAGGACTCTAACGCTTTTCTCTCTCGTTCCTCTACTGGAACTCCTTGTATTTCTAAACCATATGCAACATTTTGCAAAACGGTACGATGAGGGAATAGAGCGAATTTCTGAAACACCATGCTCATCTTCGTTCTTCTCACTCTTCGCAACTCTTCTTTGCCCATCGTTGCGATATCTTCTCCATCTATGTATATATGTCCCGCTGTTGGTCTAATCAGTTGGTTTAACATACGAACTAACGTCGATTTCCCGCTACCAGACAATCCCATAATAACGAAAATTTCTCCCGTATATACTTCGAACGTCGCCTTTTTTACGCCAACGTTCATTCCTGTCTCTTTCAAAATTTCCGATTTACTTTTTCCTTCTTTTAATAAGGTAAGCGCTCTTTGCGGGTGTTTCCCAAATACTTTTGTTACGTTTTCAACACGTACCTTTGTATTATCCATGTCACTACTCCTTTTCTACCCATCTATTCACATAGTGTTGCGATTTTGCAAAGAAATATTACATAAAAATAACATTTATAAGATTTCTTTAAAATTCTCGTTTCCGTTCATAATAAGAATGCTTACTTATACATTTATTTAAAAAGCAAACGTTTCTTAGGAGGTTTTTAATGAGAAAGAAAATATGGCTCATATGCCTTGCATTATTTATTACTATGATTTTCTCTTCATGTAATGCAACAAATGCAAATTCGAAAGGAAAAATTAAACTAGGTGTAACAAGTTGGAAAGAAAACATTGCAACAGCAAACATGTGGAAAGTTCTATTAGAACAAAAAGGCTACAAAGTTGAGCTTATGTATTTAGAAAAAGCGGCAATTTGGACTGGTGTTGCTCGCGGTGATGTTGATGCTAATTTAGAAGTATGGCTACCCGTTACGGATAAACCACTAAATGATCGTTATAAAGATGAAATTGTCTTAAAATCAAAATGGTATGAAGGAACCGGACTAGGTTTAGTTGTCCCTTCTTATGTGAAAAACATAAACAGCATTGAAGATCTAAATACACATAAAGATGAACTAGATAATAAAATTGTCGGAATTGAACCTGGCAGCAGTCTAATGAATTTAACAAATAAGGCGATGAAGGAATATGATATTAAACTAAAACTTGTCCAATCTTCTGAAGCGGCGATGATGAGTGAACTAAAGAAAGCATATACGAAAAAGAAACCAATCGCTGTTACGCTTTGGAATCCGCATTGGGGCTTTTCAGAATTTGATTTAAAATATTTAAAAGACCCTAAGAAAGTATATGGTGAAAAAGATGACATTTATTACTCTGTTCGTAAAGGTTTCGAAAAAGATCATCCAGATATCATAAAATACTTTGACAAATGGAAAATGAACGATGAACAGCTCGGTACATTAATGGTCGAGTTAAATAAAACGAAAGATCCCGAAGAAGCGGCGCAAAAATGGATTAAAAAGAACCAACCGTTAGTTGATAAATGGATTAAAGATTAAAAAACCAGGCTAGAGAATGAGCATATTCTCTAGCCTGGTTTATGTTATTTTTTCTCAACGACCCCATCAACAATCCCATATTCTTTAGCTTCCTCTGCTGTCATAAAATAATCTCTTTCCGTATCATGTGCTATTTTTTCGATTGGCTGTCCTGTTCTATCAGCAATAATCTTATTAATGTCATGCTTTAATTTCAATATTCTTTTTGCTGTAATTTCGATTTCTGTTGCTTGCCCTTTTACACCGCCAAGTGGCTGATGAATCATGATTTCACTATTAGGAAGCGCGAATCTTTTTCCTTTTGCACCAGCTAATAGTAAAAGGGCACCAAATGATGCAGCTAAGCCCATACAAAGCGTTTGCACATCCGGTTTAATAAGATTCATTGTATCTAATATTGCAAATCCCGCTGTCGTTGAGCCGCCAGGACTATTAATATACAGGAATATATCTTTCTCCGCGTCTTCCGCTTCTAAAAATAATAATTGCGCTACTACACTACTCGCAACCTGATCATTAATCTCTGAACCGATTATAATAATGCGGTCTTTCAATAACCTTGAATATATATCATAGGAACGTTCTCCTAATTTTGTTTGTTCTACTACATATGGAATTGCATTCATTTTAAATCCCTCCAATAATTATTATGCCGCGCAAAGCATACAACTGTAGGAAGAGGATTGTTTCACATTAAATAACAAGACTGGCTGTTTAGATGGTAACTTAGTAAAATCTATTGTCGGAAGCAGTTTCGTTAATAATTCCGGTCTCTCTTCTCGAATAGACGTTACTACAACTTCCATATCATCTGTGAATTCAACAATCTCAATCCCTTCTTCACTTACAGTTTTCAACCTATTTCTACTCCGAAACAAAGAAGCTTTTACTGCCCCTTCCGATACGGAACATACTTTAGCAATATCAGCGATACTATATTGAAAAACATCCTTTAATAATAAAATCGTGGATTGCTGTACATTTAATGAAGATAATACCTTCCCTACCATTTCATGCAAATCTGCAATATTCTCTTGTGGCTCTTCAAAAGTGATTTGTTTTCTTATTTTTTCATGAACAGACTTAGATTTCATCTGATCTAACCAACGATTTCTTGCTATTTTATAGACGAGTGTCATACAAATATCTTTATTACTATATTTTTGAAGAACTTTACAAACTGTTTCTTGGGCGAGATCTTCCCCATCCCATTTGTTTTTCGTTAAAAAAGTACAGTATCTTTTTAACTCTCCATATTGCTCAATTAAAAAATTTATATTTGAATGATTCATATCGATATGATTCTTTAAAATATGAGTAACTTTTGTGCACAAAATAACCACTCCTTTTCAGCGCTTACTTAATTAACGATTCAACAAATAAAAAAGTTACGGGGCAAATAAAAAAATTATGTTTATGTTCAATAGTTCGCGGTCATAAATATGTTATGTACCATTTTACGTGAGGAGGAATAAATTTGCCAAAATTAACAATTGAAGGTGCGGGAACTTTTGATGTAAAAGAAGGCACAAAGTTAGTATTAGCGATTGAAGATAACGGTGTAAACATTCTCCATCGCTGCGGCGGGAAAGCACGGTGCACAACTTGTAGAGTTGAAATAATAGCAGGTGATTTTTGTGAAGCGAATGCAAATGAAAAAAATGCGATTACAGAAAAAGGGATTGAAGATCATTTACGATTATCTTGTCAAATGCGTGTACATAAGGATATAGTAGTTCGTCCGGTACTTACAGTTGAAAATTCAGGTCTTGATGCTGGACCACGCCCGGCGGAGTAAATCGATGAATTTAAAACAACTCGCTGGTGAATATGCTGCGACTTTCGTAAAAGATGGAATGAAGATTGGGCTTGGTACAGGTTCTACCGTATACTGGACGATAGAAAAATTAGGTGAACGTGTAAAAGAAGGACTATCATTTCAAGCTGTCCCGACATCAAAAGAAACTGAAGTATTAGCTCAGCAACTAAATATCCCACTAATTTCATTAAACGACATACAAAGTCTTGATCTTACAATTGATGGAGCGGATGAAATTGATTCAAATTTACACCTTATAAAAGGAGGCGGTGGCGCATTACTTCGTGAAAAAATCGTTGCCTCCTCCTCTAAAGAACTACTTATCATTGCTGATGAATCAAAACTTGTAACGCATTTAGGTACTTTTCCATTACCTGTTGAAATCATACCTTTTTCATGGAAACAAACCGAAAGTAAAATTCAATCTTTAGGTTGTCAAACAACGTTACGCTTAAAAAATAATGAAACATTTATAACCGATAATAATAACATGATTATTGATTGTGTATTCCCTCATAACATAACGAATCCTGCCAATTTACACAATCATTTAAAAATGATTACTGGTGTAGTTGAAACCGGATTGTTTGTTAATATGACTAGTAAGGCGATTATTGGAACAAAAAACGGGATACAGGAATTATAATGGATGCTGACTCTTACAGTCAGCTTTTTATATTTCTCTTTACTACGTATCATTATGATATACTATGAAAATAAAAGTACATTACACTAGAAAGGGCTGAACAAATTGCACTCCAAACTCATAACAGAACTTACAGATTTAGAAACTGCCTTCTACATTCGAAAAGAAGTATTTGTAAAAGAACAAAATGTCCCTCTTGAAGACGAATTCGATACATTCGATGAAATTGGTGAGACATGTAAACATATTTTAGTTTATTATAATGAGTTTCCCGTTGGTACAGGTCGCATACGATTTGTTGATGGCACTGGTAAATTAGAACGTATTTGTATTTTAAAAGACTATCGCAAATATGGATTAGGAAAAGTAATTATTCAAGCGTTAGAAGAAATTGCTCGTGAAAAAGAATCTACAAAAGTAAAACTACACGGTCAAACACAGGCTGAAGGATTTTATAAAAAATTAGGTTATCAAACTTCTTCTGATATATTTATGGAAGACGGTATTCCACATATACTTATGACGAAAATATTATCATAATAAAAAAGGTAGTATATGAAACTACATTATGTATTCATATACTACCCTTTTTTATTAATAGAAAAATGAATTCTCAAGATGTCCTTTTGCATCAAAGCCCATTATCTCTTAGTTTATATCTTAGGAAAGCTTATACTGTTTTCCATAATGATAAGGCATAAATCCAGTTTGGGTCCCCATTTCCTTTATAACTCTGGACTGCTTCATATACTTTTCCCTCGTATAGAACTCTATCTCCCTTTTCATATGCTTTCGTTGCATTCCATTCTTCATATGAAGCGCTTTCAGTTTTTGTAGTAATTGTGAATATATCACTCTGTACAGATTCATTTCCAGCTACATCAACAGCTTTTACTACATATTTATAAGTAGTATTAGAGAGTAAATTTTTATCCATATAAGAAGTCGTATTGGATGTTGCAATCTTTTTCATTGATCCTTCTTCTTCTCTATAAATATCGTAATGGTCTACACCAATGTTATCGTCAGAAGGACTCCACATTAGATCCACACTTGAAGATGTTGTTCCCATACTATGTAATCCTTTTGGTTGTGTTGGTGCTTCTGTATCGGGAGCCTCAACTGCCGTTTTTACTGTAAGCTTTGCACTTTCTTTCGAAGCATTTCCAGCTGCGTCAATTGCTTTTACAGTATAAGAATATTCCGTGCTTGGTTGTAATTTTTTATCAATAAAATGCGTGCCCGGTACTGTATCGATCATTTCTCCGTTACGGAAGATTTGATATCCTTTTACCCCTACATTATCCGTAGAATCGTTCCAAGCTAGTTCTATACTATTCGCTGTTACTTTTTGTGCCTGAATTCCATTTGGAATACTTGGAGCCTCCGTATCTGGTTTTATGTCATTTATGAGATTAACATCAATAACATTATAGAATGCATTTGCTGTATCAGCTACATCCCATACTGCTAAAATCACATGATATCCACTACGATCAGTAGGCACATTGATTTTGTGCGTTAAATGATTTGAAGCCGCAGAACCATCATGTTGTACAGTTCCAATTGGTTCAAAATCTGCTCTTGTTAGCGCTTTATTTGGGTTCCATCCTTTTTTAGTAATATAGTAATGCCATTTGCTCGTTAAGTGAGGCGCTGTATACTTCCAAGTAAATGTATTTTCTCCACCAGTGATTGTATTTTTAAACCAACGATCTGCTGTTTGTTGATCTAAAATACCACCAAATTTGCCGCCTGCAGAAGCAATTTTTCCATCAATTGGGCCAGCTTGTGGAAATCCTTTTGGAGCTTCTAAACTTTGTGGTTCATACATAATACTTCCGCAATTTACATTCAGTGCACCATAGGTTGGGCTACATAAAGCAGATCGGCTGCCAGGTTTTTCAACAAAACCGTGCGCGTATGCGTTTTGAGGAATAAGTGTTGTGCCAATAATTCCAGCTGTTAACGCAACAGCTCCTAGACTTTTTTTGTTCATTTTCATGTTTTGTAGTTGTTTTAATAATCGATTATTCATATTCCTGTCCCTTTCTTGTTATACTTTGTAGTGTAATGTGGGCTTCGATGTAAAAGAATAACAAGAGACAATCTTGCATCGATGTATGTGTTACTTATGCATACACCGCAGTGAAAATATATTTCTTTTTATGTGAAATATTTCACTTAATGAATATATCATGACATAGAAATCACCAAAACATGTGCAGAAGTTGTGCAGAAACTGTGAAAGCATTACTAACATGTAAAACTATGGCCAGAATTTATAAAACAAGATATTTAATCTTTCAAAACAATTGATTCTCCGCTTCATATAACAGAAGAGTGTCTATATTATTTCATATAGACACTCTTCTCATGTATAATATTCCATTTATTACTGACCTATAAATGTAAAAATCTCATTAGTAGCTTCCTTATAGCCACCAGATTTCCGGAAAGACTCCTTCAAATGCAATGCAGCTTCTTTATATGATGGATTATTTAATACAAGTTCTACACTTTCACGTAGTTGTTCTACAGTTAATTCTTTCATAGATAACTTAATCCCAACTCCTAGATTCTCTACTTGCTTTGCAATTACTGGCTGATCTGCACTTTGCGGAATTACAATGAGTGGAATCCCGTTATTTAATCCTTCATGTGTACTGTTCATTCCGCCATGTGTAATAAACAACTTTGTATATGCAAGTAGTTTCGTTTGTGGCACATAATTTTTTACAATGAAGTTTTTAGGAATTTCACCTAAATCACTTATGTTCGTTTTATTACCAATAGACATCACAATTGTATGATCACTATTCTCGAACGCCTTCATACAAAGTTTATAAAAATCAAGCGCTTCATTAAAAACAGTGCCTAGCGAAATGTAAATCGGGCTTTTTTCTTCAATTGAAGTAAAATCAAAGTCTTCATTTTTTACTTGTGCAGAAATAGATGGGCCTACAAATTTATATGTTTCATTAAACGTATCACCGAAAGGTTGAAACTCTTTAACCGTATACACAATAGTGAGTGGTGCTGGGTTACAAAAAACTTCATACGGTGAGTTTATTTCAACACCATATTTTTCTGAAATTCCTTTTGTTAAGCGTTCAAAATCATTATGTATGTTATCTTGAACTTCCACTGGTATATTTTTAGACAAGTGATCTAACATTTGTTCAAATGATCTTTCATCCTGCGCAAAAGATGTACAAGAATTTATTGCTGGAAGCTTTAAAATTTGAGCAATTAAACGACCGCACCCAAACATCGAATCGTGAATGATGTAATCAAACTGCTCTCCTTCAATTTGCTCTAGAACACTAGGTATTACAACATCTGCTGTATATAAGAGACCATTTATTCTTTCTTGCAAATAATTTCGACCGCCGGAAAGAAATGCTTTTATAAATCTTTGGTCGTCAATTGTTCTTACAATAGCCCCTGTTTTTTCAATACGTTCTCTGAAAGCTTCTATTGAAAAATAAACCACCTCTTCCCCGCGTGAAACTAATTCTTCTACAACTTGCAACGTTGGATTTATATGTCCTTCTGATCCAGCATTAATGAATAAAACACGTGCCACTTAAAACACTCCTTAATTTAAATCTTCTCTACATTATTTTGCTCTTATAATTCTTCTAAATGGACTTAGCGAGCCTAAATCCAAGGTCATCTATGTAAAATGTTGGATGACTACGGCGACGACAAGTCGCGCCACAACCTCTAGCTTCTTCAGCCCAACTACCACCTCGAAAAATCCGGTATGATCCATACACCTTTTCATCATACAAATCATAGCACCATTCCCAAACGTTCCCTAACATATCATACAAGCCCCATGCATTCGGCTCTTTTTTACCGATGTCTTGAATTTGTCCGTTTGAATTTTCATTATACCAAGCAATCTTTTTCAGTTCACCGTATATGTATCCAGTAGTTCCTGCTTTACACGCATATTGCCACTCTGCTTCTGAAGGTAATCGGTACCCATTTGAATCTAAATTACAACTAACAATTTGACCACCGTCATTAATAGAATAATATTCTTTTAACCCCGCTTTTTTTGAAAGTAGATTACAAAACATAATGGCATCATTCCATGAGATATTTACAACTGGTTTGTTTTTATCTTTGGATAAATTTGATGTACGATTCGTAATCGTATCATACAATTCCATCGTTACAACATACTTTGCAAGAAGAAACGAATTAACTTGGACTTTCCATTCTTTCTTTATTCGATCATCTCTTAATTCTACTTTTCCTGCTGGAATTTTCACCATATTAGAATCAACTAGCCTAATAAATCTATCCAATTCTATACCCCCAGGTTATTTCTTTTTATAATCTAACTATTTATAGCATTGTACTTCTCTAAAAATAGTCTTACTTCATTTGTAGATTTTAAAATAATAACATCTTTATCCTTACTCAATTGATTTAACTTCTTTAAAATTGTAGGTCGCTTCGTCTTAGGATATTCCCATATCCATTTAAAAAATTGCAAATCAAATCTTTCCTTACATCCCGCGCCCATATCCGGTCTTGTTTTATTCCGATATTGTACAACTCTTTTAAAAGCACGAGAAACACATATTGTTCTATGAATATCAAGAAAGATAATTGTATCCGCTGCGTTCATTCTGATGTCCATTGTCCCGCCATAATTCCCATCAATAATCCACTCATCTTCTTTAACTAATTCATTTTGAACCTTTCTTTGCTCCTCTTTCGAAACACCCTCCCAATTCGGTTTCCAAAATAACGCATCAAGATGATGTACTTTAATATTTAATTTATTTCCTAACTGCCTTGCTAATGTAGATTTCCCTGAACCACCAGAACCTATTAATATAATTTTTTTCATATTTGTACACTCCTTTCTATTAATTCTTCAATAGTTTCTTTATTAGCAAAAATCCTGAAAAACATCTCTTCATTTAACTTTAATAAATCCCCCCATTTAAACTCACTTATTTCTTCCATAAAATCAACTCAAAAAGAAATCCTATTCCAACACCAATTGTGTAAGCCACTAAATCACTCCACAAAAACCCATAACCTAACACGAGTCCACCTAAAGTCGTTGCACGAATACTATCTATCCATTCGGCATGGTACAATTGGCTCACTTCAATCCCGTAGCAAAACATTAAACTAATAAAAGCCAATTTCTTCGTTTCTATTTTAGGAAATAAAAATCCGAATCCAATGAAAATCATTAACGCCCATAAAGCATCACCTAAATAATCATTTAATAGAGCCGGCAGCGCAAAAGCAAACTTTCTTGAACTAAGCCCTAAAATAATAACAAGGATTGTAAACATTGCGTATAGTAATCTATTTCGTTTCGTATTCATTTCAAAACTCCTATTTCATCATTTAAAACTGCAAAATAGCTAGTAAAATATAATCATTTTACTAGCTATTTATTAACTGCTTTAACAATAAGAAAATGTGGATTTGTATTTAAATAATGATAAGATTTTTCATTTACTTCCTTCATCTTTTCAACGGGCCTCGGTTCAACCATTTTTTCTAACACAAAACAATTTGTTGTTTCATTAATAATGTCTTGAAGTGACCTTCTAAAAAATTCAACTTCAATTGTAATATCTGGTTTAACCCAAGTATCTACTAATAATTGTTTTTCGAAATAATTTTTACAAGTAAACTTTGTAAAATCCATAAAAGGATGATGAATGGAGTATATAAATTCTCCACCTGGCTTCAGTACGCGACGAAACTCCTGAAATACTTGATTCCAATTTTCTAAATAATGAAGGGTTAACGAACTTACAATTACATCAAAAGTATGATCTTCAAACGGTAATATTTCTTGCAAGTCATGACAAAGAAACGTTGCCTTATCACCCATACTTTCCTTTGCAGCTTTTACCATTTCAGAACTTACATCAATTGCAGTAACATTTGCTCCACTTTCTACAAATTGAGAAGTATACCATCCAGCTGCACACCCAGCATCTAGTACGCTCTTCCCTTCTAATTTCTTTGGAATCATCTCCATCATCGCTGGTCTTTCATAATAGCTGTTATATGGATTTGCCACATCTAGATTTTCTTTATATGTACTCGCTAATTTATCATATGTATCTTTAATCGTGTCTTTCAATACACCCACCCCTTATACATATTAATCTAATAACTCTTGCTGCTTTTTCTTTGAAAATGACTGCAGAACTAAATCATACGACCAATCAATCATCTTATTAATTTGCACCTGTTCCACATCTTTATGTATATACACTGTATTCCAATGTCTTTTATTCATATGATACCCTGGAATGATTGTTTCTGGATACTCTTCTCTTAATCTTAGCGCAAGTTCTGGATCACATTTTAATGTTATTGCCGCTTTTTCGCCTTCTTCATGGTTCAATATCGCAAAGATTTTATTATTAAGTCTCATACATGTTGCATTCCAACCATCAGGAGAATCTTCTGTCGCTTTTCTTTTCGATAAACAATATGCTCTTGTTACCTTCATTCTAATTCTCACCTCATATTTCTTTCACTATTTGATTACGATGCATCACAATTTGGTTCGTCGCTTGAAGTTGCTGTTGACCATAAAACTTTATAAGTTTCTCTCCACAAAATAGGCTCACAATATCGATATGAGATATCTCTTCAAGCAACATTGTAAGCATCTTCTCACCAATACCTTTATTTCTTACACTCTCATGCACAACAACATCTTCTAAGTACGCTCGAAAAACACCGTCTGAAACAACTCTAGCAAAACCAATTAACTCATTTTCTTTCCATACCCCAATTGCTATACTGTTTTTTAACATTTTTTTGAATATCGATTTCTTTTCTTTCTGGCCACCAACCGACAGAATCGTAAAGCCTCTTTAATTTTTCTGAACAGATTGGTTTCTCATCTTGTAATTTATACGTATACATTTTCTTTCTCCCATTTAACATAATATAAATTATTATAAATGATTTTATAAATTTATAATATGGATTTTACAATTGCAATATAAACAATTCTCTAATACCTTTCCTATCCCCTCTATTAAGTTAGATTATTTCAAATTAATGAATTTATGGAAATACAAAGAAACTAATAAAATATTTACCTATTAAACTTTGAATTACTTGTAAGAAATGGTAAAGTTAATAAGGTAAAAAATACATTAAGTGAGGCGATTTTTTGAAAAAGTTTAGTTTATTACTAACAGCATTTGTCATGATTTTAACATTGTTCATTCCAAATCTTACAAGTGCTAAAGCTTTCCCAGATGTCCAATCTAATCATTGGGCAATTAAGGAAATTAACTATTTATCGGATAAAGGTATCATTAAAGGTACACCAGAAGGAACTTTTAAACCGGGTGATGATGTAACTCGTGGACAAATGGCCTTAATGCTAGATTTATCATTAAAATTAGAAAAACCATCTAGCTATAATCATATTTTTTCCGATGTAGCCAAAGGTATCTATTACTATGATTCTGTACATAAGTTAGCACATAATAACATTGTACAACGTGAAATAAACTATTTCCCTGACCGTTCATTAACTCGTGCAGAAATGGCAGTAGTTTTAGTTAAAACTTTTAATTTGAAACCTACAGGTGCAGACGTCAATTTCCCTGATGTTCCATCTAATCATTGGGGTTACAATTATGTCAAAATTTTAGCTCAAAATAATATTACAGCTGGATTTCCTGATGGTACATTTGGTCCAGATGTAAAAGTAACTCGTGAACAGTTCGCTGCATTTTTAGCTCGTGTATTAGAACCTAGTTTCCGTCCGGCTCTTCCTAAGCCTAAAGGCGAGTTAGAAGTTCATTATATTGATGTAGGACAAGGTGATGCTACTTTTATTAAATCTCCAGGTGGCGAAACAATCCTTATTGATGGTGGTAACAACGGAAAAGGTAAAGTAGTAGCAAATTATTTAAAAGGATTAGGATTCCAAACTATCGATTATATGATTGCCACTCATCCTGATGCCGATCATGTAGGCGGATTGGATGAAGTACTTTATGCTATGAATGTAAAAAACGTTTACGCACCTAAAGTAAGCCATACGACACAAACGTTTAAAGACTTTTTAACTGCAGTAGCTAACAAAGGGTTAACTATTAAAGAAGCGAAGTCTGGGGTAACTTTACCAATCAATGGTTTAAACTCACAATTTTTAGCTCCTGTTAAAGAATACGGTAACGATCTAAATGAGTGGAGTGCTGTATTAAAAGTAACACATGGCAGCAAATCTTTCTTATTTACTGGTGATGCTGAATCTAAAAGTGAAAAAGATATGCTTGCAACATATGGTTCTAACCTAAAATCTGATGTATTAAAACCTGGTCACCATGGAAGTAAGACTTCTTCTTCTCAACCATTTTTAGATGCAGTGAAACCAAGTATCGCTGTGATCAGTGCAGGTGCAGGTAACCGATATGGCCATCCCACACAGGAAACTTTAGCAAAGTTAAATGCAATGTCTGTTAAAGTATACAGAACTGATTTAAACGGAACTGTAATTATTACTAGTAATGGTTCTAACATTTCTGTAAGAGCGGAGAGATAATTATGAAAAGAGGTATTATTGACCGTTTTGAAGGCGAACTAGTAGTTATTGAAGTGAATAACGTAACAATTGATGTACCTAAATCCAAACTCCCTTCCACTGCAAAAGAGGGTGATGTTCTTATAATAGAGGATGATACATATACAATTGATAAGGAAGAAACAGATAAAAGAAGACGTGAAATACAAGATTTAATGAATAAGCTATTTGAATAGTAAAAAAAGAAAATCCTTGTAATACGAATCGAACTATTTCTTCGCATAATTGTATCAGATTGATTAGTTTCTATAAGCTAAAAAAAGCATCGCCTTATTGGCGATGCTTTTAAAATCCACTTTTATTGCAAAACACGAATACTATAACCTCTTCTCTAAAAAGTGTTGACTATGCCCTTTAGGATGATCTTCAACAACACCATATTCTTGGTAGCCATGCTTTTTATAAAACTCTGGCGCTTGAAAACTAAATGAATCTAATAATATTAATCTACAACCTTTTTCCTTCGCAATATCTTCAATTTTATGTAATAGTTGACTACCATAACCATCATGACGAACTGAATCATCAACCCATAAAAAATCTATATGAAGATGATAAAAATACATCGTTCCTGTTACCCCGCCAAAGATTTTCCCAGCCTCATCTTTCAGAACAAAACTTACTTGTTCCATCGGCTGTTTTGCTTCATCTGTTAAAATAGACATGTTATATTGAATGACCTTATTTTTTATGTATTCTCCTTCAGCGCGTGTACCATTCTCTATATGTTTCATATATTTCTTCCTTTCAGCTTATTAAGCTACCTTTCATTTTTATTTTTCCTTTTTAAAATACTAATACATACGAATCCACCATAAGTAATAAAGCATGAAAAACCAATTATCCCTGGCACAGAAATATAACCTATTCTTATATAACCTATAACTGCAAAAGAAGCGATAGACAGTAAAATAGATGGCCAAAATAAAAGAGCTGTTTTTCTTCGTCTCTCTTTCGATGTACTTTCTTTCTCTTCAGAAACTCGTGTACCAAAAAGTAATACAATACAAATGAGGATCGCTGCAAAATAAATAGTATCTAATGACAAATTGTGATCGTATAGTGCGATACCCACTTCAAGAGCAATAATCGTTACAATTAAAATAATGATTGTTGATGTCTTTAAGTTTCTTTTCAATTGCTCACTCCTAGCATACTTTAACTATATTCTTTGTATATGTACTTCAAAGCTACTGCAAAAGCTTCATCTACCTCTTTATTTTCACGTCGATTAGGTAAATCTTTTCCTCCAATAACATAAAGAAACGGGAATTCATTGAATATTCCTATTATACCAATATTTATTGCAGCTGAAGATAGTCCACCTGTCATATGAGCTAAGTGATATGAATGTATTCCTTCATATTCACCTTGCTGTCTTACCATGCCGCTAATAATTGGTTCCCATAATTCTGCTTCTGATTTATACCCCTGAAAAATATGTACTAAAAGTGAAAGAACCTCATTTAATTCTCCAACATTTTTCTCATCCCTAGCGTCCTCTTGTATATGAATTTTTGAAAAGTACGTTTGGGCATACATTTTCACAGCATCCCATCCACCACAGTACATTACAACTGACTGTGCAACGTAACTATCATGACATGCTATCATTACTTCTACTGCTTTACTAAGTGTTAAAGTCCTTCTTCCTTGTAAATGTGGATACAACTGCGCACTATCTTCATTTGGATTAAATTTAACATGCTGAAGTATATCATTCCAATTACATGTATTTTCCTTCACCATTTGCGCTACTACAAATCCGATTACTACTTTTGCTGCCGATGCTAACGGAATATTTATTTCACTATTATATGAAGCAACTATACGATTGCTTTTTGTAGAATAAATAGCTATTCCAACATGATCAGATTGTATCTCTTTCATTTTTTGAATGACTGTTTCCATTTTCATTCCTCATTTCATATCGTTTTATCACCTTTAATCATTCAATATAGAATGTAAAAAAACCTTTTTAGCAGATTAAATAGGCTTTTACAATAAGAAAAAGGTAGCATGAATTACTCCTTGCTACCTAAAAGATACATGTTTACGAAAAATCTCTATTCTTCTAAAGGATTTTTAGGCCCATTAAGCTCCAATTGATAAAAAGCTAAATCTAGCCATTTATTAAACTTATAACCAGCCTTTTTAATCGTCCCTGCATGAACAAATCCATAGTTTTCATGTAAAGCAATACTTTTCTCATTTTCCGCATCAATTCCAGCAATTAAAGTCATATATTCTCTTTCTTTGGCAATTGTGATTAATGCCTTCAGTAAAGAAGTTCCAATTCCATTTTTTCTATACTTCTTATGAACATACACTGAATGCTCAATTGAGTATTTATAAGCTGGCCAAGCTCTAAACGGACCAAATGTTGCAAATCCTACTACTTTATTATCTAGTTCGTATACAAAAATCGGATAACCATCAGCCTTTTTCTGTTCATACCAATCTATTCTATTTTTAAGGGTTACAGGTTTATATGCATATACAGCTGTTGTATTTAGTATGGCATCATTATAAATATCTAAAATGTATGTTACATCTTTTTCCGTTGCTTCCCTTATCATCGTTTTCTTCCTTTCATATACGTTCTGTTTTTAACTACCTATTTGTTACACAAACACTAGCTTTTCGAAAACTATCATAAATGTTTAATGCAGCAGATAAAACGTAAATGAGAATACCCCCGCCAATTAGCCCCTTTTTAAGTTCTTCCGGAGAAATAGTGAACACATTTGCCACGAACGTAATAAATCCATCGGTAAATATGTGCGGATTTACTACAATTATAATGAATACTATCGTTCCAGCTATTTGAAGAATAGTATTCCCGATTGCCAATCTTTTCGTCCATTGTCCCTGTACTAACTTATAAAGAGATATCGCTATTTCAAAAACAATTATCATCACAACGATTGGCCAATACTGAAATAACACATCTTGATTAAACGTTGGCGCGACAAACTTCAATCCACTTCCCGTACCACTGTATACGCCAACGAGATGATTCGCATAAAAGTAAAGTGTAGCCCAAATTGCCGTCCACATTAACCCTCCAAAAACTTCAAACTTGGAAATTGCTCTTTTCTTTGGAATATGCGAAATGTTTTTCAAATCAGCTGGCGTCCACTTTTTTAAACTTGTCGTCAACGGCTCAGTATCTTTGTTTTTATCTGTTCTTTCTAAAATAGCAAATACAAGTGTTAACCAGAAAAATACATGAAGAGCTACTTCAAAAATTTCTCCAATTCCTTTACCTATTAATTGTAAAATAACATTTAATACTGCTTGATCACCAGTATAACTTATAAAATTTTCTGCAACCATTGCAATGAATGTGATAACAACTGCAATTGGAATGATCATTTTTAATAATGTCATATATACATCAAAATAACGCGGTCCAATTAAATGCATCGGTCTATCCAAATATCCATTAGCTAATGAAACCGGACTCCCCAATTTTTCAAGAACTCTTTTTTCATCATCTTCATTATAATCATCAGGCAACATATCCTCAATTGTTGACCGTAGCTCAAGAATAATATCTTCACGATTTTTTTCAGGTAATCTCTTCGCTACTTCCTCGACATAAATATCAATCAAATTCATTCTTGTCCTCCTCCATTAATAAGTTATAAAGTTCTTTCGAATCCTTTATCCATTCCTTTTTCAACTGTTGGAATATATCTAATCCGTATTCACTCAAAACATAGTACTTACGAGGCCTACTCTCTGTTTTATCCCAACTACTCGTCACTAGCTCTTGCTTTTCTAACCGGCGAAGTAGTGGATATAAAGTACTTTGATCAATTGCGATTCCTGATTTCTCTAATAATTGGACAAGTGAATATCCATACTGCGGCGTTCTTAATTGGCTTAAAACTGCTAATGTTAATGTGCCTCTTCTTAGCTCAGTAATTAATGAATTTAATAAAGCATCCATGTATTCACCTCATTTTCGTTACTATATGTCATACAGTATATGTTTTATACTATGTACCGTACAGTATTAAGGTGACAAATACAATTTTTTACTAAAAAATGGATAATAAAAAGCGCAAATTTGTAATTTGCGCTTTTCTAGCTTACTTATAACACGCTTAACTTTGTAACTCTGGTAATATAAATTCCCCTTTTTCCTTAGGAAATGGAACAACATCTATAATTGCATCTATATTAATTGCTCCGTAAACATGCGGATATTCTTGGCCGTTAGAAGCAAGTTCATATTTTATTTCTGCTTTCACTAAGGATGGATCAATTGTCAGTAATAAAACATCTTCTTCATGAATGAAATATTTTTCCGCAACGTTTAAAGCTTGTTCTAAAAATGAACAGTGTATAAATCCCTCTTCTTTTAGTGAAACTTCATTAATCTCTCCATTTATCTTTGCAATTTCCCAATTTCTCTTTGTTATTACTTTTGTAATCATTATCATGTCTCCTATATATTTATAAAGTGAAACTTTAATCAGCCCTCACCAATCGGGCTGCCCATTAAAGCGCGATAAACTAAGAGGCTTTCCTATTCATTACTAGAAAATCCTCTTGAATTTTCATTTCTTAATTAACGAAGATGCTTCCCCGCTATGGAAAATCCATAAATCATGAAGCGACCTTGTACATCCAACATATAATAACTTCGCATCATGTTTCGTATTTTTATAATGTTCTGCATCAACATCAATGAGTAGAACAGCGTCAAATTCTAGCCCTTTCGCCAAGTACACAGGTACTACCGAAATACCACCTTCATATTTACTTTGATTTGCTTCAATGAAGTTTACAGCCAATCCTGCGTTTATTAAATTCTCATATATATCGCGGCACTCACCGTCTGTTCTTCCTATTACCGCAATTGTTTTCACATCTTCACTTTGTAGATGTTTTAATGTCTTTACAATTTCAGTAAACTGTTCTTCTGTATGAATTATTTTCACTTCTTCACCACTACGGAAAACTGGCATTGCAAGCCCTACTGGAATCTCTGCATTTTTAATTATTCCGTTCGCAAATTCTATAATTTCTTTTGTAGAGCGGTAACTTCTCGTCAGTTCATAATAACCTGTTTCTTGGAATACTTCCTTAAAAGCACTCCAATCTTCAATCCCTTGATAATCATAAATTGCTTGAGATAAATCACCTAATATAGTAAAAGAGTTACCTAGTGTAATTTCTTTTAATACATAAACTTGAAATGGTGAGAAATCTTGCGCTTCATCAATAACAACATGATGAAATTTCTGTCCGATTTCAATACCTGTTATGCGATGATGTATGTAAATTAAAGCTGGTAAATCTTCTACATACACTTCTTTTTTACGACAACTCTTTTCAGTTTCTTTCACAAGTTCCTCGGGTAATACTTCGAGTATTTCTTTGCTTTTCAATATTGAACTATATATTGAAAGCGAGCTCATTTTCGGCCAAAACTTCAGATAGTTGTTCAATCTCTTTGTCGCTTCTTTTTTTAATAATTTCTTCTCGTTTGTTTCCCCATACTTTTTTAGTTCAATTTCAATCCAGCGCTTCATTCGGCCAACTAAACGTTCTCTTCTTTTCTTTAATGGATAATGTTTATACTCAACTTGCATCCATTTTTTTATATCTTCCACTGGAATAACAGCTTTATCCCATGCCTCAAAATTACTTGTTGGCACTAGTTCTTTTTCAAATTGAACCATTTGCTCTTCAATAAAGGACTTAAATTCTAGCGTACCTTTCAATTTACCAAGCATAATCTTTCTTTCATCACGATTAATAGAAAATGCTTCTTTCAATTTTTCTTCTGTCTGCTTCAGTTTCACCGAATCATCTAACGTACGTAATGCCCAGTCTGGAAATGTTGTTTGACTAATATTCCCGACACCTAATTCAGGAAGTACACTCGAAATATAATCTAAAAACAGACTATTCGGAGCAAAAACAATCATTCTCTCCGCTTCTAATTGCTCACGATATTCATAAATTAAAAAAGCAAGACGATGTAAAGCGATCGTTGTTTTACCGCTTCCTGCAACCCCTTGAATAAGTAGTGGTAAGTTTCTTTCCGCACGAATAATATCATTTTGCTCCGATTGTATCGTCGAAACAATATCTTTTAGTTTATTATCTTTATTCTCACCTAATCGATATAGAAGAAAATCATCGGCATGCGAGACATCTTCATTTCCTTTCACATATGTATCAACAACACGTTCTAATTCTCTTTTTCTAATAGAAATGTTTCGCTTTAAATAAACATCACCTTCTACTAATCCATCTGGTGATTGATAAAACGCTAATTCATCACCGCCGGTAAATGAATAAAACATACTTGCGACAGGTGCCCGCCAATCAATTACAATTGGTTTCATCTTATCTTTATCTGAAACACCTACTTTACCGATGTAAATCGGCATAACATCTTCCTTACCATCCTCCTGAAAATCTAATCTTCCAAAGTACGGCTCTTGTACACCAATACGTAAGTTTTGTCTATTAGACTCCCTCATACTTTCAAGAATTTGTTCTTTAAAATCATCGCCATAATAAACCGGAATGTTTTCGAGCTGTTCTAATTGATCATCCATCGTACGTAATGTGTCTTTCATTCTTTGTAACTCTTCTTCAAAAATGTTGTTCATATGATGATTCCCTCCTGTCCGTTCTAAATTTTCAGTCGAAATATAATTGTATTAAAAATCCATTTATAAAGTCAAGGTTTTTAGTGGGAATTTTCCGAATAAAAAAAAGAGTAGAGATTAATCCCTACTCTTTTCTATTTTAATTCGATACGCCAAACATTCGTTTAAAGTTGCTAATTCTTTATATTTTCGCTTTTCAAAGTCATATTCTCCTCCTGGAAAGAATCCTACAATACTTAGACCAGCTTCAGCACATAGATTACTAATCTCATCTACCGTATAACAACGTAAAGACTGTGTAACTATATCATTTGGATTATTAGGATGCCACCAATGATCTAACATTCTTTCATTTATGCTATCATATTCATATTTTCGCATAGCTGAACTTAAGGGCATTTCTTGTCCACTTACCTTTTTCCAATACAATGGTTGATAAATATCAATAAGTGCACATCCATCATCCTTCATCCAATTTTTAATCCGTTTTAATAGAATCAATTGTTCATCATCTGTTCCTACACCAAACCCATCTAAATAACTAACAACATCAAACTTTTCTTCAAAATTAATTTTATAAAAATCAGTGCAATGAATAGCAATATCATTAGTAGAATGCTCTTTTGCAAACATAACTAACTCTGGTACAAGCTCAACAGTAGTCATCTTTACACGTAACTTAGACATCGCCCTTGCAAAACCGCCATTTCCTGCTCCCAGTTCTAACATCGACTGAAATGGATGTCCAATTTGCTCTTTAACTTCTTTAGCAAGCTGCTCTAACCAGCTTTCTGTATTTATATCGTAATTCGACAGTTCAAATTGTCTTTGATAAAACTCCCTCACATCTAATTCGTTCATTATTCTCCTCCTGTAATAAGTTTTCACGCTGTAGGTGACCGACTAATTTTCTGACACCTATGGAAAAACATATTGTATTTCCATATATTTTCAATTTATCAAAATAATAAGAATTTTGGAAGTGGTAAAACAAAAAGCAGATAATGGGAAATCCCACTATCTGCTCTACGGCTGCTCTTATTGTCCTTTTTGATATTCTACCCAATCACCAGAAATGATAACTTTCTTCAGCATCTCTTTGTCTTGAGAAACATACACAAATGCACGTATTTCGCTATCACCAAAGTATATTGTTTCGGTGATTCGGTCATATAAATCACTCTCTGCATTACCTGTGTATTCTTCCAGTTCATCTAATTTTTGCAGAACATCATCATTTACTTCATAAACTTCTCCATATACCTTATCTTTATTTGAACAAATCATCGCTGGATACCCTTCGTTTGTATCAAATAATTTGCCATACGTCCATGCTTCGTCTGCAATGCATATTACACCTTGCATATAATGAGCATTCGTTTGCTCTTTTCTTAACGTACCATACACAAAAACGTGATGCATAAATCCCTATCCCCTTTACATGTCACTACTTTCTAATTTGTAAATAAGCACGAATCATAAAGTAACTCACTTCATTCGGAAGTTGTTCCTTAATCGATTTCAGACCACCATCAGCATTTTGCACAGCAGTTTCAATCAGTTGTTCGTATTCTGCAGGAACAAAACTGTTCCAGTCTACTTCCATTCCATCTTCAAAACAACGAATTAAATGATTTTCAATCGTTTGTCTTGATAATCCACGTTCTTTCGCAATTTCATCTAGATTAATACCTTGTTTATACATTTCATACGTTTCCAAATGAGAATTTGCTGAAGCTTTCCCTGATTTCTTTCGCTCTGTCACCACTTCTGTTTTAATAGTTTCAGCATAATTTGGGTTTTCATCAATAAAGTGCTGAACTGCTTGTAAGAAGTGCGAACCATACTTCACAAGTTTGTGTTCACCAATCCCTTTCACAGTTAAAAGTTCAGAGTCGCTTTGCGGCATTTTTGCGCACATATCTTTCAACGTTTGGTCAGAGAAAATAACGAATGGAGGTACCCCTTCTCCTTGCGCAATTTCTTTACGTACTTCGCGAAGCACTTCAAATAAAGGATGATCTTGAACGATTTGTCTTGTCTCTACTCGTTCTTTACGTAAAACATTCTCTTTACCAAGTAACACTTCTTTCCCTTTTTCCGTTACTTTTAGTGTCGGGTAAGTACCATGTTCAACTGCAATTAGCTCGTCTGAAATTAAAAACTCAATAAATTCACTCACTTCTTTTACACTACGATTTGATAAAAGTCCGTAAGTTGGCAAAGTATGAAAATTAAATTCAATGACTTTCTTATTTTTAGATCCAGTTAGTACTTGTGCAATCATTTGTTTACCAAATCGTTGGTTCGTCCTAATCATACAAGATAAAACCATTTGCGATTCTCTCGTCACATCGATACTTTCTCGGTCGTCTGTACAATTACCGCAACGACCACAATCTTCTTTTGGTTCTTCTCCAAAGTATTGCAAAATAAATGATTGTAAACATTGTTCTGTATGACAGTAGTCAGTCATATTTTGCAGTTTTTCAAGTTCATTTGAAAAACGAGACTCTCCTGTCGATTGATCAATTAAAAAGCGCTGTACTTGTACATCTTGAGAAGAATAAAGCAATATACATGCACTATCTAATCCGTCACGGCCAGCACGTCCTGCTTCTTGGTAATAACTTTCCATATTTTTTGGAAGCTGATAATGGATAACGTAACGAATATTCGATTTATCAATACCCATCCCAAACGCAGATGTGGCTACCATTACACTCACTTCATCACGTAAAAAGAGTTCTTGTTGCTCATTTCGATCGTTATCACTCATACCAGCATGATATTTGGATACAGAAACTCCCGCTCTCATTAAATCCTCATACAACTGATCAACTACTTTTCTAGTAGCTGCATATATAATCCCAGATTCCTTTTGATTTTGACGAATATAATCCGCTAAATATGCATTACGATCTTGTCCTTTAATAACAGAAAATGATAAATTCTCACGCTCAAACGTTGTCATAATCGTGTTTTCTTGATTAATTCCAAGCGTATTGCAAATATCATCACGAACTTGTGGTGTTGCCGTAGCAGTTAATGCTAATACGAGCGGCTTTTCTGGAAGATAATCTAATATACGGTGTATATGTAAATAGCTCGGACGGAAATCATGTCCCCACTGCGAAATACAGTGCGCCTCATCAATGGCAATCATCGGGATTTTCATATCGATCAGTTGGTCAACAAACTCCATTGAATCAAGTCGCTCTGGCGCTACATAAAGTAACTTATAATGGCCCTGTTTCGCTAATTGAATTCGTTGATTCGCTTCTGTAATCGAAATAGAACTATTAATATATGTAGCTGAAATACCATTTTGTACTAATGTATCTACTTGGTCTTTCATAAGCGATATTAAAGGCGATATAACTAACGTTGTTCCTTCAAATACTAATGCGGGAATTTGATAACAAATTGACTTACCACCACCTGTAGGCATAATACAAACTGTATCTTTCCCATCTAATACATTTTTAATTGTTTCATCTTGTCCTCTTCGGAATGACGAATAACCGAAATAAGACGCTAAAAGTTCTTGTGCTTTTGTAAACAAAAAAGAGTCACCTGCTTTTCTTTAACTTTCATCTACTCCTATTATATCATCTCTTATGCGTCATGAAAGTGATGAATACACGACTAATGTCCTGCTTTTTCATTATTTTATGCTTCTTTACGTTTTAGAGATGGATTAACAACTATAACGAATTTTAAAATAAATACACATTTTATTGATTCTCCTTGAATACTACTAATCTTATACATATGAATTCAGGAGGTTACTTTATGAAGCATCGTAATATTAGTTCCATCAAACCGAAAACCGTATCGAACCAACTCCAATTCTCAAATAATGACGCATGGAAATATGAATCATATTATAAGTATCAACCATTATTTTCTTATAGAAAGCTTTTTCATTTTCTTTCTCGACTTTTTAAACGTTAATACACGTACGTAATAGATCGTTCATAATAATTTTCTCAATATGAACCTTATAGACTTAATACAATACAGTTGTTAACATATGAAATATTCTGTTGGATAAACCCCTTAAGTTGACCTGCTTATTTATGCAGGTCTTTTTTGATTTATATATATTTCAGTACACTTTTAGATGTGATTGTAAATCTTTTCCCCATTTTATAACCATACTCCACTCACAACAAATGATGATAATAGCAAGAAGTAAAATATAAGTTCTTAACATTTAATAAAGTAAATCTTTTTTTCTCAATACACAAAACGAATTTCACTTGTTACTATTAAAGTACTCCAGATGAGTTTTTGCTCATCGACATTATCTAGTTAAAGGGATCTGCCGCAGGAAGCAGATCCCTTTGACTTTATTAAAGATACACTTTCATTTGGACACATTTACCAGGTTTTTTTAAGTGAATTTTATGATAATATTACGTAGTCGAGTCCGACATCTCGGCAATACCCTTTTGGTGCTCTGCAACTTCCCTTGCAGAGCATCTTTTATTTTATATTCGTTTTATCTATATATCACAATCAAAACACTCAATTTTTAAAAATAAGCGAGGACACGTAACTAAATATAAATTCCCATCATACTTTGAGTTATACATGTTCAAAGGAGTGTTACCGTTTATGTATCCTTATTGGCAATCGTATTACTCCCCCTATCATAACCCTTATATACACTTTGATACATCTGTACGTAATTCCCGAATTAGTAAAAATGAGAATTTTTTAAAAGGTTATATGCGTTCCTTATGGGAACAACACGTTGCTTGGACGAGATTAGCTATTATAAGTATTGTTTTCAATTTACCTGACGTAAACATTACAGTTGGGCGGCTTCTTCAAAATGCAACACATATGGGACTGTCACTTGAACCATTCTATGGTGAGGATGCAGTGAAAAAATATAGTGCACTAATTAAAGACCACTTAGTAATTGCAGCGGATCTTGTTAAAGCAGCAAAAGCTGGTGATCAAAATTCAGCTACTGCTATAGAGAAAAAATGGTACGCTAACGGAGATGAAATTGTTGCGTTTCTTACTAGCATTAACCCATATATTGATAAAGAAGCATTTAGAAAAATGTTTTATGAACATTTAGCACTAACTAAGGCAGAAGCACTGGCATTCCTAAATAAAGATTATGAAGCAGGCGTAAAACTGTACGATAAAATTGAAAAAGAAGCTTTAGAAATGGCCGACATGATAACAAACGCAATCGTAAAGCAATTCCCGCAAGTATTTCAATAACAATAAGCCGATTTGAAAACCAAATCGGCTTATTGAACTTTCTATCAATGATATTTCACCTGTCCTCTTTACATTTAACGTATATCGATATATTTTATTAATATCCGTTTTTTATAGGAGGAAACAGTTTGATTAACGCCATTGGTCTCGTATTTATACTCACAAATAAACATGAGAAAAAGAAGAAAGTTTATCTAAATGAAAAATTCGCATTAATAGACATTATTGATTCTAAGGAAGTAATTGATGATGAAGGAAACTCACTAGTAGAACTAACATGTAAATACAGTATATATTTAGATGAAAAATACTACTGTAAATCTCTTGATGATTATACTGGACAAGTCTTTCCTTTCTTAAGTGCTAAAATAGGAAAAGGAATTCTCAGAAACTTAAATTATTATTTTTCTTACGTTGATGTATACGATAAAAAACCATCAGTTAAAGAAATAAGACCGCTTATGAAACAAGTAACTAACAGATAGCAAAAAATACAAAAAAAGAAAGCATCTAACTCTGGATGTTTTCTTTTTTATTGAAAACTCATCAAATTTCATCCTCTTCTAAAAGTATGTATCCAAGCATATTTTAAATTAAAAACATTGGAGGATTAGACTGAATGAAATACTCAGAAACTATTGTAAGTAAACGACTACGAATGCTTAAAATGACGGGTATATTTTTCATGCTAGTATTAATAGCATGGATTGGATATACAAAATTACTTTATGAAAACGGATTTCTTCAAGAAAAAAAGAATTCAGTAGAAGTAATGCATACTAGCATTACAGGAGAAATAGAGCAGCTTTTTCATATAAACTTGCAAGGTTATCAAAAAACAAGTCTTGATGCTGTTATAGAAGCAAGTAAAACAGATCCAAGCGAACTATCCCTAATTGAACTAGTCAACAAATCCTGCTCGCGAGATTGCATAGGCGAACCAGTCACATATGTAAACTCAAACAATGGATATATTTTTTATAAGGAATCTAATGGAACTAATGTAGCTATAACGATTAAAAAGAAAGACACATGGTTAATTGTAAAGAAATCTGTTCAAGATGGAATATAATTACCCCCAAAAAGAGTACGTATCGTACTCTTTTTTATTATTAATATCCTTACTCTTCATGCCTACAATGGCATTTCGCTTTTGTTTTACAATGACATTTTTCACACTCACACTTCGGTTTCTCTTTGCAACAACACTCGTGAAAATCATTGCGTTTACATCTATATCTCCCAAACATCAAATCATCCCAAAATTTATTACAATCTTGAAAATGTCCACAATGACAAGTATTTCTCATAAATATGCTTCCTCCTTGATAGAATGCACCATATTCTATGTTTGAAAGTATACAATGGCTTGTTTGTTAGTCTATTTTCTCCATATTATAAGTAGAGTTAAAAGATTACATAAAAATAAAAAACCGTCACATGACGGCTTTTTATTTAGCAAACTATTCTTGTGTATAAAAATATTTAAGTCCTTTAGCATCTAACCACGCTGTCGCTCGATCTAATTCATTCCCTTGGCGATATGCTGTTTCAAATCTAACTAATCCTTGTTTATCTCCATATGAGATAATACGAGATTCATACCCAAGAGCATCCATCATTCCTAACATTTCTACTACTAACGCTGTACCAAATTCATACGTAACAACTTTACTAAATTTATTCACTATAATTCCAACTCCTTCTTGTTTTGTCGATTGTTCAACAGTTTGATTAGTAAACCAAACTAACGGTTTATTTCCCATTAACTTATTTAAATCACATTTTCCTATGCCGGCTACATTCCCTGTTTCTGTGTATTGCCAAATATCACATGGGTAGGCTGGTTTGTTACCACCATAACGAGGAATCCATACAAAATCACAATTGACATTTGCCATTCCAAATGGAGCATACATATGATGAGCGATGTATAAACCGACTTTCTTAGCTCCTAATCTTCGTAATTCATCAATAAAGGCTTGTGTACCTGCTCTCATATCGTTCATTGTTTTTACTTCTACATCAGCTACCCAAACTGTCGCATTTTTATCACCACGGTTCCAAAAGTCTCTCGCCTCTATCCGTGCATCCTCTACTGAAACGAAACGACAGAACGCATAATTACCAAACGGAATATTTCTTACTTTCATTGCTTGTACATAATTTTTATATAAAGGATCTACATAATTTGAACCATCTTGCACACGTGCAATTACAAAATCTAATTGTGGAGCCGCGATATCCCAATTAATGTTGCCATTCCATTTCGAAATATCTACAATGTAACCCATTATTTAACATCTCCTTTTTCGTTATTATATTCAAAGCTTGTTTTTTTGCTATTATCATCTAATAAATAGTATGAGATGTATTGTATTATTTAGTAATAATTTAAAATTCGGCTTATGTATTGAGAAAATAAAATATTATTACGGGTTTAATAAGTAAAGACTTACAAAGTTCTAAACTATAATCAGTAGGAGGCTACAAACAGTGCAATTCCCAGCTAATTTCTTAGCTTCATCCAAATTTTGAGGTATGAATTTTACTGCCCATTAAAGCGGGATACACAAAACCACCTTTCTGACAGGTGGTTTTGTGTACTACTTTACATATACATTATTCATATTTACAGTTACATAATTATTAATTACTTAATATACTTGTTAACTAAGAATAAGACAATTTTTAGTTTTTAATCAAACTAGTTTTCGTTTTATCTCAAGTACTCATAGTACCATTTACGTGCATCTAACCAAGCTGTAAATTTATCGATATTTCCGGACGGATAGCCATTCGTTATAGCATAACCAATGCCATCTTTCTGAACGACAATTTGTCCATCAATACCCGCATCAACCATCGCCTGAGCCAAAGCTTGTAAATTGCTAAATGCTACACCACCAGTTTTTACTTTGAGCAAGTCCGGTGCACCTCCTCCAGTTTGTCCTGTAAGAGCAAATACAATAGAATTAGCGATTTTATCAACATTCCATTTTGCCATGTCGGATTCATTATCAATAAAACCTAATTCAATAAGAATAGCCGGTGCCTTCGTTCCATTTAATACCGCTAAATCTGTACGTTGTTTCGCACCTCGATCACGCCATCCAATATCTTTTGCTAGTTGAGCTGATATTTTAGCCGCCAAATCTTTCTGATCATAATACAAAACCTCAACACCCTGTCCATTTCCATCACTTGCATTAAGATGAAAAGAAATAACTAAATCCACAGCATGGGAATTGCTATTCCGAATGATATTATTTAAATTTTGTGATTGAGTTGTCCCTACCTCATCCGTATCGTCATAAACCGTGTGTCCTAGGGATCTTAACTTAGTCGCCACAGCATCTTTAACTTGCCTATCTAGAACGTGTTCTTTCCGATTCCCAAAATTAGCCCCTTGAACAATACTATTGTGTCCTCCGTGCAAACTATACCTGGCCATTATTTATCAACATCTCCTTTCTTAATATCATATTCAAAACTTGTCTTATTGCTATTCCCTCTTACAATCTTAACTGTCCCCATACGTCCTACATTTTCTAAAGGTGAAGGCAAATCGTTTTCAATATAAAGTTCAACTAATAATCAGTAGGGGTTTTGTTCATCCCCCACTGATTATTAGTTGAACCAATCGGGCTTTTACGGGCAGCCCAACCCCCACCTAACTTCTTTTCTTCCGCTGAATTTTGAAGTGGGGGTCTTACTGTCCGCAAATAGCGGAATGAAAAGTAATGTCACTTCACAAATCTGATGCTTCGTTCTCTAAATTGCATTAACTTGAATGGTGACACGAACAAAAAGCATCACCTTTTTGGCGATGCTTAAAAACTCTATTTTACGTTTTAGCTCCCTAAATAAAGTTTAAGATCATGGTAACCGAAAACTATACTTATATTTCCTTCTCTTCCTTCACTGCCCCTTTTAACCTCTGCAACATATACCCAATCCCTTTACAACCTGCTAACGGATACGTTATGATTCCTTCTGGATATAATTGTGTTACTACTTTCTTATGCTTATTGCCTGCAAGTAAAACGATTTCATCAAACTGAAGCAAGTCTTTTTCAATCATTTGTTGTTTTAATTGTTCCATACTAATAATCTCATCACTCTTTGAATTAAAAGCAAGATCATAGTTTTCTAGTACAATATCATTTGGCCTTAAAAATCCATGCTTCGCCGATAATATAACCCAATTCTCAAAAAACATCGTTGCATACGCCTGACACGCTTTTCCGAACGGGCTAATATATACATCTTTTGCCTCCATAGGCCCGTAATCCGGATACTTATCCCAAATTTTCTTCTTTCCGCATGGAATTATGCATAACCTTTTCATTTATCTCTTACCTCTTCTCTTGCATAAGTAAAGTTAACTATTTTACACATTTTTCTCTCAACATGCTATATAATGATATTAAAAATAAAAAATACATCTTTTACCATAAAACCATCGTTTTTTACTTATAATTCACTTTTTTAAGATTTGAAATCCCATTGCCCTATTTAAACATAGTACACTTTTTGTAAATATTATAATACTACAAATAATGGTACATTTACTTTTCAAGGATCTTAATATTAATTAAAATATATGAATGATAAAATATTTTATCTTTAGAAGGAGGTGAACAAGTGAAAAATATACTCCCTGCACTAGTACTCTATATTATTGTTTGCGTAATCGCTATGATTGCTCCAGCATCTCAAGGTTATAATCATGTGGGCTGGAAGTTGTTTGTTGGGCAAGCGTATGCTATACCTATTTTTCTCATTACAGCTATTATTACATTTTATATAAACAAGAAAAAATCTACGAACAAACAGCTATAAGGATAGCTAATGCTATCCTTATTTTAATTCATTAATCAGATCAACAATTACACTAGCAGTACTTTCTATCCTTTCTTCCGAAAAATCAAACGTGACACCTGTTTTTTCATATATTTCTTGTATATGTAGGTTCCAGTCTGCACTCGCTCCCTCTTTAAAGAAAGTAATCGCTTTTTCTGGATCCTCTCGATAAATTTGAAACAATTGCATTGCTCCTATTTGCGCAATTGCATATTCAATTTTATAAAAAGGAAACTGAACAAAGTGAAATGACTCTAACCAACTCGAACCAATTTCATCCTCTAATCCGTCAATATCGACTGATGAATATTGATACCTTTTGCATAGTTCGGCGTATTTCTTATCACGCTCTTCTGGTGTATGGTTTGGATTTGTATAGATCCAATGCTGGAATACATCTCCTGCAATTGACGATATTAATAAAGACAAAGTACGATATAATTGTACGCGCTGCACTTCTTTATATTCTTCTTCTTGCTTGTAAAAGATATTAAGCTTTTCCATTACTAGTAACTCAAGACTGAGGGAATAAAGCTCAGCCACCTCTTCACAAAGATACCTTTCCTGCATGCTACTATCATTTTTAAATTGTTTATAAAAATGAAATGCATGTCCCACTTCATGTATGAGCGCGTTAATCGCATAAAATGATGGACTAAAATTAGAATACACAAAAACCTCTTTACTATGAGGCAAGGTAAAACAAGCAGCTCCTGGTGCTTTATTTTCACGTTCTTCTACATCAATTAATCCCGCTTTTCGTATATGGATAAATTCCTCATAAAAATATAAATCTGTCTTCCGAAATATTTCTTCCACCCCATCCAATAAATCAATGGCATTTTGAAATGGAGCTTTTGATATATTACATGGAGTAAGATCCCAAGGGCGATACGTTTTTACACCGAGATTCTTTTTAGAAATACTACCTAATTTTTTCCAAATCGGTACAACATACTTTTCTATAGATTCATGGAGCTTATAGCAATCTTCAATACTATAATCTCTATTTTTTTGTTTAAAAGCATATTCACTATAATTATGAAATCCTGCATTTAAAGCGATCTCATTCCGTAATTGTACGAGCTCATTCATAATACAATCTATTTCCATTTTCACTGCACTTCTTGCTTCACATAAAGCGTACCAAGCTTTTTCACGAATAGCTCTATTAGAGGTATCTAGCTGTGCTTTAACGTATGCATACGTCTTTTGCTCTCCCTCCCAATTAATTGTTATGTTAGACATTATTTCTCTATACTTCGTAATAAGCTCTTGCTCTTTAATAGAAAGAGCAAGATTTTCTTCATTAAACATTCTACTCTTCACAAATCTTGCTTTTTTCATAAATCCATATTTCTGCTCATCTAATAAGTCAGAAAACGGACATTCTCTAAATTTCTCGTCAAATTTTGCAGTGTATCTTTTTAAAAGTGGTTGAATTATATTTTGATTATACAAATGTAAATCACGCATATTTCTGTCATCTGTATCTCTATACGTGGCGATTAAACTACTTGTTATCTCCTCTTCTACTTCAGCGGTTACACGCAGTTCATCGAAAAGCCAACTTTCTAATTCTAAAACAGAAGTAATATTTCGCTCTAAAAGTGACTGTAATTTACTTTCGAATTCATTAAGCATACACAACCCCCCCTGTAAAAATTTGAATTTTCTGTTTTATGCAGATAGAAAAAGACAAGTAGCCAATCCGACTACTTGTCTTTTTCTATCTGTACTCAATAAAATTAAGCTTGGAATGCTTCTGTTAATACTGGTACGATTTGTTTTTTACGAGATACTACACCTTTTAATGTAGCAGTGTTATTTTCTAGAGATACGTTGTATGCTTTCTCAACAACGTTTGCTGCTTTACCGATTGCAAGACCGACAGAATCGTTTGTTAAGATATCAGTTACAACAAATAAGAATAGGTCTAAACCTTTTTCTTCTACTACTGCAGAGATAACTTTTTCAAGTTCTACTTGGTGTACAAGAACGTCGTTCGTATCAACAGCGTTTACTTGTGCGATTTCAACTTTCGCATTACCCATTTGGAATTCTTTAGCGTCAAGAGAGATTAATTGCTCCATTGTTTTTCCGCTTAAGTCAGCACCAGCTTTTAACATTTCTAAGCCGTAGTTATCAGCATCTACACCAGCGATTTCCGCTAATTCACGAGCTGCTGCTACGTCCTGCTCTGTGCAAGTTGGAGATTTGAATAGTAAAGAATCTGAAATGATTGCAGATAACATTAAACCTGCAACTTCTTTACGAATTGTAATGCCGTTTTCTTTGTACATCTTGTTTAAAATTGTAGCTGTACAACCAACTGGCTCACAACGGTAGTAAATAGGATCGCTTGTTTCAAAGTTAGCAATACGGTGATGGTCAATAACTTCTAACACACGAACAGATTCGATATCGTTAGCACTTTGTTGACGCTCGTTATGGTCAACTAAAATAACGTTGTCCACTTCGTTTGCAACTGTCTCAACAAAACGCGGTCCTTCTACTTTAAAATAGTCTAACGCAAATTGAGTTTCACCGCTGATTTCGCCTAAACGTACAGGCTCAGCATTCATTCCTAATTCTTTTTTCAATTCTGCATAAGCAATTGCAGAACAAATTGCATCTGTATCTGGGTTTTTATGCCCGAAAACTAGTACTTTTTCCATGTTTTCCACCTCTTCATGAAAAGGATATCTTAAAGAAGCAAATATGACAATATTTAAAGCATAATTTTTTATAAATAATTGCACTTTCTTCTATATTTTTCATCGTTTTTCGTAAAAAAGATCATCTAAAATGAATTAGATGATCGAAATGTATATTTTATCCCGCTTTAATGTGCAGTAAGACCCCCACTGATTAAAGTTTCACTTTATTTAAAATAAGCTAGGAGCTTGCACTACATGATTTAGCGGAAAATTCGATGCCAAACCATTATTTACAAGGTTAACATCTATAACTTGATAAAATGCATTTCCAGTATCTGCGATTTCCCACACAGCTAAAATAAGGTGATATCCATTTCTATCAGTTGGTACGTTTGCTTCATGTGTTACCGAAGTTCCTGGTCTAGCTCCACCATCATTTTTTACATAGAATGGTACTAAATCTAAATCAGATCTTGTTAAAGGTTTATTTGGATTCCAATCTTTTTTCGTAATATAGTATTTCCATTCTTTCGTACTATGAGGTGCGGTTAATTTCCACTTAAATGTATTCGCGCCGCCGTTTAACGTAACTTTCTTCCACCTATCAACTGTTTGAACGTCTAAAGCAGGGAAATGACCAGCTCCTGCAATTTGTCCATCAGAAGGTCCTAATTGCGGGAATCCACCTATTCCTTCTACACTTTGCGGCTCATATTGAATTGGTCCGCAGTTTACATTTACCCCTTGCTTACATAAATAAGAACGACTCGCTGGTGATTCAACATATCCATGAGCTGAAGCTTTTTCTGAAAAACCGAAAGTTAACAATCCCGTAAGTAATATGCCACCACTTAATATAACTTTCTTCACCTTCTGTAAACCTTTCGTTTTCATCTCTTCATCCCCTTTCCCATAATAAAGCGAAAATAACTATAGTTGCCTAGTCATCTTCTCTACATCCATTATAAGTCGAGAGACCATACAAACAGAACCCTCTAAAAACTTTCTCAAATTCAATTTGTACATTAAATAAATTCAAATAACACCGCTAGAGAAATATAGACGGTGTTAAAAATGGTGGTTTATTATTTTGAGCATGATAGCTTTTTAATCGTAACTTATAAAACTTTATAATAAATAACTGTGGCATCTAAATTACCATTTGGAGAAATCGCGTATTCTGGTATTTTTCCAACTTCTTGATAGTCTAATGATTTATACAATCTATTAGAAGGGTCTCCTTCTCTCGTATCTAACACTAAAAGAGACCTATCTTCTTGCTTCGCTCGTTCCTCTGCTTTTTGCATAAGTAAACGTCCAATACCATTACGTCTAAAGTTGGGATGAGTCATTAACTTACAAATCTCGGCTCTATGAATTCCGTTAGGCTTTGTAACTAAATGTAATTGAATACTCCCTGCCAATTCATTGTTTATTTTAGCGACATATAATATCACTTCTGGCGCTAAAACAGTTTGCCAATACTTCGTTGATTCTTTTTGTTCCAGTGGAGGTAAAAAACCAATTGACGCCCCATCATCTACAACTGTTTTCAAAAGGTTAGAAAGCTCTTCCACCTCATCTTTTATTTGCTTAATCTCTTCAATTACTAAATTTTGCATTATTAATCCCCCTTTTGTTTCATTGTACCAAGTTTTAAAGAAGGAATAACAGAATACTAAAAGGAAATATATATTTAAATAGAGCATACTTTTAGAATGTATGAATGATGGAGGGATTAATCATTAGCAAAATAGGATTTGACTTAATACATCATAAGGACGACTTTGATCTTGGATATGAGGATATAGAAGCGATATCTAAGAACTGTAAATTTTCTAACTGCTCTCATACAAATGAACCACATTGCGCAATTAAAAAAGCTATTTCCGATGGAATTCTTACAAAGGAAATAATGAATAGTTATTATCGAGATAAGAATGAATTCAAATATGTATGTAATCAAAAAAACAAAACAAAAGCTATTGATTATATGAAACAATTGAAACTTTTTAGAAAATCTTAAAAATAAATAGTTGTTTCTCATTCCCACTATATTTAAGAATCTTACTTTGCTACATCACATACAAGCTAATTTTCATACTCAAATTTAATCTCACGTAAAAGAACGTTTTAAACATAAAGTTTAAAACGTTCTTTTCTATTCAATGCTTATGATTTTTCAGTTCTGTTAAACACTCTTGTACTAAAGTTACTGCTTGACTCATTGCAGCTCCACCAGCAAATGCTGCTGATACACCACACGCTTCCAGAATTTCTTTATCTGAACACCCTTGATCAAGACAACCTTTTGTATGATAAACGGTACAATATTCATCTTGCGTTGCTAGACTAATTCCTAATGCGATAAGTTGTTTTTCCCTTTTTGTTAAAGAACCCTCTTGAAAACAAGCTTGCGTGAATGCATTATATGTTTCAGCAATTTCAGGAATTTGGTTTGTAAAACTACCGATACCTTCTTTATAATGATGTAGAACGTCATTTACTGAACTATGTTGTTCGTGCGCCATTTTATTATTACCTCCATTCCAATTATATGTACCTATTGTAGTATGTGATGAAAAGAAGGCAATATACGCCACCTAAAAAGAATGAATATTCAGTTTATTATAACTACAATTTCAGACTATCATCCACTACTGATTGTTCTTTATAGTTTTTCCTTTCAATCTCTTTACTTCTTTCTTCCCAAAAAGTTAGTCCTTCAATCCCTATATTTTTAGGATCAAACACTGGATCTTTCCCTTCTTTTTTCTGTGCTTCATAATCTTTTAACACTTTTAATGCAATTTTGCTTAATAGTAGAATCGCGATTAAGTTTAACCATGCCATACTACCGATTCCTAAATCTCCAAGATTCCATAAGAGCGATGCTGATTCTACACTACCGATGTAAACCATAATTAAAAATCCAATTTTCAAAACTGGTTTTAACCAACTATGTTTAAGCTCACGATCTAAATAAGTAAGTGTCGTTTCAGCGATATAGTAGTAAGCGAGTAAAGTTGTAAAAGCGAAGAAGAAGATTGCGATTGAAATGAATAATGGACCAAACCCAGTCATAACAGTTTCAACTGCTTGTTGAGTATAAATTGGGCCAGCATCAACATTCCCTATATTTTTTACAATAGCGCTTTTCCCTTCCGGTATAACATTATACATACCTGTTATTAAAATCATAAGAGCTGTCGCTGTACATACGACAATTGTATCAATATATACAGAAAACGCTTGAACTAACCCTTGTTTTGCTGGGTGAGATACTTCAGCCGCAGCAGAGCTATACGTCGCTTCTCCAACGCCAGCTACATTTGAAAATACAGCGCGCTTTACGCCCCATGCAATTGCTGCACCGACGATTCCACCAAACATTTCATTTATACCGAAAGCACTAGAGAAGATTAAAGCAAACATACTTGGAATTTCCGTTACATTCGCAATTAATACGATACATGTAACAATTACATATCCAATTGCCATAAATGGAACAAGCATTTGTGAAACGCCTGCAATTCTCTTTACGCCACCAAAAATGATTGCTGCTAATAATAAGACTAACAATATACCCGTTATATATTTACTAATACCGTTAGAGTTTTCAAATCCCACTGCGATACTACTAGATTGAATACCTGGTAATAAAACGCCATATGAAAGTGTTACAACGACTGCTACAATGATTGCAAACCATTTCATTTTCAAGCCTTTTTCAATGAAATATGGTGTACCACCGCGATATTCATTTCCAACTTTACTTTTATATACTTGAGATAATGTTGATTCAACGAATGCACTAGCTGCTCCTAATAGAGCCATTACCCACATCCAAAATACAGCTCCAGGCCCGCCGAAAGCGATAGCTGTTGCAACCCCTGCAATATTACCTATTCCGACCCTACCTGATAAGGCTAAACAAAATGCTTGAAAGGATGAAATTCCCGTCTCCGAGCTCTTCCCTTCAAATAATAGTTTAATCATCTCTTTAAAATAACGAATTTGTAGAAAACGAGTTACAATTGTAAAATACACACCTGCCCCTAATGCGAAAACAACTAAGCCTATACTCCATACTTGCCCTACTAACCACTCTACTAATTGATCCATTCAAATCCCCCTTATCATTCTTTTGAAAATTATTTTATATGTAAGAAAACGGACAACTATTATTAAATCTTCCAGTTGTCCGCCTATCTCATTATTTCATTCCTCTATTTATTAACAGTTAACTTCTCTATTACTTTATATTTACCCAAACACTCTTCACTTCTGTATAGTTATCAAGCGCATATGAACCTAACTCACGGCCGATACCAGATTGTTTAAACCCACCAAATGGTGCCGCTGCATTTTCTAAGTTATAATCATTAATCCATACTGTTCCTGCCTTTAACTTATTGGCAACTTGATGTCCTGTTTTAATATTTTGTGTCCATACGCCCGCTGCAAGCCCATATGACGAACGATTTGCTCTTTCGATGACTTCTTCCGTTGAATCAAATGGAAGGATAACGACAACAGGACCGAAGAGTTCTTCCTTAACTATCGTCATATCGTCCGTAACATCTGTGAATACTGTTGGCTGTACAAAATAACCTTTTTCAAATGCACGTTCACCACCAGCAGCAACAGTCGCGCCTTCAGCTTTTCCTTGTTCAATGTAATGTAGTACACGCTCTTGTTGCTTTTTAGATACGAGTGGACCCATTTCCGTTTCCTTCTCCATACCTGCTCCAAGTTTCACGTTATTCGCCATTTTTACTAGTTCATTTACAACTGTTTCGTAATGTTTTCGGTGAACGAACACGCGAGATCCAGCACTACAATTTTGGCCGTGATTATACATAATACCTTGGAATGCGCCGTTAATCGCTTCTTCTAAATCAGCGTCTTCTAAAATGATATTTGGTGATTTACCACCAAGCTCTAACGTTACATGTTTAATTGTTTCTGCAGATTGACGCATAATATATTTTCCTGTAACTGTTGAACCTGTGAAGGCTACTTTATCAATATCATGATGGTTTACAATTGCAGCTCCCGCTTCAGGGCCGAAACCTGGCACAAAGTTTACAACACCTTTTGGAAAACCTGCTTCTTTAAAAAGTTTCGCTGTATATAATAACGATAAAGGCGTTTGTTCTGCTGGTTTTAATACGATCGTACAACCTGTCGCTAGTGCAGCTCCCATTTTCCAAGAAGACATAACGAGCGGAAAATTCCAAGGAATAATTTGTCCTACAACGCCAACAGGTTCATGGCGTGTATAATTTAAATAATCTTTTGAAATCGGAATTGTTTGTCCGATAATTTTCGTAGCCCATCCCGCATAATAGCGGTAATTTTCTACAGTCGCTGCAATATCATCATCCAGTGCTACTTGATATGGTTTCCCGTTATCTAAAGCTTCTAACTGCGCCAATTCTTCTCCATGCTCTTCAATTAAGTCTGCTAATTTATAAATAAGATGTGCTCTTTCAGCAGTAGTCATTTCTGCCCAAGGTCCTGATTCAAATGCAGATCTTGCCGCTTTTACTGCGACATCAATATCTTCTTCTTGTGCTTCGCATACGACAGCTAAAACATCTTCAGTTGCTGGATTGTATGTCTCAAATGTCTTTCCACTAATTGAAGGAACAAATTCACCATTAATAAACATTTTAATTTCTTCATTTAAAAACGCTTTCACTTTTGGTTTTAGTTCAATGTTTTTCGTTAACATATATGCTCTCCTCCTTATTTAAACAGCTGCATGAGCTGCAATTTTTGAAATAATCATTTGAAGCTTTTGATCCTCTTCTTCAGTTAATCCGAGTCTCGGATAGCGAGAAGGCCCTCCAGCTTGCCCGTGTAATTCCATTGAGCGTTTAACGATTTGTACATATTTTCCGGACCCTTCAAGAAACTCACAAAGAGGTAAAATCGCATCGTTTATTTCCCAAGCTTTTTCTAATTCACCATTTTGGAAATGCTCATACATTTTCGTAACAAGTCCCGGTACGATATTACCTGCTACTGAAACCCAGCCCGTCGCACCAACTAAATAAGATTCCATAACTAAATCTTCAGATCCACAGAATACTTGAAAAGCACCTTCGCCTTGTCTTACTAAATCTCTTGCTTTTCGAATATCTCCGCTAGATTCTTTAATATGTGTAACATTTTCACACTCTTTTCCAATACGTAGCATGAGTTCTGTACTCATATCAACACCAGATGTAAACGGGTTATTGTATAACATAATTGGAATATTTACAGCGTTTGAGATTTCTTTAAAATGAAAATATATTTCCTCTTCTTTCGGTTTACAATAATACGAATTTATAATTAATGCACAATCCGCTCCATGCGCTTCTGCATGTTTCGTATATTCAATCGTCTCTTTCGTCGTCTCCGCAGCAGTTCCAACAATAACTGGAATACGACCATCAACTTCTTTTAATACTGTTTCTACCATTTTAAATCGTTCTTCTTTTGACAAACTCACAAACTCTCCTGTGCTTCCGTTTATAATAATGCCAGCCACTTTTTGCTCAATAAAGTAGTTTACATTTTGTTTTACACCGTTCCAATTAATTTCTTGAAACTCATCCATCGGTGTGATTAATACTGGAAATGCCCCTTTAATTTTTTTCATATTTGTCTCTCCCTTTACCATTTTATTTTAATAAAAATCCTGTCGGAAACGGATCTGTAGAGTCTAATAGAAACGTCTGCATCCCTGTAATAAAACCTCTACTTTCAAAACGGAAAATGTAACCCAGTTCTTCCTTTTTCACTTTTTCAACTGTTATAAAACTATTACATATACTTTCATTTATAAAAGGTTTATCCGCTATATAATCATTTTTAAATAACGCGTGAACATAAGACACAATAGTAGAAACAAAACCTGGCGATCGTACGATAAAGTTATCTTCATGAAAGGTAATCGACTTTATATTGTTCTTTTCTTTTTGCGAAGAATCTACTAAAATAAGCCTTTTTATTAACGACTGTTTTTGTATAGCTTGTAGTGTACTTTCTCCCCATTTTTTCAATTCAGAAATGTTTTCAATATGAATTTCTGGTGAATACGCATCTTTTTCTACAACTGCGTATACTTTATCTGCCTGTATGAGAGAGTAACTTATATTTTCAACTTGTAAATTTTTCTCAATCATATAACATAATTTACTTTCAAACGAAACAGATACAACTTCATCATTCTCTACATACGCATGGACTGAAAATATGCCAGATAACGTTTCGATTTTGTATTGATTCGTCTCTCTCTTTTTTAAATACCCACTTTCTAGTAACATCGTTATGACTGCGACAATACCTCCGTAATGAAGAGGTATTGACCCTTCATGATTAAAAAACAATACAGCTGCATCAACTTCCGTATGAATAGAAGGAACGACGATACATCCATTTAAACCGATAAAACCACGTGGTTCATTTAATAAAAGCTGCATTTCTTCTGCTAATTCACCTGAAAATTGTTCGTTTAATTGTTCTAAATTGTAGTAGTACTTGCATGGTACATCTTTTATTACACGGAATGCCTCGCCATTTACGTGTACGTCTACTGCTGTATACATTTTTTGAATGTTCATTTTACATCCTCCGTTTCATGTTCCATCGGCGGAATTAGCAAAAAGCCTTCTTTCAGTGGATCCTTTTCATTGTAAAAAAATCTATGCATCCCCATAAGCCAAGCTGAACCTGTAATTTTCGTTACGACCGCTTCAATATTTTCAACATTTGTCGTATTTATGACACACCCTTTAAATAAAGAACCAACGATACTCTCATGAACAAACTCTTCATCAATCTCAATTTTTTGATTCGCATATAATACCGCTAACTTCGCTGATGTTCCTGTACCACATGGAGAACGATCAATTCCTCCAGGCGGAACGACAACTGTATTTTTTACATGAGCGCTTTCATGAGTAGGATCTGTATAAAATTCAACATGGGTTAATCCTCTAATAAACGAATGCTCTGGATGAATGATTTCAAATTTCTCATTAATGATATTTCTTATATGAATTGCCTTATCTATGATTGTAGATGCGTTTTCTGGTACTAACTCTAACCCTACTGATTTCGCATCGATAATGGCATAAAAATTCCCTCCATACGCAATATCAGCCTCTACAGTTCCAATGTCTTCGACGTCTACTGTAATATTTTTCAGTAAAAAAGCTGGAATGTTACAAAAGGAGACTTCTTTCGCTTTTCCATCTTGAACAGAAATATTTACTTCAACTAAGCCGGCGGGCGTATCTAACTTTAGCGAAGTAATCGGTTCAACTACCGGAATTAAACCTGATTCAATTAAAGCTGTACATACTCCAATTGTATCGTGGCCACACATCGGTAAATATCCGCCTGTCTCTATGTATATAACACCAATATCTGCTTCAGGATGACATGGATCTGTTAATAGTGCTCCTGACATTACATCATGACCACGCGGTTCATTCATTAACAATTTGCGAATCCAGTCATACTCCTTTTTCATATGTAACATCTTCTCTGCCATCGTCTCTCCTATTAACTTAGGCAGGCCGCTAATCACTGTTCTCGTTGGATTCCCTCCCGTATGTGTATCAATCGTTGTAAATACTCTTTGTGACCTCATCCGTTTAACACCCTTTCTGTAAAACGACTCAAACGAAGTGGTTCAATAGGAATGATTGTTTCTTTTTCGTTTAATAACTCTTCAATCACTTTTCCTGTAACTGCAGCAAGACTAATGCCATCCCCTTCATGCCCTGCCGCTATAAAGTAGTTCGGGATATGTTCCACACGTGAAATGATCGGCAAATGATCTTCTGTCCACGGGCGTAATCCAGCATAGGAACGAATCACCATCATATCCGCCATTTTTGGATAAAAACGTATCGCTCTATTCGCAATGCATTTGATAACCTCGTTGTTTATCTTCGTATGAAAACCTACAAACTCTCTACTACTACCAATTAAAAAATTTTGGCTTTCTGTCGGCTCAAATACAAGGGCTACCCCATATTTTTCAGTTAAAGCATCCACTTTTCGTTGTCCGCCAAATTTAGAAATTAAATAACCAAATTCCATTACTTTACGGCAACCAACGTGTTGTTGCCTTGAAGCTACAATAATATGCCCTTTTCTCGGTTCAATTGGGATATTTACATCCAACATTTGTCCGATTTTCGGAGCCCACACACCCGCTGCGTTCACCACTTGCTTCGCAGTAAACGTCCCATTTGTCGTTTCTACAATAAATGAACCGTCTATATCTCTTTTCATTTCTTTTACTTCCGTATGATTAAAAGCTTTCGTACCAAATTTCTTCGATTCTGCAAGAAGTGAAAAAGCAAGAAGATATGGATTTACAGTCGAATCCGTTGCGCATTCTAACCCACCTAATAAATCATCTGCAAAAAATGGCGATTCCGCTCTTATATCTTGCCTATCAAGCATTCGAAACGGTAAACCAGCTTCTTTTTGGCGATTCACCCATTGCTGCGCTGCTTCCATTTCTTCGTCTGACTCACATACGAGAATACTTCCTGGCGCCCTATATTCAAATGAGTGCTCTAACTCTTCACTTAAATCAGTTACTAATTTTTGACTTACTAACGACATTTGACTATCAAACCCTGGGTCTTTATCAATAGCCAAAATATTTCCGTCACATCGTGAAGACGTCCCACTGACAAATTCTCCTTTTTCAATAATTGTTACGTCTCTTCCGTATTTTGAAGTGTAATAAGCGATAGAACAGCCAATAATACCACCGCCTATTATTAAAACGTCACAGTGCCTCACGTAGCATCCTCCCTCCTTTTTACTCCCTCACTTTCTTTTATGCAATTGACGTGCCAACTGTACATATATACACTTTTCACAAAAAATATTTTTATTTGTAAAAATATTTTAAATTTATCGTAAATAGGTGTATTATTTTTTTATCACTGTCAAAATTTTTATACATAACAGGAGGACAATATGGCATTCTCATTTCCCACAATAAAAGAATTTCTAAAAATTTTATCCATTGATCATACATGCAGCTTGCAACACATCCAGCAAGTTAACGAAAAGTATTATTACCGCCCTTCTACTGCAGAAGAATATAACTGTGCAGTAATATATGAAGATGACTCATTCACCGCATTAATTGACGCGTTTTCTAATGAAATAGTCGTTATCATAATGAACGAAAATAAAGAGCCTTTATGCTGTATCACGACTCAGCAAATCATTCCGTTTCTTGTTAAGTCATACAATGAACTCCATTCTTTTTATAACACCGTAATACAAACAACGGATTCTTCCGTTACAGTCATCGATGATAAAGAACGCGTTTGCACCTGGACAGATGGCGCCGAAAAGATCTTTTCAGTCAAGCATAATGAAATTATTGGGCAACCTATCACTCGTTTTTTTGACTATAAAGATTTGGAAATTTTGCAATCATTACATGACGGAAAAAGTATAATCGCTCAGTTCCATCAACCTCGTCCAGATTTGTTCGTATTAATTAACTCAAATCCAGTTTATTGTAACGGTGAAATTATAGGAGCAGTCGTTTCAGAAACTGACGTTACAAATCAAGTCGCATTAAATGAAAAACTATTCAATATGTCACATGAAATGCACCGTTTAGAACAAGAAGTAGCAAAGTATAAAGATGAATCAGATCCTTTTCTTGCGATGAATGGAAAGAGCCCCGTTATACAAAGAACAATACAATTAGCTAGAAAAGTTTGTTCGGTGAAATCAACCGTTTTAATACTCGGTGAAAGTGGTGTTGGAAAAGAAGTATTTGCGAAAGCAATTCATGAAGCTAGTGAGGCAGCGAAGGCCCCTTTTATTTCGATTAACTGTGGTGCCATTCCAGAGGCGTTATTTGAAAGCGAATTATTCGGGTATGAGCGCGGGGCGTTTTCTGGTGCAAATAGTAAAGGTAAGAAAGGTAAAATAGAGCTCGCCCAAGGCGGCACATTATTTCTTGATGAAATAGGAGAAATGCCGCTAGATATGCAAGTGAAGCTTTTGCGCGTACTACAAGAACGAAAATATTACCGAGTTGGTGGAGAAAAAGAGATTCATATTGACTTCCGTATTATCGCTGCTACCAATCGTGATTTACAAGAAGAAATGAGAAAAGGCACGTTCCGAGAAGATTTATACTATCGCCTAAATGTAGTTAGTTTGCATATTCCACCGCTGCGCGAAAGACGCGAAGATATTATTGAATTAACCTATTCTTTCCTAAACGATTTTTCAATCAACTATAACAGACCCATTCGCGACTTACCTTCAAGCATTATGCATGAACTGCTTCATTATAATTGGCCAGGTAATATTCGCGAGCTCCGTAACGTTATTGAAAGACTTGTCGTATTTGCGACTGACGGTATTATAAAGCAAGAATATTTACCATTTCATACAACCGAAACTTTAGATAATCATGCGGCTCATTCCTTATTACTCAGCAACAATCATACAATCCTCTCTTTGCAAGAAGAGATGGAGGAACATGAGAAAAAAGTCATTGAGAGGGCTTTACGCATTTTAAATGGGAATAAATTAGAATGCGCAAAACAGCTTGGTGTTACGAGAGCCACCTTATATAATCGTTTAAAAAAGCTTGGGTTACAATAAACCTTCCCTCCTCTATATTGGCATAGTTTTTGCATTAAATAATTTGTGCAAATCGAACTAGAGGAGGAATACATATGACGAATAAAGATCACTTAATTGTTTGTCGATGTGAAGAAGTTACATACGGTCAACTTCAATCGACAATTGCTGATTATAAATGCTCGGCAAGAGAATTAAAACTAAGAACACGTGCTGGCATGGGTTTTTGCGGTGGCCGCACATGTAGAATGATGATAGATCGAATGATTGAAAATGCAAATCCAGGCGTAACTACAAATGATATTCCATTGAAATACCAACCACCAGTACGAGCAGTTACTTTTGGATCGGTAGGTGAAAGTAAATGAGTAGAATTACACATCACCCTATTTTAGGGAGTTTACATAATAGTAATCGCATCACTTTTCAATTTAACGGTCAACAATATGAAGCATATGAACATGAAACGATTGCAGCTGCTTTACTTGCGAACGGAATAAGAACATTAAGAGTGCATGAAGATAGCGGGACACCACGAGGTATTTACTGTAATATTGGACATTGTTCTGAATGCCGCGTCACAGTAAACAATCAAGCAAACGTACGAGCATGCTTAACTGTTGTAGAAAACGATATGGTTGTTATTAGTGGTAAACAACATCCAAATATCGTGAGAGAGATGGTGAAAAAGCGATGAACGATGTCATTATTATCGGTGCTGGACCCGCGGGTTTATCAGCCTCTATCTCTTGTGCACGCTTTGGACTAAAAGTACTTGTTATTGATGAATTTATGAAGCCTGGCGGGAGATTGCTCGGACAATTACATCAAGAACCTACTGGAGAATGGTGGAATGGGATAAAAGAATCAAAACGCCTTCACGAAGAAGCACAATCTCTTTCAGTTGATATTCGATGTGGCATTTCCGTCTATAATTTAGATAAAGATGAAAGTTCTTGGTTCGTCCATACGAATATCGGTACGTTAGAAGCACCTTTCGTTTTACTTGCTACTGGCGCTGCGGAGTACTCTATCCCTCTTCCTGGTTGGACACTTCCTGGGGTGATGTCAATTGGAGCAGCTCAAGTTATGACGAATGTACATCGTGTTCAAGTTGGGAAAAAAGGAATCATTATTGGTGCTAACATATTGTCATTTGCCATTTTGAATGAATTACAATTGGCAGGAATTAAAGTGGAACATATCGTACTTCCTGAAAAAAGTGAATTAAGTCAACAGGCTGGTGAACCAGAAGAAGTTTTAAATTCTCTCTTACACGCTGCACACCTTGCCCCGTCACCTTTATTACGTGTAGGTAGTCGCTTCATGAAATATAACTGGGCTAAAAAAGCTGGATTAAATTTCTATCCAAATAACGGTATGAAAATAAATGGCACACCTCTTCACCTTCGAAAAGCAGCTCTTGAAATTATCGGTACAGATCAAGTTGAAGGTGTACGCATCGCTAATATTGATACAAAAGGAAACATCATCACTGGATCGGAACAAATATATGAGGCAGATTTCGTTTGTATTGCAGGTGGCTTATACCCTCTTGCTGAGCTAGCTGCTGTAGCTGGCTGTCCTTTCCATTACATTCCGGAATTAGGCGGGCACGTTCCTCTCCATTCTGAAACAATGGTAACCCCTCTTCCTGGTTTATTTGTAGCCGGTAATATAACTGGCATTGAAAGCGGGAAGATTGCTATGGCACAAGGAACTGTTGCTGGATATTCAATCGTAAAACAAGCAAATAAAAAATCCCCTTCGGTGGAACAACAATTGCAACAAGCAATCCAACATGTACATGCCGTACGTCAACAAGCTGCCATTCAATTTAACCAGGGTGTTGATGTCGGTAGACGGAAAATGAATGAAATTTGGCGTGATTATTCCCTTGCATTTGCACATACTAAAAAGAGCTGTTGAGAATACTCTCAACAGCTCTTTTCGCTACTCATCTGAGTTATTAAATTTCGCTAACGCGTAAATGCCCTCTTCATCATCCAATTCAAGTTGTAATCTTGCCGCAAATGAATTGACGTTATATTCTCTGTCAAGTAATAAGCGTAGTGCTTCGATTAAGTTCGCTTGAATTAAAATTTGCTGGCGACCATTTACCTCTACTTCAGCAGAGAAACCATAGTCATCGTCGTACATAAGTTCAACTAAAACTTCTTCTGGACCAACTTGTCTTTTTTCAGCGATATATACGCAAAGGGCATTGATCAGTTCTTGTTCAGAAATTTTTATCGTTTCCATGCTACTTCATCTTCCTTTTTCTTACGTTGATCTTTGAAGTATTTAAATGCACGAATTGCTAACATTACGATACCAGCCATTACTAACATATTTACCATAAACGCTAATACAGAACCAAGAGCTCCCATATTTGCAAATAAGCTACCCATTAGTAAACCACCAAGACCACCTAGTAATAAACCTTTCATAAAGCTTCCTTTATTACTTTTTGGTGCTGTATTTGTTGCTTTTGTTTTTGAATCTGGAGTCGTTTTTTGAGAATTTACATTTGAGTCTTTTTTGTTTAAATCAACTTTTGATTTTTGACCTGAACTTGGTGTAAATGACTTTTTACCAGATTTGTAACTCTTCGCTGCTGCGTGATCTACAAACATGAAGCTACTAGCTCCAAAGATAACCATGAATGCTGTCATGACTGCTACAAGTTTTTTCAACATATTATATCCATTCTCCTTTTATATAGATATATGTGAAATCTACCTTTCTAGTAAATTCAGAATGATAGATTTATTTTTAAAAACATTTTAAAGGTTCTTATGAACTTATTATATGAACTTTTGTCGAAATATGCAAGTGTTATTTACTTCCGACAGTTTGGTGACAAAGGAAAAATTAAGCAAAACAGAATTGACTTTAAATGAAACAAAACATATTATAGGTTCATAAGAACTTTTTATTATTTATGGAGGTGAAAAGATGGAAACATTTCATCTCACACGAAACGAAATGGCTACCCTTCTTCTATCATTAAGAGGATGGAATACGAAAAAGCCTCTCGGTATTTTACAAGAAGCTTGGGCAAAGTCACATAAAAAAGATATTGAAAGCGGACAAAGCGTAACTGCTTTTATTACTACCGCACTTTCACCTATTTTTGAAAAACTGATAAAAATTGACGATACAGACGTCGGTTTCTCTTTAAATGAAATAGTCGCGCTTGGCAATCAGATTGAAAACACAAGTTTCTCTGTAACTGCTATGCAAAACTGGGTGAAACGAGATATAAAAGAAATGATTGGCTCTCCTCAAAAAGGAAAAAAATATTCAATTGAACAAGCAGCCTTACTATTCATTGTTGAAGATTTAAAAACAGCACTTGATTTTGAATCCATTCGTAAGCTATTACGCCTTATCGTAAATGATCCAGCCGATCGAAGTGATGACTTAATCAATCCTGTTCATTTATATGGAGCATACTCTTCTCTATTTGAAGAACTCAATCAAGGGAATTGCTTACAATTAAATGCAACAGATACAATCCATACAATTGAAAACATCGTAAAAGAAAGAGCTGATAAAATTGCAAGCAAGTTCGATCAGGTTAATAACGAGCAACGCGAAGCAATCCGTAACGCCATTATTATCGCCACACTTTCTGTACATACCGCTTATGTACAAATGTTAGCGAAACGTTACGTAACAGCAACTTTATTTTTACAGAACTTAGATGTGAAGCCGTAAAAAATAGGAGCAGAAATGCTTCTATTTTTTTATAACGAAAACAAGCATCAACCTGTTACATACTTAGAACAGGTTGATGCTTATTTCTCTAGGTATTAATTATAAAAACCATAATCGCCTATTATATTTCGAACAACTTTTCGCGATAGATTTAACGCCTTCATCTTCGTAACTCTTTATAAATTTCGATTTGAGCTTTTGAGCTATTAGCAAAACTTAACCAATCCTGTCTCACATTACTAATGTTTTCAGTTACCAAAAGTTCAACGATATCTAAATGTGAAACATTCGTTGTTATCGGTTTATTTATACCATTAACTTTAGCACCTGACATATATTTAGCAATCTCAGGGTTTAATGCGAAAGCAAAATCAATTACAGTTGAACCTTGCGGTAAGTTCACGGAATCTAACTTAGGAGTAAATGCTACAATGTTATCTTGAAATAGTTCATATGAAACTAAATCATAAAATTCAATCGCATCTTGAGTTACTAGATCATTTGTCTTAATAAAATGATCCATCAATTTATGAATTATATTTTGCATATCCTTATCAGTTATACTTTTTGTAAGAATATGAAATACCCCTTTATATCGTCTCTCCTGATTTATTTTTGTTTCAATCCATATCACTATTTCATGGTTATCGATTACCACTTTGGTCTTTAAGTATTTGTTTAACACATCACTTTCAATTGCTATATTATCTTCAAATTGATATGGAATTGGTTGGTATAGTTGATGTATAACTCCTAATATTTTATAACAGTCTAAATTATTTGAGGCCGTGATAATTATTTTTGACACCGCTGTAATGTCTTGAATATCTTGGAGACGAGAATAGGCTGTATAAATAGGGCTTACTTCATAGTTAACTTCAAATATTAAAGATGGATTTAGAAAATTATTTATATCTTGCATGATATTTTGAGACAAACCTTCTAATAACTTAACATAATTTTGTAAAAGAATTTTCATTCCCTTATATTTAGAATGGTTAAGGTAATAAAAACCTAAATCTTCTAACTCGTGTTGAATATGTAATAGCCCTAGTCTTTTACAAATCGGAGCGAAAATTTTGAGTGTTTCATTTGCATAAGGAACTTGTTTCTTTACAGCTTTCACCTGTAAAGTTCTCATGTTATGTAGACGATCTATCACTTTTATAATAGCTACTCTTATATCTCCTTGCGTAGCTAACAATAATTTCTTTAAATTCACTGCTTCATACTCTTCTTTATTAGGGGTTTGTTTTTTATCAATTTTAGTTAACCCTTCTACAATATCAGCCACTTTTTTACCGAATATATCACGTATATACTCGATTGTATAATCTGTATCCTCCACCACATCATGTAATAATGCTGCAACTAAAGTTATTATATCTGCCTTACAATCTAACAAAATTTCTGTAACTGCAAATGGATGAGTAATATACGGCTCACCAGAAACGCGAAATTGTCCTTCATGCGCTTTCTCGGAAACTAATATAGCTTTATGTAATTGTTCTAATTCTGCTTTATGTAGATATGAGGACTTTTCTAATAATGTTTTTTTCATATTTTCACCTTCATCACGTTAATTTTCTATAAAAATTTTATTACCATTATAATTCGTTATTCGAAAGTGAAGTACCTGTCTAGGTGATAAGGGAATTTCTAAATCAACTCAAATTGAATACGCACATTTTTTTGTAGGTAACCTTACTATCTCTCGAATAAAAGGTGATTTTCTATAATATCCTCGTCCAACATCGTGTAGAAGGGCTATAGTAGATACTAGCTTTCGTTCATATTTAGATAAATGTATGTCACCAATCTCAGTAAGATGTTCTATCACTTTATTTACTAGCACATATACACCTATCGAATGTTCTTCCCTCGTATGTATGGCGTTCTCATGTAAAAAATAAGTATGTCCTTGTTGTTTAATATTCGCCAATCTTTGAAACTCTTTTGTATCTATCAATCGAGGGATATCTCTATCACGAATAGAGATTGGTCCATATATCGGCTCTGTAATATACATACGTTCTCCTCCTATTTTTATAAATTAAAGACTCGTAAAATCATACTTAATTTTCAGTTTACTTTAATTAATATATGAGAAATTTTTAATAAACTTTTCATTATCTCTTCATGAAAATTGAACTTATATGCTTTACTATAATACTTATAAAGGACATAAAAGAATTGAAATAGCAATCCCCTATACAAATAAGGTATAATCTACATATAGTGAACCTTTTATGTAGTTAAATAAAGGGGCATATATTCAAAAATACATAAACTAGAAGGTGCAACAATGGTAAGTAGTTTTATTCATTCAGTATTAACGTTTTTTGAAGGATTAGGTTATTGGGGCATTATGCTTGGACTTATGATTGAGATTATCCCAAGTGAGATTGTCCTTGCTTATGCGGGATACTTAGTATTCAATGGTAGTATCTCATTTTTAGGCGCAATTGTATTTGGTACAATTGGCGGTGTTATTGCCCAAATCTTTATTTATTGGATTGGACGATACGGTGGACGACCTATATTAGAACGATACGGAAAATATATTTTCATTCATAAAAAACATATAGATGCTGCAGAAGATTGGTTTAATCGTTACGGAACTGGCGTCATTTTTACAGCACGCTTCATTCCAGTAGTGCGCCATGCGATTTCAATTCCTGCTGGTATTACAAAAATGTCATTCCTACGTTTCACTACGTTAACAGCACTTGCAATCATCCCTTGGTCTATCATTTTCATTTATTTAGGTGAAAAACTAGGTGAGAATTGGGAAAATATTAACGATGTTGCTGGACCATATGTGAAATCATTCGCAATTGGTGGCGTCATACTTATTCTTTTATACTTCGTTATAAAAAAATGGACAAAAAAGCGTAAAAATCTTGCATAAAAAAATATATAAAAACCGCTATACATTCATTACGAATGTTAGCGGTTTTTATTATAGGCTTGATTTTGTATTAAAAATTGTATTATTTCTTCTTTATGCTTTAAGTCATGCTGAATGAGTGAGAAAAAATAATGGTTTAGCCTCACTTTTTTAGTACCAAATTGATAGTCATTATAAAAATATTGGGTTGGAATTCGCTCAATTTGATCTATTAATTTTTTACGAGTAACACTAAATTGATCTAATATTTCTTTTTTTGAAATACCAGATCTCGCATATTTTATTGCTCCCTTATTCATTTCCTCAACATCTATTGGAACATTTGGTACAGATTGTCCACTTATAAAGTATGGAATTCTATGCTTTATTAAAAACGTATCCCAAACGATAAAATGTGAAATCACATCTGCAATTCCCCACGAACCATTTTTAAATGATCGAAGCCACATATCATCACTTAATCCCTTCAATGTTTGACACCATTCTATTAAATTTAATTTTTCTTCCAAAACATTCTCTTTTTTCATTATTCAACCCTTTCTCGCACTTATAATTCATTCATATTAATATCTTCTAGAAATTGTATAAAAAGCCTTCATACTTATGTGGATAAGCTACAATTCACTCATTCATTTCGTATATTATCTCAAAAAGGAGTGATGCCCCCTATGCATTGGCAACAAAAAATACAATACTTAATCGGACGCCCTATCGGTATTTCCTTCATTAATGGGCAAGGAACCTCTGGTGTATTATGTTCAGCACATGATGGTCAATTGTATGTATATGAATACCTTTATCAAGCGCAGTTCGCAATGAAACATTATGATTTTAGACAAATTCAAGATATACACGCCTTTCCGAATTGCCCACATCAAAATACTCTATACTAAAAAAGAACAGCTTATAGCCGTTCCTTTTTCTCCACACTTATTTCTCAGTATAAAAGTTTTGCACTGCTTCATCAAAGTAAATCCAGCCTTTCCACCCTAAATGAATTGTATCTTTTAAGAAATACTTATCATATTCATGGCCAGAGAAATCGACTACTGGATACCCTGCTTTCTCAACTTGTTCCCGAACTTTTTTATAATACACTTCGCGGCGTTCTTTAGGGAAGCCAGCATAATCATACCACGGTCCGTTTACAGGTACAGAAATAAAGAGCGGCTTGACATTTTTCTCTTTAAAAATATTTAAAACAATTTGTAAGTCATCATATTCTGGTGATTCTTCATACGATTCATTTGCTCTAAAGTTTTTTAAACCTTTTAATTTTTTCTTTAAATTATGTTTATAGTAATACGGATTTTCAATTCCGAATGTGTTTGTAGTAGATTCCGCTTTCCCTTCTTCTTCCGCATGTTTACGTGCATCTACCCAAGAAATTGAACGTAGTCCCACATTTGTTTTTTCTTTCATCGGCTCAATCTTAAATATGGAGTTAAATAAATCTCTATGATCTAAAATATTTCGATGCATATAAGCAAGTGGTTTAACTAAGCCCGCTTTTACGTTATGTTTCGTATCATTATATACAATACCTTCTAAGGAATTTTTTAATATATCATCTTCTTGAACAACTTTATAATCTAATAGTCGTTTCGCAATTTGCTTCTTCATTTCTACATTTATTTTATCATTAAAAATAAAATGATATGCTTGTTGTTTGGAGAAATTGTTCGTAAAATCCCCTTGGGAAACCCCAGTCTTTGTAAACCATTGTGGCGATAAAACAAAGACTACTTTTTTACCTTCTAACTTATCCATAGTAGACGTCATATTTAATATATGAGCTAAACTTTGTGTACCGCCAATTCCGATTAAATATGGCGTAAAACCTGCAGGATTCACTTTGAAGTAATTAGATGGATGATATGCATCCATTCGTAAAAATTCAGATGAACCGTACATCGGTAAATACTGCGAATTCTCTAACATTTTCTGTTGCAAGAATACACTTTGTAATTTTTCTTTTTGCAAGGAAGTTGCCGCATCTTCTACCTTCTTATCACTAATAAGTGATACTAAACTTTTCGATGGGATGAGTATGATAATGAAAAAAAGCACACACGCTAAAATTATCGGACCAAAAGCATGCTTCATTTTCATCGTCTCTTCCTCTTTCTCTCACGATTAAATTGTAACCCTTGTCTTTGACACGTCATCATTTCTCTCCTTTTTCTCTATACATGTTCCATTCTATTTATCTATCATATACATGTATGCATTTCTTTCCTTGTTCTATTAAGCCCTACATAATAGCACAAGAAAATGTTTCCATAGAAACACGTTAATTATACAAGATTCTACATAAATTTCACACTGCAAATTTACTAATAATTTTATTTTTAAGACATGAAAAAATATATGAAATGTCCATAATCCATCAGGTGTTATATTAAATTCAAAATAAGATAAAAAATAAACCACTTAGACAAGTGTCCAAGTGGTTGGAAAGAGACGCTATAGCATCTCCTTTTTATTACTATTCTTTCAAATTCAGTATCATATGTAGTAGATAAGCCGAATTTGGAAAAAACTATCTGATATACATAGAATCAGGTACGGACATTAAATAATAGAAAAAGACTCCAATTATTCCACTAGTAAAAATAATAAATCCCATATTGCGTATGCCTTTAATTTTTGACTGTAAACCTATAAGTCCTGATAGTAGCCCAGTTAAAGAAAATAGGATCCAATATAACTCGGCTGGGACGTCAAGATATTGACTACCCTCAACGCCCAGCCCCCAAAAAATATAAGGCAGTACGACAAAGGAAACACTGAGTAATCCCATAATACTCACGAGTAATTTATGATATTTGACCCCTGTTATTATTAAATAAATCCCACCCGCAAATCCGCATAATACGAGATAAGGTGTGTATAGTATCCAAAGAAGACTTAAGATGAGCATATGTAAGTTCCTCCTATTTTTTGGTCATTGTAGTCTATTGATTTTCTGAATCTGCTACTAATTTTTCAAGATGACCGAGTGCTTCTTCTAAATCAAACGAGTTAAACAAACGATAATCTTGTTTATCTAAAATACGATAATGCTGACTAATTAGATTTTGTTGTAAACGAAAGTTCCCTTTTTCTTGAATCTGTTTCCACCAGACTTTTCCTCCTAGTGTTTTCTGTTTGGTATTGTTCATATTTTTATGTGCTAAAGTTGCAATGACTACTAATGGATCATCTCCTAGACTAGACTGTAAAACCTCGCTATCCCTAAACAATGCACAAATTGCTACGGTATTGGTCCACCCTGCATTTGTTCGTCCCTTCTCAATTTGAACGAGTGTTTTTTTTGAAATACCAAGAACTTCAGCCATTTTATCCTGTGTGTATCCTTTCTCCGTACGAATTAACTTTACTTTTGTTGATATGAGTTCGATTGTGAGCTCTTTATTCAATTCCTTAACCTCCATAAGTAACTTTTGTTTTATTTAGTGTAATTTTACACCACATCTATTTTGTTATCAACTTATTCCCTTTACGTTAACTTCAATGTATTGAAATCGATCCTCATTTACGATTATCATCTTACCAATTATTCTTTTTACTCACATAAGCTCTATTGCATATTAAATGGATTTTTTTGCTACTCCTGACGCATATCCATTCCCCCAATATTTCGAATCAAGTAGATTATATCGCGAGCAATTTATATAACTTTACATAAGAAAAACAGACCACCACACGTGGAGTCTGTTTTCTCATCCTTTATTTTTGTACATCTGCCCACTTTAAACTTGTTGCTGGTCCAAATTGATGTACGTATAAATCTTTCACATACGGCTTTTGTAAGTAAGATAATCCACGCTGAAATACTGGCGCAATTACCGCATCATCCAGCAACATCTTTTCAGCATCTTGCAATGCTTTCCAACGAGTTTTTTCATCATTACCTAATTCTGCTTTAATCTTCTTAATTAACGCATCATATTCTGGATTTGCATATTCAGTATTGTTCACACTGCTTCCAGAAAGGAATACTTCTAAATATGTCATTGGATCTGGATAATCTGGCAGCCAACGTGATAATGACATTTCATATTCTTTCTTTTTCTCTAGCGCCAGCTTTTGCGTATGTGGCTGTAATTTTACATTTACCTTTAAACCTGGTAAGTTTTTCTCTAGCTGTTCTTTAATGTATTCTCCTACTTTCTTAAAGTTTTCTAAATCGTAGTTTAATAACTCAAGCGTTACTTCATTTGTACCAGTCTCTTGCTTCGCCTTTTCCCAATATTCTTTCGCCTGTTTCACATCCGTTTTATTAAACTCACCTGCCGTACTTCTAAAATCTTTCTTATCTGGACCTTTTAAAAATCCTTTTGGCACGTAATAGTTTGCAGCAACCGATCCATCATTTAAAAATGAAGTCGCAAGTCCTTTCTTATCAAACACTGTACTAAGCGCAAGACGTGCATTTTTATTTTTAAGAATCGGCACATTTTCATTAAATCGGAAGAAGTACATAACTGGATCTGTATATTGTTTAAGCTCTTTATTATTTTTATATTTATCTACGAATTCAGTTGAAATGACGGCTCTATCAACTTTATCTGTTTCATATAAATTTACCGCAGTTGAAATTTCTTTAACAATTTGATAGTTTACTTCATCTAACTTCACTTCTTTTTTATCCCAATACTTATCGTTTTTCTTCATTGTAAAGCTCGCTTCATGCTTCCAATCAGATAGTGTAAAAGGCCCATTATATACCGCTTTATTTGCTTCTAATCCGTATTTATCACCTTGTTCTTTCGCATATTTTTCGTTAATCGGATAGAATGATGGTAAAATAAGTAATTTTGTAAAATACGGTACAGGATGTTCTAACTCTACAACGAACGTTTTATCATCCTTCGCTTTCACTCCTAATTCCTCTATCCCTAGCTGTTTCTTATTTATTTTCTCCGCATTTTTCACATCGTATGCAATGTATGCATATTGAGAAGCAGTATCCGGATTAATAAGCTGCTTCCAAGCATATACGTAATCTTGCGCTGTTACTGGATCTCCGTTAGACCATTTCGCATCACGTAAGTGGAATGTATATGTTTTTCCATCTTTGCTCACTTCATATTTTTGTGCTCCAGCTTCAATCACTTCATCATTTTTCGATAAGCGGAATAATCCTTCCATTACGTTATTTAAAACGTTAAATGATACTGCATCTGTTACTTTCCCTGAATTTAATGACGGAATTTCACCCGTTTCTAGTAACTGTAATACTTTTTTCTCATCTTTCGGCTTTGTCGCTGTTTTTTCTTTTGCGCAGCCAACTAAAATTGAAGAAACTAATAGAGTACTAACTAATGAGTAACGAACAACTTTTTTCATTTGAAAACCTCCCTCTATTTTTTAAGGTAAGTAACGACGAGCACCAGCGTATTCTTCTATATATCCTGGTGTATTTAGTGGTATAATCTCTACCGATCTTTCAGCTCTTGGTGAGTGAATCATATTTCCGTCACCAATATACATAGCAACGTGATGAACACTACCTTTCCCTTGATCATGTGCGAAGAAAATTAAATCTCCTTTTTGTAAATGTTCTTTATCAACTGCAACTCCATTTCTCGATTGCGGTCCAGAATCTCGCGGAATGGTAATACCGTGCGATTTATAAATTGTATGTGTAAATCCAGAGCAATCAAATCCGAAGCCACTTGTACCAGCCCATATATACGGTAATCCTAAAAACATTTTCCCTGTGTTTATTAAATCATCGGCTGCCGGAGTTGGAATATCATTTTGAGAACGATAAACCGTTCCATCATTTTTTCGTAGCCAAGCTTTCTGTCCATTTGGTAACAACACGCGATATGAAATTGTATCTTCACTTAGTAGCGGCAGTCGCGTATTATAGCTCACTTCAAGCGATTTATGTTTTTCAGAAGGATTTATATATAAAATTGCTGTCGGTTTCGTTACTAATACGAAAGGTTCATTTGTTTTATCTGCAAATTCTTGATTATATGTTAACTGTTTTTCAGGCATCCACCCTGGGTAACCTTCCTCATTTCGTGGTGTTGGCTGACCATGGACTAACACTTTCACCCAGTCCCCTTTTTTATCAACAACCGTTACTTCTTGACCTAATAGCGCTTGCGTTTCTAATTTATTTGCATTTGTTAACCAAAGTTTTTCATCAAGCGTCATCGATTTCGTCCACTTCCACAAATCAACTGGATTTGTAGCGCTTGGTACATCAATTGGCCGTAATGAATCAGGTGCAGTCCAAAGTGTTGCGGCAGACACATCGATAAACGCCGTACTATCTTTCTTCTCTTCAGCATGTGCTGATGTAAACGATGAAAATATAAATAAAGTTGTTAAAAATGCAGTTCCTACTTTTTTCATACATATCCCCCTTAAAAGATAGTTTACTAGTCTTTTCTCCTAAGATTTACTATTCACTGTCGATTGAAGGTTTACCTTTGACCCAGAATAAGTCATTCCTTCTGGTTCTTCCATTAACCAAAGCGGTGCATCGAGATCGAAGTAATGAATATTAGGATGGGCAGCTGCTAAATGGGCTACAGCACTAACAGAAAGTGAGGATTCCATCATACTTCCGACCATACATTTTACACCAGCTGTTTCAGCGATATCGGCAATACGCCAAGCTTCACGTATACCACCGCATTTCATTAATTTAATATTAAGCAAGTCTGCATATCCTCCTTGAACGATTTTCAATGCATCACCCGCTGAAAATATGCTTTCATCTGCCATAATAGGCGTTTGTACATGATCTTTGACGTACTTTAAACCATCCCAATCTTTCGCATGAACAGGTTGTTCAATAAATTCAATATTTAAATTACGATTTTCCATCTCTTTAATGATAGAAACTGCCTCTTTTGGATTCCACCCTTGATTTGCATCTAATCGTAACGTCGTATTTTTTGGTATGCTATTTCGAATCGCTTCAATACGTTCTAAATCTAAAGGGGCAGATTTCCCCACTTTAATTTTCAAAGTTTGAAATCCTTTTTCTACATGTTGCTTTGCCTCTTTCGCCATAATGAACGGTTCATCTACACTTACAGTAATATCTGTGTGAATTTCTTTTTTTCCACCTAATAATGCGTAAAGTGGAACGTTATGATATTGACAATACACATCATATAAAGCGATATCTACCGCCGCTTTTGCACTTGGATTTCCAATACAACTCATTTGAATGTGCTGTAGTAACTGCTGAAACTGAATAATATCTTGACCAATTAAACTTGAACGCATCGGCCCTAAAATTGCTTCTTCAATCCCACTAGCGAAATCCCCCGTAATAACTGGTGTTGCAGCTGCAGCACCCTTGCCAATAATTCCTTCATCTGTATGAATATATACGTCTATACTTTCTATTTCGGTTACAGTACGAAGCGCCGTTTTAAACGGTGTATGCAGATTTACACGTCTACGATTTACTTTTACATCAGTAATTTTCATTTTGTTCATCCTTTCATTGTCTGGCAAAATGGAACCTTAATTCTCAATGATTTTGGAGCAATACATCTCCTCTTTTGCCTACTTTTCATGTAGAAGGTTAGTGGGAAATAAAAAAATCCAGCCATAAGAAGATTCTTACGGCTGGATTTTGTCTAGGAATGTGTAGACAAAGCAGCGATTTGATTATATTTTTTCTGTGCATCTTTTAATGCTACAAGTAGTGCTTTTTGAGACGAACCGAAATAACGATCTTTTATTTCCGTTACTAATTCTGGGTCATTAATATTTTTATGTAGAAATAAATATTTAACAAATTGAGATGTTAATGCAATTGTCGCTGAGCAATCTGCATCTACAATTTCCCCAGTCTCCTTAACAAGTACAAACGCTACAAAATAGCTTTTAAACTTTTCGGTAATGGGATTATTTTGAGGTGCTTTCGCATCCCCTACGACATAAATTGTATTTGAATCGTACACAGCTCTCTTCCTTTCTAATACGGGATAACGGTTTTTTTAATAGTCGTATGAGTGATAAACTCAACATAGATTAAAAAATGTATCCGCTTACCTTGTATTATAATACAATTGACAGAATTTTAACAATATTTATTTTCGTATATATTCCATAAATACAAAAACAGCTCGAGCTCTTCATTTTTACAATATGTAATTGTTTCTTGTACCATGACATTCATACATGAAAAAACAGCTAGCTATTGCTAACTGTTCTATTACACTACTTCGGCAACATAAATATAGTTTCATTTGATTTAGAAAATTGATATTCTTTTCTCGCAAAATTTAAAATTTCTTCTTCATCGTCTGTTAAATTTTCTATGTTAGTCTTTAAAGAAGCCTCATCTTTCTTTAAAGAAACCAATTGTTTTTTTTGGTTCGTTATTGTATCTTTTTTTTCTACAATTATTTCTTGTTGTTTCGTTAAAATAAATTGAACGTACAAAGTAGCCGCCGCAATAAATATAAACATGAATATAAATCGCCTTAGTTTTTTCTTATTAATTGCTCGATTCTCATTAGACTGTGATAGTTGTTCTTGTATATTAGGAACATTTATTCGCTTGAGTTTCCTCATTTTGAAATCCCCCTAACACATATATTTTCACTACCATCGACATGATTTCTTATTAACTTTAATTCTATTCTTATAAAATAAGCTCCTTCACAAAAATATCTCACTAATTAACCAATTAAAGATAGCATTCGACGACATTTCTATATTTTTGTTGCATTTTTTTATGTATACTGCCATAAAATAGTAGTTTCTGTTATTCTTTTTCTACTATTGTAGAAGAGTTTTTTTACATACAAATTTCTCCTTGTTTTAACATGATTACAAGGAGAAAAGAAATGCATTGTCGTACATTTGATAAAACCAAAATGACTATTTAAGAGCTTAAGCTTAGAGCATAGATCATACCTATATACACTTAAAATAAGAAAAAAGCCCAATTTGGGCTTTTTTAATTTTGTAAATCAATATCATATTCCATACTTTTTGCCGTATCCTCAGCAACCTCCACACCTAACAAATTTTTCACAATATGAAATGACATGTTAATACCTGCTGAAATCCCTGCCGATGTAATAATGTGCCCTTCATCTACAAATTTCACATTCTCCATTACTTCTACATTCGGAAAATCTTTTTTGAAAGTTTGAATACTAGCCCAATGTGTTGTTGCTTTTAACCCTTCCAGTAAACCAGCTTTCGCGAGTAATAACGCTCCAGTACAAACTGAAGTCATTAGCTTTACTTCTTTCATTTGCTGACGAACCCAATTGATTATAATATCATTTTTCACTTCATTTTCCCGAACACCTTTACCACCTGAAATAAGTAAAATATCAACTGGTGGTAAATCTTCAATACTATAATCCGGCTGTACCTTTAATCCGTTTCTTGCTGTAATCATTTCTCCATTTTGACTAACTGTATAAACAGTAAATGGTTTTTCTTCATCCGCTTCGGTTACAGAAAAAACTTCAAATGGCCCTGCAAAGTCTAACACTTCTACATCATCAAATAAAAATATACCTACACTCCATTTATTCATCATATGTTCACTTCCTGGTGCAAATAATGTAAAAGGTGCTCATGTCCTTTTTCTAATGCAATATCATAGGCTGTTTTTCCATCATTTTTCTCAATCATCTTATTAGCTCCATTTTTAAGAAGCAATACAATAATTTCTTCATTCCCTAATAATGCTGCTTCGTGGAGACCCGTCCAACCACCACTTTGTATAACATTTACATCTGCTCCTTTTTCAATTAAGAAAGCAACAAGTTCAATTTGCTTATTCGCTATTGCCGCTTGTAAAGGTGTATTTTCGTTTTCGTTCTTTGCTCTAATATGTATATCTGCACCACTTTCTAAAAGAAAACTCGCTAGCTTTTTTTGTCCAAAATAAGCCGCTAAATGAAGTAGCGTCCACCCATCTTCACTAAATTCATTAACTGCACTTGGATTCGTCTTTATAAACTCCACCACTTTTTCCTTATTACCACTTATAACAGCTTGTGTTATTGATTGTAAAATTTCCATAATAATCTCCCATCATTCAAAATATTTAATTACACTCTTCTATATGTTCTATTGATTATTATATTTTCCTGTCAACACAATAGTTTACATAATAATATTATCTATCTTTTGTTTTAAATATTAAAATCTTCTGTTAAAATACTAATAATCATGTTTTATAAGGAGGAGAAATTATGTTGCAAGTAATGCCTTTAAATAGTGAAGACTATAATTTAATTACAGCTGCTGAAAAAGTAATCGAAAAAAACTATAAATATGGTCGTCATCATATCGGTTCAGCTGTACGAACTAAAACGGGTAATATTTATGCAGCAGTGCATGTTGAAGCGAATGTTGGAAGAATAACAGTATGTGGTGAAGCCATGGCAATAGGAAAATCTATTTCCGAAGGTGATCATGAATTTGATACCATTGTAGCAGTTGCACACCCACACCCTCATGAAGATATAGAAAAATGTTGGGTTGTTGCTCCATGTGGTATGTGTCGAGAATTAATAAGTGATTACGGAAAAAATACGAATGTTATACTCTCTTATAATGGTGAACTTGTAAAATGTAACGTAATGGAATTATTACCTGAAAAGTATACAAGTGAAGTAGAATAATCATTCCTGTTTTCCATTCATTAAATAATATTATTCCAATAAAAAACAATCCATTTTAAAAACGGATTGTTTTTTTATTTCTGTTTTTTGCAGTTTATTTTATTTTTCTATTTTCAATACTGATAGAATTACATCAATAAAAATGAAATTCGAATATGCAAACGAGCCTTGCCCTGTATTTTTCATTTGAAAACCAAAATAGAATTTACCCTTACATTCAAAAGAACATTAATATATGATCTCTAAAATGAGGAATCTTATCATACCAATCTATAACAATTCTGTCTTCTTCCCTTGCCTGTTTCCTTTAGTACATATGATTTTAAAACTAGCGCTGTTAATGAATCCGTTAATGTTTTATATGATAAATTAGATAATGCTAATAGATCGTTCGTATATAACATTCTATGCTTCTCTAATAATAATAGTACTAATCGTTCAGACGGTTTTAATGCCTCATCACTTTCTAGTATAAAGTCGATATTTTTCATTTCTCTAATTATTACTCCTTATATAAAAAAATACTTACACAACTAATTTAATATAAAAATAATACACAACAAAATCTGAAATATATTAAAATAACATTGTTTTGAAACACTATTATACTATAACATAGAAAAAGCATTTCCCGAAATAGGAAATGCTTTTTCTATGTTACTTATAGGTTTCTTCTCAATTAACTCCTTAAATATTTCTTGCGATATGCGGCTTACTGTAATGACTTGTTCCACCGCCACCTACTACTACTTTACCGCCTTTTTCAAAAATTAATAATTTACTTGAACCATCTGCAAGAAGTACTGTTACTTCAGCATTGTTACTTGTTGCTACATAAATTACATAACCACTTTTTGATATACACGTTTCCCAATTCGCATCAAATTCTGATCTTACTACACGATTTGAATACACTTGATTCTCAATTCTATCTTGTTCTACGTTTTCCAAATTTATCCCCCCACTTCTCCAAAATAACATTTATAGAAAAATAACAGTTCTATTTAAAATAGTGACTGTCTCTAATATAAATAGCATATGTAGTTAATAGAAAGATGCTTGGACGATGAAAACGAAATAGTATGTAAATAATATACAATTAAAATAAGGCAATCGATATTATGTCGATTGCCTTGTTTTCTTAGGTAGTTCTTCATTTTTCTTTTCGTACGGCTTCAAAAGTAAACATTTGATTAGCATTTGACGGTTCTTTTTCATAAACATAATCAGCAGAACAAGTAATGTTAGAGAAACCTATACTTTCTAACAGAAGTTTAAACTCTTCTATTCCATACCAGCGTACCGCAAAGCGTTGTAGTTCTGTTTGTACTAACTGTCCTTTACTCCATTTTTCATATTTTAAATATGATAGAGTAACTTGGTTCAGCCAATCTATTTCAATTGATTTATTTTCTAATGTAATTCCGTCTCCGCTCGGCAAAGAAAAAGTCGATGTATGAATTTCTCCAGTCTTCCAGTCATGGGGAAGCATAATATCTACGATTAATCGTCCGCCTGGATTAAGATGTTCATAAAAACATTTCAATGCGTTTATAGAATCCACACGATTTTCAATTAAACAAAAAGATCCAGTAGGAATGATAATTGCCTCGTATTTATGTGGCAGTGAAAATTGTTGTAAGCTTCCTTCATATAAATTAGGATATAAGTTTCTCTCTTTACATCGCACGCGGCACGATTCTAGCATTTCAGGTGAATAATCTATCCCATCTACTTTAAATCCAGCCTCTAGAAGTGGGATGATGACACGCCCTGATCCTACCGCTGCTTCGAGAATTCTTCCCCTACAATTTTTTAAACGTTCTTCGTAATACTCAATATCACCATTTAAAGAATAACCGACAGGCTTTGTGAAATCATAAAGTTCCGTGCAAAGTGTACTATAAAAACTAAACATTTATTTTCTCCTCCGTTTTTTACGTACGGAAGATTTTAATTCAATTAATCTTCCTGTACCTTTACTTTTAATGAAAATTCGAAAGAGCTGACTGTCATAATATATCACTCGCTTTCCATAGAATATAATCATATTATATAACATCCCCCCACGAATGAAAATTCAGAATTTTATAGAAAGGAGAATATGATGAATTCATTCATTATATTTCTTTTACTTCTTATTGCTCTTAATGCTGTAATTTTCTTTATTGCAAAGAAGTATAGACGAATATGGAAAATTACCAGTGGCATTTTCATTCTTTCTTCCCCCATCGTTTTCTTCGCCACTTTGCATGTAATTGGTGAAAAAGTAGGAGATGGATTCGCTGGAGGTTTTGCTGGACTTACATTTAGTGGCCTATTGATCATAAATGCAATTTTTTTATTTATTGTAAGCCTTTTTGTATCTACCAATAAACATTCACATTAAACTCCCCCTTTCAAAATGTAAAGAGCTTACTTTGTAGTAAACTCTTTATCCATAACTATTTATTTCACAATTGGCAATGTCACTTCACTTAATTTCACTGTAAGCTTCGTGCCCGCTTTTGGTCTAATTGTATAATCATAATCACTTGCAATTAAAACAACTCCAATTTGATGCCCAGCTTTAAAGACATATTCATCTGGCTGCATGTCCCATGTAAATGTATAATCTTTGCCCGGTTGAATCGCTGTTGAAGTTTCTATACTCTTTAAGTTTTGTGGATCCATCCAGCCCCTTGTTACGATTTCCGGCTTCGTTCCTCCATAGTCAACAAGTAAAGCAGTTAAATTTGATACAGATCGATCAATATTTCCTGTAATTGAAATCTTTGGTGTGCCACTTATGCGCATATCTTTTTGTAGTACAGGCATTGTATACACTAATCGATTGGCTACTTCTAATTCTGGGTTTGCTACTAATTCGTTTGATTTCATTTTTGCATCATCTACGAATGAAAACACCTTATTAACAACCCCCATGCTCAATGGTAAATTAACTGTTTTGTTACTTAAATACATACGAATTTTTGACGGTACAGCTGCTGGATCTGGCCAGTTTTTTAATTTTTCCCATGTTTTATTTTCACGTTGTACATCAACCATTGGTTCATTCATAATGCCATTTTCAATTCCATATAGCCAGTAATCAAACCATTTATTTTGTGTTTTTTGCCAGTCATTCGTTGATGTCCCACCGTGTCCACCTTGATGTAACCACATTTTACGAGGGACACCATTCTCTCCAAGCGCTTCCCACCACTGCGCAAACTGCTTCGTCTTTACATTCCAATCATTTAAACCATGAACAACAAATACACTCGCTTTTACATTTTTAGCATCTTTTACATAATTACGTTTGTCCCAAAAATTATTATAATTACCAGTTTTCCGGTCCTGTCCTGCTGTTAACTCTTTTATTACTTGTCCACAAACTTCAGGATTTTCTCTTGTTAGTACTGCTTCTGCCATATTATCTGTATCTTCTCCTTGGTATCCACCTGGCGCAATGACTGCACCGTTTGCACGATAATAATCATACCAACTACTAATCGCTGCAATTGGTATAATTGTTTTTAACCCTTCAACGCCTGTCGTTGCAACAGCATTCGGTAACGTACCATTATAAGAGACTCCAGTCATACCTACATTTCCTGTTGACCAATCGGCTTTAACTTCCTCACCATTTTCTGTATATGCTTTCGCACGTCCATTTACCCAATCAATGACAGATTTCGTCCCTAATATTTCTTGTTCGTCCCCAGTAGTCGGACATCCATCTGATTTTCCAGTTCCAATACTTTCACCTAAAATGACTGCATAGCCTCTTGGTACATAATAATTTCCGTATGAACCAAGATTAACAGCTCCATACGGTTTACCTTCATACGCATACAATTCTTCATCTACATTATATACAGGAACGTCTTTTAAACCAGCTCGATATGGACTCATTTCATATATAACAGGAACTTTCACATTTGGATCAGTTTTTGGACGCATAACTTTTACTGATACTCGATCTTTTTTTCCATCTCGATCACTATCTACTTCCGTTTCTACAAATAAATTTTCAACAATCGCTTCATCAAGCGAGTAAATCGGTTTTGTCATCCCATTCTCTAATTCAATCTTCGTGTTTGAACGTAACGCTTCTGAAATTTTTCCATTTAATTTAACGTCATTCTTATTTATGTAGTTTGTGTCTTTATTGTCCGCATACGCAGTCATACTAGAAACACCTGATGCAATTGATAAAGATAATATTGCTGATAGTGTAGCTATTTTCTTTTTCCCCATACTCTTTCCTCCCCATATATTTCTCCTTTTACTATACAACAAAATTACTGAAAATTCAGTTAATATTTTATGCAACCACTTGAGAAATTTGTAGAACACTCTTCCAACGATTTTTCGAAGTTATTTATTCTCCTTTACTACTCACATTTAATCAATTAGAAGCATCGCTTATTAATAGACGATGCTTCTAATTGTCTTAAATTATTCATTCTTCATAGTTATATAAAACCGTATTTCTCCCTCTATAGTAGATACACCATAGTCAAAACCATGCCTTTCTAAAATACTTTTCACGATTGCTAAACCTAGTCCTGTACCTGAATGGTCTTTACTACGAGAAGATTCTAAGACGTAAAAAGGCTCCCAAATTTTATCGATATCTATCATTTGTTCAGCATTCATACCATTTTGAATTTGAAAATATACACTTTCATTTCGATCTTCTAAAGTAATTTTTATATTTTGATTTGTTGTATATTTTATTGCATTAGAAATTAAATTTTGTAATACCATACTCATTTTGTTTACATCTGCATAAATAATTGCATCGCCAACATTATAATTCACATGCAAATCAATTTCTTTCGAATCCAGTTCAATCTTATGCTTATCTATAATACTTTGAAGTAGTGATTTAATAGAGAATTCTTCTTTTTGCAAAACATCTCTTTCCAATTTAGAAAATCGTAATAATTCTTCAATTAAATTTGATATTTGATCTGTTTGTTTAATGATTGTATCTATGTACGTACCATCATCTAGACCATCTTTTATTCCCATAGAATATGCTTTTACTAGTGCTATTGGTGTTTTTAATTCATGCGTCACATCACCCATAAATCGTTTTAAATGTTCATTTCGATCTGTTAAATCTTCATGCGCTTCATGTAGTTTTTCACTCATGATATTAATACTAGTGGCTAAGTCTCCTATTTCATCATTCGTTTTCACTTTTGTCTTTTTAAACTTTAAACGCGAAATATCTTCTGCGACATCACTTAATTCTTTCAGTGGTGTCGTAATTGTTTTTGACAATATCCATACAAGTAAAATAATGAGTAAAATCGTCATGCCTAAAATGAATAAATAAAATGTGTTTAACGTTTTTATTATTTCATTCGAATGTGCGATAGAAACCCCTACTAAAATCAACATATCGTTTTTCGCAATATATTTCACAAAAAAACTAGATTTGATTTTCTCTTGATCATATATTTTATTCAATTGTCCGAAGTTCTTTACTTTTATTATTTCACCTTTTGTAATCCAAAGTTTATTAAGGGCAACTCTTTTCCTTGTAAGTTGCATACGTAACTCATCATTAATATGATCTTCCGAATTGTTAATTGATGTATACGCAATCGTAACAGTTCCTTTATTATCAATGCTAGAAATTGCTTCATCTAGTTGTTCGCTCGGTATGGACTGTATTTGTGCTGTAATACCTTCTAAGCTTTCTCGCGTTTTATAAATGTTATATTTCGGTAAAAGATAGTTGATTAATAATAAAGAAATCGTAAAAATAAGAATAACAGTTAAAGAAATGCTGAGAAATAGTTTTTTTCCAAGTTTATTCACTCTGTTCCTCCAAACTATATCCTAGCCCACGATGCGTCTTTATAATATTTTCTCCAACTTTTTTACGTAATCTTCTTACATGTGTATCAACAGTTCGCTCTTCTCCAAAATAGTCAAATCCCCATACGATATCTAACAATTTTTTACGAGTCAAAATCATGCCTTTATGATTTAAAAAACACTTTATTAATTCTAGCTCTGTTTTTGTAATATCTAACTCTTTGTCATTTTTATAAACTTTATTTTTCGTAAAATCAATTTTCAAATCTTGAACTTGAATGACATCGTCATGCTGGACAAGCCTTTTCGCTCTAGTAATTAGTACGCCTGGATGAAATGGTTTTTTTACGTATTCATCTGCTCCGCTTTGAAGCGCTGCTAATTCATCTTCACTTTCACTTTTCGCCGTAAGCATTAATACTTTTACGCTTGAATTCTTTTTTATTTCCTGACAGACAGTAATGCCACTATGTTTCGGCATCATCCAATCTAAAATAGCTAAATCAATTTTCTCATCATAAAATATTTGAAGTGCTTCCTCTCCATCTTTCGCTAATAACACTTCGAAGCCTTCTTTTTCAAAATAAGCTTTTAAAATCCTTAACATATCTTGTTCATCATCTGCAATTAATACTTTCATGAATGATCCTCCATTGCTTTTAAACAAAAACCAATTGTATTATACAACTTCTTTGTTACATAAATGTGACAGAAAAATATTTGAACTTTTTAAGGGTATAGTAAAGACGAGGTGTTGTATTATGATTAAAAAAATTGGGGTCATTACTCTTCTTTGTTTCTTATTATCGACAAACGTGTTCGCAAATAGTAATCAACAAATTGAAGTATTTGATTGCCAAAAAGAAATGGTCGTTCAAAAACAATCTTTAGATTCAGCTATTCAAAAAGAAGCTGTTCAATATGCTAAATCCATTACTGGCCCGTTCAAAAATTTAAATGTCGTTCCAAAAGATGGTCACATGATAAAAATCCCTTTATCTAAACCAGTTTCTATTACAAATCAATGGCTACAAACAACAATTGATGAAGTACTTATTCTTCTACCACTTAACGAAAAACCTTATATTATGCTTTACGACGATGAAAATAATCCACATTTCTATTATGTAAAAGGTGATCCGAAGGGATTATTGAAGAAAATGAATGTAAAAACATAATTGAATAAAAAAGAGATCTCATAAGCTTATCTTTAGAAGGTGAGGTCTCTTTTTATAGCATCATTTCGGTAAATGAAATTAAAATTCCACTTTACAAATATAGGAACTCGAGACTAACAAAATATTGTTTTGACAGCCTTTTCTATAATACTTTATAGTGACTAGATCCTTGATATAATTCCCCTTTCACAAATCCATTTGCAGTATAAAATGCATCGCCTTGCTTTGTATCTGTATGTAAAACAACTACTTTAAAATTCTTTTCCGCATAAAATAATAGTTGGTTTAATAACAACTTCCCTAGTCCTATACGACGATAATTCTTTAAAATATAAAATCTCCTTAATCGGCCAATCTTATTATTTTCTGTATAAGGATCCTCATTCAACCCTCCTATTCCAATTAACTTTTCCCCTTGAAAAATACCATATAAACATTCACCAGTTTTATTAAATGTGTTTATTTTATTTTCATATTCACTTATTAGTTTTATTAGGAAATTAAATCCTTCTTCTTTGCTTTCCTGAACAAGGTAATTGTGTTCGTATATCATTAAATCTTCAATTTGTTGAATATGTATATCTTTCAAATAAATTCCCCCTTAATATGAAAATACATAAAAATGCTCAAGAATTATTTATTCTGAGCATTTTTATGGTTATTATTTTATTCAATTCGTAGCATGCGTATTTTGCACTTTAGGTAAAATGCCCTTAAGCTCCATTAAATCATCTATTACTATATCCGCCTGAACAAGTTCATCTTCTTGTGCAAAATCAAAATTACATCCAATCGCAAATAAACCATTATCTTTGGCTGCGTTTATATCAGATAAACGATCCCCAACTACAGCTGCTTCTTTTATATCATATTTGTTCAAAATACTTTTTACTAAGTCGCTTTTATTAAGCGAGTTTATTTGTTCAATACTAAATGTTTCAGTAACCCATTGGTCTAAAGCATAATAAGATACGATTGCTCGTAAATATTCAGTTAAACCATTACTTGCAATATAAATTGAACAATTATTTTCTTTTATATATGTAAAAATCTCTTTTACATTCGGATATAAAGCACCTTTTCCACTCTTAATGTTTTCAATTAATCTTTCTAAAAAATATGCATCAGTTTGTTCTCTTACTTCAATAGAATGATTCGGTAATAAAGTTTCCCAAACTTTCGGTAAAGGCACACCCATGATTTCACGGTATTTTTCAATAGGTGTTACCGTATCCCATAATTGAAGGGTTCTTAAGTGATCAAATGTATCATCTAACGATAATTCTAAAATTTTATCTGTTTGAAATAACGTTCCATCCATATCAAAAATGAATGCTTGTAACATTTCATTCCCTCCTTTTGAACTATAAGTTTTACTCGATATATTTTTCAACATCTCAACGATAATTTCTGAACAATAGTTTGCGGCCGTTTTCGCGAAGTCATCATAAGAAATTTGTGCTTCATCGTCTGCACTGTCAGAAATACATCGTATTACGAGAAACGGTACTTCATTTATGTAAGCAACATGTCCTATTGCTGCACCTTCCATCTCTGTACAATGCGGTGCATATTCATCTATTAATTTCGCTTTTAGTTTTGAATCTTCAACAAAACATTCACCGCTTACGATTCTTCCTTCATGAACCCCAATATGTAAACTACTACTATTGCATGCAGTACGTGCTAACTCCATTAATTTCTTACTTGCGTGAAATTCCTCTTGGAACGGGAATAAGTTTTTCATTTGAGTCTTACTTACATCATGATGAGTTACGTTAGTTGAAATAACTACATCGCCAACTTTTACATCTGGATGTAGCCCGCCAGCAACACCGGTATTGATGATAGCATCTACATCAAATTTATGAATTAACGTTTGCGTACATGCGGCTGCATTAACTTTTCCTACACCACATCTTGTAACAATTATTTCTGTTCCCATGAATTCACCAATGTAAAAAGGCATTCCCGCAATTATTTGTTCTTCTTGTACAACTAATTTTTCTAAAAGTAAGTCTATTTCAATTTGCATTGCTCCGATAATTCCGATTCTGTTCATGAATGTACTCTCCTTTATTAATTACTCCCTTTAATTCTTTCAGACATAACCGACAATAAAAATTTCGGAAGTACGATTTGTCTCTTTAATCTTTTCGGCTGTGAGAGTAATCTATATAACCATTCAGTTCCTGTATCCCTCATAATTTTCGGTGCTCTTTTTACAGTACCAGATATTATATCGATCATACCTCCGATACCTATAGATAGTGGAATGTTTAATGTTTGTATGTTTTCATAGATGAATTCTTCTTGTTTCGGTGAACCTAGTCCTACTAACAGTAAGTGCGGCTTGAATTGCTTTATTTTCATTTTTACCTCTTCTATTTGCTCACCATTTACAAATCCATGCTGTCCTTTAAACTGTGCTCCTGGAAACTGCTCATTTAATTTTTCTAATGCCTTTTTATTACTTTCTGGAGCAGCTCCAAAAAGAAAGACGCGGTATCTATTATCGTTACAATATTTTATTAAATCGTGAGTGATATCTGCCCCTGTGACGCGTTCTTTCAGCGTTCCTTTTAATATTTTCGAGCCAATTATGACACCAATTCCATCCGCTGTTATTAAATCCGCAGATAGTAACATCTTTTTAAACTGTTTAGATTTAGCCGTACTTTCCTTTGCAGACATAACAATTTCAGGATTTGCAGTTACTACAAATCTTGGTTTCTCTTGTTTTTCATGTAGCCAACCTTTTAATAAACTTATAGCTTTTGCATATTCTAAAGTTGAAAAAGGTATTCCCTTTATAAGTTGGTGATCCACTATACTCTCCCCTTACATAAGTTGCAAATATTCATCAATATCTTTAGAAATTTGTTTAAAGGCTTTATCCCAAAATTCATAGCTCATTATATCTATTTCAAAATGTTTTTTCATAAGTTCTTCCACTGGAGCTTTTCCTGTTTCTCGTAAAAACTCTTTATATTTCAAGTGAAAAGTACTTTTCCTTTCTTTCGCTATTTCTAATAAACTAAAACTAACTAAATAGCCAAATGTGTATGGATAATTATAAAAAGGAACATCTGCTATATAAAATTGAATATATTTCACCCAAACAAACGGCTGATATTCTAATAATGCATTCCCGTATGCTTTTTTTTGCGCTGCTATAGATAATTTCTCAATTTCATCAGCACTTAAAGGACTTTCTTTACATTTCTCGTAAAAGTTCTTCTCAAATTCGTACGATGCTCGAATTGCCATTACATAATTAAAACAGTTTCTTATTTTCCAACTAAGCAATGACTTTTTCATATCTATACTATCTGTTGTTTGAATTAGATAATTTACAAGCACCGTTTCAAAGAAAATAGATGCTGATTCAGCTGTACTCATTGGCAAATAATCATCTAAAAAAGAAGAGGATTGTTCAAAACTCATATTATAAAAATGCCAAGCATGTCCTAGTTCGTGGGCAAGTACTCTTACACTATCGATACTTCCGTCGTAACGCATTGAGATTCGAGATTCTTTCTCACTGAAAAAAGGAGCACAAAATCCACCTGGTGATTTATTCTCTCTCGGCTCTGCATCTACCCAACCACTTACTATCGCATGACTTGCAAATTCTGCTAATTCTTCATCTATATTTTTTAATGCATCATATATGTTTTGTACTGCTACTGAAAAAGGAATAATAACCTCATTATTCTCCTTTACTGTCATAAGTTCATGCCATGTAATCGAAGCTCTGCCTTTCTTATACACATTTAAAGCACTAACTAATTTATCTAGATTTTCTTCTGTCGCATTCCATATTTGTAATAATACAGTTTCTGAAATACCATTCGCATGAAGGGACCTTGCTAAAATCTCTATATCTTCTAATTCATTACCCTTTGTATTACGCAATCTTCCTATTTGATTTAATACAGTAGCAAAAATTTCTTTCTCCTTATGTAAAGCACATGTTAATGACTCGAATACTTCTAGTCTTTCCTTTTCATTATCACTATTCATTGCAACATGATTTGCTTGTCCAAATGATAATTGCTTATTATTGTGCTCTATTTCTATCCTATTCCTTAATTGTATGTACATATTTTCCCACGCATTTAGTTCATCTTTTATTAGCCTAGTATTATCAGTAATTTCCACTTCACTTTGCTGCATGACTTGCTGCACTTCACTTTTTAATTCCTTTACTTTCACAGTCAATCTAGTATTATCCGATGCAACACTTTCTTCAGCCGATCGACAGTACAAATAGTATTCTGCTTTTTCAATAGCTTGTATAAGTTTTGAAAGAAGACCTATATCTTTTGTTACAAAATATTGTTCTTTCAACTCCAATATTGGTACTAGAATATCCCCCTTTGAATACAATCGATCTAAATCCCACGTAGCAACTTCATTCATTTTTATAGCCGCCTCCTATTTTTACAAATAGTTACAGATATTTCTCCCTACACAATTATATATGAAATAGAAAAATTTTCATATCTTTAAATATTTAGATTTCTATACAAACATTCTTATTTATGCCCTTTGCTTACACTACTGAAACGCACATAACATAAACAGATAAATGCTACTGCCACTGGAATCAATATTACTCCTCCAATAAAAGGATAAACTACTACGCAACATGTAAAAGCTACTATAGAAAAAAATTTACCTAACTTATTCTTTATTAATTTCATCCCAGCCGCAGTACCTACTATATATGTAACAATTCCTAACGAATTCGGTATTAATACAATTTTATCTATACTAATATGAAAAACGAAACTTATTAGCAAACCTATTATTGCAATACAACCTACAACTTTTACTGCATTTGTTGGTGTTTCTCTTTTTTTATTAATATATCCTAAATAAAGAGGTGCAATTTCTTCTCTCCCTAGTGAATAACCTAAGCGACCCATACTTGCAATAAAGGCATTTGTCGTCCCTAAACAAATGATAAAAGCTAAAAATCCAATTACCCATGCAAATTGGTCACCTAAAGTTTGCTTGATTACAAGCACGAGAGCTGTAGTATTATCAGCATTTATATGATAAGATTTCGTTCCAATTACTGATAATGCAATACCAACATATAAAACTCCAATAATAACAATTGCAAATCCCGTAGATAAAATAATATTTCTTTTTCTAGGTGTTTTAAATTCTGGAGCTAAACTTGCAATAGCTTCCCAGCCGAAAAAAGACCAAAAAATTAATAATGATGCCTCTAAAATTGGATTTATTTCTTGCATAGAAATATGTACATTTATATTCTTCATTTCAATATAAGATAGCGAACTAATAATAGTTACGATTAAAATAAAGAAAGTTAATACACCAATACATACTTGAAACCACCCACTCATTTTTAACCCATATAAATTAAAAACAATTGAAGTACTTAAAATAATAAGCGCTATAATGTAAGAAAAATATGATGATAAATTAAACACTCTCACTATATACATTCCACCAGTCATTGAGACTACGATTTGCCCAACGCTACCTGCAATAAAAAAACACCATCCTATAATAGCACCTATCTTTTTACCGAAAGCTTTTTCTGCAAAAGTAGCTATTCCACCAGCACTTGGATGCTCTATCGATAAAAATGCGAATGTGAATGCAAGTGGAATACTAAGTAATATCATAACAAGCCAAGAAACAATTGCATTCCCCTCTGCTACACTCGCTGTCATACCAGGTAATATAAGAATTCCTGATCCTAGAACCGCTCCGACGTATAAGGCTGTTCCCTTTTTAATAGAAATTGTTTCACCAAAATGATTAGACATTACATGCACCTCCATTTATATTTTAATTATAGAAAGTTATCATTCTATTCAATATACAAAAGTGTATGTAATTTAACATTAGATTTTATATTATGTATTTATTTCAGAAATTTAATTTCAATTTTGCAAAGGAGCATAATTCATGGATGAAATTGACAAGAAAATTACGTTATTACTACAAGAAGATGCGAGAATGACGATTACAGAAATGACTGAGCACTTACACCTCAGCCGCCCTAGTGTTACCGAAAGGCTAAAGAGATTACAAGATACTGGAATAATCGAGAAATATACTGCACGGATATCATTAGATGCAGTAGGAAAATCAATTCAAGCATTTTTAAGAATTGAAAATCTAAAGATTCCTTGTAAAAAATTTGAGGAGAAAATCTACGAAGAATATAGAATACTCGAATGTCATCGAGTAACAGGTGAAAGTAGCTATTATTTAAAGGTAGCGGTTCACTCTATGAAAGAATTAGAGGAATTAATTGATATCGTTATACCATTTGGAACTGTCAAAACTTCGATGATTTTATCTTCACCGATACCATATCGACCGATTATTACAGATTAATAAGAAAAAAGGATTGATCAAAAGATCAATCCTTTACTCGACTTCATTTAAGAAAAACAACGTTATAACACCCGGTCCTGTATGTGCTCCGATTGCTGCACCAATTGTATTTACAATAAATACTTCACAGCCAAATCTATCAGTAATTAATGCTTTTAAAGCTTCAGCTGTTTCTAAGTCATCACCATGAGTCATTGCGATGGTTTGACCTTTAAGGTCTTTTCCGCGCTCTTCCATAATATCTACAATTCGGCTTAGTACTTTCTTTTTTCCTCTTACCTTTTCAAGTGGTACAAGCTTTCCTTCTTCCACGTTTAAGATCGGCTTAATGTTTAGTAAACCACCGATAAATCCTGCGACTTTACTTAAACGTCCACCTCTCACTAAGTACTGTAAATCAGCTACAGTGAAGATATGTTCCATATGATTCATTAGAAAATCAACACGTTTTAAAATATCTTCTTTTGATGCACCGTTTTTCGCCATTTTAGCAGCTTCTAATACGACAAGCCCTTGACCGAGCGAGGCACATTTCGTATCGATAATTTCTAAATCTAAGTTAGCATATGTTTCTTTTACTTCCTCTTTAATGAGAACTGATGATTGATATGTACCAGACAGTTCAGATGAAAAAGCTAAATATATACAAGGATTACCTTCTTTTGCATAAGAAACAAATTTTTCTTGGAAAGTTTCAAGGGAAGGCAATGACGTTCTATAAACAGCGCCTTCTCTCATATTTTGCAATAATGTAACTGACTCTAATGTAACTCCATCTAAATACTCTGTTTCTGCTTCATCATAAACACGGAGTGGAATTAAATCAATATCATATGCTTGCAGCAATTCTACCGGTAAATCCGCCGCACTATCCGTAATGATTTTAACACCCATTTTTAAACCTCTATTCTGTTATAAATATTAAAAATATAAAATAAAAATAGTACTTTTAAATTATATACGTAAAACTTAAATGAAGAAAGGAAAACACTTTATATTGTATGCACTATTCTTCAAAACTTGAACTGTTAATGAAAGTAATGTCATTTAAACCACTTTTTTATTTTTATTTTTTCTATAACACGAATAATTTTGTGAGTTTTTGTATTTAATTCTTTAATTTTATTTAACCATTTAAAATCTATACTTTTTAAAATTTAAAAGCCAAATCCAATAATAAAGGAAATGGCTTTTAGATTTTTATACAATAACCAAACTTTATTTTCCATCAGATTGTTTGTATTATTATTTTGGCGATATTGAATATTAGTCCAGTTATGATAAATATTTATAGCCTGTACTACATTCTCCTATAAGAAACACTGTATCTAAAAAAGGGGTTAAACATTTTATAAAATATTTAATTTTACTAGTAAAGCTAATAAAATTTGGAGAAGAATTTGAACATTTACTGCTATGTCTGTATCCGTAGTCGTAACCGTAACATTTCTAGAATTTCTAATAACAGTTTCTTGTTTATTAACTTGTTTAATAGATGATTTTTGAAACAATTCTTGCGCTACACGGTCAGCTTTTTCACTATCTGCTATAGAAATACTTATTATAACCACGATAGCTGCTTGTAATGCCGCTTGAATAGATAACGCAGCTTTTGTATCTGTAGTAGTAACTTCTACATCTGCTGAATCGACAATTGTAATTGATTCTTCAGAAATTTGGTAAGTTTTACTTTCTTGCGCAGCTGTTTCTGAAACACTAGCATTTTTAAAAGATGGATGAGGATTTGAGTAATCTAATGCACTCCACTTTTTATTTTCATTTGAATGACATTTTTTGTCCATATGTTCACCCCCTTTCAATCTAAATAATTATTAACTTGTGATTGTATTTCTGAAACAATATTTTTAATTTGCTGCTTTTTTTCTGGTGATAAATCTTTTAACTTTTCTTCACTTATCCCATGCCTATTCAAAATATCTGAGAGTAAAAGGTCTATGATTATATTCTTTTGATCCTTATCAAATTTAAAGGAAGAAAATTTGTTTAAATCATCCATTTACAATATTCACTCCAATCAATTTTCTGCAAAGATTTTAAATAACTACAAGCATTATATGTTTTTTAATACAAATTGCTTGGACAAGTAACTGAATATTATCTTTTCAACGTTCTTACTAATAAAATAAAAAAGCTGGCTTCTAATAAGAAGTCAGCTTTCCTTCACTTCACATAAATATAAGTTTCATTTACTGTTAAATAATGTATTTAACCTTTACTCTTGTTTTCCACACTTACTTTCCCATTAATCTTGAATATTAGTTCAGTCATAATAAGAAGTCCAAGCTTGTACCACATATTACAACAAAAAACATTTACTTAGAGTAAACCCTTATCGCTAAATATAAACAAGTTAGAAACCTTATAAAATGTTTAATTTAACTAGTAAAGCTAATAAAATTTGAAGGAGAATTTGAATATTCACTGCAATATCTGTATCAGTAGTTGTTACGGTTACGTTTCTAGAATTTTTAATGATTGTTTTTTGTCTATTAATTTGTTTAATAGATGATTTTTGAAATAATTCTTGTGTTATTTTATCTGCTTTTTCACTATCTGCTATAGAAATACTTACTACAACCACAATAGCTGCTTGTAATGCCGCTTGGATAGATAGTGCAGCTTTTGTATCTGTAGTAGTAACTTGTACATCTGCTGAATCAACTATTTCAATATATTCCTCAGAAACTTGATCAATCTCATCTGTTTGTATAGCTTCTTCAAAAAAATTAGCATTTTTACTAAACGAATAAGAATTTAATGGTTCTGAATCCTGTTTTTTTGGTTCAGAATACCGATTTAATGGATCCCGTTTTTTCTTTCTTCTACAAACTTCACAATCACACATAAAACCACTCCTTTTAGTCTAAAAAGTTGGCAATATTAAAATATTGACTAACTACTAGCATCTTATGTATTTTCAAAAAATTTGTTTGGACAAGTAACTTAATCTTCTATTTTATTTCTACTTCTTTTTTAATAAAAGAAAGCTGCCTTCTAATAAGAAGACAGCTTTCTTTGTGACGAGTCTAGTCTAGATTTCATACAATATAATTGTTCCTTTCTTATAACCTGAGCTCGTCACTTTAGTTATAAAAATGTGAGTATATCCTATAACCTTTTTTAGGGATCATCCATAATTTATTTCATAAAAAGTGCTTTATTTTACTGAAAGGTGGTTGCGGAAACAACCTCCTTTTTATTCGGAACAAAATAAAAATTTTATATAAAAGGCCCATAATTAAATACACTTAACTTCATATGATATATTGCATCCTTTCTTTTTAGAATGAGTAGTCGTTACTGAAGGGCACTTTTCGAAGTGCTCTTATTTTTAAATCCCTTTTCTTTTTCAGGAGGTTTTTTTTGCTAAATTCTAATACGATTTTTATCACTCAGGCTGGTGATTATTATATTTCCTTACTAGTTCCAATAATATATTAGCTACACCAATTAAAATAAACCTATAAACTCTATACGCTTAAATAATAATGCGTTACCAAACACACGAACTAGTTTTACACTAAATTCACAAGGTTCTTATCCTCTTTTAGTTGAAGTTATCATTTGAATACCAGCAAATCCACAACTTCAACTAATAAATTTTGCAAATGTGCTATATCAAAGTTCTTTTGATATAGCATCTTATGTTTTATATAATAAAGATAGTGCTAGTATTCCGAAGGAGGATGTCTATGAGTATCCAAATGGCTACATCTAATGATTTAGAATGGATTAATAATCAATATGACTCAATAGGATTTGTACGAAGTGATTTAAAAAGAGATAAAGTTGCAATTATTACATACAACAATGAGTATGCAGGTATTGGACGATTAGTCCAAATAGATGAAGATACTCTAGAAATGGGTGGAATTTATATTCTTCCTCAATTTAGAGGGCTACAATTAGCTGGGGATCTTGTTTCATTTTTAGTAGAAACTGCGAAGAAATTACAAGTTCCAAATGTATATTGTCTTCCTTTTGAGGAATTAGAAAACTTTTATAAGAAATATGGCTATACTGAGGTCGATACTACGAAAGAAGTTGTTCATCCAATTATTCTACAAAAATATAATTGGTGTTTGGATCATTATGAAAAGCATGTTTTATTATTTAAGTTGTAAAGGTACCTAAAGTGAGTATATATAAATATTAATTATACTTTTCCGCATAGATAATAACCCTACTTTATTTGGTCTACATCAGCTTCTACAAGATATACTATTACTACTTACGCTATCTTTTTCCTTAACCTTACTTTTGTATAAAAGATTAGTTTGTTTAAAATTACCTTAAATCGTATTTAAATAAACTAATCAAAACGCGAATTCCTATATAATACAATTAAGTAATTAAAAGGAGCGTTATTTATGATAGATGTAGTAAGACTCGTTATCTTTACTGTAGTTGCAATTGGTGCCATTATTAACATATACATAGAATTAAAAAAACCTAAAAAAAGTATATTCTCAATCGTTTTTTTATCAGTACTCTTAATTGGATCCTCAGGGTTAATTAAAAATATTTTATCTCAACTTTTATAGTAGATTGATTAAAAATCAACCTCCCGTCAATAATGTAAGTAACATGATTGTATCTCTCCATTCCCCCTTTGGAGAGGAGCAGTTAGCTTTTGCTAACTGCTCTTTTATTTGAAAATACGATTTCATCTATTATCCACAAAATAAGTATCATATGCCTTATCAAAAACATATCCTAGTTTTTCAGCTAGTTTTGCAGATGTAGTATTCGCTGCATCCCAGTTTGGGTATATCTCTTTTTCTAAACAGTCCAAGATTAGTGCTGCACTAACTATAGTCGCTAACCCTTTTCTTCTATGATTGTGATCAGTCGCTACTTCAATTTCAATGCCATTATCATAAATGCTATATGATGATGCACCGCATACAACTTCTCCTTTATACAAAATACAATACCCTATACCTCGGTTTAGATAATCTTCTACTGATTGAAATTGACTTGTAAAATCTTTAGAGACTTTATGTAATGTAGGGTTATTTACGATATGTTCATCTATTCTTCTTAACTCGTATCCTTTTGGAAGCGCTGATATAAAAGATTGTAATTTTGAACGATTAAAAACTTCTGTATTACGTTTGAATTTATAGCGTAAAAACTTATCTATTTTTCTTCCGTAACATGTTTCTAAACGCTTTTTCCACTCTTCACTATTTACGATTACTAACATTCTATCAGGAATGTTACGTACTAATTCTTCTGTTTCTTTCGCATTTGAATCCCCAGCATAAAATGTGAAAATCCCTATCGTAACTTGCGCTACTGTTGGATTTTCAAGATTATTTACCCAAGCGGTACCCATATGTCCTTGTAAATAAGAAAGTAAAACAACGTTATTGAAATCTTCGAACATAGTAACTAATTTTTCTTTTGTATGTATATTCGCTTCATATATCATTTACATTCCTGCTTTCTTTAGAACTAATGCACTTCTACTCTTTTCTACATATAAGCAAACGTCTACTACATTCCATATAATTATAAATTATTCATAAATATAAAATTATTATAACATTTAATCAAAAAGCAAATGACTTTCTAGTGTATAGGTTTACGGATAATATACTTAATAATAATAATTCACAATCTATAATCTTTTATTATGTAAAAACCCTCAACATTAGTTTAAGGGTTCATTTAAATATATATGTTATAACTCATTCTTATAAACAAATGATTCTGTTGCCCCGTTTTTATATACTTTAGTCACTTGAACAACTGATGTGTACGTATTATCGTCATTCGATATCATCTTTCTCATCTCTTCTATCTCGGTATTACCAGCTCCACTCTCTATTTTCAAACAGTTCGAAATGTTGAGGTATCCACTCGATGCGAAAAGAATAATAAACGTAAGATCTGGGAAATTAATGAACAGTAGCCCAAACTTTAAAGGATTCTCCGCCGTATCAGATAGTACGAATCGGAAACTTAATAATTCAGGCACTTGAACAAAATCTTTAGAAACAATTGCTTCACCTATTATAGTAATTTGCTTTACTACATTTCCCATCTCATCTATAAACTTAGTACAACTAGGTGCATCAATTGTTTTTGCTTGCAGTGATAAATTCAATTCTGAATTGTGAAAGTCAAAAAAGAGTGTGCTTCCCTCTGTTAAACATTGCGGACAAACGTTTCCAAGTAGACTAAAATCCTCTTCAATAAATTTGACTTTCGTTTTACAACTACAAACTTTTCCTATTCGAATTGCATCAATCTTAGAGCAATCTACAAAAATAACCTCATCGTCCTCTTGTACGAAGGATACGACACCATTCTTCTTATTAAATGAAAGAAAATAAGATACAACAATTTCGTTTCCGGCAATTACAATACTCTCAACTTTTGTAAAAGACTCTAGACTTCGCAAAAATTCACAAATACTATTTTGGCAACATCGATCATTTCGTTTCGGCTCACAACCCACTTACACTCCATCCCTTCTCTATATGTTTTATCTCATACACATAATATGAGCGGGATATGAGAAAAGCTTGGACAATATAACTTTAACGTAGGAATATAGCTACCTACTCATCTCATTAATAATGAAATTACGCCAATAATGAGTAATAACGTATAAATTTCCCTATAAATACATATAACAATTTCATCTTTCATAAAAAAAACGTTATAATGAAGTGTAGCCTCTACGATTACGTTATAAAGGAGATTAAAACAATGGCTAAAATTAAAGTATACCAAGCAAAAGAAGAAAATATGGAAGCAGTAAAAAATATCATTGATGTTGAAGAACAAAATCCAACTGCTGAAAACTTACAAAATCTATACGCATGTGTATTAGATACTGAAGATATGGCATTGCCTGAATCATACATTGAAGAAGATATCTTAATTGATTCTATTGAAGTTATGGTTAACGCTTCTCAAAGCAAAATAAGAGACCTAGGTGCTTACGATGTAATCGAAGTTCAAAACAAAGGTAAGAAAACACAAATTTTATTATTAGCAGACGAAGAATACGAAATCATCGAAGGCTAATCTAAATCCGTACATACGAAAAAGCTCCTTTCCAATTGGAAGGGAGCTTTTTCATTACGCTTTAGATGTTTCGCTCTTTTTATTCTTTTGTTGTTTCTTAATTACCATGCGCTCATTTCCCATAAAGAAAATAAATATGAATGCTAAACCAGCTGGTACCAATGCCCACATAAATGTTTGGACAATTGAGCTAGAAAGAGCATCAATAATTTTATCTAATATTTGCGGTGGAATTTGAGATCTTGCCGCTTCTGATAGAATAGCTCTTGAATCTCCTAAAGCGTTTGTATTCATTCCTCCGCTCATACCCTTAAATGCTTCTTCTAATTGATCTTGGAAACCTGTTCTTTGGATCATTCCGAAGATTGTAATACCAAGCGTCATGCCTAATGAACGAATAAAGTTACTCGTTGAAGTCGCAGACCCTCGCTGTTCCATACCAAAGTTGTGGATAGCCGCCATACTTAGTACAGAGAATGAGAAACCAACCCCAAATCCGATAATAATCATATACACTGTTAATAATGCACGACTTGTTTCTGGCGTTAATGTACTTAATAAGAATAGTCCTATTAGCATAATAACAGCAGAAATAATCATAATGTTTCTGTAGCTAAGCTTCGTCGTTAAAAATCCACCTAATTGCGCTGTTACAACTGATCCTAACATCATCGGTAATAGTAGTAATCCTGAGTTTGTTGCGGTACCACCGTATACACCTTGAATGAATAACGGTATGTACACAGTTGCTGACATAAACGCAGCACCATAACATAATGCAATAATTGTACTCATTCCGAATAAGCGCTTCTTAAACATCTCAAATGATATGATTGGCTCTTCTACTTTTCGTTCAATAAAAATAAATGCAACAATTAAAATAGCGAATGCACCAAATAAACTTAAAATAAAGCTAGAATCCCAGTCATACTTTTGTCCGCCAAGCTCTAAAGCAAACATTAAACAAACTACTGCACCAACTAAAGTAATTGCACCAAACCAGTCAATTTTTTGCTTTCTATGAACTCGTGACTCTTTATAAAAGAATATAATAAAAATAAGTGCTAAAATGCCAAGCGGTAAGTTAATGTAAAATACCCAGTGCCAGCTAATATAATCTGTAATATACGCGCCAAGCAACGGTCCAAAAATACTCGATAAACCAAATACTGCTCCGAATAAACCGCCCATTTTCCCGCGCTTTTCAGGAGGGAAAATATCAAAAACGATAGTAAACGCGATCGGCACTAATGCCCCGCCGCCAATACCTTGAATGGCACGATAAATACCTAACTGTGTAATATTTTCAGCAGTACCACAAAGTGCCGAACCAATCATAAAAACGATTAAACCAAAAATAAAGAATCTCTTTCTACCATACATATCTGATAGTTTACCGAATATCGGCATGCCTGCCATTTCTGCGACCATATAGGCAGAAACGACCCATACAAAGTTTTCAAGACCTCCTAAGTCACCAACAATTGTTCCCATCGCTGTTACGACAATGGTATTATCCATTGATGCCATTAAAATACCTAGCAATAAGCCCGCCACAACAAAGCCGAGCTTATTATTCTTCTCAACCATAACCTTGCTCTCCCTCGTACTACTTATATTTGTTTATGTTCTTTAACGACTGCATTACCCTTTTGATTAAAACTAGTATGATATTCTACAACACTAATTTCACACCCAGGGCCAATTGTAACGTTGTTTCCTCTCACTACTTCAGCAATCGTATGTTCTAAATAAATATCATCTCCTTCCACAATTGAAGTTTGGAGGTTTCCAACATGACTAATAAAAGGAAGAAATCTCGCTTTTTTACGAATCGTAATGTTTTTACCACCAATTTCTCTTACCTTACTTCCTTCATAACGAAGTGAGATTTGAATATTTTCAGCATTAAGTAATCCATCACTTTCAAGACCACCAGTTAATGATAAATCTTCTACTTCAATATTTCCCCTCACATTTAAAGCACCTTTTACATCGACATAATCACCTGAAAACTTCCCCGCAATATCTATCATACCTCTAACTTTTGTTTTTTCAATATGTGCATCACCATGAATTTGTGTATTACCGTATACTTTTACATATTCTGCATCTACATTTCCTTGTACTTCACTATCTCCATACACAACATAATTTTTCACTTTCATATTACCCCGTACATCACTCGTGCCGTACGTTTTAAATTCATTACAGCTCATATCATTAGAAATCGTTCCTTCCCCGCGAATCTTCACTTTATTATAATCTCCGCCTGCTGAATTACCGGAACCATTTACTGTGAGACTATGTGGATGTTCCATATTGCTTTCTCCCTCCCATTAAACCTGCTTAATTTCTTTTACATTTGCGCTTTTATCAACAGTCAGAACACCTGTATATTCAATGAGTTCAATCTCACAGTTCGGTCCTACTGTAATATTGTTTCCTCTTACCGTTCTTATGTGAGCATAATCAATATCAATATTGTCACCTTCTAATAGTTCAGATTCTAACTGCAAGCCAAATACTGTTTTAAATAGCCTACTTAATGTACCTGATCTATGTCTTACTTTAATCGTTTGACCACCAATTTCTTTCGCGCGACATGTACCGTGAATATTAATATTTATTTCATCAGCACTTAATAATCCTCCAATTGTAAATTGTCCTTCTGAAGAAAAAGTATCCACTTCACAATTACCGTCAATTGTTGCTTGACCATTAACTTTGAATTCTTCACCTGTGACATTTCCACCTATCGTACCTTTTCCTGCAATTTTCAAACTGTTTGCCTTTACATTTTGCGTAATTGTAGCTTTTCCATCAATTCGCATCGTTTCAGCATGAACTGTGCCATCAACTTTACCAGATCCGCTAATTCGTGCTCTGCTACTTTTCAAGTCGCCAGTAACTGTACCGTAACCGTTACATTCAAATTGCTCACATTCAACATTTCCATTCACAGTTCCTTTTCCGTTTAATTGCACTTTATGAAACTCGCCGCCATTCGATGAACCGTAACCATTTATAATCAAATTATCTGTACGCATACTTTCTCCTCCACTACAACAATTTAGTTTTTAATGCTTCGGTATATTTCATAATCGCTTCGCGTAAAACGATTTTGGTGCCTTTTTCAAAAATTAAGTCGTCCACGTTTGAAACTAAGAAACATGTAGAAACCCCTAACTTTCGGACAATAATTAAGTCACACGTTTTATGTTTCATTGCTTCATAATTTCCACTTAAAACTTGCAAGACCATTTTTCCTTCTTCTAAACTAATCTCTCCCGATTGTAGTAATTCTTCTAACATGTACACATAAAGAATATCTACAAATTGAAACTCCGCTGTTTTATTCGTTTGTTCTATGAAAAATTGTAAAACTGGTTCTGATGCAATCCCCTTACGTAAAATGTCTTCCTTTGTTAAAAGAATTTCCCTCACACTCGGCGAAAACATATTGGCCAGTTCATCAAGTGATAGATCCTCTTTCATCGTTTGAATTTTATCAATACGCTCTAATATCTTTTCTTTCGGAAAAAATGTTTCCTGACCCGTGAATGTAGACTTTCGTACAAACCAATCTTCCGGTATTAAATTTTTTCTTTTCCACCTATATAATTGTCCGTATGAAATACCAGTAAGTTCTAATAAATCTTTTTTTGAAATTAAATCTGTACTCAACTGTATAACACTCCTTCCTGATAACAATGTAACATAACACTGTTACGCTGTAAATAGACTTTTATCACGAGTAGCGTAACAATGTGTAAAACAACCCTGTTTCACACAAAAAAACAGGGTTCTCACACATCTTATAAAATGCGTAAAAACCCTTATATATCAACATGTAAACCATATTTCATAAAAATCAATCCACCCTTGTGAATTAATCATTATATTTTGTACTTTTTCATGAGAAGTTACTTGTTGTTTGTTACGGTATAAAGGAATTATATGAATTTGACGTAACAAAGTGTCTTCAATATCGCGTAACAGTGTAACTCTTTTCTCTACTTGTTCTTGTTTAAAATAAGAGGACAATGATTCATGAAAGTCCAGGCTACCTTGCCCATGAATAAAACTGTTTTTTGTAAGAAACATATATAGTAAACTATCTTCTATTCGTTCGCTAATTGTTGCGCTATCATGCATCATGTCCGCCTTTTGTATCGTACTTATTTCTAACAGCTCTTCTATTTTAAGAAAATTATTTTCTACACGAACCCCGTACTTCGCACACTCTTTTTGTATCCATTGTGCATCTTCAACGTGATCTCGTCCTGTAAATGTATAAAGTTGTAGCACTTCATTATGATACGTACTTCTCTTAATTAAACTTTCGATATCTTCCTCAATTTCTACTATGCTTTCATTTGCTAATATTAGTTTCTTTGCCACTTCTCCACGTTCTCCGCCGAGTTCTTGAACGATTTTATCGCCATGAATAATTTTATATAGCGCTTTCCGAAAAAGTTCATCTTGCATTGGCCCTTCTTTTACAAGATTACATGTTACATATGTCACGTTCGATTCAAGCCGTGAAAGTTCTTTATTGAGATTTTCTTTATCTTTATACTGCGCCTTTACTAACACGTCATAAGTATTTACATTTTGCTCCACATTCAATAGTTCAATTCGGTCAAGAAAAGGTCTTTCACGATAATATAAATCATGTACTTCTAATGCAAATAAATGTGTATTCTTCTCTCGTAATATAAAAGGCCCTGTACCTATGAAGTTTCCTGCTTCATCTTCAATTACGATAGAACACTGTTCTGCGCTTAGCGTATGTAAAAACATCCTATTTACCGTATGTAATTGAATTTCAACAACAAATTCATCCACTGCACGGAAACTTTCAACATGTTGCAACATCCATGCGTGTGGGTTGTTTTCAGCTTTCATAAATCGATTCAATGAATGTATAACATGATGTGCAGTAAGTCGTTTTCCATTATGAAGACGAACACCTTTTCGCAAATAAAAAGTCCATACCTTTTCAGCATCATTATATTCCCATTGAAAAGCAAGCCTTGGTTCTATAAAATTTGTTTCCTCATTTACATATACGAGTGTATCAAAAAGATGTTTAACCATATGACATTCTGAGCGCATCGTAGCGTAAACCGGATCTAAAGCGATGTCCAGGTTCATTTGTACTTGCAAACGAAGTACGTCTTTTCTTCCTTCAGATGTCCGTTCTATTTGATGACCAAATATAGAATCTACCCAAGTTTCATACTCTTTCTTTATTGATGGAAATTGTGAGCTGTAGCGTTCTACAAATGAGATTCCACTTTTCACATCTCCTTTTTTCGTTAATTCTTTTCCTCTTTCTAAAATTAGTGGAACTGGTTGCTTTTGAAATATTAATTTAGAACGATTCCCTCTCCCACGACCTGGAAACCAAGTGATCCAATGTAACTCTTCTAATTTTTTTATAATTAATTTACTATTACGCTCTGTACAAAATAATGTTTCTGCTATCATTTGTACGGTTACTTCTAATCGTTCTCCTTCTCGTCTCCCTTTACCGTAGACACACCATAGTTCAATATATTGATCTAAAATAAACATCATACTCCCCCTAAAAGGTGAAAAATAACCCCTTTTATTTCTACCCTTTTTCTCTTTCTCCTTTCATCTTATCATTTCAATATAGAAAGGAGGAATTAATATTGACCAATCTCTTACTACGTTATAACAAACCAATTATTATAAGAATGTGCGGCGAATTATTAACCCGAACAACAGAATCCATGTTAGCCATCATTATGATTATTTACGTTGATAAAATGTTAAACGGTAATATCATAATAACTATGCTAATTTTCGGATTACAACCACTTTCAGACATTGTATTTACACTTATTGCTGGGGGAGTTACTGATAAATATGGACGAAAAAAAATTATGTTACTCGGCTTATTACTACAAGGTATTGCAATTGGTAGCTTCGTCTTTGCTCAATCTGTTTTTATATTTGCATTATTATACGTCATAAATGGGGTTGGCCGCTCCTTATATATTCCCGCTCAACGGGCACAAATTGCTGATTTAACAAAACAAGGACAGCAAGCGGAAATCTTCTCTCTTCTGCAAACGATGGGAGCAATAGGTACTCTAATCGGTCCTTTAATTGGTACTATTTTTTATAAGACTCACCCTGAATATGTATTTATAGTGCAAAGCATTACACTTATAGCATATGCAGTCGTTGTTTGGACGCAGCTTCCAGAAACTGCTCCGGCAATGACAACACCAACACAAAAGCTTGAAATATCATCTCCAAAGCAATTTGTACACAAACATTACGCCGTATTTGGACTAATGATTACTACAATTCCTATTAGCTTTTTTTATGCACAAACTGAAACAAATTATCTTATTTTCGTGAAACATACACTTCCGGATTTCGATCGCATACTCGTTTTTATTACAACATGCAAAGCTCTTATGGAAATCACTCTACAAGTTTTCCTTGTAAAATGGTCTGAACAATTTTCTATGGCGAAAATCATACTTATTGCTTACACCTGCTTTACGATAGCTGCAATTGGCTATGGATTTTCAGCAACAATCTTGTCATTATTTTTCACATTACTCTTTTTAGTCATTGGAGAAAGTGTTGCTTTCAACCATTTGCTTCGATTCGTTTCAGAAATCGCTCCTACAGATAAACGTGGATTGTATTTTTCAATTTACGGGTTACATTGGGATGTATCTCGAACGTGCGGTCCTGTTATCGGTGCGGTTTTATTAAGTAAACTAAACGGTAGTATGCTATTTTATATTTGTGCTTGTTTCTTAACAATTGGAGGCATTATTCAAGTTCTTTTTGTTCGAAATTTAGAGCGTAAGAAAAAAAGAAAAGATATTCAAAAAGATGTTTTAGAGCATCCCCATCATATTTTATAAAAGGAAGTTTCTTATTTACACAAAAAAAAGATGTCACATGGTCATCGATTTCGACTTTTGTGACATCCTTTTTATTATCCTACCCTGCCATTTTATTAATACTATCCTCAGGTGAAAATACCGAAATATGATTTACCTTACCAGTCGATTTTGGAATAATGAATTTTAACTCAAACTGATTGTTTACTTTATATACATATATTTTATCTTCACCATTTCCTTTAACTGAAGTTGGTTTTCCTAATGCTTTTTCTATTTCTTGTAATGTAATTGATTTTAGTTCTGCATGATAGGAGCGTACATCAAAAACTTGTGATCCTTTATTAAAACCGAAGGAAACATTTTTATTTGTATAGGTAGCGTACATTCCATTTCCTGCTTGTTCCGTTTTATCTGCTTTCCCCCACGCTTTTTCTATTTCTTCAATATCTCCTGTATGCGCTGCAAACGGAGCGTTAGGTACTTTTCCTTCTTTCGATAGTTCAAACAATTCTTTAACGTGGTTAATTGATTTTTGATTGATTACTGTATCTTTCGAGCGTGAATCTGTACCTGATTTTGTTGATCCTTCATTATTTGATTTTGCATCAGATTCTTTCTTTTCTTCAGCAGAATTATTATGTTCATTTTTACTATTTTCTGATGTTCGGCTTGTTTCCTTTTGTTCATCGGTCCCTTTACATGCTGCTAATGCAAATAGGCACATAAAAGCGAGAAATAACATAGCTATCTTTACATACACTCTCATATATTTCAGCCTCCTATTGTAATCCTATTCATTTTGATAGCCAATCCATTACGCTACTTTTCAAATTATATTTGTTCCAAAAAGTAAATGCTTCACTTTCTCCTAGTGCTTGTACAACATCCTCTACAAAAGCTGTTCCTAAAAAATAACCAAGTCGGTTGTATCCAAAGTATTGTCCGCCAGATAACCGGAACCACTCTTTCTCTTTTTCGAACGTCCATCCTTCTATGTAATCTGCCAAAAAACGTTTCTTTATATGTTCTTCATTTTCTATATAGCATTGTAACCATCGTTCACCTTCATTGTTATATGAGTAATACACTGATTCATTTAAACCTTTCACAATTTGCTTTGATACATATGTTGCAACACCTTCACGATACAAATTAACTGCCGCATCGGTCCACTCCGCTTTCTCCCAATCCATTCCATTATTTTGTAACATAACATTATGATATATATGCCCTATTTCGTGAGCAACAATAACACGAAGATGCTTCAAATCTGGAGATAATTTTTCTACCGCAAAAAATATATCTCCAATGATCGCCCTCTCTACGAATGCATTAGATCCAAAAGCTCCAACAAATATGTGGAATTTCATATTTACATCAAAGCTATATTTATTACGATATTCATTCGTTATCTCTTGAATAATAGTCGGTAATGTTTCTGCAATGATACAAATATCTTCTATTTTTGCGGGATATTGTTTTATGGCATTAGAAAGACCTTCATTCGTATTAGGACAATGATACTTAAAGTATTCTTCAAATATCTCTGGATGCGAAGTGAAATATTGATTGAGGACTGCTAATTCTACGTCGTTGCTTTCCCATAATTTTAAAAAACTTGGAATTGTATTGTTTATCATTTTTCCCCATCTCCCTATATATCCCTTCTCGCCAATTACACTACAATCCTGCCTTAAAAATAGAAAAAGCAACAAAGAAAAATGAGCTTTCTTTGTTGCTTTTTCTGTTTAGTCAAACCATCTATCACCATCAGAAATCCATTTACCATTATGTAAATCATAACATTCATTATCATCATGAAAACTAACGTAAGAAGGTAATGTAACATTCATACCACCAGCTTTATTCCAGCAAGTCGCAAACCATTCTACTATAGTCTTCGTTTCAATTTCAGATAACTTCTCATCATTTTTTTCGTAAAAATCCCAAAATTCATCAGATTCTTCATCACTGAACGTATAATATGTAATGTCATCCATTACATTATAGCTACCAGAAAAAATTCCTTTATCAGTCCCTTCATAAAAAACTTCATTCGCTTCTCCATCCATTGAAAACATAACGATAGACAATTCAAATGACTGAACAAAAACAGTAAAATCTAATAAATCTATTTCTTTATAATAATTAAGCTGTGTTGTTACTTTTAACCTTTCGATCAAATCAGAGGATTTTGCTTCTAATCCTTTTATTAAAGAATTTTTATAGTTCTCAATCGTAAACAAATACTTCACTTCCTATTCATATCATATGTTTATCAAGATATATAAAAATTATAGCAAAGGTTTTGTATATTTTGCTTGAGAAAATGAAAAAAGCTGCCCAAAAAGGACAGCTTTACATATGTATTTTTACACTTCGATTGACTTTCCATCTTCAACAATATGATAAAGTAAGTGAGCTAAATGATGGATTGGACCATACTCTTCCTCTTCTTCATCTGTTTCACCTTGGAATTCAAGATCGTTTAAATATAATGCTAAGAATTGATAGTATAGTTTTAAATCAAATCCGTAGCACGCAGTTGGCTCTTCATGATCCCCTTCATATTGTAGCATTAAGTATTGATCATTTCCTTCTGCATCTTCTGCATCAAAGAATACGAAGAATCCAACGTTTGTATCTAAATCAAATAGATGACGAGTACCTTTTTCTGTTGCTTTGTTGAAGTCCTCTTCACTTAATTTATGTACTGTTGTCGCTTTCGCATTATCTTCTTGATGGAAATTTACTGTAAATGTTTTCAATGCTGACACCTCCTGATTGTATAATACTAGCATAACATATAAAAAGGACTGCTTACAAATGTAAACAGTCCTTATATTCATTTTCGCATTGCTCGCAATAAGAAGCTTACGATGAAGATTAAAATAATCGCACCAATTAAAGCTGGAATAATTGCATATCCGCCTATTACTGGGCCGAAACTACCAAGTAATTTCCCACCAATCCAAGAACCAATAATACCAGCAATAATATTACCAATTACACCGCCTGGTACATCTCTGCCAGTAATTAAACTAGCTAACCATCCTAATATACCACCAACGATTAAAGACCAAATCATATGATAACCTCCTTTATATTTCACCAATCAAAATATAATTAGAAACAATTGCTTACCATTAGTTATGCTACATTTTTCATAAGTTATTCATACAGCTCAACTATTAGATTATTTCAAAATAATGAACAACTAGTTTTTGGATTAGTGGTGGAAACCCTTCATATTTCTCCTATTATGGGCAATCAGGCTTCAATATTGTACGCATAAACTCTTCTTTAAATGCAGGATAGTTAAAACCAACCGCAATTCTTTGTATTGGCCGATCATCAAACCTTGTTGGCTCAGCTATTTTTCTAAAGTCAGCCACACTTTCTCCTCTTGTTACGTCATTTGTCGTACTAATCCAAACTGCAGATTTTTTATATTCAAAAATATCATCATTTATAAATGAAATGAACGGAAGTAAATCGTGAATCGGGCTTCCAGCAATACCAGGGTATTCTTTTTTATAAAAATTCTCATAATAAAAATCAATCATTGGTTTAATAAGCTTTGCCTGCCCTGTTCCTTCTTTATTAATAATACCCACCATTTCAGGCGTAATTAGGGCCTGTTGCGTTACATTTAATGGATAAATAGTCGCATTCTTTGCGTACTTCATTACAATATTTGCAGCAATTGGATCTCCATAAAAATTTGCTTCCGATACAGGAGTAACGTTACCAGGAAATAAAAACGCACCGCCCATAATATAATACGAACATATTTTATCCATTACATTTGGATATAATAAAAATAATGTTGCCAATGTTGTTAATCGTCCTGTCGCTACGATAATAATATCTTCTGGACAAGGCTCAATTAATTTAATTAATTCACAAAAATTTTCCCGTTTACAAATCCTCATTTCAGGTGGAATAATGGGGCCTAGGCCGTGCTCTCCATGAATTTCAGGAAAAAACAAAGGTTCTTCAGCTGTCATCGGTCTTGCTGCACCCTCAATGATCTTTACTTCTGTAGCATAGTATCTTTCTAAAAAGTACACATTTTCTGTTACGATTTCTCGCGATACATTTCCATATTCAGCAACAATACCTATAATATCTAATTTACATGTTTTATTTGCATAAATTAACGCCACAGCATCGTCAATACCAAAGTCTCCAAAAAAGATGATTTTCTTATTAACTATCCTCACCCCTCTTCAGCATAATCTACTATTATTATTATGTAAAAAAGACAAGGCTGTGAAACAGTGCAAACTAAAAAAGCCGCCTATTTATTGGCGACTTCAATCTTTTTATAAGATAAATATGCTAGTACATTCTTACTTGAATCGTATTTTGGATTATTTCCTTTTCTCGGTTCTCTCATATGTGTTTTTTCAAATCCAGGAATATCTGGCATTTTCTCCATAAATTCAAGCATTTCTTCTTCAGTTCCTTCAATACGTACGCGAATCATTATTACTTTTCCTCTATTCTCATTTTCTCAGTACTAAGTATATCGTACTTTGAAAAGACTGCAAGAAATTTATCTTTTTAATGTCGCACTTTTTCTACATATAAACAATGCCATTTCAGTATAAAACGATATAATTTTATTATTTTCATATTGAATGTTAAAGAATTCTTGCATTTCAAGTGATGTTTTCATCATACATTCTGTTAACTTCTCTCGTTTTTGCAAAGGTACATTCATCATATCGCACCACCAGTCAAATTCAAATTTCTTGTCAAAGGTAAGACATGACTGCATTTGCAAATTATTTTTTTCTAACAAGGTAATCCATTCTGTTTTTTTCAACGCTCGTTCATGACTCGGATCCCGTTTTTTTTCTATAAAATTATAAAATGTATCGTATTCATTATTTTCCGGTGAAACATTATCTATTAAAATAAACAATCCATTATCTTCTAACGTCCGATTTACTTCATAAACAAACTGATCTGGATTCGTAAAATGATGTGCTGCAATTCGGCATGTTATCACATCAAATGAACGATCAGAAAACGGTAAACTTTCAGCATTTCCAGCGACAAAAGATACATTTTCATGTCCATTACTTATAATAAAGTTTTTCGCATTCTCTAACATTTTTTCTGTTAAGTCTAAGGCAACTACTTCTTGAAACAATGGAGCTAATACATTCGCAACATGTCCTCCGCCAGTAGCAATATCAAGAAGACGATTATTATGACGAGACTCAACTTGTTGAACTACATATTGTAAATCCTGTCCTTTAGCATGAATTTTACTTTTTACATACTTCTCCGCATTATTACCAAACTGTTGTTTCACAAGCTCTTCTTTATTCATTTTATCATCTTCTTTCTATTGTTATTGACATATAGAATTCATATAATAATTAAAGTTCTCTTTATGTATTTTCAAATCCTCTTTTCAGCTCACTTCTTATCATGCTGTCCTACATCATATCTATTTTCCGTTTTAATATTAACCAAAAAAGGTTACGGGAACTAGTCCCCTAACCTAACTAAATATCCATTACATTTTTACTTTTTCATCTACATCTATATAGTATAAATCCTCTTTCAACTTCATAATAATGTCTACTTCGTTATAAGTAGCCTCACGAGCATGTAAACCAAATTGATCCATGCCAATCCATATCCATCCAGGTGTATGATATAGAACATCTATGTTAAAATAATCTAATTTAGCAAGCTCCGATTTAATAAATTTATCTTTATTAGCGATTTGTTTATTTATTAAACCATATTCTTTTCCATTTTCCAATAGCGATATAATCTTCCCTACAATCGGATGTTCACGAACAATAAAGTGATATTCCTTTTCCTCTATCTTTACAACAATCAAACAAGAATTAGATAAATTAGTCCCTAAATTCGACATAGTTATTTATTCACCCCCTTTATTCGATTTATAAACATAATAACAAATGAATATTCAAATAAAATTAATATAATGTAAAAAATAAAAAAGCTGACTTCCCTTTAGAAATCAGCCTTTATAGTTTGATCATCTATATACTTTTACAAACTATTATAATGTTTCTTTTTCCTCATCCTTTCCAGAAACTAAATTCCCAATAGCATCTGCTGTTACTTCCACCACAAATTCACAAATACCTGCTACCACTTCTCCAATCACTTCATCCATTTTTTTACCCCCTTATTTTATGTAACCTATTTGTAGTATAGAAGAGATTGGTTATTTTTAACTATCGGAAAACGTGACAACAACATTACAGTTTTGTAAGCTTTTTTATTTTGTTTCACTTCAATCCTTTGAAACTTCAAGTATGATTCACATACTTATAGGCCATCATAATATTAAGTAAATACTAATTTCGCTAGAGGAGGCGTGTAAAATTTACTACGTAAAATTAATTAAAGGTCAATCATTCTATGCTTTTGATCATCGTTTCTTAATGTCTGAAGAAGAAGAGGTTTCCGAGAAAGTTTATAATTACTTACGTCGCAATGAATTTTTCGAAGTACGTAAAGAAGAATATTCAGCCTAAGTACAAAAGCACCAAGAAAACCATCACTGTATTGTGATATTTTCTTGATGCTTTTTTGTGAATTACTCCTTTTCAACAATTAATGTCGACTCTATTAAAATATTCTATTATTTGTCCAAGCTATTTCATTGCTATTTTCATACTTTAGTATATGAGGAGGTGACGAATATGACTCATATCATTGATTACCAAGCTACTCAACCTATAAGTAAAACGGGTGAAACCACTTTTGCAATCCCAGCTTCTCCAAATAAAGCAATTCTAGCAAATTTGAAAGTAAGAATTTCAAGTAGAGATTCACGTAATAATCGAGTAGAATTAATCGCTACAATTGGTGTAGAAGGTATATCTGGAACTTCACAAGTTTTATTCCGAATTTTCCGTGATAACTTCGAAATTTTCAATGCACAAGCAGGTATTGAATCTACAGATTCTGAGCAATTCTACACTCAAACATTTCAAGCTATAGATCAAAATGTTAGCAGTGGAACACACCAATATTCATTAACTGTAGAAAACCTTACTAGTGGTGCAAGCGCAGAAGTTGTTGGTCCTCTATCTTTTAGCGCTTTAGCTATTGGACAAGAGCGTAAATGCTGCTAAGTGAATCTAATGTTTAATTTTGCAATTGAGAAAAGCGAGACATAGTTATATGTTCTTGCTTTTTTTATTTTTTTGATATTTATCCCTACTATTCGTTATGTTTTAATCATTTAGTATTTACATTTTAATTTACATTTTAATTTGCTTATTTTATCAATTAACGAATCGATTTTTTGACAAATCAAAAAGATTGAAATCCGCTGATGAAACACGTAATATAGACTCTGACTCTTAAAAAGTTCGTTACTAATAATACATAAAATAAGGAGGTTTTATATACGAGTTTTTCATTTTAAAAGACGGAGAGGTTTTATATTATGTGGCGTAATAAAAATGTTTGGATTGTATTAATCGGGGAGTTTATTGCTGGTTTAGGGTTATGGCTTGGTATTCTTGGTAACCTTGAATTTATGCAAAAATATGTCCCTTCTGATTTTATGAAATCAGTTATATTATTTATCGGATTATTAGCAGGTGTTCTCGTAGGGCCTATGGCTGGTCGCATTATTGATCAGTATGAAAAGAAAAAAGTTCTTCTTTACGCCGGGTTTGGTCGTGTTATTAGTGTTATTTTTATGTTTTTCGCTATCCAATTTGAAAGTATTGCCTTTATGATTGCATTTATGGTTGCTCTTCAAATTTCAGCAGCATTTTATTTCCCTGCATTACAATCTGTAATCCCACTCATCGTACGCGAGCATGAATTATTACAAATGAACGGTGTACATATGAATGTAGGTACAATCGCTCGTATTGCAGGTACTTCACTAGGTGGAATTCTTTTAGTTGTAATGAGTTTACAGTATATGTATGCCTTCTCAATGGCAGCGTACGCTTTATTATTCCTCTCAACTTTCTTCCTACAATTCGAAGATAAGAAATCAACAACACCAAGTAAACAAGCGGCAAAAGATAATAGCTTTATGGAAGTATTTCGTATTTTAAAAGGAATTCCGATTGCTTTCACAGCACTTATATTAAGTATTATCCCTCTATTATTTATAGCCGGATTTAATTTAATGGTAATCAATATTAGCGAAATGCAACATGATCCAACGATTAAAGGCTTTATATATACAATTGAAGGTATCGCATTTATGTTAGGTGCCTTCGTTATTAAACGTTTATCTGACCATTTCAAACCTGAAAAATTATTATATTTCTTCGCAGTTTGTACCGCTTTTGCACATCTATCATTGTTCTTTAGCGATATAAAATGGATGTCTCTTACATCATTTGGTTTATTTGGTTTTAGTGTCGGTTGCTTCTTCCCTATTATGTCGACAATTTTCCAAACGAAAGTGGAAAAAAGCTATCACGGCCGTCTATTCTCATTCCGTAATATGTTTGAAAGAGTTATGTTCCAAATCGTTTTACTCGGTACTGGTTTCTTCTTAGATACGATTGGTTTACAGTACATGGTCTTAATTTTCGGTGTCATTTCATTATTAATCATTTTCATTTCATTATCTAAACAGAAACAATATGAAAAACAGCCTTCGCAATCTGCGAATTTATAACATAAACAAAAAGCATGGATTTAGTAGTACTAGATTAACCCATGCTTTTTGTTATATATAATTTTATTTAATACACTTATTGAAATTATTTAAAGGAGTACCTATTTTACTTTCGAATATAATATATAAATAAGGTATATAGGAGGCGCAAAATGTCTGATGGCATTCAGTTATTTATTATCCTTTTTGTTGTATTCGTTATGTTTAGCATCATTAACTTTTTAGCAATTTCCCTATCTCAACATAGCTTTAAAAGAAGAGTTGTGGCAGGCTTCATATTTTTACTGCTAACGCCTATTATTTTTTTGACAATTACGGCACTCACTTCTATATTGGATAACGCTGGTTTTGGAGCAATTAACCTAACCTCTTCTATTGTAAATGTATACATTTTAAACGGCATTGTCATTCTTCTCTCCGCTTCATTTACCCTCAAAAAACAAAATATAAGATAACACACTATGCATGAATCGGGATTACATTCGATTCATGCCTTTTTATTTTAAAAACTCTACCTACTCCAATTTTTATCCCACTTTAATGGGCAGTAAGACCCCCACTGATTAAAGTTTCACTTTATATGAAATTAAATAATTCTTTATAAAAATTTAAACTTTATTTATTACAATATTCGTATCGCATTCGCACGTTTATCGAAAATGAAAAGAAAGGAGTACAAAATGAAAAAGGTTCTATTCATTATTACATTATTCATTATACTACTCAGTGGATGTAGCAATAATGACATATACGGTACTTGGGAAGTCATTGATAACAAAAACGGTCTTTGTCCTGTATCGTATAAATTTGAAACAGTTGTAAAAGAAGAAAAGAAAGAAAAAATTATTCAATATTTAGTAGAGATGCAAACAACAAAGAAAAAAGAAGATTTATACAAAGGCTCATTTGTTAAGGATTCTAATGTATATCACATTGATTATGGTAACTCATTTACATCGGATCAAACTTTAAAGGTTGTGGATGGCAAATTAAGCGTATACTTTTATGCAGTTGAAAAATTATGTACATATAAAAAGAAATGATTGCTCTTCATTTAAAACGCAGAAAATATTTTCTGCGTTATTTTTATCCTTCCTCTAAATTTGTCAATCGTTTTAATTTTCGTAAAAAAATGATAAAATGTACTCATGTGTTTTCAGAATAATTAAAAACGCAGAAAGAAAACACTGTTTTTAGGAGGGGTTTTGATGACTTACACGTTAGCAACTAGAATGAAAGCATTCCAATCTTCTATATTTAGTGAATTAGGGGCTTATAAAAAAGAAAAAATTGCAGCAGGTCACAAAATGATTGATTTAAGTATCGGGAATCCTGATATGCCACCTGCTGACTTTGTAAGAGAAGAAATGGTACATACAGCCAATCAAAAAGAAAGCTATGGATACACATTAAGTGGTATTCAAGAATTTCACGAAGCTGTAACTGAATATTACAACAACACTCATAATGTTATATTAAATGCCGATAAAGAAGTTTTATTATTAATGGGGTCACAGGACGGACTCGTTCATTTACCTATGGTTTATGCGAATCCGGGAGATATTATATTAGTTCCTGATCCAGGATATACAGCTTATGAAACAGGAATTCAAATGGCTGGAGCAACATCTTACTACATGCCTTTAAAGAAAGATAATGATTTCTTACCTGACTTAGAGCTAATTCCTGAAGAAATTGCAGATAAAGCGAAGATGATGATTTTAAACTTCCCAGGGAATCCAGTTCCAGCAATGGCTCATGAAGATTTCTTTAAAGAGGTAATTGCATTCGCGAAAAAGCATAACATTATTGTTGTCCATGATTTTGCTTATGCTGAATTTTATTTTGATGGTAATAAACCAATTAGCTTCCTCTCTGTGCCTGGTGCTAAAGAAGTTGGCGTAGAAATTAACTCTTTGTCAAAAAGTTATAGTTTGGCAGGTAGTCGTATTGGATATATGATTGGAAATGAAGAAATTGTTCGTGCACTTACTCAGTTTAAATCCAATACAGATTACGGAGTGTTTTTACCAATTCAAAAAGCGGCATGTGCTGCACTAAAAAATGGTGCTGCTTTTTGTGAGAAAAACCGCTGTATTTATCAAGAACGTAGAGATACTTTAATCGATGGGTTCAAAACATTTGGCTGGAATGTCGATAAACCAGCTGGTAGTATGTTCGTTTGGGCTGAAATTCCGAACGGCTGGACTTCTATAGATTTCGCATATGCATTAATGGATCGTGCGAATGTCGTTGTTACGCCAGGTCATGCATTTGGACCTCACGGAGAAGGCTTTGTACGTATTGCACTCGTTCAAGATAAAAAAGTGCTACAACAAGTGGTTGAAAACATTAGAAATAGTGGTATTTTTTCTCTTGAAAAAGTAAATGAATTAGTTAAAAATTAATGGTAACTCCCCTGTTTAACTGTAGCAGGGGTATTATTTATTGGAGGTATTTTCATATGCACATTGAAGACACTCTTCCTCATCGTTATCCATTTTTAATGGTTGATAAAGTAACAAATGTAAAACATGGTGAATCCGTTACGGGATATAAACTCATTACAAATAATGAATGGTTTATAAATGATAGTCAAAAACATATGCCTCATATGTTAATTGTAGAAGCACTTGCTCAGCTTAGTGCATTTGTACATACGAGTGACTCTGAAGGACTAGGCTTTCTCTCCTCTTTAGATGGGGTTGTATTCCAAGGAAAAGCATATCCCGGTGATAAACTTGATTTACATTATGAGCTATCTCGCAATCGCCGAGGTTTTATTCTAGGTAAAGGCACCGCAACTGTTAATAATCAGCCGATTGTAACGATAGAAAAACTATTAATATATCAAGCTGATTAGAGTGTTCCTTACATTAGTTGAGAGTATGATTTAACACGAAAGCATATTACGTAGTTAGGAGCAGGTAAATGGAAAGTACGATCGGTATCGATGCTGGAGGAACATTAACGAAAATTGCTTATTTGAACGAAAAAATGCAATTAGCTTTTGAAAAGTTTTATTCAAATGAACAAAATAAAATAATAAATTGGCTTAAGCAAAACACTGGTAAAAAACAAATATGTATTACAGGTGGTAAAGCAAAACAATTACAGCAACTACTTTCACCCTCATATAAAATAGTAGAACTAAACGAATTTGAAGCTACTCTTATAGGCGTCCGCTACATGTTAAAAGAAGAGAAATATGCTGTAAACAACTTTATTTTAACAAATATCGGCACAGGTACTTCTATTCATTACGTTTATAATGACAAATATATTCGAGCTGGTGGAACTGGTGTTGGCGGTGGTACTATTATGGGACTTTCAAAATTATTAACAAATCTAGATCATTTTGAAGATGTGATCCCTTTAACAAAAGTAGGTTCTAGAAAAGAATTAGATATTACAGTTGGTGATATTTATGGCGGTATTCTCTCCCCTATTGATAATAGTTTAACTGCAAGCAATTTTGGTAAAGCCGCTACTATAGAATCAAATTATAATAGCTCAGATATACTTGCTACTGTACAAGGACTCGTCGGTGAAGTCGTTACTGCATTAAGCCTTCAATTCGCCGAAACAAAAAACATTGACCATATTATTTATATTGGTTCGACTCTATGTAATAACATACATCTTCAAAATATTATTAGTAGCTACACAAAATATCAAAATAAAATACCTATTTTTTTACAAGATGGTGGTAATAGCGGTGCGATTGGAGCTTTACTTCATGTTACGAATAAAAAAAGCTGACTTTTGTCAGCTTTTTGAAATGCGGATTTTATACGCTAAAACAGTCTCTACATGTGAGATTTTATCTTTGTTACTGTAAAAATCAACTAGTTCCCCAGCTAGAGGTGATTGTTGACGTAAAATTCGTTAGCTGTAGTAAAAAAACTATTTTCTTACCTTTTTTTAATAAAATTTCAATAATTCATTTATAAATACACTAACTCAATTATCAATTTACTACAGCTTTTTTGCGTAATATACAGAAAGGAAGTTAAATTCTATATGTAATAATATTGGGAAAACAATTGATAGTGTGGAATCCGTAATCATACCATGTATTATTCCCCCTAAAAATGCGAACAGCATAAATTTTATACTAGTCTGATTAAATTTGTAATATTGTAAGTGAGATACAGCAAATAGAAAGGAAGATATTAGAATTGGTAGCGTAACTGGTATGTAAGCTATTTCAAAATTAGAGAGGATCGGGAATGCGTTGTTAAGTATTGGTATAATCATCCCTCTAAAAATTACTTCTTCAAAAATAGGATACATAATTACAAAGTTTAAGATATTCTTTTTCCCAATTGGATTATATCCTGAGTATCGTGAAATGACAATATTCGTTATCAAAGCAATCAAGATTAATACAACAATTGATTCATAGTGAATTGGTAAACGGAATACATAATTATCTACATAAAAATAACTAATTATCGTCAGTATTGTCCCCCATATATAAATAATCTCATTTTCTATCTTGCGGTACAACGTTTTTCCAATAATAATGCCAACTGTAATATCAACAATTTTATATGAAAAAGCTAATAAAACAGCAAGTACTAACGCAATAAAGTAGCTCATATCGACTCATTACCTCCTCTCAAAAAGAACTATTTTCAGTTCATGTATTTGATTTACCACATTACCATACATTTCTTTCATTCACCATAAAATTTTACCATATAGTGGTGATTTTGAGAGGGAAAATTAGTTACATAGCATATAATGATTTCATAAAAACAAAGACTTCTCAATAGAGAAGTCTTTGTTTTTACACTGTATGATTACTATTCCCCCGCAAAACTTTCCTAAACTTTATAAAACAAGCAATTCTCCAAGGAATAATATACGAGACAGCAATAACATAAAATAATAAACCAATTGTTTGTTGATCTAAGTCTACAATATATTTCCTTGAACCATACCTTAAAACGACAAGTGCAATAAAAGTAATTAAGAAAGCAGCACTTTTTTTCGTATAAATATTCCCATCATCTCTTCGTTCATAATTTGTTAATACTATAAGCGGCACAGCGAAAAGTACCCCAATGAATACCGCTATAACTACTTGTAATATAGCTGGATGTACGGGACCAAAAAACCATACAACACCTGGTGTTAAAAATAATAATGGCCATAAAATACGTTTTCCTGATCCCTTTATTGGCTTATGCATGGAACGATAACGACGCCAGAATATTAATAGTGCAATGCCTAAAAAGACTGTAATGAGTGAAGATGTGTCTCCCATTTCCTATCCTTCTCTCTATAGTAATCTAATAATATTTCAAATCGTTTTTTCAAATGATACTTTACGAATAAATATACTACTAGTTATGATATAAAGAACAGTTAATCCAATTGAAATAACAGTAAAATACGGTATATCTACTAAAGATCCATCACTCGTAAATAATAAACCGGTTACCCCCGCTTCTCCATAAAGTACACTATTTGTTGATAAGAAAAGGGTCCCACCAATCATAAGACCGATCCACTGAAATCGTTGTTTAAAAACTACTACCACTTGAAAGAAACATGCTGTTGTAACATAAAATAAAAATTGCAAAATAAATTGTTGCACCGATTGCTCCCAAAAACTAACATTTACTAAATTATATTTTATATCTTGTAAAAGCATAACTTGAAGAAATGAAAATAATGCAGATTGCAATACGATATAACAAATTGCCCCGATAAAATATTGTATTCTCGTTACACCGAATGAAATAGCTAAACGAAAAAGCTCATCTTGAATGATGAAAACACTCCCTACTATAAATAACATAATTGCTATTGAAGGATTATTTATAATTTCGGGTAAATAACCAATGTTCACTCCATTTAAATGAGCAGCATTTAAAGCCCCTTTTATTAATAAAGCTACAATCCAAAATATTAAAATTGCTTTATAATGAAAATTAATATGTAACTTTAACTGCTTCATTAATATCGTCATTTCACTTCACCACCAGTTATGTGAATAAATAATTTTTGTAATGTTATTCCATCAACTACTAATCCTAATTTTTCAATAGAGTCATAATCTTCATTAGACAATTCTTCCCATATAACAGCAATACCCTTATTTCCATAAACTTCTCGATTTAATACTTTTTTATTGATCAAGAACTCGTCCACTTTATCCTTTTGGCCTGAAATAATCTGAACTTGTTGTAATAAATCTTCCACCAATGATTGAACAACTAATCTTCCTTCTTTTATGATTATCACATCTTCAATCACATGAGTTACTTCTTCTACTAAATGTGTGGATAATATAATAGTTCGTGGATACTCACCGTAATCTTCTAGGAGTAGACTATAAAATAATTCACGATGCGCTGCGTCTAAACCTGTAGTTGGTTCATCAAAAATTGTAATTGGTGCCCTGCTTGCTAATCCTTGAATAATTCCAACAACTGTTTGCATACCGTGTGATAGCTTATGATATTTCATTTTCGTATTAAGCTGAAATTTATCAGCGAGTTTTTCAGCATACTTTCCATCCCAGTTTTTATAAAACATGCTACACATCTTAAAAATATCTTTTACTTTATAACTGAAATGTGCTTCTTCTTTCACTCTAACAAAACAAATATTTTGCATTGCTTTACTATTTTCAAAAACATTTTCACCAAATATTGATATGCTACCACTACTTGAAATAATTTGGCCTGCAAGTAAATTTAATAGTGTCGTTTTTCCCGCTCCGTTTCTACCGAGCAAACCATATATTTTATGCTCTTCCAATGAAATCGTTACTTCATTTACTGCTACTTTCTTTTTATATTTTTTCGTTATATCTTTCGTCTCAAGAGCAATCATTCCTCTTTCCCCTCCCTCGTAATTTTTTGAATCATATCCATCAATTCATCTTTGGATATTTCTAATACTTTTGCTTCTTCCCACACTTTCGGTAAATATTCGGTCATAAAAGTATTTTGTCTTTTTTTTAGTACGACTTCTTTCGCTCCTTTTGCAACAAACATTCCGATCCCTCTCTTTTTATATAGAATCCCTTCGTCAACTAATACATTTACCCCTTTAGCTGCAGTAGCTGGATTAATTTGTAACATCTTCGCAAATTGATTTGTTGATGGAACTTGTTCTTCTTCAAGCAATATGTCTTTTAAAATATCAGATTCAATCGTTTCTGCAATTTGTAAGTATATTAATTTATTTTGCTCCAGAGTAGGTTTCACAATTTCACCACCTTAGTTCGGTTCATAGGTTCATTACTTATGTAATTAACCATATCACATAAATATATTCATTTCCATAAATTTCTTTTACAAAAAAAGAGAGTCATTCGTTTAAGAATGGCTCTCTTTCTAAAATTTCGAAGTTTCAACTCTTGTTCTCAAATTCTTTTCATTTATACCATTTTGACAAAAGTTAAATGGTTGTCCTTTTATTGACTTTGTACGATCTACTATTTGCCCTAAATGATAACTTGTGTGCTCCACTAAATGTAATAAACTATGAAGTTCAATATGTCTTTTTTCTTCCCATGCTTGTATATATGCTTTTCCCCATCCATCAAATACCTTTTCAACGTACTGTAGCAAAACTTCAGTATGTTGTCGCTTTGTTGGAAAATACTCCTCGATTCCCTTTTCAAAAACTATATTTGGATTTTTATAACGACTAGTATTTCTCTGCATATGTTCACAAATATGCAGTACGATTCCACCAATTGAATTAACAGACTCCCCTTGTTTCCATAAATCATCTTCACTAACGAACTGAATTGCCTGTACTAACTTAGGTAAATAATGAGCCTGCATTCTATGATAAGAAATTTTGTATACTAACTCCATCTTTGTCCCTCCAATTATTTCGACCACTTTACTGGATATTTAACAAATAAAGATTTTCGGAAATCTTTATCATTCACAAGCCTATTAATTTTTTCGTTATTATCATTAAGGAACTTTACTACTTTCTTTTTATCCCATATATTATCTTCTTTTGGAAAATCATTAAAATTTTCATACAAGATTGGTAGTATTTCTTCTCTTTTCATCGTAAACTTTTTATTTTCTACTTGGAAATCAAAAGCTTTTGCATTTGGTACTAAAATCGCTAGATAAATAGCATTAAAGAGAAAATTCTTCTTTATTGTATCCTTACCATCAAACCAATACGTCTCAACCATGTCTTCTGTAAGAGGGCCACTCCCTTTTGCACCATAGTTCACCTTTATACTTTCATTCTCTATACTTACACTTTGAAATGTTTCACCACCGGGTAAATGATTAACAATTGCAACTACATCTGAGTTATTCCCAACGTATGTCCCCGCATATTTCTTAAACTCACCAGGTTCAACATCGGATATTTCTTTTATTCTTTCTCCTCTAGAACAAGCAGTAATACATAAAAAAATTGTTAGCATAACAACTACATTACGATGCATATATTTCATTTAGCATCCCCCATTTTTATCGATATTTCGTTAATTACAATACACCTTCTCAAAACCCTTTAAAATATACGCATTTTAATCAAAATTAAAAATTTTCATTTTTTATGTTTACAATTATCCATTAATTGTATATACTTACTAACGTAAGAAAAATATTCTAAAAGGAGGTCGAAGGAAATGATGAAATTACAATTACATGCTTTAACTTTAGCGTTAACTGCACCTGTGTTTTCTGGACAATTAAATATGAATTCGACCACCCTAATGGAGAATTGAAAATCGTACATTATTTCGATTAATTCATAAATTCGCCACAGGAGGTCGTATACTTTCCTGTGGCTTTTTCACGCCTGGCCATAGGAGAACTATATCTTCCTGTGGCTTTTTTGTGCGATTTTTTAGTCTCTTACATTATTTTTTAAAGAAAGGAGCAACATTCGATGACTATTAGCGTATTGTTTTTAAGTATTACGATTCAAAGAAATAAAATTTCTAAAGATGAAATGTTTCATAATGAGCAAATAGAAAAAGCTATGAATGATGTTAAGGAGCGCCAAGCACTTTATTGTGATCACATGTAATTCCTTTTCGAAAGGAGGAATTCATTTATGACTTTTCATATTTTCTTTTTTACGACTGTACTTCAGAAAAACACTTTAACTGAAGCTGAGATCCATCGTAAACAACAAATAAAACAACTGACTGATAAAATGACTGACATTAAAAGTTCATATTATACGCATATGTATTAAAAATATATTTTTAAGGAGAACTACCTTCATGAAATTTAAAGCATTCTTTTTAACTATCACCATTCAAAAACGTAAACTTTCTCACAACGAAATTTTACGTGAACAACACATTCAATCCATTATGGACGAAGTAAAAGAGCGTCAAGCTTCTTATTACAGCCGTCTTTTCTAATAAACTTATAAAGGGGTTTTATCTAATGAAATTTAAAGCATTCTTTTTAACTATCACCATTCAAAAACGTAAACTTTCACAGAAAGAGATTTTGCGTGAGCAACACATTCAAACTATTATGGACGAAGTAAAAGAACGTCAAGCTTCTTATTACAGCCGTCTTTTCTAATAAACTTATAAAGGGGTTTTATCTAATGAAATTTAAAGTATTCTTTTTAACGATCACAATTCAAAAAACTAAGTTCTCGGACAGTGAAATATTGCATGACCATCAAATTAATAAAGCTATGGAAGATGTAAAAGAACGTCAAAGTCACTACTGTAGCCATCTATAATTCCTTTCGAAAGGAGGAATGTATCATGAAGTTTCATCTTTTCTTCTTAACAATTACAATCCAGAAAGAAATTTTTTCTGAAGATGAATTAAAACAAGAGCAACAATACAAAAAGATTATGGACGAAATTCGAGATCGTAGAAGCAAATACTACACTCACCTATAATCCTTTAAAATATAAAACTTGAAAGGAGTCGATTATGATGTTGATAGCACGTTGTAAGGAAATGATTTGGATAGTTCAGAGGGATTCCACATAGTTTTATTGGAGCTATATCATACAACTTTAACGTTATATTTGATATGTAATAAATACACAATAAAATTGTATTTGTACAATTTTTAAATTTGATTAATAAACAAAAAGATACACCACTTAAAAAGCGGTGTATCTTTCTCAACATATACTATTTTCGATTACTTCGTTTCGTCTTAAACAATCTCACTAAGTTCGATACAACTGTTTTCGTTACTGCATACACTGGCACCGCCAAGATCATTCCGATAATTCCCGCAAAGTTACCTACCCCTAAAATTAAAATAATAATTGTTAACGGATGGATATTTAATTTTGAACTCATAATACGCGGTGAAATGATGTTACTTTCAAACTGTTGTACAATTGTTACGATAATAATTACGTACAACGCTTGCATCGGAGATACAAACAAACCTACAATAACAGCTGGTGCTGCACCGATAAATGGACCTAAGTTAGGAATTATATTTGTAAATGCAGCTATAATTCCTAAAACAAAAGCGTACGGTAAATCGATAATTAAATAACCGATAAAAGTAAAAGCACCTACAAATATACAAACAAGCGCTTGCCCTTGAATATATGCAGATAATGTTTCGTTCGTTTCCTTAATGATACGAAGCCCTTCTTCACGGTATGACTCTGGTAATAAACTTACTGCTTTTCCTGGAAACGCATGTCCATCTTTAAACATATAAAATAAAATGAACGGTACTGTAAAAATAACTAATGCGACGTTCGTTATGATACCAAATAAAGCCGTTGCACTCGACGTAATTGTGTTTGGTATATCCTTTAAATATTCAATTGCATTTTTTTCAATTGTTTCAATGGAAACATAGTTTTGTGTAGATAACCATTCAAACAATCTATGATGGGATAAATCTTGTATGTATAGTTTTCCCTCTTTTATATAGCCTGGCATATTTTTCACTAAATCCATTAGCTGTTGTGAGATCGTTGGAACAACTACCCCAACGCCAACTGCAGTTAATGTTATGATAAAAAGATATAACAGTAAAATCGCTAAATTTCTAGGTACTTTTTTCTCCTCTAAAAAGACTAACACCGGATTAAATATGAAGTATAAAAATAACGCGATTAAGATTGGGAAAAACAGCGTTGATATGAAGATACCAATCGGTTGAAATAGAAACGATATTTTTGTGCAAATAAATATGATCGCTACAACCATTAGCACTTCTAATGTCCAAAAGTGCACTTTCGATTTCAAAAAAACGTCCTCCTTTAAACTAGCACTTCTCTTCATTGTACCAAAATAAGTAACAATTTCACATAATATTTTCCTTTACAATATTCCAAAATGCCAATAAATACACTACAATGAGATTACATACAAATTTGCAGGTAAAGGTGATAAAAATGACACAATGCATCATTTGCAGAAAAGATACGAAAGAACTTAGTGAACAATATGTCATCCCAGAAATATTATGTGGATATTATTTCACAAACTCAATTTGTGATACTTGTCATGAACAAATGACAACAAATATTGATCGCCCCTTAATTCGGCATAAATTAAGTCAGTTCAAGATTGAGCACATGAAAAAACAGATTGACTCCCCACTCTATACGAATGAGCATGGTGAGGAACTTGCAGCGGCTGAGACGGATGTTGTTGAAGTAAGTGACGAAATACTTTATTCCAATGCATTAATTATGAAACTATGTAAAAAGCACGATATTTCACTACATAATGAAATTTGGAAAGAAGAACGTGTAACGAAAGTAGCTAGCTCTATTCAACGTGAATTACTTTTAGATAACCGTAAGTATAAAATGAGTGTATTAAAAATGGCTTATACTTTCGCTGTACAAGCAGTCGATGGCTATTTTGAAGATCAAGATGCGATTGATATTTCTAGCATCCTATCAAATGCCGACTTCATGGAATTAAAAGAAAAGAGCATTGTTCGTGATTTAAGCAAAAGTTCTTTATGGAATACATTAAATACAAATAGCGAAAACCACTACTTTATTTTATTAAGTGATAAAGATGGCCTCTTCTGTTTCATTCGTCTATTTGATATTTTTGATGTTGTCGTTCATTTATCAGAAAAGAGATATGAACTTCCTTCACCAATTGTCGGCGTTAATGATGTAAATAAGCAAGAATTTTACGTTCAAACTTTAAAACAGTATATGGACGGGCTCTTTAAAGAAAAATCACCTTTTATTTAATTAGAAACAGAACATACGGTCTCCTTTCTTGATGAAAAGACACTGTGTTATAATAAGTATGAAAAGAACAATACAATCACATAAACCAATTATAAATTGTATATAAATAAAAAAGACTAGTGTGCGGCTACACACTAGTCCACGTAACTTAGCAGATTGGATTGTTCATTTATCCTATTTGTTTCTTACAAACAAAACAACCCACATTCTATTGGCATAGGTGGGTTGTTATTTTTTGAGCTTGTCTATTAAAACGACGACGAATGTTAACAATGCAACGAGAAACAGTCCACCTTGCAGTAACAACGCTATTTCACTCACTTATTATCACCCCCCTCCTAATTGGAGAAGTGATAATTGAACAACCAACCGCACCTTAAGTTACTATTTAATTTTACCATATTTTCTGATAGTTTACGATGAAAACCCGCAAGTGATTTACTTGCGAGTTTTTTACCACGTATTAACAGGCAGTAAACAAAATGAAGCAAAACATAGGTGAAACTGCCTCTAAATACCCGATTGGTGAAAGCTAATAATCCTTTGGGACAATTCACCCAAAGGATGAAAGCTTCACTTTATTTCTCACTATTTTTTTAATGCATATGCATCAGCTATCATTTCACCAACAATTTTATTTTCTTGCTTCTTATCTTCCTTCAATAAAGGAAATAACAGTTCTGCCACTTCATATGCCTCTTCTAAATGTGGATATCCTGATAAAACAAATGTATCAATTCCTAAAGCTTCATATTCTTTTATTCTATTTGCTACTGTATGCGGATCTCCAACAAGCGCAGTACCTGCACCACCTCTTACAAGCCCGATGCCAGCCCATAAATTAGGACTTATCTCTAACGACTCCCGTGTACCTTTATTTAAATGGGTCATTCGTTTTTGACCAACTGAATCATATCTTGCAAATGTCTTTTGAGCAAGCTCAATTGTCTCATTATCTACATATTGAATTAAACGTTCTGCCTCTTCCCACGCTTCTTCTTCTGTTTCTCTTACAATTACGTGTAATCTAATGCCAAATTGAACCGTACGCCCCTTTTCTTCCGCAAGTTTTCTTACTTCATCTATTTTCTCTTTCACTTGCTTTGGTGGCTCGCCCCACGTTAAATATACATCACTATGTTCTGCTGCAACTTCCTTTCCTGCAGCGGATGATCCTCCAAAATATATAGGAGGGTATGGCGTTTGAACTGGTGGGAACACAACTTTACTATCTGTAACTTTAATATGTTTTCCTTCTAATGAAATGGTCTCACCTTGCAAAGTCGATTTCCAAACTTTTAAGAATTCATCAGCTGCTTCATATCTTTCATCATGTTCAAGATATAATCCATCTCCTTGTAATTCAACTGGATCTCCTCCAGCTACTACATTAATAAGTAACCTCCCGTCTGAAATTCTATCAAATGTAGAAGCCATCCTCGCTGCAACTGTCGGTGACATTAGTCCTGGTCGAACTGCTACTAAAAACTTTAATTTCTCTGTCTCAGCTGCAAGTGCCGATGCAAGTACCCATGGATCTTCACAACCTTGACCAGTTGGAAGTAACACACCTGAATATCCTAAATAATCGGCTGCCTGTGCAACTTGTTTATAATAACCATACTCAGCTGCTCTTCCTCGTTTTGTCGTTCCTAAATATCGACCATCTCCATACGCCGGAATAAACCATAATAATTCCATACCTTTACACACCCCTTATTTATTTTGAAACGTACACTAAAATACTCTATATAAATTACCCCTAATAATTTATATATTAATTTCCTATCTCTCCTTTAAAATTATCTCGCCATCTTAAAAACTTCACTTCTAGTAAACGAACAAGTGAATCAGAAAACTTCCCAACGAATGCAAAGATAATAATACCGACAAATACAATATCTGTATTTGAAAATTGCCTTGCATCCATAATCATATAGCCAATACCTTCTGTAGATCCCATAAGTTCTGCTACTACTAAACTCACCCATGCTACTCCTAATGATAATCTTGCCCCAAGTAATAAATTTGGCAATGCTGCCGGTAAAATTAGTTTCGTAATTAATTTTCTTTTACTAAACTCTAACACTCTCGCAACATCAAATAACTTTGAATCTACACCTCGTATTCCTAGAAACGCGTTTACATATAAAGGAAAAAATGCACCATCTGCAATTAATAACACTTTCGATGTTTCACCAAAACCGAACCATAATACGAAAAGCGGTGCAACAGCTAAGTGAGGCACGGTTCTTAACATTTGTACTGACGGATCTAAATATTGCTCGCTTCTCGTTGAAAACCCAACAATCGTTCCTAATATAATTCCTAGACTCCCACCAATAAAGAAACCAGCCGCAGCCCTGAATACACTGATACTTAGATGACCGTATAACTCTCCTGTTTTTATAAGTTCTTGAAAAGCTAGAAATATATCTAATGGCGTTGGTAAAACTGTTTTAGAGACTAAATCGAATACGCCAGCTAACTGCCAAATAATTAATACGACAATTGGTATCGTAATCGCTCTTACTAACACTTTTACATTTGTCTTTCGCAATTTTTTTACATTGCTTTTGCCAATCGTTATACTCGCCCTTTTCACAACAGCCTTCGTATTTTCCAATTTACAAAACCTCTTTTCATTTCGTCTTTATTGCTTTTTCTACGAAAGAATTATCTACAACTTTATCTGTTTTGATTTCTTTCTTTATAGAACCGAGCTTATATTGAAAATCTGCTGTCTGTTGCTGTTCTGCAACTATTTCTTTCGTTACCGGAACTAAGATGGGTTTGTCGTGATTAAACACTTCTTTTACAATATCTGCATCTATTTTTTTTGCAGAAGTGTATATTTTTATTGCTTCATCCAAGTTTTCATCTTGCCATACACGTGCTTTTTCATATACTTTAAGGAATTTCTCCACTAATTCTGGATGCTCTTTCGCAAATTTTGTTCTCGCAATTAAAAACTCTGGGGAAGATACGTTTAATTGTTCACCATCTGTAATCACCTTCGCTCCTTTATTTACCGTATGTAACGATATGAAAGGATCCCAAATTGCCCATGCATCTACTGATCCTGATTCAAATGCTGGCTGCGCTTCATCTGGTTGTAACTGAATGACATTTACATCTTTTGCATTGATACCTTCTTTATCAAGCGCTCGATACAATAAATTAAATGCGCTACTTCCTTTTGCTACTGCGATTTTTTTACCTTTTAAATCTTTTATACTCGTAATCTTGCTATCCTTTTGTACAAGAATCCCTGTTCCTTTTCTCGCATAACTTGTATTAGCAATTTCGGTAAATTCAATACCAGCTGCTTGCGCGGAAATAACTGGAGAGTTGCCAACTTCACCAAAGTCTAATCGATTTGATGCGATTGCCTCAAAATAAGGAGGTCCGCTTTGGAACTCTGTCCATTTCACCTTAACTCCTTCTTTTTTAAACTCCTCTTCAAACCATCCCTTTTTCTGTGCCAATAAAAGTGGGCTTAATCCTTGCTGAATACCAATTTGTACTGTTACATCTTCCTTCTTACTACTTGCTGTTCTTTTTTCACATCCGAATAAAAATAAAGAAATAGCTAATGCAAAAGAAAGAATTTTGATTTTTTTATACATATACTCACCCTTTCCCTATATACTTGTTTGAATTAGTCCCCCGCGTTCAAACTGCTGTAATACTTTCTTTCGAATTTCTTGGAATGACTCCGAAGTTTTACTACGCGGATAAGGTAAATTATTTTCAATCACTTTATGTATTTTTCCAGGCTTTGCACTCATGATGACAATTCTGTTTGAAAGATATATTGCTTCGTCTATATCATGTGTAACAAATATCATTGTCGTCTTTTTTTGTTCCCAAATGTTGAGCAGTACTTCTTGCAAATGACTTCGGGTAAATGCATCCAGTGCTCCAAATGGCTCATCAAGTAACAATACATTTGGATCTCTTAGCAACGCTCTTGCAATGGCAACACGTTGTGACATCCCGCCTGATATTTCTTTCGGATATGACTTTTCAAAACCGTCTAGCCGAACAATTTCAACCCATTCCTTTACCTTATCCTTCACATACTTATCTTTTAATGACAAATCAGCCGCAATATTTTCTTCCACTGTAAGCCACGGAAACAATCGATGCTCTTGAAATATAAATCCTTGCTTCTTACTCGGTTTTGTTATACGCTCCCCGTCAATAATGATTTCTCCTTCAAAATCGCTGTCTAAGCCTGCAATAATTTTTAATAGTGTACTTTTTCCGCAACCACTCGGACCAATTACTGTAACAAAATCACCTTTCTCTAATTGAAAATTAATATTCTCTAATACTTGAACAGTACGAGTTTGTTTCGAAAAATATTTTGATACTCCATCAATTGAAACAGTCACTTCTTCGCCTCCTTGAAATGATTCATCTAAATGAACAGATTCAGTATTTATGCAATAAAAAAACCAAAGGCATTTTATCAATAGATAAAATGCCTTTGGTTTCTCCAATCAGCAATACGTAATAGAATTAAGTACATATTATACAAATATTTCCGATAAGTCAACTGGGTTTTGTTAAAAAAATACATATGGTTCGTTTGAACATCCTTATTGTCATTTATTTTTTATGGTTCTTAATCCACTGTAACCAATAAGAAAACTCACATGCCAAATGCATTTGGTGCGATTTAATAAGGCTATTAGGACAAAGTGCTGGAAACTCTACAACTAGACTTACTTCTATACCAGTATCTGTATCTTTGAATTGATGTCGAACTCCACCAATAGTAGTACCGTCTTTCATACGTGCAACACCTGTTGATTGGTATTGATAAGACTTATCTCTAGGTGTCTTCAATCCCGTTTCGTCACCAAAAACAATAAAAAATTGAACTGGAAATGGAGAATTACCAGTTGTTTCGATAACTTCTAATTCATTTTCCCCAAACGGTCTTAGTACATAGTGATCAGGACAAGCTGACAAGTTCACCTGATTATTTTCACGTGATTGTTCAAGCATAAAACTGTCAATCCCATTTATCGCTTCTTCTGCTGTAATCCCATCTAAATAGATACTTGTTTTCGAAAAATTCCGTCTATTACCAGATAAAACTGTAGCGATACGCATACCCATTTCACTTAATTTAAGTTTAGACTTCAACTTATCATACATTTCATCGTATGAATAATTTAATTTTAGTTCCGTTAGTTTTTTTATCATATCGTCTGTATCATTTAATTCTTGCTCTTTATGTCCTAATGTATTTAAAACTTTTTTAATACGTTCTCTTTTCCATTTTGTAAGTTGTTCATTCGAAATATTGTTTCCATCGATCATAATCTTCATATACATTCTCCTTCTCTTTGATCATATCGCAGTGTATTTAATACTAAATTAACCATTTCTTGCTTCGTATCTAAATTCAAATTCACCTCTGAATGAGCAACACTGCTAAGACCGTATAAAATAAAACCTGAAGCTAGTAATGAGTTATCAGTATTAAAAATCCCCGTTTTCATCCCTTCTTCAATCACTTGTCGAATTAATGGCTGAATTCGCGTGAATAATTTCTGTTCCAGTTGAAAATGTTGTTCTGTCTGAAAAGAGCTCACATTTTTATAAGGCGCTAATTTTTCAATAAATGTCCAAAATATATTTAGAGAATCTTCCATCTTTTGCATGACAGACCGTTCATTTGAAATTAGTACTTCTTCGATTAACTCCATATTTTTCACAATAAAATCATTTAACACTTCATCAACAAAGTTATCTTTAGACTTGAAGTAATAATAAAATAAGCCTGTTGCTACACCTGCATGATTCACAACATCTTTTATGCCAAATCCTTTCATACCATTTTTCATATATAGTTCAAAGCCAATATCCATTAACTCTTGTCGTCTTATATCTGGTTCTTTTGATATTCTTTTCATAGGTCATCTCCTACTAATTTTGTCCTCGACTGAATCTAATTCAATCATAAACGACTGAACTATATTCAGTCAATATTAATTTCCACAAAAAAGAGTAATCCCAAGAAATATACATCTAACCTTAGACTTATCAAAAAAGTTAGATTATATAACTTGAGACTACTCAATTTCATTAAACACGTATTCTATTTTCAAATCGATTACAATTTAGTTTAACCTCACTCTTTCTGTTTCTACAATCATTTGAGGAAGCGTCTTTTGAATTATTTCCTCTAATACATGAAGAGCTTCATTCACATAACCATCCTCAAACCTCTCTAAAGGCTCAGGCAACTCATCCTCATCTAAAATAAAATATTCTCCACTTGGAAGTACCAAAATATCAATAATTAAGTCTTCAAATGACACTAGTTCATCTGTTATTTGCGTATTTTTTACAACATTAAAATAAGAGCCTACATACATTCCATTCTTATCTCTCCATATGTATAAATTGTACGGACGATTTTCCCAGTAGTATGCAATGGTGTAACTTCCTTTTGGGATTGTTAAACTCGCACGATGTGCAGTCATTGTAAATGAATACTGAACCTCATGAAATAACACGATACTTTGCAACTGCTTTTCAAGTAATAAGCAAGTGTGATCTACCGTTGTCGAGTCATATCGTATTTTTCTTTCTATAATTTCACTTTTGGATGTTAGTAATTTATTCATTCTTTGTTTCCCCTTATGCTATTTCTAGCTTTATTATATCGGTTTATATAGTCATAAAGAAGTATTTGGTCTCCAAGTACACAATAAAACTCCCTCTTATTTTAGAAGGAGTTTTTCACTGTCCATGCTTCATATTTTTTCACTTCTAATGGAAGCTCATTTGTTTTCAGCCACTCTACTGCACTACATACAAGTGGAGATGAATTGTCTTCTGTAATGCTTTCTATAGAAACCCATCTCGCTCCTAAAGAATCTTGACCTTCAAATTGTTTTGGTACTATGATTTTCCCTGCACTCTTTTCAACATCATACAAAACTGCAATATGGTGTACATGTGTATAATCTTTAAACTTTGAAAGGTATTGAAAATTAACCGTACCTACTTGCTTTATAACCTTTACTTCTAATCCAGTTTCTTCTTTATATTCCCTATGGAGTGCCGATAACAACGACTCCTCTTCATTTAAGCTCCCACCAGGTAGATCATATCTGTTCTTATATGGACCTTTAATTTTATCTATTACTAATATGTTATTGTTTTCGATACAAATGCCATACACACCAAACGCACGATGAAAATTAGTAGCATTATTCATATTTTAACTTCTCCGTTACCCTATCATAAAAGTTCCGTTCTTCATCAACATTTAAATGGACACGACTTACTGTTTTAGAAAATCCATATAACAATTGTACTTTCGCCGGCTCTTTAAGTATAATTTCAAATGTTGGCGGTTCCTTTATAAATTCCATCACCGTTGCGTCAAGAACCTCTTTCTCTTTCTTTAAAAGTTCTCCTTTATAGAATGTAATCTTATCAATTTGTGTAAAAGGTATAATGATTTTCTTTCCTAATCCGATTTGAATGATTATCTTTTCTTCCTTAACAATAATTGGATTTTTACGCATTGCTTGTATTTCAGCTAAAAAATAAAACATTGCATATACGTTTATAATAAGTAACACCCATGCTACAACTGGATTCCATTGATGAAACAAATAATGAAAGCCGATACTTTCTATTAAGGTCGCATGGATGATCATAATATATACACCTATTGCACCATTCTTTTTGTGATATGAGTATACGTATTCACCTTCTGGTACTTTTTCACGCCACGATAAAAATGCATAATAAATTAGCTTACACTCTGTTACAATGATATCTATTAATTTATTTCTTTTCATAGTGGCGTCAAACGCAGCATCAACTGCATAAGAAAATGAAGAATACTCACTTTTATATTCTTTATATTTTTTTATTATGTTAGGAAGCTTTCTAACAATTTTATATAGAAGGAATAACTCTACACATACAAAAGCAATTTCTCCTGCAACTATACTATAAGAAACGTATGAAAAAGCTTGTAAATAGTCGCTTGGAATAATAAATCTTGCAAATATATAACCAGCTATTACGACAGGGAATATATACGTTAACGAGTATCTTTTTCGAATAATAAAGAAATACGTAATGACCGGAATTACAAACATACAATCTAATAATGACCCAAGAACAACTTCTTTCGGAGTAGCTGGTACAATCGGAAGAGCATACAATAAATAGTTTGATAATAAGATTAAAGATACGAGTCCAATCCATATACCTTTTCGCCTTCGCGAAAGTGTGACACTCATACTTTCACTCCTCTATTTAAAAACCTCGTTTAAATGGTCTTTATAAAATGAAATAGCCCGTTCAAACTCTTTAACTTCTTCTACTTTTACGACTGTTTCAAGTAATAATTTCATCGCGGATTCATGATCGTTTACGTTATATTTCGCTAATGACAAAAATACTTTCATCACATCATTATCTGGAAACTGCTGCAAACCTGTTTCTAAAACAGTAATTGCTTTATCATACTCGCCTATACAACGATATGTACTACCAAGACCGATATATGCGCCGCAAAGTGACTCCCCTTCAAGACCGTTTGCAATAGCCTGTTCATAATACGGCATAGCTTCTGTTTCAAGACCCATTACATCATGTATCCAGGCACATTGATAAAGTACTTCTGCATCCCTCGTAAAGTTTGTTAATCCGATGAGTATCTCTTTAGACTGCGCATATTTCTTTTCTTTCCGGAGTTTAATAGCTTGCTTTAATAAATGTTCCATAGAATTCACTCCTCACCAATTATTCTATGTATCCATATTGAATGGTTAACGTTTGTGTAAAAGTAAAATTCCCATAAATTAAAGTTTCGCTTACCAATATATACTATGCGGATTCACTCTTATCCAAATACTTAAAATTATAAAACAGTAACGCGATTACATAGTACTTCTAACCTTTTGACAATTTCTTTCGCTGTTTCATCTTTTCCATTACATAACTGCCATTTACCGTCTTGTCCAATTACGTAGTGCATTGCTCCGCGCGAATATAAAGAATGTGGTGAATTTGCAATCATTACACTCGCCTTCGCTTCTTCCATTCTATTTTTCGCTCTTTCAAACAGTTCTTCTTCATTTACGTCACTTTCAAGTTTAAAGCCAACGAGTACAGTTTCTGGATCCCACTCTTTTATTTGTTTTAATACTTTCGGTGCCTTTTGAAAATGTATAATTGGCGCTATATCACTTGAGATTTTTCCATTCATATCAAGAACATTGCCCTCTTGATCACAGATCTTGTCCACAATCCAATCAGATCCAGCCGCTGCCATAATAACCGCATCGACTTTTTCATGCGTAATGATACTCTTCATTTTATCTTGTAAATCAACAATTCCTTCAAATGGGTGTAATTCTAATTGATTGTTTATATCATTCGGTTTCTCCGCAAAATAACCATGTAAATATATAACATAGGCCCCTTTACTTATAAGTTCTTCGGCGATTATCCTTCCAATTGTTCCTTTTGCCATATTCGTATGACCACGAACTTGATCCCATTTTTCTAAACAACCACCGCTTGTAATTAATACCTTTTTCCCCTTCATTGTAACCATCCCTTACTAATTTTTCTTACGAAACCATTCTGTTCCAAAATCAACTATATCACGTTGTTTCATAAGACGGCACTTTGCGTTTCCTATTTTCCCTATTTTTACAGTTCCTTTTTGCTCAAATTCCACACCAATTTCTACAAATTTGTCAGAATCGTAATCCATATCAACAAATTCTTTCCACACTCTTTCACCATTTTCTATAATGGGTGCCCCTACTTTTATTAACTCACATGCACCAGAACGTACTTCTGATAAATGTACAGAAGTATTGGAATCATATCCAACACCAATTAATAATATGTATCCGTCTAAATCGTATATTTTTCTTAATGGAGATTCTTCTCCTAAACTCATTGATAGTGACTGATTCATCGTTATTTCTGCTGCATGTCTTCCCCATGCAGCAAAACTTCCTAATGGATGGTTACTACGTACTACATTCGGATATGTACGAAAACATTCAACTACTTTTCCCATTGCCCTTGTTGGCGTTATATGTGGCTCAAATGCTGGGACGTTATCCCGAATAATTTGCCACCATTCTTCAGGTACAGGTGGTCTTGACCAATGTTTCGGATCAGATAAATCCGAAGATTGAGTTGGCATAATAATCGTTCCCTCTTCTGTAATAACTTTCATTAATGCTTCTACTACTGCAACTGCGCCTCCAGATACCCAGCCTATGGAACTTAACGAAGAATGTACAATAACTGTCATTCCTTTTTCTAATCCTAATTTTCTTAAATCATTTGTAATTGTTTTAATTGTATTTGGCAATGGCGTACTTGCCACTATTTCATTCATTTTCACGATTGTTCCCCCATTTTGTTTTAAACTACTACATACATATATTATCATATTTTTCTTAATTTTTAACTTAATCATTTTTATCTACGCAAAAAATGGTAATATATTGATTTTATATAACAAAAAAGGCAACATGAAGGTGTTACATCACAGCAATAAAAACAATATATTTAAACGAAAGAGCCCACCAAAAATGATGAGCTCTTTGTTCCATTTATCCTTCAATTGTAACTCCAGTAAACATCGATAAGTTACCCGTTATTTTTTCGCCTACACGTAAAAATAACCCTGCGGCTCTCCCGCTAATACAGTGTGAACCAATTAATAGTTTACCAGTATACGGACCATCCCATGTGTCAATTGTATAGTCAGGCATTTCTATGTATTGCTGATATATTTTCTGCTGTTCAAAGTAATACTCTGTTTTATCTTCAGCTAATAGTTCATTATTTTCAAATATAGATACCCCTCCGCCTTCACGGCCGTATAAAGGTTTAGAAACATAGGATTCATTTCTTTCTATAAATGGTTTATTTGTAAAATATGTTGGTAGGAAGTATTTTTGAATGGTCTCTCGCTCTTCGTCCCCAAAGAAAACTTCATCTTCATAAAGCTGCCAAATTAATGCGAGCACACTTTTATTTTGCATAAGGAAAGCAGCTGGTGGATTAATGATTTCCACTCTACCTTGCGCAATATGATCTAAAAACTGGAGTCCAATTCTTTTCCCGTTTTTATCAGCATCTGAAACTAAATATTCAATTGGATATAGTCTATATAAATAATGAATTCGTTCACCATTTTGCGTATAAATACCATCATCTGCAACGACGATATCCTGTATACCTATATAATCCGTTGACTGATTTAAGCAATAACTTCTTAAAAATTGAACCGTTTGATGGTCTTCATCATGCCAATCATAACTCGTAAAATAAATCGTTTCTCTAGGATCTATACTATAGTCATGTTTAATTTGTTCCCACGCCTGCACAATATGCTCTTCTATATGATTTGGGTGATTTACATCGTGATAACGGCATAATACTTCATTTGCGACCGATGGCTCTAAATAACCTGTTGGTGTATCACAATTTACTTCTATTAACTTTATATCTTCACCATTTACGATAAAGTCAAATCTCGTAAAATATGAAAACAAACCAGTGTGTTTCATTCTCGCAATTTCCCACGTTTCAGCAGGAAATCCTAGTGTTTGAAAATCTTCTGTCGTATTTACAATATATTGATACGTTCTATATAACACGTACATAATTTCTTCTGTCGCTTTTGAAATAGCAGTATAAGTTTTTACTGGCATACGATACATACCTGTTGCCATGTATTGATTCCATTCTTCCTTCTCTAATAGACTCGGCCACGTAAATCCATTCCGACCAGCCTCTTCCGCAAGTGAAAACCATACTTTCATATACTCTTTCTGCTCTTGTTCTGTATACATAATCCTATTATCCTTTCGTGTTATGATCCGGCCGGTGCTTTTGCGTTCCCAATTCCACTTGAACCTGAATTCACTTTTGGCGTTTGAGTCGTAGATGATTTTGGCGCATTTGTATCTGGTGTTACTTTATTTGAGCTATTTGGCTGTTGTTTATTTAAATCTACTTTATTGGAAGAATTACTATTGCTACTGTTAGTTCCGCCGTAGTATCCTCCGCCACCGCTGCCTCCAGTTCTACTTTGGTCTTTTTCACGATATGGAATAATATTATTTGCATACGGTTTCTTCATTATATTTGGTTTTGCTGTATAATTCATATTTGAAGTTCTGCTTGCTAATAAATATCCTGCTACGAATGGAAGTATTGGTAAATGTGAATTTTCATGATACGATGAAAATGATGGATTCATTTCCTTACATAACTCATCATTTTCTACATTTTCATTAGTAGGCGTTTTATCATCGCAATTTAATGTTTCTTGTTCATTTCCCTGTTTTGCACCATCTGTTTTAACAGCAGTACTTTCTTGTTGAGCAGTATCTTCTTCATAATCGCCACATCCAGTTAATAAAAAAGATGATACCCCTATTGAAGTAGCAATTTTTATAAATTTACTTTTATCCATTCTCATGTGTTATACACCTAATTTCCATTATCTATATTTTTCCAGATACCTTTATTATATAATGTAAATGTTACTTTTTTCAAACTAAACACAATATGTATTTGCATATTTTCGTACTATTTTTCCAAATAACAATGAAACCTTTCAATCCCCGGATATTTTTCTCCTAAACTTTTAATCTGAAAACCAATTTTCTTATAAAATTTTACTGCCTCAGCGTCTGTCTCTGCCTCTAGATACGTCAATTGATACATTCTTACTATTTCCTTTATCATTTGCACCGCTATTCCTTTATGACGATATTGCGGTACCACTGCTATGTGGCATATTCTAGCTTTATTTGCTCCGATTATTTCCATACCTATGCAAGCCTTTTCCTCATATCTATGCAAAGTCCCTTTATTGCTTTCATAAAATAAAACTGCTTTCTTTTTGCTAGTTTCACTTGGGCCGACTGCATACAGTAGTACATTTAATATGGGATCTTTCTCAATTTGTTCAACACATTGCAAATTCATATCATCATTCCTTTCTATGAAAAAAGATTAGCTCTTTATATAAAGAGCTAATCTCATTACGCAGTTATTTTTTCTTCTTTCTTCACAACGACCGCTACATAACTATGTAGTATCATTCCGATAATAACGAGGCTCATACCAATCCAAGATAAAGATGACGGAATTGGTGCAGATAACAGGATAAGTTCTCCCACTAGCGCAAATAAAACCTCACCGGACTGAGTCGCTTCCACTGTTGCTAGTTTTTGCGGGTCATCTTTTACAAGATCTGTCGCAAAGAAGAATAATACCGTTGCGATTAAGCCAGAACTAACTGCTACAATAAAACATTGAAAAACTTGGCTACTTGACGGTAGTCCGCCTGTTGATACTTCATAACCAGATAGTAAAAACCAAAATGGTAAACTGGCTAATGTCATACCGAGAACTCGCTGGAATACATCTAACTCCCCTTTACAAACTTGCATCATTTTACGATTTCCAAGAGGATACGCAAACGCTGCAATAAGTACAGGAACGACACATAAAACAGTTTCACGAATTCCTAATGAAGAAGCATGTTCTACTTGCATAAGTACAACACCGCATAAAATAATACCCGACATAACTAATTCCTTCATTGGGAGTTTTTTATGTAATGGATCTACCGCAAAAAATGGTGTTAATAAAATCCCTGCGACGATTGTAATTTGCCATGTTGATGCAACGAGCCAACCAGGTCCAAAAGCTCCGGCAAAACTAAGTGGTGCATAGAAGAGACCAAATCCAACGATACTCCAAACTAACCATTCTTTCGGATTGTTTTTCATATATTGAAAGAGTTGCTTTAAGTTTCCTCTATACATGACAATAAGTAAAAGCATTGGAACCATAAAGTAGTACCGTAATGATGCACTCCAAATCCAGCTTCCACCTTCTAAGTCCATCGCCCGGTTTAAAACGAAAGTAAAGGCAAAGAAAAATGATGCCAATATCCCTACTGCTATAGCTTTCATTATAAAACCCCTTGTTCAGTTTCTTCTTACTACTATACAACAATTTAAATATAATTAAAATTCGAATTTTTCATCTCGCGTGTATCTAGCTCTATATAGCTTTCTTAACTGACTAATATGAGCTTGATGGTACCGATTATGGTCAGCTATGTGCCATATCCCCCACCTTATAGTCGCATTTTCTCCCTTTTCATAAAAAACCTCTCGTGTTAAATCATTTTCTGTTAGTTTCATACATTCCTCATAAAACATATGTTGCACAACTTCATAATCTTGCATTAATTGTTGCAACGTCTGTTTTCTTAAACTTGGCAGCTCTCCTGCTTCATTTAACATAGGTCCATATATATTTTCAAGTGCGAGCGGAATTGCTTCTCCTTTTAATCGGTAAACCCAATGTAAATCGACAACTGCTAAATGTTGAAGTAGTTGTCCAATACTATTTTCATTATTTTCTGTCCCTTTAAATGACAGTTCTTTCTTATCAGTACCTTCTACTAACTTTTGCAGTCGTTTAAATGTATCCGTAACCGTCGCATACAAAATCGCTACTTGCGGGTTCATATTTCTTTGCAAACGTAGATCTTTCATATGAAACTCCCCCCTTACAAGAAAAACACCATATGTTCATCATCACTATACACACCATTCATCTTTATAGCTCTCTTTTCAATCCCATACGTTTTAAAGCCCATAGATTCATACAACTTTTTTGCTGGCTCATTTGTGGAAACAACACCTAATGTCAATTGTTCCAAGTCCATTTCTCTTGCTCTTTCAATTGCCTTACGTATTAACTCACGTGCAAGGCCACTTCTTCGATTGCTTGCATCTACATACATGGCAACGATATGCCCTTTATGTTTATACGCCTTTTTCTCTTCTGTTAGTAAAGTGACAACTCCAACTAATTGATTCTCTTCATTAAAAACACCAAATGTACAACTAGTAGCAGCTGTTAAATTACTTTCCACTCGCTTAATAGGATTTTCCTGACGAATCGCCTCTTCATAAGTTGTTACAAATGCCTCAGGGTTTACTTGTAATGCTTGTAACCGTAAGTCCCAATATTTTTTTGCATCTTCTTTGGTAAGTAATCGAATCATATTTCTCTAGCTCCTTTTAATTAACATAATATTTTTATAAACTACTAATTAAAGATTGATATTCTTCTCTTAACATACTATAACGATAGCGATGAATGAACTGACCTTTACGTAATCGATCATTTCTCATTAACCCTTCGCATACAAAACCAGCCTTTTCATAGCTCTTTCTAGCTTGAAAATTATCTTCATCTACACGTAGCCATACTTTTTCTAATTCAAATTCAAAGAATGCCACATGTAACATACTATATAAGGCCGCTATTCCATACCCTTTACCCCAGTATTCTTTATTACCAATTGCGATTCCCAGTTCTGCATTTTCATTTGTTTTATCAAAGTTTTTAAGATCTATCCATCCAATATGTATGCCGTTCTCTGTAGTGATTGCTCTTTGTTCATAACCATTTTTTCGATTTATACATGCTTCAATCCATTTTTTTGTATCTTCACGAGTGAACGGTGGATATTGATCTGGTACAACTAAATGTTTTGTTACTTTTGTATCTAATGACCATTGATATCGGTCTTCTACATCATCTAGTGTCAGTTCTCTTAATTGAACGAATGGTATATTCATTGTATTATCCCCTTTTTACTTTCCTATAGAAAACCCTTCGAACATTCTTCCTCCATACTGTTCTAGCGTTTTTTCTACAAAAGTAATTAATTTCATTTTTTCTCCCGTTGTATAAAAATGATCGAACGCCGCTACAAATTGATCTGCATAATGTTCATCATATCTTCTAAGTACCCTTATAAACCATTTTGAACTTCCAAGCCATTTCCCATTTACTCTTAATACATATTCATGTAATAAATCAGCTAATAAATTCGCGATAAACAACTCTTCTTCTCTTTTTGATGCACCAATAAAATCATCCAGAGTATCTGTAATAAAATAACGCTTCTGCTCCATCATTTCTTCCGTCCATTTAGCTGGTCCTTTATTTAGTAACTCATTCGCTTCGCTTTTTAATTTCTCAACAATTTCATTTTCCCCTTTTAATACAATACCTTCTGCAACTAATTGTGGTAACGAAGGTCTTCCGCGGTCACAATCTATTTTAAAAAAGGTTTTTAACGTTTCAAAATTATGTACAAATACCTCAACTGGCCATCCATTACTATAGAAAGATTCTCTATAACAAGATGACAAACTACAATCTATTATTACAATGTCCAGATCAGATGTTTTTGTCGCTTCTCCTCTTGCAACACTTCCTCCAAGTAAAGCTACATCACAATTCGGAAATTGTGATGTAATGATGCTTTGTGCCGCTTCCATTGCTTTCATAACCGTTCCCCTTTTCTTATTTCACTTTCTTTTTTTCAGCTCTTTCACTCGCTTTTTTTATATACGGCTCTGCGTCTGGTGTTTTGCATGACGTTGCCCCGTGATCAACGTGTACTTTTCCAATTTCACGTGCAATTTCAATCGCTGCTTGCTCTAAGTATTCATTACGAATTCCTATCGCGATTAAAGCACGATTCATCGCTTCTTTTTTTCTATTTTTTTCATTATGTATATTTACTTTAATTTCTTCTAGATACGGAGAGAAGAAATCGTCTTGTAACGTTTTATTTTTAATCGCTATATTTGCTAATAAAGACCAGCCTGCTCTTCCAATCCATTCATCATCACACGTTGTCCATTCTTCCATTCTTTCTATCGCGATCGGCGACGTACAAATAGCCGTCATTAAAACATCCATTAAACAATAATAATCAACTTCCTGTACCCATTTATTTAGCAGTTCTGTCGTAACTTTCTTTGGATCTAAAATCATTGTTGCTAATGTCATTGCATCCATATTTTTTGTTTCCCATAATAAAATTGCTAAATCATGATCTTTTTTTATTTTCTTTTTTAACAATTTTAAATTAGCAAAACTAACTCCGAATAGTGGCTCTTTCGCCCCATGGTTTTTATACGTTTTACGATTCTGTTCTGTTCCGTATTCCTCTAGCTGCTGCATTACTTCTTCAAGTAACATATGTCCACCTCTTTATCTTTTCTGTTGACTTCATATATGTATGTACGATATATTCTACATTACTTTTTGGTTTTCCTATATTTATTTTTAAAATACGGTATGTGAAATTTTATAGGTGCGTTTTAATGCAACAGGCACACTCTTCGTCATCATTCTCTGTATAACTCACTCATTGGGTTTATTATATATAGCAACAAACTACATGCATTTTCATTCCATCCTTGTTTCATTTTAGTAAACCAGCAAAATATTGAAATCTTGCATACTTTTGGACAAACTTTTTTGCTCTTGTAAAAAAGTTTTTTTGCAATTACCTCCCTATAATTGCTAATATAGTAGAGTAGAACTTTTATAGAGAGAAGGAAAATTATGCACAATGGAATTCGAATGACAACTTTAGTGAAAAGGGCTATGTTGATTTGCGCGGGGGTATTATTTACATACGAAGCGGCCTTAGGATCAGCACATACTGCTCTAGCGAGTACAGAGGATGAAGCAAAATCTGTTCAACTTGTAAGTGAAATTCAATCATCTCTTGCACCGAAAGAAGCTCCAAAACAATATAATGGGCAAGTTAGAAAAGTAGCTTACTTAACATTTGATGATGGTCCTGGAAAATACACAGCTGAGCTTTTAGATATGTTAAAGAGAGAAAATGCAAAAGCAACATTCTTCCTTATTGGTTCAAATGTAAAAGCTTTCCCTGATCTTGTAAAACGTGAAGATGCTGAAGGCCACTACGTTGGAATGCACAGTATGACTCATAACTACAAGAAACTTTACACAGAAGGTCATTATGTAGATGAGATGAAGGAAGATCAAGGCTTAATCGCTGGCGTTTTAGGCAAATCACCAGTATTAACTCGTCCGTCTTACGGATCAATGCCAGGATTAAATGAGGCTCTTCGCAACAAAGTTGTTGAGAATGGCTTAAAAGTTTGGGATTGGACAATCGATTCATTAGACTGGAAGTACAACAAAATGCCTGTTGATGCTGCATCAGCAAAAATTGTAGAAAACGTTCTAAATGGCGCTAACAAGCCAACAGAAGTTATCCTTATGCACGATATTCATCCACAATCCGTAAAAGCAGTACCTGGTATTATTAAAGGACTGAAAGAAAAAGGATATGAATTAGAAGCTTATAGTGAGAACGAACACTTCCCATTAAACTTCTGGCATGATAATCGTATGTAATGAAAAAGACTTGATTTCCTTTAGGATATCAAGTCTTTTTTATCGTTTTGGAAATTTTATATGTTGTTCTTCAATGAAACGAATAATATTTTTTCTATCTTCTTGCGTAATAGTAATACAAAATTCGTACTCTTCTTCTTTACACCATGAAGGATTTAGTTCTATAGATAAACGAACTATAATTTGAAATGTCTCTTCTTTTTCTCCTATAAATTCAAACGACAGATTAGGTTCTATGAAGTCTAGTCGGGTATATGTAGGATTCGGCAATGTTTGAAACCATTCTTTCATGTGTTGTAATTCGCTAGTTTGTAAAAAAGGATCCATCGTTTCAAAAACTTTATTTCCCTCTGAAAGTTTCACTTTTATTATTAGCCAATTACGATCAAATGTATCAAATGCATTGTTAAACTCGTATTTTACAGCTTCTAAATGTAATGATACAATTTCATTTTGAAAAATCATAAATTACCTCCTTATTATTCAAGTAGCTTTATCTTCAAGTATAGAGACTATCCAATTAATATTTAATAATGCTTTTTAAATTATTTTATCATAATTTTTAAATGCATTAATGAAATAATAAAAAAGACTTGCATTCATTACAAGAATCCAAGTCTTTTTCATCTTATCTATTAAAAAATATATCCTACTAACTTCACAATTTCACTAATTAAAATACCTACAACTGCAAAATCAGAATCACCAAATGTTGTATTCTCAAATCCTAATCCGCCTAATATCGGTAATAATATTGCTGGTAGGAATGAAATTAGTAATCTATTTACAAAAGCTCCTAGTATTGCGCCTCGTCTTCCTCCTGTTGCATTACCGAATACGGCTGCTGTTGCTCCTGTGAAGAAGTGAGGAATTAACCCTGGCACTATTACACTCAAACCAATAAATGGAAGTATAAACATGGATAGTAATCCGGCAATAAAACTTGTTAAGAAGCCAATAATAACTGCATTTGGTGCAAACGGGAAGATTGTTGGGCAATCTAACGCTGGTTTTGCATTTGGTACAAGTTTATCTGCAATCCCTTTAAATGCAGGTACTATTTCTGCAATTAACATGCGGACACCCGCTAAAATAATATATACTCCTGCTGCAAATGTAATTGCTTGCATGAAAGAATACACAAGGTAATTTTGTTTGTTACTTAATTCCGTTTCGATAAACTCCTTACCCGCAAATGGTGCAACAATAAAGAATAATACAGCCATCGTTAATGACATAGAAACTGATGTATCACGTAAAAAACCTAGTGACTTAGGCACTTTAATTTGTTCTGTTGATTTATCCTTATTTCCAAATTTACTCCCAACAAACCCTGCCGCTAAGTATCCAACTGATCCAAAATGGCCGATTGCGATATCATCCATTCCTGTAATTTTTCTAACGTATGGTTGTAATAATGCTGGAAAAATCACCATGAGTGCCCCTAAAATGATTGATCCAACAATCACTAATGTAGCACCTTTCATCCCGGTAGTTGACAATACCGCTGAAATTAAACATGCCATGAATAAGGTATGATGACCAGTTAAAAACACATATTTAAATTTTGTAAAACGTGCAATTAGTAAATTCGCAATCATACCAAATACCATAATTAACGCTGTTTCTTTTCCTAATGTTTGCTGTGCTATTGCAACTACAGCTTCATTATTTGGTATAATCCCTTTAATATGGAATGCTTTATCAAATATTTTACCAAAAACATCTAAAGCTCCAATTAATATAGTGGCTCCACCTCCTAAAACGACGAAGCCCATAATTGTTTTTAAGGTTCCTGAAACCGTATCTGCAAAATTTTTCTTTTGCAGTAGTAAACCACACATAGCAAATAATCCGACTAATATTGCGGGTTGTCCTAAAATATCCTTCATAATTATATCAAACATAGCACTACTCCCCCTTCATTGTTACTACATTAGGTGTTTTTGTAATGCTTCTTTAATTTCATTTAAATCTAAAATATTCGTTAATCCAGCAACTGTTCGATTACCATCTTCAAGGTTACAAATAATATCTTTCGCACCTAAATATAAATCTGCTTGTTCTGATTTACTTGATGCTAAATCTGTGTGTGATACTTCTGCTTGTAATCCTAATTCATTTAAAATTTTCTTCACATTCATTTCTACAATAAAACTACTCCCTAATCCATTTCCACATACAACTAATACTTTTTTCATTTCAATCTCCCCTTTAATTAGAATATTTAGCTATCATTTTTAGCATTTCGTCTATTGAATTTGAATGAATTAACATTTCCACATTTTTCGGATCCGATAACATCTCACTTAATTGTGCTAATGCTTTCAAGTGTGTCTCATTATCAATCGCTGCCAATACAATAATTAAATTTGCGGCATGCTCTTGTTTTTCTGAAAATAGAACACTTTCTTTTAGTTGTAATAAACTCATCCCTAACTTTTTGACCCCCGCTTCTGGGCGAGCATGAGGTATTGCAATTTTAGGTGCAATAACAATATAAGGACCTAATTTTTCTACATTTACAATCATTTCATTGATATATTCTTCAAAGATGTATTGGTTTTGTAATAACGGATCAGCCGCTAGCCTGATCGCATCTTTCCAATTATCAACACGATCTTCAAGATGAATAAATTCTCTAGTTAAAAGTTCGTTTAACATTGGTTTATATTTCTCCTCCTTCTCAAAATACGCAGGACCACTCATAAATTCAATCAGTTCTCTTTTTAAAGATTTCTCATCCACTACGTCAGCATATTTTCGAATTATTCCCATCACTAAATCCACAGAATCTTTTTGGTTTTCTCCATACAATACTCCACTCACTTTTCTTAATAGAGCTGCTTTTTCAGAATCCGATAAAATTGGGTTAACCTTAAAAACCGGCACATTCCCTTTTTCAATTTCAGTAGTCGTAATTATACAATCTACATCAAATATATTTGATTCATATTCCCGTTTTGAAATTGCATTTAATATATCTATATTTGAAAATAACTTCTCTAATTGATACTGCAACATACGTGATGTACCAATACCATTTGGACAAACAAGTAATGCCGTTTTTCGTGGATTGGGAACGATTCCCTCTTTCCTCATCCAAGCTCCAAAATGCATAGTAACATACACAATTTCATCATCGGAAATAGATTTTTTCACATATTCTTCAAAATGATGAATTACCTTTTTCGTAAGAAAATATACCTCTTCATAGTTTTCTTGAATTGTATTTCGTAATGGGTTTTCAATTTCTATTCCATACTTCACACGATAAAATGCAGGTTTCATATGCAAATATAGATCAGTAAACAGCCCATTAAAGTCTTGAAATAATACACAAGCATAGTGTTGAAAATCTTTAATCATGCGGTCAACAATTGAATGTATTTCATCCATATTATTTTTCTCATAAATATTTTCCTGATAATTTACTTTTGCACCTAACAAATGAGTCGTAATATAATAGATTTCATCTATTGGAAATTTAACAATAAACGCTCGTTCAAACTGCTTTGCTATATATTTTGCAGCTTCAAATTGCTTTGAATCTTGCAGAACATTTTTTTCAGCTTCTTCCATCTCGACGCACTTACCCTTTAGAATACGTCTATGGAACAAATACATGTAAACGCTTAAATTTTCTAGTACCTCATCTGTATATTGGACACCTAAAAACTCTTCACAATTCGCAAGAATTTTTTTTATAGTGTATAATGTTTCTCGTGCAAGAGTATCTGTTTCACTTCCCATATCACACATAATATAATTTACTTGTGATATTAAATACTCCCAGCTATGTTGGCAAATAACTTGAGAGAGGCTTAAAATTAATAAATTTCGTTTACTCTGTTCATCTCCAACGATTTGATATCCTTCCTTACGACCAAAATGTAAAGATAAGTTATACTTATTTAACTCTCCTTTTAGCTTTTTCAAATCTGCGAGTACAGTATTACGACTTACCTGCAAAAGGTTTATTAAGTCTTCCAATAAAATTCTTTTTTCCTGTATTAGCAAATATAATATTAACCATATTTTTCTTTCTTTCGGAGAATATTCATATTGATTAATCACACACTCATTTAATTTTTTTACTATCATTTGTTTCGTTTCTTTATTTAAGCAATAACCTAAGTGTCGTATATATTCAATAGAATGTAATCCTTCCTCTTGTAACCAATCGTCAATCTTCTTAATATCATAATAAAGCGTTCGTTTAGAAACTTGGATTACATCAATTAGTTGATTTATAGGCACATAACCTTCTGCTTGAATAATTTGTTGCAAAATATTTATACTTCGAGTATCTAATATCATATTTGGTGTACACCCTTTCTATACTTGTTCACTAATTGACTTGCAAGTATAGATACTAACTTTGCAAAATTAGATTTTTTGAAATCGCTTTCTATTAATATAATATCTATTATTGCTTTTAAATATAAGTCCAAATTTTTGTTTTTCTGCAGTGCAAAGATTGTGCTTTGAAAATTTCTTATGCCTGTGTTTAATGCTATTATTCCCCTTTCTGTTCCTTTTCAACAAAACATGAATATTACCCCTCAGAATTTTTAATACTGTATAGTAGCTTAGCACATATTACTCTTAAGGAGTGATATGTATATGGATTTTCTTTCAGCTGAATATTTGTCAGCCTTGCTTGCCATTATTGTAATTGATTTAGTGCTGGCCGGTGATAATGCCATTGTAATTGGATTAGCAGCAAGACGATTACCGAAAGATCAACAAAAGAAAGTTATTATATGGGGAACTATCGGGGCAATCGTGATTAGAGCTCTCGCTACTTTAGTTGTCGTTTGGTTGTTAAAAATACCAGGGCTACTTCTAATTGGTGGTGTACTTCTTATATGGATCGCTTACAAATTAATTGCTGAAGGCAAAGATCATGATATTAAAGCAGAAGAAGGTTTTTGGTCTGCTATTAAAACCATTATCATTGCTGATGCATTAATGGGCATTGATAATGTCCTCGCTGTTGCTGGAGCTGCGCATGGCAATTTTTCTTTAGTAATCATCGGGCTATTGGTTTCAATTCCAGTAGTAGTTTGGGGCAGTACATTAATTTTAAAATGGGTCGACCGTTATCCTATCATTATTACAGTTGGAGCAGCTGTTTTAGCTTATACTGCCGCGAAAATGATTGTGGATGAAAAGTGGTTCACTGCATTTTTCGAAAGTAACCCTTTCATTAAATGGGCATTCATCATTATTGTCATTGCTGGTGTAGTGTTCTTTGGAAAGATGAAACAAAAGACTAAAGATGTTTCTATATAATAACAACGTTCTATTTATAAACAAAAGCGCCACTCATATGAGTAGCGCTTTTTAATATTTATTTCGTTTCCCCATCTTCAGTCGTCTTTACCTTCGTTTTATTTTTATCACGATGGTTATAGTTGTACTTCGAACGATCAACCGGTGTAAATCCTTCCGGTGTGTAGAATCGTAATAAGTCACCATTCACGACTTGGTCAGAGTATTTTAACGATTTTTGAACCATTTGTTCATTTTGTTTTATTTCATCTGTAAATTCTACTGGTTTTCCAGTCGTTGTATCATAGTATTTGCCGTTTAATGCAGTAACTGTTGGACTTACGTAGTTACCATTACGGAACGCAACGACTTGTTTATGATCTGGTGATAATAAATCTGAACCAAATTGAACATAATCTTTTGTATCTGTTCCAAGTAAGTGTAAAAGAGTTGGAAGAACATCAATTTCACCACCGTATTGATGTTGTACGCCACCTTTCACACCTGGTACACGAACGATTAAAGGTACACGCTGTAACTGTGCATTTTCAAACGAGTTAATTTCTTTACCCATTACTTTTGACATTGCTGCGTTATGATTATCTGAAATACCGTAATGGTCTCCGTACATAACGATAATAGAATTATCGTATAAACCAGATTGTTTCAAGTAATCGATGAAACCTTTTACAGATTCGTCTAAATAACGTGCTGTTTGGAAATACGTATCTACAGACGAGTCACCTGTGTTCGCTGGTTCAATTGTCGCTTCCTCTTTATCAATTGGATACGGGAAGTGATTCGATAACGTAATAAACTTCGTATAGAACGGTTGTTTCAATGTCTCTAATAACGGAATGGATTCATTAAAGAATGGTTTATCTTTTAATCCATAGTTTACTACATCTTTTTCGTTCATATCATAGTATGAAGCATCAAAGAATTTATTAAAACCAAATGATTTATAAATATCGTCACGGTTCCAGAATGTTTTATAGTTACCGTGGAATACTGCTGATGTGTATCCTTGTTGCCCTAAAATAGCTGGTGCTGATTGATACGTATTATGAGATTTCGTTGTAAATACAGAACCCTGTGGTAAACCAAACATAGAATTCTCTAACATAAACTCCGCATCAGACGTTTTCCCTTGCCCTGTTTGATGGAAGAAGTTATCAAAGTAAAGCGTATTCGCATCTTTTGTGAATGAGTTTAAGAACGGCGTTACTTCTTGACCATTTAATTTATAGTCAATTAAGAAGTTTTGGAATGACTCTAAATGAATATAGATTACGTTCATTCCCTTTCCTTTACCGAAATACTCAGGGTTTGGACTAGCGTAAGTTGATGTTAAATAATTTCTTACTTCTGTCATATTATCTCCATCAGCTAATGCTCGTTCTGTTGATGCTTTCGCACTTTGAATTCCATCATAAATAGTATAGTTATATGCCCCTAAATATTTCACAATATAATTACGATCGAATGTTCTTGTTAATAATTCAGGACGGTCAGATTCTGCAAGTCCTAAGTTAACACTGAATAATAAAATACCTGCTACAAATACTAAAGATAATTTATGTTTCGCAACACGAATTGGTTTTGGATTTGCAAATTTCGTTGCTACTAACACAATTAAAATAATTGTATCTAAGAAGTATAGCGGATCATAAAGATGTAACAACGCAACAATACTACCACCTAAATCTCCAAAGTTATTCGTTTGTGTTAATGTCGGGAACGTAATAAAGTCACTGAAAAAGCGATAGTATACGACGTTTGCGTATAAAAGAATCGACAATAACAAGTTGATAACAATTAACCAAATATAAGATCGTTTCCCTTTTGCAAATAATGCAAGTCCTAAAAATAGAACTGCTGAACTAAGTGGGTTGAAAAACAGCAAGAATTTTTGGATTGTGTTTGAAATTCCTAAATTAAATTCCGTTACATAAGCTGCATATGTTTTGAGCCAAAATAAAATAACGGCAAACAGAAAGAATCCAAAATGATTGCTTAACACACTTTTGCTCTTTAATAAGAATTGTTTCATTTCTCCACCTCTTTTGATCATCCAAGGCTTATTTTTTTATAAGTCTGTCTCTCTATTCAATTTTTTATCTTCAAATAGATTTTATATATTTAACTATATGAAGAATACTAGTAATTATAATTTGAAGCTAGTATTTATTCAACTATTTCTTTTTAGACATTTTGACCTTGGTTTCTATTTAACAAAATAAATTTGTAACATTTCCTGTTTTCTCCCAAGATTCATCCACTAATTATGACATCACATACTATAAACCTTTATTCACTACTTCGCAAATAAATATGTCTCCAGTTCTGGAACATTAATGTAATATAATGAAATTCACAATAGATAGCATTTAATTTTTCGATATATATTATTTCTTCATTCAGTTATTTATGCTTTAGCCATTCTTCTATGTGCAACATCCAAATCTCTTCCCTCTAATAAAGTTATTCTTGAATAATTATTCACAATCCATAAAAATAATGGATTATAAAAAACCTCGCTCTCATAACGAGAGCGAGGTTTTTTATCATTTATTATTGACCTTTGTACATTGCATCTACTTGTTTTTGAAGTTCTTCATTTTCTAAGAACTCATCGTAAGTAGCCTCTTTATCGATTACACCGTTTGGCGTTACTTCGATAATGCGGTTTGCAATTGTTTGTACGAACTGATGGTCATGAGATGTGAATAACATTGTACCTTTGAATGCGATTAAACCGTTGTTTAGTGCTGTAATAGACTCAAGGTCTAAATGGTTCGTTGGGTCGTCAAGTGTGATTACGTTTGCACCACTTAACATCATTTTAGATAACATACAACGAACTTTTTCGCCTCCAGATAATACAGAAACGTTCTTCTTAACTTCTTCACCTGAGAATAACATACGGCCTAAGAAACCACGTAAGAAGCTTTCTGACTCATCTTGTGGAGAGAATTGGCGTAACCATTCAACTAAGTTGAGGTCACTGTTCTCAAAGTACTTAGAGTTATCTCTTGGGAAGTACGATTGAGAAGTTGTAACGCCCCATTTGAATGAACCGCTATCTGGCTCCATTTCACCCATAAGAATTTTAAATAATGTTGTCATTGCAATATCGTTACGACCGATAAATGCAACTTTATCACCTTTATTTAAAGTGAAGTACACATTATCTAACACTTTTTCGCCATCAATTGTTTTAGAAAGACCTTCAACAGTTAATAAGTCATTTCCTACTTCACGCTCAGGTGTGAAGCCAACGAATGGGTAACGACGAGATGATGGTCTAATATCATCTAATGTAATTTTATCTAATAATTTTTTACGAGAAGTTGCTTGTTTCGCTTTAGATGCGTTTGAGCTAAAGCGCGCAATGAAGTTTTGTAACTCTTTTACTTTCTCTTCTTTTTTCTTATTAGCATCTTGCGTTAATTTTAAAGCTAATTGGCTTGACTCATACCAGAAGTCATAGTTACCAACATAAAGTTGAATTTTACCGAAATCAAGATCAGCCATGTGCGTACATACTTTATTTAAGAAGTGACGGTCATGGGATACAACGATAACTGTATTTTCAAAGTTCATTAAGAAGTTTTCTAACCATTGGATCGCTTTTAAGTCCAAGTGGTTCGTAGGCTCATCTAGTAATAGAATATCAGGTTTACCGAATAATGCTTGAGCAAGTAATACTTTTACTTTCTCTGCCCCAGTTAATTCTGACAACTTCTTATCATGAAGATCTTCACCAATACCAAGTCCTTTTAGTAAGATTGCAGCTTCTGACTCAGCTTCCCAACCGTTAAGCTCAGCGAACTCACCTTCAAGTTCAGCAGCACGCATACCATCTTCATCACTAAAGTCTTCTTTCATGTAAATGGCATTTTTCTCTTGCATTACTTTATAAAGTTGCGTGTGACCCATAATTACTGTTTCTAATACTGGGAACTCTTCGTATTCGAAGTGGTTCTGTTTTAATACTGCAAGACGCTCACCTGGCGTAATATGTATGTCACCTGTTGATGGTTCAATTTCTCCAGATAAAATCTTTAGAAACGTTGATTTACCAGCACCGTTTGCTCCGATTAAGCCGTAGCAGTTACCTGGCGTGAATTTTATGTTAACATCTTCAAACAATTTGCGATCCGCGAAACGCAAACTAACGTTACTTACTGTAATCATTTGTGTCCTCCTACTAATACCGCTTATTTCAGCGTTTTCTCACCGATTGTCTTAAAAAATCGCATATTACGACTCAATTATTGTAGACTATAGCTATTATATAGTAGAAGCTGGATGAATAGCAACGGTTGATTGCTATTCCTTTCTTTCCAAACTCGAATAAAATCTTTGTTTTTAATTATATTAAAGTTACATACACACTTTAAGGAGGATTCATTTTGAAAAAAATATTTATAATTGGAGCATTATGTTTATCAATTGAAATAATACAATAATTTATATGCATTTCGCATTATAACTAGCAAGCTAAAACGCTCAGAAAATATTCTGAGCGTTTTTATTTCCTTCTTCAACTAAAGCACCCGTTAGTGTAAAAAGCTATTTCACCATTTGGATTGTTAACTTATCTTTTAGCATTGAACTATATGAGTCAATTTCATATTTTGTATTATTGATTTTTTCTTTTTTCATTTTTAACATATCGAATATTTCTAACTCTAAATCCCTTCTAGCCTCAAGAACTTTTATCGCTCCTTCTACACCTGAATGGTTATGTTCTTTCCCATAGCCTTGGTTCGTGTAATAGTCGACAATTCCTTTGGACCATTCTGGATTTCTTTCTTTTAATGCCTTCCTAAATGAAAATTCAAGATCATCTTGTTCTACATACAATAACATTGGATTTAAATTCTCTATGATTTTTGCAACTTTCATTACATAATTTATTATTTTTTCTTTTTGTTCACCGTATTTAATCATCCCAATTGTTAATGGGTTTTGTATGAAACAACATTCAAAGATATAAACCTTATTGTCTTCTACAGCAATTTCAGCAAAGTCCTGCCATTTATCAGCAATTAATTCAACATTTTTATCGAATGGTAATTCGTATATATCGTTTTTAAAAATATCATTACATAATTCGTCCGAAAACTGGTCACCAAACTCATTTTTTATCTTTCTGTATGGTAATAAGTAATTGCTTCCTTTTTTTAGAACTCTTTTAAGAAGCACTTCTTTAAAATCTCCACTGTTAGATACTAATCTATCGAATTCAAATTTATTAAAACAAGATACACCATCATAGTCGGCTGGATGGTTCAAATTTCCCTCTAAAAATAGTTCAACTTCAATTTTATTTTGGCTTAAAATTTCATTTATTAGCTTTGCAGTGGTAGATTTTCCAAATCCAGGTAAACCTTCTACTATTATTAGTTTTGTATTCATAGTTATAAATCCCTTCCTTCAAAGTATTTAACCAAGATCAAAAAAATTACTTACTCCACTGCAATCACTCCTTCAAAATACGATATTCAATATTTCCTTTGAAAAATCCTTCTTAAAGTAACGTGATCGCTAGTTTAAGAACATTTTTTCACAATCCCTATCATTATTTTAACATAAATTTTCCATTTATCTTGTAAAAAAGATAGTCCACCATTATTTGAGTGAACTATCTAAAGTAAATTATATCTTTTAAATCAAATGGTTTGTCAGGAATCCCCAATCGTTGCGCTGGTGTTTTTACTATTTTCTTTTTCTCTTCCTTTGCAATTTAACTATATATAAGTGTTTAAACACTGTAATAACAGTAAAAAAGGATGCTAAATCATATGTGATTTAGCATCCCTAATTTGTGTGTTATTTTATATTTTCTCTCCTATAACGGAACCAGTTACTTTTAAAAGTGGATTCTTTTATTTCCTTTCACTTAATTTCTTTGCATAATTCTTCATTTTACTCGTTAATCCTATTAAAGCAGGTAACAATATTGGCATCACAATAATAGCTAATAGTAACAGCGCAACACCAACAACGGATGCTACTTGTATAAGCGTTAATACACCTGAAGGGATTAATGCAGCAAATGTACCTCCTAAAATAAGTGCTGCTGATAATACGACTCCTCCAATATGACGAGAAGCAGTTACAATTTTCGTCGCTGGGTCCCCTTCTAACTCATTGTATCTCATCATTACAAAAATACTATAATCCACTCCTAAAGCGACTATCATTATGAAACTAAAGAACGGAACATTCCAGCTTAATGAATCTACATGTAAAACATGCGTACTAATTTGTTCACTTATCCCTAATGATGCAAAGTACGCTAATAGTAACGATCCAATAATAAAGATGGTATTTAATAATGAACGTGTAATCATCATTAATACAATCGCAATTCCAATTAACATAATTGTAGCTGTACGTAAGAAGTCTTGCCCTGTTACTTCTTTTAAATCAACGTTTCTAGCTGTCGTTCCTCCAATTGCTGTTTTCGCATGATTTAATTCCGTCCCCTTCAAAGTAGCATCTATCGTTTTATTGATTTCTTGAATAACTGGCATCGCTTCTTTTGAATACGGATTTACGTCTAAAATGATTGTCATTTTAGCAGTCTTTCTATCATGTGACATGTACGTATTCAAAGCTTTTTGGAAATCTTCTCCCTCCAAAACTTCTTTTGGAATATAGAATTTCTCAGAGCTTTTTGATTCATTTAGTTCCCCTAAATATTTCTGAGCATCCCCTAGGCCGTTACTTACCTTTTCAAGGCCTTCTGTACTTTTAGATAGTCCTGATTGTAATTGCCCCATCTGTTCTTGCAAGTCTTTCAGTCCGGTAAATAGCTGGCCTTGCCCATCGTTTATTTTCGTTAATCCGGTTTGTAATTCAGATGACTTGTTCGCAATTTGTTTTGAACCTGAAGCACCTTCATTTAATCCATTCTTAAGATCAGCTGCTCCTTTTTGTAACTTAGTAACTCCGTTGCTCATTTCTTTTAAGCCATTATCCACTTTCAATAACGATTGATTGGCTTCTTTAAATGATCCCATCGCCGCATTGTGTTGCGTTGCTAATTGATTTAATTCATTTGAAAGCCCACCCAATTGCTTTTGAGCCTCTTTAGCAATTCCTATCGTCTGCAGAATGTTAGGATCATTTGCTAATTCTGGTTTCGTTTGGATGAAATTGGTCATTAACATTTCAATTTGTTCATAACCTTTCTTCGCACCGTCAATCGCTTGAGAAATACTTCCGAAGTATTGATCGTAAGAACTTAAACCTTTTTCTAACTGCGTATAGCCAGCATGAAGTTGTGAAGCTGCATGAGATAATATACTTATATTTTCATTTACTGAAGTTAACCCACTCTCAATTTGCTGCGCACCTTTTGCTCCATCATTTATGCCATTAGATAGTTGATTTAAAGCTGTTCCTAATGCCGATACACCATTCTTCGCTTCATTTGTTCCATCAATTAACTTTTGAACGTTTGCAAGACTATTTGAGTCCTTATTACCCATCTTATCTTTCGCAGTAGTTAATCCATCATTAATTTCCTTTATACCACCATTGGCATCCCCTAAACCTGTATTTAGTTCACCCGCTTGTTTATTTATATATAGTTCTTTAACCCTATCACCAGTTGGACGTGTCGGCGCATATACTTCTGAAACACCTTTCACTTTCAAAATCTTATCAGTTAGTTCATCTAAAGTTTGAAGCGAACTCGCCTCATCTAACTTGTTATTCGATTGAATGACTAACGTACTTGGTGAAGAAAAACCAGGTGGAAAATGTTCTTCTATTACATTAATCCCCATTTTCGACTCATATTTATTGTCTACTTCAAATAAATCATTGTAATTAAGTGTATTAGAATACTTTAATACGAAAGGAATCGATATCACAAATACAATAATTAAAGCTACAAATGGTCTTACTACTGCGTTTTTCGCAAAGAATCCCCATAGACGACTGTCTTCATGACCTTTAAATGTTTTAACGGGATAAAACATCCCTTTTCCTAAAAACACCATGAAAAACGGATTTAACGTAGTTAATACTAGTAATAAAACTGCGACACCGATTGCTACCGCTGAAGTAGATTGATATAATTTAAAACTTGCTAAAGCAAGAGATGCAAAACCAATTAGTACTGCTATCCCGCTATATAAAACGGTTTTCCCTGCCGATTTAAATGTTTCTTTCGTAGCCAAAAATGCGTTTTCTTGTTTACTTAATTCTTCTTTAAATCTTGTAAATAATAAAATATTATAGTCTGTTCCAACCCCAAACAGGACAACAACGACAAACACTTGCGTAAAGTTAGAAAACGGAAAATTAAATTGATCTACTAAATGGGCAATAATCCCCATTGAAACTAAATATGATACCCCAACAGTAAGAAGAGAAACAATTGGAACAATAGGTGAACGGAATACAATGATTAATATTACAAGAATGAAAATAATTGAAATAACTTCAGTCTTTTTCACTCCCTCTTGAGAGGATGTAAGAAAATCACCCGCGATTAAGTCACTTCCTGTTAAGTACGTTGTTACCTCTTTCGTTTTCACTTTATTATGAAGATTATTTGTAACTTTCGATATTTCACCATGCTTTTTATCTATCGATATTTGCGTTAAAATAGTCGTATTATCTTTAGAAACTAATTGTTTCTCTAAATCTTTATTATCTAAATGTGAAACAATTTCTTTAATTCCTAATTGTTCTTTTTCATTTTGCAAAACGTTGATTGTTTTTGTTATTTCCTCTTTTTGTTCAGTCGTTAAAGCTGTTTTACTACCACTATTAAAAACTGCTATAATCTCATACTTTTCTGTCCCGTCTTTATTCATTTCTTTTATCATTTTGTCAGCAATACTACTTTGTTCTGTATTAGGAATCGTAATGTGCCCTTTTTCTTTCACTAATTTATCCATATTAGGCATCGTAACGATCATTGTAATGGTAATAACTATCCACAATAGAAAAGATAAACTTCTCCAATTTTTCAGCTTGCTCATTTGCATCATCTCCCGCGATTAAAATTTCATGTTAGTTTCGGAATGAATATTCATTCCCATCTTTTTAAAATACCATTCCGGAATGAACATTCATTCCTATTACTCTATTACATTGTTTTATAAACTCTATTAAACTACTTTTTCGGAATGAATGTTCATTCCTTTAGTTACACAAATACCCTCTCCTACTCTCATTTTTTAATTCTATTCAGGAATGAATATTCATTCCTGTCCTTATAAAGCTATAGAATCAAATGATTCTTATAGCGTTCCAAGAGCTTTCTTCCAATTCTTTTACTAATTCTTTTGAGTACTCTAATTGCCCTGTTGCAATTACTTTAATTAATTTTTCTAACGGTTGATATACAATAATAATTAAAGCAACTGGAGGTAACGGACGGAGTAAGCCTTTTACAATCCCATCTTCTATAATATTCATAAAGAAGCCTATAAAATCGTCAAATATTTTCTTACTCTGCTCGTCAAGAAAATAACTATCGCAGTGAGAATTTGTAAATAAAAAAGCATCCACATTGTTTCTCGCAAATTCAAATAAACGGTTATACGTATGACTAAACTGTTCACGAATATTTGCTTCAACAGGAAAATCTGTTTTTATCATTTCAGAAAGCTCTAACATACTTTTTGAAAATAATGAGTTAACAAGTGCCTCTTTATTTTCAAAATAGCGATAAATAGTCCCCGCACCGACTTTTGCCTTTTCAGCGATCATTGGAATTGTCGTACCATCGTAACCACGCTCTGCAAAAAGTTGCATCGCAGCATCAAAAATATCCTCTTGTTTGTTTTTAGCCATTTTTTCCACCTCTATTTTCAGGAATGAAAATTCATTCCGTTTTTAATTATAAATTACAGGGAATAAAAGTCAAGTGTGTGACTACGTATAGTTGTAATTTTATTCACTTATTTGTGAATAAAATTATATCAGCGATTTTCAGGATATATCAACTTACCGACAAAAACCGACACCCAAAGAGAAAGCTGTCCCAAAATTTGATTTGGGACAGCCCTATTTTTTAAAAGAAATCATAAATAAATGCTTCTCGTACCGGAACTATTTTCTCAAACGCTCGTATTTCCTCTTCGCTTCCGTTAATTAATTCAAGTTCATTTAGTTCTAATGGGCGTTTGTATCCAAGCAATATTGTAGATAGTGCATTTATATCTAGCTTGATCCCTTTATCCATTGGTTCTTCTATAATTGTTATTTCATAATTTGCAAGTCTCACCGATACATTATTCCACGGTGCAAATGAATCTGTAATATGTAAAATTATTTCTTGTTGTATATTGTTCCAGTTTAACTCATACTGTTTTAAGAACTGCTCTACATCTACAATTCTTCCCATAAAATATGGTTTTATTTCTGTTTTCACACGTGGTTCTTGCAATGTATATAACAACTGTTCGTTTTCACTTACTGTCATTTCAAGTTCTTTAATCATAGAATCATGTTGGCAAATAAAGTTCCATAGACCATTTCGTGCTTCATTATGCAGTGGTACGAATTCTTCTACAGTCATTTTAGATTTTTCTATTTTATATAACATGTAACCTGCTGCAGTTTTATTTTCATCGTAGTAAATTGCTAATGTTAAATCATCATAAACTGCTTGTAACCACCATTTTTCATTGCGAACTAGCATACCAGAAAAACGTTCTGCAAATGTTTCATAAAGCTTCTCGACTTCTTCTGAGTGATTTTCTTTATTGAAACGTTTCACAGTACCATTCACTTGTTTTTTCACAACTAAATCACTCTTTGTCATATGACATACAAGAAGATTCGCACAAAGTTCCCAGCCATATTTACGGTAAAATGCAACAGCAAATGGATGTAACATCGATACTGTATATCCGTCTTTTTTCATCGTTTGAAGTGAATGTTGAAGTAATTCTTTCACATATCCGCTTCTTCTATACTCTGGATACGTTGCTACCCCTGCAACGCCACCCATTTTAAATGTTTCTTTTCCTATGTATATATGAAACGGAATAAGGTGTAGTTTTGCCGCTAAGTCATTACCTTCCATAATACCGTACACTTCATGACTTTCCTTCATTCTTGTAAGTTGCCGCTGCAATCGATCCTCTTCAACTTTATATTGAAAAGCGTATTCTGATAAGCGTAATGCTTCTCTAAATTTATCTTCCTTTAATCGTATAACGTTCATATATTCCTCCCCTTCCTTTGTTTGAATTGTACCATAATTCTAAACGTTATAGTTCGGTGAATGAAATTATACTAGCTTACTAACAAACATCCAATATGAAAAAGCAGATACATCTCGTATCTGCTTCTCATCACTTTATTTAGCTAACTTTTGAAGTTCTTCGAAGAATGTAGGGTATGATACACCAACTGCTTCTGCATCTTCAATTGTTGTTTTTCCTTCTGCAATACATCCCGCAATCGCAAGCATCATTCCGATACGGTGATCACCATAGCTATTAACTGTATTACCTTTTAGAGCTGATTTCCCGTAAATAATCATCCCGTCGTCAGTTGCCTCTATGCGAGCACCAAGTTTTGTTAATTCCGCTACAACTGTATCAATACGGTTTGTTTCTTTTACTTTTAATTCGTGTGCATCTTTAATTACTGTAATTCCTTCTGCTTGCGTTGCCGCTAAAGCGATAACAGGAATTTCATCAATTAATCTAGGGATAATATCTCCGCCGATTTCGATTCCTTTTAATGAAGATGTTTCAATTGTAATGTTTGCAGCTGGTTCTGATGCTCCTTCGTTAATTGGCTCTACAGTGAACGTAGCACCCATTTTCTCTAAAACATCAATAATACCTGTACGAGTTGGATTCATTCCTACATTTTGTAATACTAGTTTACTATTTGGAATAATTGCACCTGCTACTAAGAAAAATGCAGCTGATGATACGTCACCTGGTACTTGAACATCTGTCGCTGTTAACTTTTGTCCACCTGCTAGTTTCACTGTCTTTCCTTCGCGAGTTACTTTAACGCCAAATGCTTCGAGCATTCTTTCCGTATGATCGCGTGAAATATGTGGTTCTGTAACAGCTGTTACACCTTCTGCACGAAGTCCTGCAAGTAAAATAGCTGACTTTACTTGTGCGCTTGCTACCGGCGAAGTGTATTCAATTGCTTTTAAATCTCCACCACGTATTGTTAGCGGTGTAAACGTTCCTTCTTCGCGCCCATCAATGTTCGCACCCATTTGTTTTAATGGATTTGTTACACGTTTCATCGGTCTTTTTGCAATAGATGCATCACCTTGTACGCAAGAGAAAAATGGTGTATTTGCCAAAATTCCTGACATTAAACGTATAGTTGTACCCGAATTACCAACATCTAATACAGCTTTCGGTTCTTGTAAACCTTCTAATCCTTTACCAACTACAGTGACTTCATCACCGTTTTGCACGATGTCTACTCCCATTTCTTTAAAACAAGAAATTGTACTTAAACAATCTGCACCGGGCAAGAAACCTTTAATTGTTGTTTTTCCTTCTGCAATCGCACCGAACATGACAGCACGGTGCGAAATCGATTTATCTCCTGGAATTGTAATGTTGCCATTTAATCCGTTATTAACAGGTTGAATTGTTCTTTCCTTCACGTTTTCACCTTCTCATTTAAATTGTTTCATAAGTTTGGTATTTTTCTTCTCCAAGCGCGAGTTTTGCTTGCATACGATCTTCTTCTCGTTGGAAGCTAATACGTAATACTCCAAGTAATCCTTCACGCGCTTCTAATATTTGCAAGTTCGTAATACTAATTTCCTCGCGAGCCAAAATACTCGTAATATGGGCCAATGCCCCTACTTTATCTAAAACATCGACGTATAAGTCGTGATAGGCAGGAATCGCCCCTCTCTTTCTTACCGGTAAAGAGTCACGGTATTCTTTCGCGTCTGCAAAATAGTTTTGAATCTCGCCTGCATCTCCGGTCGAAACTGTATCATATAAATCTTCCATTTCAGAGATCCACTCTTTTAATAATAACATTAAATGCTCACGATTTTGCTTAACAATATCACTCCACATTTTCGGACTACTAGATGCGATACGTGTAATGTCTTTGAAACCTCCAGCAGCTAGCTGATGAATAAGTGGATTATCTCCTGCATGTTTCTCTACTTGCTTTACTAATCCAGCTGCAATAAGATGCGGGAAATGACTTACAATTCCTGTTACATAATCGTGTTCTTCTGTGTTTAAAACAAGGAAATGTGACCCTGTTCCTTTTAACCAATCTTTCAACTCTTCCACATCTTCATTGGGCACGTGATGCATCGGTGTTAAAATGTAAAATGCATTTTCAAATAAATGCGCTTTTGCACTTTCAACGCCCGTTTTATGAGAACCTGCCATCGGATGTCCACCAATGAAAGAAATTTCCTTTGAAAACAAAGCTTCCGCTTCATTCATAATTGTTCCTTTTGTGCTACCAACATCAGTCACAATAACATCTTTTCGTAAACGAAATGACGCTAATTTGTGTAATAACTTCTTCGTTTCTTCAACTGGTGAAGCAAAAACAATTAAATGTGCTTCTTCACATGCATGTTGTAAATCTACTGCTATTTCATCTACTACGTGTAATTCTTTTGCACGCTCTACTTGTTCTTGAAATATATCATAACCTGTTATCGTTACATCGTGCTCTTTCTTAATTGCTAATGCGAGAGAGCCTCCGATTAAACCAGTTCCAATTAATACTACCTGTTTACGCATTTGCCTCATCTCGAGACTTTCTTTTTTTATTTTCAAAGTGTTGTTGTAACACCGAAATCACTCCTTCATTTTGCTCCCTTGTTCCGACTGTAATACGGACACCATTCGGGAATGGACGAATAATAAATCCTGCGTGTGCACAAGCTTCATAAATCTCTCCAGCATTCTCAACTGGTAAGAAGATGAAATTTGTTTGCGATGGATAAAATGGAATATCATTTTCCTTACAAAAGCTCTCGTATTGTTGTAATCCTTCTGTATTCACACGAACTACTTCTTCAATAAACTCGTCATCACCAAAAGCAATCGTCGCTGCTTTTTGCGCTAATGAAGATACGTTAAATGGCAAACGTACGACATTTAATTTCTCAATTAGCTCTTCCTGTCCAATCGCATATCCAACGCGGAAGGAAGCTAATCCGTACGCTTTAGAAAATGTTCTAAGCACAAGAATATTTTTATGCTTTTCTAAAAGCGGTAATGTCTCTGGGAAATCTTTTGCTGTTACGTATTCATAGTACGCTTCATCAATGACAATTAACGTATTTTCACTAATACCTTCAATGAATTGAGTCAATTTTCGGTCATTCACATATGTGCCTGTCGGGTTATTTGGATTACAAATCCATACGATTTTCGTATTATTATCTACCGCTGACGAAATTTCGTCTAAATCGTATACACCGTTATTTAATGGAACTTCTTTCACTTCACAACCTTCAATAATTGCATGATGACGGTACTGCGGGAATGTTGCCCCAGCCGTTACGATTTTATCTCCTGCTTTAAGTACTGCACGGCTTATGATTTGAATGACTTCATCTAAACCACTACCGCAAAGTACTTGTTCCATTTGTACATGTAGCTTATTTGCAATTGTTTGACGGAGCGTTGTAGCACCTCCGTCAGGGTATAAAGCATGGTCCAACCACGATTTTTGCAACTCATCTAAAACACGTGGTGAGCAGCCGAATGGATTTTCATTCGATGCTAGTTTCACAAATGAATGATCTCCGTACACTTCTTTCATTTGTTCAGGTGATTTACCTGGTTTATATGGTTGTAATGATGATAGTTGATCTTTTACTTGCATGTTAAAACCACCTTTTTATTAAAATTCTTTTGCGTATTTATTATGTTGCGTAATGTTTTGTTGAATTAACTCCATACGATCTTTTCCGAATTGTTCGACTAGTGCATGTGCAAGTTCCCATGCTACAACAGATTCAGCTACTACACCTGCTGCTGGTACTGCACAGCTATCAGATCTTTCAATACTCGCTTGGAATGCTTCTTTCGTATCAATATCAACACTTGCTAACGGTTTGTATAATGTAGGTATTGGTTTCATTACACCTCTTACGACAATTGGCATTCCCGTTGTCATACCGCCTTCTAAACCACCGGCATTATTCGTTTTTCTCGTGTATCCTTGTTCTTCATCCCATAAAATTTCATCATGCACTTTACTTCCTGGCTGTCTTGCTGCTTCAAAACCAACGCCAATTTCAGCACCTTTAAATGCATTAATACTCATAATTGCACCAGCAAGTTTTGCATCTAATTTACGATCGTAATGAACGTAACTACCAACGCCAATCGGCATTCCTTCTGCAATGACTTCTACAATGCCCCCAATTGAATCTCCGCTACTTTTTGCATGATCAATCGCATCCATCATCTCTTGTTCTACTTCTTTATCTAAACATCGAACTGGTGAGTTTTCAGTAATTGTTTGAATTTCTTCAATTGACAAGTTAGAAATATGTTTTGCTTTTACTCCACCAATTTCAAGTACATGCCCTGCAATTTCTACGCCTAATTCTTTTAAAATTTGTTTCGCAACTGCTCCAGCTGCAACCCTTACTGTCGTTTCTCTTGCAGACGAGCGCTCTAGTACGTTTCTTATATCACGGTGACCGTATTTAATTGCTCCATTTAAATCCGCATGTCCTGGACGTGGCTTCGTAATTGTACGTTTCATGTCTTTACTTTCTTTTTCCGAAATTGGCTCTGCACCCATTACTTTTGTCCAATGTTTGAAATCATCATTTTTTACGATTAACGTAATTGGTGAGCCAAGTGTCATCCCATGACGAACACCACTTACAATTTCAACTGTATCCGTTTCAATTTGCATACGTCTTCCGCGTCCGTGCCCTTTTTGCCTTCTTAATAATTCTTTATTTATATGTTCCGCTGCCAGCGTTAAACCTGCTGGTACACCTTCTAAAATAACTGTTAACTGCGGTCCATGTGATTCTCCAGCTGTAATGTATCTCATTTCTCTTGCCCCTTTACTATTTTTTTGTACAAAAAAGTCCCTACTGAGCGCTCAGTAGGGACGATGTTTATCGCGGTACCACCCTAGTTGTAGACTTCTTTCGTCTACCTCTCTTCTTTAACGATCGTAAGACCGTCTTTTCCTCCAAAATTTGGCGAAAAAGATGCTCCAAGGCTGTAATTCATGCTTACCTTTGTACTGATTCACACCGACCATCAGCTCTCTTTAACAGGGAGATAAGCACTACTGTTTCCTCTTCAGCGCATATATGATATGGAATTAAGATAATTTATTTTTGAATCCTTTTAACTCTTCCATGAATTTATGGAATTCTGGAATATCCATTTGTTGTGCAGAATCTGATAATGCAACTGCTGGGTCTGGGTGTACTTCAGCCATTACTGCATCTGCGCCAATTGCAAGTGCTGCTTTTGCTGTTGGTAATAATAAATCTCTACGTCCAGTTGAATGCGTTACGTCAACAACAACTGGTAAATGTGTTTCTTTCTTTAAAATCGGTACTGCTGAAATGTCTAATGTGTTACGTGTCGCTCTTTCGTATGTGCGGATACCGCGCTCACAAAGAATAATTTGGTCGTTACCTTGTGCAATGATGTATTCCGCTGCATTAATGAACTCATCAATTGTTGCTGCTAATCCACGTTTTAATAATACTGGCTTGTTAACTTTACCTACAGCTCGTAGTAAATCGAAGTTTTGCATGTTACGTGCACCAACTTGAATTACATCAACGTAGTCTAATGCCATTTCAACATCGTTCGGATTTAAAATTTCACTAATAATCGCTAAGTCGAACTCATCTGCTACTTGGCGTAAGATTTGTAATCCTTCTACTCCTAAACCTTGGAAATCGTATGGAGATGTTCTCGGTTTGAAAGCACCACCGCGCATTAATTTTAAGCCTTGGTCTTTCATCGCTTGCCCTACTTGGCGAACTTGCTCTAAGCTTTCTACCGCACAAGGTCCCATAATGAACGTTTGTGTTCCGTTACCAATCAATTCACCTTTTACGTCAACAATTGTGTTTTCTTGTTTCTTTTTACGTGATACTAGTAATGCTTTACGGTTATCATCTTCTTGTAATTCTAAGCTAGCTTTGAAGATTGTTTTGAAAATATGTTGAACCGTTGATGTTTCGAATGGTCCTTCGTTATTCTCTGCGATCATATCAAGTACTTCACGCTCACGTACTGGATCAAAACGTTTCGTACCTTGTACTTGCTTTTGCTCCCCAATTTTTTGAACGATTTCACCACGTTTGTTTAAAAGGTGTAATAGTTGTAAGTTAATTTCATCTACCTGTTTACGTAATTGATCTAATTCATGATTTGCCATTTGGAAATCCTCCTCTAATGTTTTAAAAGTTATAGTAAGAGAATGAAAAATTCTCTATTTTCTGAACTGGTCAATTATACAAATTTAAAGTGGAATCGATCCCTCTTCTTATTTTAAACTAATAATTAGTACAAAGACACTATCTACTAGTTAAAAACCCACTTTTTTGTACAAAAAATCCCTACTGATTCAATCAGTAGGGACGATATTTATCGCGGTACCACCCTAGTTGTAGACTTCTTTCGTCTACCTCTCTTCATTGTTAACGATCTTCTGACCGTCTTTCCCTTCATAAAGACAATGCTATCTTTACTACGAAAAAGATGCTCTAGGACTGTAATTTGCTCTTGTTTTTGTACTGGTTCACACCAACCACCAGCTCTCTGTTACAGGGAAACAACAACTACTGCTTTTCCTTTCAACGCATGCATATTTAATTTTCAAGTTGGGCCACTAAAATACAAAAAGTCCCTACTGAATAAATCAGTAGGGACGATATTTATCGCGGTACCACCCTAGTTGCAGACTAAATTTCTGTCTACCTCTCTTCACTGTTAACGATCAATTGACCGCTTTTTCTTCATAAAGACAATACTACTATCTTTACTACGAAAAAGATGCTCCAAGACTGTAATTCATGATTATCCCTGTACTGGTTCACACCAACCACCAGCTCTCTGTTACAGTAAGACTAACCACTACTGTGATCTCTTCATTGCACTTTGTTTATTCAAATGTTTTTTGAAATTGAATAAGTATGATTCGTATTATAGAACGCTTTTCAAAACACTGTCAACAACTTTTTATATATTTTTTAAAATTCCACTTTCGCCTTACATTTCTTCTTGTAAATTCTCCATAACAATTCCGATGCGAATTATCTCATTATCTATTGCATTTATTACACATTTTTCTACTTTATACCCGATTAAAAATTCTTTTATTTGAATGATTTCCGTTTCAAGTAAATCCGCTTCCTGAAGCGTTTGCAGTAAAGTAAAAAATACGTTTGCATACAACTCTTTATACATTTTTATACTCTCTGTCTTCTCAAGTATTTCATTGAATAACTGTTTTAACTCCGTTTGATTTCCCTTTCCACCTACGTCCGAAAATGATTTACAAATTATCGATAACCCTCTTTCTACTATTTCATCCATAAATAAAATAATACGTAAAAGCATTACATATTCTCTAGCTGTGATTTCACCCATTTTCGGTCGTTCTCGCAAAAATATACTGAGCCAAGCTGCCCAAAATTTTTGTTGCTCTTTTGCGCTTAACGTTTTGACGTAATAGCATAAAAACTGCATAAACTTAATTTTATTTTCTTCATTTTCTCGTATAAGTAAAGGGTATAACCAGTCTGTTTTTTGTTCCCAATACAGTACACATTTAATAAATACAAAACTGAGCCATTTTAAGAAAGCTTCCCTCGTATGCGGATGTAATACTTCTAAATGTTCTACTGCATACTTAATAAATCGCTTCATTTCTGTAAATAAAGGTAAATTTATTTGCGTGTAACATAAGCCGGCCCATGCATATTTCGTAATCTCATTTTCCTTCTTTAACTCTAAGTACGGTAACAAATATTTTCGGCACCATTGTTTCTCAATATGATAAAGAAATGTAATATCCGCTACTAAACGCGCTAACATAAAATTTGTCCGTTCTGTACTAATTCTTACTTGTTCTTCAAATAAAAATAAATATTCATACACATTACGATCGTATAAATGATCATATGATAACAGTTTTAATAATACAGCTGTCATTTTCCCAACAGGATGCTGAATCGATTCATTGTAAAAATCTTGTTTTCCAAGCTTAAAATCCGTGTCACTTTTCATTACTTGAGGGAATACTGAAAAAGCAAACCGTTTTACATTGCGTATACTATTTTCCTCTAACTCTTCTAACCGATTGCTAATTTCATATAGAAAGCTACTAATTAACCAATGAAATGCAGTATTTCTAACGAATTTCTGCAACAGAGGAATAACTTTTTGTATTTGTTCATTTGTCAGTCCTCGGTTATTTCGCCACTCTCTAATACAAACAAACCAAACTTCATTACTTATTTCGTGCATACCTACTAATTGATAAGCAAATGAAATACTCCATTCTGTATTCAATTTACATGCTTTCGATAACATCTCTAAAAAATGACGTTGTTCAAACACACCATCTTGAGAGAATTGGCGAACTTGTTTCATAATTTCTTCATCTTTCAGCTGTAATAATCCATCAGCAGTTACATTACAAGTAATACTTTGTTCTGTCGTCTCTCTCTTTTTTACACTGTATCGATCAGAATGAAAGTGTGGATGTTTTTGCTTCATTAACTCATAACCTTTTGCTGTAGATGGACTATTTGAATCACACGTGAATAATAAATCTAACAGTAAACAAACATCAAATGCCCTCTCCTCTGCAAGGTTCTTTAATACAATTTGAATGACTTCTTCCTTTGTTTTTTCTAAAGAGAGTGCGTAATGATTTTTTATAAGTTGAAAAACTTCTTGTTTATACGTGACATCTAAAAGAATTTCTTCCTGTAACAACCATTTCATCTTCTCATCGGCGCTTACGAATATATTTTTATTCATCGCATCAATGGCAATTCGATTTTGAAGTATGCTGCTTGCTTCTATCATTTCAGTAATATAATAATTTGCTTTTTTCTCATTATTTTCACATAAATAGGCTAAACACTCTTTTACAATTTGAATTAAAAACGCAAGATCATTTTGCTGAAACTCTTTTTCCACATTTTCCTTATCCCTTTTTTTCAGTGCCGTTTGCCTTAGTGATAACATCCGCAACTTCTCTATTCCCATCATCATAATTGGAACGGCGTAATAAGAAATATGCGGTTTCATCTTTTCATTCCAAATTTTCTCCACATAAGAAAATGTAGACACGGGTAAACGACTCGACTCCTCAAGTTCTATTGATTCTTGCGTATTATCATTTCCCCACTTTCTTTCACGCTTCAATTTAAGTTTTCCGTCCAAAATAAACGTTAATAACAATAAAGCGATTTCTTTATGCTCAGGAAAAGAACATTTTTGCAGTAAGTAAGAAATTGTTTCGATCGATTTACTATCTTTTTCAGCTGTTTCTAATAAAAGCAGTGTCCACCGTGCAAACAACAATGGGTCCATCTCAATTTTCGTCTCACTTAAGTAACTACAAATTGTTCTCCATAATAACGGAGATAGTTTAGATTGATTTTTAAAAATTAATTGAAATAATTCTTTTTGGTGACTAAAAAGAAATTGTTCCACTAACCATTTTGCAAGTAATTCATCTACCTCGTTATAGTTTGATGTAATTAAAAATAAATTTTGTAATTTCCCTTCCGCTTCAAGCCATTCCACCCACTCATAATCATGAGCAAATTCAACGAAGTAGCGGACTGTTTCAATTTTTTTAATGGATTGTTTTATGTATGATAATTGTTCCTGCTCTACAGAAGGTGGAACTGTTACTATGTCACGAATGCGCATTCGTTTTGTAATATAATTATCACCCATTAACTCCGCCCATCGTTTTACTGCTTTAACGAGAGACTGATGATTATTACCTTTATTTGGATATACAATCGGCCGTATTCCTAAATGCTCCCAATGATATGTATTTTCTCCTTGTGCGACAAATGCATAACGCCTTGTACTTGGTGGTAAACCAGTTGCTAAATATTTCATTACTGGATCATTATGGCTATATCCAACGAACAAAACGGTATAATTCGAGAATAAATCAACTAAAAATCTTCTCGCCCATCCTTCCGTCAAGTAAGCCCTTCCAAAATCACCATCTGTTAAAATTAATGCTTCTTTCTCTTGTTCTATATTGCCATGTATGTAAGCGAGTCCTCTAAACGCTCTACCTGTAGGTAACGCAGGTGCGTAATATACGTTTAATTCTCTATTCATTTCTTTTATCGCAGTTGTAAAATGTCGATCAAAATTTGTCGTTACAATACGAACTTCCGTGTCTAAAGGAAACAACCTAGGAATTGCATAATGAAGCGGATTCGGTTTTGACTTTTCTATATGAACTAGATCTCTTGCAACTTGATGTACATCTTTTGATTTCGCAATTTTACCAAGATAATAATCATGTGGTTCTGTTATTTCACGTTTTTCTACATATAACGTTTTCGCAATTTCATCAACAAGATCATCAAAATTCGGTAAGTTTGATTTCCCTTTCATAGAAACTCCCGCTCCAACAAATAATACTAACTTTCCTTGTTCAAGATGATCAATTAACTCGTCTGGAATTTCTACTTCTGAAGTAATCCACACCCAGGATTCCCCCTTACCTAAAAATGTCATATACTCTCATTTTACTATAACATTTTTTCTTTGTTTTTTTAATATTTAGACAAAGATTAAACATGAAAAAGTTTTATATAAATATATTCGTTACAATGTATGAACTCCTAAATTTATTGTAAAACTATGTATAAATCGGAGGTGTAAATATTGAATGGTTTTACTGTAGTGCTTATCAAGTTTATATCGTGCATTATCGCATTTAGTATTGGACTCGCTTTATTTTTCCCTGCAACGTTCGTCCAAATTATTTCATTTAGTCTCTTTGTAACAATCGTATCTTATATGTTCGTTGATAAAATCATATTAAATCGAATCGGCAATACTGGTGCCATTATGTCGGATTTCTTACTAACATATTTAAGCGTATGGATTTTCGGTAATATTTTATTAGACAACTATATGCAAATTGCATGGGGAAGCATCCTTTCCGCAATTGTCTTTACATTATCTGAAGTAATCGTTCATCGTTTCTCTGGCTCTCACACAAGGCACCACAACGATAATATTCGTATTAATCGCCGCTTCGCATATGGTACGGAGTTTGCTGAAGAGCAGAATATATTGGATAAAGATAAGAAGAAGTAATATTTTGATGTAGGAGCGCCCTTTTTAATTATGTGGTGCTCCTTTTTTGTGTTTTCATTATGGTACGTGAAATTATATCAACGTTTATTTCAATATATCGACGTTTCGACAAAAAATATCGACTTACCGACACTATTTGACATGATTTCCTCTAATAAAGTGAAACTTTAATCAGTGGGGGTTTTCTTCATCCCCCACTGATTATTAGTTGAACCAATCGGACTTTTATGGGCAGCCCGCCCCCCACCTAACTTCTTTGCTTTCGCTGCATTTTGAGGTGGGGGTCTTACTGCCCATTAACGTCGGATAAAAAACTGCCTCTTATTTAGAGACAGTTTCTTTCAAATCTTTTAATGTAATGACATCAGCAAACGCTCCAAACACTACGTTATGATGCTTCACAATGTCTTCAGCACGTAACACCTCTGTATCAAACGTACTATGTGCATCGCTCACTAACGTTACTTTATACCCTTCACTAAACGCCCTGCGAGTTGTCGTATCCACACAATACTGTGTTTGCATTCCTGAAATGATAACATGATCGATTCCATTGTCTTGCAATACTTCTTTTAGGTCCGTCTTGTGGAATGAATCTGGGGTCGTTTTTTCAACAACACAATCCCCTTCTAGTGGAGCGATTGCCTTATGAATCTTCCACCCCTCTGTACCCTTTTCTAACGGATGATCTTTCGGTCCATTATGTTGCACATAAATTACCGGAATATCATTTGAACGGCATTCTCCAATAAGCTCTTGCAATATTTCTAAAAACTTTTCCCCATTATGTACTGGCATTCCTGCTGTATACATACCTGCTTGCACATCGATTACGATTAATGCTTTTTTCATTTCGCGCAGCTCCCTTTGTTTATATTCCATCATCCAACAATCTTCTAATACCCCTTCATGCAGTTCATGTTCTTTTAAAACCTTTACCTTTTTAAATCCACATTTTTCATAACACTTTATTGCACGTTCATTATTTACTTTCGGGTCCATTGCAATGGCTTCTGCTCCCGTGTTCTCCATAATATATGTAATTGCTGTCTGAACGAGTTTCGTTCCAATGCCTTTTCCCCAATAAGTCGGTTCTCCAATAAATTGATCCATTCCCCATACATGTTGCGATTCTTCATAGCCATATAATGTTTTCCACTCCGAATCAACTGGATACATTTGAATATAACCAATTGGCACATCATCAAACTCTATTAAACATCTTTTTTCATGACTGTTTGGATTATGTATGAAATGATCCAGTACCATATCTACTGATTGGGGATTATCTCGTCCTTCGTAATATTGCAGGACTTCTGGTTCTGTTAACCATTTTGAAATGATTGGTGCATCCTCTTCTTTTACGTACCGAACCGATACATTATCTTTTTGAAATAGCATATAATACCTCTTTTTAATTATTTATATTTTTCCTTTTTGTGAAATCTTTCATTGCACCTATTAATGCGTATGGTAACAATGTAATCGCAAAAAATGCTGTAAACACATTAAATTGAGGGATTTTATATGGCGTGAACCATTCTGTGAAAAATTGAGAATTTAATACTCTATTAAAAAATTCTCCGCCAGGTCTAAAGTTTGGTGCCCATGCAGTTACTTCACAAATAATAAACAGTAATTGTAAAATTATAAATGCCCCTAGATAGCGAAACCATGTCCGTTTCCAAATCGGCTGCGCCCTATTTAATTTACCTTCCATTTAACCCCCACCTTTTTTATTTGCATCCTTATTAATTATACACTTTCTACGTTTAATTTGTTAAAATTTTCTATATAATCATTCATGCTGGGGGAATTCACTATGTCTAATCCTATACATAAATCAACATTAATCATTCTTAGAGGAAACTCCGCAAGTGGTAAAACAACAATCGCAAAGCAACTACAAGAATATTTCGGACAAGGGACACTTTTAGTATCACAAGATGTTGTACGTAGAGATATGCTTAGAGTACACGATACGATGGGGAATTTATCACATGATTTACTATGTGAAATTACAAAGTATGGAAAAGGAAAATGTGAACTTGTTATTTTAGAAGGTATTTTAAACAGTCGAAGATATGGTGATATGCTGAAAGAATTAATACATTTTTTTGAAGGAAACGCGTATACATATTACTTTGATTTATCGTTAAAAGAAACGATTCGACGACATAACACAAGGGAAAAAAGGCATGAATTTGGTGAGGATTCCCTAGAAAAATGGTATAATCCGCACGATACAATTGAAGTTGCTAGGGAAACTATTTTTACAGATCACTTCACGCAAAAAGATATATTTGATGTGATTCTTAATGATATTATGGTACGAAAATAAGACCTACAAAATATGTCGGTCTTATTTTCATTATGTTATATTCTAGATTTATTATAAAATTTTCACTTTAACAGTTTGTCTTCCCCAATTCATAGCTTTACTTTTTGAGCCCATTAAAACATCAATGCGATTACCTTTAATTGCACTTCCGGTATCTCCAGCGATTGCTTCTCCATAACCTTCTACCCATACTTTAGATCCTAAAGGAATTACTTTCGGGTCAACTGCGATAATTCTCATATTCGGATTAGCCGTTAAATCATGCCCCATCGCAGTTAAAACGCGTCCACCATATGTACCATTTTCACTTGGATCAGCAGTATATGCTGTCGCCACCACTGTTAATTCACGTTTAGCGGACTGCGTGTTATTTTTAGACTCTTCTTTTGCCTTTATTGCTTCTCGGGCTTTTGCTTCTTCCTTGGCCTTAGCTATTTCTCGTGCTTTCGCCTCTTCCTTAGCTTTGGCTATTTCTTGGGCTTTTGCTTCTTCTTTAGCCTTTGCTATTTCTCGTGCTTTCTCTTCTTCTTTAGCCTTCGCTATTTCTCGTGCTTTCTCTTCTTCTTTAGCCTTCGCTATTTCTTGGGCTTTTGCTTCTTCTTTAGCCTTTGCTATTTCTTGTACTTTCTCTTCTTCCTTAGGCTTTACCACTTCTTGTACTTTCTCTTCTTCCTTAGGTTTTGCTTCTTCTTGTACTTTTGCTTCTTCCTTAGGTTTTGCTTCTTCTTGTACTTTCTCTTCTTCCTTAGGCTTTACTACTTCTTGTACTTTCTCTTCTTCCTTAGGTTTAATTGTTTCTTTTGCCTTTGTTACCTTCTGTGTTTTAGCTTCTTCCTTAGCTTTAACCATTTTTTGCACTTTCGCTACTTGCTTCGTTTTCTCGTCAGCCTTTTTTTCAACTGGTGCTGTACTAGATAAGAAAGAAACATTTACATAAGCTGTTTTTCCTTTATACTCAAATTGTAGCCATCCATCTTTTACTTGGTTCGTTGATTCAATTACATCATCTTTTTTCAGTCTGCCAAGAATTTTTGATTCTGTGTTTGCTTCCGTACGAACATTTAATAAATTTGCTGTTACATGGTAAATATCTTTTGTAAACTCCGAGCTTACAAATACTTCTTTACCATTCAACTCAATTTTTGACCAGCCATCTTCAGTATTGATGACTTTTAATTCTTGCCCATTTTTTACCTTTTCGACTACTTTTGATTCCGTAGTCGGTTTTTCACGTACGTTGAGTACATCTGCTGTTACGATTGTTTCTGCGGTAGCAGTTGTAGTAAATGCTCCCAATCCGAAAACAGTTGCTGTTGCTGCGCCAATTACTTTTTTCATATGAGCCTCCATTATATTTTTTTGAATTCTATCAAATGCTTCCATAAATTCATGGAAGTATTTGCAACAATATATTAGTACCACTTAATATACTGCTATTAAAACTCCTTACTCCAATACTATCAAATTCTTATTTCTAATTCTATATATTATAAGTTTCCTTATCTTCTAAAAACGTTTCATGTCCGTCTTCACACTAAATAGTTGTCGCAATTCCCACCAAAATAAACTTACGATTGCTAAAAATTGAGTAGCGACTATAGCCCCCTCATGATCTTTCACACTACATTCGCTCGGTTTTTGCAAAAAGTTCATTTTACATAAATAAACTGGTTTCACGAAGAAGAACCGAAGATTTTTTATGAAGTACTATACTAATGAACTACATAACTATTTCTATTACTATTACACGTAAACAAAATGACTATTTTACTTTAATAGAACTCACTTTATTAAAGCTGAAAGGATGATATTGATGGCATGTGTCCATGATTTTGGAATAATTGATGATTTTACTTCTCGAAAAAATTACGAGGATTATACACCAGAGAAATATCATTGTATTTCTGTTGATGATGATATTATCAGTAGTTTAAATCAAAATTTATCAATTATGAAAACCTACTTCCATACAGTCAAAAATCAGGAATACGGTTTAGTCTATTACGGTATTACAATTATCCCACCTGAATCATTAGCAATATTCTATGAAACAGTTACATCTTCAAAGTTCTTCAAAAGTTCTGATGAGCTGAATGAGTTAGCTTTAAAAATTGTACAAGCTACAGCAGAACAAAAGTACATGATTCATTATGGGGTTTAAATGTAATACAAAAAAACTCTTAGGATTTCTCCTAAGAGTTTTTTGTATAGTACTAATAAATTTATTCATTAGTCATTTAGTCAACGCTTGAACCTATACCCTCATCTTTTACAAGTGAGGGCGCTCCTATTAATCTAAATAAGCGTCTCCTTCCCAAGCTTCCAACTAAACCATCTCCCATGCCCTTCTGTTTCTCCGACTGTTTCACGATATTCGTTTCCGTTAATATAATAATCAATATGAAGATCCCGGTCCCACATGTTGTTATATAAGTGGAATACATCACGTTTTGCACCTATTTCTTGGATTTGTTTTTCCAGCTTACGTTTTATTTGTTCAGGTATTTGATTTGCGACATGTGTATGAAAAATGCAGATAACAGCGTCGCTACTTATTTGTTCAATAATAGATGGTAATAGCTCTACACCGTCTCCTTCTATTAATTGAACAGATTTATTTTTTACTAAAGATGCAGCTTGGTCAAACAGTTCAAGCCTTTCTTTATGTTCTGGCCAAATGAGTGCACGTAGCCATAAATAATCTTCATCACTATGTAAATCATTTACATGTAAATCTAGTCCGATTCTTTCTACGACAGGTGGACTTTCTTTTAATAAATGAGGCACATTCTCTCCTCTTATTTCAGAAGTTACATGTACATTCGAATTTATATTTCCGTATGTTTCATCTGTACCGTACGAATAGCTATATTGGTCCCAAAATAGTTGTAATCCAGAACTTGTCCCAATTTCTATTAACGCTAACGGTTTATTCACTTTGCTAAATATGTAACTGAAACTTGGATATAAGTACGCACATCTTCTTACTTCATTCGTTTGAACAAGTTTCGTTTGTAATAAAGTAATGATTTCCTCTCTGTATATTTTACAGAAATCTTTAAAATGAGCAAAAGCTTGATCTAAATCTGTATTAGCATTTTCAACTAAGCTACTATAGTACGTTTTTAAATGATGTTCTTTCCCTGCTAATAATAAATAATGTACTGCACCTAATAATAAGTTTGGGACTGGTTGACCTGCTTGAGCGTAGGAAGATAGTGTAAGTACTTCCTCATCTTCAGCAATTTTCATTGATAAATATTCATATAAGTCACTTGACCCTTTACATTCCTTTATTGAAAAATTTCGAAATAAGTTTGCGATTTGTTCTTGTGTACGCATGTGTATCCCTCCTTTTAATATTCAGAATAACCATACAATAATTAGAGCAAAAAGTCCCATAAAAAGGTACTCGATTTAGTCACTTAAGGATATGTAAGCTTTTTCGAGATAATTTCAAACTGTAATTTTTTTCTATTTATCACCTTAAAAGAGCTTGTTAAATAAGATTTTTGGCGAATAAAACGTTAAATAGTTTAAAATTATCAGATAACACTAGATATTTTAGTCTATTAATTATTATAATAGAGTATGAGATGGTTATATAATTGAGACAAAAAAGGTAAATACCTAGGTGGGGCCTAGGCGGTGTTTCTCTTTTACGGCTTAGACATAGAAAACACCTACTCTTTTTTGCCAATATAGGGGATGGAGAGATTATCATGAGCAACATGCAGCAAAAAACAGACGTTATCTTAATTGGTGCAGGAATTATGAGTGCAACGTTGGGCTCATTACTAAAAGAATTAGCACCTGAATGGGAAATTAAAGTTTTTGAAAAACTTGCAAGTGCCGGGGAAGAAAGCTCTAACGAATGGAATAATGCAGGTACAGGGCATTCTGCACTATGCGAACTGAACTATACTTCCGAAAAATCTGACGGATCTATAGATATTAGTAAGGCTGTAAAAGTGAATGAGCAATTCCAGCTTTCAAGACAATTTTGGGCATATCTTGTAAAAAGCAAATTAATTCGTAATCCACAAGATTTCATTATGCCTCTACCTCATATGAGTTTAGTACAAGGTGAAAAAAATGTTCAGTTTCTAAAAAACCGTTTTGAAGCGCTTTCAAAAAATCCACTGTTTCAAGGAATGGAATTTTCCGATGCTCCTGAAACATTAAAAAAATGGCTTCCACTCATTATGGAAGGTCGTACATCTAATGAACCGATGGCTGCAACGAAGATTGACTCTGGAACTGATGTTAACTTCGGTGCATTAACACGTATGCTGTTTGATTACTTAAAAACGAAAGATGTCGAGCTAAACTACAAACATAGTGTCGAAAATATTAAACGCACGAAGAATGGTTTGTGGGAAGTAAAAGTACACGATATGAATAGTGGTAAAATCGAGCATCATACTGCAAAATTCGTCTTTATCGGCGGCGGCGGCGGTAGTCTACCTCTACTACAAAAGACTGGTATTCCTGAATCAAAACATATCGGTGGATTCCCAGTAAGTGGACTATTTATGGTATGTAAAAACCAAAAAGTTGTAGAGCAACATCATGCAAAAGTATACGGTAAAGCTAAAGTTGGCGCTCCGCCAATGTCTGTACCTCACCTTGATACGAGATATATAGACAATAAAAAAGCTTTACTATTTGGACCGTTCGCAGGGTTCTCTCCTAAGTTCTTAAAAACTGGATCAAACCTTGACTTAATCGGTTCTGTAAAACCGAATAACGTCTTAACGATGTTAGCTGCTGGTGTAAAAGAAATGGGATTAACAAAATACTTAATTCAGCAAGTTATGTTATCACATGAAAAACGTATGGAAGAATTACGCGAATTCATTCCGAACGCAAAAAGTGAAGATTGGGATGTTGTAGTTGCTGGTCAACGTGTACAAGTAATTAAAGATACTGACGCTGGCGGTAAAGGAACACTTCAATTCGGTACTGAAGTTGTTAGTGCGGCTGATGGATCAATCGCGGCGTTACTAGGTGCATCACCGGGTGCTTCTACTGCCGTTCATGTTATGCTTGAAGTATTAGAAAAATGTTTCCCAAGCCGAATGGTAGAATGGGAAGGAAAAATAAAAGAAATGATTCCTTCTTACGGCATTTCACTAACTGAAAATCCAAGATTGTTCCAAGACCTTCACACTTCTACAGGTCGTACGCTTGGATTAAATGAAAAAGAAACGGTTCATAATTAATGAAGAAATAAAAACGTCCGATACATTCGGACGTTTTTTCGTTACTAGAAATTATATTTATCAATATTATCCTTTGTAAATACGACTCGTTCTGGTAGTACGATAATTCCGTTCCCTTCTGCCTCATAGTCATATCCTTGAATGGAGTTTGGCTCTACTTTTACTTTTCCAATTCCTTTTACTTCGAAGCTATCCCCCACTTTTAACTTCTTCCCTTTTACAACAATTTCATTTGCTACATACGTTGCGAGTGCACCTTGTTGTTTGACATCCCATAAACCAAATTGCGCTACTGTTCCTCGTTTTACGTAATCACGCATCACGTTTGGTGTAGAGAAGCCAGTTACGACTACTTTTTTATCCATTTTTAAATTTTCAGCTGCTTGTGCCATTGCTGGAAGTGCCGTTGCATCCGGGCAAATGACTGCATTAATATCTGGATACGTTTTTAAAATATTCTCCCCTACCGACAAAGACTTTTGTGCATTATTTTCACCGTACTGCGTCGTTACAATTTCCCAGTTCGGATATTTCTTTTTAATAATTTCTTTCGCTTTCGTTACCCATTGGTTTTGATCCGTTACTGTTGGACTAGAGTAAAAGAAGGCTACTTTTCCTTTATCTCCAATTTGCTTAGAAGTCATTTCAATTAATAAGTTAGCAAGTTGATCCGGTGTTCCTTGGCTTATATAAAAGGAACGGTCTTTCGGATTGACATCAGAATCCCATGTCAACACCGTCATGCCTTTTTTCTTAGCACGTTGCAATGATTGCGATAGACCATCTACTGACGTAGAAGAGACCATAAGTGCATCATAGTTTTGGTTAATGAAATTGTTTATATATTTTACTTGACCAGAAACACTCGCTTCAGATGGTCCATCGTATTTCACTTGTACGCCTAACTTATCTCCCATCTCTTTTGCTCCTTCACCCCCTGATGTAAAGAAGCCAACTCCAGTTAATTTTGGGATAAATGCAAATTTCACATCATCAGCTTTTTTCTTATCTGCGGTTTGACTAGAGCAAGCGATTAAACCGATTAAACAAATGCATACAATGAATACAATCCCTAATTTTCTCTTCATGACATTTCCCCCTTATGCAAGTTCTTTCTTTTCCGCGGTGTGAATTGATGTAATTTGAAATGCCTCATAATAACTGAAAGAATAAGAATAATACCAATAACTACATTAGATTGTTCATTTGTTATACCCGTCATTTGCAAACCATACTGCATGAGTCCTATAAAAATACTCGCAAGTACAGTACCGATAATACTTCCTTTTCCCCCTGTAATAAGTGTCCCGCCTAACACGACTGCTGTAATGATTGGTAATATTGTTTCACTTCCCATATCAGCACGTGCGGAACCGAAATAGGCAGTTAAGAAAGCGCCTCCTAATCCACCCCCTAATCCGGACAGTATGTAAGCGATGATGACTACTTTTTTTGTTTTAATCCCGGTGTATTTGGCTGCATTTTCGTTCGCACCTGTTAATTTTACGTGGCGCCCATATATGGTGCGATGAAACAATATCGTGCATAAAATCATTAATATAATTAGTAACCATAATAAATTCGGTATTCCTATAAAACTACCGTTTGCTAGTTGTACAAATGTGTCAGGTAAACCACTTATTCCTTCATACCCAGAAGCACCTGCCCCTCCTGAAATGACGAGTGCAATTCCTCCGTATAAAAACATCGTTCCGAGTGTAACGACGAGTGGTTCGACATCTGTCATTTTTATAATAAGTCCGTTTAAAGTGCCTGCTAGGCAACTAATTATTAGGGCTATTATGACAGCAAACAAAATAGGTATTCCGTTCAGCCAAAGTACACCGATTAAGATCGAAGTGAGACCCATTATGGAGCCGACCGATACATCAATTCCTCCTGTTACTATAACGAAAGTCATTGGTATCGCCGCAATTGCGATAAATAGGAAATCATTTGTACTAAAAAGGAGATTACTAATATTTAAGAAATCACTATTTATAAAACTAAAGAGAATGAATTCTAAAAGAAGTAATACGATTAGAACACCTTCCCATCTGTATACATACTTCATAGATTCATCCTCCTTTCTGCCTTCCACTTTTTCATAACGCTATCTAATATGACGATTAGTAATAATAAGAAACCTGAAATAGCATTATTCCAAAATGCTGGTATTTTTAAAAAGACGAGTGAACTGCTTATCGCCTCTAAAAATATCGCTCCTAATGCAGCTCCAACTATAGAACCCGTTCCTCCTTTTAAATGAACTCCTCCTAGTACAGCAGCTGCGATCACCTGTAGTTCTATCCCAGTTCCTGTTTGATTTGGAACGAATCCGATATTCATAACAAATATGCAACCAGCGAGCGCAGCACTTATGCCTGAAATTATAAACGCGTATATCTTCACTTTATTAACAGGTATACCAATAAGTCTCGCGCCATCTTCATTATCACCTACCGCATAAAAGTATCTTCCAAATGGCACTTTCCTTAAAAAGAAGTATAGTAGTAGTAAAATAATAAGAACAACCCATACAATGATCGGCAAACCAAGTATGACAATCGATGACAGTTGCTTAAAATCGTTTGGTATATCTTCAATCCATTTTCCACCTGTAAAGATTAACATCGCACCTCTAATGACCCCTAACATACCTAATGTCATAATAATGGCCGGTATCCGAAACTTCGCAACACCAATTCCATTTATAAAACCGAGAATAGCGCCAAGTAAAATAGCAGCAAGTATAGACAAAGATGCATGATATCCATCCGTTAACAACATTCCGCTAACTGCTGCACTTAACCCCATGCTTGAACCAACTGATACATCTATATTTTTCGTAAATAAGACGAACGATTGGCCAATTGCTAGCATGACTAAAATAACGCTTGATTTTATCAGTAAAGATAACGAGTTAAATTGAATAAAACTAGGGTTTATTATTCCTACAATAGCTATATAAATTAGTAGTAACAGTATGATAGATGTTTCATGCATTTTTAACATGCGTTTCATTCCGCTACACCTCCGTGTGCAAGGCGTGTAACTTCATTCACACTTAGTTGTTCTTTTTCCATATGAGAAACAAATCGCCCATTTCGCATTACATATACACGGTTTACTAATTGCACAATTTCTTCAACATCGGAAGAGATTAATAATATTGCGAGTCCTTCCCTTTTCATTTTTTCTATCGTCTCATACACTTCAAGCCTTGCCTTCGCATCAATTCCACGAGTCGGTTCATCAAGAATAATAATTTTAGGATTACATGCGAGATACTTCGCAAGCACGACCTTCTGCTGATTACCTCCTGATAAAGATGCCAGTTCTTCATTCATATTTTGTATAACAATTCGGAACTGTTCTATAAATGAATTAACTAAAGCGCTTTCTTTTTCTTGATTTATAAAAAAGCGATTATTTTGCTGTAAACTTGCTGCTGCAATATTTTCTTTAACAGAAGCAATTGAGAAGATTCCATTCCTCGCCCTATCCTCTGGCACATAAACCAGTCCCTCTTCTAGCCTTTTATGCAAAGAACACGCATCAATTGATTTTCCCTCTAATAAGATAGACCCTGATTTTATAGTTTTCAATCCAAATATCGCTTCTGCTAATTCAGTCCTGCCAGATCCTATAATGCCAGCAACACCTACAATCTCACCCGCATGTACAGTGAATGATATATTTTTGAATGCGTGGCTCGTTATATCGATCACTTCTAATATTTTTTTCGTCCTTGCTGTCTCTTGAACTACTTCTATTTTCTCTTTCTGTTTATACCCTTTTGGCAATAGCCCCTCCATCAGCATGTCATATGTATAGTCACATACGTCACCTTGGCTTACAATCATTCCATCACGTAGTATTGCTACTTTGTTGGCAATTTCAAAGATTTCTGGAAAGCGATGCGTAATATAAATCATCCCAATTCCTTTTTCTTGTAAACTTTTCATCAACACAAAAAGACTCTTAATTTCGTGAGTTGTTAATGTCGATGTTGGCTCATCTAAAATAAGAATCTCAGCTTCTCGTATTAATCCTCTAACAATTTCTACTAACTGTTGTTGCGCAATCGATAATGATCCTCCTAGTTCATTAAGGTCAATATCCCACCCTAGACTTTTAATCAATTGCTCAATCTGTACTCTTAATTTCTTTTTCTTTTCTGTTAACCCGATACAGATATTTTCTTCAATAGTCATATGCGGAAAAATGAGCGGTTCTTGCGGTATTAAATAAATACCTTTTCGGTGTGCTTCTGACGGATTTGAAAACTGTTGCTTCGTTCCTTTTACATACATTTCTCCATCATCATACGAATATAACCCCGTTAATATTTTCATTAATGTTGATTTCCCGGCGCCATTTCCCCCAACTAAAGCGTATATATCTCCGCGCTCTACTTGTAAGTTCACTTCTTTTAATACAAGTTGATTTGAAAACGCCTTACTCATTTTATTTACTTGTAATAAAGGTATGTTCTCCACTTGATGTCACCTGCCTTTATCCAGAACATTTTTTGAGAAAATGATTATTTGTTCTACTTGTTTTGTAGCATTGTATATTCCTTTTTTCATATCTAGAACACTTTTTTCTACATACTATTTATCGTTTCAACTGGAATAAACAAAATATATGGCACATATGTTTAAGCAGTGGTCAATTGTTGAAAGGGATGAAGAGTATGACTCAGCTGAACTTTGAAGAGAATTTATTAACTAAAGTAGCTTGGTACTATTATAAAGACCAATTAACACAACAGGAGATCGCTTCACTTCTTCATATTTCAAGAAATAAAGTCGTCCGGTTATTAGATAAGGCGCGAAGTGAAGGTATCGTTACATTTCACGTAAAAGGGACTGGTTTACACTGTTTAAGTATTGAGCGTGACTTAATGAAGAAATTCCACTTAAAAGATGCTTTTATTATCCCGACCCCAGTAAACAATTATCACGCTTCTCTCGGAAAAGCTGCTGCACAATATTTAGAAACTCATCTCCAGCAAGGCGATTTACTCGGTATCGGATGGGGAGAAACAATTAGCAAAATGCTAGAAAACATTCATTTTGAGACTTCTATTAATCTTTCAATCGTAACGTTAACAGGCGGAGTAAATCACTATCTCTCGAGAAAACAAAACTATTTACACTACATGCAGGGCGATCTTCACATTATCCCTACGCCGTTTCTAGCATCTACAACCGAAATGGCACAAAGTATTCTATCAGAACCGAGTGTAAAAGATATGCTTCATGTCGCTTCACTTGCACATACAGCAGTTGTCGGTATTGGAGGATTATCTCAAGACGCTACGATTGTAAAGGAAGAAAAATTAACACTACGTGAAATGACGTATATTCGTAGCCAAAACGGTGCTGGCGATATTTTAGGACAGTTTTACAATACGAATGGTGATTTATTAAAGCTCCCACATCATAATCGACTAATCGGTACGCCGCTCTCGTTTCTGCGCAAAATGAAACATGTTGTTGGTGTTGCTGGAGGTACAGAAAAGATAGACGCAATTTATGGTGCCTTAAAAGGAAAGTTTATTCATACATTAATTACCGATGAGGAAACGGCCCTCTCCTTATTACGAAAGGATGGTGATTGTTAATGTCTCATTTATTAGCTTTTGATGCTGGTACAGGAAGCATTCGAGCTGTTCTTTTTGATTTACTAGGTAATCAAATTGCTGTCAGTCAAAAAGAATGGGTTCATAATACAGATCCTCGTTACCCAGGTTCTATGAATTTTGATGTAATAGAAAACTGGAAGCTAGTACAACAATGCACGAAAGAAGTTTTACAAAGGAGCAATATCTCGCCCTCTTCCATTCAAGCTATTAGCGCTACTAGTATGCGAGAAGGTTTTGTTTTATATGATAAAGATGGGCAAGAAATATGGGCTTGTGCAAATGTTGATGGGCGCGCGTCCGCTGAAGTTAGTGAGCTAAAAGAAATACGGTCACATCTTGAAAAAGATTTATATACAAAGTCTGGTCAAACTTTTTCATTAGGTGCTTTACCCCGCCTACTTTGGATTAAAAAACATGAACCAGAAGTCTATAGCAATATTCATTCTTTTACGATGTTAAACGATTGGATTTTATATAAATTAAGCGGCGTACTACAAATCGATCCTTCAAACGGATGTACGTCCGGTATTTTTGACTTACAAAATAGAGTGTGGGATAACGATGTCGCTAAGGAGTGCGGTTTAACATTGCCATTTTCACCAACAGTAAATGAAGCTGGTACAGTAATTGGCAACGTCACAAAAGAGTGTGCAGCATTAACTGGATTACGTGAAGGAATTCCTGTCGTCGCCGGGGGCGGAGATGCTCAAATGGCATCGCTCGGAACTGGAGTCGTGAAACCGAATCAAACATTAATATGCGGAGGTAGTTTTTGGCAACAAGAAGTGAATGTTACTGAGCCAATAACAGATCCACATGCTGCGATTCGTATAAATTGTCACGTCGTACCTAATCTATGGCAATACGAAACGATTGCTTTTTTCCCAGGCCTCGTTATGCGCTGGTTTCGAGACGCTTTTTGCCAAGAGGAAAAGAAACTTGCTGACAAACTCGGTGTAGATGCTTATGAATTACTAGAAGAACAAGCGAAAGACGTACCTGTCGGTTCACATGGCATTATCCCTACTTTTTCAAACGTTATGAACTACATTTCTTGGCGTCATGCCGCACCTTCTTTTTTAAATTTAAGTTTAGATGCTGACAAATGCGGAAAAAAAGAACTGTTCCGTGCTATTGAAGAAAATGCAGCCTTCGTTACACTTGGAAACTTAAAATTAATAGAAAATCTCACAGGGGCATTCCCTTCTGAAGTCGTTTTTGCTGGGGGTGCCGCTAAAGGAAAACTATGGCCACAAATTCTATCAGACGTCCTTGGTATTCCTGTAAAAGTACCTGTTGTAAAAGAAGCAGCTGCTTTAGGAACTGCAATTGCTGCTGGAGTTGGCGCTGGCATATATGCATCTATGGAAGAAACTGCCGAAGAGTTTGTACAGTGGGAGCAAACATTCGAACCAGTTACTGAAAATCACGAACTATATAAAGAGTTCTATGAAACATGGAAAACTGTGTATGACAGTCAGCTCGCTTTAGCTGATAAAGGGCTCACTTCACATATGTGGATTGCGCCTGGTGCACTGTAACAGATTACATAAAGTGAAACTTTAATCAGTGGGGGTTTTTGTTCCTCCCCCACTGATTATTAGCTGAACCAATCAGGCTTTTACGGGCAGTTGATCTCCACCTACCTTCTTTGCTCCAGACAAATTTTGAGATGGGAGTTTTACTGCCCGTTAATACGGGATAAAGGAGTGAAATGTATGTTAAAAGCGAATGAAAATGATTTCTCTTATCGCTTCGGTGATAATGGGCCGAAATATTTAATACAAGGGCCGAATATTGATTTAGGCCTTGTTGTCATTCAGCCTGGGCAAGAGTTTCAAAACCATTATCATACAACGTGCGAAGAGGTCTTCTATGCATTAGAAGGTGAAATAGATTTCTATGTAAATAACGAAAGAGTTCCAATTAAACAAGGGGATGTCCTGCAAGTTCGCCCACATGAATCTCACTATCTTATTAACCATTCTGACAAACCTTTTAAAGCAGTTTTTATTAAGTCACCACATTTACCAAGTAAAGATACGGTACAAACGGAAAATCCAACATTAACGAAGGAGTGATTTCGAATGACTTGGGGATTTAAAAATCGATTAAATACAATTTTACCTGATGGCAGAGCGGTTATGTTAGCGATAGATCACGGCTACTTTTTAGGACCAATTCATGGGCTTGAACAGCCACTTGAAACAGTTAAAAACTTACTTCCTTATACGGATTCTCTCTTTTTGACGCGTGGTGTACTTAGCTCCTGCATTCCTGAAAACTGCAGTACACCGATGGTTATGCGTGTATCTGGCGGGGCTACTGTCGTCGGTAAAGATTTAGCGAATGAGACAATTGTTACACCTGTAAAAGAAGCAGTAAAACAAAACGCGATTGGCGTAGGTGTGTCTGTTTTCGTCGGGTCCGACTATGAGACACAAACGGTTACGAATCTCGCAAACGTAGTTTCAGAAGCTCACGATTATGGTCTGCCAGTACTCGGCATTACCGCCGTTGCGAAAGAACTACAAAAACGTGAAGCTCGCTTTCTAGCACTTGCTTCCCGTGTATGTGTTGAAATGGGTGCTGACATTATTAAAACGTATTACTGCGAAGGGTTCGAAAAAATTACGAGCACATGCCCTGCCCCAGTCGTAATTGCTGGTGGGCCAAAACTGGATTCAATTGAAGACGCATTAAACATTACGTACAATGCACTACAAGAAGGGGCAATCGGCGTAGATATGGGCCGAAACATATGGCAATCTGAACATCCAGCTGCGATGATTCAAGCGATACATGGTATTGTGAAAAATGGATTGAATGTGAAAGAGGCACTCCAATTATACGAAGATGTAAAAAATTAAAACAAACGAGCAAACTATTGCATTTAAAAGAAAAGCCCATATGTTAGATTACTGAGGAATCTAACATATGGGCTTTCTTTTACATTTTTCATTATTTTGAATTTAACCTACAGATCGCGAACATTCCAAACAATCTCACCGCGTTCACCATAAGTACTGTGATGCCGATGAAACCCTAACTTTTCTAATACCCGAAAAAACGCAGTATTCCAAGCGCCTACAGTAGACCAAAGTCTATGGCGCCCCGTAGCAATCGCAGCTTCCAGCACTGCTGATGCTGCCTCTGTCGCATAACCTTTGCGATGAGCACTTTTGAACAATTCGTATGCAATCTCCGGCTCTTCAAGCGTAGAACGACCGATGATTAAGCCACAGTATCCGATGAAATCGCCTTCGTCTCGTCTACGAATTGTGAGAAGAGAAATACCATTTTCAGTTGCATTCTTGCGCATTTCGATAAGAGAGCTACGAACAGATTCAATGGTTGGCATTTCCACTCCACGTTCACCAATTAGTTTTCTAAGCCAGACTGCATCGGATTCCTCCCACATATTTAGGTCGAGTCGTTCCGTTTTTAGCTGGAACGCCATATCTTTAAATACATCTGTCATAGTGGTAACCTCCTATTTATATCACTGTACTACTTATAATCGTTTCGTACTGTACCATATGGGAAACATGCTTGGTTCTCTAGATTTTCTTGCATTAAGATTGAATTTTAATTAACGAACTATGCAACCAATGAGAAATACCCTTCATTTTGTCGCTAGAAACTCGATAGTTTTCAAATTCATATGTAGCTATTTCCTTTAACTTTTTTAACTCACCGCTTTTATCAAACAAAGTTTTCCCTTCTAGAAATGAGTATAGTTCCATCGGATTGTTTTTAAAGTTTATTTGAATTTGATTAAAATCTGCACTCTTATATTCAACTAAAATATCTTCTCTCATTTCAGAATGAAATTTCTTCTTTTGTCCTTCTTGTAAAAGAATATAAAAATCTAAATCCGAATCAGGATATGCGTCACCTCTTGCGACAGATCCAATTAGCATGAATCCATTTACCTTTTCCGTACACAAGGTTTCCGCTACTATTGTTTGCACTAATTTTTTATGTTGTTCATGTTTAAATATTTGTGCTTCTAACATTTGTAACCTCCACACACATTATTAAGGAGTTATTCGTTACCTATATATTTTACTTCTCTTATATCTTTCATCTTCTACATACTTATTCAACAATTGTCAGTTCATATACAATTACATCTTCACTGCTTTTTGTTTTATCTTGAATCGTTACAATATCTCCAGTTTTTATTTTCGAAGCGTTCACTACTTTTACCATCTCTGGCGGAACATATCCTCCATTGTTCTCTTTATTTAGTGGAAACCACTTTACTGATTTAATAGTTGCTTCTAAAATTTTATATTTAATTGTACCATCATATTTTATTTCACCAACAAGATCTTTTACTAATGTAGGTGTATATTTACCCTCTTCTTTTTCCAAAGAGATATGATCACCTATATCTAGGATACCGTTTCTTTTAGGCGCCTTCCATTTTGTTGAGTTTAAATCATTTAAACTTACTTTCACACTGTCTTCTTTATTTGAGCTAGCATCTTTTAGAAATATATCATTATGTTTCTTATCAATAATGATATACTCCTTCTGCTCTATTATTTTTGCACTGCTTTCACGTTTTTCTTCCTCATTCTTAAATACTTCTTTTTTCACATTATTACTACACGCTGACAATAATATCGTTGCCAAAGATGTCATTAGTAATATTCTTTTCACTTCATTTACCTCCATTTACAAATAAACATTTATCACATCCATATTTTACTATAAATCAAAAAAAGAGGATATTTGTTTATTAATAAACAAATATCCTCCACCTTTACTTATATATTACGACTGTTGATAAGCCGCTTTCGATGATTTCACATAATAAACTGAGTGATCAACGTTAATGATATGATCTGGTTTTGGCTTACCCCGACTCGCTCTATGACCTGCTAAATGTTCTTCACTTGTTTCCCAGTTTTTCCACGCTTCTTCAGATTCCCAGCGGATCATAACGACAACTTCTTCGTCGCCGCGTCTTACTTTTTTCACAAGAACACTTAAATCGATAAATCCTTCAAATTTTTCAATAATTCCTTCTCCAGTGAAACGTTCTACAACTATATTTGATGTACCTTCTTTTACTGTAAATGTTTTCGTTTCAATAAACATATAATCCACTCCCTCTTTTTATTACGAATACTAGTATTCTTCTATTATAATTGATTATGATAATTATTTTCAATTAAAAAGTTATAATTATTTGAATTATGCTGTTTTCTCTTCAACTGTCTCATCTAAAAATTTGAAATACGGAAGTAATATTCCTATTAAAGAAGTAACACATATAATCGTACCGATAATAAAGTATAGTGCTCTTATTCCCAACATTTCACTTAGTATGCCTCCTAATAAAACACCTAACGGCATAGCGGATCGTATGAAAAATAATCGTACTGAAAAAACTTGTCCTATCATCTTATTCGGGACTGACTGTTGGCATATTGTCGTGTTATGAACATTGAAAAATGAAATACAAATGCCTGCTATTACTTCAATTATTATCGCTATAACGATACTATGATTAAACCCTAAAGAAATGTATGTGAGTCCTCCTATAAACAATCCTCCAAGCATAAGTATACGTCGGCTTTTATATGTTACTTTACCAACTAATATAGATCCAACTACATAGCCAAGCGGGAATCCGGCCATAAAATAACCAAATTCCGCATATCCCCCTGACAGCTCGTCTTTTATATAAGGAAGATTTGTAACCATCGTTACCCCAACTCCAAATTGCACGAAAGTAAGAAAGACACCGAGCCAAACGATGATTGGTTTTGTAAAAAAATATGTAAAACCGTGAAGAAACTGTCCAAGCCACGTTTTCCGAATAGGTTGCGACGTTCTATTTTCTTTTATATAAAGTAAGAAAGTGCCACTAACAAATAAACAAATGCATACGAAAGATAATGTAAGTTCTGTTCCAATGAAATGAATGACTACTCCACCTAATACTGGCGCAAGAAACATCATAAGTCGAGTCATTCCATCAATGTACGCATTCGCATCTTGAAGTTGTTCTTTCCTTACAATGCTTGGTGTAATGGCTTGACTTGCAGGTGTATAAAGTGGTGTAATAAGTCCCACTACAATTTGAACAACATAAATGTGCCAAACTTCTATACTACCCGAAACTAACATCACCAAAGGTAATAAGAATACGGACGCTCGTATCCATTGTGAAAAAATCATAATCCACTTCCGGCTCCATTTATCAATAAATGGGCCGCTGATTAATTGCAGTATGAGTGATGGGATGAAATATAATAACCACATACTACTTAAAGCCATTTCCGATCCTGTTAACTCATATACTAGAATTGAATTACATAACGTTCCGAAACCCCCGCCTAATTCTGAAATTGCACTACCAATCCACATAAAAAAGAACGAACGATTTTTCAATAAATTTTTCAATTTCATACACCAACTTTTCTTTTATATTCCTCCCTTTATGTACATTCTCGTTGTTAATTATCTATTCAAAAACATATCTAATTCCTTCGCTAAAGACTGTACTGCTTTCTTCCTTAATACATATTTCCCATCATGTATATCCACTAACTTCGCTGCACGTAACAATTTCAAATGGTGGTGTACAGTCGATTTACCAAGTTGCAGTCTTTCTGTAATTTCCTGCAATGTTCGTTCTTTTTCGAACAACATTTTTACAATACGTAACCTCGCTTCATCTCCAAGAGCTTTATGTTTTTGAACTAAAAAATAATTCGGTTCATATGGATCTTCAGGATGAATACTTTCGTTTGCAACTGGATAATGGAATACTTTCGTATCTTCAATATCGGCCTCAATATTCCACGGTCTGTACGTCATTTGCGGAATAAGAAGTACGTGATGAACACTTGGCTCTGGCATGTAGTTCACGCCACCAGTGGCCCACTCGACGAACTCTTCTGGTTTCATCCGTTTATTCATTTCATTCTTTGCTTCATAATCTCGTTTTAATATAGAACGTATTTCTTCTTCCTCTTTCTGAATAACGCTCTCATACCAACCTGTCATTACAGCGATTAAATGAGGTTTCAGCACTTGTACATCAACATTACATATAAAACGAATATATGTAGAGAAAAACTGATGACCTTGTGTCAGCTCCTCTAGTTCATATATTGCAGTTACATTTCCACTTGCTGCTAAATGTCTTTTCTCTTCATACTTCTCCCCTAAAAACGGTAAACATATATATTTCAAATCTACTTCTGAAAGCGAATCGATTTTACCATGAAACTGTGCTAAGTCCTGAAAATCCTCTTCATACAACAACTGAAGCAATGCTTTCCACGTATTATGTTCTTCGACAAATTGTAAGTGCTCTCTCATTTCTTCTGTTAATGATTTCTTAATTTCTTCCCATTCATTTTGACTCTTTTCAAGAGTATCAATTAACCTCTTATGAGTAATTGCTGCAATGCCAAGTGCACATTCGAAAAGTATCGAATATTTCACTCGAACGTTATAAGTTTCCCTCTTTCTACTCGTTATGTGATAGACCTCCATTTTTATCCCCTCCTTGTTTGCTATATATTAAATTCTATTTTTATCGAATTTATCCTTCTATATTTTTAGAATTAATAAATTTCACTTTGAAATACATTCATTCTAAATTAAAAAGAATAGGAGCTTTTTTATATACAAATAATAATCTTCAAGGAGTTGTTGAGATGCATTTCTTATTGAATATGTTAGGGGTTTTCGTTGTCATATTAATCGTTTTCTTATGTTCGCCTAATAAAAAACATATAAAATGGAGACCGATTGTAATTCTCATCATATTGGAGCTTTTTATTACGTGGTTTATGTTAGGCACAAAGCTAGGCAGTATTATTATTAATCAAATAGCGTCATTTTTTAGTTGGCTACTGGCATGTGCGAATGAAGGAATTCGATTTGCATTTCCTTCATCTATGGACAGTCCACACATTGATTTCTTCTTTAGTGCATTACTTCCTATCATCTTTGTTATTACTTTTTTCGATATTCTATCTTATTTTGGAATCTTAACTTGGATTATTGATAAAGTAGGTGCAGTTATTTCAAAGATTTCTCGTTTGCCAAAGTTAGAAAGCTTCTTTTCGATTCAAATGATGTTTTTAGGAAACACCGAAGCACTTGCGGTTGTTCGTGATCAATTATCTGTTTTAAAAGAAAATCGATTATTAACTTTTGGGATTATGAGTATGAGTAGCGTTAGCGGATCCATTCTTGGCGCTTATTTATCAATGGTTCCAGCAACTTATATTTTCAGCGCAATCCCATTAAACTGTATTAACGCCTTAATTTTAGCCAATGTATTAAATCCTGTGGAAGTTTCGAAAGAAGAAGACGTTGTTTACACACCTTCCAAACATGAAAAAAAGGATTTCTTTTCTACTATTTCCAACAGTATGTTAGTCGGGATGAATATGGTTATCGTTATTTTAGCTATGGTAATTGGATATGTAGCTTTAACAGCATGTTTAAATGGGATTTTAGGATTTTTTGTAACAGGTTTAACAATTCAAAAAATCTTCTCCATTATCTTTAGTCCTTTCGCTTTTTTACTCGGTTTATCGGGCAGCGATGCTATGTATGTAGCTGAACTAATGGGGATCAAAATAACGACGAATGAATTTGTTGCAATGATGGATTTAAAATCAAACTTAAAGTCGTTACAACCGCATACAGTTGCGGTTGCAACGACATTTCTAGCTTCTTTTGCTAACTTTAGTACAGTAGGTATGATTTACGGAACTTACAATTCATTATTTGGCGGAGAAAAATCATCAGTCATCGGTAAAAATGTTTGGAAGCTTCTTGTGAGCGGAATGGCTGTTTCCTTATTAAGCGCTATGCTCGTTGGGCTTTTTGTATGGTAAATAATTTTAAAAATAAAAGACACCCAAACGAAAATTGAGTGTCTTTTATTTTTATTTTCGAATTTGTCCATTACCACGAATCACATATTTTGTAGAAGTTAATGAAGGAAGTCCCATTGGGCCCCTTACGTGTAGCTTTTGTGTACTAATGCCAATTTCAGCGCCGAATCCGAATTCAGATCCATCAGTAAAACGAGTTGATGCATTATGATACAGTGCAGCTGCATCAACAGATACGAAAAATTTGCTGACGTTTTCCTCGTTTTCTGAAATAATCGCTTCGGAATGCATAGACCCATACGTATTTATGTGATGAATCGCTTCTTCAATAGAAGAAACTACTTTAACCGCCAGCGTGAGAGATAAAAATTCTGTCCCCCAGTCTTCTTCTGAAGCAAGTACAATTGAAGAATCCAATGCCAATGCTCTCTGATCACCACGTAGCTCCACGCCTCTTTCTTTCAAAGAAGAGAACAGCTCGCTACCATATTGCTGTGCCCACTTCTCATGAAGTACAATCGTTTCAATCGCATTACATACAGATGGTCGCTGCGTTTTTGCATTTATAATAATATCAATTGCCATTTGTTTATCTGCTGTTTCATCAATGAAAATATGACAATTTCCCGCACCTGTTTCAAGTACTGGAACAGACGCTTCTCTCACAACAGTATCGATTAATTGTTTACCACCTCTTGGAATAAGAACGTCTAAATAATCATTCATTGTAAACAACTGCTTTGCGCTATCTCGCGTTGTATCTTCTATAAGCTGTACAGTTTCTTCTGGTAAGCTTGTTTGTTTGAGCGCTCTGTGAATAACAGCAACGATCGCTTTATTAGAATGAATAGCAGAAGAACTACCACGTAATATAACTGTGTTTCCTGTTTTCAAACAAATTGTAGCAGCATCCACTGTTACATTCGGTCTTGCCTCATAAATCATGCCAACAACACCAAGTGGTACACGCATCTCCTGAATAGATAATCCATTTGGCCGTTCCCATTCCCTTACACATTCTCCTACAGGATCACGTAATTCAATTAGCTGCTTAATCCCCTCTGTCATATCAATAATACGATTTGCAGTTAGCATAAGACGATCAAGGAGTGAATCAGAAAATCCTTTTGCCTTACCTTCTTCTATATCCCGTTTGTTTTCCTCTAAAATATAAGCTGTTTCATGTATTAATTGATTTGCAACTGCAGCAAGTGCTTCGTTTTTTTCATTTGTAGATTTTAGTACAAGTTCCCTAGCAACCTCTTTTGCTCGTTTCCCCTTTGCCAACACTTCATTCATTTTTATTTCCTCCTTTTTAAGATTATCTTAAAGTGAAACCCAATGATCCCTATGGATGACTTCATAATTATGCCTTTCGCCTCTTGCTTGAATATGTTGACTTTGCATACCTTTTATCTCTCTTAATTCCTCTGCGCTATATGTGCATTGTCCTTTTCCAATTACGCGCCCTTGTTGCGTCATTACTTCTACAACATCGCCAACTTTGAAAAATCCTGACACATTTGTAACACCAGCAGGAAGAAGACTTTTACCATGCTGAATGATAGCTGTAGTTGCTCCGGCGTCTATTTCAATTTGACCGCTAACAACCGAATGCAAGGCAATCCATTGCTTGTTCATCTTCATTTCTTTTTGAGGGGCATTTCCGACATACGTTCCGTCACCTTTCCCCTTCAAAACATCAACAAATTTCTCTTGTCCACGTCCTGTACCGATAAATACACTTACCCCAAGAGATAGCGCCGTCTTTGCAGCATCAATTTTTGATTTCATACCGCCAGTCCCAAGTTTTGAGCCAGCATCTCCAGCAAGAGAAGCAATTTCTTCTGTAACTTCAGGAAGGAAATAATATTTTTTCGCATCCTCATTTTTTTGAGGATTTTTATCATATAAACCGTTCACATCTGTAAAAATCATAAGCATATCTGCCGAAACAAGTCCGCTTACTAAAGCTGACAGCATATCATTATCACCGAACGTTAACTCCTCTAAAGAGATGGAATCATTTTCATTAATAATTGGAAGAGCAGAACGGTTTAGTAACTCTCCTAACGTAGCGTATGCGTTACTATATTGTTCTTTTCTAGAAAAATCACTTCTCGTCAGCAAAAGTTGTGCAGTAACAATACCATATTTACGGAATTCCTCCGTGTACGCCTGCATTAATAAACTTTGTCCGACAGCTGCTGCAGCCTGTTTCCCTTTAATTGTTACAGGTCTGCTAGGATATCCTAGAGCAGAAAAACCTGCAGCAACGGCCCCAGATGTAATTAACAAAACTTCATGCCCTTCCTCTTTCAATCGAGCCAATGCGGCAACATGATCTGAAAGTTGTTCTTTAGAAATGCCTCCATGACTATCCGCCAGAGAACTACTCCCAATCTTTACAACTATTCGCTGTTTCTTCACTTTTTTATCCCCCAAGTCTAAAATCAAAGTTTTTTATACATTACACTTCTATTCATACAGCTTGCAGCGATTTCTATTCTAATGAGTGCTGCACCTAGCCTATTTAAGAGCAAAATAAAAATGACCGCTTCGCCCTTCATAAAATAAAAAGGACGAAACGGTCATTGTTCCGCGGTACCACCTTAATTGATATACATAGATATCCACTTGGCGCCTATAACGCAGGCGAACGCCTAAACTTTCATTTAAGACTCAGGGATAGGTTCGATATATTCTATACGAGGAATCTTTCAGCCGGTGAATTCCACTCTCTTTCGCAAGAAGACATATGTACTATTTCCCTTCAACGATTTACTGTTTAATTTTTTTATATTATGCGACATAGTTCGATTTGGTGTCAAGAGGTATTTTTAAAAATACATAGAGCTGCAAGTTACTTGTATGGAATTATTTCCCTACTGAATGAAAATACAAATCGATATAAGTTCAACTCATATTTATAAGTATAAACCTTATATTATAGTGTATATATTTACAGAATGTTGAATATAATTAATTTTTATCTTTTCGTATTGCAAAAAGGAATATATTCTCTTAGAATGTTTCTTTATATTGCACAGAGATGTTATTGTTATATTAAGATAACAATTTCGAAATGATATAATTTATTAAAAAAGGAGCAAGATTGAATTATTATGGATAAACAAATTGGATTCATCGGATGCGGAAATATGGGGATGGCTATAATTGGCGGGATGCTAAACAAAAAGATAGTGTCTTCAAATAAAATCATGTGTTCAGATTTAAACACGACGAATTTAGAAAATGCTAGTGAAAAGTACGGAATAACTATAACTACTGACAACAATGAAGTCGCTAAAAATGCTGATATTTTAATTTTATCAATTAAACCAGACTTATACCCATTAGTAATTAACGAAATTAAAGAAGTGATAAAAAACGATGCTATCATCGTTACGATCGCTGCTGGTAAAAGTATTGAAAGTACTGAAAATGCCTTTAATAAAAAATTAAAAGTTGTACGAGTAATGCCTAATACTCCTGCTCTTGTTGGAGAAGGAATGTCTGCATTATGCCCAAATGAAATGGTGACAGAAAAGGATTTAGAAGATGTGCTAAACATTTTCAATAGTTTTGGTCAATCAGAGATCGTAAGTGAAAAGTTAATGGATGTTGTAACATCTGTAAGTGGCTCTTCACCAGCATACGTATATATGATTATAGAAGCGATGGCAGATGCTGCTGTACTAGATGGCATGCCAAGAAATCAAGCATATAAATTCGCTGCTCAAGCAGTATTAGGCTCTGCAAAAATGGTACTAGAAACAGGAATACATCCAGGTGAATTGAAAGATATGGTTTGTTCTCCTGGCGGAACAACGATAGAAGCTGTAGCAACTTTAGAGGAAAAAGGCTTACGAACAGCCATCATTTCAGCTATGCAACGTTGTACCCAAAAGTCTGTTGAACTATCTGGTCAAACGAAAAAGTAAAACTATAACTTCACATGAATGTAATTAGAAATACACTACATGATAAACAGCCAAACTCGAATATACTTGAGTTTGGCCGTTTTAGTTGTTAATTATATTAAAATAACTTCAATCACCCCTTCCCTACTATACTTGTGTAATTTTATTAGAAACAAGTAATTTTTCAATACAAATCGGTAACATGTCTAATAGCGTTTCAAATGCGTAATTTACATCTAGACGTTCTGTCCATTGATGGGCATCTTTTCCTACCGGTCCCATATTTAAAACTGGAACGTCAAATGCTTCTAGTTCCTGAAGTGGAATTGAGTAACCTTTATCCCATAGTGGCATATTGTCTACAAGTGAACTCATTGAATGTAATGGATTTTGTAAGCCCACATAGCTTAAATCTGAAATTCCTCCAAAATAGTTTTGGTTTTCAAATGTAATGTTATGATTGAAGTTTGCATACTTTTCCATTTCTGTAACTACTTCTTTAATTAACGGATTGTTGCGTGAACTTACAGCTGGATAATATGGCGGAGCAAAGAAAAGTACAATCATCGGCGCCTTTTCTTTACATAAAATAGCTAGTTTATCTACTAAATCAATGGTTACCGCACGATCATCTTTCTCTTCTCTATTTTTTATTATACTAGATTGAATATCATCTATTTTCTCTTGCCCATGTTGTTCAATTGCATAAGCGATAAGCTCTTCATACGTTAATACATTCACCTTCATATTAGGCGGTATAAACGGATTATATTTAGAAAAACGATATGCTTGTTTTTCATATTTCTCTTCTATTTTCTCCGCTACTTTCGTTACTTTTTGACGTAACAATGAAACGACATCTGTCATTGATTTTTCTAATAAAAACAAATTAAATAACGTGACGGCACGATGCGGAATTTGTACAGAGTAATCCTCCTTTAAGTCCCTTTGAAGTAAGTTAGTTGGCGGAGGGCTCGCTTCCCCTTCTACAATATCACAAAGGTCTGTATTTAACTCTAATTCTGCTGTTATTAATGAAGCCATATAACTCCCATTTAAGCCTGCAAAAGGTTCACCTACATGTGTCTCTTTTCCGTAGCAAAGAAAACCAGGTAACACTTTACCAATAGAACCAGTGTAAATATACTTATTTTGGTCACCAGGATGTCTTGCAAACATAGGCTCTGAATTTAGTACCGTTTTATACTCTAAATCATGTTCTCTTGCTAACTCTAGTAATCTTGGAACAGCAGCTCTCATCCCTACCGAGTTTACTTCTTCATCTGGTACAGCCAATAAAAGAACATTCCCATCAAACTTTCCTTCGCAAGCTTGCTCAATCATTGCCATTTGTAAAGCTAGACCGCATTTCATGTCCATTGTTCCTCTACCAAACAACCATTCTCCTTGTTCTATATCTTCACGTACATAGTCTGGAAGCTCATCTTTATGAGCATAGAACATAGACGTTAACTTTTTAGGATTGAATGCATCTTCTTTCCACACTCCATAATCTTGTACATCTACAACATCAAAGTGACTTACTAGAATTACGGTATTTTTTGTACGATCGCTTTTCTTTACTAGTGCTGTAACAAAATATCGTCCGTCCCCCGTCGAATTTTTTTGCAAATGGTGCGGATTTTCTTTGAAATACTGTAAATCAGATAATTGTTCCACAACGAAGTCTGGCAATATCACTTCAGCTTCTGTACCTGTAATACTAGGAATTTCAACAAGACTGCTTAATAATTGAATCAATTGTTCTTTTGATTGCCACTTTGACATATATATCCCCCTATTTTTCCGCATTATGAAAATGAATTCCAGTATATGAATAAAAAATGACGACAGTTATCAAAATTATAGTTCTGATGTACTGCCGATTTTTATTGATATTTCATGAGCTGCTTGTTTCACCTTACTAATAAGAAAAGAAAGTCGCTCATCATTAATGCGATGACTAATTAACCCAACACTTAATGCTCCTACTACTTTATGATTAAATCCGATAATTGGTGCAGCTACTGAAGCTGTCCCTTCTGTTTTTTCTCCATAACTGACAGCATATCCTTCGTTTCTTATTTGCTTTATTTGCTCAAGAAGAATTTGCTTTTGTTCTGGTAAAGCAGAAAGTAGCTGCTCAACAATATATTCCATCTCATTTTGTTTCATATTGGCAAGCATCGTTTTATTTGCGGCACCAATCGAAAGAGGAATCTGTTCCCCTAGATTATCAATAACTCGAATTTTTAATGGGCTATCAATTCTTTCAATGATAATAGAATGTGTTCCATTTGGAATGTTCAAATACACACTTTCTTCCACTTCAGAGGCTAATCGCTTCATCACTTCTCTTGCCACAGATCTGTAGTCTACTTTCTCCAATTGGCGTAATCCTATTTCCATCCACATGGGCCCAATTTTGTACTGTTTCGTTTCTGAAATTTGCGTAACTAGCCCATGCTCGATTAGAGAATTAAGTAATCTATGTACTGTACTAACTGGGAGATGTGTTCTGTCCGCTATATCAGAAATGGCCCAATACTCTTTTTCATTAGTAGAATTTAATAACTTTATAATACTTATCGCTCGATCAATGGACTGTACCATAACTCACCTCTACTTCACTTGTAATATGTTAGTACGCTCAATTACCTATCAATTTAACAAAAATCCTAAATGAAATCAATCCATTTATTCAATTTTCTAAAAATAAAAATATGCTGCGAACAATAATTTGAAAGCGTAAACAAAAAAATATTGACTTTTCTTTTTAATTATCTGAAAATTATAACAAGATTTCACATCACGGAATACATTCCACAATACGGAAAAACATCAAGCTTTATTCTATCAACTACGAAAGTGAGGAAAACAATGGCGCAAGTAAATAATACAAACAATGAATTAAAACGTACGATGAAAAGTAGACACTTATTCATGATTGCACTCGGTGGCGTGATTGGAACGGGGTTATTTAACGGATCTGGCTTTATTATAAGTCAGGCTGGACCTGGTGGTTCCGTACTTGCCTTTATTGCTGGTGGATTATTAATGTATTTCGTTATGCTATGTCTTGGTGAGCTCGCTGTAGCCATGCCTGTTTCAGGCTCTTTCCAGGAATATGCCACTAAGTTTATTAATCCTGCAACTGGCTTTACAATCGGATGGTTGTATTGGTTAAGCTGGGCGAATACAACCGGACTTGAATTTACAACTGCCGGCATTACAATGCAGCGCTGGTTTCCTGATATTCCTGTTTGGGTTTGGTGTTTAATATTTGGCGTTACGATTTTCACGATTAATGCACTATCTGCTCGTAGTTATGCAGAAACAGAATTTTGGTTTTCAAGTATAAAAGTATCTGCCATTATCGCTTTTATTATTCTTGGCGGCGCCGCTATGTTCGGTTTTATTGATTTAAAAGGCGACGAACCAGCTCCGCTATTTTCAAATTTCGTAAATCATGGTGGTTTATTCCCAAATGGACTTGCCGCTATTCTTTTAACAATGGTTACAGTCAATTACTCCTTCCAAGGTACAGAACTTGTCGGAATCGCAGCAGGTGAAAGTGAAGATCCAGCAAAAACTTTACCTCGTTCTATTAGAAATATTATATGGCGTACGATGTTTTTCTTCGTCTTAGCAATCTTTGTTCTCGTTGCTTTAATTCCTTGGGAAGAAGCAGGATTAACAAAAAGTCCGTTCGTTGCTGTATTTGATAATATCGGTATTCCATATGCCGCTGATATTATGAACTTTGTTATTCTTACTGCTGTTCTTTCTGTTGCCAATTCAGGATTGTACGCAGCAACTCGCATGCTTTGGTCACTATCAAAAAATGAAATGGCTCCAGCCTTTTTAAAGAAATTGTCATCGCGCGGAATACCTTTAAACGCTTTAATTATGACAATTGCTATTTCTGCTTTTTCTCTTTTAACAAGCGTTGTAGCTGCTGAAACGGTTTACTTATGGCTAATTTCCATCTCTGGAGTTATAACAATCATCGTTTGGATGTCAATTTGTGTTTCTCAATTCTTTTTCCGTAAACATTATGTAGCAGACGGCGGAAAATTAGAAGACTTAAAGTTCAAAACTCCACTTTATCCACTTGTACCAATACTTGGTTTTGGATTGTACGGCATTATATTAATCAGTCTAATCTTTATCCCAGAACAACGACTTGGAATCTATTGCACTGTACCATTTATTATCTTTTGCTACACTTATTATCACTTAAAAGTTAAGAAAAGAATTTCTACTAACACTAATAGTGAGACTAAAATTAGCGAGACGATGTAATACCCTGCTTATATAAAAGACCGCACATGGCTTTCACTTCATGTGCGGTCTTTTATCATTTTAATTCGCTTTAAAATTATATAATGGCTTAATAATATGCTTTATATCTATTGTCTCTTTCGTATTTTCGATAATTTCATTCATTGGCTTGTATACCATTGGCGCCTCATCAATTGTGCTCTCTGCTACCGATGTAGTCCAAACTTCTGTCATCGTATTTTGGAAGTCCTCTAGACTCAATAATTCTTTAGCCTTCTTGCGACTCATGATACGTCCTGCCCCATGCGGACCAGAATAGTTCCAATCTGGATTACCTTTACCAAACGCAATAATTGAACCATCTCTCATATTAATTGGAATAATGACTCGTTCATCTTTCTGAGCTGAAATAGCACCTTTTCGTAGAATCATATTTTCTATGTCTATATAGTTATGTATTGTAGTAAATTGATCGGTTACTTTCCAGTCCATTTTAGTGACAATTTCATCAATCATTGCTTTACGATTTAACGCAGCATACTTTTGAGCAATATTCATGTCATTCATATAATCTTTGAATCCCTGTCCTTCTAAATAAGCTAATTCTTTTCGAATATTAGGCTTCTTTATTCCACGTAAAGTTTCTTGTATTTCTTTTTCTCTCCCCTCTTTCATTAATCTCTTAATAATCTCATCTTTCATTGATGTAACATCAATGAGTTGTTCATATGCGAAGTTCTGATAATACTCTGCTATTTGCTTTCCTAAATTACGAGAACCACTATGAATGACAATATATACATTCCCTTTGTCGTCTTCATTTAGTTCGATGAAATGATTCCCTCCCCCAAGAGTACCTATACTTTTTTGAGCGCGTTGTAATGTAAATGGTGCTCTCACACCATCAAAATCAATCATTTTTGAGAATCGATGTTCTTTATCTCGGATATGAAAACCACTTGGAACAAATTTACGAATTGTTTCGTCTAAATAATCGAAATTAATTTCTTCTTTTTTCTTATCAATTACAACCACTTCCATCCCACACCCAATGTCTACCCCTACAAGATTAGGAACAATTTTATCTTGTATTGTCATTGTTGTTCCAATCGTACACCCTGCTCCCGCATGTGTATCTGGCATAATACGAATTTGACTATCCTTTACAAATTCTTGATTACAAAGATCAATAATCTGCCCAGTCGCAGTTTCATCAACGTTATTTGTAAATACTTTCGCTTCATTGTATTTTCCTTGTAATTTCAACATCTTTCCTGTCCCCTTCCTTTTGAAAGAATTATTTTATTACGTTGTTTCTGTTCTTAGCATTACTCTCCTCTACCTTCTGCTTTCCATTATATATGTATGATATCCTTCACAATAATACAAAATAATGATGTTTTATCTTATTTACATAATATGATTATCGTATCCTTGAATTTATACCTACACATGAGTATTCCACGTCCTCAATATCCGTTATATAACAAAAACTCCCCTTAAATCGAAAATGATTAAGGGGAGTTTTATAGCCGATGAAATTATAATTCCGATTTCACCCGAACAGAAACATTATTTTTAATTATATTTTTTACATCTTTAAAGCTAACAAAATTGTTACTTTTCTCATCCCAAAGACGGAAACGTAGTGATTGTAAGCTTGTAGCAAGTGTAATTGTTGGTACATTTTTTAACGGAAGCGTATTATTGTGTGCCTCTTCTAGCTTATAATTAGGTACTCTTGGGCTTAAATGGTGAACATGATGGAATCCAATATTACCAGTTAAGAATTGCAAGATTTTTGGAAGTTTATAAAATGAACTTCCTTCTACTGCCGCTTTTACATATTCCCAATCTTTATCCTCTTCAAAATAAGAATCCTCAAAAGTGTGCTGTACGTAAAACAGCCAAATCCCTACTGAACCTGCTATTAAGAATATCGTACCGTGTACGAACAGAAACGATTGCCACCCTATTGCCCAGCAAAGTATTGCTACTACAGCAACGATAATAATATTCGTCAAATACGTATTCATACGTTCTTTCTGTCTTGCACCTTTTCGGTTAAATCTATTTTTAAGCAAGAAAACATAAATCGGACCTAATCCAAACATAACGAATGGATTGCGATATAAACGATATGCTAAACGAAGTCTAAATGGTGCAGCTACATATTCATCGACTGTAAGCGTCCAAATATCTCCTGTACCTCGCTTATCTAAATTACCACTTGTAGCGTGATGAATCGCATGCTCATGCCCCCATTGATCAAATGGGAATAACGTTAACACACCCATACATGTACCTACTATTCTATTTGCACGTCGACTTTTAAAGAATGAATAATGGGTACAATCATGAAAAATTATGAAAATTCGCGTCATAAAACCAGCAGCTAACAAAGATGGAACTAATGCTAACAGATAAGAAACAGACAAACTTTTATAAGCGAGATACCATAAAACAACAAATGGCACGACTGTGTTAATAAGTTGCCACACACTTTTTTTAATTGTTGATTTTTCATACGGAGCAACTTGTTTTTTTAAATTTTTAGTATTTTCTAATGTCATTTTACTAATTCCTTTCCTTTTTGTTGCTAATTCATATTATAGCATACTATTAGTATCAGGTGTTAAAAGTAGATGTAATAAATATTATATACTATAAAAATCTCTTTTTTCTTACTCAATACTTACAAATTACTTACTCTCCAAATAGCGCTATAATTGGACAAATGGAGCGTTTTATTTATAAAATGAACTTCTACAAACTTTTACACAAGCAGAAAAGAGCTGCCATAAGTCATTTTCACCGGCTTATGGCAGCTCCTCTTCATTTCATTTTATTTTATCGATGGATCCAAACTGCACCTGCAGACTTGTCTTCAGCTTGACCTACTACTTCAAACTTCAATCCTAGTTTAGGTAACTTACGTCCCGCATCTGGAATAACGCTGTTGATGTATTGCTTAGAATCATCAAATTTTGCAACTCCTGGTAATCCTTTATAGTCAAAGATACCGCGAGTTGGTGAATTTACTTTCCATGCTGGCGTTTGATCAAATGAGAATGCCGCATCGGCAATTTGATAACGTGTACTGCTCTTCACAGTAGGTTGTCCGTTTAATGTTCCTACGATTGCCTCTGGATGAGAATCTACTACTCCAAGGAACCCTTCACCTGGATGAACGCCTACCCAGTTATCTGTAAAGCTTTGATCCGCATACCATACAACCATTCCTGTATTAAATACTGGACCACGTGCATATTGTAATGCAGTATCAGACCCAGCGTAATTACGCCACTCGATATAGTAGTTATGTTTCTTCTGTTCAAATCCGTTAGACACAGTAAATCCTTTTAATGTCATTGCTGGCTGGCCTTCTGCGTCATCAGAGAAAACAACTTTTCCATCTACAGTTAATGCTGCATTGTCTAACGCAAATCCTTTATAAGCTACTGCAATATCTGTTACATACTCAAATTGCAGTTTTACTTTCTTTCCTTTGAATTGATTTAAATCATATGATTTATCAACCCACTTACCATCCGTTGTATCTATACCACCTTTTACATCTTTTTCACCCATTCGATCAATGCGTGTCTTCGTTCCATCTTCTGCAATCGCATATACGTCAAGGAAATCATACTTCGCTTCCAGTTCATAAAATGCCTTATAATCAAACTTAGCATCCTTTGCAGTCGTTAAGTCAAATACTGGTGTCTCAAGTGTTGTATGAATGTCATTTCCTTTCGTGCTGTAATAAAACTTCTTACCAAATGCTGACTCAATATTTTTTATATCTTTGTCTGGCAAGTTAACACGAATGATTCCTGGTCGTTTTGATTTTGTCACACTTTGATCTAAATATGTTGCAGTACCGATTCCCGTGCGAAGTTTATCATAATCGACCTCAACAATATTCGCCCAGTTCCCCTTCATATTTTTTTGGAAAAACTCTTTATTTTGCGGTGAGAAACTTGTTGGCTCTGTACCTGCAATTTTTCCGGCCCAGCTACCGCCGCTCATTATAGACCATGATTCAACTGGTTCACCTTGTCCTGAATACTTTGTATCATATTCATCTGGCAAGCCTAAATCATGACCATACTCATGTGCAAACACACCAACCGCTCCGTCTTCAGGCTCGATTGTATAATCGTATGCAGCCATCTTTCCGCCCCAGTTCGAAACAGAAGATTTTGTACCATCAATCGCATATGGCTTCGACCCTAGTTTTGAACGATGAGACCAAATCGCATCATCTTTCAATTTACCACCGCCAGCTTCTTGACCCACGCCTGCATGTACTACCATTAAATGATCAATAATTCCATCTGGCTCATTTTTATTTCCATCACCATCTTGATCGTATTGATCAAATTGGTCATAATCTGCTAAATTGATACCTTTTGCTACCGCTGCTTTTAATGCTTCTTTCACAAGATCTTTTGGTCCTAAAGGTCCCTTATTATCATGACCAGTTCCCGCATCAGCACCGTAATCTGACGCTTTTCCTGGAACAGTAAGCCATTCCGTTACAGTTCCATCAACTGTGTAGCTTCCGCCAGATTGTTCTTCATAATACTGTTTAAATGTATTAATCTTCGATCCATCAAATAACGTAAATGGCTCATCACCAAATAGCATTTTTTGATAATGTTCACGATTAAAGTCCTTAGAATACATATAACCCGGTTCTTGATCAATATTATTATGCTTAAAATCGCTAAATTCTACGAGTAATACAAGTACTTTATCTTTTCGAACAGCCCCATTGTACTCAGCTTGCTTCGCTGGTGTAGTCGGTACTTTTCCATTTAATTTTCCTGGGTTCAATCCTGGACCTTGCCCAGCTACTGGTCCTACTTCGGGTTGCTGCGCCTGTTCATTTTCCTTCATTTTTGTATCTTTTACTTTTTTCATAAAATCTGAAGCTTCTTGCGTAAGATTATCTCCTGTCAAGATTTCTTTTCCAGGGTTTTCCCCTTTCTTTTTCTCAACATATTTTTCGACAGCCTTTGATGTCTCAGCTTGTGATGCAGATTGATCGATTACTCCCCGTTGCTTCAGCGCTTCTGCCAAGCGTTCCTCTGGTATTAAATGTTCATCAATTGGTAGAGATGGTGGCGTATCAGCATACGCTGCATGACTTCCAAAAGCAAACGTACTACTTAGCACTGCTGCTGTTGTTAATACCGCTAAAGGTTTTAATTTCTTTTTCTTTTTCAATGTATTTCCTCCCCAGTGTCTGCAAATTATCGATTTTTGCCGATAGCAATATAATATTCGTTATAATACGAATATTCAATCTTTTTAAAGTACTAAAATGTTGAGAAATATTTTTTCTAGGATGAAAAACATAAATAGGTGAATTTACAGGAAGTTCACTCTAGAATTTGTGGTTCTCTTTCCTCTTTTTTCAAGTGAAATCTCATCTACACAAAAATGCCAATTCCTAAGTAGTTGCTAAGGAATTGGCGTTTTTTTAACGAGAATGCTTTATGAATAAACGACTTGCTTCTTCTGGTACATAGAATTTACCATTGCTTTCTACAACAACACTTCCTAATTCATAATCTTTATTCTTAATTCGAATTATATTTTTGTTAACAAATAATTGAGCTGTTACATTATTACGTTTTACTATGAGCACAGGATTTACTGCATCAGTATTATTTACTGTTACAGTTGCACCATTCTGCTTAAAGGCTAATTCACTCTCTACAAATAATTTGTTTGTTACTTCTTCTAAATTAAAGCCCATCGCTTTCGCCATTGTCTTTGCAACGTCCGTGTTTTGAATCAAGCCAACTGGCTTTTGAGGACCGTATGAATATAAAAATATATCCTCACCAGTATGCCCTCCTGTTGTGAAGCCTATGTTCGCACGGTTAGCCAATAATGTAGTGAAAATTGGACCTACATCTATTTTCTTTTTAACCACTTTTAACCTTTCTTTTTCATCATAAGTTAAATTGTCCAACCCGTATAATTTAGCTACCTCTTCTAAATTGGATATATCAGATTTCAAATTATTGATAGTCCCTTCAAGTGTCATTTTCGCTTTTTTCAACGGATCAATATATGCAGAGACCGGCGTAGTATTATAACCTTTTGTCGTATTCATATTGCCAATAGAAATACCGCTGTTACCATGGTCCGCTACGGCTATTAGCATCGTATTACCATCTTTTTTTGCAAATCTTAATGCTTCTGCAACTGCATTATCAAATGCCAATACATCACTAATCATCCCAATTGGATCATTCACATGTGCAGCCCAATCTGGCTTACTTCCTTCCACAAATAAAAAGAACCCATCTTTATCTTTTGATAACGTTTGAATTGCTTTTTCCGTCATTTGCGAAAGCGTTGGTTGCTCAGGATTTGTTGCTTCACGATCCATATCAAACGCTAAGGCATTATGTGAGAAAGAGCCCCAAATTTTATTAGATTTAGAGTTCAATAATTCATTTTTCGTTTCAACAAAGTCGTATTCTTTGTTTTGAATTACCTTTACTAAATCTTCACCATCTTTTCTTTTTATAGGTAGCAGTGCCGCTTTTCCCCCGCCTAATACGACATCTATATTTTGATACACTTGTTGCTCCGCAATTACGTCAAAATGCTTGCGGTTTACATGGTGAGCAGAGAACCCAGCAGGAGTAGCATGCTGAATTTCAGCTGTAGCAACAATTCCAGTTGCGCGACCAGTACGTTTCGCACCTTCTAAAACATTGGCAACTGGACGTAACTTGTCCTCTTCTTTTATTGATTTTAAGCCAGGTGAACTTACAATAGTAGGTAATACCCCTACATATCCAGAATTCGATTTATTCCCCGTCGCTAAAGCTGTAGCTGCTGGAGCTGAGTCTGTTATAGCTGATTCCGCCGAATATGTACGAACTCCTCCTGTTACAATTTCATCTAATGCAAGTGGTTTCCCTTTATACAAGCGCGCTAATGTAGTTGCTGAAGAACTCGTTCCGTCCATAACCATTATGATTACATTTTTCGGTTGACGTTCTACTTTTTTCACTTTCGCTTCCACCGTATGATCATCCATCATACTTTCAGTACATAACATACTTAGTGTGATCGTTCCTACTAACAGTAACTTCTTCATCTTTAAACCCAATACAAACATGATTGCGCCTCCATTAGTTTCACATTCATTTACATACAAGATTCTGACTGCCTACATATGTTTTATTAGTTCCCAATTTTTCTAAAGCTAACAATAGTAACTTTCTTATTCATTACATGTCGGTATAGTTCATCTATCTTATAAAGAAGATTTTTCATTATTAACTTGTTAAACAATAAATCCCCAATTGAATTAAATAAAAATTTATTGTTTAACAATAAATTTCGTGGTAAATTAATAAGATATTAAATAAATGAGGTGCTTTTTATGAAACAAGGATCAACACTCTTCCTAAAGACAGCTGTGATTCTAATGGGTATCCCTGTTCTTGCTATGTGCATTTTTTTAGTTCCTAAAATAGGGAATTTCGCAGCAGAATTATATCCTGATATTACATATATTAAATATCTTGTATTTATCAACTTATACGCAACAGCAATACCTTATTATTTTGCTTTGTACCAAACATTTAAGCTTTTAAACTATATTGATAAGAACAATGCATTCTCAGAGTTATCTGTTAAATCTTTAAAAAATATTAAGTACAGCGCACTAGCAATTAGTGTATTATATGTATTAGGTATGCCACTTTTCTATCTTGTGGCAGAGAGAGATGATGCGCCTGGCATTATTATTATTGGAATAATTATGATTTTTGCTTCAATGGTAATCGCGGTCTTTGCTGCCGTTCTCCAAAGACTATTAAAAGATGCGATAGATATAAAATCAGAAAATGATTTAACGGTCTGAGGTGAATAATATGGCAATTATTATTAATATTGATGTAATGTTAGCGAAAAGAAAAATGAGTGTAACAGAGCTTTCGGAGAAGGTTGGAATTACAATGGCTAACCTTTCTATTTTGAAAAATGGAAAAGCAAAAGCAGTTCGTTTTTCAACTTTAGAAGCCATTTGTAAAGCATTAGAATGCCAACCTGGGGATATTTTAGAATATCAACCGGAAGAAAGCGAATAAAAAGAGTCCTTCATACGAGAAGGACTCTTTTTATTGCATATTACGGCGCAAAACTAATTTGACCAGTAAACAATAAGATAATTGCGATGATCCAAAATATAAAAAATGATGAGGACAGTATGAATGAAAGAATAGCAATCCCCTTCTTCTCTGTTTTTTTCGTCATTGTAATGATAGAAAGTATGATACCTGCAACTGTCAGGGCAACTGTAATATAATCTCCCACTATATTACCTGCATTCGCTATCCTTGTTGGCGTTATAAAAACGAACAGAAAACATAAAATACCGATGAGTAAACATATGTAGCTTATTATACTGTACTTCTTTTTAGGAACTAGTTCAGTTTTCATACTAACTAACTCACTCCTTCTATATAGCTATAAGTTCATATTAGCACAAATAACCATAATTTGGTTAAATCAAAAAAAACAGATACAGCGGGAACTTCCACTGTATCTGTTTTTTATTTAATAACTAAACCTGCTATTTCTTCTTTATCATTATAAGTTATAATGAATGTCCGTTGTTCTTTACTATATTTCGCTACAAGAATAACAGTATATAAGCCATCTTTTTCTTCAATTGATTGTTTTTCAATTTTTTCGAATGTACCAGCTTTCTCTATTATAGGTGTAAGATCTTTCATCTTTTCTTCTGACAATGCAGCTTTCATTTTACTATCAAATTTTTCACGCACGTCTTTATACTTTGCCTCATTTAATAATGATACAATTTCTTCCGCCTTTGGAATAAACTTTTTTGACGTACTTTCATCTACTTTATTACCGGTACATGCCGCGAGCGCGAACGCCGCGATAGCACTTATAATAATAAGTAACATTTTTCTCATTTTCATACATCCTTTCTTTTTAAAATGAAACTATAACTAAAAACGAGTAACGCACAAATTGCTATTGAAACTTCTGATATAATGATCCCGCTTTTTCCTGGTACATAAAGTGATATAATGCCCGCTATTGCATTTGCAGCCCCATGGATGAGAATTGCATATACAACATAACGAAATTTTTTTTGGACGACAGCTTGTAATACAATGAAGGAAAGCCCAACATGTAATACCATCGCAAAAATACGCTCAATGCCGCCGAAATAGTAACTGTCACCATTTTGAATGACTGTTTGTGAAAAGAATAGGGATATTATTGGGATGCCAACTATTAACACTGCCTCAATACCACCATGTCCTGCCCCAAATAAAAAACCAGACTGCCAATCTCGTTGTTTCATAAAATAGCGCATGGCGATAAAACGAGCTACCTCTTCAAAAATTCCAGCTGATAAACTAAGCAAAAGCGCAAATAGGACAGGCTGCATAACGGAAAACATTTGAAAATCTGTGCTAGTTCCATTTACATAATTCAGTATTGGTATACGAATCAATATTTGTGATACAACAAAAGCCAATACCCCTAACATATATGGAATATAGCGTTTCTTCCAAACAGCATATAAAAGTGCAATAAGCGGTAAACCAAAGCTAATCATTGCTGTAAAAATAAGACCATTCATCTCGCTTCACCTCTTACTTGAAGTGTATAAAAACGAGTGAAAAAAGTATGTAGTTATTTCCTATTCGGTTACATTTTCATCATAGATGGTTATTTCATCTCTTTTAATATAAATGTTTGCGTGAAATAAGGACTTACATAAGTTGTTTCTAACGTCGCATTATTTGTTTTATTCATGATCCGTTTTAATGAGAATAGCCCGTATCCTCTAGTCCCTTCTTTACTTGAATGGTTTTTTTCATAAATTTTTTGCAAATCAATCCCTTCACTCTTTGAACTATTACGCACGATAAAATATTGTCGTGAATCTATTTTAAAGAATGCGATTTGTAATATCTTCTCCTCACTTTGTACTGCTTCTTCCATTGCATTATCTACTAAAACTGAAATGATGCGAATAAATGAAATAATCGTCATTGAAACACGTTCAATGTTCTCTGGTATATCAAGCATTACTTTTATTTGTTGCTGCTGGGCAGTACCGACTTTCGATCTTAATACACTTCTTACTTCAGGAATATGTATGCGAGATAATTTTGCGATATCAAGTTCATGATCATTTATTGTTTTTAATGTAGGAGCGATAACATCATAATACACTTGCTCAATTTCTTTCACATTTTTTGTACGTATTCCCTCTTCTAACGATAGTAATACATTCATATAATCATGACGGAAACTAGCAAGCTCATCATGCATATCCTCCAGTTTCTCCACATAATCTAATAACTCTTTATCTAAACGTTTTTCATGCTCTTCTCGTAACTTTTCTTTCGATAAATGTGAGCTTATTAGTACAATGATTAGTAATAATAAAAAAATAATAATCGCTGAATTATAACTTACTTCACTGTATTGTTGATTTATTTTTGCTAAAAACTCAGTTGACGGCTGAGTTAAAATTAGTTCAATAATAAACCCGATCATTAATAATATATAAGTTATATAATATAACGGACTACGTACTATATATTGAGCAATTTTTTGAATTCTTTTACGCGCTAATAGAATACCGATAAAAGTAAGTGTCGTTACGGTAAGATGAATTACACTTCCTGTCCATAAATATAAATTGAATGGCGTTAACATAAAGAGTTTCATTCCTAAATCCAAAAGCAACATTTTTACTAACGTTATAATCACCATACTCACTAGTGCAAAATATACATTATGCTTAAGTTTTAGTTCATTTTGCATTAATCCTAAACTTATTAAAAACAACACAATCGTACTATTCAATTCTGGATATCTCGTTACTGTTACGACAATAGCAAGTAAAATAATGAATACCGCACTTAAAGCTATTAACATTCTAACTGACAATCTGTTGTACCGGATTAATTGTATGTATAAAAACGTATGACACATACTAGTAAGCAGTATTGCAAATAAATCATAAATATACATTACATCTCACCCTTTAACATGTTACGTACTTTACTCACTAAACGACGTGATACTGGAATACGTTTCCCGCTTTTTAAAATTATCATTCTTTGATTCGCATCGTAAGAAGACATTTGCTTCGTATTCACGATATAGGATTGATGACATCGAAATAAACGTTCATCTACGAATTCAATTTCCTTTAAAGTTCCATAAAAATAAACGATTCGATCTAACGTCACTAATGCTAACCGGTGCGGTTCATCAGTCATAACATATTCAACTTCATGAAAAGGAACCCGCACAGTGGCATTACTATTTTCAACGATAAAGTCATCCGACGGAATAATATGCTTATTTCGTGCTTCATATTGAAGTAAACATTGTTCAAACACTTTACACTTGTCCTCGTATGGCAACCCTTTATCAATAAAAGTTAAAGCTGATACCATGTATTGATATGAAATAGGTGCAAATTCAGAATGTGTCGTTACAAACACAATAATTCCTTGCGTATCATACTTTCGTATCTCTTGCGCCACTTGTAATCCTTTACGCTCTTCTCTTCTTATCTCTATATCTAAAAAATAGATTGGAACATACCTCGCCTTAGGAATGTTGGTAATAATGTTTTCACTTTTACTAGTTACCTCTATAAAATCAAAAGGCAACATATATTTCTCGCAAATCTCTTCAACTAGTCGCTTCATTTGCTGTGCTTGTATGACATCGTCTTCTAAAATGAAAATACTCATGTGATCACTCGCTTTATTGAAATCTTTTCATCTATAGATTTATCTATAAGTATATAATTCAAATTGTTATACTAATCTCCTTCTAAATTCTTGAAAGGGCTAATTTTCTTTCGTTTTTATAAAGCATAGAAAACAACCTCTACTTTTTGCTTGAAAGTAGAGGTTGTATTTGAATTTTTTATAAAATAACCCCTCTATCAATTACTACCTTAAAAAATTCCGAGTAATGCGATAAAGAATAATCTGCTACATCACAATCCCCTTGAAACATACATGTTGAAATACCTAATTCTTTTGCAGGTAATAAATCTAACTCTCTATCACCAATAGCTAAATCAATATTGTGCTTTTTATGCAAATAATCATAAGATAAAGGGTTCGGTTTTCGGGGGAAACCATCGTCAATTGTAACCATGTCGACGAAGTATTTGTCCCAGCCGTAATATTCTAAAATTTCCATAACCCCCGCCCTATGTTTATGAGTCATAATCACATTTTTATCCGCATATTTCAAAATCTCTTCAACACCTCTAAAAGGTTTCATATCTTTTGGAGTGATTTTCCCCTTCAAAATTTTAATCCTTTCTTCCTGTTCACGTGAAATATTATAATACTGAATTGCATGAGAATATGATATTTTTAGATTTTTGTAAATTTCTTGTTCATCTACACTATCACCCAATATTTCAGATAGCATCATTGTATATGCAGGATACGTATCAAATAACGTACCATCAAAATCCCATAAAATATTCATTATGTCCACCTTCTATTTTCAAATCATTTGATGATTAAATCCGCCCTATCCTTCGGCGATTCCATCTCTAAGTAATAATCCTCTGCTTTCCAATACCTATTTTGAAACTTCGAAAGTTTCTTTTGGGTCTCTTCGCTTTCCCGTAGAAACCGTGTCTCTCTTGGAAAATCCAAGTACACCATATAATGAAAGAAATCTCTCCATTCTTTTCGCTGTAGAAAAACACCTTCAATTACAATTACGCCTACTATGGGAATCTGTACTTTTTTCATTTCACATGAGTCTACCTCATCATTATAGAACGGTAATTTCAGCCTCGTTTCATTATGTAACTTTTGAAAAAACTTTTGCCGAAGCCACTCAATATCCCATTGCAAATAATAATACTCATACCATTCTTCAAATCCGGTATCATAGCGTTTATTACGCTCCACTATATGATCATCAATATGAAAAATATGAAACGGAATGCTTTCCTGTTTCATATTTTCCTTTAAATTTGCAACAAATGTTGTTTTTCCTGAACGACTTAAACCATCTATCCCTAAAATGAATCTATTTTTCCTATGTTTCTTCATAATAGTTATAAGTTCGTTTGTACTCATTATTTCTTCCACTCTTCTTTTAATAAAGAATACAAAATCGTATCATGCGCAACTCCATTTTGAATCATATGTTTTCGAAGTAATCCTTCTTCTTGAAATCCTGCTTTACTTAATAATTTTTGAGAAGCTTTATTTTCTACATATACAACAGCAGCAATTCTTATAAGTTGCAACTTTTCAAACCCGTAAGCTAAAATCGCCTGTAACGCTTCCGATGCGTATCCTTGTCCCCAATATGTATCGTCTAATTCATAACCAATTTCAGCTCGCTTATGATGATGGTTAATTAAATGAAAACCACACGTTCCGATTAATTGGCCCGTCCCCTTTTTCTCTATTCCCCAGCGAAATACACTTCCCTCTTCATAACGATTTTTAAACGTTTGAATCGTTGTTTTCGCTTGCTCAATATTTTCGAAAGAATCCATTCCGAAATAACGTATAACAGATTCTTTTGAAAAATAACGGAACATCGTTTCTGCATCTAACAGCGTTAATTCTCTTAATTGTAAACGTTCTGTTTCTAGTTTCGGAAACCCCATCTCTTTTTCTCCTTCTATTCTAATGAACTGCAAATTTCAATATAATTCCCATCTGGATCAGCAATGTATGCAATTGTTTGTCCCCACGGCTTTACAATTGGTTCAACTAAAATCGTAATACCTTGTTCTCTAAATTGCTCAATCGCTTCTTCTACATTTTCAACAACGAATCCTAATTCAAAATGAGAAGATTGTAACTCACCTTCTGTAAGTGGTAATCCTGTTAATTCTTTCACGTCTTGCCGCGTATTCATTGCTAATATTGTAGATCCCGTATTAAATTCAATATATGTACCGTGCTCTGCTTTTATAGGCAACTGTAAAATATCTTTATAGAATTTTAAACATTCCTCAAACTTTTCTACATATAAAATGATGTACTTCATTTTTAAATTCATTTTACTTCCCCCTTTATATCCATCCCTAAAATTTCGACAAAAGTCTCATAAAAACCTTGTTTCCTATAGTAGCGAGCACAAAAAAAATGAGGCCGATTTCTCGGCCCCCCAGCTTATTGGCATAAAACAGGAGATTTGGTTTGGACATAACCAGTTCGTACTCTTATTATATTTTATTTTTTCTGAATTTTAAATACATTAAACACCTATTTATATTGAGAAAGTTTTTTTGTTTGCATAAAATTAATAAGTTTAAGAAATGCTACAAATGGAGGTGTATACATATGGAACCAATGCTATGTCCAAGTTGTAAAACGAACCGCACTCGCTTTAATATTCTTGAGCAACAAGTAAAACCCGTTAAGTTAAATCCACAAACTGGTCAAGTAGAAGAGGAATACACAAATGAAACGATGAATGCTTTTCATATGGCCTATCAAGGACCTACTTACCGTGTCCAATGTGCTGTATGCGGACTTGTTGAAAATCCTGAACAATTTATTAAACCTGCTCAAAATCAGTCTTTCTAATAAAAACATGATTATCCCTTGTAGAAATAGATTTTTCTATAGGGGATTTTTTCTTTAAATACGGTAATAAAAAACGTATCTCTTCCTTATTATATGTTAAACTTTACACTCTTTTATTAATGTTCATAAAAGGGTTATTTATCAAGTAATATTAATATACAAATAATTTTAACTGGTGATTATTATTGAAAATCATTTCTTTTTCGTTTATGATTTTTTCAGTTTAATTACTTGTGTTGCAAATGGTATTTCTACAACAAAATTATAAAGTTTTTATTATGTAAAAAAGAGTGAACAAATTATGTTTATATAAAGACAAAAGAAGTTGATCCCGGTATCTCCTCTTCTCTCATCAACTTCTTTTAAACTCTACTTTTTATTATAATATTTCACTTTTTAATTTCTTAATTTTCCAAGTGAGTCTTATAAAGAAGTATATCCACATACAACCTGTAAGACCCGTCATAGCTTTCGCCCACATTGGCACTCTTGATTCCATCGGGCTTATAAATAGATTGTACATTGATGGTAATATAGTTGCTAACATAATAACAAAGAATACTAATAACTGATTTAGTTTTTGTATTCTCGTCTCCTTTTCTGAGTAAATATCAGGCAATTCATTTACTTCTTCTACTTCTTTACAAAAATAATTCCAGCTTGTGAAACTTGTTACGCGTTTCCAGCCTGACATTTCGTATATTTCGAAATACTCTTGTTGTTGTTCTTTCGAATCTCTATAAACCAATCTAAAATCAGCTTTGTATATTACATCTTTTGGCTCCGTTTTCTGAAACGTATATATTAAATTATATTTTTGTAATGCCCAACCTTGCTGATGCATCTTTCGTAAAAAAGCTTCTTCTTTTTCTAAATTCCATGCCGTAAAAAACTTAAATACTCTTTTTGCCTCCATCTTCCATTCACTCCCCTAATATACTATTTCCATTCCTTACAGATCTCTGCAATCTGTTATACTCGAGCTCCAACACTTCTCTCCCAAACGGCGTTAACTCATAGCACTTCTTTCTATCTGTAGAAGCCACTTCAACTATTAACTTCTCTTTTAGTAACTTCGTCGTATTCCCGTATAAAGTTCCAGGACCGAGCTTTACTTCTCCATTTGTCATCTCTTCTACCAATTGCATAATTCCATATCCGTGCATTGGTTTCACTAGGGATAACAATATGTAATATGTCGCCTCAGTTAACGGAATATATTTTCTCGCTTTCGTATTCATTATAACCACCTCTGATACATCGCTTTATGATATATCGACTTACGATACATCGTATACCGATATTATATATTCACATTCCAAAATATGCAAGAATATAATTTAATAATTGAATATTTATTTCTTTGAATTGAAAAACCGTATAAATTTTCTGAATAATTTGTTAAAATATAGAAATATCCGTTTATATTTTGAAAGGAATGATACATATGATAAATAAATTGAAAGAAAATATAGGATCAGTTTTTGTAGGTAAAGAAAATGTTATAGATCTATTAATTGTTTCCTTGCTTGCTGACGGTCATGTACTTCTTGAGGATGTACCTGGTACTGGGAAAACGTTACTTGCGAAAACACTTTCAAAAAGTATTGGTGGTAATTTTTCTCGCGTTCAATTTACACCCGATGTACTTCCGAGTGATGTGACAGGTATTGAATACTTCAATCCGAAAACGAGCGAATTCGAGTTAAGACTAGGACCAGTCGTGGCAAATATTTTATTGGCAGATGAAATTAACCGTGCAATGCCAAGAACACAGTCTAGTTTATTAGAAGCGATGGAAGAACGACAAGTGACGCTTGAAAAGCAGTCAACTCCTCTTCCAAAACCGTTCTTTGTTATTGCGACGCAAAATCCAATTGAATCACAAGGAACGTTCCCTCTTCCAGATGCACAGCTTGATCGCTTTTTAATGACAATTTCTATAGGTTATCCAAATCCTGAAGATGAACTACAAATGATGCGACGTTTCCGTAACGACGCACCACTAGAAAGTGTCACATCTGTTATTACTTTAGATGATATTTTAGAGGCACAGAAACGAGTAAAAAAGATTTTCATATCAGAACCGTTAGAACATTACATTATTAAACTTGCTCATGCTACAAGAAATCATGATTATATCGCTAACGGTGTAAGTCCACGTGCCACATTAGCTTTAGTACGTGCTGTTCAAGCTTTAGCCTTTTTACGAGAGAGAGAATATTGCACACCAGAAGATATACAATTGTTAGTTCCTTCTGTTTGGAATCACCGTATCGTCTTATCAATGGAAGGCGCATTACGTACGACAAAAAATGAAATGATGCAAAAGATTTTAAAAGAGGTTGACGTACCAGTGGAGATTGAACAAACATGAATGGACAGCGCGTTGTAACTGTACCTTTATTTTTTCAACTTCATATTATTCAACTATCTGTGCCAGGCGCGATACTATTTACATTTTTTATGCCGCAACGAATCATTATGTTTTTCTTTTTCTTCTACTATTTATTTGCGATTTTCATTTATAAATATGTCGCTTACATAGAGAAAAAGTTTCAAGTAATAAATGAGAAACAAACAACTCGGCTTTTCCCTGATGAATCTGGACAGTTTTTTATTCATTTAAAAAATGGAGCAAATATACCACTCGTTAATGGTGTTTGTTATTTTCATTTAGATCCGTCCCTACTACCGAATAAAGATCAAGGAATTGAACAAATATCAAAAACACTATTCTCTTTTCCATTTTCACAACCTGCTCATTCAGCGCAAAAATGGGATTTATCATTAACCGCTACGAAGCGTGGCGTGTTTCAAATTGAACAATTCGAATGTGTTTTGAAAGATCCTTTTCATTTATTATCTGTACATTTACCTGTATTTGATAAATTAAGAACTGAAATTATTGTGTACCCTTCTCCTAAAGAAGTAGCAGGTTTGCAAGAACTTCAGCAACTTTTAAATGGATCTTATCGAACCAATTTTTCTTTTTACAATGATGAAACATCTATTATCGGTGTGAAACGATATGAACGTGAGTCTTTCCGTTCTATTCATTGGAAAGCATCTGCTAAAATGCAGGAATTACAGGCGAAGCAATATGAACCTGTAAAAAATTATAGTTGGACGATCTGTCTTTCTTTAGCTGCTGATCGCGGGTTTGGTTGGAAAGATAATATAGAAGATCTTATTTCATTTGCAACATACATTTGTCAATACGCTACGAAGCATCAAATACCGTTTGAATTATTTATTAGTATATTAGCTGAAGGTGGTCCTCTGCACTTACCATTAAATGAAGGGCAAACTCATTACGCAAAAGCTTTAGAGGAATTGGCACGTATTTCAGACGATAGCACATTAATTCCGAAACAAGGATTTCTCCATTATACAAATAGAAAAGGAGAACGATCCTCTACAATGATTTACATCGGCTTGCAGAAGAATGACCTCTCTCTTCTATCGCAACCTACGTTTCTCATAAATAACGAAGGGATGGTGGAAAAGCTTGAAAACTTGGCTCTATCACGTTAATGACTTTATTCTGCTGCTCCTCCTTTCGTTATTAACAGAAAGGGACGAACTTGTTGCTGTTGTTATATTTTTAGCAACAGGCTATATTGGTGTATTTCTTATTCATATATTAATGAAGAAAAAAACAACAGGATTTGTCATACTGTTAATAACTCAAATAATCGGTTGTTCTATTTTTCTCCCTTTCTCTCTATTTGGCACAATTATGTTACCGCTTTTCTTCTTTATCGTACATGTAGTTGGACCAGGATACCCAGTTCAAAAATCGTTAGGTGGTATTGTTTGGTTTGGTGTTTCAGCTATATTTTATGCTCCTTTTCCACCACTCGGGAAACTATTACTATTAGTTATACACATTATGATTACATTTTGGTTAACTGGGGCAAATCGTAATCAACAGTTATTACGTTTCGCTTCTATTATTACGATTGGTGTAATGAGTATAGTACTTATTCAAGTGTTTCCTTTCATTCGGCTTGTTTTTTCATTTATCATAGAAGCAGTTGCATTAGGGTTCGGATACGCTATTAATCCATTATTTTCAGCAGCCGCGTTAAAAGAAACAGATGATTTTTGGTCGAATAAAGGAAATCTAAAAGATCCTACAATTAAGGATGGATTGGAGCCACGTCCTTTTGATCCAACTCTTATAAATAGCATAACCATAATAGCCTGTGCAGCCATTGCTATTTATGTCGTTTGGAAAATAATAAAAAAACGAAAACAATTCAGTTTACCAAATATACCTGTCTTTGAATCTACTATCATCACTGATAAAGAAGGCATGAGCCAAAAACGTTTGAAACGAAACAAACCGCCACATAACGAAATTCGAAAAGAGATTTTTAAGCTTGAAAGTAAGTTAACTCCCCCTTTAAATAGAAATCGAGGAGAAACTATTGAGGCATGGTTAGATAGAATAAATAGTGAAGAAGATGTAAATATTCAGAGTCATATTATTATTAATGCTTATAATACAGTGCGTTATTCAAATGAGGAAAACATCGTACTTTTGCAGGAATTTAAGGATGAAATTCATAAGCTTTACATGTATCAGAAGGATTTAAAGAAAAGGAAAAAATAATACAACAAAAAGACTCCTATTTTCATAGGAGTCTTTTTATACTTCTACGTTACTTTTTAAATTGAGGCGTTTTTCCCTGCTTCAATCTCTAATGACTCTTCATGCCACCAAAGTGTTTCTTCAGGGTCTTCTTTAGCGATTTGGTGTGCTTCTTTTTTCGTTTCTACTGTAGGATATGAACCTTTTAGCGCGCGTCCTGATGTTGTAACGAATAGAACACTAAATACGACTAATCCAATGATACTTACACCTGTTAAATAAAATGCCGGTGCTAGCGGGTTACCAGTCGCATGAACTAAGTATGAACATACAAGTGGTGTTGTTCCACCGAATATTGATACAGAAATATTAAATGAGATCGAAAGTGCTCGATAACGTACATCGGTGAAAAAGAGTGATGGTAATAATGACGGTAATGTTCCTTCATACACACTTAGGAAGAAACCTAATATGAAAATACCTGCAAATATAGCGGCAATATGTCCGTTACCAATCAGTAAAAATGCTGGAATTGCAAATACAGTTAAACCAAGTAAGCCGATTTGCACGACGCGTTTATTACCAATTTTATCACTTAATTTACCGAAATAAAGTGCTAGCGGAATCATAAGTGCCATCGTAATTGAAATAATTAATAAGCCCGTTGTTTCTTTGACTTTAAGTACTTGAGTTAGATAAGAAGGAATATACGAAAGAATCATATAATTTGTAATATTAAAGAAGGCGACAATTACTGTGCTTAATAAGAAGTCTTTTTTGTGATATTTCATAATATCCATAAATGAAAATTGTTCATTGTCTTCAGATTCCTCTTGTGCTTTTTCCATCTCTTCAAAGATGGGAGATTCATCTAAATGACGGCGTAAATATAAACCGACCAAGCCAATTGGTGCAGCTATTAAGAAAGGAATACGCCAGCCCCAGCTGAGCATTTGTTCATCTGTTAACAATAACGTCAAAATGGTAACAATTACCGAAGCAGCAATGTAACCTGAGAGTGTTCCAATTTCAAGACCACTACCGAGTATACCACGCTTTTTATCTGGAGAAGATTCTGCGATATAAACCATTGCACCTGAATATTCGCCGCCTGTAGAGAAGCCTTGAATCATTCGGGCAACTAAAAGTAGTATTGGTGCCCATACACCAATTTGTTCATAGGTTGGTAGTAATGCGATGAATAATGTAGAAAGTGCCATTAAAATAATAGTAGTACTTAACACGATTTTTCGGCCGTACTTATCTCCTATTCTACCAAAGAATACACCTCCGATTGGTCGAACGAGAAAGGCTGCAGCAAATGTACCAAATGTAAGTACAAGTTGCAATCCACTATTATCAACACCTGAGAAGAATAATTGACTTAAAATTACCGCTAAATACGCGTATAATCCGAAGTCAAACCACTCCATTGCATTCCCTATACCAGTAGCAACTACTGCTTTCCTGGCTTGTTTAGGATTGACAATATTAACGTCTTGAGGTTCAAAATTTAAATCATTATTTTGTTGCATATAATAAAACAGCTCCTTATTTAATTTAACTTCTTTAAGCACACCTTCTCTTATTGAATAAAATTAATTCGAAGCACTTAAGGAAAATTAACGTCTCCTTATCTGTTATTATTGTTTCACATAATTAATTATTTGTCCAATGAGATGCTCTCTATGTTAAGTAATTTACTATTTTAAAAAGCTGAAGAAGCCGCTAAAATAGCGGCTTCTTCAGCTTTTTATATTTTTTTATATTTTTTTAAATACTTGCTATAGCAGCTATGTTATGAACACAAGAAATAAACTCATAAGTGAATGCGTCAATTTCCTCTTTCGTAATAATATACGGCGGAAGTAATCGAATAATATTCCCTTGTGTTACATCGACTAACATTCCTTTATTCATTAACTCAATCTGTAATTTCTTCACATTTTCATTCGTGTCATTCACACTTATCCCAAACATCATCCCCGCATGACGCACTTCCTGAATATAATAAGAATTTTCTTTCTGAATGTCTTGCAGTTTGTCATTCAAATATAGTGACGTTTCATATGCTTCTTGCATTAACCCATCGTCAAGTAATGTATTTAATACAGTTAAACCTAAAGCCGTTCCCATTGATGAATGAGCAAATGTGGTGCCGTGATCTCCTGGTGCAAATACATCACATAACTTTTCACCTACAATAATTCCACCTAGCGGTATCCCGCCTCCTGCTCCTTTACCAATTTGAATAATATCTGGTGTAATATTGAAATTTTGATAAGCGAATAGTTTTCCTGTTCTCCCCATACCACTTTGAACTTCATCAACGATAAGTAGTACATTATATTTCTCACATAAGTTTTGAACACCATGTAAATATTCACCCGATAATGGATAAATTCCCCCGCTTCCTAATACAGGTTCTAACATAATGGCAATTGGATTTTCATGAATTATTGTCTCTTCTAATTGCTCTATATTCTCGCGCTCAACTTCATATACCGGGATCGATGTTTTAGGAAAATTTTGATATACACTTTCTTGTCTCGTAAAATGAAGTGCTCCTAACGTACGCCCGTGGAAACTGTTTTTCAGTACTACGATTCCTTCACGTTCTTCATGCGTAATAGCTCTATATTTATCAATTAATTTCAACGTTGTTTCTGTCGCTTCCGTACCAGAGTTTGTAAAAAAGACCTTTCCGTTTTTTAAAGAGCAATCAACTAATTTCTTTGCATACTCAATTGCAACTGGGTTTAAAAAATGAAACGGTAGATGCAACGACTTCGTAACTTGATCCATTGTCGTTTGCACAATTTCCGGATGATTGTATCCTAATACATTTACGCCTACACCAGAAAATAAATCTAAATACTCTTTACCATCCACATCATACAGCTTACACCCTTCTCCTCTTTCTATCGCAAGCTTTGTACGACAGTACGTTGACATCATATACTCTTTATCTAATTGAAACCAATCCGACATGTTAAATTCCTCCTAGTTATTTTCCCTGTTTTATTTCTGTTCATTTTCTATAAAGTCATGTATATATTCATTTTTTAGATTGAAATTTTAATAGTAATGTTCTTCCCGATATTCATTTTTCCATAATTTCTTCTATTTCAACAGGTCCACTACATACGCGTTTTTCTCATCTAGCGGTCTGTTACTAGTTTGAACTTTGCGTGGTATACATAATCAATGCTATAAAATCATATTTAGTAACAATGGACAAAAAAGATTTGGAGGCTATATTGATGGATGAAAACTATGATAAACAGAGGCAATCTTTACTAAGGAAAGACTTTAATGATAATGGAGAACGTAATGAACAAGCTATACTTCACTCTCAAACAGTTGGTTCACGTGGACCTATTCTAGAGCAAGATAGTGTGCTTCACGAGGCGTTACAACAATTTATTCACGAAAAAATTTTAGAAAGACCTGTTCATGTAAAAGGATTTGGTGCGTTCGGTTATTTTCAAACGATCTATCCAATGTCTGAACATACGAAACTAAGTTTTCTACAACATTCTAATGGGAAAGTTCCTGTTATGGTACGATTTTCACTAGCTGTTAGTACGAAAGGAACACCTGATACTGCTAGAAATGTACGCGGTTTTTCTACAAAATTTTATACAAAAGAAGGTATTTTCGATCTATTATGTAATCACATTCCTGTCTTTTCTGTTCGCGATCCAATGCGTTTCCCTGAAACAATTCAAGCGTTGTCACCTTCACCTAAAAATAACTTAATAGACCCTAATAGATTTTGGAGTTTTGTCGCTAGAGCACCTGAATCCATACATTTCGTTGTCCGTTTGTACTCTGATAATGGTACGGCCAAAAGCCTTCGCCGCATTCCAGGACATAGTGTAAATACATATGTTTGGAGAAATGCAGAAGGCAATCGAAAGTATGTAAAGTATCATTGGTACCCATTTGAAGGTGTACAATTCATTACTAGCGAGGAAGCAAATAAACTGGCTGCTGAAAACCCAGATTATAGCGGGAAAGATTTATATGATGCAATTGCAAATGGTAAACCAGTGGAATATGGTTTATATGTCCAGCTCATGGACCCGAAAGATGAAGCGCATCTTTCTTATGACCCTCTAGATGATACAAAAGTATGGGATGAAAAGGTGTATCCTCTTATACCCGTAGGTAAAATGGTATTAAATAAAAACCCTGAAAATTTTATGGAACAAATAGAAAAAGTCGCTTTCTCCCCTTCTAATTTACTTGACGGTGCTGAATTATCAGATGATAAAATGTTGCAAGGACGTGCGAACATTTATAGTGATTCTCAAAGAAGACGAATTGGACCTGAATTCCGCAAATTAACGATTAACCAACAGCAAAATTGGACACCTGCTAATCAAATAACGAGCGGTGACGGAAGGTACGTTGATGGTAAACTTGAGAGAACTTCTATTTCGAAACAAGATGACTTTACGCAGGCTGGTGAATTTTATGCGAAGTTAAAACCGATAGAAAAAGAACATCTTGCTGAAAACTTAGCTAGTGATTTAAAGGTTATATCCGATGATATTAGGAAGATCGTTTTAGGGTATTTTCATAACGTGTCTATTGATTTGGTGAAGAGGATTGAAGCCGAAATAGAAAAATAATAAGAAGTATGTACACATCGACTTTTATTCATAAAAAGAGCCATTTATCTAACCCTTTTTAGTCAGCTAAATGGCTCTTTTTTTATTTTTTCACCACATTATATCTTTTCAAAACTACACTTCCGAATTTATTAAATATCCGATCCATCAAGAATCCCATCAATCCAAGAATAACAAGGCCGACAAAAATCCAATCTGTTTTGAAATATAACCTTGCATTCCAAATCATATAGCCAATTCCTTCATTAGCTGCAACCATTTCAGCTCCAACAATGGCCATAAATGAGGATCCCATCGCAAGCTTTGCCCCAGTATAAATATAAGGAAGTGCAGCAGGTATAATGACATGGAACATAATTTGCCATTCTGATGCTCCCATACTTCTCGCTGAACGAATTTTATCTTCTTCAACAGCTTGCACACCGGTAATTGTGTTAATTGTCACGATAAAGAAAGTTGCATACGTAATGAGGAAAATTTTAGATTGCTCTCCAATACCAAACCAAAGCATAAATAATGTTATAAAGGCAAGAGGTGGAATAAAGCGAATAAAATTGATAACTGGATCAAATAGCGCTCTTAACCATGGGATTCGGCCAATTAATAACCCTACCGGAATAGCTACAAAATTCCCTAAAATCCATCCAGCTATTACTCTTAAAAAACTAACTCCTACATATATAAATAAGGAACCATTTTGACTCAGTTCAATTGCTCCATACAAAACTGCTATCGGACTTGGCAAAAATTGCGGATCAGAAAAACTCGCCACAGCACTCCATATTGCAAGGATAAGTATCCAAGCGATAATTCCACTTTGTAATAGCTTCTTTTTTAAACCAGTCTTGAAATTATTTGTTTCATAAATAGTATCTTTTCTTGCACTCTCATCTTTCAATGCGCTCATATTGGGACCTCCTTTCAATCAAAGTGTGATTGGATCATTTGATAATAGTAATTAAATTCTTTATCTGTAAATGTTCTCTGATACGGTAGTGGAATATCGTAAATCTTTTCAATTTTTGAAGAAGGTCCTTTAGACATTACCCCTATTCTTTGCCCAAGTAATAGAGCTTCCTGAATATCATGAGTGACAAAAATAATCGTTTTGTTTGTTTCTTTCCAAATTCGAATTAACTCTATTTGCATCGTTCTTCGAGTCATTGCATCGAGCGCTCCAAATGGTTCATCCATTAATAAAAATTCCGAGTCGTTGGCTAAAACACGTGCTAATTGGACTCTTTGTTTCATACCTCCAGAAAGTTCTCTTGGATATTTTCCTTCATGCCCATCTAGCCCAACTAGTTTTATATAATAAGAGGATATTTTGTTTCGAGTCTGCTTTATCATTTTTTTCATTTTCAAACCAAATTCAACATTTTCTTTAATTGTTAGCCACGGAAAAAGTGCTGCGTCTGCTTGTTGAAAAACGACACCGCGATTTCTGTCCGGCTTTTTTATTTCTTCATCATTTACCATAAGTTCTCCTGATGTTTTTTCAACAAATCCAGCAATCATACTGAGTAATGTAGATTTTCCGCATCCGCTCGGGCCAAGTAATATAAAAAATTCACCATTCCCAATTGTTAAATTTACATTTTCTAAAACAAATTGTTCATTATTAAATGATTTAGATAACCCAGAAATAGAAATGGCTACAGGAGATTTCAATACTTCTTTTTCACTTACTGTACTCACCATACTTCACTCCTATTCTATTTATAAGTAACAGATTCAGGGAAAGCTTTCTTTAGTGATTCAAGATCAATCTTATCTTTCAATTCATATTTATCTTTCAGCTTCCCTTTTTCTTCTAACCATTTTTTCATATCTTCTAGATGCTTAGCATCTTCTTTAGTAAATCCAAGAACATAGTTCTGTCTTTCAATATCTTTTAATGCGTCTTTCTCTGGTAGTTTCAATTGTTCAAAAGCAAGTTTTGCTGTTTCTTTTTTATTGTTTTCTACGTATTTTATGCCTTCAGAAAGAGCCTTAAGTGCATTTTCAACTGCTTTTGGATTCTTCTCGACAAATGATCTTTTTGCTAGTAAATAGCTGTCAATTGTAACGCCCGCACTTTCTAAATCACCTAATTTTGTTACACCTTTTATATTTTTAAATTTATCCTTTAACGCACCAGAACTCCAAACAGCATCTATATCACCATTTTTCATCCCTACAATAGCTTCGTCTGGTGTACTATATGGAACGAAGGTAATATCCTTTTCATTAATATGTTTCGCTACCAAATATTTCGCCCAAACATACTCCGTTACAGTCCCTTTAGGTACGCCTAACTTTTTACCTTTTAAATCATTTTCTGTTTTAATTCCCTCTCTAACTAGAAGCTCATTGTCTTTTGATGATTTTTCATTTCCTCGCGTAAGTGTTGAAATTACGACCATATCCCCTTTTCCTAACGAATTTAAAAGCGCATAATCAGCAGCAAGACCTGTATCAGCTTGTTCGGTTAATACCGCATTTACTGTATCAATTCCATAAGCAAAATTTGATAGTTGAGCTTTAATACTATTTTTCTCAAAATAACCTTGTTTCTCGGCAGCTCTAAACTGAAAAGAACCACCCGCCGCTGTATCTATAGCCATTTTCACCGTGGCCGTTTCTTTCCCATTACTTTTCGTCGTTCCCGCACTTTCTTTTGAAAAGCTTGAGCACCCTGCGACAGCTAAACTAGTAATCATTGATAAACTTAAAAATAAAGGCTTTAATTTCACCATTTATCACTCCTCCATAACAATTTGTTCAAACTTGAAGCGGGATTTTATTTCACCACAATATTACGTTAAATTATTACAAATAAAGAAATGGCAACATTTTGTCATATAACGAACCTATCAAGTTCATTTTAATAAGTGGGGGGAAATTACTCTCCCCACACTTTAATTTACTAGCGTTAATCTCGTTTTTTATTTATTTCTTCCAATGTCGCTACACAAAAATCTCCGGTGCCGTAAGATATTGTCCCTTCGACTGTCACAACGGATTCCGTACCAGCTTCTGCAGCATTTGGTACTCTAAATGCTGCTATATCAAGGGGAATAATTTCTTTCTCCTCTGGTTTTTCTAGTTGAGGTACCCACTCATACGGTACACGATACGCACGGTAAACCATATTTGAGTTTCTGTTATTTTTATATGGTGAAATATATTCCCATACAAGCTCATGCTCACGAGTAACTTCAAAAATCCGACCATCTGCTCCTTCAGTAATCAATGTATTTCCGTTTGGTAGCCTTTGGGCAGAACTAATATATGGACTGTAAAATCGATATGAATCTAAAGGAGCTTGATATCCAGCTTCAGTTGGCGTATATTGCCATTCAATTTCTAAAGTTACTGGATTAATTTCTAAAATCCTCGAGTGATCACGAACAGCATTTTTGGAACCGTATGGAGATGCAGGATTTGGAAGACCGTATCCTGCCCAACCACCATTATCAAATACGAGTAAATTCCCTTCTCCAGGCAATCCTTTCGGAATGATATGTGCATGATGTTGTCCAATGATCCATCCTAAATGCTTAACATCTGGGCTAGAATAATCAGGACCGAGTTTCCAAACTATATTTCCTGTCTTTTTATCAATAATGGCAATTATATTTGACTCCCTAGCATCCCAAATAATATTTTCAGGATGAAAACGTTCATCTCCTTGATCATAAAACTTATTCGGACCAATTGTAGACATAGAATTGATATGCATCCAATCTCCATCCGAATTACCACCAAAGGATCTAATATTAGGATTACGGAATAGTACATTTTTAGCACTTTCATCAAATCCAAGTTCTTCAAAATGATCACTGACAGCCCATTCCCAAATAATATTCCCTTTCCAATCTACTTCAATAATTACATCATCTAATAACGGCTTATCGGAGATATTCGGATTATGTACATTTTTATGCGCTAAAATTAGCGTATTTCCACTTTCTGTTTTCGGCTCTAATCCTGGCGCATAGTACCCGACAGGATTTCCTTCCCGTTGGTAATCATGATGAGCTCTAGCCATCCACTGCGAGGCATGTCCTGGGTCTTCAATATGTTCCAGACGGTTAAATTTCCAGACGATGTTTCCTTCCCAGTCAACTTGAACTAAATCGACTTCATCCTGAAAACCAAACTCAGGATCTCTTTGTGCTGTATGACCAAAAACATATCCGCCTGGTAACACCTTGTTTGGAAATCCCCGTAACCCTTTCCATAAGTGTACTTCTTTCCCATTCATATCAATTAATAAAGCACCATGATCTGCAGCTTGATAAATTGTATAACCACTCCAAGCTTTCCCGGGATTATATACTGTTGCCCCTGTTGGATAAATTGTTGGATGTCCCATTCTTTCCACTCCTATTCATATTATCATTTTTTGAATTTTCAGTCCTTAATAACTAGACTAATAGCATTCTTCGTTACTCCTCCCTATTCTCATTACTTAGTTTCATAATCGTATGAGAAAGTTGTTCTAAATTATGGGCTAAGCGTTTAAAAACTTCGGCCTGCACTTGTAATTCTTCTGTTGAAAATCCATCGAATAAAACAGACATAAAACTTGTTCTTATATTATGATTTCGCTTTATAAATTTCAGGCCATCTTCAGTAATATCAAGTAAAGTGATTCGTCTATCTTCCTGATGACGTTTCCGAATAGCCAGGCCTCTTTCTTCTAACTTATCGCATAATGCCGTAATCGCTCCTGATGTCAAATCCAGTTCTTCTGCCAAATCAGTTAGACGTTGCTCACCATCTTGAATAATTTTGTTTAATATTAAGAAGCCCGGCAACATAATACCTTCAATCTTAATTTTGTCGCGTTCCTTCACAAATTTACGGACCATTTTACGAAACAACCAATCTGTTTCTTCAATTAATGTTGGCATCGTTTTATTCATATCTCCTCCGCTCCTTGCTCTATGAATAATACAAAAAGGCACGAACACATTTCAAAATTTCGAAATGTATACGTGCCTTTGGTTATCCAATCAGCTATTCAAATTGTTTTAGCATTAAAATAATGAGTGGTAAAATAAGTAATATCCACATATTAATCCATCAATCCCTATGTGTCAAGTTGGTTTTTAAAATATATTCTCGCTAAACATTATTTTTAAGATTATTATTATGAATGGAAATGCATTCATAATATAAAACTCCCCCACTATAAATAACTACTAAAGTGGAGGAGTTTCTTCTATAATTGCTTTATCAAATTCACCGGCGAAGCAACTACCCTTCCACTTTTTACGTCATATAGCCCTATAGGCGTTACCCGTATAAAAGGCAAGTGCGTTGCAGAAAAGAATAAAATTGTAAATGCTGGATCATCATACGCGTAGCCACGCTCTTGTAGTAATTTCACCATCTGTTTCTCTTCCTGTATTAATTCACTCATTTTTAAATTAGACATAATTCCGAGCAATGGTAATGCGATTTCATGTAATACTTCATTCTTCTCAGCTATTACCATTCCCCCGCCAAGTTCTTTTACTCTATGAAAAGCTATAAGCATATCTTCTTTTCTTTTTCCGATAAGAATGATGTCACCTGTACCAGAATAAGAGCTAGCAAGCCCACCTAGTTCTTTCGCAAAACCTTTCACAACTGTATTCACTCGCCAACTGCCATCACGAGCAATCATCATAAGGAAACATTCATCATGATCTGTTGATAATTCATTACATTCTATGTTGATTTTACTAGTATATGGTTTTGTAATAACGTTATTTAATAAGTGCATACCCGTTTTATTAGAGAAAATCATATCTTCTTTTTCTATGGACCAATCTAATGATAATGGAGTTACTTTACATTTACCCCAGTCTATATGTAATGCTTCATGTGTATTTACACCGTCACGCTTCACCCATTTCCCCTTTGCAATAACGCTCGTTGGTACTGGGTTTTCTTTACTTTCTAAAATATTGATATTAGCAATTCTACCTGTCCCAATCGAACCATGTATATGCTCCATATTATAATAACGAGCAATATTATAACTTGCCATATGATATGCATCTATTACTGGAACACCTTGCTTTATAGCAGTAGTAATCATTATATTCGTCATTCCGTTTTCATAAAAGGACGGGTGAGAACCATCTGTTGTGAAAATGAATCTATCAAATTGCTTCACACCTAATTCCAGTAATTCCTTCAGTAAAACTTCTAAATCTGGTCGGATCGAAGAGTTTCGAAGAGAGACAGTGTAACCTTGCATAAGACGTGTTAACGCCTCTTGACCCGTCATCGCTTCATGATCACAGTCTGTACCTAACAGTTTTAATTTTACTAACGTTGCTTCTGATGCTCCTGGAAAATGCCCTTCTACTTTTTTCTGCAATCGCTTCGTTTCCTGCACCCAATTTAACATTTCATCATCGCCATGTAATAGTTTTGGCCACGCTGTTAGCTCTCCTCCTTGAAGAACTGCTTCATGCTGTAGCCATTCTATTATTTCTTCACTATTAAATAAAGATTCCCCATTTTGCAATTCAGTTTGTCCATCAAAACGGCACCACCAATACATACTAGCTGGAAGCTTTTCAAATTCATCTAATAAATGAAATGATTCTTCACGCTTTAATGTGAAAAATAGAGTTAAATTATCATTAATAAAAGTTGTTGTCCCGGATTGCATCGCATGATTCGCTAACGTCTCTGGGTTATATAATTGATATGGATGTGCATGCGGTTCTATGTAACTAGGAACTACATACTTTCCATCACAATCAGTAACTTCACATTCATGTAGTTGCTCTGGTAGTTTTTCACCTACATATATAATACGGTCATCATAGATCCAAATATTCGCTTGCATCCATTCACGTATATAGGAATTTAAGTATGTTGCATTCTTTAATAATTTGTGTGGACTTCTTGTACCGTCTATTATTTCAACATGTTCTCGCAATTGCTTGTTACTCCATCTAAACTGATTTTGTCCCAATGTATTTCACTCCAATGCTATATTAGTTAAGTCAAGAAATAATTAATCAAATAAATCATTTTTCATTCAAGCCCACTCAATACGTATCCCTATTATATTTAACAATTACAAAAATAACAATTTTCAGAATAACATTCGTTTTATTGTTCACTTCTTCCTCATTTGAACATGAACATTTCTGTGAAGTTGTTTTACTGGATTTGAAAGAATAATGAATATTACGTAAGAGCAAAAACGTGTCACCTTAATACGATGGCACGCTTTGCATTTTACATTATGATTAGTTTATACTATTTCGGAGCTGATTGATAAAGGCATAGGCTGCATTTGAAAACACTTGATTCTTTTTCCATATAATATTTAAGTTTGCTTCTAATTTAGGTTGTAATGGTTTAAAACAAAGTTTACTGCTTGTATATTTATTTTATCACTCTTGTTAAAAATTTTATTTCTCCTTGTGAGAAGAGAATGTGCCTATATATTTTTCTATACAGCAATAAAAAGACTTATAGAATGATTCTATAAGTCTTTTACTATAAGGAATTAACCTATACCCATCGATTAACAAATCCAAAAACCAAAAGATTCGCGATGAATAAATTTCTAATAAATCACTATTCTCTCTAATCATCAAAAAGTTCACAACAGTTGAGCAGTTCCTCTTACTACCTCGTAGCCAAAATATATTCCAAACAGAATTAAAACAATGCCTGCTACTATAGAAATCCATTTCATTACTGTATGATTAATAAATCTTCTACCAAAATGAATAGATGTAGCCATAAATATATCCCAAAGCATAATCCCAGCAAAAATGGCTGCACTATACCATAAAGCTTGTTCTTTTCCAATAGTATTCATAGCACTAGTTAGAACTGATCCATATATCCCTATCCAAAAAATAATATTTAATGGATTAGAAATTGCGATAGCAAACCCCGATAGAAAAGATTTTAAAGGATGTTCTTTTTCACCTGATGAAATATATTGAACTTGTTTAGTAGCTTCCTTCATACTTTCATAGCCTAAATAAATCATCGTTACAAAACCAAAAATCCAAATACAAAGTTGAGCAACTGGAGTTGTTAAATAAGTCGAAATACCAAAGTAAATTAAAAACATCATTACAACATCTGCTGACATTGCTCCAACTCCTACTAACCATGCACTCAAAAAACCATTTTTTATTCCTTTATTTATTTGAGCAACATTAATCGGACCGACTGGTGCAGACAATGAAATCCCTAATAATATATAACTAAATATCATGCTAATCATTTTTCTTCAACCCCGTAATAGGACATCTCATTACACTTTCTTCATTTGTTTCTGGTAGCATATATTGTTTCCATTCAAAGGTTTCTTTTATTCCGTAATCCCCTATATCTGGATGCATTGGAATATCATCATATGCTAACAAACGTTTTCTAATCACTTTCCTTACTTGTTTCCCTTGTTTTGTATCACCTGTAATATCATCTAGAGTACCTCGAGGTTGTAACGTAATTTCAAGGCCGGTTCCTGTATATCTACTTTTTCTCTCAGAATATATTGGAGCCCTACAAACGACAAATATAGGTTCACCACCAAAACAAAATTCCCATTTAGCGTTATAAGGATCTATTGGTATTTCTGCATTCCATGGCTCCGGATCATTTTTCATTAAAAATTGTAATACATTCCAAAATTGTTTTTTGTATTCTTCAGCCAGTAATTGTTTATTAGATGGTTTAAAAAATATTACTAAAGTAGTTCTCTTTGCAATTTGTTGATATGTTTTAATATATTCATAAATCCCATCTCTTAGTTTGAACAATTCATTTTCATCATAAGCCGATTCAGAAAATATATATCTAGACCAACCATGTTTCTCAGAATCTACTGCAAAATAACACGGAAATGGTTTAGAGTGATCTAAAATGCTATCGTGAAAATTATTGAAAGATATAGTTTTCCACTCATCTAAAATCCCTTTATTTTGTTCTTCAATTATTCTCTTTTGATCATATAAATACATTTTTGTAGTTGGCATTACTAAAATCCCCCCTAATATATTTATGATTTTTTCTCATATATTAAAATATTATTCTCAACAATATTTAAGATTTTATTTATACTTTTTATAGGTATTTCAATTGTTATCTCAGGTATACCGGGAGATAACAAAAATTTATTATAGTTATAAATTTTTCGATCTATAATAAGTGTGATTTCATCTGAATAGCCAAATGGAGATACACACCCTGGAACACAAGAAGTTTTTTCTATTAACTCCTCGGCTGAACAAATAGAAATCCTTTTTCTAACCAAATTTTTCATAAGTTTTGAATCTAATTTTTCTCCTTCAACAGTTACAAATATGTAATAGTTATTTGATTTATCTTTTAAAAATAAACTTTTACTGGGTACACCTTCTAATTTAAACCTTTCTCTAATTTTTCTATCTGTTTCATAATCTAATATTGGCTCATATGTATATTGTTTATACGATATAGCTGCTTCTTCTAACAGTTCTACTACTTGTTTATACATATTTATCCTCCCCTTTGATTTCATTACACAATTTGAAAAGATAGCCTTTTCTATTGCTGTTCCCGCTCCCTATTCTTTTTCACAATATATTCAATTATAGTTTACGACACAATTGAATTTGAAATAAAATACATATTTGTAACATAAATGGAATTAAAATATAAAACCTATATTAATCATTATTTCCATAATAGTCAATCATTTTTATGCAAATCATAATTATCTATGTTTGTATACTTAATTCTATTTGTTATTAATTCATACGATAAAAGTACCTTATTATGTAAATTACGGAAATGCATTTAAATATTTTTCAACAAAAATCAGAATTTACTTATTATTAACTCCGAAATCTAGAACTACTTACCTTTGTATGTTTCAATATTTTAAAAATGTAAAAGTCACTATAAATAAGAAATATCAAATAAATATAATAGATTTATAGTAAAATGAAGAAATTCAAATACATCATTACTTTTCTTGTTACAGCACATAAAAATCCCGAATCATGGGAAGTAAATTGCTCATGATTCGGGATTTTTTAAGAGTATATTTTAATAACAATTAAATCACATACAAATCCTTATATACCTCTATAGTAGAACTCTTTTCATCTATTATTTATTAAATTCAACTTGCATCATTTTATTAAACTGTGTAAGAATATCAACCGGACCTAAAGAGTTAACATTGACAGCAAATGTATGCTTGCCTCCAATTACTCCACCAGCAAAAGTCATAAATCCAGGAATTGATCCTCCGTGCCCCCATACTGAGACACCATTTGGAAGTTTAGTCTCATAGATTCCAAGACCATATCCATCACCAACCCCTTTTCCTTCTACAGGAACTGTAGTAAGCATTTCTTTTAGCTCGCGTTCCTTCAGTAACTTACCACCGAGTAAAGATGAAAAGAACTTGTTTAAATCATCAGCATTAGAAATCATATCTCCAGCTGCATTAGCTAAACTCGGATTATAATACGTAATGTCTTTCAACTCGCCTGTTTCTTCCATTTTCACATATCCACGAGCATGATTCTTTCCTGGGATGACGGGTGAATTTCCTGGTAAAAACGTATTTGACAAATCCAAAGGTTCAATAATTCGATTTTCAATTTCTTCCGCATAACTATTACCAGTTATTTTTTCAATTAGCATTCCCAATATTACATATCCTGTGTTTGAATACAACCAGTCTTTGCCCGGCGAGAAATCTGGAGGCAGAGAAAGGCCTATTTTCACTATTTCTTCTGCTGTATACGTTTTTTTCGAATTCATTACGTCAGCGTCTTTTGATTTTAAATATTCAGCGATGCCACTCGTATGATTCAAAAGTTGTCGTATCGTAATTTCATTTCCATCATACCCATTTCCTTGTACGAGACCCGGCAGCCACTTTTCAATTGGATCGTCAAGTTGTACGCGATTTTCTCCTACTAATTGAAGGACAGTCGTGGCGGTAAAAGTTTTCGTCACACTACCAATCCGAAAGCGATAATCCGATTTCACCGGTTTCTTTGTACTTAAATCCGCCACACCAGCAGTATAACTATTAATTTTCCCTTTATTAGACGTCTTAGCTAATACCCCTGGCGCCCCAATTTGTATAGTTTCCTGCATTACTTGTTTCCAACCATTCCGATTCTTTTGATTAGGTTCTTGTGAAGAATTAGAAATATTTTGAGTAGACTCTGCATTTACAGTAAAACCTGGTGTGAATAGAGTGGTACCCACTAATAAAACTGTCAAACTCGCTAACTTCATTGAATTACGTTTTTTCATAAGATTCTCTCTCCCCTATTCATATCGTATTGATTCAAGCTATACTTTTATCCTATATGATAAAACTCTCTTTTTTCTTATCCATTCCTTACGAAATACTTACTCTTAAAATTTAACAACAAGAAAAAAGTAATGTATGAAAATAAAAGAGAACGTGTTTTCAATTTATGAAAACACGTTCTCTTACATATTTAAAACTCTATACCATTTTTTTAGTTTATTCACTTTTACCATCCTGCACTAGCGTTCATGCCATTTCCGATAATAGAAAGTAATAGTGGCCATAATACTGGTCCTAACGTAAGCAGTACATTTAGAAGTATAAGTATTCTATATCCACCGGTGAAATTATGATTTTTACGATTAACAAATACGAGACTGACTAATGATAGTATAGTCGTTAAAAATAACACTAACATTACCAACCAATACCACACCATTAAACTGAGACTCCATGGTGTTAATAGCTCGTGTATGATGCAAAATGAAATTCCTAACACAGCAAAACTAAAGCTAGTCACCGATGTTTTTATAAGCCATTTATTTATTTTTTTGTCGTATGTAGTTTTACAATATAAATCTATTAAAATGAATAAAGATAAATATGCCATTAATACGCCTATCCAAGACAATAACCAGTCTCCGTCCCCTTTGAATAATAAGAACAGCAACCAACACATACTTACTGCAGAAAAAACAAAGGAAATAAGTATGCTTTTTAATACCGATTTCATTACATGTTCACACCCTTAAAAAACTTAAAAATTAATTATAATTTATAAAAATTAAGTATAGGTTAACATGTAATGAAGTATAAGTAAATAATGTTAATTTTGTTTACCTATTTAAATACGGTTTCATATAAGAAAATAATTCATGTTAATCAAATTTTCGTATAAAAAAAGAAAAGGTAGATATTTATGTATCCCCTTTCCCATCTCCCTCTACCCACTTCATTATTTCTTCCACATCTAAATCCGTATACGTCTTTTCCCCATAACGAACAGACTCATATAACGGGATAATATCCCTTGTTCTACAAATTCTTTTTAACCATTGTTGCATCGTTTCATAGGACCTTCTCTGTTCATGAAATGGTAATGTTCTTTCCCATTCAACTAACGTTTTCCTTATCGTATCTGGCGGTAACGGCTGTTCTAACTGATGAATGACTTTCTTGTTATTTTCGGTTTTTACCATATTTTCTTTTGTTACCGATTTTTTCTCCTGTTCTATTTCTGGTTTTGTTACCTTTTTCCTAACGGATTTATAAAGAAAATATATAATTATCCCTGCAATCATTACATAAAAAACTATACTAATCCATGAATTTGAAAGCACATCACTCCATGAATTCTCCCGTTTGAAAAGCGGGATTTTCCTATTTATTTTCGTTCTTGTATCTACAACTCCTGTTTCTTCATCTATAATTCTTTCAGGCTCATCAAACTGTTCGTTTATACTAGTAAAATCATAATTTCTTTCCAACATTGTCTCCGTCTTATTAAAAAAACGTTCTTTTACTATGTCTTGCACATACACAACACCTTGTGATAACGTTATTGCACTAATCGCAAAGAAAAGTATGATTAAAGCTCTTACACTCCACAACTCCACTTTCATATGCCGCGCTTTATTAACCATGACATAAGCCCCTTCTTATTCTTTCATTACAATCCATTTATTCGTTCTACTGTATTTCTTTGGTGAAGTACCAAGAATTAAAGGAACCGCATCCAGTTCCTTTCGCCGGAATCCAGCTGTGTAAAAATAAGAAGAAGATACAGGTGTATCCTGATCTGATATGGAGGCAAGCACCTTTAATACATTTTGCAAGTGTTTCCGATTATCCCCGTTTTTTATATGTAGTAATCCATTATCTTTTACGCTATTGATCCATACTTCAAATGAACAGTTTTGCATAAGCAGTTGTTTACATACGCCTGCCGTTAATTCAATGAGTTCCTCTGTATCATTTCTCAAAGAAATACCACTTTTGTTTTGCAAGTTTAGATAAATCGCATATTTATCTGATTGTGTTCGCTCGTATTTTTTTGCAGTTATCGCCCCTGTTTTCGCTGTCGCACTCCAGTGGATAGAACGAAAATCTTCATTTTCATACGACTTCACTCCCATTACCTTCGTTTCATCATATAAGGGTGATGACATCGCTTTTCGAAATCCTCGTGACCATTCTTGTAATTCAGGAACTTGCATTTTCGGAACAGCTGGTAAAACTAAATAGGTCGGTGTTTCAACTTGTTTATATGTTATATGGTTCGTCATAAATCCAAAGGGATCTGTAATGACAATTTCAACTTCTTCCCATCTCGCAATTCCCCTTTTTACAGCTACAGCTTGTAAATCAAATAAAACTGACTCTCTTCCTTTTAAATTAAAATTCATATAATAATTTGAACCTGTACTATGATTTTTGTTTATTTCATCATGATTCCAAGTTAGCTTATTTTCACACTTAAATCGAAATACAACATTAAAAATAGGAAAAATTGATTTGTTTGAAATTTTTATTTTGCATCTGTTCGTTTCACCTATAAAAACATTCGAATTTCCTTGACTGTATTCCCATTCAACACGAGATACTTTACGTATATAAACATGCATAGCACCTATTAAAATTACATACAAAAATACGAGAGATAAAAACAGTAGATTACTTGAAAATATACATAAAATAACGGCTACAACTGACATAACTCCCATTACGAAAGGCTCCGCTAAAGGTGTATACACAAGCTGTTGATTCATCGTACATTCTCCACTGGCACATCAATCGTATGAAGAATTTCTTTCATGATTTGTTCTTTCGTCGTTTTCATCTCCCCCTCAATCGTTAACGTTAAACGATGAGCGCATACGGATGCAGCAAGTTGTTTTATATCATCTGGCGTACAGTAATCTCTTTCATTTAATATTGCCCGTGCTTGAATCGCTCTCATAAATGCCAATGTGCCGCGCGGACTTACACCAATTTCAATTAGCTCATGCTTACGCGTTGCCTCAATAATTTCAAGAAGATAATCTTGTACATCATTCCCTACTAACACTTCTCTTGCACGCTTTTGCATCGTAATAATTTCTTCACTTGAAATAATAGAATGTAACGTTTCTAACGGATCATTCATTTGAAACCGATTCATCATTTCCTTTTCAGCTTCTCTCGTAGGATAACCTTGGCGTATTGTGAGTAAAAACCGGTCTAACTGAGCATCAGGTAAAGGAAATGTACCGGCCGATTCAAGAGGATTTTGCGTTGCAATTACTAAAAAAGGTTCTGGTAAGGAATGTGTCTGTTTCGCAATTGTAACAGTACGTTCTTCCATCACTTCTAATAACGAAGATTGTGTTCTCGGTACAGCACGATTAATTTCATCCACTACTACTATATTTGCAAAAATAGGACCTAACCTCGTTTTAAATTCCGAATCCTTCACATCAAAATATTCGAGACCAATAACATCTCCGGGCAAAGTATCCGCTGTAAATTGTATTCTTTGAAATTTTGCGTCCACGCTTTTAGCCAAACTTTTCGCTAGTGTTGTTTTTCCTGTCCCCGGTACATCTTCTAATAAAATATGTCCTTTTGCTATTAGAGCAATGGCTGCAAGTTCTATGGATTCATCTTTTCCTATAATAACTTTCGAAATATTATTAGTGATTTTCTTTAATGTGTTCATCTATTTATCCCCCCACTTTCTTTTGTTCTGAAAATTAAGAATTATTATTTTCCAAATTATAACACATTACGATAAAAGTAAATATATTCCTGTCAAAATAAAAAAGATGACCTTAGCACTATAAGCTAAAGTCATCTTTCTCATTATTTTACTAACTCTCCATTATAAGCTTTTATATCAAGAGGAGCAGTTAAAAACTGTTTTACTTTGCTAACGAAAGATGTGAAGTGTTCACTCGTATTATGACTCGCAACTGCTACTTCATCTTTCCATACTTCTACCATCGTATACACATTTTCTTTTTCTACATCTTTATAAAGATCATAAGATACATTTCCACTTTCTTCTCTTGAACCATGAAGTAATGGTTGAACTTCTTCTAAAAATGTTTGTTGTTTCGCTGGATCTACTTGAAATGTTGCGTGAATAATAATCATGGTGTTTCTCCTCTCATATTTCACTTATTTCTTTTGAAATTACTTCCACTCAGCAACTTTTTCAACTGGAAGACGTACTGATTGGTAACCACTATCAGCAGCTTTTCCGATTGAAATTAACATAACTGGTACGTAGCGTTCTTTATCTAGTCCAAATGCTTCTGCGATTTGGTCTTTTTCAAATCCACCAATTGGGCAAGTATCATAACCGTGAGCACGAGCTGCTAGCATAAATTGCATTGCTACAAGACCACCGTCAATTAGTACTGTGTCTTTCATTATTTCTGGTGTAACCATTGAGAAGTAAGCTGAAAGTTTTTTCATTTGATCTTCTTTTACTTCAGCTGGCATAAGTCCGCGCTCTACTGCTGTACCGTAAATTTCTTCTGCGTTATCAAAGTTGTTTAAGTCACCGAATACAGCGATCATTGCTGAAGATGTTTCTACTTGTGATTGATTGAATTTCGCAAGCGGTGCAAGTGTTGCTTTCGCTTCGTCACTTTCAATCACAAGGAATCTCCATGGTTGCATGTTTACTGATGATGGTGCAAGTGTTGCTTCTGTAAGAATTTCTGTCATTTCTTCTTTGCTAATTTTCACTGATGAGTCGTATTTACGAATGGAACGACGTCCTGTTAAAATTTCGTTAAAATCATTTGTTTTTACTGAGTTAGTCATAGTTGTTTTCTCCCTTTTTTATAATTCTTTTATATTTTCTTGAATGTGATTTAACATAGTTAAAAGATTATCGCGTTCTTCCTCACTTAATCCTTTAAATGCAGATGCTGCAAAACGTTCTTTTTCCTCTTGAAACGCCTGAATTTTATTTCGTCCCTCTTCAGTTAGAGAAACTAACGTAATTCTGTTATCATCTGGATTTTTACGTCTTACAATCATTTCATTAGCCTCAAGCTGCTTTAAATGCCTCGTTATCGCTGCATTATCAATATTCACTTCTTGCTGAAGTGCTTTTTGACTAATTTCACCTACTTCAAATAACTGAAGTATAAGCTCTAATCGAGACTGGCTCATACCCGTACACCCTTCAAATTTCGAACTTACTTCTTTATTTAGAAAGTGTAATTTATATAAAATAATCGCTTCTTTTGAGCATGAACTTGTCAAACTATCCCTCCTTTACATACAAAATAAAAATATTTGATGCATCAATAGTTGATACGTCAATTAATATAATCTATATCGATTAAGAATGCAAGCATTTTGTTTTCATTGTATTTTTTCCAAATTAAGGCGCTTTGTAGCGTTACAAAAAATGTAAATTACATTATAATAGTAATAATTTAAATGACTGGAGAGTGATTGTAATGCGGCAATACACAAATAGAAATGAGGAAATGAAAATGGAAAATGAAATGAGGATATTGATATATGACAACAATAAATATAGGGATTGTCGCGCACGTAGACGCTGGCAAGACGAGTTTGACTGAACGTATTCTTTATGAAACGAATGTGATTAAAGAAATTGGCCGAGTTGATGGCGGAAGTACGCAAACAGACTCAATGGAATTAGAAAGGCAGCGCGGAATTACGATTAAAGCATCCGTCGTTTCTTTCTTTATTGATGACTTAAAAGTAAATGTCATCGATACACCGGGACACGCTGATTTTATCGCTGAAGTGGAGCGATCATTCCGCGTTTTAGACGGTGCGATTTTAGTTATTTCTGCCGTTGAAGGTGTGCAAGCACAAACGAAGATTTTAATGCGAACGTTACAGAAACTAAACATACCGACTATTTTATTTGTAAATAAAATTGATCGTCGTGGTGCAAATAGTGAAAAAGTTGTAAAGCAAATAAAAACGATTCTTTCAAATGAAGCATTCCCCTTTTACTCTGTCCTAAACGAAGGAACAAAGGAAGCTCGTATTATTGAATATAAATCATATGATGATTGTATAGAACGATTAGCACCATATAATGAATCGTTACTTGAGTCATATGTAAATAACGAAATCGTAACGGACACAATGTTAAGAAAAGAACTCATTAAACAAATAGCGCAAGCAAATGTGTATCCGATTTTCTTCGGTTCCGCAATGACGGGTATAGGAGTATCTGAACTACTTGAAAATATTTCAGCCTTACTTCCAGCTAATAATCTGTCTCAAGATGAAGAATTGTCCGGTATTGTTTTTAAAATTGAACGTGAACCTTCTGGAGAAAAGATTGCATATGTAAGAGTTTTTTCTGGTAACTTACACGTTAGAAAACATGTTGATATACAGCGCGATCAGTCTCTACCACATAAGGAAAAGATTAAAAAAATGTGCATGTTTCATAATGGAGATGCTGTTCAAACTTCTACCGTTCCTAGCGGAGAATTTTGCAAAGTGTGGGGACTAAGTGATATTAAAATTGGTGATATTATCGGTGCAAGGACTGATTATATAAAAGATATTCACTTTGCCGAACCACAAATGGAAGCTGCCATCGATGCAGTACCTAAAGAACGAATTCATGATTTATACGCTGCACTTATGGAACTATGTGAAGAAGATCCACTCATTCAAGTGTGGAAAGATGATGTTCATAATGAACTATATATTCGCCTTTTCGGTCAAGTACAAAAAGAAGTAATTGAAACAACTCTTTTTGAGAAATATAATTTGCAGGTTACTTTTTCAAATACGCGAGTTGTATGTATTGAGAAGCCAATTGGCATTGGGATTTCCGTTGAAGTAATGGGCGAAAAAACGAATCCATTTTACGCAACAGTTGGATTCAAAGTTGAACGTGGTGAACTTAATTCTGGCATAACATATACATTAGGCGTTGAACTTGGCTCACTACCTTTAGCCTTTCATAAAGCGATTGAAGATACTGTATTTCAAACGTTAAAACAAGGTTTGTACGGATGGGAAGTTACGGATATTATCGTTACGTTAACCCATACTGGCTATGCTAGTCCTGTTACAACAGCGAGTGACTTTAGAAACTTAACGCCGCTCGTTTTAATGGATGCTTTAAAGCAAGCTGAAACATATGTATATGAACCAGTAAATAAGTTTGAATTAACTGTACCAGAACATGCAATTAGTACTGCAATGTATAAGCTCGCTGCTATTTCAGCAACTTTTGCAGAGCCTATATTCAATAATGATTCTTATCAGTTAACAGGATCATTACCTGTTGCAAAAACAGAGAATTTTAAACGCATGCTCCATTCATTTACAGAAGGAGAAGGCATATTTTCAACGAAGCCAGCTGGTTTCACAAAGCTGAGACCTCCCTTCCCTACTCGAAAACATGTTGATTATAATCCGCTGAATCGGAAAGATTATTTGCTTCATGTGTTGAAGGCTTATTAAAGTAAAAGAGGTGCAATTCGCACCTCTTTTTGCATGTATTGATAAGTTAGTTTTCCCTAACAATTTCTTTAAGCTTTTCTATTATTTTCGCTATTGCTTCAATTGAATTCTCTGTTTCAAATTCTCCAACATTCACAGAATGATTTGCATTTTTGACAACATCGATCGTTAAATGCGTTTTATATAACTGATCAATTTTATTTGCATTATAATGATGATCTTTATCCCCAATAACTAAAAATCCTTCGTGATTACTTTGTAAAATAGATTCGAAAATAGATTCAAAATTTAGTAAAGGTGTAAGTACTATCATTTTTGACTGTAAAAAATCTTCTCTCTTCATTAAATCATTTGCAATTGGAATTGTTCCGAGTGATTTTCCTAAAAACATCGTCTCGTTGTATTGCTCACCTTTTAATACTTCATTCATTATAGGATGAATATCACCCATCATTACTTTCGTTACTTCTTCTATTGGTTTATTCATTACTTGTTCGTCATAAGAATAATGAATATGTACAACATCTATTTTATGTTCAAGCATAAGCATCGTCGCGTAATAAAATAACGGCTTATCATAATTGTATCCTGAACCTGAAAACATAAAGCAAACCGTACTAGAACCTTTTTCGATATGTGTGTAATGAATTACTTTGTCATTTATATGTATCTTTTTTTTAGTCCTCTTCACCGTTTTCCCCTCCGAATACATTTACTTTTGTAATACAATATGTTCTGTGTGAGCTACTATATCCTTTACTTTTTCTTTTATAAATGCTGGTTGTAAGTTATATGCATGTAACTCTTCTACCGACACCCACTTAAACAAATATGTTCTACCCTCTTCTTCCAAAATATATTGATTCGCTCCATTCGCGGGTAATTCATGCAATTCTACTTCGTAATAAAAACTAATCTCATGAAACTTTCGCTCAGAAAGTGTGAAGAAATTTTCTACTGACCATAGTAATCTCTTTACTTTAATAGGAACAGCTAATTCTTCCGCAAGTTCTCGTTTTAACGCGTCTTCACTATTTTCTAGCATTTTCACTCTACCGCCTGGTACGTACCAAAAATCTTCACCATTACCTTGCAATATAAGGATTTTATTACCGTGTTTACAAATGGCTCCGACTCGGTAATTAAAACATGTTTCCTCAACTTTGAACGTAAGATCCACAACGATTGCCTCCTATACTTCATTTAAAAATCGCTATAAAACTATTATGTATGTATCGTACAAATAAGATTACTAAATTTTTCTAGTTCATTCAATAGTTTTTTAATTTTCCGAATCTTTTTCCATCAATTATACATATGCATCTATTACAATAACAGTACACACGAAAAAGCGCCTTGTTTCTTTAATAACAAGGCGCTTTTTCTTGATACTATATTTAAATTGTTATCTTCCCACTCTCCCACCACTCCATGAAAGTTTTTAAAGAAGGCGCAACCCACGTTCTACTATCATTTTCATGATTCCATACATATATATCATCTCTTTGTACCATTCCATTCAAAACAGAATAACCAAACAAATCACCATTTCCGCCATCAGCAAAAAATAATAAACAATCCAAAGGCATGTACAAATCTTTAAAATCAACTATATTTCTCATATTCATATTTTCAGTTTTAATTTTTGAAGCAGGCCATATAAAGTCCCCGTACTCACCTTCTATACCGTTTGTTTCCTGTAATAATTGATATAGATCATTCGGTAACTCCACATGTAAACATCTTTGTATATCAGTAAGTTCATCATTCGTAGCTGGATTTTTCAAATTTAAGTTTGATGAGATACTATGAATGGTGTCTTTCCACATCACCTTTTCTCCTCCTAATATTCAATCAATTATATATAAGGCTACTCTGAATTTATTGATACCACTTTTCTAACAAACACTTCTCCCTCTTGCCTGAAATACCTGCTTTTAATTCCCATTCGTCCATACTCTTCATCCACACATACACATCTGCAACTGTATCTTCTAACCTTCTAAAAGTAAGTCCTTCTTTAACAGCACTTTCAATATTAATAGAAAAACCACCTTTCCACGGCTTTGGCTCACCTTCTAATGAAAAAGTTTCAGGAATCCATAGTGGCATCTCTGTCCAAGGCTGTACTTTATATTCATTTATAAATGATTCATCTACCCAAACGAATGCAGCATCACCATTCGTAACCTTTTTACACGTATTTAATAGCTCTTCCATCGTCAATTCATAATTTGGACCTGTAACATTGAATATACCTGCATTTTTGTTTTCTGCCATGTTTAGTCCCCAATTTGCGACGTCTTTTATATCAACTATCTGCACTGGACGGTCTTTTCTTCCTGGAACTAACACCTTACCTCCTTTTGCTATACGCTGAATCCAATATGGAAGCCGATCTGTATAATCAAACATTCCTGAAAGAAGTCCTGCTCTTACGTGTAAAACACGCCGAGGCCAATACTTCTCTGCTTCTTTTTCACATAATACTTTCAGCGCACCGTAATACTCATAAGGAGATACTTCACCATTTTCTACAGCCTTTATTTGCTCAGCCGTCGGTTCAGGTTGTAATATATAGTCTTCTTTTATATGATGCAGAATCCAATCTTTATATACGGAAAGGCTTGAGATGAATATATAGTGTTCAATATTATCTTTAAGCACTTCTCCAACATTTCTAATGTGATGTGGAGAAAACCCACATGTATCTACGACAACATCCCATTTTCGATTTTCTAAACTTGATACATCACCATTTCTGTCACCGATAAGCTGCTCCACTTCTAGAAAAATCTCCTGGTTTGTTCCACGATTAAATAATGTAACTTCATGCCCTCTCTGTAAAGCCTCTTCTACAAAAGCTCTCCCTAAAAAACGTGTACCACCTAGTATTAAAATTTTCATGGTTCTCCCCCAGTCATCATTAAAAATCCTTTCTTTTGTTAAACGAATTTCTATCATAAAAAGTTACGGGGGATTTGTTATTTTACTTTAATTCTAGAAACAAAAATAGAATCCATTTTGAAAAATAAATCAACATGGATTCTTAAATAAAAAACAATTTTTTTGATGTATCTTAGTTTAATTGTTAACTCTGCACAATTTCCCCATCAACTAACTCAATAATTCTATTACACTTATTCGCTACTTCCATATCATGCGTTACAATAATAATTGTTCGTCCTTCTTCATTCAGTTGTAACAGTAGATTCATAATTTCTTCTCCTGTTTTTCTATCTAAATTTCCAGTTGGTTCATCCGCCAAAATTAATTCTGGTTCACCTACTAACGCTCTTGCAATTGCGACGCGCTGCTGTTGTCCACCTGATAGCTCGTCGGGTGTTTTATGCATATGTTCTTTTAATCCTACTTTTTCTAAATAGAACTTCGCCTTATTTTCTCTTTCCCGTTGCTCTAGCTTTCTATATGTGAGTGGTAGCACTACATTATCCAGTACAGTATGTTCTTTTAACAATGCAAAATATTGAAAAATAAATCCGATCATTTCATTTCTTGTTTTATGAACTTTATTTGCTCTAATTTCAGTTAATGTTTTTTCATTTAACGTATATTCACCCTCATTTGGCATATCAATTAACCCGATAACATTTAATAGGGTACTTTTCCCTGAACCTGACCGACCCATTATCGCTATCATTTCGCCCTTATTTATCGTTAAGTTTATACCGTTTAACGCGAACGTATTATGGTTCTTGTTACTATACACCTTCTTAATGTCTTTCAATACAATTAAACCCATTATTCCATCCCACCTATTAATGTTTTCGGTTCGAGTTTTCTAATAAATAAGAAGACAATTACATTTGATACAATGATGATCAGTAATAAGAAAAGAAATACTAAAAGTAATATAGGCATGTCCAATTTAAAGTCTAATGCGGATACTGCTTTAAAATCCTTTGACATTTGCAGCAGATTACCATATCCCCATGAAAAGTAAGCTATTGACATTCCTAAGCCAGCTATTGCTACAATAATGTTTTCTATAACAATTTGAATAAACATTCCAAATTTACTTTCGCCAAAAACTATTTTTATACCAAATTCCCTCTTTCTCATCAAGATAGAAACGATGGTTGTTACTACCATTCCGACGATCGAGAATAGAATGAATAAGATTCCTACTATAAGTTGAGGTATTTCAGAATAACTATTAAGAGTAACATCTATATTTATTTCATCACCTAAATTTTTCAAATAAAACGTACCGCCGTTTCCTTTAAGTTGAATTGATTTTTCTAGTTTCTTTACATCTGCATCTTTTCGTAAATGTAAAACTGTACTTTGATGCAGTCTTAAAAACATCGCTTCATAATTTTCATATCTATCAGATGACATAGGCATTATCATTGCATAATCCAACTTCAAATAAACGTTCGTTGTATTATTATTTACGATAAATTTATTCTCTGGTAAAAAGCCTATAATTGTATATTGATTATTAATTGTATCCCCAACTTGAAAATATTTCTTAAAGTAAGAACCCATTAATACTTTTGTTTTTTCTTCACTATTTTTTGGAAAATCTTCATGCAAGAAACCCTCTTCAGGTTTTAAAGGTAAACCTAACAATTTATAGTAATTTTCATCAACAACAATTGTTTGAACAGTAGGTCTGTCATCGTGAAACGTTTTATGTTTCAAATCAGCAATCATACTATTTTGAAGTGGCCTATTACTTAATTCTATTTCAATTAAACTCTCCTCGTATGTACCATACGAAATCACATCTTTATTTTGATGAATTGTATTATAAACCGCTTGAATTTGCTCTTTATTAAATTGATCGCTTTGTAACCTATCTGTCGTCCTTTCAAAAGTAACTAAATATGTTTTATCCACATTTAATACTGAGCTGGCTTTATCATTTAGATGGTGTAAATTATAAAATACATTAATTGAACTCGTTATAGTTGCTAATCCAAATGTAATCTGTATTAGAAGAAGTACGGAAAATAGAAATCTCTTTTTTAATGCTAGGAACGCACTTTTTATTCTCATCATTTTTACTCCTTTAACGCTTTAGCAGGTTCACTTTTAAGCACATATACAAATGGTATTACAGAGAGGATAAAAGCTATAGTAAGTGAAAAAAATACACACATTACAATATGAGTAGACTGTAAACTAATGCTATAACTTGTAAACTCTACAATATTTTCACTCAAAGTGCTAAAAATCCATTGTATGCATATTGCACAGGTTGATGCAGCGATTGCACATAAAAATAATTGACTAAATATAAAAATAAACAGATTTACATTACTTGCTCCCAAAGCTTTCCTTAACGACAGACTTTTTTTCTTCGTATAAATCCAATAATAACTTACTATTATACTGGTAATGAAAGCTATACAAAAAAGCCTAAATGGAAAACTAAGTAACTCTTTCACGGCTTTACTTGTGTTTTTTTCTTTCTCATAGTTCTCTTTTTCACTAATCACTTTGGCATTTATATCTTTATTGTTCTGTTTCATATGCTGTATGAAAGTTTCTATCTCTTCTTTAGGGTTTTCGTTAGAACGAACAATCATTTGGAATGTATTATCTTTTTGTATCATCTGTTTCACTTCATCTGGCATGTCATTTAGAGAGACGTAAATTTTAATATTATACTCATATCCAGTATTTTCTCCAGCTACGCCTTTAACTATATATTCCTTATTAAATAATTTTATTGTTTCCATATCCTTATAAATTTTCTTCCCCACTATTACACTATTTTTTTCATCTTGTCCCATCTGAGAACCTTTTAGCAAAGGTGGAGACCAATTTTTATTAAGGAGACCATTCATTGTTACTCGGCCGATATCTGGAATAGTAGTACGAATATCATTTGTAATAACACTAGCATTTTTAAAATCAGATTCTACTAACGTCTGAAACTGTTTGAAATTGATTTCCCCCATATTAGTAAGTTGAACGGAATAGTAATAATTAAAATAACCATTTTTTCTATCATAAAATTTCTCATCATAATAATCTTTCGTCGACATTGCTATAAGTATCGGCCATATTGTCAATACAAATGCAATAAATAACATAATGAATATTGTTTTGTTTACCACTATTTCTTTTAATACTAGATTCATATATCCTCCTCATTTTAAAAACCGTGAAAAAGGCATTTATCCTTTGTCACGGTTTTTGTTGATTGTTATCTAATTACCATTTCCTTAGAGGTATAGGCACTATCCCCTTTCATTACCCATTCATGACCCGAATAGCCAGTGGTAATTGGCCCTCTGGATGAAACTTTAACGTTCACACGATCTGTAATTTTAGCATTATTCTTTTCTACCTCTTTAGAAGACCCATCATCAAAGCTAGCCCTTACAGTCATCTTGTAAAAATGAGGTTCATTTGTTTGCGTAGTGTAGGCGTATCCTGTAGCCTTTCCTCCACTTCCGTCCCATTCCCCATAAGAATCCCAACTAATTGAAGCAAATGAAGCGGAAGAAACCATACCTAATAAACAAGCAGTAATCCCTGTAGTAGCTAAAGTTTTTTGAAGTAAGCTTTTCATATATCCTTAATCTCCTTTTTAAAATATTCACTTAAATATTTAAGTATTTTTAGGCCTTGTCCTCATTATACATAAAGAAAACAAGAAGATATTTAAAAATCCTAATATTTACATTACTTTACACAGAACTTACCTTCTCATGAACTTTCCTTCATAAAACAAAAAGATAGTATGAAACTCCCATTCACACCATCTTTTTGCTTCCGTTATTTATTTGATTCTGTATAAGGAAGAATATATTTCACAATCAATTCCCATCTATCCCTTGCATTCGGTATGACTTCAGAAGCAATCACCACCACCAGTTCCTTCTCTGGAATACAACAAATCACATTCCCACCATCGCCCATTGCACAGTATGAAAAGATTCCAGCCTCTTCTCGTAACCACCATAAGTAACCATATTGATTTTGGTTCATTGTTGTCGATTCTTTTATCCATGGTGTTGATAGAATTTGTTTTCCATTATGAGTACCTTCATTCAAATACAGCTGTCCAAACTTAGCCATATCTTTAACCGTTAACGTTAGTCCCCAGCCGCCTGTCGAAATACCATTTGGATCATGAACCCATCCTTTTACATCTTTTCCGAATAAGTCATCGAATCCAAATGCTTTCATATTGTAGTTTGGAATTTCTCTCATGCCGAGTGGCTGAAATACGTATTCATTCGCAAATTCACGTGCACTTTTTCCTGTTGCGTTCGTTATAATTGCTGATAGTATGTGAGCTCCTGCAGATGAATATTTAAAAAATCCAATTTCTCCGCCGTTTCCTATCCTATTTAACGTATATTGTATCCAATCTTGTTGTGTACATAGTTCTTCTAACGGTTCCTGCCAGTCTACAAAAGGATATGGCGCTGTCATTGTTAGAAGATGGCGTACTGTTACTTCAGATGCCTTAAGTTTATATTCCGGGAAAAACTCTATTACTCTTTGATCAACGCTTTATATATATCCCTTATCTATACATATCCCAATTAGCGCAGAGATTATCGTTTTTGTAACTGACGCTACATGAAACGCATCATCTGGACCGTGTCCCTTATAATATTTTTCAAAAATAACATTACCTTTCTGCACTACTAACATACCATTCACATTTCCATATTCTTCTTGTATAATCTGATCTAACTTTTCAGCAGTTTTCATTATTCCTTCCCCTTTAACCTATCATTAAAAAGGTTCGATAGGTACATATATATCAACTATATGTTTATGTTCGGGATGCTGCTTTGGATCATTTCTATATACTTCAAAAGGATACGAGTCTCTCGGTTTATATCCGCTATTTGGCAGCCACTCACCATATATAAAGTCCCATGCTCTTTTATATTCATCTTGAAATATTTCAAAATGTCCTACTACATACTTGCCTGAAGGTATTACCATTATTCCAATGTCATTCGTTTCTATTGCAGATTCACCCGGAATTGTTATACATAAACTTGTTCTTAAATGATTGTCCTCCGTAAATTCATGATGATCGTGGTAAATGGTTAATACTTTCGTATCCTCAAATACATGATAGTTTTGCTTGGCTGCGTAATGAAATAGTTTCTCTATCATTTTCGGAAAAGCTATAGTTAACTCTTCATATGTACCGATATGTCTTATGTATGAGACGTTTATATCGTCCGCTGTTACAATTTCAACATTCCCTCGAACCTTCTTACATTCATTGTATTGAGAAGTTCTTCTTACGTCTTTGCAATTCTTGCTATTGTCGTTTCGATATTGAGACGGACTTACTCCGTAATAATTTTTAAATGTACGGGAGAAAACTGCTGAATCTGTGAAACCAAAATGGTAAGCGATATCTGTAATCGTCATATCCGGGCGATATGTAAGTAGATTTGTTGCCCTTTCTAACTTCAAGCGATTCACATACCGAGATAACGGCTCGTCTACTATTCCTTTAAAAATCCGATGAAAATGAAACTTTGAAAATCCTGCTACATCGGCTAGCTCTTCAATTGAAAGTGAATCATTTATGTGTGATTCTATATAATTTTGTACTTTGTATATGCGCTGTAAATACTCATTTCTATTTTGTTTACTCTCCATACTTCTAGCTCCTCACAACAAAAAGGCTAACTTTGTGCTAGCCTACTTTTACACATGTTTCAAAAATAATACTCTACTACCACCGTTCCCATCATAATTTGTATGTACCGATACACCCTCTATCTCATCATCCCCAGCCTCAATTTGAAAGCCAATCTCCCTATGAAACTGTATCGATTTTTTATTAACCGGTGATGTGATTGCTTTTATAACTTTACGATTGTTTGCACGCGCAACATCAAAGAAGTAAGAATACAATGTCGATGCGATTCCCCTTCTTCTATACTTCGGATTTACTCCGATAAAATGAACGTACGCTTCCTCTTTATGCGTTTGCGAAAAGAATCCGCATAAGAAACCTAACGTTTCGCCTTCTTCTTCAATGATAAAACTCGTTTCTTGAAAGTGAACGAAGAACAGTTTTGGCAACATAGCTGCCATATCTCTCCCGCCCCACCAATCATTTAAAACAGAATGAATCTTTACATAATCTTCCCCTTGAATGTTTCTTACTCGCATATGTTTCTCCCTCTCACTCACTTCATTTTTTCATAAATTTTAATGACTGTTTCTACTAATAGGATGAATACCCATATTCCGCAAAATACAAGGACAGACTGGAATAAAGAACCTAGCATAACAATACTTATTAAACCTAATTCTGGGCCTGAAATGGACATTTCATCAAATCCTATATTATGTATAAATGGACCGGTTGAAAAAGCCATAAAAATAGATGCTATTAAATAAATCACACTCATTATTTTTAATATTTTTATAGAAAGATACGAAGTTTGTTCTTGCTCCACTTGTGATAATTCGATTTCCCCACTCTCAATTCCTTTTTGCAGACAATCTTCACACAAAAATTCTTCCTTAATTTTTTTACCACCATGCAATGTACCGGTTATTTCTTTACATCTTGAACATTTTCGATTTATCATGTTGTTACCACTCCTATCTTTTATGATTATATTTATAAAATTCTATTTTTACCTTAATATCCCTTTTATGTATTTTATAGAGAAAGGTCGTGTTTTATGATATCTAAACTTACTTTTGGTTATAAAAAGCCTACTGAGCAATATGTATTACGACCTAGTTGTTATGCAATTATTTTTAACTCAACCTCTTTAAAGATTGCTATTATCCAAAAAGGAGAACGCTACTTTTTACCCGCCGGCGGTATGGAAGGTACCGAAACAAAAGATGAATGCTTACATCGTGAACTACTAGAGGAATTAGGATGGTCCATTGAAATTGATCGGTATATCGGTAATGCAATGCGGTATTTTTATGCTGAAAAGGAAGATACTTATTATTTAAATGATGGGTTCTTTTATATTGCGAACATGGTGCAGAAACAAACTGAAAACTGTGAGAAGGATCACGTCCTAAGATGGATGTCTCCTTTACATACTGTAGAACTTCTACTTCATGATCATCAAAAATGGGCGGTTGAACAAGCGCTTTTATTACGAAATAAAAAAGGATCTCCTTCTATATGAAAGAGATCCTTTTTACTGTTAGCTTACTTTTTTCAAATTGAGAGCTGGCTTTTTCATTCCGCCTTTTTTTACAACGTATAAGCCGATAAAGATGATAAGTCCACCAACGAGTTGCATCATATTAATTTGCTCTCCGATTGTTACTGCTGCAAAGATAACTGCGAATAGTGGTACAAGATACATATAAACCATTACTTTCGTTGAGCCTATTTGACTAATACCGACATACCACATTGCTAGTCCGAAGATGGTCGCAAAGACAATTGAATATACTAGTGATCCCCAGCTTAGCGTATCTACTGGCCATGTTAATGTGTTTACGTTGAATAAACAGTATATAACGAGAGGTACAATTCCAATTAAAGTAGACCAAGATGTGACTCTCATTGCGGAATATTTTGTAATAAGAGGTTGTGCTAAAATTGGATACCATCCCCACGCAATTGCTGCGACTAATCCAATTATATTTCCGAGCCATGCATACTCGTAAGTAGCTCCTCCTGTATGTCCTGTTAATAAAACGAATGCTGCACCAATAAACGCTACTATTGAACCAATTTGTACTTTCATCGAAAAGCGTTCTTGTTTGTGCAATACCGCTAATATTCCTGTAAATATAGGTGACATCGCAATTAATAATGAGGCGTTCGTTGCTGAAGTATATTTCACAGATAGCATAAACATCGTTTGATACATTGTCGTACCAACGATACCGACTGCTACTAATCGTAACCAATCTTTTCTTTCAATACGTAATGAGCGTTCCATTAAAAATGTAATAAGTAATAATACCGGTGATGCTACTAAAAATCGTAAGCTATTAAATTGAATGGATGACATAAATGCCACACCATACTTTCCAATTGTATAATTTGCTCCCCATACTAATGCTACTGATACTAGGAGCCATTCCATTTGCCATCTTTTCATCCGAATCTCCCCTTCCATATTTAGCATAGTAAAATTGGCTGGATATAACACCGTCCAATTGGCTGTTTTTTTACCCAGCCAATTTGTTATACTAAATGTATATAAGAGTTACGGAGGCGTTTTTTATGGAATGGAAGCTAGATAGCGACAGTAAAATCCCTATTTATCAGCAAGTTGTTGACTTTATTGAGAAACGTATTACATATGGAGAACTTCCTCCAGGTAGCTTCCTCCCTTCCGAACGGAAATTAGCTACACAGTTAAATGTAAACCGAAGTACAGTAACGACTGCTTATAATGAACTTCGTGCTATGGGAATTGTAGAAAGTACGACTGGTAAAGGAACACGAGTGAGTACACATATGTGGGGCGTTTCTCCAACATTAACGCCGAACTGGAGAAATTTCGTAGAAGGCGGTACATTTTTACCAAACTTACCGTTACTTCGCCATATTCGGGCAGAAATACAACAAAATGAAAATATTATAGATTTTGCAAACGGAGAGCTCGGTTGTAACCTCTATCCTCACGATCAACTACAAATGATTTTACGAGAACAACCGTTAACGCATTCATTAAGTTATGATCACCCGCAAGGCTATCTCCCACTAAGACAAGCGGTCGTAAAATATATGAAGGAATATTTAAAAGTTGAAGCGACTGAACAGTCCATTATGATTACTTCTGGCGCACAGCAAGCCTTGCACCTTATCGTACAATGTTTATTAAATCCAGGTGATGCTGTTGCTTTTGAAAGTCCTTCACACTGTTATTCCTTACCGTTATTCCAATCAGCAGGTATTCGTATTTTCCCGTTACCTGTCGATGAACACGGTATTAATCCAGATGATGTGCAAGAGCTATATCGGAAGCATCGTATTAAAATGATCTTTTTAAATCCAAACTTCCAAAATCCTACAGGCACAATGCTGCATCCAAGCCGTAGAAAAAAACTATTATCACTTTGTGCAGACTTACGAATTGCGATTGTTGAAGATGATCCGTCTAGTTTACTTACGTTAGAAAAAAAACAACCTTGCCCTACTTTAAAATCAATAGATGAAAATGGAACAGTCATCTATGTACATTCTTTATCAAAAATGATTGCACCGGGATTACGAGTCGGCTGGCTTGTCGCCCCGCAATCGGTAGTAGAAAGGTTATCTGACGCACGACATCAAATGGAATTAGGTATGAGCATTTTCCCACAGTGGCTTATGCAGCAATTTTTTGAAACTGTACCATTTCAGTCTCATATCGTACCGTTACGAAAACAACTAGCAGAAAAAAGAAACGTTATCGTCCGTGCCCTAAACGAGCAACTTCATGATAAAATCTCTTTTTCCAACCCTACTGGTGGTATTTACATATGGGGAAAATTAAAAGAACCGATAAACGAAAAACAACTCATTATGCAAAGCTTAAAACAAGAAATAGCCTTTATGCCGGGGAGTATTTTCGGCGCGAAAGATGGTTATATTCGTTTATCTTATGGAAAAGTGAATATTGATCAAATTGAGGAAGGGGTTTCTCGTTTGCGTGAGGCTATTTTGGTTTGTGAAAAGTAACTTTAGATACAAAACCCTCGTTTGACAAAAACTAAATCTACCATTATCATCAACACGAACCTAGTTATAGGAGTGATACCAATGAAAATCTATGTTGATGCAGATGCTTGCCCTGTAAAAGATGTGATTATTTTTGAAGCTACGAAGGCAGAAATTCCTGTTACCCTCGTTACAAGCTTTTCTCATTATTCTAATGCAGAGCAGCCAAAAGGCGTGGAAACAATTTATGTTGATTCTGGAGCAGATGCTGCGGATTACCGAATTATGCAGTTAGCCCAAAAAGAAGATTTAATCGTAACACAAGATTACGGTCTTGCTTCGCTTGCTTTAGCAAAAGGCTGTATCGTTCTTCATCATAAAGGGTACAAGTATACGAATGAAAACATTGACCAACTATTACAAACACGTTATTTAAGTGCAATGGTTCGAAAAAGCGGTAAGCGTACAAAAGGACCGAAACCATTTACAGCAGAAGATAAAGAGAACTTTAGAGCGCTCTTTAAAAGTATGATCGCACTGTAGAAAACCGTCTATTTGTAGAGAAAGAAAAGAAGAGAATATCCAAATGAACATTCTCTTCTTAAGGCTTACCCGTTTAAAATGAAGGTAAATTATCTAGGTTATTTTCTTTTATTCCATCAGGTTCACTACGTATAATATCTCTGCCATACTTATGAAATACATCCACATGAGCTAACTTCCCTGATTTTGCTTCTTCAAGAGCAGTCATATAATCTAACTCTCTCCCGCTACTTGTTTTAAACGCTATTAAATCCCCATCATCATTTTTACGAACGGCAACAATTTGTTCTGCTTCTGAATTGACTTCATGGTCTACTTCAAATTGAGCTTGCTCTTCTCCTTGATGTAAGTAATCATTATACACTTTTTCAAAATCTTTTTTGTCCATTAAACTCACCTCCAAAACATTTTATTAGTATGGTTGGGATGTATTGGTTTTATGTAATTTCCTCTAAACTTTAGTATTTTCAAATGAAAACATTGTCCCCTCACTATTTGATTGTAAAGTGTATTTTATATCAAACATCTTTGATATATCTTCAATATTTTTCAAACCAAGTCCTGTTCCTTTACTATTTATATCGAACCCAATCCCATTATCTCTAAAATAAACAATATCTTCATCTATAATGATTTTAAGTTTCTTAGCTTTTGAATGTTTAAGGACATTTTGAAAAATATTATCAAATAGCCTTTGAATCCATAACTCATTACTATTCCATATCAACTCTTTATCTTGTGGATTATATACTAATTCAATTTTATGAATGCTATACAAATAGCTCCATTTTTTAATCATATTTTCTATTAAATTATGTATATTCACTTCATCATGCACAATATAAGTATTCTCTAAGGTTTCGGTAGATTGCATATTAAATTCGTTAGTTAAATCACTTATATATTGTATCTGCTCATACAGTGATTCAAGTACTGGTGCTTGTTCCTTGTACTCACCTTCTAAATAATATAATTGTAATCTGACCGCTGTTAAGGGTGTATTAATATCATGCCGTAATTTATTTAATAGTTCCTTTTTTATTTGTTCCTGTTGTTGTAGTTCCAATTCTCGATAAGTTGTTCTTTCTATAAGCAAGTTTACTGATTTAATCAGTTCTCCCATTTCATCATCGCTTTTAACATCTATTATATTAGGGATTTTTTTATCACTCGCTAAATCTCGAATTGTTTGATTTAATATATTAATTTTATTTAATACGGTGTTAATCGACCTTGAAAATACAAAAGCTAATACTAATAGTGATAACAAAAATATGATTAACATAGTAGGATATGCATAGGATTCATGAAAAGGGATGTTCTTATTTTTAGTTTTAAAGACAGCATTATAAATAACTGATACAAAGATACTAATCAACAACAATAACAGTGGTACGCTAATAATAGCGGAGAATAATAGTAACTGATATTTTTTCTTTAAGTTCATTTCTTCATATAGGTATTTAATCTATACCCTTCTCCATATATGTTCTGAATAATATCACCTGTTTTATCATCAATTTTGGTTCTGATTTTCTTTATATGTACGTTCATGATATTTTGATTTCTATCTTCGAGTTGCCATAGGTAATCATAGAAGTGTTCTTTCGATAAAATTCTATCTCTATTTTCATATAAATAGAAGAATATTTTACGTTCAATTGCTGTAAAAGCAACTTCATTACGCAAATCATTAATAAAAACTCTTTTATATTCTGCATCTATAAATACATGGTTAATTTGCGTGAACATACCATATTGATTACCTAACATTTTCTGAATCCTTAACAACAACTCTCTAGGGTCAAAAGGTTTTATCATGTATTCTTCTCCAATAGTTAAACCTTTTAGTTTACTATCCATATCATTCCTTGCTGATAGAAATATAATTGGAATATTTAATCCTAGATTTTTTATTTTCTTTGTAATTTGATAACCATCTTCGCCTGGTAACATAACATCCATTACGACTAAATCTATTTCATGAATTATATCAAGAACTTTCTTTCCCTCTTTCTCCCAATACACATTATACTTCTCACGCTGTAAAATTTTTTGTAATAAATCTCCTATAATTAAATCGTCTTCAACAATTAATATGTTATATACTTTCATTATGTAGACCTTTCATCACTAAAATAACAATTGCTTAGTTCTTCACTACTTTATTCTTAATAAAATCCATAGCAATTTTGTATATTTCATCAGGAGCATATAAATAAATACTATGTGTACCTTCAATTATTTTCACATCAGCTATTAATAACTTGCTAGCAAACTCCTTATAATCTTTGTTTTTTTGCTTTGTATACTTCGAATCTTTATATTGCCTAGCAATCGCATCTATAAATAACATAGGTGTTTCTTTTGGGATCGATAAAGAATTTGATTTTTTACCGCTATTGTAGCTTTGTAAAAGTTCTTGCTTCATATCATCATTAAAAGCCCGCTTATACATAAGCGCTTTATAAACATCTTTTTCCTGTTCGTTTAAAAAGGATTGACGAATGACTTCGGGATTATAAGTAATAGAGGGAGCTAATCTCTGAAAACCAATTTTCGTTAAAATATTCATCCCTTTTATTTTTAATGAATCAACCATACCTATTTTATTAGTCACGTACTGTTTAGGTAAACCAATATCTAACGCAATAATCCCTTTTACTTCACTTGGATATTTTTGTGCCCAATAAATGGCCTCAATACCCGATAGAGAGTGTGGTACTAAGATGTATGGTGGTTTATTCCCACTTCGAATAAGCGCTTCTCTTGTTTGTTCTAGTATCGTATCAATATCTCTATCATCTTGAAAAACATCACTGTATCCATAACCAGCTCTCTCAATTACAGAAATCTTGTTTTCTTTCGAAAATTTACTGTATAAGCCTTTCAACTCATAAACAGGAGCGGCAATTCCAGATCCGGCCATAAATACAAACGTATCTTCCCCGCTCCCCTCATTATAAACATTCACTTTTTTATTATCGAAATTAACAAGTTCACCTTTATTGTTCATTAATTTCGATTCCATTTTTAATTGACAGTTATGATATATAAATACAGCACCTGTACCAAAGAAAATAATACTAATACACATTAAAAAAATTATTTTCACTAACCTCAATATTTTTTTCATTTGACACCCCTTTCAGCCTATACTAAAAGGGTACAATGTAAAAATAAATTTCTAATAAATTTTTCAAAATTAATATTTATTCTTGGTTTCTAAGGCTGGAGCATTTTTAATACCTACGCAAATCCTTCAAAGTTTCCAAAATATCATCTGTAAAGGCTGTACTACCCTCTGTCTCTAAAACTCTAAAGTATAAACTTCTTAAAAAAGCTCTAATATTTTGTACTAAAATATCATGCTGAGGATGCGGGATGTCTTCAACGATTGCTATACTATGTAACCAGTTGCTCCACTCTTCTTCTGTTAAAAGATTTTGATTACGTAATGACATAATTGGCGTTACTAATCTCTCATCCTCAAAGTGTATGTAAACATAGTCATTTAGGCGAACTTTCTGACGAACAGCTGCAAGAATCGCATATGAAAACTCACGATTTTGTATTGTACGTGCTAACGCATCGAGCGCATCCGCTGCATGTGCAGTAGAGTGTGCCCATCCTTTTCCTTCTACATAACCTCTTACATCCTCTTCTAAATATACATATTCCAGCACTTGTTCTGCTACACTGTACAGTTGTTCTTCGGATAACAACGGTTCTCTTTCATGAACAGATAAAATAAGTGGTGGAATTAATACGGAGAATGCACGTTTAAAAACAGAGTCTGTGCCTTTTTCACCAATTTTATAAAATAAATAATCTGGACTAATTGCTTGTAGCATTAACCCTCGTAATTCTTTTTGTCTAAACACATCAGTTGTAATCCATGTATGAAGCGTACTATAAATTAAATCATCGCGTAATTCAGCATCTGGTGATCCGATATAATCTAGCATCCACTGCGCATATGGATAAGCATCTACGTCTTCTGGTACAGCATAATTATTATTTTTAATTTGTAGTAGTTCTTCTTTTAATTCTAGTACTTCATTCATTATATTTTTTCTCCCCTTTTTGCGTTTCTTATTGCCTTATCCCCCGTTTTTCACTTTCTAAAGCTAATATAATTATACGAGAATTATAACTATTAATAAAAGGCTATACATATACTTTTGATTGTGTATTACATTCGCTCTTGAAATATAACTTCTGGATTTGCTAAATCACTATTCCGAAATACAACATCTACACAATCTTTCGGATTATGCTCATCTATATACATCTTACAAGCCGCATGATACCTGTTTAAAAACATTTTTTCAGCTTCTTCATAACTTCCAAAAGCTTCTGTCTCCCGCTTCGCACCACGTTTTCTCGCAATCTCAAAATCTGTATCTACAAAAATTTTGTAATCAAATAAATGCGCAACGTCTTTTTTTAATAGAAACGTTCCATCTACTATGAGTACCATATTGGGTTGAGCGAATATAGGCGTATTATATACAGGAATATCCGTTATTAAGTTATGAGAAATCGTTTCATACTGTAAATTCCCGTTAAGTCCTAAAGGCTTTAATAATCTTTCTTTGAAAGCTGTATAATCGTGTGCATCTTCATAATACCCTTTTGCAGATTCTTTACCTTGGGCATAACGAATCACTTTTGGGTTATGAAAATCATCAATGCTAGCGCGTGTTACTGGTAACCCTCGTTTTTTTATTTCTTCTGCTAATTCGTTTGCAAATGTTGTTTTTCCTGAAGCTGTAATACCGCTTACTCCAACTCTTGTTGGATGAGTTAAGTTTAATTTTAAAATATGATCTACAATTTCTTTAATTTGTTGTTTTCGGTTCATGATATTTCCCCCTCCATTTAGTTTACATAACAAAATTATAATTAACTTTTATGTCACTATTTGTCGGTAAGTCGATATCCTTTGTCGAATCGTCGATATATCAAAAAAATCGTTGATATATTTTAAGTTACGATAGATATATTATGGATTGGTTTACTTCCCCTTAAATCCTCGATACAATGCAGTTCGTAACTCTTGTTTGTATTCTGCAATCTCTGGCATATCAATTTCTTCTGCTAATCGAATTGCCAATTCAATATCATACGGTACACGTACGAGTTGTATGGAAAAGCTCGCTGCTTCTTTTTCATTGTATAGCCCTTCGAATATTAAATAAGAAGCTTGTGTAATTTCAAGCGGATTTCCTACACTACCAGCATTACATAACGTTTTCCCTCTGAAATTTTGAACGAATGCTTGATGAACGTCACCGTAGCAAACGACATCTGGTTTTCTTCCTCCTTCTATATTCTCCGTGAGCTCACTGTTTTCGAACATACTAATTCGCTCTTCTCTTGAAGCGTGTGGTTGAATTCTTTCATATAAACTTCTCGGTGAAGCGTGAAACATTCGAATGAGTTTTCCACTCATATAAAACTCGATTGAAAATGGTAAGCTTCTTAAATAGTCATTTTGTTCTTCCGATAGTTGCTTTTGATGCCATTTTAATGCCTCAAATTCAGTCGGTTTTGTAATAAAATCATCCCAGTTTCCCATTACAACTACTTCACATTCTTTACGAATGATTTCAATTACTTCGCTAGAATGAGGGCCTTTTCCGACTAAATCTCCAAGACAAATTATTCGTTCGATTCCCCTCAATTTAATATCTTGCAGTACCGATTCTAAAGCTGGAATATTACCATGTATATCTGAAATTACCGCAATTTTTTCCATATGTATTCCTCCTTTATTTATTACATTCACTTGATTGATACCATTTTGGAATATAGGATGAAAAATGATTATGATCATCTAAAATTCCGTTTAATCTTTCCTTCATATCATCTACTAAATGCGGCGTGCTTCGGTTTGTCCAAACGATATCCGCTGGGAATGTCATTGCTGCATATAATGAGTACAGTTTCCAAAAATGAAGCGACGGTTCACCTCCGCAATAACCGTGAACTTGTCCAACCGCAAATGGTTTGCTTATTCTTGTAGTAAAAATCGCTACGTTATAAAAATCGTGTATCGGATCTCCAAAATCATATCCACCAAAATCAATAACGATAAATTCCTTATTATGAATCATACTATTTGCTGGATGGAAGTCATCGTGTAAAAATGTGATTGGACGATTTCCCAATAATTGTTTATGCTCCGCTACAAATCTTAATACTGGCTTCAAATCAAGGAAATCTATTTCATAGTTTGCTAACGCTTCTACGTATCTTTCGTATTTATTCCATCGAACCGTTTCCCATTTATCACTTGCACTTTCTCTTTCAATTGAGTGAATTCGCTTTAATACTTCTCCAGCTTTTCTTCCTGCATGATACTGTTCTTCCGCCGATAACTTACTTAAGCCCTCTTCACCATTTACACCTTGGGCCCATTCAAATACTTGAACACATTTATTTAATTCCTCAAGTTTTATGAAGTGAATTAACTTAGGCGTTGGAATATGTAATGACTCTAATTGTTTCATATATGTATATTCTTCTTGTTTACGTTCAAAGTTTACAGCATCACATACTTTCACAAAATATGTTACTCTGTTTTCTAATTTTATTTTATATTTCTCTTCATGTGAAAAACCTTTTGAAATAGCTGTACACTTTACAATACGAGGCCATTCTAGTTTTCTCTCTATCTCTCTAAGCATTTCTTCCACAACGTTCACCTCTATCAATATATGTACAAACTACCTAGTACTTCATGCTCTCGTTTACTTTCACCTTTAAACTCCACTGCAAATGGATTTTCGCCATGATGATTCAATCGTTCTAGCACTAGCCCTTCTCCAATTGGTTCACAAAACTGCACTTGAATGTCGCCAAACGATACACTTTGACATTCCGCATTCCATTCTTCATTTTTAACGATTTGGCTTGCAGTTAGTCCCATTACTTCTTCCCATTTCCGCACTGTTTCTCGAACATTTTTCACTGCGTAATGAATCGTTTCAATTTGTTGCACTTTGTTTTTATGTTCCGTGATTGTGCCAATGTTACGTAAATCGTTTCTTCTTTCTTCATCCGTTTCATTCCACTGTATAAAGAAAGGCAATTTCGGTCCGTTCTCTTCTTGCTTTACAAATAACATTTTCCACTCTAAAAGGCGACCATCTTTTCTCATTCGTTTCCCTTCAAATGGTCCTATCGTATGTAATCCATGTTTATTAAACTTAACTGCTAGTTCTTCAATTGCATCTGTTCGAATTGCGATTTGTAACATTCCTTCTCCATCTTGTAATTTCACTACCGTTTCTTGTACTAATGGATTGTCTGCTTTCTTCGCTTTTTCTTCATGCTGAACTGCCAAAAATTCTATATATGATAAATCAAAATAACATAAACTATTCCAAGTACCCCAATTTGTATGCTCTCCGCCTAGTACAGTATGAAATCCACGCTCCTGCATTTGTTTTGCTGCTTCCTCCGGTGTACAATGTACTGCGTGAACGAGATGATCAAATCGTAACATGTCTTTCTCCCCTTTCTCTCCATCCTTTTATTGTATATTTTATTTTTATTTCATTCAATTTAAAAAACTTTAAAGCCCAGTTGATTTATACGATTAATATGTATTATAATGAAACAAATTTAATTATTGCTGATTGGAAAAACCAAAGGCACTTTTCTCATACGGGAAAAGTGCCTTTTTCATTTACTATTACAGGGGGATTATTTATGCAGAAATTAATTGTATTTGCTATTATTGGATTTTTCGCTCAATTAATCGATGGAGCGCTTGGAATGGCGTACGGTGTAACATCTACCTCACTATTACTAATGTTTGGTATCGCACCAGCTGTCGCTTCCGCCTCTGTTCATTTAGCTGAAGTCGTTACAACCGCAGCTTCTGGTGCATCTCACATCAAATTTGGAAATGTTGATAAATATACCGTTTCCAGGCTTACATTACCAGGAGCAATTGGCGCATTTGTGGGGGCATGTTTTTTAAGCAATTTACCTGGGGATGTCATTAAACCGTACATTTCTGTATTTTTATTTACTTTAGGGGTTTATATTTTATTACGATTCATTATTCAAAAACAAGTTATTACTTCAAATAAACGTATGTCGGCTAAACAACTTGTTCCACTTGGCTTATTTGCTGGATTCGTTGATTCAACTGGTGGTGGTGGCTGGGGGCCGATTACGACACCTGTACTTTTAGCAAGAGGAAATGAAGCTAGAAAAGTTATCGGATCTGTAGATACGAGTGAGTTTCCTGTCTCACTCGCTGCAACAATTGGTTTCTTCATCTCACTCGGCTGGGAACAAGTAAGTTGGGTTTGGGTATTTTCGTTAATGCTTGGCGGTATTGTCGCAGCTCCAATCGCTGCATGGTTAGTGCGCATCGTTCCTTCTCATTTACTTGGCGTATTAGTTGGTGGCCTTATTATCTTTACAAACATTCGTACACTACTTACTACATTTAAAGTGGATCCAACTATTATTTCACTTTCTTACGTGGCAATTGGTCTTGTCGTTATTATTTCTATTTTCATTGCTGTTCGCAATCATTCCAATCGTTCTAACACACCGACAACTGGATATCCGAATGATCAAAAACAAATGCTTCCATAACAATAAAAATACCGCCCGATATACTTCGAGCGGTATTTTTTATTTTTCTAATTTCCAATTCATCATCGTTTCTGTAGTGCCAGTTCTCTGCATATGTAATTTCTCTAATACACGAATGGAGCTTTCGTTTTCCAGAAGTGTCTCCGCAATAATCATTTCTACCTCTCCAGTTTGAAAAGCCCAATTTATTAGTTCTCTTACAGCTTCTGTTGCATACCCTTTATTCCAATATTTCTCAATAAAACCGTAACCAACTTCTACTGTATGTTCCTCATTTGGTTTCCCTTTAAACCCTATATCGCCTAGAACGATGTCATCTTCTTTTCGAATGACATACCAGGCGCCCCAAGGTAATAAATCCTTATCCTGTTTTACATTTTCAACATGCCCTACAATATGCGGACCACTATTATATCCTTGCTCGTTAGCAACGTGTATACTCTCCTCTGTACAAGGCACTATATAGAGCCTTTCTGTTTCTAATTTCATTTTGATTTCCCCTTTTCACTTAAACGTTACTCTAATTATAGCAAAAAATATGACTTTATTATGAATGTCGAATTATATTTTCTGAATTTTCTTTTAATTTTTGAAGGGTTTTTCAATATTTTTTGCGAAACATTTGTATAACAATTTTTTCTTTGCTTATTGTTACATAATAGTAGGTTCGGGTGGAGTTTTGCAAGCGTTTCCTATACAATAACCGATATTTTTTGACTTTTCCTAACAAAATATCTTGCAATATATTCAGAAACTCATTACAATTGCCATATATTAAAAATCTTAGCAATATATAAATCCTCATCAATCCGATGAGGTAGAGGTTGCGACTTTTAATAGTAAAACGGACGAGACACAGAGAATGTCTTAGACTCCGTTTGAAAGGAAAAGTTGCCGAAGTTTATATTTCTTCTCTGGAAATATGAGCTGGGGCTGTCTCCGAAAGGAACAGAACTGTCACGTTTACAAAATTACCGTGTAAACGTGGGGTGCTATCTTAACGGAAGGGTATGATGGGGTGGTTATTTGTGAAACGTTCCGCCAAATTCCTTTGGCGGTTTTTTGTATTTTTCTCCCCCGCTCCTTCCTATCTTACAAGAAAAGGAGTGTTGAACATGAATAGCGCAACGAATCAAGCTACCTCTAAAACAGAAACTACAAAAGGAAAAGGTGAATTAAGACGCGGTCTAAAATCTCGGCACCTTACGATGATTTCTCTCGGCGGTACAATTGGTACCGGACTATTTCTTGCCAGCGGTGGTGTCATCCATTCAGCTGGACCTGGTGGCGCATTAATTGCATACGCCGCAATCGGAATTATGGTTTACTTTTTAATGACAAGCCTAGCTGAACTCGCAGCTTACATGCCTGTTACTGGATCTTTTAGCACGTACGCAACAAAATTTGTTGATCCATCACTTGGCTTTGCACTTGGATGGAACTATTGGTATAACTGGGCAATTACTATCGCTGCTGAACTAGCGGCTGTAACATTAATTATGAAATTTTGGTTCCCAAATACCCCTTCTCTTATTTGGAGCGGATTATGTTTAGCTATTATTTTCCTTTTAAACTACTTATCTGTTAAAGGGTTTGGTGAATCTGAATATTGGTTCGCACTTATTAAAGTCGTTACTATTATTATCTTTTTAATTGTCGGCTTTATGATGATTTTCGGAATTATGGGCGGTGAAACTGTTGGATTTAAAAACTTCACTGTTGCAGACGCACCATTTAACGGTGGTATTATGGCAATTATTGGTGTATTTATGGCAGCTGGTTTCTCATTCCAAGGAACAGAATTACTTGGGGTAGCTGCTGGTGAAACTTCTGATCCAGAGCGTAATATTCCGAAAGCAATTCGTTCAATTTTCTGGCGTATTCTTTTATTCTATATCCTTGCCATTCTCGTTATCGGTTTATTAATTCCTTATACAACTGAAAGCCTTGCAGCAAGTGATGTAACAGTAAGTCCATTTACACTTATTTTTGAAAAAGCGGGCGTTGCCTTCGCTGCTTCTGTTATGAACGCTGTTATTTTAACGGCAGTACTGTCTGCTGGTAACTCTGGTATGTATGCTTCAACTCGTATGCTTTGGGATTTAGCTCGCCAAGGAAAAGCACCAAAGTTTCTTGGTAAATTAGATAGCCGCGGTGTACCTGTTAACGCATTAATCGTAACATCGATTGTCGGTAGTATCGCTTTCATTGCTTCTCTATTCGGTGACGGCGTTGTATACATTTGGTTATTAAATGCATCAGGAATGTCTGGCTTTATCGCTTGGGTTGGAATCGCAATTAGTCATTACCGTTTCCGTAAAGCATATATTGCACAAGGAAAAGATTTAAATGACTTACCTTATAGAGCAAAATGGTTCCCGTTCGGACCAATTTTCGCATTTACACTTTGTATCATCGTAATTTTAGGACAAAACTACGGGGCATTTATGGGTGAGTCAATCGACTGGAACGGCGTACTCGTTTCTTACATCGGTTTACCACTCTTCTTAGTACTATGGTTAGGATATAAATTTACGAAAAAAACAAAAGTGATTCCACTTGATAAATGTGAACTGAAATAAAGGGAGACGAGCAAACATATTTGTTTGCTCGTTTTTTATTGCAAACCTCTTTGCTTCCCTATTGCCCCTGTTTTTGCAATAATAAAGAAAATATAAATAAAGGTTGGGATACCATGAACATTCGCATTACTGATGAAGCAAAAGCAGCTATACATAGATTAGAACGTGAAGACAAAAAGATCATTCGCATTAGAGGGACAATGACAAACTCTTGTAGTATATTCGTTGATGTCGATTTAATTTGGGATACATATGTTGCAGATGATGTTGTATATGAAGATGCAGACCTTATCGTACAAATGGATTCATTTACGAAAGACTACACTGGTGATACGGTGAAGCTTGATTATAAAACGACAGGTTTTAGTATTACGACTCAGAGTGAGACTTTAGTTTATGGGTTGTCGATTAAAAAATAAAGATTGTTTTTATTTGACCGCCGGGGTAAAAAAACGAGTTGAGAACGGTAATAAAAAATGATACTTTACCAAAGGATTTTTGTTTTTGAGTATTTTAAACAAAAAGTCCTTATACTTCAAAAATGAAGTATAAGGACTTTTTCTCTCCCAAGCATTATCCTTTCCTTAAAATATTTTGAAACATTTCCGGCCTATTTCGTTCAAAACTTTCTATTACTCCTTTTCCAAATATCGTTATACTCTTCTCCCAAGGATGACCTAAATAACCCCACTTAATGTCCTTCTGAATAAAAAGTAGTAATCTCCATTCGGAAATATTGGTATAATCCACTCATCAAATTCATTTCTTTCAAACTCTAAGTGAGGATTCACCCAATAACACTCATGTTGCCAATCTAGTGCCATTATATATTCATTCGATGCTGTATTTTCCTTAAACACTTGTAACGCTTTATCTTCCAAATCGTCATACACATCTAAATCTACCGATTCTCCAAAGTAATGAGAAATATTATATGTAATAAAAGGACTTGGCACCTTAAATGATGGAAATGTAGAAACACTTGGCGAAAACTCAAGTTCACTATATAACTTGTTCCAAATTCGATCATCCTCTTTGTCTGTAAACTCCATCCAGTTCTTCATTAAACAACACCTTCCCATGTAAGTTCAAAGGATTTTCACTCTATAATGCCGAATATATAAATAACCATTCTCAAAAGGAGCGAATGTATATGAATCTATTCGAACATGAAACGTAAAACCGCTTCTCTTTCATAAGAGGTCCTCCCTTTTTCCTTTCTCATCATATCATTCATTTATGAAATAGGAGGACAAATTTATGAAACGTGATCCATTATTATTAACTTTATTAGAAAGTGCAAATACAAACTTTAGCGGCTGGGATTTTCTTTCATTTCAGAAACGGGCCGAATGAAGAGCGAGCCTTTATCATGGTCGTATGGTAGCACTGCTTATCAGCTTATGCAACGTGCTAAATCAATGCTCGATATGGGTACTGGCGGCGGAGAGTTTTTATCTATGTTACAACCATTCCCGCCAACTATTTATGCGACTGAAGGTTATGCTCCAAATGTGCCAATTGCTCGAAAGAAATTAGAGCCTTTAGGGGTTACCGTTTTAGAAGTAACTGATGATACTGCATTACCATTTCAAGATGGGCAGTTTGATTTAATTATAAATCAACATGAATCGTATGCCGCTTCTGGGGTAAACAGACTCCTTTCTCCAAGTGGCGTTTTTCTTACACAACAAGTTGGGGGTCTTGATTGCGCGGAACTCAATGAACAGTTTGGCTCACCGCTAAATAGCGAATTTGCAAGTTGGTCTCTTGAAACAGCATGTAGTGAGTTAAAGGAAAATGGATTTACTATTTTAGAAGAAAAAGAAGAGTTTCCTTTCCAACGCTTTTACGATGTTGTTGCTATTGTCTATTATTTAAAAGCGATTCCGTGGCAAATCCCTAATTTTACTGTCGAAAGGTATTATGAGGAATTATATCGTATACATGAAGTCATCTTACAAAAAGGGTATTTTGATGTGACGCAACATCGTTTTCTGATTAAGGCGATTCGCAGTTAATCATGGAGCATATGAAAAAGAGATGGATCTACCATCTCTTTTTTATTTTCACTCAATATTTTCTACAGTTAAATACTTCGTTTCACAGTAATAGCCTTTGCCACCAACATAAACCTTTTCTATTTTATTCTTGCTATCGGTTGCTAATTTAACTAATATTTCAGAAGGCGAGTGTAGAGAATAACCTTGTTCAAATACATAGACTTCTTTTTGTAAGTATTGCTGTTCATAAAGGTAGCAAGCTAATGCACCGTTTGAAGTTCCAGTGGCTGCTTCTTCATTGATATCATATAGTGGAGCAAAGTTTCTGCATATTATTCGATTGTCATTAAAAGTATATAGGTGCATCCCGACAACATTATAAAACTTGCTGATTTCTTTAATTTTTTCAAAATTAGGTTGCAATGTATGTAATTGTGTTTCGCTTTTTATAGGAATTAAAATATCTTTTAAGCCCGTGGAGACAATTTGAATTGGGTATGTATTGTCTATAGCTTTACTATCAAAACAGTCAATGAACTCGTTTGGAGATATAACATCATAGAATATCGGTTCGTTTTGTTCCATGAATATGATGTCATCTTTTATGGTAATAGTAAGAACACCGCTGTTCGTTTCAATCGTATAGCGATTCTTAAAAAGTTTATTTACATGCATCAGTATCGCGAAAGAGCCAATTGTGGCATGCCCACATAAATCAACTTCCTCTTTTGGTGTAAAATACTCAATTTTATAATCCGCAATTTCAGATTCTGATATAAATGCGGTTTCCGCATAGCCCAGTTGTTTGGCTATTGCCATTTTTTGAGTAGTGGTCAATGTATCCTCCATAAATACCACTCCTGCTTTATTTCCACCTTTATGATCCTTGCTAAATGCACTTGCAACATAAACGGATATTTTCATAAGACACCTTCCTCCCTTATAGTAAATTGTAGCATAGAACGTACTACATATATATATTGTTGGATAAATTCTCCATAAAGCAAAAGACAAACTATTTTTTAGCATCTAAACTCTCCAAAAATGTTGTCTACAACCTGAGAGATGGGTCTACATCTCTTTTTTTCCGTTTATTTTTAAAAATTTTGTGGTGGTTTCTAGATTGTTAAGTACGTCCACGTCTTGCAATCACATCAGCTTAATTACATAATGATTGTTATTTCTATTTGATGAGAAGTAGTACCCCTCCCCATCTTTTGCATTACTCATTATACTTTGGCCATCCACTTCTATTTTACTAATCTCATTTCCTTTCTTATCATATGCATATATGTAACCACCGGCTTTCATTGCATTTGAATAGGATACGAGGTAATCTACTTTTTGAATGTCTTTAAGTTCTGTATCACTTTTAGAACAGGCTACAAAAAGGAACATCGTACATATGACGATTATGACCAATGAATTGTATTTCTGGAACATATCATCACCTCACATATATAACGAAAGCAATCAGCATAAAAATACTGATTGCTCTTTAAAATATTTTATCAATTAGAGTATGAAAGTGATTTTTTTATATACCGTTTGTTTACATCATCTTCTGGCAAAAATAAAGTTGTGTAATTAATAATATTCCGGTTATCATATGTGAATATATGCTCTAACTTATTTTCTTCTGTTAATACTATCGGTAAATATTTTGGTAAATTGCTAACTACACCTCTATTATCCTTATTTAATATCCAATCAATTTCTTTCCATTCTAATAATCCTTCCGCCGTACTTACTGGTGTGTCCATATGTACTCCAGCTGGCAGGTCAGCAAGGAATACGTACATTCCTTCACGCCCCTGAGGCTCGTCCTTGCTTTTAAAAACTACATTCCCTTTATACGTTACACTTGGAAGATCTATGCCTGTTTCCTCAAGCGTTTCTCTAATTATTCCTTCATATGGTGTTTCATTGTCTTCAATTTTTCCACCAACACCATTCCACATTCCCATATTCGGCTTTTTGTTTCTATTCAATAAGAGTATTTTCTTTCCCTTTTTAATGAAACAAATTGTGTACTTATACATACGTTCATCTCCTTTCCTTTTCCCCTCATTTACAGATTTAAACTGTAACTTCCTGCAAAAAGTTTTTTATTATACAAACAATTGGTTTTTAATGAGGTATTTTGCTCAATTTTATTAAAAAACATTCTCCTTACAATTATATTTCACATAATATATTGTACAACTTTCGTTTCAGAAAGGAGTGTTCAAAATCGATAACATAAGCAGCGAATTTTTAAAACAATTTTACGATAGTCGAGTCTGGTTATATGATACACATTGGCTTGGAGTCCCCATTCTCAAACTTCCTTCTGATCTTTTTTTGTATCAAGAAATGATTTACGAATTAAAACCCGACTTAATTATTGAATGTGGCACTTGTTATGGTGGTAGTGCACTATATTTAGCTTCTATATTAGATTTAATTGGAAAAGGTCACGTTCTTACTATCGATATATTTCCACAACCAAATCGTCCATCCCATGATCGCATTACGTATTTAACAGCTTCCTCTGTTTCAGTAACCGCTGTGCAAACAATATTAAGTATGCGCAAACCTAATGATGTAATTTTAGTTATTTTAGATTCTGATCATAGTAAAGAGCATGTAGCAAAAGAATTGTTGCTTTATAAATCTATCGTTACTAAAGGCAGTTATATTATCGTAGAAGATACATCTATTAATGGAAATCCTGTTTCTCCCGATTGGGGGCCTGGTCCAATGGAAGCAGTTGAAGAGTTTTTAGCTAAAAATAACAATTTCATAATCGATGAATCTAAGCATAAGTTTTTCATATCCTTTAACCCAAAAGGTTTTTTAAAAAAGATAAAGTGAAACGTTAATAAGTGGGGTTTGGTAACTCCCCACTTATTTGATAATCTTCATTTTTGAAAAAGGATAATATACAAATTCCACTTTTCCTATTATATTATCTTCTTCAATATACCCTAAGCCGTTTCGACTATCTCTACTAAGTTCACGATTATCTCCCATTACAAATAACTTATTTGGCGGGATTTTTGTCTTTTGAAAGTTATAAAACACTTGCGTATTATTGAACAAATCTTTATTTGTATACGGTTCTTCTTGTTTTTTATCATTCACATATACGAATCCATTCGTTATGTTAATTACGTCACCTGGAAGTCCTATTACTCGTTTCACATAATATTTTGATTCATCCTCTTCCTTTATAATGACAATTTCTCCATGCTCTAAATCGGAAAAGTGTACCGCTGCTTTATTTACAAATACGTAGTCTTCTTCATATAAAGTCGGTTGCATCGATTTCCCTTCCACTTTACATAAAGTAAAAGAATGATAGGCTACGACCAAAACAAACACGAAGAGTATGTATTTCCCCCAACCTCTCTTAATCTCCTGTTTCATATCCATTCCCACCTTATTCAAACGCTTTTTAAATCAAAAAATATATCACTGCACCATAAGTCTCAATGCAGTGATATTATTTTTACTGGGCCTTGTTCGGCTGCTCTACTGGGACTGGATTTCCACCCGATCTTTTCGTTTTCAATTCAAAATACGCATCCAAAATCTCTTTACCAATCGCGGAATTAATTCCTGATTTGTCATCATTTACCCATGGTACAACAACTGAAAAAGCTACTTCTGGATCAGCATCATATGGTGCATAACCGGCAAGAGTTAAATTATAACATTTTTTTCTATTATTGTTTTCATCTCTTCCAATTTCACTTTCTCCACCATACACGGTTTCAGCTGTTCCTGTTTTTCCAGCTGGTTTATATGGTAATCCTTTAAACGTTGCAGTACCAGTTCCGTCATTCTCTTGAAAAACTCTTCTAAATCCTTCTTTTACATGATTAATGTATGAGGTGTTCATATCCACTCGATTTAAAATAACTGGCTCAATAGACCGAATAACTTTTCCAACACCCTCTGGTCTATGTGGTTGCTCTCTCACTTCTTGCACAATTTGCGGTTTCATTCGGTAACCACCGTTTGCAATTGTTGAAATATATTGAGCAAGTTGAAGCGGCGTATATGTATCGTATTGTCCAATCGCATAATCGAGTAAAAAACCAGGTATGTTATCTGTTCTACCCATTTGACCAATCGATTCATTCGGCAAATCAATACCAGTCGGTACACCTAAGCCAAACTGTCTAAAATAGTAACGCATTTTATTAAATGTCTCTTGTTTAATGTCTAATGGATTGTTTGGCACATAATTTATACCTGCCATTTTTAAAGCCGTGTTAAACATATAAACGTTTGATGAAACTTGTAAAGCTCTTAAATCATCAATATCACCAAATTCTTTCCACGATTTCTTCGGCTTGGAGCTTCCTTTAAAATACATTGGTGCATCAAAGAAATGCGTATACGGCTTAATTGTGTCAGTTTGATAACCGGCTAATAACGTGGCCCCTTTCACAGTTGACCCTAACTCATAAGAACTTGTCATCGTTCCTAAAGCGTAGTCTTCTATTTGCATCCCGCCATCTTTATTTACAATTTTCTTTCCTGCCATCGATAAAATTTGACCGTTTTTCGGGTTCATCATTACAACGAATGCACGATCCATCATCGGCTCTGCAGAATGAAATGCTCGTAAATTCTTTTCAAGACTTTGCTCTACTTTTTTCTGTAATTCCATATCCACTGTTAACATTAAATTATTTCCACTTTTTCCTTCGGTCACTTTTTCATTTCGAATCACATTCCCTGTTTTATCTGTAATACTTCTAGTCTGTTCTTTCGTTCCATGGAGTGCATCTTCATATTGTTTTTCAATGTAACTCTTACCAATACGATCATTTCTGTTATAATCACGTACTAAGTAATAATCTAATTGTTCTCTTGGCAATCCTTCATTTTCAGTAGAAACGCTACCAAGGATAGAACGAAGTATTTTATCATTTGGATATTCACGTTCCCAGTCTACTGTCGTATCTACTCCAGGCAAGCTTGCCAATCTTTCACTTACGACTGCATATTCATTTTGACTTACATCTTTTTTAACGATTTGTGGCGTCATTTTATATCCCGCATTCATTTTGCTTTTAATTGCTAATACTTCTAGATCCTCTTTTGAAAGTTCGCTTAATTCTTCTTGTGTAATTCTTTCCCTACGTAACTCTTCAACTTTTTTATCTAATTCTTTCCCTTCTATCTCCTGCTTCCTAAATTTACTCTCATCTTCTTTCGTTACTTTTGCTGCTGCCCGCTTTTCATTTAACTGCATCCAAAAATCTTTTTTATCTGTTTCTGTTAACTTGTCTATATCCTCTGGCGACATTTCAATTAACTGGGCTAAGTTTCTTGCTACTTGTAAAACTTCTTTCGAGTCTACTCCTTTCATTTTTGTATATGTAACGGTTCGTAGTGGTTTGTTATTTACAATCACCTGACCTTGTCGATCAAACATTTTCCCTCTAGGAACAGGTGTACTTACCGTTACATCTTCCTTTTTGTTCACTTCATTTCTATACGTTTCTCCATCAATGATCTGTACTTTACCTAATTGAATTATAATAGCTGAAAATAAAAGAAAGACGATAAAAAATAGTACATTTAACCGAAAAGGAATATGAGTCTTTTTCTTTTTCGATTGTTTCTTCTGCTCCTTTTTCTGTCTCATTTCGCTCCCTCGCTTCATTCTATTAACATTTCTACGGAAAATCATTATGTATCAAATTTATTTATATGATATATATAGAATTTTATATTAATTACAAAAGAAATAAAAGATTTAATTTTCAGTTTTTTAATTTTATATCCTATTTATTACCATTCCCTTATTAAGGAATAACATGAATGTTATTCTAAAAGAAAGGTTGTATACTTAAGAAATAAATCAATAAAAGACATTACTAAGGAGAACATGAAATGACAGATTCATTTACAATATATACTAATGCGTCACATTGTTTAAACTTTATGATTTATATTCAAAATATGTATCTCAACCAAAAAGAGAAAAAAGAAAATTTACGTTTTCCTTACATAGTAAAAACATTACATTTCTCAACTGACTTTGAAACGAATTTCAAAGAATTATGGCATACACTTCGCAAACAAGTTGCTAATGACAAGTATGATTCGCAAATTTTTTATGATGAAAATCATATTTTTTATGAGAAGCTTTTTAATGCTGATTTATGTAATGAAGAATCATTCAAAGAATTAATATGTAGTTTTAAAGTATGGTGGACTAGCATAGCAGGTCAGCTTTCATTAGAATGTTCTGTAAGTGATTTTAGTAGACAACTTTACGAGGACTTAGTTTTATATATAAAACAACACCAAATAGAACCTTTACAACAGCTACATATTAACTTACTTTATGACGACTGTGTATTCGTTAAAAATAATACTACTTCTTACTCTGCTATTTTACCTACGAAACACTTCTTTATAAATTATAGAGATGTAGTTACTACGTTATCGACATGTTTTCATATTGCTTAATATAATGATTACTCAAATAAAAAACTGAGGCGGATACCTCAGTTTTTTCGATAACTTATTTCCTTGAAGACAATCCTTCAACAAATTCACCAATCTTATTTTGAAAAACATAATCAAAGTTGTATTCCTGTCCTGTTAACTCTTCATTTACTAAGATGGTTGTTGCTCCTACTTCTCTCTTTGCGATTTGCGGGAATGAAGCGACAGGTTGTACTTTTAATGACGTTCCCATAACGATTAGCACATCTGTTTCATATAAACGTTTTATCGCATTTTGATATTGCGGCAATGTATCTCCGTATAAAACAACGTCTGGATTTAAAATGAAATTACACTTCTGACAGCGCGGCACTTCATGATCTATCATATACTGTAAATCATATCTCGCTTTACACTTCGGACAATGCGCTGTTTGCAGTGTACCGTGTAAATCAATGACATGTTTACTACCACCTAATTGATGTAAACCGTCAATATTTTGCGTTAAAATCGTAATATCTTTCCCTTGTTCTTCTAATTCAGCTAAAAAGCGATGGCCACGATTTGGTTTATATTGATAGAAGGTATTAATTTGAAATATTTCTTTATAATGCTTCCAAAATTCTTTGGGACTTCTATTATAATATCCTCTTGATAAATACATCTCCACATTCGCATCAGCATACAATCCATTTGCTGAACGAAAATCTGGGATACCACTTTCCGTACTTGCACCAGCACCTGTTAATACTGTAATTTTCTTTGCTTTTTCTAAAATTGAACGTACTTCTTCAAATTGTTGCACAAAAATCACCTCTATGTATTTTCCTATACTTATTATACCAGTTGTTTACAGGAGGTGTCGTACAATTCATTCTACTTAATGCGTCGCACCCCCAACCTCTACAATATCCACCTCAACGGTCATCGTTACCTCAACTGCCAACTCTATCCCTTTACGAATAGTAGAAAGAGCCATACTCGGTTGCCCTGGATACTTGCTCGCTTGCTCTGGTAAAAACGGAATATGAACAAATCCGCCTTTTATTTTCTTATCACGCTTCTCTAGTTCATGCATGAGACCATAAAATAAGTGATTACAAACGAATGTACCTGCTGTTTGTGAAACGGAAGCTGGTATGCCTTCTTCTTGAAGTCTTTTTACAATTGCTTTCATCGGAAGTGTAGACCAATAAGCAGCTGGTCCTTCTTCTACGACTGGTACATCTACCGGCTGGTTCCCTTCATTGTCAGCAATTCTTGCATCATCAATATTAATTGCGACACGCTCTATCGTAATATCTGGTCTGCCCCCAGCCTGTCCGATACATATAATTATTTCAGGGTTTAGTTCATCTATATATTCTTTTAAAACTTTTATTGATTTATGAAATACGGTCGGTACTTGTTTACTAATAATCTTGTATTCCCCGGTTGTTTTTTCATGCAAACTTTTTGCGACTTCCCAAGCTGGGTTAATGCTTTCTCCGCCGAACGGATCAAAGCCTGTTAATAATACTGTTTTCATAGTTTTTCCCTCCTAATTAGAAACGATATACGAGACCGTACATAATAAACATATTTATGATGAAGATTGAAAGAGCAATTGGTACTTGTGCTTTAATAACGGCATTTTTATCTTTTAGTTCTAAAAGCATTGCTGGAACGATATTAAAGTTTGCTGCCATTGGTGTAAGTAACGTTCCGCAATATCCAGCAAACATACCGAGCGCTGCCATAATCGCTGGGTTTCCGCCGTGCATTTGTACAATTAAAGGTAAACCAATTCCACCAGTAATAACAGCAAACGCTGCGAAAGCATTTCCCATTACGACTGTGAAAAGCATCATCCCTAAACAGTACGCCATAACAGCAACGAACGGATACTCTGTCGGTAACACTTGGCCGACTAAATCAGAAACGACTTGTCCAACGCCAGATTTTGCGAAAATACCGCCAAGTGCCGCTAACATTTGTGGTAAAATGACAGCCCAGCCGACAGCTTGTAATAGTCTACTTCCTTCTTGTACAGGAGTTGTTATCTTCGATTTTGTAATACGCATCGCCGCAACGAATGCAAGTAATGCTCCTAGTGCTAATGCTACTAGCGTTACTTTATCTGGATCAACAAGGGAGACATTTCCCCATTTAATTTTCCCTAACGTTAACGTACCTATAATTGTAAAAATAGGAATTAATAGTGCAGGCATAAAGATTTTATTTTTTAATTTCTCCGCATGTTTTACACGTTGTTGTACTGGAACTTCTTTCTCCTCTGATTTTGTTACTTTATTTAGTGAAGCTAACACAACCATAGCGAGTACAATACAGCCAACGTAAAACGAAGGGATTACATTTCCAAATAAAAATGTAACTGCAAACAACGCCCAAAATAAACTAGAACCAAATCGGTTTGGATGCTCACGATCAAAGGCAATACGTACAGCGATAAAGGCAACGATGATACCTAATACATAGTAGATTGTATCCATTGTGATGATGTTCATTTTATATTGCCTCCTTCTCTTCTTTTTCTTTTGATTCCATCGTTTTTGCTATATATTTATCAAATCTTCTAAATCTAATCCAGCTTACGATAAGTGCAGATATTGCAGTTGGAATACCCCAAAGCGCCATATCCCATACACCGACATGCATACCTACTGAATCGAAGAACCCTTTCATTAATAAAATAGCTCCAGTCGCGATAAATATATCCTCTCCGAAAAACCAAGCTGTATTTTCCGCAGCTGCTGCATTTGCTTTAATCTTTTCTCTTAACTTTTCAGGAAGCTTACCGTATTTACCTTGCGCAGCCCCTTCGGCCATCGGCGCAACGAGTGGTCTTACCGTTTGTGCATGACCACCAATATTCAGTCCAAGTGCTGCTGACGATTCTCTTATCGTAAAATATGACATTAATACTCTTCCAGTTGTTGCTCCTTTTGATTTCGTTATAAGTGCTTCTGCTCTTTCTTTCAAACCGTAACGCTCTAAAATTCCGATTACCGGTAAAGTTAATATAATTGGCATAGACATATATCTATTTTCTATGAAAAATTTACCGAACATACTGATGACATCATAAAAGCTTAATCCTGAAACCATACCCGTAACAATACCTGCAACCATAACGACTAACAATGTGTTTAGTCTAAATAAAAAACCAACTGCAACGAGTAGTATCCCGATTAATTTAATCATTTCAGCACTTCCCCTCATATTTTTACTTCGGTGCACAAATAGAAATACCATTAAGTTCGAATGTTCTGTATATTCTCTCCGCAAATTGTACTGCTTTTTCACTATCACCATGTAAACAAATCGTTTTCGCTTGAACTTCTACTTTCTCGCCATTCACCGAATTTACATACCCTTCTTTCACCATTTGAAGCACTTGCTTTATCGCTTCGTCTTCATTTTTTATAAGCGCATTTTCTTCCGTACGACTCGTTAATGTTCCATCTTGCTTATACGTACGATCTGCAAAGGCTTCTTGTACGAGAGTTATATTATATTTTTCCGCAGCCTGTATAAACGCCTCGCTATTTGCTAATCCGTAAAGTAATAGATTTGGATTACTATGATATATTGCCTTTGCAATTGCATCTGCAATTTCCGGATTAGTTGCCGCCATATTATATAGAGCACCGTGTGGTTTCACATGATGCATCTTCCCGCCAGCTGCTTTTACAAAACCGTCTAATGCACCAATTTGATATAAAACATAATCGTATACTTCACTTACTGAAACATTCATGTTCCTTCTACCAAATCCAATTAAGTCTGGAAAACCTGGGTGTGCCCCTATCGCTACGTTATGCTGTAGAGCTTTTTCAACCGTTTGCCGCATAACAGACGGATCACCTGCATGAAAACCGCAAGCAACATTTATAGAGGATACGAATGGAAGAATTTCATCATCATTCCCCATTTTATAAGCGCCAAAACTTTCTCCTAAATCACAGTTTAAATCAATTGTAGTCACAATGTTTCCCTCCTAAATTCAACTTCGTAAAGCTATAAATTTTTTTAATAGATTCATATTTACTTCTTGTTCTATGTACAATTGTTCCGCTTCTTCAAGCGTAATTTTCTCAAAAGAAACATAGTCCCCAGGTTTTAGCTGGGCAAGAAGAGGTAAATCTACTGAAATGATATTTCCCATTCTCGGATAGCCACCTGTCGTTTGCCTATCTGACATTAATATAATTGGCTGTCCACCATTTGGAACTTGAATGGTTCCAAATGTAACAGGGCTCGATAAAATCTCTTTTTCAACGGATCTATTTAAAATTTCTCCTTCAACCCTATAACCCATACGATCAGCGTAATTAGATACTTTATACTCTTTCGTAAAAAATGCCTTTTTGCTTTCTTCTGTAAATTGATCATATTCAAAATCAGTTATGACGCGAAGTTTAGGATTTTTCTTATATTTTGGTCGTACGCTACTACTAATTGCCCATTTCGTTTTTATTCTCTCATCTTTTTGTAAGTCTTGAACGAAACGATTCGCCATTTCTGGTTGTACACCAATTTGAAAGTAGTCACCCTTTTTCAACATTCTCCCTTCTATACCGCCAATCGCAGCACGTATGTAAGTACTTTTGCTTCCCATCGTACGATCAATGTGGATACCACCTGCAAAAGTCACATACGTTCTGCAACCACTTTTCACTTTTCCAAAGCAAAGCATACTACCTTCTTCCGCTAAAATGGGACGCCATAATGGTATACGCTCCCCATTTAGTAACGGTTCCATATCCGCACCGCCAATCGCAAGTAACGTCGTTTTCTTTATTAACAATTTCGGTCCCATAATCGTCATTTCGAGTGCCGCTTCATTCTCTTCATTACCAACTAACATATTGATCATCCGAAGTGCACTTTGATCCATCGCCCCGCCAACTGGCACACCGTATTGTTGATAATGAGACCGTCCTAAATCTTGGACTGTTGTAAACATTCCCGCATGCAAAACTTCTACATCCATTCTTTAGCCCCCTCAAGTGATACGTACTCTTCCTTCGTTATTGGAATAAATCGTAAATACATACCGCTTTGAATATAGGTTGGTGTTTTTTCTTCCGGATTAAATAAGGAGATTGGTGTTCGTCCAATAATATTCCATCCACCCGGTGTTTCAAGCGGATAAATACCTGTTTGATTTCCGCCGATTCCTACCGAACCAGGAGAGATTTGTAACCGCGGTGTTTCTTTTCTAGGCGTTTCTAGTTCTTTTGATAGTCCTCCTAAATACGGGAACCCTGGTGTAAAACCTAACATATACACAAAATACGTTATTTCACTATGTATTCGAATGACATCTTCTACTTGTAAACCGTGATAATGTGCGACCTCTTCTAAATCAGGTCCATATTCTCCCCCGTAACAAACGGGTATAGAAATATGTTTCACATCTCGTTTCAGCTCTTCCTTATACGTATCTAACATTCCAGTTATGTATTGGCATACGTAATCATACGGTCTTATCTGTCTATCATTTTCCTTCCATACTTCATACAAATTGTAGTAAACAGCTAATGAAGTAAACGACGGAACACATTCAACCATCCCTACAAACGGATGTTGCTGCAGCGCTTGAAATAATCGCTGCACTTTTTCGTAAGTATCCATTCCAATTCCTTCACCAAATGTAACAATAATTGCTTGATCCCCTAACGCAGAAAATTTCATCCTACTCCCTCTTTCTATGCCAAAAAGCCGAGTTCTTTCGAAATGCGATTCGCTGTCTCTTTTACCTTCGCGATAAAATAAGGAATGTTACTTTCGCTATACTCAATTGCTAATCCCGAAATACTAATGCCTGCTACAACCGTTCCATCGCTTGCGAAAATGGGCGCTGCTATAGCCGCTGTATGATTTTCTAACTCAGAGTAGCTAATTGTATGTCCTTCCTTTTTTGCCATTTGTAACACTTCTAGCAATTGTTTCTTATCTACAATTGTTCCATCTGCAAATTGCTTTAAATCCGTTTCCTCTATGTATTTTCGTTTTTCTTCCTCAGAGAAATACGATAGTAAAATTCTCGGACATGCACCCGCATAAAGTGGTGCTCTTCTTCCAACCGCCGTATACACACGTACAGGTTGAGCACCTTCCATCTTTTCCACATAAATCGCATCATTACCATCTTGAATAATTAAATTAACTGCCTGCCCTAAACTATTTCTAAGCTCTTTCATATATGGAATCGCAATATTTCTTACGGATAGTCTTTGTGAAACAAGTTGACCGAACCGTAAAAACACGACTCCTAAACGATATTTCCCCTTTTCGTTTTTTTGTAAAAACTCCATTTCTTCTAACGAGCCAATTAAACGATAAACAGATGTTTTCGGCATACTTGTAAGCTGAACCATCTCTGTTAAACTTAGCTCTTCATGCTCATAAAACAACTCTAAAATATCCATTGTCTTAACTGCCGTTTTATTTATACTCATTCTATCTCCCTCTTGTTCCAAATTTCGGAACTTAAATTCCGTTTTTCGAAACAAACATATAATTTAAAATTATAAAATATTCTTTCAATTCTATCAATATATTTTTCAGCTACTTAATCTTTATGTAAGGTGAATACAAAATAAAATTTAGAAATAATGATGGTTCTCTTTCAAAAGCTCAAGCTATAGCAAAACCAAACGTTTAAATAAATAGGCATAAAAAAAGTATGGAAGAATATTTCTCCCATACTTTTTCTTTATAACGCTCTCACTTGTTTCAACGGCCAGAAAACAGCTTGTCCTTTCCCGACAATTTCATCTTCTGAAATAAATCCAAACATACGACCGTCTTTAGAAACTTCACGATTATCTCCTAAAACAAACACTTGGCCTTCTGGCACTTTCGTTTTTCCTGTGATTTGTTCTAACGTAAAGTCTGGAGTTAATACACGGCCTGCTGCTTTTTCTTTAAACTCTTTTAAATATGGTTCTTCCATCGCTTTTCCGTTTACATATAAAACATCATTTTTATACTCCACTGTATCGCCTGGTAAACCAATTACTCGTTTTACTAAATCGTATCCTTCTTTTCCGTGGAAGACGATAATATCAAAGCGTTCTAATCCACTTATACTATAACCAATCTTATTCACAAGAACTCGTTCGTTATTTTCTAGTGTAGGCATCATCGATTCGCCTTGTACTAATGACGGTGTAAATAATACACCGCGAATAATTGCAATTAATACAAGGGTAAATCCTATCGTTTTAGCCCATGAGAATAATTCTTTCTTCGTATTTTCCTTCATCGTTTCTCCTCTTTCTTACGCATTTATTTTATGATTTGAACTAATTCTTTTACTAAATTAAGATCAATTTCAGCAAAACATGATTTCCCTTCTCTTACGGCTGTACCGACATGAGCTTGCGAAATGCCAGTTTCATCTAGCAATTGCTTTATATTTTCTTTCGTCACGCCAGCTCCAACTACAAGTTGAATTTGACCATCGCTTATCTTTTGCATTTCTGTTAGCAGCGGAATATTCTCCACTATATTTCCTTGTCCACCTGAAGTTAAAACGTGAGTCACTTTATGAAACTTCTTTAAAGTTCTCATCGCTTCTACTGGATTTTCTATGTCGTCTATTGCACGGTGATATGTAACATTTATCCCATCTACCACAGATAATAAATTCGCTAGTTTCTCTTCATCCACTTCATTTTTTTCATTTAATACACCTAATACAACACCAGCTACTCCTAATTTATGAGCAACTACAATATCTTCTTTCATCATTTCAATTTCTTCTTCCGTATATGTAAAAGACTTCGCATGCGGGCGAATCATAACGTGAATCGGTATATGTACTGCTTCTACCGCTTTTTTAATAAATGCATAACTCGGCGTTAAACCGCCTTCTGTATAAGATGAAATTAATTCAATTCGCTTCCCGCCAGCTCGTTCAATTCGTTTTACATCTTCTAAACATGTTGCAATAACCTCTAGCATGAGATGACCTCTTTTCGTGCTTTTTCCTTATTATACAGTAGGTGAAATAAGAAGCATAGCATTCTCCTATAAAACTAGAAAAAGAAGAATGAAAAGAAAGATTTTTTAACTACTAACATCTATTGGTGATTTTATATTCTACAAAAAAGGAGTAACCCCCTAGCACTTCTGACTAGATGTCACTCCTTTTTATTTTAATTATTTTTCTTAGTTACTTCATTATAATAGTGGCTAAATGCTTCTACTAATGCATCAACGGAAGCATATAATTCTTCTGGTGTATTATCTACGCCTCCCATTTCAATAAGTAAAGCATTTGGAGAAAGGTCTTGATTATATACTCCGTTCCCGCTTTTACGATCTTTAATAAAAATGCCTCGGCTTAAACCGTAATACTTTTCATCTAAATATGAATTGATTGCCGTTACTATTTTTTTATTTTTTTCATAGTTAGGATTTTCTCGACCTAAAATAAAATAGAGTCGTGCATAATCCTTTCCATTAATCGTTTTCTTCGTAATATTTTTTCGTGCATCGTCCCTATGAAGATCAATGGGAAACATAATATTTTTATCTTGTGCCAATTTATCTTGTAATATTTGACGGGATCCTTTGTAGGATTGCGCCCAATTTAAATTTTTATTTCGCAGAAAATCTCTCATATTTGTCGTATCATGTGAAACACCTATTCCTTTTTCTTCTAGCTTTTGTTTTAAATAGTTTCCAACAAACGTAATGTTCACTTCATTATTTGTACTTGAGGCATCATCAGGTATAGTAGCACCTGGGATGAGAGGAATAAACGACTCCCAACTATGTGTATGATAAATAAAAACTTTATTTTCAGCGTTATTTTGTGTATTTGAATTGTTTTCTTTCTCACTCTTTGGGTGTTTAACAGCAGTACCTTCATTCTTAATATTCTCTAAAGGAATACTAGATTCTTCAGGAATATTCGTATAATCTGTTCCTTCCCCGGCAATTAATATTTCCGAATAAAATTGATTCATATTTGGAAGTTCTCGAGTTAATAAGCTTCGGAGGTCATTTACATTAATATTTGTAGAAAGTGAAAGTAAAAAAGATTCCAAAGACGCTCGTCCTTTTTCTTTATGAAATTCTTCTGCAAAATAACGATTTTCACTACCTATCATATACATGAGACCTTTCGTAGAATTCGTTCCTAATAATTGATTAACATAATACGATTTAAATACGTTTGAATTACTAGAAATGAAGAATGAAGTGAGAATACATATAATCGTGAATAAAATACATATCATTACATACTTTATATGAAATACTTTCAGTTTCACTTTATTCATTTTATATCTCCCTTCATTTACTATATTCTTACGCTTAATTTCTAAGTAATATGATTACTAATTTAATAGAATTCCCTTTCTATTAATTTTTATAAAAAAAGAAGATCCAACAATAGGATCTTCTTTCTCTTGCTAGTATGTTTTTAAACCTACGACCGAAACGCCGCATCCGCCAACATAGATAGTGTTGCATCATCCATCGGCGGATTGTGTAGTCCTGCTCTAACGTTTAAATAATAACGGTGAAGCGGATTTTTTTCTGATAAACTTTTTGCTCCTACGATGCGCATTGATTTATCCACTATGGATATCGCCGCATTTGTTACGGCATATTTCACTGCCGCTAATTCTGTTTGCAGTGACAGTTTATCTTCTGCCTCATCGTATTTTTTCGCAATTTGATATAAAAAGACGCGAGCTTGCATAAGCTCGAGTTCTAATTCTCCAACTAATCTTCTAACATTCGGTAATAAACTAATAGAATGGTTTAAACTATTTGGTTTGTATGATCCCGCAAACTGAACTGCATAATTTCTTGCTGATTGTGCAATTCCTAAATAACATGCTGGTATATGTAGCAACCAGCCAATACCCTTTTGTTTCACTTTCCCGCCTTTTACATCCGTAAAAAAACGGTTGTCTATCTCTACATTTTGTAAGACAAGGTCGTGGCTAGCAGTCCCTCGCATTGCAACGCTATCCCACGTTTCTTCAATGGATACACCACGTGTATTTCTTGGAATGACAAACTCACCAACTTCTTCTTGGCCTTCCATACTTGCTGAAATAATAAAATAATCAAGTACTGGCGCCATCGTTGTAAAAGTTTTCCTTCCATTTATAACCCACTTCTCGCCTTGTTGAACCGCTATTGTTTCTGGTTTACCGCCACGCGTCGGGCTCCCTGTTTTCGGTTCTGTTGCTGCCCTGTTAAAGAGCGCTCCATTACGCACTTCTTCGCAAAACCATTTGAACATCTCATCATTCCAAGAACGATTTTCCGCCAGCTCTTTCACAATACCAAGATGCCAGCCAATCGATAATGCAGTAGCTCCGCAACCTTCCGCAATTTTCTCTTGAAATAAAACGAAGTCATATAAAGAAATCGCACTACCACCAAATTCCTTCGGTAACGTTAATTTCGTATATCCGATATCTTTTAAATCATTTATATTTTCATACGGAAATGATCCTAATTCACTTAGTTGATGCTCCCTTTCCATGAACTTCGGAATCAATTTATTTATTTGTTCAATAATGAAAGATTGTTTTTCTGTTTCAACAAATGAGAGTGCCATACTATAATCTCCTTTATGTTCGATTCATGAACCGTTCATTTTGTCATTATGATTATATGAAGCTACCTCTCTATTGTTTCACTATTCCGATAAAAATACAATGTTTTTGACTAATAAGAAAAGTTCCTATTTAAAGATAGGTTCTTTTCTTATTAGTCTCCCTTCAATGCCTTTAATGGCAACGAGGTTACATATCCAATATACGAGAATAATTCTTTAAAGAAGAATGGTATTTCTGTATCTAACGTTTTATATGCTGATGTCGGCGTTGGTGAAGCATACGCTTCAATATTAATATGTTTTGCGATTCTCATTGCGCGTTTCATATGAAGTGGATCACTTACAATCGTGTATGTGCGTATTCCGTTCTCTATTCCAACTTCCTTCGCATTCTTTAAATTTTCTTCAGTGAAAAGAGATTTTGTTTCAATTAAAATATCTTCCTCTTTTACACCTTGTTTCATTGCATATACTCTTGCAGTACGCGCTTCCTCAAGCTCTGCCTCAAACTTTGTACCACCTGTAAAAATAATCTTTTTAATATTTCCGTTCTTATATAAAGAAATCGCATGATTAATTCTTTCTTTAAATACAGGAGATGGTTTTCCGTTCCAAGAAGCTGCTCCTAGTACGATACCAGCATCCGTTTTCACGCTATCATCTGTTTTAAAACGATAACTCCAAATATCGTAAGCTGCATAACTTACATATAAAATAGCAGAACAAATCATTAGTAAAAATACTTGAAAGATTCGTCTTTTCTTACTCTTCTTATTTTCTTTCATTTGTAATTGCCTCCGTACATCATCCATACTTCTATAAAAAAACATTTATATCAAATCGTTTTGTTTGAGTTTATTTAAAAGAAGGAACTTTACTTGTTATTTATGTATAAAAGGGTTTTCATTTAAAATTGAGGATTATCAATTCATTTTCATTTGCGGTTTTCATTACATGTTTTAAATTCATAAGTTTATTACCATACAACTACATTGTAACGAATTTTTTCTCAGAAGGGAACGATGAAACAAAAGGAATTAAAATAAAGTAGCATTTTGTAAGAAAAAAGGTATATTTTTTATGTATTACAAATAATATACCTTTCAAAACACGAATTATAGCTTTTCTTTATACAATTCTAATTTTTCTAACAGACGTGCTTTCACAACTGGCCATTCGCTTGCGATAATACTATACACAACCGCATCTCTCACATGTCCATTCGGTAATTTTCTTTCATTTCTAAGCACGCCCTCTTTTACTGCTCCTAACCTTTCAATTGCTCGTTGTGCTTTTTCATTTCTTGCATCCGTCTTAATTTGTGCCCTCAGCATATGCAGTTTTTCAAAAGCATACTGGAGAAGCATATACTTACACTCTGTATTTATACTCGTACGCTGGACACTTGGATGATACCACGTTTGTCCTAACTCAACTGTTTTATCTTCTACTGAAATATTATATAGACGTGTACTTCCTACAATCGCATTTGTCTGTAAATCCACTACAACGAAAGGAATTTGCGTACCTTTTCCATAACCTTGTATCGCTTTTTGCACATATTGCTGCATATCTTGCACACTATCCATTTTAGAGATTAAATACGCCCAAATTTCCCGATTTCCTTCTACAATCGAAAACAAAGTTTCGACATCATCACTATCCATTAACCGTAGCTTTACTCTTTCGTGAATGATTTCCATTTGTAAGCCCCCTTTTTCTTACTATATCATAGAAATATAAATTTTATTATACGGATATTGAAATTAAAGTTTTAATACCTTCTTACGTAAGAATCGGCAAAAACCTCTAACAATTACCGTGTACATCCTATTATAGCAAGCCGAATTTATACTGGTTTTATTTCATGTAAGGTTTTTCTTTTTCTAAAGGTCTATATACGTTCTTTAAAAGTTCACATACCAAAAATACTATTCTTTCTACAAAAAGATTCTTTTTTCATTTATGAATCAATTTTTCAACTTAACAGTATGGATAATTCTGGATTAAACCAAAAAAATACTATATGATAATAAAGTGAGAGTTTTACAGTTAATTAATATGGGGTAAATGGGAGGATATAAACATGCTAGATCAAATTACTTGGGGAACGCCAGGAAGCTTATTATGCTTAGGATTCTTTTTTGCAGGGTTAGGAATTTTCTTAAGAAGTATTACGTCATATTCGAAAAATAAATAAAACATCAAAAAAGTATACATTTTAAGGTATTTAATTGATAAAAACACTAAACAAAAGAATCCTTCCTTTTATAGAAGGATTCTTTTTTATACCTTTCCCCTTTTTAAAGCAACAAATAAGCAATTGGTGTAATGATAAGCAACGTTAATATCGTTCTTTGTACATAGAGAATGATAAGTTCTGATACTTTTAACGGAATATCTGTCGATAAAATGCAAGGGATGGAAGCTGAGAAGAACAATATAGATGATACTGAAACGACCGCAATGACAAACTTTGTCACAAGTGGTGCACTAACTACTAATAATGATGGTAAAAACATTTCTGCAATACCAACGGATGCTGCTTTAGCAGCTAAGTCTGCTTCTGGTAATTGTAATAGCCATGTAAAAGGATAGAAAATGTAGCTGACCCAATCAAATATTGGTGTAAACTTCGCTAAGACAATACCAATTAACCCTACAGACATAATCGATGGTAAAATTCCCATCGTCATAATAAAACCATCTTTTAAGTTCACTGCAATATTTTTCATAATGCTCGGTGCAGACTTTGATACCTCTAGCGCATCTTCCCAAGCACGTTCTAGCATTTTCTCTTTATAAATGGGCTCTGGGAACCCTTCTTCCGTTACATATGTATCTGGTTTTCTACTAAGAGGCGGGATTCTTACGGTGATAGCAGTTACGATGAATGTTACAACGAGAGTAGTCCAAAAATAAACATTCCATAAATGCATAATGTCTAATGTTTTTGCGATGATAATCATAAATGTTGCGGATACTGTAGAAAAACCTGTAGCGATGATCGCTGCTTCTTTTGTCGTATACTTTCCTTCTTTATACACGCGATTTGTAATTAATAAGGCCAACGAATAACTCCCCACAAAGGAAGCAACCGCATCGATTGCTGACCGGCCTGGAGTTTTCCATAACGGTCTCATAATGGGACGGCAAAACGTACCGATAAATTCAAGTAATCCGTACCCGACTAATAACGCTAAAAAAGCCGAACCAATCGGAACGAGTAAACTTACCGATATTACTAGTTTCTCATACAAAAACGGTCCAACATCTGGCGCAAAGAACCAAGCTGGCCCTACTTTCAAACAATATAATACACCGAAAACGACGCCAACCACTTTTAAAATCGAAAAGCAAATATCTACGATAGATGTATTCCATTTTTTCGTATAAAACGGATAAATCGCACCCATTATCATAACGAGTAGTGCGTAATAAGGTACGACGCTTGGAACCGAAGCTCTAATCCACGACACGATATGATCAATCATTATGGAAGAAGCACCATTTATCGTAACTGGTACGAAAAACATAAATACCCCAACTAGACTAGCGAGTATAAACCGAAGAATAACCCCCTTCTCACTCCCAGTCTTAATTACATTCCTTTTTAATTCAATTTCACTCAAAATTCGACACCTCCTATTATCTAAATATTCTGTATAATTATATTGAATCCCTTCTTTTCATTTGAAAATTACACAAGCAATAATCTTACATTTTTATTGTCAGTCTCCAAAAATTATCATATAATATCTTTCATACATGTTACATATAATCATTTCAAACATATATTTTGTAACTAAATTATTTCTTTTTTTCAATTTACTCTTTAAATTAACCTACATAAAAATAGAAGGAGAATGGAAATTTGAAAACAATAAAAATAACTATGGCAAGTGCGTTGCTATTTGGTGCTATCATCGCTCCATCTAGTTCTTTCGCTGTGAGTGAAACTGTAACACAAAAAAATAATGCGCAATTGGGGAATTACGAAGACGAAGACGATTACTACTATCAGTTTCCTGATGTTATTGGCTGGGCAAAGCCGTCCGTTGATTATTTAGTAAAGAAAAAAGTCTTATCCGGTTTACCAGACGGTACATTTGGACCTAATCTTGAAATTGATAGAGCTTCTGCCGCAATTATCATGGCAAAAATATTAAACTTACAAATAGACGCTTCAGCAAAGCCATCATTTAAAGATTCTCAAGAACATTGGGCTACTCCTTATATTGCTGCAGTTGAAAAAGCTGGGATTATTAAAGGCATCGGGAATGGAAATTTCGAACCTTCTGGAAAGCTAACGAGAGCTGCTATGGCCTCTATGCTTGTTCATGCATATAACTTAGACAAAAAAGCCACTGAAAAACTACCTACTGTATTCCGAGATTTAAAAGGACATTGGAGTGAAAAATCGGCTAATCTTCTTGTTGCTCTTGGTATTTCACTGGGCTATGGTGGTAGTCATTGGTATCCAGATAACACGATTACCCGTGCAGAAGCTGCAAGTTTAGTTGCTCGCACAGACCAATCGAAAGATAAAGAAATTAAATTAAAGCAAGTTACTATGAAACAACATTATTTTATTTATCCTGAAACCTCTCTTCATTCAGGTATACTTGCTGAATATGCACCACAAACCGTTACTGTATTCGATGAATCTGAAAACGGCTGGATCAAAATTGCGACGGATCATGGGTTAAAGTGGACACCATTAAAAGAGAAACAAGTATACATTGATAAAAACTTTGTTACCTTTGATAGACCGTCAAGAACAGGATACGTGGTTGGTAAATATCCCCCTCAAACTGTAACAGTCGTTGAAGAAAATAGCATCTGGTTAAAGATTCGCACTAGCGAAGGGCTTCAATGGATGAATCCATATTTAAAAGAGGGGGAAGGAAAAGAACTAACATACATACCACAAACATTTTTCGCTTACGATAGCCCTAATTTTTCTTCTAAAATATCTGGAAAGTATGCTCCAGAAGGCGGCATCGAAGAATTAGCTATGGGAGATGACGGATGGGTACAAATTCGTACAGATAAAGGACCAAAATGGATAAACATGTCTTATCTCTTACGTCCAAAGCTCCTCTTAAATGTTCCTGCCATTAATCAATTGCCGGAACTACAAAAAGGAAGTGCAGTTGTTTCACTCCAAATGCTTTTAGAATACTATACAGGACGTTCATTAAATAAAGTAGACTTTGCTAATCAAATGCCATTTGATACAACGAGATATCAGATGGCAGAAGGCGGAAAAATTACAGTTTGGGGTGATCCAGACATCGGATTCGTTGGTGACGTAACAGGAAAAAGATTGGGTTACTCTATTAACCCGGCACCATTGAAACAATTACTTGATAAACATGCAAGAGGTACAGATTTAACAGGACAGGATTTCTCTGTATTAGAAAGCTATGTACGTAATGGTAAACCAGTTGTAGCGTGGGTAGGAAACAGAATAACTGCTCCACAACTAGAACAAACTTGGAAAACACCTCAAGGAAAAACCGTAAATGGATACAGAAATGCACATACTATTATCATAACTGGTGTAGATGATCGTAACATTTATTATAATGACCCATTAGACGGTAAAAAAGACCAGCCAATGGTAAAATCCCGATTTGAGCACAGTTATAATCAAATGGGTAAAAAAGCTTTAAGTATCGATTAATCATATAAAAAAGCCTATTTTGATCGTATGATTCAAAATAGGCTTTTTCTATTACTGTCCATAATCATCCACAATTACTTGAATGACACGATACGATTCTTCTGCCACTATCTTATTACTAATCTTATTCGCATCATACGTAATTAACGCCTTCCAAAGTGCCCACCCTCTCGCTCTATTCCACGTTTCTTCATCTATTTGTAGTACTTCTTTAAATATCTTTCTACTACTTTTATCAAAAAACGTCCATGACATCGCTGCATCACAGGCCGGATCCCCTACTCCTAAAATACCAAAATCAATTACGGCACAAAGCTTTCCGTCCTTAACGAGTAGATTTCCTGGTGCAACATCTCCATGAACCCAAACTTGCTTACGGTTCCATGTTGACTGAAGTGCTAAATCCCAAAGATGCTTTAATACTGTTTCATTAAAAACGTCCTTATTATTTTCAATAGCCCCTCTCGCCTCTTCATCATATACAGATATAAGCCCGCCTCGGTAAAAATTATGTGCTCCAGCTATTGGGCCGTTACTCGCATCAATGGATTGCAATTCCACTAAAAATGATCCTAAGTCCGCCGCAAATTCATTTAGGTCACGAACATTTTGTTTCGTAACAGTATCTCCTTCTACCCACTTATTAATAGACCAAGGCCACGGATATGCTTTAGACGGATTTCCTTTCGCAATTGGAGAAGAAATCGGTAAAAAAAGCTCCTTACTTAATATAGGTAGCCACTTATTTTCTTTCTCTACTTGCGGTACATATGCTGCATCACTTGGCAATCTTACACTCATTTCATCACCTAGGTGGAACGTTCTATTATCATGCCCGCTAAACTTTACAGGTTTTACCTCTAAATGTGCCCATTCAGGAAACTGTTCCCCTATTAACCGTTTAACTAAACCCGTATCAAATTGATTCATTCACTATCCCCTTTTCTTTTGAAACTTACTAAGTTCATCTGTACTGCCAACATATTCAAAACCATTTCTCTTATAAAAATCATTTAATATGCGATTATGCCCTACACAATCTAGTTTTAAAAACTCTTTATCATGTTGTACATTCTCTTCTATCCACTGTAACATCCATTCTCCTATTCCGTTCCCCTTATACTTCCGTTTCACCGCAAATCTATGAATATATAATGAATTAGAAACTTCCTCTTTCCCAAAAATATATTCATCCCATTCATTTTGTTTAGGAGATACTGTAACTGTACCGATAATTTCATCTTCTTTCGTAACCACATATGTATATTTCTCTTTTATACTTTCTAGTATTTCAGCCGTAGCTTCTTCTCCTAACAGATACTGCCACTGATCCACTTCTTTATGTTGTAACCACTGTGCCACTTCTTTTAATAGCGTGATAATGCTATCACTTTCCTCTTCAGTAGCAGTTCGAATTGTATATTCTATAACTGTGTTTCTCTCCATATTACCGTTCCCCTTTCATATACTTACTTTTCTCTTTACTAATTTCGTTTTTATACATTATATACCAAAATTAGCTACTATATTTACAGCTTGTATTTCACAAAAAAACCGTCCCACTACTAGTGAAACGGTTTTAATTCCTTAAGCATTCACTTCGTCTTCACAAAATAATATAAAAACCACACCGCATGATTTTGTTCATCGGCAGCTATTCTGCGCATTAACTCTTTCAAATGTGCATCCGATGTTTCATCTGAAATTTCTAAGTAAAAATCTACTGTCTTCTGTTCATCTTGTATAGCGAATTCTAATCCTTGTAAATACGTATTTGGACAATCTTCCGTAATTTGTGGTTTCGGCTGCTGACCAGTTAAATTTGTATAGATTTGTACAAAATGATGGAAATGCTTTATTTCATCGTTACGAATTTCAAGAATTTGATTTCGTTCCGCCGTATTTGGAGCCATGTTAGCTAATTTCGCATAGCAACTTATTGCACTAAACTCTCCATTAATTGCTTTCTCAATATCGCGAATCAGCTTATCATTTTGCCTATACGAATCATAATAATTCCAATTATACATTGTATCCCCTCCATTATTCCGCATAACATTTTATGCAATTTGTAATAGCAGGAGCATGTATACAAAAAGAACCACAAATGCGAACTCTTCATTTCCCTATAGACTAATCATTATTTCATCACAAAAAGAACGCTTCACTACGAGTGAAACGTTCTTTTTTCTAAGCGTTTAATTCTGTTTTATGTTCCTTTATTGCACTACGTTTGAAAGCAGTCAATAGAATAATAGCCATACTTACCGCACCAATCCAAACGAGCACAGTAAGAGGTGTACTCCAGCTTAACCCTTTCCCGAAGAAGAATATTTCTCTCAGTCCTTCAATCATAAATCGCATTGGCAACCATGCGTACACCCAGTCTTGATAAAATGGCGACAACATTTCCGGTGCTAATGATAATAACGGTGCCCCAAAGAATAGTAAGAGTGCGAATACACCAATTCCTTTTAGTCCAACTAATGAAAGTACCGCCGATATCATTAAGAAGAAACTAAAGGATGTAATAGATAAAAATAGTGCTGTATCAGTGAAATTTGAAATATTTAATCCTACCATTCCATCCGCAATCCATGTAAGACCGAACCCAATAACAAATGCGGCAATTGCGCCTGTTACGATTTGCTTTAGTTTTAATACGAAGTTTTCTTTTCTTGTACGAATCGGCATTTTACTTATCGCCATAAAGATAATTGCTGCGCTCGCTAAACTTGCAATCCATAACGGTTGGAATAAAGACATTGGCGAGTTACCATTCGCACTATTTTTGCCGGTTTCATTTACATTTGTCACTTTCTTTGTAATCGGTGTTACTACATTTGAAACTTGATCTGCTGTTAATGTAGCTCCTTTTGCTTTTAATCCATCTAGGAGCTGAGTACGAACAGTATTGTTCATATTATCAACGATCCCATTTAACATTTGTCCTGCCATAGATGATGCTGCTGTATTCATTCCTTGATTGATGAATATTTCTACCTCTGGCGAAGATGGCTGTGGTGTTCGTAATGATGCTTGTTTTTTACTAAAGTCTTTTGGAATAACTAATGCTGCGTAATACTCTTGATTATTTAAGCCTTTTTGAACTACTTCTTTATTTTTCACTTCTACCCACTTCACTGCGTGTTCTTCCTCTGATTTTGATGTTTTTTTCATATTATCAACAATCGTTTGCCCCATATTCATCTTCGGTTGATTCGGAATTTCTACTCCTTGATCCTCATTTACAATTGCGATTGGCAAGTTTTTCGGCTGAGGCTGAACAGTTGGAAATAACGTTAATGAAAAAATAAAAACAACAAGTAGTGCAATAACTGGTGATAACCATAAAAGTTTATTATTAAACATTTTCTTTTCTCCTCCTATCATTTGATTTATAATAACCAACAACGTGTTGTTTATTTATATTTGAATTATATGTTTGAGTTGAACCTTATACAATAATCAAAAATCGTGAATGTGTCGGTTATAAGACACATTCTTAAAATATGTTGGCTAAAATTAAGGAGGAACCTATTTTGCGTGATAGTAATTTAGATTTACGTGTTGTTCGCACGAAAACTGCCATACGAAATGCATTTGTGGAATTAATTGAAGAAAAAGGCTTTGACGCCATTACAGTGAAAGATATTACAACGAAAGCAAACATAAATCGCGGTACGTTTTATGCACATTATCAAGATAAGTTTGATTTAATGACGAAATGCCAAGAAGAAATTATGTATAAGTTTTCTAACATTGCTAAACAGAAACTTCCGGAAGTTATTGCCGATCTCGGCTCAAGCCCTTCCCCAACAATGCCGTTTATACTCATCACTTCTATTCTTGAATTTCTAAATGAAAATAGTGATTTTATGAAAGCTGTATTAAGTCCAAAAGGAGATTTATCTTTCCAAACAAAACTGAAAGACTTTATGTGGAAAACAATATTTGAAGATACGAATGGCGCTCTCATTAATAAAGAGAATTTACTTGTCCCAAGCCAATACTTAGCCTCTTATATGGCATCTGCTCATATTGGTGTGATTCAGCAATGGTTAAATAACGGACAAAAAGAAACACCAGAGGAAATTGCTCATATTTTATCAACAATCGCAGTTCATGGACCTTTTTATGCGGCTGGTTTAAAGAAATAAGTCAAGTATATATGAAAAGATCATCCACTATAATAGCGGATGATCTTTTATTTCATTACAACACTTCAATATACCCTTCAGTCCCATGTACCCGTATTTGTTGTCCATCTTTTATTAATTTTGTAGCATTCTCTACTCCAACAACTGCTGGTAATCCATATTCACGTGCAATTACTGCTCCATGAGTCATAAGTCCGCCAACTTCCGTGACTAACCCTTTTATAGACACAAATAATGGTGTCCAGCCAGGGTCAGTAAAAGCAGTAACTAATATATCGTCCTCTTCTAGATTCGCTTCTTCCATGTTTAAAATAACGCGAGCTCTTCCCTCAATCACTCCTGAAGAAACAGGCAAACCTACAATCGCATCAGCTGGGAGGTTTTCTCGTTTATATTTACCTGTAATGATTTCTCCATCAGACGTCATGATGCGAGGAGGCGTTAGTTTTTCATATAATTTGTAATCATTTTTTTGTTTTTGAATAAGCTCGTAATCTAGTTTATTCGTGCGAACAACTTCGTGAAGCTCTTCAAAAGTTAGATAGTATATATCATTAACTTCATGAATGACACCGATCTGCACAAGTTGCTCAGCTTCTTTCAGCAACGCCTGCTTATATATGAAATAACGATTAATCATACCATATTTCGGATATTCACGATAACCGATAAAATTACGTATATTACGAATCATTCGCTTCGTTTCTTCTACCTTTTGTTTTCCATCCGGCAATTGCTGCAATCGCTCTAATAATTCTTCTTCCTTTTTCAAAGCTTCTTGCAGTCCTTCTTCAAATTTCCGTTTACTAGCACCCGCTTCAAAGTCTCTTATATTATTTAAAACCATCGGAATAATTGTAGTTGGCTTTTCACTCCAGCGCGTTTTCGTAATATCAATTTCTCCGCTACATCTCATTCCGTATTTATTTAGAAAAGTTAGAATTGCATCTCGGGCTTCTTCTCCACCTTTAAACTGAACTATTTCATCTAAAAAGTTATCGTTTTCTACATGTTGTAAATGCGCAATAACTTCTGGGTACGGTCGAATCACATCCGCAACATCCATTAATGCTAAACCCATTTCTGACGTAATATTGTTTTGTACCGATTGAGAAAGTGTATCTGCTGCATTTTTTTCGCCTAACCATTGCTCCATCTTTTCATTCATCCATATTGAAGCATTCATACCTGCCATAATGACAGCGATACTTTGCGGGTTAAATAATACTTTCTTTAATTGCTGAATATCTTCCAAAATAAAATCAAGTACATCCGTCCCTGATTTCGTTTGCATGTTTCGTTTTAACTCTTCGATTGATGCTTCACTATTCTGTATTAAATTCGTAACGATTGCCGGATCATTTTCGATTTCTGATTGCGGATTTACAGGTTGCTTACTTTTACTAACAATCTTTTCTTTTTCATCATCCGGCAACAATGTAATAAAATTATCTCGCTCGATTATAGTCGTTAATGCATCTCTTACGAGTGGATCTGATTTTCCTAAAGTATTTATTAAATAATCTCTGCTAGCAGGTGAAGCTAATTGTTGTGTAGCATCAACAAACAGCCGTCCTCCCGCTTTACGCATAGGAGCATTAGTCGTTAACAGGAAAAAAGATAACCCAAGCGGTTTCATCGCATCGGTCATCATTTGTTGGTGACCAACTGATATATACACATGATTTCCCCCATCATTTTCTTCAGGAATTGGATATACAGTCGTAATGGGGCGACTTTGGACAATATAAAATACGTTATCGACTAAACACCATTCTATATCTTGTGGACAGCCAAAATAAGCTTCAATCTGTCTTCCGATCTGTTCTAGTTGTAATATTTGTTGTTCAGACAATGTTTGAACCTTTTGCTGAGCCGGATCAATTTGTTTCGTCTCTGTTCCGCCCTCTTTTACAGCATAAATAGCTAATTTTTTAGTCGCTATCATCGTTTCGGTAATTTTGCCTTCTTTTACTTTATAATTATCGGCAGAGGCCAGTCCTGATACTAACGCCTCACCAAGTCCAAAACTGGCATCAATTGATAGCACCTTTCGGTTAGAAGTAACCGGATCAGCCGTAAATAAAATTCCCGAAGCCTCAGGGAAAACCATTTTTTGAACGACAACACATATAGAAACTTGATTATGTTCAAAACCATTTTGCATGCGGTACATAACGGCTCGCTCTGTAAATAAAGACGCCCAGCACTTTCTTACATGCTGCAAAATCGCTTCTTTTCCGATAATATTTAAATACGTATCTTGTTGACCAGCAAATGAAGCATACGGTAAATCTTCAGCCGTCGCACTAGAGCGCACGGCATACGCATGTTCATTTCCAAAACGTGAGAGATACTGAGTTACTGCTTCCACTACATCAGTAGGGATTTGTACTGCCATAATGACTTCTCTAATCTTCTTGCTAACTTCACCAATTTGAGCTCGGTCTTCACGCTTCAACTTGGTTAGCTGCTGCAACAAAGTACGAAAATCTTCATTTTGCTCGATGGCCTTTTCATATCCTACTGTTGTCACACAAAATCCTTCTGGCACTTGTATCCCTTGAATATTAGATAACTCCCCTAAATTCAATCCTTTTCCACCGACAAGTGAAAGCTGCACCTTTTCTATTTCCTGAAAATCGAGAACGAAAGAACTCATATAACATCTCTCCTTACTTTGCATGTGTTCTTGATTGTAGCAGGAGTAAATGAGAAGAAACAGTCTATTTTGAACTTGATTTACATGATATAATTAAGTTAGGAAGAGATTAAATAATGCCCTAGTTGCATAATGAAGCAACTAGGGCTTCTTATTTCCTCTCGATTTTAAATTACAATTTGCTCACAACTAACTTCAATGTATTTCTGTTTTGCCCCTTTATTATAGAAACGCCATGAATTATCACTCACAATTCTTACCTCAACAAATGGTACATAACTCGAAATACGCCTTAGTTTAACCTCCTGTGAGCCTTTTCACAGGAGGTTTTATACATACATATATTATTTATAATTAACCCGTTCTCCTATTTTTCAAAAGCGTATTTCGTGTCATAATAACGCTTTTTAGAATTTATATATACCTTCTAATTTTTCTAAAAAAGGATGATTGTATTGGAAATGAAAAAGCTTCAAGGAATGTATGATGATGTTATTAGTTTAGGGGAAAATTGTTATACTGCTATTCATCTAAAAAAATATAAGCTGCGGAAATATTCAGGTCCTCTAGATTGGTTTGTATCACCGAATCTTTCTTCTATCAACAAATTATTGAAAAATAATTTCGTAGACTTTATGGATTTAAAAAACATGCAAGCAATGCCAGAGAAAAATGTCGTGTTTAATGATGGCGTGATACAACCTGTTTTTTCTCATATTATAAAAGATACAAAATATAACGTAACATCTTATCATGATTTTCCTGTTATTCCGAATAAAGATTGGTTCATCACATACCATGATTTTAAACAAAAATTAGATCGAAGAATTGATAACCTTTACGAAAGAATTCATAATTCTCAATCCATTTTATTTGTTAGATGGGGCGGAAGCTTGACTGAAGCGCTTGAATTACAAACAGTTTTATCAAATATTGTTAAAAATAATTTTAAGATCCTTTTCCTCCATCCAACAGGACTTGAAAATGAAATAAACGAATTAGAATGGGGGCTTGATCATGTTTTGCCCATTCAAGTTTCAAGTAATTATCAAAATAAAAGAACTTGGTATGTCCTCTTAAAAGACATACACTTACACTCAAAAAAATAATATAAACTACGACTTTAAAATCAATATTCTTTGGTTACATTTTATATAAATTGACATATCTCCCCCTTAATTTTAAGACTAAATTATTATTTTTTGTAATCCCCCACTCATTCTTTTCTCAAATGCTCCAAAATGGATTTTCAAAATTAGGGAACTATAATGTGTATGAAGATAACTTAAGGGGGATAAAAAGTGGACAATGAGATGAATTATGGAAGTGATTATAAGTTTATTCCAGCAACTTCAATTGAAAGTGGTCATGGCATCGACGTATTGCCTGATTTATTTTGTTACAGTGAAATGGGAATACCCATATACAGTAATTACTCAGGAAAAAAATAAGCGATTATCAAAAAAAACGGGTTACGCTATATAAAAGCATAACCCGTTTTTTTCCGCTTATAAGCGGAAACAGGTCTTTCATTTTGTCATCGACGACTTTTGTTAATTCCTTCCTATATAGAAGGGATTATTATTCTTTTAATAGAATTAGATTCACTATTAAAGATGAATCTATATTTTAAATTATACGGAAAAACCTATTTTACAAAAGGAAATGACTTGTGCCTTCATTTTACTAATTAGCTTGTTGACAAGTTTTTCGAAAATTGAATCGAAATACAATTTAATTTATAGATAACAGGCTATTGTAAGCATTAATTTTACCATAGCCAAATTGAAAGTCCTTCCCGTCATTACCTAAATCAACAGTTCCATCTTTTAAGTATTGAATGACCTGTTTTGAATTTGGTTTTTGGTGATGGATTTCTTGGTACTTTGAAATGATTAAAGCTGCTGTAGCACTTACTTGAGGTGAAGCTAAACTAGTACCTAAGGAGAGTGTATATCCTGTAGGTATTCCTAAACCTTTTTCTATTTCAGAAATTTCTATATAATTAGAAGACGTCGTGAGAATCCATTCATTAAAATCAATTTGGAAATCATTATTGAAATCAGGTCCATAATCTCCGGAAGGAGCTGAAAAATCAATAACATTTCCATAATTAGAGTAAGAAGCTAGTGTATTATTTTTTTTGTTGCTTGAAACTGTAATAACATTTTCAAGACTGCTAGGTAGATATATTTGAAAGTCTTTTTCTCCATCTGGACTAGTTGTTTCCAATGGCTGATCTAGATTAATACCATGGTTTCCTGCTGAAGCGACAATTATGCAGCCCTTACTTTCAGCATATTCAATTGCTTTTTTGTACGCTCGTATTGTTGCTTGATCAGAGCTTTTTTCTACCGATTTAAATGTACCTAAACTTAGATTGATTATGTCATTTTCATCTCTGGCTGCTTGTACTATAGCTTGAATTACCCATTTCGACTCACCATTTTTTTCTCCAATTACTTTGTATGGAACAATTTGAGTATCAGGGGATATACCTTTCATATTTCCCTTACCTGAAATGATACCTGCTACCTGAGTACCATGCCCCAATTTATCTTCTAAGCTAGAATCTCCTTCTACAAAAGATTTTGCTTTACTTAAATTAATACTATGTTTTAAATCCGGATGCATAGTGTCTACACCGCTATCTATCAATGCAATAGAGGTGTTACTATTTCCTTTACTTATACTATATGATTGATAGTTATTCGTCACATCTGATATATTCCATGTATACTTAGTATATAAATTATTAGTCTTATCTGTATTTATAGTAATAGGATTAGATAGGAAACTATATTTTCTCATTTGATGTTTTATTGACTTTTTGGGCAAAGTTATTTTTGAACTTTCTCCATAACAGTCAACAGAATTCGGGAATTTATTTTTTATGTTTTTTAAGACAGATTGCATTTTTTTTGAATTGTCTAATGTTAAATTAATCATTCCAATTTCTTTCACACTATCTGTTTGAATGTTAGAAAAATTCGCATTTATAAACGCTTCTATTTTCTCCGTTTCATTCGAATTTTTTAATAATAAAAAAAAGATATTAGTATTTATTTCTGCTTTTACTTTATATGGGGCATTAAATAAAGGAGAACAGATAGTTAATAATATTGTTATAAGAAATGCCTTTTTAATCATATCCATGTATATTCCTCCGTTTTTAATCATATTCATTTAATAATTTTTGATTGATAGTATTTTTATTTAATGTAAGATAACTAAAAAACACTTAAATTTAACATTTGTTCCAAAAAATTATTAAAAGAATTAAAAAGCAACCATATCGTTTATATTGAAAAAACATATAATTAAAAAACACGTTATTTATTTTCTAACTGCAAAATTGCTACAATATAGTTTTATGTATATTGTTTTCGTAATACAGTCTTATATTCAGATAAACCAACCATTAAGCCCTCTTTTTTCTTTTATAAAATCAAAGACTTGTTGTGGTATAGAATCAAAAATATTTTATGAAAAATAGGAATTTTAATTATTTACTACATCAGCATGGTATCTGTCTTTTAAATCAAGCGACTAAGTAGTATCTTAGGTGAAGCTATTGAAGCAATTTTTTATAAGGTGTAAGAATAAGCTTGATGCATCGATATATTCCCAAAATCAATACAATGATGCAGTGAATCTTAGGATAAATGTAAACGGGCCAAATATCTCTAAAGAATATTTTGTGTTATTCTTATATAACTACTGTACGTATTCTATCCATATGCATCTCCTATTACACAACAAACATAAACTACTAAGCGAATATAAAATAAGGTACATAATTAAAGATTTCTCTTTATTTTTTCATTAAGCATTACACAAAAACACCCAAAAATCATCAAAAGCCCCCCTTCGGTCATTCAATCTCCTAAAGCAAAATAAGTGAACATCTCATCTATATGAGAAAAGTATTTTTGATATTTTTGGGTGTAATTTATAAATATATCTCTTCTACTCATCAGGTAGTACTATAAGAAACTGAAAACTTTCAGTATTTATTTGCTACGCTTACTAACCTAGTAATAGAATTTCATCCCAACGAGCTTCCTGACTTTTTATACAACTCACCAATGAAAGCAATACACCAGCAACCCCTTCAAGAAACCCTATTTTCTCCTCTCTTTTAAAACTGTTATTTTGATATATTACGTCATAAAATCCATATTCAGACTTACTATCGAATTGATTAATTAATACTTTCAGTAATTCAGTTTTCCGTTTTTCAAGAAGATTCCTTAACTTACAATCTTCTTGGATAACCTTAGAATGAGAAAGTCGATTTAAAATTTGCATATTCCCACCATAGCCATGACATAAGATAGATGATTTAACATTCATCTTTTCAACAGGAACTGTGACTAACGAATACAGCAACTCACTTGTCATCTCTTTCATTTCCTCTCTCTCCAGTGCCTCATACGCCAGTGATAATGCCCTTGCAATTCCAAAACTTCCATAACACCATGCATCGAATCTCCCATCTTCCTCTTTATTACAACTTACTCCATTTAGAATATCCTCCAATCCCAACATACGTTTGAAATAATAACCATATCCATCTTTGGATGCCATTCGGTGTAAAGTTTGAAAAAGTATATCAATTGCCTGAGATTGCCCTTTGACAACAATTCCTTTGGTTATTGCCAAAGAAAGTAACGCAAGAGGGCCAGCAATACCATGAGATAGCCCAAGATTCATATAACCGGAAGTAAACCTTAGTTTGTCCTCCTCAACAATGATGGTTTCTGGCGGTGAAAAGAAATTTGTTACTTTTTCTCCTTCTACAAGTTTTTCGGTTGCTAGATGCACCAGATGAGTCAAAATTCTTTCGAGTAATTTTTTCATTCCTGGATGTCGGCTTTCCAAGGCATAACGTCCTATACCGGTTATTCCCATTACAAGATCATAACAAAATTCAAATGATCCAAATGGTAAATCTTCATGTTTTTTTTCAACTTGTTCCATGAATGAATCAGCCAATTTGTATAGATGATCATCAAGTGTGTTGAGCATAGAGGAATATCTTGTCCCCTCCTTAGAAGCCAAGAGAACAGTATAATTGATACCAGAAAACCCATTAAATAAGGAAACATTTCCTTGTATATCAGCCGTTTCTAATAAGTCCCTTAATTTAATCATATACTGATGGGCTACATTATCAAAATTTTTGTCTGGATAATATCTATCCATTTCGGAAAAAAGAATAATAAGGCCCGGATACCCATGGGATAAGGATAATGGATTCCAAGGTTGCAAGTTTTTTCTTTCAAATTCAAATTCTACTAATTCCGGATTTGAAAGTTTTCTCACTAATTTTTGTATGATTATTTCAACTTCACTATTGATTGCAGAAACACTACCATTCATGTTGAATCCTCCTATCATTGATTAAGAAGTAACACTTAATTCCGCTTCGTTTCCTTTAACATATCGGCCAGCCTGAGCATTATATAATCTATTGTACAGATCGCATCTTTCCAATAATTGTTCATGAGTCCCAACGTCATGAATTCTACCATCCTTTAAAACAACAATTTTGTCAGCATGTATAACATTAGACAAACGATGCGAAATGAAAAGGCCTATTTTATTACTGCAAATCTCTTTAAAATTGTTGAAAATTTCCTCTTGGGAGAATCCGTCAATAGATGAAGTAGGTTCATCCATAACATATATTTCTGCATCTCTGATAAACGCTCTAGCAATAGCTAATTTCTGCCATTGACCTCCAGAAAGCTGTACACCTCCTTCAAACCAGACACCTAATTGGGAACTATACTTTTCTGGAAGAGATTGAAGAAACTCCTCTGAGCATGAAAGGCAAGCTGCTCTCTGAACATCCTTCTTTCCATATTCAGTACCACCTAGAGTTATATTTTCATAAGCGGTCAGCTCATATCTATTAAATTCCTGGAACACAACACTTAATTTTGACTTCCACTCTTTTATTTCAAATTGTTGAATCAATTTTCCCTTGTACGTAATCGTCCCCTCAGTAGGGTTAAATAACCTACTGATTAATTTTGTTAACGTTGATTTACCTGAACCGTTCTCACCGACCAAAGCAACTATTTCACCAGGTTTTATCGTAAGACTAATGTTTTGTAAGGCTGCTTCTGCTCTATTTGGATATGTGAAAGAAACATCATTAAACCGCAAGGATGATTCATCTATTTCCATGTCATTTGGTATAGTGGGTTGCATTAAACCCTTTATTTGTGTAGATTCAGGTAGATCCATAAAGGAAAAAAGTTGGTTTAAAAAGAGATTGTTTTCATAAAGACCAAAACATAGCCTTAAGACGGAAGATGATTGAGCCTGCGTCCTGTTGACAGCCTGGATATATGCAACAAGAGAACCAATTGCAATCAAGCCCATATAAGCTTCATAAATAAGATACAACAATACAAAACCAACAATGGTTATTGTCAGTAAATCAAAAATGGTAGTCGTCCTGAACCTTCGCATCGTCATCTTCTTATTCTCCTTAAAGATTCGATTGTAGGTCTCCACATATTTCCTCTTCATAGTATCAGTCTTATCAAAAGTTTTTATTTCCTTCACATTTTGGTCAGTCGTCATTAAAAGCGTAATATAGTATAAAATTCTTCTCTTTGATGCCTGAAAAAAACTGAGCATAAATTCCTGTCGTCCCAGCTTTAGGAAGGAAAATGCAGATAATAAAGGGATAATTAGTAATACGATTATTAGCCACCACTTCCATACTATTAGTATCACTGCTACCGATGCTAAAGTAACCAAACCACTAATGATTCCAAGGGTTTGATCGAAGATCTGGAAGGGACGGTATGTGGATTCATTCCTCGCTCTTTGTATGTTGTCATAAATCTCATGGTCTTCAAAATATTCATAAGGTAATACGGATGCCTTTTCAATAATCCTCATGTCTATCTCTTTAGTTAACAATTCTTGATAAATAGTCTTCACAGTATTCATTAACGTATCAAGGATTGTCGAAACTATCATCAATCCCATATACAGGCCAAACAGGCCAAATACGATTTTTGTATCATTTTCCTGACTGATCTGATTAACTAGTCTCTCCATCAGGATAATCATAGCTGCTGGTATAAGACCATTAATGATAGATAAGATGAGAATTCCTATAAAGTAGCTTTTTTTTGCCATCCAGATAAGACGGTACATTCGAGGCCACGCTCGGAATGTATCTAGGAAATTACCTATACTTATTTTCTCCCTCGGCATAGACATTGTTGTTCCCCCTTTCTATTCAAATTTATACGTTATTCATTAGAATTTATTAATTTAATGATAATTCTGTCCTAAAGGATTCTTTATTCTTAATGTAGATATGGGATCTAGTCGTTAATTTTATGAGGGCCCTTACTTCATCCTCTATTTTATTTGGGCCTAACAATCGGTTACAGTGCATGTGGACAAGACTGTCAATCAATATGCTTATTTGCTGTGGAATTATATGTCCATTCTGGATGGATTCCTTTATACTTTTGACTAATAATTGGATGTACTTTTTTCTTGGTTCTAGTATTGAAAGCAATTCTTCCCCCCCTACATAATTTCTCAAGCTGGCCCAATTATCCATAATGTTAAGAAGCGGTATCAACTTTTCCTTACTTCTTCTGAAGTTTTCCATAAATTTGTTAAGATTGGATTCATGAAATATATCTTGATGAATTTCTTCAGTGGTTAAACCAAAAGAATCTAACATCTCCACTATGCTGATTGCCGCTACTATTTCTTTATTAAATACATTTCCGTTTTGTTTATTATTAAGAAATTTAAGAAGGTTAGCGGCGACAACACTATCAGTCCAGAATACATCTTCGACCTGCTCAATCAAGCCTGTTCCCCCGTATCTTTCAAGTTCCCTTTCATATGGGCTAAGAGAATAGGTTTGTAGATACCCATTATGTATGTTAGCTTTTGCGAATGTGTTGACTTTGGCAATCACCGATCCATTCAACTTATAAGGCGGACCGAATAATCTCAATCTTATATGTGGCTCAGGGTCCAAATATCTAATAAAAAACCACTTATCGATTTCCCCACTCCGTCTCAAACTCTCCCCAAACTCCAACAGTTCTTGGTTGATGAACTCTTCCTGTTCTCCCAAGGAGCCATATAATTTTATATGGAGGCATTCTTCCCCTGGATATATCGTTCTTTTGACAGTACTATGATGTACATCCTGTACATTAAGATCTAGATAGTTTGAGAAGGTAGCCTCTCTTCTAATTACAGGAATCACCACTTCCATGATATGTTTACCTTCATCACTTTCAACAATTCTATCTTCAAATGTACCTATGAATTCTTGCAGTTCAAATTGTTGATTTTTCTTGACTTCATTTACTAACTCTTTAAAGTGTGCGGGGTTATGTAAATCTATCAGTAATCTGAGATCAGAAAATGTCAAATAAACATACCGAGGAATATCCCAGTCCTTAAGCCATTTTTTTATACCATCTTCTAGACCTAATTCACAATATGCAGGGTCTATCCTTAATTTTAGGTCTTGGAATCTCCATGTCTGTGGATATAGGATTATATTTTTTCGTTTTACCCTAGGTAGATATTCGTTATATTGCAATACTCCCCAATTAAACAATCCCCAATTGGCATATTGAGTCGCAGTAAGTTCTAATAAGAATTTACATAGCTTCGGGGCATTATGATAGTTATACATATTACTAGCGATTACTCGGATTTCTTTATTAAGGGTTCGGGACTTTATTAAAAGTCTGTCCGGGGTGGCCATTAAGAAAAGGTCACTCAAATCAACCTGCTTTGCCTTACCATTCCTTATTCCAGTCATACTTAACTCATATTCAGTAGGAGTGACTCCCTGCATAACGTTCCCCACCCTTCCCCCCGTAGGTATATAAGTGAGTTCAACATATTCCAAATGACAATTCTGAATCCTTACTTTTTGGTGGCTTTCTAAAAACTTATTCTTTAATTGATAATCATTATATAAAAAACGTCCACTTGACTTTCCTACCCCCTGTGCACCAGCCTGCGGATTTAATACGATTCTATAACCCTCGGATCCGTTCCGTATTATTTCAGCATAGATGTCAACCCCTTCTGGTGTTTCTCCGATAAAATTTTCTGAAGAAATTGTATCAAGAACCTCATTCGTTAGTATTATTTCCCTTTCCCCCTGCTTTATCGCATTAGAAACAAGGTTATTTAGAATAATTTGCTTCGAAGCATCCAAAGACAGCATCATTCTATTCAATTTTTCACTTTGATTTAATCCATCATCATTTTCTGGGAATCCTATCCCTTTCTCAGCACTGATAGCATCCATCAAAGGAACTTCTCTGAACACTCCGTATGTTTCAATAAATTTATTCTTGTACTGATTCATTCTCTCATTCTTAGAATCACGGTTTAGCTTCCATAAGCATTCGGCAGCGTCCGCTATTTCATCCTTCATTTTTTCAGGCAAGACATTCCTTTCTGTCTTTATAAAAGAATCTATTTGCAACGGGGTTATACATTTAAATAGTTTCTTCATATCTGTAGAAAGTGCATGGAATTCCTGTCCCAGCGGTAGAATATTTTCTTCGTTATACTTGTCTATAGAACTTTTGATTTGTTGAATTTCATCAATACATTCTAAATTACGAGAAAGACCATTATTCTTCCTAACTTTGTAAACGTTATTCAGTACAGAGTTAATGTAATCCAATGGATTAATATCATTCATTGGTGGTTTCAATTCAGTATAAAGGATTTCTTGATTCACTAATTGTTTCAAATAGCTATATATAACATCTTGATCTACATCAGGGTATTCATTAAATAACTCCCTCTCTAATTCCTTAAAGAAGATGGGAGCCTCTGTTAACATTAAAACTTTTTCCAGCACAGCCGTATAAGCTACAGAAATTTCCTTTTCGGCATTCCCCTTACTTCGACCGTGTAAACTCATAAACTTGATATTCAACCTTTTCCCCACTTTATGTAATGACATATTCTTCCTGACTCTTAAGTAAGGTAGTACATCATCATTCTGTTCAAGAACTCTGACAACGCCTAATAGCCATTCCATATCAGGCCTTGTCCTTCTGTCAAATCTATTTACTATTTTTATGTCAAAAGATGCTTCAGCTGAAAACCTGCCCGTTGCAATACCCGAAAATAGGCCGAAAGGAGTGGGACGGGAACAACTACGGAGTGCATATTTCATTAGACTCGATATGATTTGTCTGTTTTTTTTCGATTCCTTATTTTGAAGAATTGAATCCATTTTTTTTAAGAACATTTCATAAAGATTAGGACTGGAAACAGAAATGGCCGACCTAAGAAACATATCCTCTCTGAAGTGTCTTAACATTTCATCTTCATCGCTTTTTGATAGATTACTAAAATAGTTTAGAGATTTAGAGGGAGTTCTTAACATATAATAATCTTCGGTTTCGAATACAGCATGTCCACGATTACCTATTTTTTCAATTTTGCTCATCTTAACCTACCTCGTTTCTTTTACGTTTAAGTAGAAAAGAGCTGAATTCAGCTCTTTAAACTGGAATCAGCTCCTCGAATTTTAGAAACATCCTCGGCACGTAATACGTGTGCAATATCTTACGCTTAATATTATAGCCTGAACACAAGGTGCTGAAGTTGTAACAGTATTAGGATCTACATCACCATTTGTTGAAGAAGATTTAATCTTCACATCTAAGTCAAACTGATTAGCATTATTCATTTTAGTTCCTCCTTTCCTTAATTTTCAGAACTATCATACAACTAGCTCTTGTTTTTATTTTACATTTTTTACACTAACTGTCAAATGTTTTTTATTAGATATACCTCATTTTTTATAATAATTTTACGATTATATAAAAGTGGAATATTAACAAAAAACTGAATATTCTTATCATATCGACATTGATTTGAAATTTTAGATTCTTTTACTAGATATGTCCTTCTTCACTTTTTTTATGATTAAAATATAGTGGCGGACGCACGTCCTTAAAAAACAGAAGAGCATCATAATGCTCTTGCGGATAAAGAACTTTAGGAGCAAAACTCATCAATCCAGATTCCAACAACCACCATTTCTGGTCATACCACATATTTTTCTTTCCTTTTTGATTTATTATGTCCAAAGGCAAAAATATGTCGTTTTTTGAGGCTTCATCCAGTAAAGACTCTAAATGATTCTTTTTTGTAGTGTCTATTTCTATGTCAACTCTTAATAATGAAGCTACATTTCCACTTCCTGCATAGAGTCCCAGAGAAAAGCAGTCATTATCACGATTTTGTCTCAACAGATGACCAACACTTTTTATACCCAATAATTTCGAGGGCCACGTTTGTTTTTTTCGAATATGAAAGTTATGAGCCCAAACAATAACTTTTTCATTTTTATAATAATTATCGAGTAGCCATTCTAAGTTTTCAAACATTAATTTCCCTCTAAGTATCCCAGAGGACAAGTACCCTTTCAAATTGGTCTTCAGCCATTGCACCCTATTGATCATCCCTCGGTGAATCAGTTCCAGCATCCTGTTATTCACGCACTCTGCATATTTCATTCGTTTTGAATTGAAAAAAACTAACCACTTTTGGTATTCCTCAATTAGCACTTTCATCCTAGACTTCAATTGTCTTGTTACCTTGTACATCATTTCTTTATCCAACTCGAAGAACGTCATTTCAACTTTCTTTAAAGAATTATATAAGTCATTATCTGTATGATCCTTTACCCATTCCAGCATATATTCAGATATTAAAGGATATGTTGGTTGAACATCCATACCACTTATTTTCAAGTGCTGAGCCCATTCTCCAGTGAAAAGTGCCTTCATTTCTTCATTATGAAAGATATCAAGAAAACCATTCCGTATCTTCTCTTCGGTAGAGTGGTTACTTAGAAACATCTCACACATTGTAGCTTCCAGTAAGCCGCTTTCAAAAACAACGACATTATATCCATGATTTTCATGCAAGTAACGGATTATATCGATTTTGGTTGAATAATAATTCGCAACTCCATGACAGTTTTCCCCCAGAAGAATGATTCGCTTGTCCTTGATATACTGGTCAATAAATGAGTAGCCATTTTCTCGAGTTACACTACTAGCGTTTTTTTGAATTTGCGTTACCCAGCGATTCCTTGTTTTCTTTCTTACAAAATACATAAAACTCCCTCCTTTTTCGCATGAATATTATAAATATTTCTGTTCACCTTGATACAGTGGCCCAATCCCTGATTGGAAGCAAGGAAGCTACGTGGAAAATATACTTCCCATAAAACCTCCACTGATCAAATTTTCACTTTATGATTCATCCTGTCTTCTAATCCATTTCATTCAAACTTCCCTAATTATCTTTATTCTTAAACTTATAATAGAATCATTTTCCATAAACAAGTTACATTATAAGAAAATTCTTACATCAATTGAATACATACGACAAAATTTCCCATAAAATGACATGCTTATTTTTGACAAAAATTTTTAACTAAAATCAGAAAATACTTTCAAAAGTCTAAGATAGGTTAATAAGTAAATATATATCTACTAACCAACATTAAGATTTAAATTTTATTTCTTTATCTTATTATGGTTCAATTATTTACTCATACTGCTTAACTTATTTCTCGAAATTTTGATATAAAAATTGAATTTACCTTAATACAAAAAGAACCATAAGAATAACAAAACAATCGAAAAGAAACCGCCAGTTCTTCTATAACAATCTTTATTGTGTTGTCCATGGATTTTACCATATGTAATAATAGTTCAGAGGAATTTATTTTTCCTTTCATCCTTTCCAACATGTTTACTGTTGCTAAAAAATTTTCATATGGACGAAACGAAGCTCCTGTTCTTTCAAACTTCTCCTTATACTCCTTTACACAATAGTAAACAACTTCTTCTCCTCTTTTTACTAATTCTTCAATAAGAGCAAGAGTTGGGTCCACATGTCTTTCCCCCGGAAAATTAAACGTTAGTACCTTTTCCATATGATAGTTCCTCCTCTCAAATTAAAAACTTTCTATATTCAAGTACGTTTCTCTCCTCATTTTAATAATGGGTACTTGTGAGATTAAATGTAATAAACGAGTAAGAAACAAAGTTGATATACTATAAAATCTCCAAAGGTGGATGACTACTTCAAGTAGAGACTTTCTGAATTGCCATAAAAATAACTTTGAATATGCATTCTATTCTATGTAAGTAAAACGGAATGTGGAATATTAAGAGAAATGAATGAAATTGTATTCATAGAACGATATCCCCAAAAATGGATTTTCAAAATTAGGGAACTATAATGTCATATTGGAATAAATTAAGGGGGATAACAAGTGGACAAGGAAATGAATTATGGAAGTGATTACAAGTTTATTCCAGCAACTTCAATTGAAAGTGGTCATGGCCTCGAAGTATTGTCTGATTTATTTTGCTACACGATTCAAATCGTCAACATATGTTTTGTTGGAAATCCGCATACCGATGATTTTGTTTTAGTTGATGCTGGAATGCCTAAATGTGCAAATGAAATTATCTCTGTCACTGAGAAGCGATTTGGTACAAACAACCGCCCAAAAGCAATTATTTTAACTCACGGGCATTTTGATCATGTTGGGGGAATAATTGAACTCATCAAGTATTGGGATGTTCCAGTCTATGCTCATGAAATGGAGATACCGTTCTTGACTGGACAACAAAGCTATCCTGAACCAGATCCAACAGTTGAAGGTGGTATAGTAGCGAAAATGTCTCCCCTGTTCCCTAATGAACCAATTGATTTAGGAAGTAGCGTAAAAGCGCTACCTACCGATGGAACTATTCCTCATATGCCAGAGTTTAGATGGATTCATACACCAGGGCATACTCCTGGGCATATTTCATTATTTCGAGAAAAAGACCGAACTTTAATTGCTGGTGATGCTTTTGTTACAGTGAAACAGGAATATCTATATAAAGTATTTACTCAGGAACAGGAAATAAGCGGCCCCCCTCGTTATTTAACAACAGACTGGAAAGCCGCTAAAGAATCAGTCATTAAATTAGAAGAATTAAAGCCTCTGGTCGCTATTACTGGACATGGGATACCAATGTCAGGTGAATTGCTATCAACAAGCCTCAAAACACTTGTTCAAGAATTCGATAAAATCGCTGTACCCGACTATGGAAAATATGTAGACAAAAAGATACATTACGCATGAAAATACTTTTTTTCTTATATTTAAGAAACTAAATAAACAAATCCGAAGTGGGGATACATCTAAAAAATAAAAAAGTGGCCAATGCCACTTTTTTATTTTTGTTTATTAAGCTTGATCAGAATTTCTTACATGTAATGGAGGTGGAACTACCCACCCTTTTTTCTTACTTAAACGCAGCAAAGTTACACCTGCTTGCGCTTTTTTCATATGAAATTGTCCGAATAGCATCCCTACATCTTCTCGAAGACATTTTCCCATCACTTGACTACATGTCACAAGTCCAGCTGCTAATCCTGCAGAAACAGCTGCTGCTATTTCAACATCATTAATACGTGCTCCTGGAGGAATATCTTCAATAGATGCGACTGGTCGTTCTGGAGGAGCAGGCGGTAAAGCAACCCCATTAACTTTTAAAAGCGCCTTTAATTCTTCTATCTCCGAATTCATATCATTTTCAATTAAGCTTTCTAAAAACTTCTTCAAATCTTCATCACCTGTGTGATTCATAAATACTTGATGACTTGCAATCGCACCCTGTGCAGCAAGAAGATAACTCCAAATATCAAATACTTCTCCGTAATGTAACGGCTCATTTTGAGGATTTCCACTTAAAATACCCATTTTTAAATTCCTCCCTTTCGAAAATATCATAATCAATATTGATTTCAATATTGAAATCAAATTTTTAAGTATGCTTTTTCCTGCAAAAGATTTTCTACTATGCATGGAAAACACCTTTCCAACACTGCGTGTTTATTGTTTAGGAAAGTAGTTTACAAATCAAATACTCAAAGATTATGAAAGAAGATTATCAATAATCTTTGAGTGAGAATCCATTTACTATAAGGGTTTTTATTTTTACACATATACAAAAGAAATTGATTTACATATCTACTATATTGTATGTCAATTTACTTAGCGGTTAGCTCTACCACCAAGTTGTTGTTCAGCCATTGCTACTAAACGTTTTGTAATTTCACCACCAACAGATCCATTTGAACGAGCTGTTGTATCTGCACCAAGTTGTACACCAAACTCTTGTGCAATTTCATATTTCATTTGATCAAGAGCCTGTTCAGCACCTCGAACTAACAATTCATTACGATTTCCACTATTATTGTTTGCCATATTATTTCACCTCCGATGTTTTTAATATGCTACAGATTATGAAATAATAATTATCCTTTTTATGGGAATTAGTTTATGAATAAATATTGAATTTCTTCTTAAAATAGTGCAGAAGACATAAGAAAGAAGAGTTGCTATAACATACTGTCATAACAACACTATGTATAGATTCCTCTTTACTAAAGATTTCTGTTTTGCCAAGAGATACATATAAAGTGAAACTTTAATCAGCCCTCACCAATCGGGCTTTTACGTGCAGCCCGCCCCCCCACCTAACTTCTTTGCTTCCGCTGAATTTTGAGGTGGGGATCTTACTGCCCGTTAATGCGGGATAAATTTTGAAAAATGATTCCTAAGGAGATACGAGATGAAAGCTGTAACCTATCAAGGTCCAAACCAAGTACAAGTTAAACAAGTGGATGATGCAAAGTTAGAAAAAAAAGATGATATTATTGTAAAAATTACTTCAACCGCTATTTGCGGTTCTGATTTACATTTATATCAAGGTAACATGCCTTTACCACAAGGATATATTATTGGCCATGAGCCAATGGGCATTGTTGAAGAAGTAGGTCCAGATGTTACGAAAGTGAAAAAAGGCGACCGTGTTGTAATCCCCTTTAACGTTGCTTGTGGACATTGTTTTTATTGCCAACATGAAATGGAAAGCCAATGTGATAACTCCAATCCTCATTATGATTCTGGTGGATACTTTGGTTATACAGAGAAATTTGGTAACCATCCAGGCGGACAAGCAGAATATTTAAAAGTTCCTTTCGGAAATTTCACTCCATTTGTTATACCAGAATCATGCGAACTGGAAGATGAATCTCTACTGTTTTTATCCGATGTTTTGCCAACAGCTTATTGGAGTGTAATAAACGCAGGCGTTAAGCGAGGTGATACTGTTATCGTCCTTGGTTGTGGACCTGTTGGATTAATGACACAAAAATTCGCTTGGATGCAAGGTGCTAAACGCGTAATCGCAGTCGATTACTTAGATTATCGAATAAATTATGCAAAAAAGATTAACAATGTTGAGGTATTTGAGTTTACAAAATTTCCTGATATGGGAGAACATTTAAAGGAAATTACACATGGCGGTGCCGATGTAGTCATTGATTGCGTGGGGATGGATGGGAAAAAATCACCTCTAGAATTTCTGGAACAAAAATTAAAATTACAAGGCGGAACTCTCGGCCCTATTCAAATCGCTACGAAAGCCGTAAGAAAATATGGAACAGTTCAAATGACTGGTGTTTATGGCGGAAATTATAATGCCTTTCCACTCGGGGCATTTTGGGTTAGAAATATTAATTTAAAAATGGGACAAGCACCTGTCATTCATTTTATGCCGGAACTATTTGAAAAAATAACAAACAAAGAATTTGATCCAAAAGAGATTATTACGCACAAAATTCCCCTTGAAGAAGCGAGCTACGGTTATCAAATTTTTAATAATCGTGAAGATGATTGTATAAAAGTCATTTTAAAACCTTGAAAATTGATATGTGACTGGATCTTTGATTTTTCTATGCAGTAGACTGCTAAAAATACCCTACTGCATAGAAAGATACTCTAATCCACTTCCATTACATCCCTAAACTTAAAGATTCTTTGATTACGAAAAGCATCAGTACAAGTAATCGTCTTATTTAATGGATTTATATCAGCTACTGTTATGTAATTTTTATATAGATAGCCATTTTTATAATATGTAAGTAAAACCTCTTCTTCACCTAAATATGAAATTAACAGCTTATTCTCAATCCTTTCTTTTGCATCTTGCGTTAAAATTGGACGAGGGATTTTTGTTTGCTCCTGTATCATTTCTTTAATACAAACGAACTGCTCTGGCATACTGGCAAACGGTTGCCACTTTACCATCTCTCTTCCTTTTGGCATATTAGCATTCATCACGATTTATGTCCTCCTAATAACGTGTTTCTATATCTTGCTGTTGCGACGCTTGTGTAAGAAATTCCACGTAAAATACTGTTCTTACCAAATCGTGTTCGAATTTCGTCCATAACTTTCGTTAATCGCATTTCTTTTTCTCTTTGTATAATGTTATCGAAAAGCGAAATTTGCTCTTCCCCTTCATTTATTAGATTTGTTAAGGAAAGGCTTACCGATCGAATTGGTTCTCCTGTATGTCGCTCGTATAAAAAATAGGTACAAACATTATAAATATCCATCGTTAAATTTGTTGCTCTATTTAATGTATGTGCCTTTTTTATTCCCCCTCCATATTCCTTACTGTATCCAACTGAAAAATGAATCGTTTGCGCATATTTCTTTTCTCTTCTCAATCTGTAGCAAACTTCTTCTACATGCTCTAATAAAATAACGATGAACTCTTCTATCGAATAATCACGAAATAATATTTGGCTTTTCGCTATAGATGTTGTTGCTGGAACGTATTTTTCTGCTATTCTGCTAAAATCAATTCCGTTACTATGTAGATGTAATTCTTCCCCTATTACACCGAATGATTGCTTTAAATATTTCAAAGGATACTGCGCTAAATTTCCAATCGTATGTATACCTTTTCGATTCAATTTCATTTCTGTTTTATACGATATACCCCAAAATTTACTGAGCGGTCTAATGCTCCATAACTTCTCGGGTATATCGTCATACGTCCACTGCACTATTCCATCCCTATTCTTTTTCGCCTCAACATCCATCGCTACCTTACTCAATAATAAATTTGGACCAATACCAATCGTACTTTCAATCCGTGTACGTTCATATATTTCTCTTTTAAACTTTAATGCAAACTCACGCGGATTACTCGCAAACAAATGAATACTCGCGGTCATATCCATGAAAAACTCATCGATACTATATTGATGAAAATCTTCCGGCGCAACATACTGTAAAGCTAAACTGGTTATGTAAGTCGAACATTTCATATACGTATGCATAATTGGATTCACAATAATAATATCTGGCCGCTTCGGTATTTCGTACAACCTTGCCATTTTCTTAACTCCTAACACTTTAAGTGGCGGTGTTGCCGCTAATACAATGGACCCACTCCTGTTTACATCTCCTACAACAGCCAATTTTGTATATCGTGGATCAAGTCCTTTTTTAATACATGACACGTTTGCATAAAAGCTACGAAGATCTACACAAAGAATAATACGATTCGGTAAAAGAGAATAATCATACAAGGTTATCACTCCTAACAAAGAACGTTTGTTCTTATTATATACGAACCTACGTTCTTTTTAAAGGTATTTCTATGAAAATTTTGGTTAAAATAACCGTTATTACATTCAAGAAAAATTATAAAAATCTTCCCTCTATTCTTGAGAACTTTTTCAGTACTTAAAAATGTAAATAGATAAAAGGAGAAACAACTTCATTCTTCGTGAATAAGCACGGTATTTTAGGGACCATTCTTTGGTATTCAAAAAGGCTTGTATGTAAATAGATATTTTCATAGTAGCAAGATACCTATATAAGAAAGACTTATTTCGAAAAATAGTACTATTTAGCAGTGCTTTTTTATAACAATATCTCGAACAGACTATCATGAATCATAAATTGAATACATCGGATACATTAAAATTATAGCCTTTTTTTGAATTTTAAAAAAAGCCAACAATTTTCTCTAATCGAATCTCTAATTACATAATTTTGTACGAGAAAGGAATTGAATTTATGCACAACTTTAATTTCATTTGCGAACAATTTGCTACAATACTTAAAGGGAAAAGTAAAATAAGTCAAGGTGGTTGTTCGGTGTCTTTTCACCGCGATTTTAGAGTACTTGTACAAGGAAAACAAAGTACCTATGTAGTACCCGTCGGAGTAAGTTTTGAATCGTTGGATCAAAATGGTAATGCATTAAATTTAGGCGAAATTGCTATTCTACAAGAAGAGATTCCTGCATTTATGAAATCAATTGTACAACAAGGAATTATTGTAAGTGCTTTACATAATCACTGGCTGTACATGAATCCCTTAATTATGTATATTCATATCCAGTCGATAGAGCCCCCATTACATTTTGCACAAAAGTTAGCCAATTCTTTTTTGTCCTTAAGCAGCTATCCTATCGCTAATAATGAGGGGCAATGATTGGTGTTTAGGGTAATTACATTTTCTATATGTGTGAACATAATAAAATGATTTCACTTTGTGCCCAAAAGTAAAAAAACTACCTATCAAATTTTTAGATAGGTAGTTTTTGAATCTATTAAAGTAAAGTACTCTACTATTTTATAAAATACTATTCTCTAAACAAAAATACAGATTCTCAATTCACTGTGGCTTGCTTATCCCATATATTCCTCTAAAGTTAGTTTTTCCTTATATATTTTTTCAGCAACCTCTCCTATATAGCGTGAATATGCCAAGGCTCATACACATAACCAGTTATATTTCCCTTTGAATAACGAATGATGTACCCTGCCCAATGCACATTTTCTTTCATCCATTGTTAAGCCTGTTTTATGTTTGCTATGTCCCGTTTTTTCAAACAAAGACTCCCTGTACGTTCAGGATATCAACTTTGGTTTACTTCACTTTTTTTCTACACTCTGCATCTAGACGGTATATCCATTGACCACGGTAAGATTTATTTCAAACCCACAAAAAATAGATTACCTGCACACGAAAAAGTATAGCGTACAGGTAATCTGTTTGTTTTTGAGATTAATAAAAAACTAATTTATTTTTTGAATTCTTCCATCAATAACAGACTGAATTGGTTCTTTTGATTTTTTTATATAATCTACTAATGCTTCAAAATCAGTTGGTCCTGTTTCAGCATCTTTCCCGTTTTTAAAGGATACAAATCCATCTCCACCTGAAGCTAGAAATGCGTTCGCAACGACGCTGTAAGTTTTAGAAGGAATAATTTCTTCTCCATTTGTTAGGCGAATACTTGTTACTTTTTCTCCATTAGGTTTGTTTGCATCCCAATTGTATTGGATCCCTGAAATTTGAAGCATTCTTGTTATGTCTTTTTGCCATTGTTGATTTAAAATATCACGAATATCTTGACCCGTTAAATTTACTTTTATTAATTGATTTCCGAATGGTTGAATACCATATATCTCTCCCCATGTAATATCACCAGCATCTAAGTCATTACGAATACCACCAGGATTCATAAGTGCAATTTGAGATTGCATTGTTGCACGCTGGGCATCAGCAACTAAATTTCCAAGAGTAGATTCACCAGCCGTATTTAGTTTGCGATCTAGCGGAGCAATAGACTTACCTACAACTTCATTAACAAGAGGTGCGATTTTTGCTTGATATTTCTCCATCTTCTTCTTTATTTTTTTATCAGGCTCCATGCCTTCATGGTAAGTTGTAACAATTTCTGCTTTTTTCTCAACAATATCTTGTGTTTTACGATCAATCTTTACATCAACATCAGCAAAAGCCATACCGTAAGAATTTGCTTGTACGACAAGTTTATTATTAACAGTTCCATTTACATAAGTGTGGCTATGCCCACCAAAAATAACATCGACTTCTGGATCAGTCTCATTTGCTAATCGGACGATATCACCATTTGTTACGCCGTTCCCATCTGTTGTCCCCCCGTTATGTGCAAGAACAACGATAGATTTAACACCTAGTTTTTTTAATTGCTTTACGGATTTGTTAATAGCTTCAACTTCATCTGTAATTTCTACATTCTTTAGCATAGTAGGCATAACAAGGTTAGGCACATCCGTTGTTACGACTCCGATAAATCCAACAGGAACTCCTTGTACCTTTTTTATAGTGAATGGTGGTAAAAATAAACGACCAGTAGATTTATTATAGAAATTTGCGGCAACATATGGGAATTTTGCACCTTTAAATTTCCCTGTTTTCTCATGGTATCCACCATAAATAAGGCGGTTCATTTCTTCAACACCTTCATCAAATTCATGATTTCCTATAGTCCCAACATCGAATTTCAAATCATTTAGAAATTCAATGGTAGGTTCGTCTTGTAATAATGCTGAAACAGGAGTACTTGCTCCAACAACATCGCCAGCATGTACTTTTAATGTATTCGGATTTTGTTTTTCACGATCACGTAAATAAGCCCCTAAGTACTCGATTCCCCCTGCATCTTTATTGTTAATTTTTTTTACTGTGTCTAGTTGCCCATGAAAATCGTTAATACCGAGCATTTGTACATCTATGTAGCGGTTTGGTTCTGTACTTGCTTGGGCTGAAGGCACAGCGAATACACTAGTAAAAGTAACTGTACTTAATGCTAAAGCAACTGGAATGATTTTTTTCAACATAAAATTTCTCTCCCCTAATTAAAATCTTACATAATACAATGTTATTTTAATATATTAAGAGGATTATTTCTATAAAAATTCTACTAATTATAAAAATTAATAAGATTTTATCATTTTCCAACAAAACACTTCTTCTTCAAAAATTTGAAGATGTAAAACAACAATTTTAAGTGGAGATGATTATTCGTAGGTGGTAGTCTACACTTTTGGATTAGGATATAAAGGCCCTCTCTCAACTTAAGAAACTTCACTACACAAACAAGAACATGTACATTTCTTTGTTTTGAGAATTATTCAAAATATTATCTTGATAGTAATATAACAATGCTTCTAAGAGACTAAAAAACTCTAATCCATACATGTTAGCTGTTAAGAAGCATATTCAATCCAAAACTAATGGATATTTATAAACCTAACTCAATATCACCATTTAAAAATGAATAAAAATTTCGTTATGGAAGATTTCAATTCTTTAAATTGGTTACAGTGGTGCACTACGCCGCATTCAAAAAGATGCTCCTGGATTTATCCAAGAGCATCTTTTATAAAGCTTTATTTTTACTTGTTTATAATTTATCAATTAACAATTATATAGTTGTAATCAGTCCTTTAAAAATAATAGGAGTGCTTCATTAAATTCTTTAGGATGCGTTGCATTTAGCCCATGTGGACCACCCTTTATTAACGATACTTTAGAATTAGGAATTGCTTCATGTGTTAATTTCCCACTATATTCAAATGGTACAGTTGCATCAGAGTCTCCGTGAATAATAAGAGTAGGTATATTAAACTTCTCCAAGTCTTTTCTAAAATCTGTCTTACTAAAGGCGGTAATACAATCAAGCGTTCCTTTAGGTGATGCACCGGCTGCAATATCCCAATTATATAAACGGAATGGCTCACTAACTAAATCTGTTCGATCACCAGCCGCGAAAAATCCCTTAGTAAATTCATCAAGAAATGCAAGGCGGTCATTTATCACACCACTTTTGAATGCTTCAATTGTTGCATCATCTAACGCCCCTTCAGGATGATTCTCTGATTTGTATAAATATGGAGGAACTGCCCCAGCAAAAACAGCCTTTTCAATACGATCTGTTCCATACGTACTAATATACCGGGCTACTTCGCCTCCACCCATAGAAAAACCAACAAGTGTGACATTTTGAAGCTCTAAATGTTCTAATAATTGATGTAAATCAGAAGTAAAGGTATCATATTCATACCCTTCCCACGGCTGAGATGATTGTCCAAATCCTCGACGATCATATGTTATAACTCTGTATCCAGCCTCAACAAGAGCGGGAACTTGGTATTCCCAAGATCGACCACTTAACGGCCAACCATGAATGAGTACAACTGGTTTTCCTGTGCCATGATCCTCATAATATATCTCAATTGGTGCTTGATTTTCGGTTCCTACAGTAATTTTTGCCATTGTCCTACCTCCTTTAATATGTATCCTTTTCTTCAATAATCAGGATAAATCTCATAACCTATTTATGCCCATTTATATTGTGAACTCTATGTATGAAACTCTACTGTTTCGATGCATTCATTTTCTGTTTATGGACGATTCCCCATCTCCTACCTTTTTCATCACGAAGTATTTGCTGAACACTCCTCCTGTTCAATTCTAATAACAAAAATAGGTGACTATCAATATCATTCTATCTATAGAATGTATAGGTAAAATCAATCTATTTTACAGTAAAAACAACTATAGTTACGAACTATACAAATTATAGATAATTCAGAATTGATTAATGGATCAGTTTTCAAATACTATAAATTTGTATAGCGCTTCATGTTCCGTGAATGCTGCTATAACCAATATTATTGGTGAGCTTAGTTATAAACGAAGAAATTTATGATAGTATTCGACTATTTAAACTTTCTTCGATTACTTAATTTTTAGGAGGAATACATAATGACTGATCTCTATTCTCGTATTAACAAAGATGATGCTATCGTGCTTTTAGTAGATCATCAAACTGGTCTTATGTCCGGACTAGTACGTGACTATGGTGTTGATGAATTCAAGAACAATGTTTTAGCTCTTGCTCATACTGCTAAGTTTTTTAATTTACCAGTTATTTTAACAACAAGTTTTGAAAACGGGCCTAATGGACCTTTAATGCAAGAATTGGTTGATCTCTTTCCTCATGCACCAAAAATAGCTCGACCTGGACAAATTAACGCATGGGATAATGATAATTTTGTAAAAGCAATCGAAGAAACTGGAAAAAAACAACTTATCATCGCAGGCGTAGTTACGGACGTTTGTGTTGCTTTCCCGGCACTTTCCGCTATAAAAGCTGGATATGAAGTATTTGCTGTTACTGATGCTTCAGGAACTTTCAGTAAACAAGTTGCAGATGCTGCCAATACACGTATGGCACATAGTGGTGTGCAACTTATGAACTGGTTTAGCGTAGCTTGCGAATTACAACGCGATTGGCGCAACGATGTCGAAGGTTTTGGCAATTTGCTTGCTAGCAATCTTCCAGGCTATCAAAATATAATTGGAAGCTATAGAGGAGCTCAGCGAGATCTTAGTAAACAAAATGCATAAATGTATCTCAAGGAAATAGCTTTAAATCACCTTTTTTAAAGTAGATAGTATAAATTTAGTGCTGATTAAATCAGCACTAAATTTAAATTAAAAAGTATAGTAGAGCTTCAATTGACAGAAGATACATTACTTTCAATAAACAATTGAAAAAGGAGCGTTTTATTATGAGTAATTTAGAATTGTTAAATCCGGAGAACAGTGCCTTAATTTTGATTGATTTTCAACCTCAAATGACTTTTGGAGTTGCAAGTATTGATAGACAAACATTGATTAATAACGTTATGCTACTTGCTAAATCAGCAAAAACTTTTAACGTACCTACTATTCTTACTACAGTTGAAACACGTAGCTTTTCTGGTTATTTTTGGCCACAAATTCTTGATATATTCCCAAACCATGAAATTATAGAACGTAGTTCAATGAACTCTTGGGAAGATCCGAAATTTGTTGAGGCAGTTAAAGCAACCGGTAGAAAGAAATTAATATTTGCAGCACTTTGGACTGAAGTTTGCCTTGCATTCCCTGTGCTTGAAGCAATTAAAGCTGGCTATGAGGTATATGCAGTTGATGATGCTTCAGGTGGTACTAGTTTGACAGCACATAACGCTGCTATGCGTCGTGTAGAACAAGCTGGTGCAATTCCAGTGACAGCCATTCAAGTTTTACTTGAATACCAACGTGACTGGGCACACAAAGACACTTATGATGCTGTAATGGAGATTGTAAAGGAACACACTGGTGCTTATGGTCAAGGTGTAGAATACGCATATACTATGGTGCATGGCGCGCTTCCAAGCAGAAAAATATGAAACAAGAAGGAGTAACTGTCGAAGAGACTCATACAGAGAAAACAATGGATGCTACTGATCCAGTAACAACAATTGTTACATGGGAAATTCAACAAGGGAAAGAAAAACAGTTTGAAACATGGAGACATGAAATCGAAGCTGCCGCTACTAAATTCCCAGGGCATTTAGGTGTAAATCTAATAGTCCCCAATAACGAATCCAGAGAGTATACTGTTATTTTTCGCTTTGATACGTATGAGCATCTACGTGCTTGGCAACAATCAGATGTTCGCCGAAATTTGTTAAAAACAGCAGAACAATTTCAGGCTACTAATCCAACTTACAAAACTGAAAGCAGTTTGGCTTATTGGTTTGTTACTCCGAAAACGCCAGTTCCACCGCCAAAATGGAAAATGTCTATCGTTACCCTTCTGGGTGTATGGCCTCTTAGCATGTTAGTTCCTAAATTGATAGGACCTATTATAAAACATATGAATCCTATTATGTCCGCTTTTTTCGTTTCTGTATGTATAGTGTCCTTGCTATCATGGGTAGTTATGCCGATTTTCGGTAAATTATTTCATCCATGGTTACAAAATAATAGGAAGTAGACGAGGTGTGAATATGAATGTACCGGATATAATCTTATATAACGGAAAAATCACTACTCTTGATCCCTCTCAACCTGAGGTATCTGCTATCGCCATAACTGATGGTTTAATAACTGCAGTAGGTGGAGATGATCTTCTTAATAGTGCCACAGAAAAAACAAAAAAAATAGACCTTAAAAGAAAAAGAGCTATTCCAGGCCTGAATGACTCTCATATACACGTTATTCGTGGCGGTCTTCATTATAATATGGAATTACGATGGGAAGGTGTGCCTTCAATTACCATTGCTCTCGAAATGCTCAAAGAGCAGGCAAGGCGTACTCCTGCTCCTCAGTGGGTAAGAGTAGTTGGAGGTTGGTCTGAATTTCAATTTAAAGAGAGACGGATGCCAACTTTGGAAGAGATTAATGCTGTTTCTGAAGACACACCTGTCTTTGTGCTACATCTTTACGATAGAGCACTTGTAAATCGTGCAGGGCTGCGTGCACTCGGATACACAAAAGATACCCCAGACCCTCCAGGTTGTTTAATTGAGCGGGATAAACGAGGTAATCCAACGGGCCTTTTAATTGCGAATCCTAACGCTTCTATTCTTTATTCAAGTTTGGGTAAAGCTCCCATACTTAATTTTGACGACCAGATTAACTCAACTCGCCATTTTATGCGCGAATTAAATAGATTAGGTATTACAAGTGCCATTGACGCAGGTGGCGGTTTCCAAAATTACCCTGACGACTACAGAGTTGTTGAACATTTAGCCGAGAAGGAACAATTAACTTTACGTATTGCTTATAATCTATTTACGCAAAATCCTAATCATGAATATGAAGACTTTGCTTCATGGGCAAAAATTGTTTCTCCAGGTCAAGGAAATGATAAGTATAAGATGAATGGTGCCGGAGAAATGTTAGTATTCTCTGCAGCTGATTTTGAAAAATTTCAAATGCCACGGCCCGAACTAGCTACGATGATGGAAGCTGACTTAAAGAAAGTAATTTCTTTATTGGTGGAAAACCGTTGGCCATTCCGTTTACATGCAACTTATGACGAGTCAATCACACGTTTCTTAAATGTATTTGAGGAAGTCAACAAAGAAATTCCTTTTAATGGTCTACGATGGTGGTTTGACCATGCAGAAACTATCTCAGATCGTAGTATGGAACGTGTTAAGGCTTTAAATGGCGGTATTGCCATCCAAGACCGCATGGCTTTTCAAGGTGAATACTTTGTTGATTTATACGGAAAGGAAGCTGCAAAGCGTACTCCTCCGATTTATCGTATGTTAGACCTAGGTATACCTGTTGGCGCCGGTAGTGATGCAACTAGGGTTTCCAGCTATAACCCTTGGGTTGCTCTTTACTGGATGGTTGCCGGAAAAACCATTGGTGGGCTTTCCATATACGATGAAAAAAATAAACTTGATAGAAAAGTAGCTCTGGAATTATATTCAAAAGGAAGTGCGTGGTTCTCTGGTGATGAAAGTAAAAAAGGAACCCTTGCAGTAGGTCAATTTGCTGATATTGCTGTATTGTCTGCTGACTACTTTACTATGCCAGAAGAAGAAATTAAAGACCTTGAATCATTACTCACAATTATGGGCGGGCAGGTTGTTTATGGAAATGATGAATTTAAAAATTTATCACCTGAATTGCCGCCAGCATCACCTGATTGGTCACCGACAGGAGTTTATGGTTATGGTGGCGCTAACCTAGCCCACACTATACTTTCTCACAATTCCCATGATAATAAGTTACATAGTTGCAGTAATCCTCTCCATCAACACACTCATACCGTAATAGGAAAAGATGGAACTAAATGGGGTATTGGTTGTACTTGCTTTGCTTTCTAAGTCAAAACCACCGGTATAATGCCGGTGGTTTTCTTTCTACAATAAGGATATGTAGATTCAAAATAGCAATGTATATCCATAATGGGACTATACGATAAGAGCGAAGAGTTGATTGATTAACTTGACTTGTTTTTGACAGCCTTCTCTTCTTGTAAAGTCCGTCCTTTTTTCCTTAATTAAAAGTCAGTGGTATCCCCTTTTGATCGACTACACCATACATATAAATCCACTACCCTTTGACTTTAATATAGGTCTCATCTCAAGACGTATAGATTTTTTCAATTGTTACACTAAAATCATTATTATACTAATACCTTTTCATGGTTATTTAACTTCTGCATAAAGATACGTGCTGCAAAACTTAAAAATTTATCGTCAAAGTGAATAAGATTAATATCTTGCCTTGGTGTTGGATCAATAATACGAACTATACTCAAAGTATCATTATTAACAAAATCAACCAGTGAAAGAGGTATTATGGCAACCCCATGACCATTGTATACAAGGCTCAATAGAGAAATAGAAGATTTTGTTTCTATATTTGCTTCAGATAAAGATAACCCTAAACTCTCACAATATATTTTAATAGATTCACGACAACTACATGAAACCATTATTCTACTCAGTCCTACTAATTCTCTAAAAGAAACAAATGATGTTTCATTCAAAGGATGTTTTTTTGGAATGACAAGGACAAGCTCTTCGCTATACAAAAGGGTACTTGTTAATGTGTCTGGAATTTGAGCACTACGCGTGATGCCTATATCAATATTTTTATCAACGATTTGATTTACAGCAACTTCGGATTCTATAATTTTTACAACGATGTTGGGATAATGTTGTTGAAACTTCATAATATAAGGTGTTAAATAAGTGAGGTCCTCCAATAAACCTCCTATAGTAATTACACCTCTTTTTACACCCTTTAATTCAAAAATTTCATTATAAACGTCATCAAATTGTTGCATGATAAATTTTCCTTTATCAAATAGCAGCTTACCCGCTTCTGTCATTTTGATACCTCTTCCAACTCGATGAAACAAAGGTGTATCAAGTTCACCTTCTAACACACGGATTTGTTGACTTAAAGTCGGCTGTGAAATACCTAGAACTTCCGCAGCTTTAGTAAAACTATTATTATTACAAACTTGAATAAAGTACTCTAAATGACGTAATTCCATTCTTGATACCCACTCCCACTCTCCGCTTTATGAAAGATTTATAATGAAAAGGACAATATGTATACGTTATGCATAACAACTATCTTTCCTACTATATCAATTGCAATTACATAATTTCTTTATTTTGTACTACAATACATTTACTACTATTTCTTAATTTTCCCTCCTATTTATTTAATTTATATTTAATTAGGATATTACTAAACAGAAATAACATCTAAAAACTTACACTTTCTGTGCGTAATATCCTAACTTTTTCAACTGTTTACTTATCATTTTTTCTCAATATAATCCAAATTACCAAATATTTGCCGAATCCCCTCTTTATGCTGAGGAAAAATTAGTGTCACCAATTCAATACTTTCTGAAATAATTAATGCATACGTGACACGGCGGTCTTTAGGACATGGTTTCACCTCTTCTTTTCCAACCTATCCACTACATACGTGATACAAAAACTTGCAAGTAATATTTTGTCCCCAATTTTTTTATAGGCTGATCAGCTTTACTGTATAGTAGCTCAAGCACTGCAAATTCAGTTACATTAAGTCCATAAATTTTTAGATCCTTTTCAATACATTTAGTGATTGGCTGTAATTCCCTTGATAATATAACAAATAACTTTAAAGATAAGCTCTCATCGTTAATCACGCTCGCAATTACCAATCCTTTACAAATTATCTTGAATTCGAGATTTATTATATTATCGTCAAAATATTATGTCAATCATTCATTTTAGCTTGATCAAGCCACTTATAATTTATTTCTCAACATAAGACATATGGAATTAGAAGAAAACAATTGCTAATATATAAGTATCTCAATTACGTTATTTCTTTTAAAGAGAGCTTGTTTTTAATCGCAAGTTCTCTTTTTCCATATTCTAAATTGGATTCGAACAAATTTCAGATGATGAGTCTGTCCCCATGTATATGCTATAGTTTTTAAACAAAGATTACTAACCATATATCTATCATATTTTTTATAAACAGGATTAATTAGATTTAAAAAAAGACTTCTTTTTCTTTACTCGTAATAAATCACCTGTCCATCCTTTGACTCGCATATACAAATACATACCCCCTGTTGTAAAAATAATAAATAAGAGAGCGATTAAATAGCTATATTTCCATTCCAGTTCAGGCATATATTTAAAATTCATCCCCCACAATGCTCCTAAAGCCGTCAAAGGCGTACTTACAGCAGTTAATACAGTAAGAGCTTTCATAATTTCATTCCCACGATGAGAAGAAACAACTTCTTGTAAATGAATCATCGTGTCTAATTCTTCTTGGTATTCTTTAACGAGTTGTAATCCACGCTCTAATTTTACGTGTGTTTGTTTATAGCAAAGGGTGTTTGTTAAGTTTTCTAACCAAGCTTCCTCCAAGCCTTGTAACACTTCTTGTATTAAGCGAAACACATGTGTGTTCATAAATAATTCATGACGAATATGGTAAATTCTTTCTAAAACTGCTATGTTATTATGATGATAAAAATCCCATAACACATTTCTGAAATTGTTTTCAAAGTAGTCAACCTTTCGTAAATAGTGAGATATAAATATTGATAAGATCGCACATACTCCTTCAGCGGAACTATTACAATTTTTTATACTCATAGGGAAATTATGTATTAATTTTTGGAAATCCTCTTCCTCTTTTTCCTGGACCGTTATCAGTATTCCATGAGCTACGAAATAATGAAGAAAGTTTTGGATTTTGGCGTCCTTTTTATCTTGATCATATAAAAACGAACCATATACACAAGTTTGACTTGGTGATAACGTATAAACATATAATCCATTTTCACAAGGAGAACTTATTTTTTTTACAAATTGAGAGAAATAAGATGTTACATCACGAGGGATTATAGAAGAAAGTTTTTCAAGTTCACTAGTTTTCACATGATACCAATCCCATTTCGGCATTTTTATGCATTCCATATTATTCTTCCTTTCTGAATAGTTTTATGTTTGATCAAATAATATCCGTAATATGAAATTTATATGTAGGTATTCATGTCTTGGAGGAAAAGTTTTTAGATCCTCTAAATTACAAACTAATATATAGGAGGTCTTCTTCTGTTACAAGGAAGACCTCCTATATATTAGTTATTTGTATTCTCAATTTTAAACATTTCCTCTATACAAGTACTTTTTATCTTTTCTTATTGATATGTGGAAAAGAAGCCACATACTTTGGCGCGTCTATTCAACGAACTACATTCCGGTCGTTATTATAATTTAGATTCATATGCAGATTGATTGGTGATGTCGTCAAATACTTGACTTCCAATCATGTAGTATCCATGAAGTGCAGCCTCTTTCGAAGCGTCTACTATACGGAAAGAAGAAATTTCATCTTGCATTTTTTCAATTCGTTTTTTGTGGAGATCTACTATTCCTCCTGTCCAAATAATAGTGTCATACTGGTCTAACTTAAATTGTTCTTGTAATACACGTATTACGTCTTGGAAGTGTGTATCCAACTCTTTTTGAATCAAAGTATGAACCTGACTTGTCTGAGGATTTTCTTCTCGATCCCCATATCCTTTTTCTAATATGTTTGGCATGTCGTTAATATGCAAGTGATCACTTTCCCCTGCATGATTCTGCACGATATTCTTAATATTTTTCAAAGGCTTGCTACATCCTAGTTCCGTCTCATAATGATTTAAAATGACATTCTGTTTCATATCTGTCATTTCTAATGTACGAAATCCACCATCAATAATTAAGATACGATCTCGTTCCTGAATAATTCCCTCTTTTAAGAAATAGGCATGTAAAGCGACTGGTTGCTGAAGAATCAAAGCATTTTCAACCGTAATATTTATAAATTTCCCATCAATTTGTACGGAAGTTTCTTTTTTTAGTGCACGTTGTAATTGCTCATGTTGACTACCAAAATAAGTAACGGGAAGCCCGGTAACAACTAAAGGTAACACGACATTTTCTTTATAATCCTTTGCAATGCAACCAAATATTTGTTGTTTAAACTGTTCGCTTTCATAATAATTTTCTATTTCTTCGTCAAATGGAGGAAGAAATGAAGCGTCAGATTGATGCGCTTCATTTCCCATGTAGTATGCAAAGTCTAAGTCTATAAAACTTACCTTTGTTAAATCTTCACTTTCAGCATGATTAGGTACAGGGGCTAGTGTGGAAGCTTCACTCTTAATCGTCACCTCAGAATCTACATCCTGTCGATATGCCCGCTTAGTAAAGCCGATTCCTACATTAATTGCATACAGAGATTTCATACTTTTTTCCTCACTTTCTCTTTTTAGAATTAAATCTAAGCACTCTCTTCTTTCCCTTCTTTCATATATTTCTTTTCATTTTTCGTTTTCTCCCCGTCTAAGTCCTTACTATTTTCATTTATTTCGTAATCCTTTTCATCTTTTTTCTTTTTGTTATTTTCGTTTTCTGTTAAATCTTTAATGGTAGAAATGACAACTGGTGTGGCTGTAAGCAGTTGTGGTAATGTTTGTTTTGCAACATTAGCTGCCGTTACAGAGAATTGTTTACTTGTCTCAGTTACCTTCTCTAATGTTTCCTTTATGTTCCCTTCTTGTAGTTTTTCTTTTACGTTTTTTCCTTTCGTTTGTATAGCTTTCCGATTTTCTTTTTTTAATAAGGAGACCATGATTCCGGTCGTAATCCCAATCACAGCACATTTAAATATTGTATGTTTCATTTTTCTCACCCTTCTCTACTTTTATTTTCTTCCATGCTACGACCTAAAATAATTACCTGACCTATTTATCAGATGTTGCAATCTATTAGAGAGAATGATAGTTTTGTGGCTGCCTATCACTCGCCGTTGGTGTTTCAGCTGTTACTAGAAGTAAAATTCTCCCTTGATCTAATTTTTCTTCATATAAATTAGCTTCCTCCTTCGACAACCCCATTTCCTCCATTTGATTTCGGAGTTCGTCCCCTTTTTTGGAGAAAAAGTTGATAATACTTGTGCCCAATCCTTGTTCTTTTACTCCGATCGTATTTGTGTTTGTATCATCCGCAATCTTTTTTGTTAGATGTTTTTCATGTGTTAAGACATAAATGTCATCTTGGTGAATCCCTTGCAATTCTAGCTCTTTTACTTTCATAACTACTTCCTGTTCATTTTGATATTCATGAACAACCGGTTTTCTTTCATTCTTATGCATGGTATTTTTCCTCCTTTAGATTTTTTATTTTTTTATTTAGTTGTTATGTAATATGTAATACACCTATTTTAAAGATGTTAAACCTAAATTTTCAAAAAACTTCACATGATAGGTTATTAATGTTTTTGAATATCAAGGAAATGTCACGAGCACTTTGCTTTGATAACAGCGTTACAAATAACGCTTTATTTGGAAGACAAGTCCATTATTTTATAGAAATCATAGAAAAATAAAAAAGCACTCCTTTTCAAAGAGTGCTAAAAAAAACATATAACCTAATAAAAATATTTCTATTTTGATTACAGAAAGAAAGTCTTTATTAAAACATATGGTTGCTAATTTAATTGCGATCTGCCTTGCACCCAAGCAGCAATATCATTTATAACATACTCAGGAATATTAGCAGGACTATAATATTCATCCGGTTTACTTATTTCCCCATCGCCCTCTGTAAAGAAATGATTTAACTTTGGATATAGTCGATAATCAACGTTATTTCGTTCTTTTAATTGTTCTTTCCAAAGAGGAATTTCGATTTTTGATTGAACTTGATAGTCTCTTTCTCCTTGAATAATAAGAAGTGGTGTCTTTTGTTCTTTTGATATTTCTGCTGCTTTAATTTTCCGAATAGAATCCCAAAATACTGCTGATCCTAAGTAAAAATCTTTTGGAGGATTCTGACCAGAGAAATTTGGATCATTTAATAATTCAAATTGCGATTTGTAAAATTTATATTGCTCCTGGTTCATTGCTCCAATAGAAAAAAGATACTCAAATTGATCTAAAACAACGTCTTGAATCGTACGAGCTGGTCCACCCATTACAATTGCCCCAGCAATATTTTGATTTTGGTCTTTTTCAATCATTTTCGGAAGCATCATTCCACCTTGACTATGACCAAGAATATATATTTGACTCTTATTTATTAGAGGCTCATTTTTAAGAAATTGAGTTACAAGAAGAGCATCATCTGTTGTCTCTTTATCAACTGTATAGAAGGGACTGAATTGTGTTTTCAGCCCATGTTCATACGTTCGTTTATTATAGCGAAGGACAGCAATTCCCTTCGATGCAAGACCTTCAGCTAAATCGCGAAATGGTTTTAAAGCAAACGCTGTTTCATCCTGATCAGTTGCTCCTGATCCTTGAACAAGAATAACCGCTGGAAAAGGACCATTTCCTTTTGGAACCGACAATGTTCCTGGTAATGGAAATGCACCACTTCCAACTACTACTTCTTTATCAACAAATGATTCAGGCTTACTATATGATGGACGCTCAGCAACAGGACTAAACGACATGCTTAGTTGAAAATCGTCTATTTTTCCAGATGGATCTAGTTTAATTAGTAAAGGTACAGTCATTTTTTCAAAAACTAATTGAATCTCCACATTTGTATGAACAGGATTTGTCTCTTTTTGTGTAACCTCTCCAATTTCTATAAAAGAACCTGCTTGTAATTGAACTGGCAGTCCCTCCCAATAGCTCTTCAACCATTCTTCGGATATTATTTTCTGTAATGACCTTGAGGTTAAATCAAATGCAGATTTATAATCTTCACTATTCATATGGCGAATAAATGAAAGAGTAGTAGATATAACAGGATTTTCATCATCACTATTGTCTATTTTTTTTATATTTGTGTTTACTTCCTTTAATTTTGAAATAAATTGGTAGTTAAATGGATTATTATATGTATTAGGATATAAATTTGTTTTCAAAATTTCCGTATTCCGTGCCTTATACAAATTTGAAGAACTCTTAAAATTTTCAGGTGAAATTACTTCCTCCGCATATGAGACTGAGGGAATTGCTATTGTAAAAATTGCACTGATAAGTAATAACTTATTCTTCTTTTCTTACCCATACCTATTGATTCTCCCTTCAAAATTTAAAATTTCTAATACAATATGCCAACTATAAGGAAAATAAAAATTACCAAAGAGATTAATAATCTATTTTACGATCCCCCTCTCAAGTTAAAAATCTATCATTAACAAACTTCAATAAAAAACGCCTTCCCCCTCTTTTTTTATTGTTGGATTTTCCAATGACCTAGAAGCACAGCACGAAATTACATGTAACCGACCCATGAGATTCTCTGTTTCAAAAGAAAAAAGCACCCCACTAGATGCTTTCTTTAATTGTTCTCACTATCATTTATTCAGGTAATTCTCTTATTACTATAAGATAAATTCATTCTATTTCCTAAACCTCACTTATTTCTTAATTCACTCATACCAATATAAAACCTAATAACCTACCATCAAAAAATAAAGAAAATAGGTTATTTGGCTATTCATTTCGTAAACTTAATGCTCAAATTAGTTTTTTTCACAAAGTTAAACTTTATTAAGAAAAACTTAAAGAATTTCCCTCTATATTCATAAGAACTTTTTTCTATACTCAAAAATGTAAATAGACAAAAGGAGAAACGATCATGAAGAAATTTGTAATTTGCATACTAGGAATAGGCCTCCCTATATACTTACTACCTTTCATATTACGCGGAGATTTAGACAGATTTAATCCGATTGCTGAAGAAAAAAATGTATATGCCGTTGCGAAAGGATATGGTGTTCCAGATTATCATCATAAAGGAAAAGCTATGTACTCACTAAAAGCTGTTGACGAATTAAGTAATGAAAAAGAATATACAGTTGGAACGAACACGCCTAATGATTTTATAAGAAAAACTTACTTAAAAATTCATGTGAAAGGAAAATATGTGTATTCTTACGATATTATTTCTAAAAAGGATATTCCTGAGAAAATAAGGGGACAATTGGAGATAGCAAATAAATAAAAGAGCCAATTCATACGATTTGGCTCTTTATTCTCTCTCCCATCTACCGTTTGGATAATTCTTTCGGTAGATTTATTAAATTCGTTATCATTGTTCCAATAACCATTGTTCAATTACTTTTACTGTTTCATCTCGTTGTGCTTTTGCCGTAATTAAACTCGCATTATCACCTTTTTGCTCACCATACATGCCAAAATGAGCATGGTTTCCCCCTTTTATCATGTGCATAGTTGTATTTTTCGACATTAACTTTTTATTGTTCTCTATTTTTTCTAGAGTTGCTAAAGCATCTACTTCTCCATAAATTGATAACATCGGAATCGATTTTGTAGAAAAGTCATCTGCAGGATACGAACCTAAGAAAATGATTCCGTGTACCTTGTCTTCATGCTGAGAGGCATACTTAGAAATCATAGCTCCGCCCATTGAATGCCCCGCAACATACCATTTTTGAACTTCAGGATACTTTTCAATTACACTATCTACCTCATTTATTCCAAATATCGCTAAGTTTAATGGTAACTTAGGCATTACTACAAAGTGCCCATCATTTGCAAGAGCTTCTCCTAAGTAACTATAAGCCTCAGCTTCTACTTTAGCTCCTTGATAAAAAATAACCCCTACTTTCGCATCTTTCGCTCCAAAAACGATATTATCTTCATCTTTTTTATCATCTACTAACGACAAAGCCTCTTTCGTCGGTTTATAAGTAAACTGAGACCAAGTCAAAAAAGTAATACTTCCTATAATTAAAATAGCTAGTAAAGAGTACAGCATAATTTTTATCCATTTCTTCACAAAGATGACCTCCCTAAGATGTATATATTCCATATTTCGGATTATCATTAACACACATAAAAACTCGAGCATTTTTATTATGCTCAAGTTTTTAGTTCCGTCTTTAATTTATACTATAAATTGTCCAAGATAAATATGTAGCAAATGCAGACCATAAAAAATACGGAATTAGCAACCATGTCGATACCTTAGATAATTTGGAAGAAACCACTATGAGAAGTAACGTAGTAATAGCGACAAGTAAACAATCTACTGTTGCTAAAAACAAATTCTTTTGGCTAAATTGAAAATAGCTGAACGCTTGATTGAATATATAATTTAAAAGGAATAAAAACCAAAATGTTTTTGGCTTGAATCCATAGTTGTTGTAAATAATTGCAACTGATAATGCAATAAGTCCAAATAATACAGCCCATATCATTCCGATTGTCATACCAGGAGGTGTCCAAGACGGCTTTTCTAACGCATCATACCAAGTACGATCAATAGGGAATAAAACACTAGAAACATAAAACAAACCATATGTTAGTAAAAATACTATAATACTAGATTTTTTCATAAACATTCTCCTTTTTACTAGAAGATTATAGAAACTTTATATGATTAGTATGTCCTTATAATGGATAAAATTCTAAATACATATTGTTTAACCTATTTCATACAAATTCTTTCATATTTTTATATGCACAAAGGGCTCTCTCTCGTGCTGCCTTATGATCAACAATCGGATAAGGATATGTATTCCCAAGTTTTATATTGGATTTTTGTAAAATATGCTCAGGTGCTTCCCAAGGTTTATGTATATATTTGTTTGGGATATCTCTTAATTCTGGTACCCATCTTCTTATATACTCTCCATTTTTATCAAACTTTTCTCCTTGTGTGATAGGATTAAAAATACGAAAGTACGGTGATGCATCTGCTCCACTTCCAGCAACCCATTGCCATCCCATTGTATTATTTGCAATATCAGCATCTAGTAGTGTATCCATAAACCATTTTGCACCTTCTTGCCACGGAATTAACAAATGCTTTACAAGAAAAGAGGCTACAGCCATTCTTGCCCGATTATGCATAAAACCGGTTTGCCATAGTTCTCGCATTCCCGCATCAATAAACGGATAACCAGTTTCACCCTTCTGCCATACTCTTAATAACTCCTCTTCCTTATTCCACGGAAAATGTTCAAAGTTTTTATTAAGAGGTTTATATGCTGTAAACGGATAGTGATATAGCAAATAATAAGAAAACTCTCTCCAAATTAATTGGCGTATAAAACTAATCACTTGTTTTTCAAAAAAACTACATTGTCTTTCGGTACTTTTATTTATTAAGTAGTGATACATTAACTTCACTGATATTTGGCCAAATGAAAGATATGGCGCCAACATTGAATGAGCATTTTGATTTGGAAAATCTCTTCCTTCACTATAAGAGGCTAATTTACTAGAGAAAAATTTCTTAAATGTTTTGTATGCCCCTTCCTCTGTAGGCTCCCATATTGCTTCCATATGAGATGTCCACGGTATAGTCGGCAACAAGTGTAATTCTGAGACAGATAAGCTTGCTGGTAAAGAGCTTCCCCACTTTATACTCTGTACTCTGCTAATAGGTTTAGGTATTACCTGCTTTTGAAATGCATTGTAAAAAGGCGTAAACACCTTATATTCAGTGTTATCCTTCTTTTTTATAATCCACGGTTCTAATAATAAATGCGAATTAAATTCCTTACAAATAATACCTTTATCTTCTAATATCATTTTCATTTTTTGATTAGATTTTAACCTGTCTGGATCATAACAACTATTCCAATATACAGCCGTTATATCTAATTGTTTTATGAGAGAAAGTATTTCTTCCTGTATATTTCCTTTGCGGATTATTAAAGTAGAGCCCAATGCCTTAAGTTGCTTTTGGACATCTATTATAGCATGGTGTAACCACCACTTTGCCGCACTTCCTATTGAAAAAGTTTCATCTTGTACATATACCGGAAGAACCTCCCCGGACTGAACAGCCTCAAATAGAGCTGGGTTATCATATAAACGAAAATCTTTTTGAAACATAACGATAATTTTGTTTTGCATGGCTATCCCCTCTTACTCTTAAAACATAATAGATTCTTTATGTGAATAATCCTCTTTTTTACTTTTGCATTATTATATTAATAATTCTTTGTAATCGTAAACAAACGTTTCCATAGTTATTGGACTTCTATCTAGTAAATTCGATAAATCTGATGTGACTTTTTTAGCTAACCCTAATTTTGCAGTTGTATATATTCCAATCATAACCCAAATAAAGTCACTGTTAAGTCCCTTTTGAATCATTCTTTTTCTAAATTTAAATATACTTGGATTTGTATAAGTAATATCTTTATTTATTATTTTTGAAATAATAGCAGCAACTTCATAATATGTTAATGCCTCATTTCCCGTTAAAGAATAAGCTTTAAATTCATGTCCCTCTTCGGTTAATATTTTAGCTGCAACTTCTCCAATATCCCGTACATCTATAAAACTTGTTTCCCCTTTACCAGCAGGTACTTCAATTATTTTTTCATTTCTTAATTCATCACCATGTTGTGATAATAAATTTTGCATAAAAAAACTCGGTCTTAGGAATGTGTAAGGGATCCCAGAAGCCTTTATCATAGCTTCAATTTTAGCATGAGGTACTATCGGATTTTTTTCTACACCTAATAAAGATAAAAATACAATGTGTTTTATACCTATTTCTTTTGCGGCATCTACAACAGGCTGGAAATACTTTTTTGCATCAGCTAGATGTGGTGGTCTTATTAGAAAGATTTTAGTAACACCTGTTAAAGCCGCCTTTACAGATGAAGGATTTTCAAAATCAAAATACACTCCTTCAGTTTCTCTACTGCGCGTTGTGACTTTGAAAGTAGCATTTCTTTTTATTAGGCATTTTACAACCTCTTTTCCTACATTCCCTGTAGCACCTGTTACTAAAATCATTTTAATCACCCTTTATTTTTTTGTAAATTTTGAATCATACTTTGCAAAACTCGAACTGTATTTTCTACTTCCTCTTTAGGAATACTAGCTGTAGCATTTTTTATAACTTCATCGCTTACATTTTCTATCTCCTGTATTAATGTCTTAGTTTCATCTGTTAAAAATATTAAATGTGACCGTTTATCTTTAGGATTATGTTTTATAAGAATCCATTCTTTTTGCAATAATCTTTGTATAATCCCGGTTACTGTTGGACGGTCTGCTAAGAGCCTTTCAGCAATCATAGCTGGGGTGGTTCCATTTGGATAAAGAGATATATCCTTTAACACAGACCATTGCTGAGCTGTTATTTTATATTCTTTTAATTGATTTGATAATTCTGTTTTCGTCATTATACTTACCTTGTGTAATAAATAGCCTAAATTATTCATATAACCCCCAATATAGTTAGCACACTAATTATATAGTTAGTATACTAACTATAATGTGTAATTACAAACTTCAATTAATAGTTTATATATAAAAGATATATCAAATTCTTATTTTGTACTATTTCATATTATATTTAAAATCTTCTTTAATCCTGTTTTGCATGTATTGTACACTCTATATACAAAGGTTATTCCTTGCTGTTACTTTAAATAAGCATTTACAATTGTATCTAGCATAGGTATTTCTTATTGTCCGATTAGTCATATTTATTCTTAATTCTGCAAAATAAAAAGAAACTGGAGAAAAATATAGGAAAACAATTTGATAAACAGTCAAACTTAAATACATTTATTGATTCAACAATCCTATGGACTTTTCAAAACAAAAATGCTATAAATATACTTTTGAATGAAGGTAAGCTTATAGCCAATCCTATTTTTGTTAGTAAAGAAGATTGCACAGCATATAAATACATTGTAAGACACATGAAACAGAAAGGTATTGACTTTACTATAGATTTCCCCATTTGGGCATGGCATTCATGCAATGGTTACAAAAAGAAGCCTACTATTGTTTATAAATGCTTTATTTAAGCATTTATATTAGTTACATAATGAAAATTCTTAAATAGTTTTTAAACATTTTTTAAAAGTTGTAATTCTACATGTATCGTAAGACTATTTCCATGACTTTCAGCCCATACTTTGCCCTCATGCAATTCAATTGTGCGCTTTACAATTGCTAAACCAATTCCGGATCCGTGTATTTGACTCGACCGTGATTTATCAACTCGATAAAACTTCTCAAACATCTTGCTTAATTCTTGTGCTTCAAGATGATCTGTTTTATTTGTAATACAAATAAATGCCTTATCTTCTTCTTTTTTTAGTTCCACTATTACTGTTGAATTTGAAAAACTATATTTTTCAGTATTAGATAGTAAATTATCAAATACACGCACCAGTTTTTCTATATCTGCCCATACCCAAATATCCTTATTAATGATATTTAGTTTAACAATTAATTGCTGTTTTTCAAAAATCGGGATATACTCTCCTACTAGCTGACCTAACAAATTGCCCAATTCTACTTTTTCTTTTCTCAACTTAACATCAGGTAAAGATAATTTTGTGTATTCAAACAATTCATTAATGAGAGTTTTTAATTTTAATGTTAAATTATACGTATTTTGAATATACATTTCTAATTCTTCTTTATTTCGATATTGTTTTTCATTTACTAATGCTAAATATCCAATAATAGACGTTAAAGGGGTACGCAAATCATGAGAAATATTGGTAATAAATTCACTTTTACCTTTCTCAATTGCTCTCTCTTTCTCAAAACGCTCCCTTAATTGACTAGCCATCCAATTAATATTATAAGCTAAAGAAGATAATTCATCTTTTCCTTTAACACGTATGGAATGTTTCCAATCTTTTTTTACAATCTTTTGAATACCTCGTTCAATTTCTTTAATGTATCTTGTAATAGGGATCATAAACAGCAAAAATAAAAGGATGAAAATTAATATACTGCTCACCAAAGCAAGTAATAAATTTTGATTATATTGAGTTGGTGAGATTGTTTTATTCGAATTTGCAGATTGTACCATTACATATCCAATTCCATCTTGAAATGAAACTGGTGAAACAAACAATATGAACTTCTCAAACAAAGGATTTCTGACGTTTGGTGTAACATTTAATTTCTCCTGTAATAATTCCTGTGGGAGATTATCCTGCAATTGAAAATTATGTGAACGATAGATAATATGGCCTTTATAATCTAATACTAAAAACCTTAAATTTTCATTCTTCTTTTGGATAGATTGAATCATCGGTATAACTTGTTCTATATGCCCAGATTCCAAATTACGCTTTTGTATATCATTAGTTATCCCTATCGCTATTTCCCTTATTTCGGCTTCTTTTTCAATCTGTTGATTATAAGAAAGTAGATTTGCACTTTTCATTGCTATGAGAAAAAAAGTAACAACCGCAACGATGAAACAGAGCAAAAAAATTAAAATAAGCTTTATATTTAAGCGTGTAGAAAAGAATATATTATCCCTTAATTTCGTACGATCGATCATACTCTATAGCCAACTCCCCATACTGTTTTTAAATAAACAGGCTGACGAGGGTTTTCTTCAATTTTTTCCCGTATTTTAGTAATATGAACCATGACTGTATTATCTGATTTATAAAATGAATCTTCCCAGACCATCTCGTATATTTTTTCTACACTAAAAACCTTTCCTTTATTTCTCACTAATAAAGAAAGTATGTCAAATTCCTTTGGAGTTAACCTTACTTCTTCATTTCTAATGAAAACTTGTCTTGTCTCCTCGTCTACCTTAAGATGGCCTATTTCATGAATAAATTGTTTTACTTCTTCTGTTTGATAAACACGATATCTTCGTAATTGAGATTTAATTCTTGCCATTAATTCAAGTGGATTAAACGGTTTGGTAATGTAGTCTTCTGCCCCACTCATTAATCCCTGGATCTTATCTATATCCTCATCTTTAGCTGACAAAAAAATTATAGGCATTTGATATTGTTCTCTTATTTTTAAACAAGCCTCTATGCCATCCATTTTCGGTAACATAATATCTAAAATGATTAAATCAATTGTTGTATTTCTTAAAGTTTCTAAAGCTTCTATAGCATCCGATGCATCTATAATTTCATACCCTTCATTTTTTAAATAAATGGATACGATTTTTCTTATCTCTATATCATCATCTACAATCAAAATTTTTTCTTTCTGCATCATATTTTCTTCCTCTCTGACATCTCGTTCTATGCTGTAGTATTATACATTTAGTTTTACCTTACACGTATAAAGTGAAACTTTAATCAGCCCTCACCAATCGGTCTTTTACGGGAATCCCGCCCCCCACCTAACTTCTTTGCTTCCACTTAATTTTGAGATGTGGGTCTTACTACCCGTTAATGCGTGATAATACACTTTGCTTTTTTAAACATATTGAAGAAACCATCTGTTTTGCAAGTTGATTTGAACTGGGTAAAATAGCCCCCTACGATCCGAGGCCGCCTCACATACTCTTACATAAAACAAATAACATTCATAAATTCCTCTCCAATGTTAATTTAGAACATACAATCAATCTACTGAAAAAATCTTAATTTTCACCCTACAAAAATATTAAGATTTCTTAACATTGAATGGAGAATTTACATATTAAAAATGGACAGTTCCCTATACTATTAGACCTGTCCAAATTAACGTTTTTAATTTGTAAATTAAAATATTATACTTTTCTTTATTTTATAATATCTGTCACTATAAACATTGATTTTCTATCTCTCTAAGTACATCATTTCCTATATTATCTATCTTTTCATTTTTTACGTTATTATATAAACTCTGTAAAATCTTTAACTCTGTTCTTAAATGTAAAATGACACTAGATAATATATATAGCTTAGCTAAACTCTCTTTTCCACACTTCTCTTCATATACTTTTTGAAGAGTAGTAAGATATAACGTCAGTTGAGAGATTTTAATTTTTAGCTGTTCTAGAATTAATTGTTCCTCCCCATATTGTGCAAAAAGTAACGCTTCATATATAGGACGATGCATATCCTCTTTCTTTATCATTTGCTCTAATAATAAATGCTCAAATTCTTGTTTACCACTTTGAGTAATACCGTAAATAGTCCGTTCAGGGCGTTGTTCATTACGAATAATATCAACAACTTCTATAAAGCCCTTCTTTTCAAGTTGCTCAAATGTATAATATAAAGAGCCTTTTGTAATTTTTATATAATATTTCATTTCACTATTTTTTAAAAGTTGCTGGACTTCATACGGATGTCTATTCTTCTCCATAAGAAGACCCAGCATAAAAAGCTTTGTATTCATAATTCTCCACTCCTTAATAACTTATACCAATAGTATAAGCTAAAAATAAGCAAAGAATCTTTTTGTTTTATAAAATTTATGAATTCGAATTCACTTTATTATCCTTTGTACCAGCTTTGACATTCCCCATAAATAATATTGCCATAAATGAAACGATAATTGGAATTAAAGCTAATAGAAATACAGTAGTAATTGAAGATGACATAGCGGCTATAATTTTTTCAAGAATAAAAGTAGGGATACTGGCCCTTATATCTGAGCGAAATATTGCACTTGGATCACCTAAATTATTTAACATGCTGGAACCGTGTTCTATTCCCTTAAAAGCATCCTTTAAATTAGCTGTAAAGGTACTATTTTGAATGGAGCCAAAAATCGTTACCCCAATTGTCATACCTAGTGAACGAAAGAATGAATTTGTTGAAGTAGCTGAGCCACGGAATCTCGGTTCCATATTATGAATAGAAACTGTAGGAAGTAAAGAAAACGAAAATCCAACCCCAAATCCCGTTATAATCATGTATATCGTTAAAAGTGCACGGCTTGTTTGCGGATCCATCGTTCCTAATAAATACATACCTATCCCAAAGGATATTACAGATAATAACATTAAGTTGCGGTAACTAATTTTCGTTTGAAATATTCCGCCAATGGCACTACCTACGACAGAACCTAACATCATTGGTGTTAAAATTAATCCAGCATTAGTTGCTGTTCCAGCATATACAGCCTGAACAAAAATAGGAATGAATACTGTTAAAATAACAAATGTTGCTCCATAGAAAAATGTAATAATTTGAGATATTGCAAACTCCTTACGCTTAAACATCCAAAATGATATGATCGGATCTTTCACTTTTCTTTCTACCAATAGGAAGCCAATAAAAAATACAATAAACGATGTAAATAACCCAATGATTTGTATCGAATCCCACTTAAACTCTTTTCCTCCTAATTCTAAAGCGAACATTAAGCTAATTACTGCTATTACGAGCGTTATCGCCCCCCACCAATCAATATTTTGCTTAGTAGGTGGATTATTTTCTTTATAAGCTTTTAAAATAAAAATTAATGACATTAAACCAATTGGAATATTGACGTAAAAAATCCAATGCCAACTAATATTTTCTGTTATATACGCGCCTAATAAAGGTCCTAATACACTTGAAGAACCAAATACGGCCCCTAATAATCCAGTCATTTTTCCTCTTTTTTCAATAGGAAAAATATCAAATACAATGGTAAAGGCGATTGGCATAAGTGCACCCCCACCTATACCTTGAATTGCACGATAAATACTTAGCTGAACAATGCTTTGCGCAGTACCACATAATGCAGAACCAATTAAGAAGATTAATAAACCAAAAATATAGAACCTCTTTCTACCATACATATCAGATAATTTCCCAAAAATAGGCATACCAGCCATAACTGCAACCATATAAGCAGAAGTAACCCAGACGAATTTATCCAATCCACCCAAATCTGAGACAATTGTACCAATTGAAGTAGCAACAATTGTATTATCCATTGCAGCCATTAAAATGCCTAGCATTAAACCAGCTATTACTAAGCGTAAGTTGGTCTCTTTTGCAACCATACCTCTTTCCTCCTTTTTTCACACCCAACAGAATAAATAGTCTAATTAAACTATATACTCATTATAGTTTAATTAGACTATTTTTCAATAAAAAAATAAATCCCCCCAAAATATATTGGAGAGATTACAAATGTAGAATTGCTTCTTATATAAAATAATTAAAACCGTTAAAACGATCACTTCTTTATACTACTGTGATTTTGCGTACATATAGCTTATTCATTTAGTTTTGGTCTAGTTTGTAAATATAAATTCAAATCTGGACTTGAACCGCTAATAATTACATCTCGAACCATTTTAGAAAGTGCCATACTATATACTAATCCATTATCTCCATACGCATAGATAAAGTGACAATTTGGAAACTCTTCATACATTCCAATTATAGGTAAACCATCATGAGTACCACCATAAAAAGCGCTTAAATAAAATTCAGGTTCAACCGTAATATTTGGAAAGAGCTTATTAAATTCATTCACTAATTTCTCTTTTTTATGGATTAATTTTGAATCTCTTTCTTGAGCAATGTTTGTATCTTCATCTAACCCACCTATAATAATCCTGTTATCTGCAGTAGTTCTCATATAAATATATGGTCTCGCAGTTTCCCAAATGAGAGTACGTTTATACCAAGAAGATAAATCTTCTACAGGATTAGTAACAATTGCATACGAGCTAATTAGTGTAGCGTTCTTTTCCTTTTTAAATTCCAAACCTTCATATCCTGCAGCCACAATTACTTTATCGGCAGTAATAGAATTGCCCCCTTTTGTATAAAAAACAGCACGTTCTTTCTCTAACTTTTTGCCAACAATCTCCGTATCTTCATAAATGTGGACTCCTTTATTAGAAGCTTGTTTTAATAAACTATGTGTAAATTTATACGGATTTATTTCACCATCGTTATACGTATAAATAGCTGCACGTTTTTTAAATGGATATCTCTGTCCAATTTGTTCCTCTGATAGCCAAGTCGCTTTAAAATCATGCTTATGTAAATAATACAGTTCTTTCTCTAATTTCTTTATATCCTCTTCATAACTTGCATAATATAAACTGTCACGTCGTTTAAAGTCAGAGCAATAAGGTGAATTTTGATCAGCATATTCAATATCATTAATAGCTTGTTCACATAATTTCATATGCTTAACTGCATACTCTTCTCCAAATGTATTTACAAGTTCAAAAAACATCTTGTCACCTAAATATTGAATAAGTGCTGTATTTGTAAGGTTACTTCCGTGTCCTACCTTTCTTTTATCAACGACAACAATCTTTAAATCTGATTCACTTAAATAGTATGCGGATTGAGCACCGGAACTCCCTGCTCCTATTATTAGTACGTCACATTTTATATCTTCTTCCAATTGAGGATAAGAAGGTGTATTAGAAAAAGTTGTGTTCCAATATAATTTCCCTGTCTGTAAATCCATTTAAAGTGCACCGTCCTAAATAAAATAGTTATATCCCCATCTGTATCTCCAAATCATTCTTACTATATACTTCTTATCAAAATTATTCTTGCTATCATTAAATTATTAGTACAATATGTTTGTCCACTCATATTTGGTATTAAACTAAGCTTATAAAAAGTTAATAGTATATATATTATTTATTTTCATTTAGAAATTTAAGAACTTGGTTAAAAGCTTCTTGACCTGCTGGAGTGTTCATTTTAAATTGAAATTCATGCGCTAACTTCCCAGAGATATTTTTATCGAAGAAAAGTGTATCTACAGGTACTCCTTTATTTTGTAAAGTAGAAGCTAATGCTTTAGCTTGCTCTTCAAATGATGCAGTATTTCCATCTGTAATGAACGTTGGTGGATAATCTTTTGTAACGTGTTGATAAATAGAGGCGATTTCCATTTCAGGTAATGTTTCAAACTTCTTTTTCCCAAAGTAAGCCCAGCCAGTAGTACGCATAAAGTCTTGCACTTCTTTGGATGTTTCCATTTTAGCTAATGCAGGCATATTATACGGACCGCAAAATAGCAGTATACCTTTAATTGTAGAAGGAGCAACAATAGCGTCGATTCCAGTTAATTTCGCATAATCTGGAGATGTTTGAATAGTAACGAATTGTCCAGATATTTGCGCTCCAGCAGAATCTCCGGCAAAATACAGGTCATCTAGTTTCACATTATATTTCTTTGCATTTTCTTTTATATATTCGTAAGCCTCACCAAGTTGTAGTACTGGTGTAGGATACTTTCTTTTAGGAGCAAGAGCATAATTTATATTTATTACTGTATAACCACGAGCAGCTAATTCTACTGCATAACCAGTAATGTCTGATTTATCTCCACCTACAAACCCACCCCCGTGCATCCAAAAAATAACAGATTTTTTTCCCGTAAGGTTTTTGGGATAAATAATATCTAATGTACCATCAGGAAATTTAGAATTATAATTGATATCTTTAACAATTCGTGTCTCTTTTAGAGCATTTTTATAATTGTTAGATTGAACAAACATTCCACCTTCAAATGCTTTTTTTATGAGAAACGCTTTTGGAATAGGTGAAACATTCCAAAAAACAACTCCCGCAATAATCAATCCGAAAACAATACAAATAGTTAGCAACATTCTTTTTTTCCATATTATTTTAGGTTTTAACTGTTTTATTGTCATAATTAAAGAATCTCCATTATTTTTAATAATAATCTTAAAATAAATCACAACATAAACTTTTATTTCCCACCTGCTAATCCGTCCTTAAAATTTCATCCAAAAGGTTATATATTTTTATTATGTACATATTAGATATCTCCTATAAAACACATTAAAAATTCAAACAAAAAGAGCAAAAGATCCCCATTTATAGAAGATTTCTTTTGCTCTTTGTAAAAGACATAAGTCCAAATAAAAGTTGCTTATCTATCGATAATTTACACATAAGAATGCATTTGTTTTACTACTTGATTAGCAGAAACTTCAACAACTGTTTCTTTTCCACCTGTTCTATCAATCTTGAAACCATGAACTTTAACATTAGAAGGCACTAACGGATGATGACGAATCATATCTATACTCTTCTCAATATTTTCACTAACATTTTCTTTTCCACTTAGCCATTCCTCAAGACTACCACTTGAAAATTCAGGCATGCAATTTTTAAAGAGATAGTCTAGTTCCTTGTTATTTTTTATGGAATCACGTTGAATTTGTAGATTAACTACATTAGTTTCTTTATCCTCTATTCCGACAACAAAAATTTCTTCCACATTTTCTTCATAAATAGCAATAATAATAGATCTCATTATATCTCCATAAGGATGTACAATTACAGAATCGTAGCTGTGTATAGTCAACATGTTTTCTCGTTGAACGTTAGTTACTTGTTGGATAATAGGCTCTATCCCGTGTTCAATGTCTGTTAACAATAAAACCTTTTTATTCTTTGCATTCATATATAGCACTCCTTCTTCATGATTGTATTTATGAAACTTTTAAACTAGTAACGATAGTTGATTGTTCATGACATGATTGTTACCAATTTTTCCATTGTCCTTCTGGATCAACACTCGCCAGTCTAACCCACCCATTTTTAACTTTTTCTCGAAATGTGAAATCATTCTTTAGCAAACGTTCTATATATTTAGTAGGCGCTTGAATTACAATGAGTAAACGAAGTGGTGAGTGATACGTCTCATTATCTGACTGCATAACGGATTGCCAAGGTAAGCCTGATAACAAATCACTTGCATTTCCCTGCATAACACCGAGACCTGACGTTACAGTTTGTGTTGTTTTATTCCCACTACCATAATAATGAGGGGCTACAGTTGAAGCGTAATATTGTAGATTGATCCACTGCGCTACTGTTCCTGGTCCCGCTATGATGCTAGCTAATATATCGCCACTTTCATCCTGTTTCCAATCATAATTATGAAGGAAGGCCCTTCCTTCTAAGTCACAATCCTGCGTTAATTCACGCTGTCCGATGATAAAAGATGCATTACGGGCTAATCCCCATTCTGGACGTATTTCACTCCAATCTTCTGCAAATCGATGTGCCTCTTTACTCGGATTTTTTATTTTCGTTTTAAAATTAGGTAATTGTGTTAAACGCTCTCTGTTTGCATGTTGGCTCACATTTGGCATAACTGACTCAATACGATCAAATGCTTCTTGCGCAGCTTCCGAAAGTTTTGGGACGTAAATCCATTCCAATTCGTCCACTGTTGTTTTATGTTCAGCTGCTACAAAAATGGTATCCTCAGGAATTTTAATACCTTCAGCAGACAATGCCTCTCTTACTTCTGGAAGATTACATAAAGTAGCAAAAACTCTTGCATTGAATCCTCCTGCTGCTCCGCCACAAGCACCACACTCAAGCGCTGCAGCATAAGGGTTGTTCGTACTTTGACTACTATGTCCGCACATTACAACTAAAGGCGCGAATTTTTCTGTCAATCCCACCATTTTTAAAGCTTGACGCACATAGTTCACTTTTTCTTCTTTCGTAAAACCGATCGGTATCTCACATTTTGTATCATGAACATGATTAAGTGAGAATGTTGTATCAGGTTTTTGTAACATCGTTTTACGAAGGTTACGAATGAAACTGCCTACTCTTCTTGGCACAAAACTTCTTGTCACCATTTGTAAGCCAAGTAAAGGGCCACTTACCTCAGGTAGTAACATACTTGTCAATACATTTTGTTTCATCGTCTTAAACGTATAACTTACTGAGCTGTCTATCTTCTTGCGTTGTTTATAATTTTTAAATTCCTTTTCATCCGCGAGTTCTTTTATTTGATGTTTCGGTTTTAATATAACCGGCAAAGAAGGATGACTGTCATTACTACCTAGTTCACTAGTCGCAATTGGTAACCCGAAGAAACCGGCTATTCCAAACGTTTCGAACGGACCTAATTTTTCTAGGTGGCGACGAAAAGGTTCTGAACGTACATCAATACAGAATGCTAATTGAGCTAATACATGTTTTTTATCATTCGTTGCACGTTGTTTAGAAGCGATCTTCTCCCTTAATTGCTCAGCATGCGTCTGTTCCCAAGCTTCTAGCCAAAGTTTCCTGCGAATATTTTCATCAAAACGATAAGCAACTTTTAATAATTCGCTTTGTTCAGTGGCAGACATTTGTAACCATTCCTCTATTGAAATATCCCCCCAATAGATCCAAGAAGCTATAAGTGGGACAACCTCAACTTTTTTCTCAACCTTTTGATTTCTTATAGGTAAATAAGGTTTTACAATGGCTAGCTCCATAGAAATTCGAACTGCTAAATATTCAATCATAAGTTCCTGTTCCTGAATTGATTGTTGGGAACGCCATCGTATCATTCCTGCCCATCCAGGCAAAGCAAGCAAGTGCCCTTCAAGGTACGCTTGCTTGTTAGATTCAGAAATTCCTAGTTCAGATAATGCTTTTGTTAAAGCTCCCTGGGCATCTTGTGGCCAATCTTTTAAAACTTTACGCTCATTTTTACTGAGCGCTGGATCAAATGTAATAAGGTGGTGCCATGCACGATACAAGCCTTTCTCTCGGTTTGGCATCGTCCAGCTTGCCCCGGAGTCATCCAAATATAATTTACACCATTTAATGATGTGATAATTAAGAATATCAGATAGGTTTTCACCCTTTTGATCCTCTATAAGTGAACTGATTAATTGCAAAGAAGAATCTTTCATACCCCCTGTATTTATATAACTTATTTCTTCTGCTAATTTATTTAATTCTGGCGATGATAACAAACTAGAAGGTAATCTTTCTAACTTTAAAGCTTCTTGGCAAAAACGCTCCGCTTTCTCTCGCGGAATATGAAAAGATTGTGAATCAAGCCAACGAGACAAGCCACTTTGTAAAAATAATTCCTCAATCTCCCCTTTTGCCTTTGCCGAATGAATCATAGAAGCACTCGGATATATATCCACATTACGAATTTCTTTTAACCAATCTGCAACTTGTTCAAATGATTGTTTTTCAAGCCCCATCCAAGGGTGATGAGCTGCAAATGTAGCAATCGGCCAAAGTGGTGCAATCACTCGGCTAGCAGATTCAACTAAATCATTCATATTATTTTCTTGTACTTCAATGTTTGTCTCTTTCTTTTTTAAAGTTTCTTTCGTTACGATTGACGATATGCCCATCACTGATTACCTCCTTTTGATACATAATGTTTCAGATAGCTTGGATGACTTTCTACTGACTTTCTTCTCGCCTCACCTACTCGAACGAACCAAAGGTACATTACAGCAAATATAGTAGAGGATTGGTTACGAGTAACGAGGGTACTAATAGCACTACCAAATAATAAGAGACATATAACAAAAATAACGGCTGGAGCTGAAGGTTGAACGCTTTGATACATGTCAGTATGCAACCATTTATAAAGAGAATTATGAACTGTAAAGTAAATGAGAGAAAATCCAGCTAAAATAAATAGACCAACAATTCTTCCCATTCTTCCCTCTCCAAAAACAACAAGCTGTTTCCATGAAAAGTATAATGACCACCCTAAGACGAACGCACTAACGAATTGATACCCTTCTCCAGAAGTCGTAAACCAAAATGCAATCACTATAAATAATCCGAAAACACGCCCGACTATCATCCATAAATTGGACATCTTTTCATTAGACTGCTTCACTTCCCCAAAACGTTGTACGGAAGAACCAGCTTGTAAAAACAGTGTAGCTTTAAACAAACCATGTAAAATTAAATGAATAACAGCCGCTAAATAAGCTCCTAATGCGCATTGAATCAGCATAAACCCCATTTGTGCAATAGTTGATCCCACTAGCTGACGTTTATAATCAACCTGAACTAGGCTAATTCCTGTTCCGATTAAAACAGAAATACTAGAGAAAATTAGTAAAATGATTTGTGTAATATCATCATGAAACAGTGGCGAAAATCTAGTTAACATGATACCGCCAGCATTTACTAACCCCGCATGCATAATAGCAGAAACAGGAGTTGGAGCAACAGCCGACTCAATTAACCATCTTTGGAAAGGCCATTGTGCTGCTGGAATCATCACAGCTACTATAATGAATAAGTTAATTCCTGTTTTCTCCAACGTTCCAAATTGAGCTACATTTTCATTCGTTACAACTGATGTTAACTGCCACTGTCCAGTGATTTGAAAAAGCCAAATGATAGCTGCTAGCAAGGCGATCCAGCTTATTGTAAATAAATAACTAGAAATTTTTGTTGCTTCGCTAACTACTTTCCATCCTTTATTTAGACCTATGAGTAAAACCAATCCAATAAGAGTTGCTCCCCAACAAATAATCATGAAACGAAGATCATTACTTAGCCATGCAACTGAAGATACACCTGTAGTAAATGTAAAAAGTGCAAAGTATTTTCGATATGAGCGATCCCCCAGTAAGTAACGTATAGAAAAACGTTGAATGATTAAACCAATTGTAAGAACAAAGAAAGACATGAACCAAGCTAAAGTATCTAAATGCCAAGGCCCTACAACGCTATCTCCATTGTGATTAACAAGTGCGAGTAAAGAAACCAATGAAGGCAATGCAGCGATACCAATATGGATATGAACAAAACGTAAAGGTATCCTTGCATGTAAAAACAATAATCCACTTAGCCAAGAAGCACTAAGCGCCATAAAAAATAATGTTAACAATGTTGATGAACTTAGCGAAATTAACATGTAAATACTCCCTTCTAAACGAAAATAAACTGTAAGAATTCCTTTTCATTACGATAATTTTTTAAATTTTCATTCACTCTTTTTAGTACATCGTTTTTTCCCATAAAAAAAACCGACAACTTCCATAATTCAATGATTTTATATCATCATTGAATTATGGAGATTGTCGGTTTCCCTTCAACTAACTTCAATAAAGTTTTTTGAAGAGCTCCCATTTTATAAAAGAATGTATGTATTACTCCTATTAAAAAGAAAAGTATATTTCTGATCTCCTAGATTATACAATCAATATATCAATTTATGTTATGCGCCATCTTTTCATTAAGAAACTTTTTCATTTAGTCAATATTACATATTAAAAAAATGCTAAAGCCTTAATTATAGCAAACAGTTAAAATAAGCATCTATTCATTTTTAAAACAATTATAAGATAAACCATATTAAGCATTTTGTCAATTTTTTATCAGTTTTTAAGATTTATTATACGTAAATAACTTCAAATTTTTAATTATTATCATGTTAATAAATATAAATAAAGTGCGAAATTTTTAGGTTTCTTAATTATCTCCCTCTAACTCTACGGTGGTTTTAATTTTTAAAACTTTTCCTCAAGATTATGAAACAATTTAAAAATCATTACTCGTTCACCTGTACGAGAGCTTATATCCGTATGAAAACTTTTCACTTTCTCTCCAGTTAATTCTAGTATGATCTCTTTCAAATCGTCAATTCCAGATTCAACTAGCTCCGAACGATTTTTCTTTATCGTTAGCATACCATCTTTCGTTTCGCAAACAGTATATTCAGCCGGTGTTAAAATACCTTGTAAATTTACGATAATCATATCTCGTAATATATCTGTCTTAACGGATATAGACCCGCGTCCTAAGTAGTCCTTCTCCCAGTGCGTAATTGCTTTGCTTATCTCTGATTCAATAGAGCCTTTTGAGTTTTTCATTTATGTATCCTCCTTAAATAAAATAAATTTACAATAACAATATAATAATCTGGATTGATTTTATTTTCAATTATTGAGAAGAATTTATTGGGGTAGCAAAAAAGAACTCTTATAAAATTAAGAGTCCTTTTTATATTATTTCGATAAAAAGAAAAACAAGTACCTCAATATTAGATCACTTACTTTTCTTTCATCATACACTTTCTAAACAACCCTATAAACCATTCTAATTACTTGCTTCTTTTTCAAGTTTTTGAGTCGCCACCTTTTTAGGCATGAAACATGCAAAGATTAATGCTACAAAAGATAAGAATAACATAAATAGATAGGCATCACCTGAGCCGAAAATAGAAGATAATTTCGCTAGTTGAATAGCGGCAATGCTTCCATTTTCTAAAGATAACTCTGAAGCGTGTGAAGTTGCTTGAGTCGTATATATAGTAATAACAACTGCTGTTCCAATAGCACCTGCTAATTGACGAATCGTATTATTTACCGCTGAACCATGTGAACCTAATTCTCTAGGTAAAGCATTTAGTCCTGCTGTATTTAAAGACATTGAAATGAAACTTAATCCAATTCGCAAAATAATAGTGCGCACCATTACATACATATACGTTGTAGATTCAGTTAAATCAATTACACCCCACATCGAAATAATAATAAATACTAACCCTGTAATAAAGAGTGGTTTTGCTCCGTATTTATCATACATTTTACCTGTAATAGGTGATAAGAATGCATTAATAACAGCTCCAGGTAATAGAAGCAAACCTGTTTCAAATGCGGTAAAGCCTCTTCCATTTTGTAAGTAAATCGGTAAAAGAATTAAATCAGCATACATAATCATCGTGACGAGTACGTTTATCACTGATGTAAGAGTAAAAATTTTATACTTAAATACGGATAAATTTAATAATGGATCGTTAGACTTTATTTGACGTAAGCAAAATAACGCTGTAACAATTATACCGGTAATAATTGTTGTAATAACAATTGGATGACCCCATCCCTTACTTCCTGCACTACTGAATCCAAATAAAACACAACCAAAGCCAATCGTTGATAAAATGACGCTTACAATATCCAACCTTGCTTTTGTCGTATCTGCAACGTTCATTAAATATTTCAGTGCAAGAATAATGACGATGAATACAAATGGAGCTAATCCAATAAATAACCATCTCCATGATACATATTCAATGATAAAACCAGATAACGTTGGAGCGATTGCTGGCGCAAAAATCATGGCAAAGCCGATAGTTCCCATAACACTCCCACGCTTTTCACTAGGGTATAAATATAAAATAACTGTCATCATGAGCGGCATAATAATTCCCGCCCCAATTGCTTGAATCATTCTTCCTGTTAATAACATGCCAAAATTGATGGCACCGGCACATAGTAATGTTCCGATGAATAAAAAAAGCATTGAGCTAGTAAATAATTGCCTTGTTGTAAAACGTTTCATTAAAAATGCCGTAATTGGCACTAACACACCGTTTACGAGCATAAAACCTGTTGATAACCATTGTACAGTTGCAGCTGTAACATCAAATACCTCCATTAAGTTACTCATTGCCACATTAAGTAACGTCTGGTTTAATGTCGATAAAAAACATCCAGCAATTAGTACAATTAATAAAACTTTCTTATTTCTTTCTGTTATTCCCTTCTCCATCTGTAAACTCCCTTTTTCCATAGTTGCATTATCGACACAGTGTCGATAAAATTCATAGTAACAAAGATACATATTCCTGACCATGAACAATTTTGTTGAAAATGTTCATTAATCGACATTGAAAATATGCTTTGTCGAGAAAGTCAAAGAAAAATCTATAAAGGAGTTTAAAAATGTCTACATCTAAAAAAGAGGATCCTCGTACACTTCGTTCAAGAGAAATGTTTAAAAATGCCGTCTATTCCCTTTTACAAGAGGAATCTACTATTTCAAATTTAACAGTTCAGAAAATAGCAAACAAAGCTGGGTTAAATCGGACAACATTTTACTTACACTATCAAGATATTCAGGATTTACTCATGCAGCTCACTGATGAAATTTTAAATGAACTTTCTAATAAAATTACTGCTTTAATACACGTAAGTGATTTATCCGAAAAACAACAGCTAACACAATTGCTTGATTATTTATATACTCATCGAAATTATTTATCCATTTTATTTAATATGAATCATTTTGAAGAACAATTATTTCTATTAATAAAGCGATTAGTAGAAACGAGAAGGAATAATAGTGAGACAGAGCTACCAGCAGATTATGTCGCTATTGAGATTAAAACTGCCTCATTGGTAGGAATCATCATGTGGTGGATAAGAAATGGACTTCATTTTAGTTCAGATTATATTACAAATCAAATTTATTTCATGTACAGAGGATAATGATTGCAGGCTATTTACTAATAGAATGAGGTTAGAGCATATGAGCCCTGTTTCGCTACGGAGAAAAACGCGAATTTCGTACACTAAGAGAATTTGAATATAAAAAATCCCCCGATTGTTAGAATGTGCTTAACAATCGGGGGACACTTCATGGAAATCGACTTTGTATTAGTTATTGTTTTAGTAATAAAAACATCTTTTTAAAATAACTATATTTATACTATAGACGTTGATCTTTCTGGAAGTTTAGACAAAAATGATCCTCATCATTATATACCCCAAATTCATACCCTTGCTCTTTATAAAATGTAATAATTTCAGGGAGAGCTTGTAATGTTTGCGCCTTTTCATGCATTAAAACAACTTCTACCTCTTCTGTTGTTTGTTTCTTTACATTTTCAATAATTTGAGTTGAATTATCTTTTAATTTCCAATCATTTGAGTCTATAGTCCAATCCCACACTTTCATTCCTGCTTCTACAATTTGATTACGAATTTCATCACTCTTTAATCCTGGTGCAGATCCATATGGCGGACGAACCAGTTTAGGAGTTGCGCCTGTGATATTATGAATTAGAGCTAACGTTTCTTTCATCTCCGGTACAAATTGTCCTTTTTTGTATAGCTTATCACTATTATGTGTCATACTATGAGCACCAATATAATGTCCTTCTTTTACCGCTCTTTTTACGTTTTCCTGAAAACCTGTATTTTGTAAATTACTACCTTGCATAAAAAATGTCGAAGCAACATTTTGCTCTTTTAATACATCTAAAAATTTCCCAGTTAATTCACTAGGACCGTCATCGAATGTTAAATAAACAACCTTTCCTAACGGTTTTCCATCAGGTCTTTTCTGTTTTTCCGGTAATGTTCCCTTATTCCTTTCTTGTTGCTGCGTATTAACTTGATCCATACTTTCATACGCTACTCCCTTCGCCGGGATAGCATTCCATTTCCCAATTAAAAAGAATGTGAAAAATGTCGCTGCTAAAACAACTCCTAGAGATATTATTGCCTTTGTTACTATACTTGTTTTTTTCTTACTTTGCGATTCTTTCATGATGTTTCGATCCTTTCCCTATTAATTATTTATAAGGCTGAATTGTTAGTTTCAGCCGGTATTTACAATAAATAGATTAATAGAGACGGATAAAGATAAAATGCAGATAATGTCGAAACCAGTTAAAGAATAGCCTATTACATTCACTCTTCTGCAAAATATTTGTTTCTCTAATACAGTTAAATTTGAACACCGAATATACACCCAAAATAAAAAACACTAATCTTTCTAAACATCATTTTTATATTAAGATACAAGAATACCGGTATTAAGATAAAATACAGAGATAACCTTACTATTGAAATTCTATTATAATTTTGTAATTGGAATGAATTTGGATTACATAAAGAACCAGAAGAAATAATATGATTTGGAGGTATCACGATGAGCCTTTTAATTAGGGAGTTAGAAACAAATGATTTAGATAATTTCCCGGAGATTGATGACAGTTTTATAGTGAATGCTCGGTTAATGCTTTCTCTTTCAAAAGTAAATAGACACATAGAATATACAGTAGAAGACGTTCCGAGTTATGAAAAAAGTTATTTACAAAATGATAATGAAGAACTGGCGTACAATGAATATATAAATAAGCCAAATCAAATAATTTACATAGCACTGTTACATAACCAAATCATTGGATTCATAGTATTGAAAAAGAATTGGAATCACTATGCTTACATAGAAGATATAACGGTGGATAAAAAATATCGTACACTCGGGGTTGGTAAAAGATTAGTTGTTCAAGCAAAACAGTGGGCAAAAGAAGGCAACATGCCAGGTATCATGCTTGAAACGCAAAATAATAATGTCGCAGCATGTAAGTTCTATGAAAAATGTGGATTTGTAATTGGTGGGTTTGATTTTCTTGTTTATAAAGGCTTAAATATGACAAGTGATGAAGTTGCAATTTATTGGTATTTGCATTTCGACTCTTAACGTTAAACATAGTCAAAATAAAAACCCCAATCTCTCCATATTAAAATTGAGAAATTGGGGTTAAGTTACTTAACAATATTTTTATTTAAAACCAGTAACTTATTAATAATCCTGCTGATAATAAAAAGCCAAAAATCGTATTTGTCATCGCTGTTGATTTCATTGCGATGCGCATATACCCTGGATCCTTTGCTCCTTTTTGGAAACTTTGAATGGCGGAGATTGGCTTTCTCAAACCTAGGAACATCACTAATGCCCAAGGGCTTATATAACCCATTAATACAATTACAGCGATCCATAAATAAGCAATGAAAAAGGCTACAGCTAGTGTTACTACTGCTTTTTCTCTCCCAAGGAGGATGACTAATGTCTTTCTTCCACCTTTAATATCTTCTTCGATATCTCGGATGTTATTTGACATGTTGATTGCACCGACTAAAATTCCAATTGGAATGGAAATTAATACACTTTCAGTCGTTATCGTATTCGTTTGAATAAAGAAAGCAATAAGTACAAAGCATGTCCCCATCAACAATCCAGAAACTAATTCCCCAAACGGAGTGTACGCAATTGGTAATGGACCACCTGTATATAAATAGCCAACCGCCATTCCAATTAAACCGATGACAACTAACCACCAGCTACTATTCATACAAATATAAACTCCAATAAATGCTGCTACTACATACAATAAAAGTGCAACTGTTAAAACATTTTTTGGTTTCAATCCATGACGGACAATTCCGCCACCAATTCCAACAGAATCAGCTGTATCTAATCCACGTTTGAAATCATAGTACTCATTAAATAAATTCGTTGCTATTTGCAATGCTAAACATGCAACCATCATCGCAATAAATAAAAGCCAATCAATTTTGGCAACATAAAGTGATGCCACTGTCCCTAAAATTACAGGAGAAAACGTCGCCGTTAACGTATGCGGGCGCGTCATCTTCCATATTAATTTAGCGGAACTAATTTCTTTTTCTGTCCCCATAACTCTGTTCAAACTCCCTACTTTAAGTATAAATTACTAGCAGTATCTTTCTATCTATGTCCTGCCACGCATCTATTATAGCAAAAAATGAATTGGTAATAGAACTGTAATGCTCTTGCTTGCACCATAACTTTGCATCAAAATATCATTTTTTCTAATATGGGGTACAGTTGCATGCCCATCAACTTAAGAATTTCATAATACCCCCAAAACGAAGAAAATTTTCGTTTTGAGGACACTTCAAAATATTAGCTTGAGGGTATGGGACTGAACCCCTAATGCTTTATTTTAATAATAATTCTTTTCATAAAATAAAACCCAGTTATCAGTCTAAACCATTTTTTAGATCTAACAATAACAAGTGTACATTTTTACCTTTCAGATAGTCTCTCTTATTCTAATTTCTTCATTTCTTTCAGCCGTTCTATATCCTTTTCTGAAGCCTTTTCTATTTTATACAATTCATAGCTACCCTTTGTCTCATTTATCACTACAAATTCAATTTCATTCCGAATATAGCTTTTAGTTTTCCCTTTTTTATAACCAATAACATTATCTAATATAGTTTCCCCACTATCTTTTTTATATAAATTATAGCTAACAGGCGGACGACCAATTACATACTTATTATCAGAAAATCCGACTATATCATCTCTCCCTAATCCTGTCGAAACACTCCAGACAAAAATAATCTGAAATATAGAAAAAACAACAATACCGCATATGGAAAAAAATAGGATTGATTTAAAAAATAACTTTAAAGATATCCTACCCAAAAATATTCCCTCCCATTTCACCTCGGGATAGCAAGAACAAAACGTGAATTTTGTACGCTAAAAAACCGAATTTTTTAGATTTTTGAAATCAGTCCCCCGCCAGTGCCATAAGAAAAAGAGTTACCGCAGTAACCCATTTGCTTATAATACACGTCACTAGGAAAAGCTATGGATGAATAAAATCAATCTATGAAATTTCCCACAATCTTTTAACCTCCACCAATTTCTGTCCATTGAATTCCATTCTATATATATATCTGGCTTTGATGTCTGTAGTAAAAAATTCAAATCATACTTACTGTCATAATACCCATCATCAACGTCATAATAGCTCCATGAGTGCCTACTACTACTTTCTGTCCTTGATAGGTGTTTAATAATTCTTTATCCGACATTCGTTCCTCGATAATCCCTCCAAAGTTGTATAAACCCTCTTTACACACTTATCCTACGATTCTATAAAAAGAATAGTGTATATTTCATTTTAGGCATTATATTATATTGAAATGTTATTCAATCTTTCCTGTGATTGACTACTAGTTCTAGCAAACAGACCTTTATATAGGAAAAATGCCCCCATTATTACAATCATACCAATATAAACAGACATCATCGTAGGAATTAAGAACGCACCGACGATAATAGTCATTCTTGCAATTAGGTCCGCCCCAATATCTGATAGACCCGCAAAGGCTGAATATGACCCTCTCTTGTCAGCCGGAATCATATTAGCTTGTTCTGCATTTCTGATTGGTGAGTAGACAAGTTCACCAACAGTAGCAATAAAGTTAAAAATAATTAGTACGTACCAAGTGTTTGAAGATGTTACTGCCACATAGCCTATCCCATAGAGCACAAGACCTAAAAGTAACGCTTTTTTCCCACTTAGATAATCAGTAAATTTATTTATAATAAACGTTAAACATACTACTAAAAGCATATTTTGTATGTTAAGAATACTTAGCATCCTCACTCCTACTATTTCAAAGTCCCCAATGCTTATTGGATTGAATGTTTCTGAAAGTCGTACACCAATATAACTGTTTAAAGAAAACTCTGCCGCAAATATGCAGGTAGACCCTATTACAACTCTTAAAAATGCTCTATCTTGAATAGCAATTTTATAATTTTGAATTAGATCAAGTACTATATTTTCCTGCCTTTTTTCTAAGCATTCTTTAACTTCTGTAACTAGCCAAATTTTATATGCAATTGGTACTGTAGCAGAAACACAAGTCAGTAGTATAAACAGCTCTTGTTGATGATTAATGTATAAAAAACCACCTAATGCTGCACCAATTGCCATAGAAAGATTCATAAGCCAATAGTCAATTGTATAGACAGCCTTTCGATTCTCCGGTGTAGTTGAGTCTATGATGATAGCCTGCATGGATGGACGCCCAAGACTGCTAGTTATTATAAAACCTACATAAGCGATTGCAAATAACCAAATCATCTTATCTGTCGGATATAAGCTTACAGTCATGAATAAAAACATTAAAGTACTAGAAAAAGAAGTTAACAATAAGATTTTCTTTCGTTGAAATCGATCTGAAATGTAACCTCCAATTAAATTTGAAAAAAAACTTAACATAACCGTTAAGATTAAAAATAAACCAGCCCATACTTTATTTATTTCTTGAGCAAAAAACAATGCCATAAAAGGCATTACTGCTGATGTAACAGCACGATTAAAAAATGATGTAATTAAGCGTACTTTTATATTTTGTTCAAATTCTTTCCAATTCATCGTATCTCCTCCCCTTGTCTAATGTTATATTAAACTAGACTTATCAAATTAAAAATGGACACCTTCAGAAAAACATGTCCACTTATAAAAGGAGATAGGAAAATGGATAAAACTTTACTAAACCTATGGCAATCATTTTCTTCTGGAAATATAAAAATACAAGACCTAGCAGATTTTTTAAATTTAAGTACAAAGCAAACAGTACGTTACTTACATAAATGGATGGATGAAGGTTGGCTAACTTTCATTTCTGGAAAAGGTAGGGGAAACCCCTCCTCTCTCCAATGGTTGAAAAATGTAGAACAAATCTATGAGTCACAAGTAATGGAAATTATGGACCAACAGCCTGTTGAAAAAAGCAGTAAATATTTACTATATAATTGGTCTCCAAACAGTAAACTCCGCTTAATGACTAAGTTTCATTCAAAATTTGGCTATATACATAATTCAGATGACAAATTAATTATTCCTAGAAGGAGGCCCTTTTTAACAATCCATCCGCTCGAGGCTGCCGATGTACATAGTGCACATATTGTTGCGAATGTTTTTAATCGACTTGTTTATATGGATGAAAAGGGGAACATATTCCCTGAAATAGCTCACAGTTGGGATTTAACTCAATCTACGCTTAGACTATATTTAAAAAAGTCTATAAAATTTCATGATGGATCCATTTTAACAGCGGCTGATGTGAAATTATGTCTCTCAAAATTACGCAGTCATACATACTATAAAGACTTATGGGCACCCATAGAAAAAATAGAAGTTGTATCACCATTAATTATTGATATACATTACCCAAAAGGGTGTAGTTATTGTTTACAAATGTTATGTATGATAAATACAAGTATTTATAAAGAAAATAACGGTCAAATCATAGGAAGCGGTGGTTTTTATATAGGAGAGAATAGCCTGGAGAAAACATCATTGATAGCATTTCATGATTATTTTCAAGAAAGACCTTTACTAGATACAGTAGAATTCATTCAGGTCCCTCTGGAATTTGATACTATTTATCAATCTTCCAAACACCATAAATGTAATTCTACTTTTCAAGTAGAAAGGAATTCCGGTTTTGGCGTTATAATTATGAATGCTTGGCGCGATTCTTCCATTCAGCACATAGATGTTCGTAATTACTTACATTCTATTATCGCTAACAATATAAATCATATTCATGAATATGATTCTCAAAAAATCCCAAATATTAAAAGCTGTTTAAAAGACATAGATCATCAAATCAATATCCCAAAAAGAAAACGTCCTGAATTTAAAGAACCACTTATTATAAAAGCTACTCAGTATACAGAAGCAACCACACAATGGTTAATGAATATCTTAGAAAAAGAAAATATACCTTTTCAAGTTAAATGGGTTCCATTTGAAAACTATCTTAGGGATGAAAAACTTAATGAACAAGTCGACCTTTTTATTCATGGTGAAGTATTCGAGATGAATCAAGAGATATCATTTTATTATTTTTTAACAGCTAGATATTCACCATTGGCTAAAGTTTTAAAAACAAATAAATCACTAAGAAACCAACTATCTAAATACAAACATACACATTTTGAAGAGTGGTCTTTACTAAATAAGAATCTTGAAAAAGAACTGATAGAATCCTCTATTATGATTCCCTTATACTATGATACACGTCAAATTCCTTTTTCATCAGATTTAACGAATATTAAGATGAAATATTTTGGTTATGTGGATTTTTCTCAACTTTGGATAAGACCTTTAATTTAAAATTCGCAAGAAACCTAATCCAGTAGAAGCAGACGATTTGTGTTTATGTGATCTTGGTTACTTCATTTTAGGAGACTTACAAACTTTTCATGATAACGGAGCTACTACATCTCGCGGTTGAAGCTGAATACACACATTTATATCAAGAACCCTGATTCAGTTTTGAGCATTAAGCTTACTGGTTATGACAACTACATTCAATTTTTCAAAAGAAAATCCGTTGCTCAAATGCGAACAACGGACCTTCTTTATTTGAACCAATGTAAAACATCCTCAGCAATCTCTTCCGGTCTATCCCAATGCATTAAATGCCCTGTATCTTTGTAAAGCTTAGTCGTAATATTAATACGCTTCTTAAATTCTGCTATCTGCAATTCTCTTATTTCTAAATAATTATCGGGAAGATCACAATACAACAATAAAATATCGCTTTTAATTTTATGCGGTTTCAATGTTTTATACACCGTATATTGAAACTTAATTACACCTCTAGCGGTATCGCCAGTAGCATGCCATTTTATTTTACTATCGTCTTCTCTCATTAAATCATAAACCGCACGTTCTAGTAATGGTGACCACCTGCTGTAAGCCAGTTTTTCTGATTGGATGAATGCTTTTTTACTATCAAAAATATATTCATCAAAATCTTTTTCGTAATGGGTAATTTCTTCTTCTAATGATCGCGGTGGACACTCTCCTTCTTTCGCATCTTTATATAGATTCGCAAAATAATCCGCATTCATTTTGCCATGATGATAACCACCATCTAACAATACCATTTTATTCACTTTTTCTGGACATTCTGCTGCATAGTGAAGCGCAACGCTTGCGCCCCATGAATGTGCTACTATATAAAAGGTTTCTTTTCCTATGTGCTCAAGTAATGCTACTACCCAATTTGTTAAATGGAATGCACCATAATCTTCATCCTTCTCAAAATTTGGTGTTTTCCCATGTCCAGGTAGATCAAACGATACAATATGATATTTATCCTTTAAAAGTTCCGCGATTTCAATAAAACTTAATTTTGTACTTCCTAAACCATGAAAACAAATGATTTGAGGATTACTTTTATCTCCCCATTCACAAACACTTGCTTCATATTCACCAAATTTTACAAAAAAGTGATTCATTTTTAATCTCCTCTAATTATCAAATATAAATTAGTTCCAATGCAAAATTGTTTTTTCAGAATAAATAAATTCCACAAAATTATTCAAATCCCTTTTTCATAAATGGTCTTTATAGACTACGAAAGTTAGAAAGTACTAAGCGCTTATCATTTCAATTAATGGTTAGACTACATCTGCACACCTATGAAATGAATATAGTTTAATAATTGTACTATACGTTTATCATATGTGTGATGTTTCAAAGTTCTATCCAGTCCATTTTTTGCTATTTGTTTTCTTTCTTGTACATGTTCCAAATAATACTCCGCTTTTTGTATAAACTCCCGTGCACTATTAAACGTTTCTATTTCAACACCAGGTATGTAATGCTTCGCTACATCTGGTCGTATATCAGTTAATTGAAAAGAACCTACAGCATTAATTTCAAACGTCCTATTATTTACTGAATATGCTTGGATATTTGCAGCATTACAATTCAATTCCTGATCACTTGGTGAACGATGTAAATTTATATTGATTTTAGTCGATACGTAAAATTGCAATGCATCCTCATACTTCGCAAGTGGCAATAGTTGTATTTTATCCTTTAACCTTTCATAATTCTTTAACTTCTCCCAACCAAATCCTACAATTTTTATGTTTTTTTCTGCTAAATACTCTGAAATAGAATCAACAAAGGTAAGTCTATTTTCAAATGCTGTACCTATAAAACTAAGATCATACTTATATGTATCTTCTTTCTGAGAAGGTTTAAACACATCTTGATTTGCTGCTAACGGAAGATGAAACACATTCTTACATCCTAACCCTCTATAAAATTTGATACAATTTAAATCTTGCGTAAATATGTAATCATAATACGGCACAAGATGTTGTGTTACATCCGTATAATACGGATCATCTGTCAGCCAAAGTCCAGTAGTAAAACCCGCACTCTTTAGGACTGGCATGACACTAATAATTCCCTCGTTTAAACCACCGAGTACCAAAATAAAATCAGGTTTCATTTTTAATGCGGTTTCTATCGCCCTTTCTGGGTTTACCATAATTGTATTACTGTTTACCTTTTGTAAACTATTCAAAATTGCGGCTTCGATCATTGGATAATAAAAAGGAATTCCCGATTGAATAAATAAAATTTTCTTAGGCTTATTGTCTTCCATGTCATCCCCCTATTTCTACATAATCAAAGTGCACAAAAATTAACAGTCTTTATTCATTTTCATGGCCTCTTACTTTACATGTATAAGCACCGTTTATGTCCATTATGTTGAAGTTCCCTCATTTTAGAAGCTGTCACAAAGGGAATAAAGTTAGGTTATATTCAGCCCAATTATTAAACATAGAGAATGAATACATAAAAAAAGAGCCTGCTCGTATGAATTGGCTCTTTCTCTTTTACAATATCTAATACGCTATAGAGTATAAAAACATGGTTAAGATCAAATTATTTCCAAACAACTCCCCGCCGCTCGTATTCCATTCTATATTCAACAGCAGCTGCAATTTTAGGACTTGCGAACTTTTCCGTAATCCAAAGAGCTAAATCAAGTCCTGAAGTAACTCCTCTTGCAGTAATAACATTCCCTTGATCTACAATTCTATAAGGAAGAAGTTCTGCTCCATATTCACTCATTTCACCCTGCGCCAAATGATGCATTGTTGCCTTTTGACCGTTCAATATACCGGATGCAGCTAGTAGCATACCTCCTGTACAAACTCCAGCAACAATCGTTCCTTCATTGTTCATCTCTCTAATCATTTTGGTTAAAGTACCAAGCTCTGCTTGCTTTCTCACCCCATGTTCAGCTTTATGATTCCAGCCACCACCAGGTACAATTAACAAATCTGGACGATTATCCATGCGTAAAAAATCATGTAGTTTCACCGTCACTCCAAACGAAGTAGTAACTTCTTGTTTTGGTTCACTTGAAACGAATTCAACTGTAAACGGAGCCCCTTCTTCTATCGCTCTTTTCAGTACTTCAAAAGGTGCAAAGGAGACGAGCTCTCCAAAACCATCAAACAATACAATTTGTATTTTCATTTTTAGAACACCTCATATGTTTTTTCCTACCACAATATTTCCAACAATTAAATTTAACCTATACAAGTCTCTTTCTATATCCAACCGAATTATTTCTTAATTTTTTCCTTTCATGCTTTTCACATAATAAATCAAAAAGACTTAGAAATGACGTATAAATTATTTATCATTCATTTCTAAGTCTCTTATTACTACTGCTATTTAATTTTAAAATTGCCTATTACTCACCCCACTCGCCACAAATTTGAGTCACTTTACGAAAAACTTATCTATACTCAGGCACTTACAACATCTTGAATATAATTTTTATCTTTTTTCTCTCCTTCTAAATCTCTTCTCTCCTTTAAATCTATACACCTCTTAATAATTTTGTGGTGAAACAAACTTTTCTGCAACATTTTATTATGTCTCCAAATTATAAATACACAGGTACCCGTAATACCAAGAAAAACTATATAAAAAGCAGGTGTAACAACTTGGTTTAATGACATTTTATAGCTATCATTAATCAGCTTTGATAGTTCTTTAATCGCTTGTTCTTTGTTTGCATTACTATCAACAAATGTTTTTCCAATAAAAGTAATTAACGACTGTACGTTCGAGTTAAGCATTGTAACTAAAGCTACCACTATTCCTAATAAAACAGAACTCCAAACACTTAAAAATGTTTGTTTCAAACCGGTTTGCTTATTCATATCAACCTCTATATCTAGACTGTCTTCCAATAAAAATAGTTCCTCTTTCGAATGAACTTGTGTCGTTTTTTCAATAAATTCTTCACATTGTTTAAATGTTATGTTTTTCACCACACATTTTTCGCCAAAATGTTCTTTTAATTTTCCATCCATATAATAAGTCGCATTTGTAAATTTGGGATGTTGTGTTACATGCATCAAATCACCCTTCTCACTTTATTTTTTAATTTGTTTATAACAATAATAACATGTATTGGTTTGAAGTTGTTAATAACTTGTATCTAACTCTCCTTCAAATTTCTTTAATAAAAAAGAAAAAGCATCCATTTATTTTTTATGATTAAAACACCATGTTTTCTTTATACAACTCTAATCATATTTCTTGCTTAATTAAAAAAGATTATCTTAACAATAAAAGTTTTATCTATATTGGAATCAATATAGATATCATATCTACTTGCTAAAGATACTCCCTAGATAATTCATTATTTATTTTCTTTTTTATATAATTTTGGATTTGGTGGTGTACTATTAAAACAAAATCTCCCTTTTACATCTTCTCCAGCAACCATAATAGGATTACCTTCTTCATCCTCAAGGAACCATATTCCTCCTACTACTTGTCCATTTTCAGGAACATAAAATTCTGCTTCTTTATATGAAAATTCTTTAAAAGAAAGTAATTTAAAGTTAATATTCCCTACTTCCAAGAGTTCATCTACAATTCTATTAGCATCTGTATATACAACTCTAAAGTTATCTTCATATGTAAGATAGCACCGTTCAATCTGTATTGCTTTTCCATCTTGAATTATCATAAAATCATCTGTACAAATAATTGTTATTTGGTATTTTTGCGTCTTAAAATCTTTATAAAAATTTAAAGCTGCTTTCCGTATTAATTTTGGTTGGTTTTTATCAAAAGAATGAGCTTTAGTCAAATTGAGGTCATTAGAAGCAAAAGACAGGTTTTGAATTTTACAATCAAAGGCGTTATTGTTATGATGCTCAATTATATACTTCTTAGCGTAAGCCGTTTCTATCGCTTCGTCACCATACCACAATTTCATTACAATTTGATGCAAATCTCTTCTTGCTCCAAAATGGCCCGAGCCAGTATAAATGTATGTTTTTTTATGATCTACAAACATTTTTTCATCCACATACCAATTAACTTTTGAAAGGTCTTTCCATATCGTAGGTGTATAATCCGTAAATCCCACTATTCCATATTCTTTATTAAAAAATTGAATTTGTTCATTATCATAACTTAGTTGAAGCTTTACACTCATTTATCCCTCTCCCCTAATATAACTACAATGATAGCTTTAAATTAATTGTCTCCTACACTTCAAATATCCATTCTCACCTTTTAATTATAGACTAACGGATACAGAAATTACATATTTAAACAACACATATTAAAATACAAAAAATCCATTTAGCTACCAAAAATAAAAAGATATATAACTAAAACTAAGAATCTTTGAATTTCTTAAGCAAATCGGTTTCATTCATTAAACAAAAAACACCATTCTCTCCTACGATTTCACAGAAAGAATAGCGTTTTTATTTTAGATTTGTTAACCTATCTTTATTTATAACTCAACCAAGCATCCGCCCAATCCGCATGATCATTTCCATTACCGTTACCTGCATCATCAACGACTAGTTTTAATTCTTTTTTACCTGTAAGGTCAACATCAACAAATTTTGCTGGCGTATTATAGTACATTGTACCGCTATTAAATACTTCGGCCCCATCAAGTAGCACTTTAAATACGACTGAACCGCCTTTACCACCAGGCTCCTGGTCGATTCCTACGTATGAATGAAATCGTTTGTAAGTTGAATTTGATATATCATAGGTAATTTCTGACTTCGAATGCGTTCCGATTCCTTTTTTGTACGTAATCGGTCCTGTCGTTCCGAGTAATGAAAGTGGGTTTTTGTCAGTGCTTTTATCTTTTTGAACCGTTGCCCATCCAGCAGTTGCTTTTACCCATGAAATGTCACTAAGATAGATGCCGCCGGAAGCAACTTGCACTTTCGTTGATGTTACCACCGCATTCCCCAATTTGACAGAAACCCCAACTTCTCTTACTCCTTTAAACTGGGATGGCGGAGTTATAACAAACGAATATGTCTCCTCTCCTCCTGCCGGTAATTGAAAGTCTGTTGCTATTGGCTGTGCATTCCAGCCTTCTGGTAATTGCAATTCAATTTTTCCAGGTGTCACTTTTTCCTTTATTTCATTTTGGACCTTTACCTTTAATGTAGTCGAACCACCTTCACTACTAATTGGATGTGGGTCAACATTTGCCGAAATTAGCTTTACTGCTGGTGTTACTTCTATTTGATTGGATTTACGAACCGTCCCGCTATCTGTGTTTACTTCCGCTTCAATGGCATACTTATTAGCAACTACATCAATAGGGACAGGTAAATCTGCCTCAATTGTTTTCGATTGCCCTGGCTCAACGCCTTCAAAAGCTACTTGAATCGGTTTCACATTCCAGCTCTCTGGAGCCTTTACAACCACTTCTCCAGATGAAGATTTCAACGTACCAAAGTTTGATAAGTTTGCCTTTACCTTAACTGTATTTCCTGCTGTTACACTGCTCGGAGATTCTAAATCGAAACTAAGCATAGACTCAATCTTATACTTTTTACCTTGTTCCGTTTTAAATGAAATCGTATCGCCATCCTTCGTAAATGGCACCGGTGTATTCGTACCGACTCTTGTCACAGTAAACGATGTATTGAACATCGGACTTTTTAACTTTACATCGTTTCCATGATCAGAAGTCACCTGAATAACTGTAGGCATACCATTTTTCCAGTCCGCATCAATCATAAATGCACCGCGTGCTCTTAGTCCTTTATAAGAACCGTCCTTCCAAGCTTTCGGAAGTGCAGGCAATAGTTGAATGGAGTCGGTATGGCTTTGAATTAACATTTCAGCAATTCCTGATGTTGCGCCAAAATTCCCATCAATTTGAAACGGCGGATGCGTATCAAATAAGTTGCTGAGCGTACTTCCTGTCAGTTGACCTTGCAGGATTTTATACGCATGGTCACCATCTAACAAACGTGCCCATAAATTAATTTTATTCGCTTTACTCCAACCTGTCCCCTCGTCACCACGATGGTTTAAAGTAACTTTAGCAGCCTCAAGCCATTCCGGTGTATTGTGATTAATCATACTTCCTGGATATAGCGCAACTAACTGGGATATATGCCTATGCGTTTCGCCAGGGTCATCTATATCATCCTTCCACTCTTGCACCTGACCGTATCTACCAATTTGAATTGGCGGGAATAATTTATCCCTTTTCGCCTTTAACTCATCCCGAAATACATTATCAACCTGTAAAACTTCACTCGCTTCAATTACATTAGAGAACAGCTCATATACTAACTGTTGGTCAAAGGCACATCCATTAGAAATTCCACCAAGCTCTGGAGACCAGCACGGAGAAACAACTAACTTCTTATTTTGATCTTCGACTAAAAACTTATTATGAAACTCTGCCGCTTCTTTCAGTATCGGATAAATCTTTTCTTGTAAGTATTGTTTATCATCCGTAAACTTGTAATGCTCCCAAAGGTTTTGACCAATAAAGGCATTCGCACTAGGTGCCCAGCCCCAGCCTAATCCCCATCCAGGCGCAGTAAATCCAAATGGATTATTCATCGTGTTAACGGTCCACCCGCCGCCTGTAACACCAAAATGTTTTTCTGCTGAAACCCTTCCCAGTTCTCTCAATGAATCAACATAATCCATTAATGGCTCAGCTGTTTCAGACAGATTTGTCACTTCTGCAGGCCAATAATTCATTTGCAAATTAATATTAAAATGATAATCACTTTCCCACGGTGGTGTGTTCGAATTATTCCATACTCCCTGCAGATTTGCAGGAAGCGTTCCTGGTCTTGAAGAAGAAATAAGCAAATATCTTCCATATTGGAAGAATAGTTCTTCTAAATACTTACTGTTTTCTTTACTGTAGGATGCTAGTAGTTCATTTGTTGGAACGGATGGTTGTTCCCCTCCTAAATTTAAAGAAACACGATTAAATAAAGAGTAATAGTCTTTTATATGTGTATATTTTAAAACCTCATAACTCTTGTTAGAAATAGCAGACATGATTTTTTCAACTTTTTGATGTGGATCTTCCCCTTTATAAGTAGGATATTTATTTTCATAATCAGTAGCTGCAGTCATAATAATTGTTAAGCTATCTGCATTTGCTACTTTAATTTTTCCATTCTCTGCTGTTAATGTCCCGCCCTCATTTAGTACTTTAAATTCCGATTCATATTTCATTCCATTATTCGCTATTTGTCCTTTTATCGTAATTTTGTTATCTTTGGACGTTACTTGCCCTCCTTGTGCACTCGTTGGTCTAACATCTAATGAAAGCTGTTTCGCTTCACTAGCAGTTAAACGCATGACCATAACGCGATCAGGATAACTTGCAAAATATTCCCTATTATATTGAACACCTTTATAGTTATAGGACACCGTAGAAATTCCCTCATTTAAATTTAATTCCCTGCGATAATTAGAAAATGAAGACGCATCTGGCATATTAAAATCTAAATATATGTCCCCAAAATTTTGATAGGAACCAAAGCCTTTTTGAAGTCCTGTGAGAAATTGCGTAGATTCCCTTTCTGCTCCTGATTTATCACCTTTTGATAACTTTTCTCTAATGCTACCTAAGTGACTCGCTGCCCCATCACGATTCCCGTACGTATACTCACTCGTACTGCTTGGTCCACCAGTCCAAAGCGTTTTTTCATTAAACTGAATACGTTCTTGCTGGACTCCGCCAAAGACCATTCCACCCATATAGCCATTACCGATTGGCAATGCTTGTTTTTCCCAATCTTTTGCTGGCTCGTTGTACCAAAGTGATAGTTTCTTTCCCTCTGGCTTTGGAGTTTCAATCGTAATAGGTGATGTTGCCTTTGCTTTACTAAACTCTCCAGTGCCTCCTAAAGAAAATAATAAAGTACTAAAAAGCAATCCCCCTGTTAATACGTTTCTCAGTTTCAAATTTCCATCCCCTTTTGAAAAGCGAATGTAAAATGTCCCCTTCTGCACATTGACTTCTTCTATTCTCTCTTTGAAATTCGCTATTCTTTTATATGGAAGTATAAGAGGCAAAAAACATTTTCCACTTATACTTCTTTTGAAATACCTTTTCACAAACGTAATAGTTATCTCGTAAATGCTGCTGTTACACCACCATCAACTGTAATCATACATCCCGTTGTTTTATCTGCCTTTGAGGAGGCAAAGAAAGCAATCGATTCAGCAATATCCCTCGAATAAATATTAACTAATAATGTTGTACGTTTACGGTAATGCTCCTCTAATTGATCCGGTTCGATACCATATGCTGCGGCACGTTCTTCGCGCCACTTTGAACCCCAAATAGCTGACCCTTGCAACACCGCATCGGGAAGAACTGAATTTACGCGAATACCATACTCACCACCTTCAGCTGCAATACATCTCGCTAAATGCGTTTCGAGTGCTTTTACAGAACTGTATGCCGAAGCATTTTTTCCGGCATACACAGAATTTTTCGAGCCGACAAATACCATATTCCCACCAATGCCTTGCTGTTTCATTTGCTTGAACGCTTCACGCGCCACTAAAAAGTAGCCTGTTCCAAGTACGTTCATATTTAAATTCCATTCTTGAAGCGTTGTTTCATCGAATGGACTAGACGTCGCAAGTCCTGCATTATTCACGATACTATCAACGCCTCCGTAAGTAAGAGCTGCCTGCTCAAATGCCGCCTTCACTTCTTCTTCTTTTGTTACATCCATTTTCACAGCAGTGGCACGACCTTCGCCATACTTCTCATTCATTTCAGCCGCAACTTTTTCTGCTCCTTCAAAGTTCAAATCAGCAAGCACGACATGCGCACCTTCTGAAACGAGGCAGCGTCCTGTTTCACTTCCAATTCCGCCAGCACCACCTGTAATAAAAACAACTTTGCGAGAAAATTCCGCTTCAGCCGGTGCTAACGATAATTTATATAACTCTAACGGCCAATACTCAACATTGTAAGATTCATTTTCGTTTAAAGAAACGAAACGTCCAAGTGTTGTAGCACCCTTCATTACCGAAATTGCCCTATGATACAGCGCACCACTTACTTTTGACATCGCCACATTTTTACCGGTATTCACCATACCGATACCAGGAATTAAAATAACGCGAGGTGCAGATTCAAACATTTTGTCGCCTTCATATTTGTTACGTTCAAAGTAAGCTTTATACTCATCTTTAAAGTTTTCAACACCAGATTTAATACTCTCTATTAATCCGTCCACGTTTTTTGTTTGCGGATCCCAATCAATATAAAGAGGACTGCGCTTTGTATGAACTAAATGATCAGGACAAGCTGCTCCAACTTGCGAAAGCTCTCTTGCATTGTAGCTGTTCACAAATTGAAGTACTTCATCTGTATCGTCATAGGATAATAACATTTTCTTTTCGTCGCTAACTGCTCCGCGAATAATCGGCATTACTTTTGCAAGAATGCTTCTACGCTCTTCTACTGAAAGGGCATCGTATTTTTGACCTCCAAATATAGTACTTTCATTCACTCGCGCATTCATATATTGTTCTGCCTCATTAATAACTGCAATTGTTCTTTCATAACTTTCCTTCGCCGTATCTCCCCAAACGACTAGGCCATGTTTTTCCATTAACACAAGTTCAGCATTTGGATTATTTTTCACACCTTCTGCAATCATTTTAGATAACGTAAATCCAGGACGCACATACGGAACCCAAACGAAACGATTGCCGTAAATCTCCTCCGCAATTTGTCTTCCATTATGTGCGCAGCAAAGACTAATAATGGCATCTGGATGTGTATGATCCACATGTTTAAAAGGTAAGAAAGCATGTAATAATGTTTCGATAGATGCACGTGGATGCTTACTGTCAATCATACAATGAGCTAAATACTCTACCATTTCTTCATCTGACATTTCTTCCCGCTCCATTAATAAACGAATGTCTTCCATTCTTAAACCCGTAAAATTTTGTGCTTTCATCGTTGCTAAATCTGATCCACTTCCCTTAACCCACATCACCTCTATATCACGGCCGCGGAAATCTTTTTCAAATGTCTTTACCGATGTGTTTCCGCCTCCCCAATTACATACAGCACGGTCTGTTCCAATTAAATTTGAACGATACACTAATTCGTCTACTCCTTGTGATAATTGTGATGCCTTTGTTTCATTCCATAAACTGTTAACCATCTTTTTACCCCCATTGTTTTTTATTGTTCTATTATTTCGGACACGAAAATAGTGTGTATCCGTATGTTTAAGAGTTTCCTATTACTTATGATTCTTGTAAGCACTACAAATCTTACACTTTCATTCCAATGCGAAAAAATATGCTCTATAGTAACCCCCCGACATATGATCAGGGGGACTTTTTACATTAATGATATAATGGACCAAAGTTTTGGCAGGCACGGTAATCTGCTGCTTCTGGATCTTTTGTACCGAACATACCCCATGCACTCGGTCTGAATATGTTCTCCTCCTTGACGTTATGCATATTAACAGGGATTCGGAGCATGGAAGCAAGAGTAATTAAATCACTGCCAATATGACCGTAACTTATTACACAGTGGTTGGCACCCCAATTGTTCATTACTGTGTAAACATCTTGAAAGGCACCTTCTCCTGTTATATTTGGCACAAACCAAGTTGTTGGCCAAGTTGGATCGGTTCTCCCATCCAATATGTCGTGAATCTCTTCTGGTATTTCAACCGTATAGCCTTCTGCAATTTGTAAAACAGGTCCTAATCCTTTAACAAGGTTGAGACGAGCTGCTGTTACAGGCATATTTCCTTTTGTTAAGAAATCGCTCGAGAATCCACCCCCGCGGAAATATCCTGTTGAAGCTGGTCGCCAGGAAGTAGCTGCCAAACATTTTTGAGCTTCTTCCTCTGTAATGTCCCAAAATGGTTTTATAGCAGGCTTTCCATCTTTCGTTTGTTGTCCTGTCCCGTCAAGTGCAGCCGAACCGGAGTTAATCATATGAATAAATCCATTTGCCGCCAATCCTTCAGGTTTATGTCCTGTCACGCGTTCTACTGCCTCTGGGCTCCAATACGTTCTTACATCTGCAAAAACTTGAGCTGTATTTGTTAATAAATGACCAAATAGCATCGTAACTCCATTTAAACTATCATTTTCAGTCGCCATAATGTATGGCGGGCGAATTCCGTTCCAATCAAAGGAAGAATTTAAAATCGTCTCCATAAAATCTCCATTCGGGAAATGATCCGTCCATTGACGCTGGCCTTGAAAACCAGCAGAAATCGCGTTATGTCCTAGCGCTTCTTCACCAGAGCCAAGTTCCTCTAGTTTCGGATTTCCAACCATGAGATCTCTTGCAATTAACGTCATTTTAACGCTAGTTTCCCAGTCTTTATTCTTTTGCTCCCTCGATCGTTGCATTTCTTCCGAATTATTATCTGGACCTTCTGGGCAATACTCTTTCACCCAATTTAAAGCCTTTTCATATTCTTCCTTATCATAAATTTCCTCATCTATCCTTCTAACAAATTCAGACATGTCAATATATTCATTTCTCATTCCTAAATAATCTTGGAAAAACTCAGGGTTAACGGTACTACCGGCAATCCCCATAGATACAGATCCCATCGAAAGATACGATTTTCCTTTTAAAGTAGCAACGACAAGACCAGACTTTGCAAATTGAAGTAATTTTTCCTGCACATCTTCAGGAATAGATGTATCACTTAAATCTTGCACATCTTTCCCGTATATGCCGAAAGCTGGAATACCCTTTTGATTATGGGCAGCTAGGACAGCTGCAAGATACACTGCCCCTGGACGTTCTGTTCCATTAAATCCCCATACTGCTTTTGGAATGTCTGGATTCATATCCATCGTTTCAGAACCATAACACCAGCATGGTGTAACAGTAATAGAAACACCAACTCCCTCTACCGCAAATTTTTCAGCCGCTTTGGCCGCTTCCGCCACACCGCCAATACATGTATCAGCGATGACACATTCTACTGCCTCGCCATTGTAATGACGCAAGTTTTCAGTTATTAAGTTTGCTACCGATTTTGCAAGATTCATCGTCATATCTTCAAGGGATTCACGTACACCATTTCTTCTGCCATCAATCGTTGGTCTAATTCCGATTTTCGGTAATGTATTGTAAAATCTATTATGAACTGTTTTCATTTTAAAGCTCCCTTCTTACTACACTATTATCGATTATTTCAATAAAACGGCCGTATGCTTCCTGCCATTCTAATTGGTTTTGAGGTTGATAATGTTTAACAGGAAACGAGTTTTCAACAATCTCTCTACCTTCCTTTAAATCCTTTATTTTCCCTAGCGCAATCCATTGCGATAATGAATTTCCAATCGCACTCGCTTCAACTGGTCCCGCTACAACTGGGCGGTTAGTCGCATTTGCGGTAAATTGACAAAAAAGATCATTTTGAATGCCACCGCCGCCCATATGGATGACTTCTATTGACTTACCAGTTAACACTTCCAGCTTCTCTAACACCCATCTGTACTTGAATGAAAGACTCTCCAAAATACAGCGGAGGAAACTCCCTTCCGTTTCAGGCGACTGTTGACCACTCTTTATACAGAAATCTCGGATTTGTTTTAGCATATTTTCCGGATTGAAGAAAGAAGGATCGTCTGGGTCTATAAAATGTGCAAATGGCTTTGTATTTCGAATCAACGTTGCTTCTTCTTCGTAAGTAAAAAGCTTGCCTTCTTTTGCCCAAGTCCCCCTACATTCTTGAATGAGCCATAACCCCATAATATTTTTAAGTAGCCGAAACTCGCCATCTGCCGTTCCTTCATTTGTAAAGCCCCATTCCAAAGCCTGTTCATTAATGACTGGATCCTTCACTTGAACTCCCATTAAGATCCATGTACCACAACTCATAAACACAGAATATTCTGACTTAATAGGCAGTGCGGCAAGAGCACAGGCTGTATCATGTCCTGCACCAGCAATAACTTTAACAGGCTTCATGCCAAATTCGTTATGAATGGAAGAAAGTGTCGGACCGAGAGTTGTTCCTGGCATCACAATATTTCCCATGATTTCTTTAGGTAGCTTTAACTTAGTCATAAGGGCGGTATCCCAATTACGCTCATGAATGTGAAATAATGATGTCGTTGTACTAATCGTATATTCATTCGCCTTTTCGCCGGAAAATAAATAACTCAATAAGTTTGGTGTTAATAATAGAGTTTTTGCCTTTTCTATCAAATCTGGGTTATTCTTTTTTATCGTATAAAGCTGGCAAATCGTATTAATTGCTGCTGGCGTGACCCCCGTTCGAGAGAACAAAACATCCCTCGGAATGACTTCCGTGATTTCTTTTAAACTATCATTTGTATGCGGATCTCTATAAGAATAAGGATTGCTAAGCAATTCCCCTGTTGCAGAAAGAAGTCCGAAATCAACGCCCCACGTATCAATAGATAAACTTTCGATCGACTTATGACCGTTTTGAATACTTTTCCCTATTCCATTCTTCATTTCTTGGAAGATCCTTAAAATATCCCAATAATAATGACCAGTTGCGTAAATAGGGCGATTGGAGAACCGGTGAACTTCTTCAAGATAAAGGCGTTTCCCATCAAATCCACTTACCATTAAACGCCCATTAGATGCACCTAAATCAAAAGCCCAAACTTTTTCCATTCCTTCACACCCCTCGGAAACACTTCAATTACTCCGCATCTTTTAGTAGTTGTAATCTATATTTCTCAGAAGATAGATTTCTTAATTCGTGACATTCTTCCTCTGTCAAAATTCTTGGCACGCCCACAGTCGATGCAATTGTATATACTTTGGCCGCTTCTTCTAGAATTTGCATGAGAAAATATGCTTCTTTCATTGTTTTACCAACCGTAAGTACCCCGTGATTCCTCATTACGACTACATCATTTTCTTCAATCACATTTGATACAGCGTTAGCCAATACTTCTGTAGTCGGTATCATATATTCAAGATAAGATACGCTTTTGATCATTGCTGGAAAATCTGGGAATAGACTTGGAATGGTATGACCCGTACATGATACACCTACCGAATAACTTGGATGAGCATGTAAAACAGCTGTTATATCAGGACGTTTACGAAAACATTCCAGATGCATTAATATTTCAGAAGATGGTTTTAAATCATCCAATATCTCACCAGTTTCAATATTGACACGTACCCACTCGTGGTCTTCTATCTCTTGCAAATCAAAACCGCTAGGAGAGATATACATCATATTCTCGTCTCTCATACTTAAATTTCCACCTGCTCCTACTACAAGACCCGTTTGGACAATCTTATTTGCATATAATTTCAAATCATTTATTACACTCGGCAATGGTATGCACCTCAATTTCTCTTTTATTTGCACCGCTAGTTTCGATTTAAATTTTATTGATATAGAACTTCCTTAATTTTGGGATCATCAATGTTCTTTTTATCGTACCAATAGAAACCAGTGTCAATTGTTTTGGATACTTGTTTCCCATCTAGGTTCTCAACAGCTGCTTTAACAGTTTCATAACCAATTCCAATTGGATTTTGCGTAATCGCACCTGCCATTACTCCGCTCTTAATCGCATCAATTTGTAGTTTTCCAGAGTCAAAACCAACTACTACTACACTCTTTTTGTTCAATTCTTTAACAGCATTTACTACCCCAATCGCAGACCCTTCATTTGTACCGAAAATACCTTTTACATTTGGGTGTGCTTGCATAATTGCCTTAGCAGCGTCAGTCGATTTTAATTGATCGCCGCTACCATACTGGATATCAACAAGTTTGATGTTTGGATACTTTGATTTGATTGTATTTACAAAACCATCTCGGCGTTCAACACCTGTTTTACTTGTCTGGTCGTGAGCAACTACTGCTACTTCTCCTTTTTCACCAATTAATCCAGCCATTTTCTCAGCTGCAAGAGCTGCCGCTGCTTTATTATCTGTTGCCGCTGTTGCTACGGGTATATCTCCCTCAACACCTGAGTCAAACGCAACAACAGGAATTTTTTTGTTTTTTGCTTGTTCTAACAAAGGAAGAGCTGCCTTAGAGTCTAATGCCGCAAAACCAATCGCATCTGGTTTTTTATCAAGTGTGCTACGGAGCATTTCAACTTGTTTATCAACTTGCGCTTCCGTTTCAGGACCTACAAATGTAATAGTCACCTTATATTCATCTGCTGCTTGCTCAGCCCCTTTTTTAACTGCCTGCCAAAACTGATGTTGGAAACCTTTTGAAATAATCGCAACATAGCGCTTGCCGTCATCCCTTGCAGGAGCATTACTATCCTTACTTCCCGTGCTTGCATTGTTTGAAGAACACGCTCCCATAAACATTGAGATTGCGAGAATTGACGATAAAACGATGCCCTTTTTTGCTTTCTTCATCCAAAACTCCCCCTATATATTGTTTTATTTTAAAAACAGTATCGTAGTTAATTCTTTGCTTTTTTGTTTCGTAGCACATCTGCGTAAACTGCTAATAAGATAACCGCCCCAACAACTACTGTTTGCCACTCTTGCGGTACGGAAAGGATTTGAAGACCATTTGTTAACACACTCATAATCAATGCACCGATAACCGTACCAAGAATTGTTCCTTTACCACCACTTAAAGAAGTTCCTCCGATAACGACTGCTGCAATTGCTTCCAATTCATATCCCGCTCCTAAAGCTGGCTGGGCAGAATTTAGACGAGATGCCATTATAATCCCTGCAACACCAGTAAAAACACCTGCAAGCATATAGATAATGATTTTCCACTTATCAACATTCACTCCAGAAAGCCTAGTTGCTTCTTCATTGCTTCCTAGTGCAAATGTATACCTTCCGATGATCGTTTTATTTAAAATTAAACTTGCAAAAATAGCCATTCCAAAAAAGATGAAAACAGCATTCGGAATAGCAAAGCCGGGGATAATAGAACCCATCGCAATTTTGTTAAAGCTTGGTATAGAAGTGAAATAAATTGGAGTGGCTTTCGAAATAACAAGTGCCAATCCTTTCGCGATCATCATCATCGCTAACGTTGCAATAAATGGGGGAATCTTCAACTTTGCAATTGCAGCTCCAGAAATTAACCCTACTACGGCACCTATTAAAATACCTCCGAGTACAGCTACCCAAACTGGTAAACCTAAGTTGACAGCAAATACACCTGTCATAACCGAAGACAAGGTTAGTACGGTTCCACAGGATAAATCAATTCCACTTGTAACGATAATCATCGTTGCCCCTAAAGCAAGGATGCCTGTAACAGCTGTCGATAGAAAGATTCCGATAATGTTATCAAATTGTAGAAAATTAGCTGAAGCAATTGAAAAAATGACAACAAGTACAATTAAACTTGCAAATGCTAGAAGCTGCTGAAGCGCATTTGAATTTATCCTTTTCCTCATCTTCCCTTCAACTGGAAGTTCGACTACCTTTTGTATTTCCATTTTTGTTCACTCCTTTATCATCCGTTACTATTCATTACATCATTCGTTTTGTTGCAAGAGTCATAATCGCTTCTTGCGATGCTTTTTCATCATTTTTCAATTCTCCTGTTATTTTGCCTTCACACATGACAATGACACGATGACTGATTCTTAAAATTTCAGGAAGTTCCGAAGAAATCAGAATAATAGATTTTCCTTGCTGTGCTAAATCATGTAGTAACTTATAAATTTCATCTTTTGCGCCGATATCAATACCACGAGTAGGCTCATCAAAAATTAAGATATCTGAATCTCTAGTCAACCACTTGCCTATAACTACTTTTTGTTGATTCCCTCCTGAAAGATTTTTTACTAATTGATTACCGGATGGTGTTTTTATTCGTAATCTTTGAATGAGTTCTTCAGATTGTTGTTCCACCTTAGATACACGCATCCAGCCAAAAGGATTTACATAATCTTTCATCGATGCCATTGCAATATTTGTTTTTACATCCATCCCAACTAGAAGTCCAAACTGTTTTCGATCTTCAGACAAATAGCCAATTCCATGTTGTACTGCATCATAAGGATTTTTAATATTCTGTCTTTTTTCTCTAATAAAAATCTCCCCTGAATCTAATGGGTCTGCCCCAAATATGGCACGGGCTACCTCTGTTCTTCCAGCTCCCATCAATCCAGCAAAGCCAACGATTTCCCCTTTATACAGTTCAAAGCTTACATCCTTTATCACGTTCCCTCTCTTTAAATTTTTCACTTCAAACACTTTTTCTCTCGTTCTCTCTTTCATTTCTGGTTTTTGATTGTTATCAATTTTTCTTCCAACCATCATGGAGATAATTTGTTCAATCGTTGCATCCTTCGTGTTCATCGTTCCTACGTATGTACCGTCTCGCATAATCGATACGCGATCTGTAATTTTCTTTAGCTCTTCCATCCGGTGCGATATATATACAATTCCCACACCATCTTGTCGTAATTTCCGAATCATAACAAATAATGCATCGATTTCAGTATCCGTTAAAGCTGCGGTTGGCTCATCCATAATCAATACTTTTGAATCAAAAGAAAGAGCTTTAGCGATTTCCACCATTTGTTGTTTCGCAACTGTTAAATTGCCTACCAATTCTCTTGGGTCTAGATGAATGTTTAACCTTTCAAATAGTTTTTTTGCCTTGTTATTGAGTTCTTTTTCATCCAAAAAAAGATTAAATAGCCCTTTAGGTTCTCTTCCAATAAAAATATTTTGGGCAACTGTTAAATGCGGAGCCAAATTAAGTTCCTGATGAATAATGCTGATTCCAAGTCTTTGTGCTACTTTTGTATCCGGAACCTCTATTTCTTTTCCTTCGTACGCAATCGTTCCAGCATCTCTTTGATAGATCCCTGTTAAAATTTTCATTAATGTAGATTTTCCAGCTCCATTCTCACCCAACAGTGCGTGAACTTCGCCTTTTTCTAATTCAAATCGCACATTAGAAAGCGCTTGCACTCCAGGGAATGATTTACTAATTCCCTCCATCTTCAGTAGCAATTCACTCATCCTATCACCTACTACCCTATCAAATTTTTAATGAAATAATATATTAGTTTCATCATGCGTTAATCCGTAACCACGCCCTTTTTCAAAATCATATTGGCATAGAGAGCACTTTCACTCGTTGCAACAATTGCATACGCCTTCTTTGCCCTCTCATAAAATGCAAAGCGGTCAATCATCTCAAAACCATCAAAATGAGTATCATATTTTTTAATTGCTGCATCATACGTTTCCCAAATGGAGGGGGATACATGATCCCCCTTTACAACCTTCATTAATGAAACGGAATGATCGCTATACGTATCGAGTGGAAAAAATTTTAAAATCGCCTGTAATACTTCAAGAACCCCATGACCTTCACATCGAATGAGCTTCGTCCCGCAAGAGGCAGCAGGGAAATTGCCATCCGCTAAAACAATCTCATCCCCATGCCCCATTTCTAAAAGAACTTTCATTAAATCCGGACTAATTATTTTCGGTATTCCTTTTAGCATTTCTATCTCCCTTCCGATTTTTAACTTAACGAAAATACGTATCAACTACTTACACTTTGTGCATCTATTAATAACTTCGGTGTAAATATTTCATGAAAGGGACCTTCTTCATTATTTAAACGTTTCAGTAATATATCACCTACCCTTTCTCCCATTTCATATGGTTTGTGAGCGACTGATATAATCCCAGGCGCTCGTAATAATTGTGCTGCTTCCACATCACCAAAAGAAGCAATCACGATGTCCTCTGGTACAGAGTAACCCCTCCTCGTTAATTCAAGAAGAACACCAAATGCCATTTCATTGTTCAAAGATAGAATAGCTGACGGTTTCTCAGTGAAATTCAGAAAATAATCAACTGCTTTCATACCACCTTCTCTTGTGAAAGTGCTATTAAACGTATAGTTTTCATCTTCTTGAATCCCAAACTCTTCCAAAGCTTTCTGAAATCCTTCATAGCGCTCTTTACCTGTACTAACGTTTAACAGTCCATTTACAAGACCAATCGATCGATGCCCCTGTTGTAAAAGATAGCTCGTTAATGTATAAGCACTTTCAAAATTACTTTCTACAACCGAATCTAATTTTGAATCTCCAATTTCAACAGTCCGATCAACTAAAACGATTGGTACACCAGCCTGATGAATACTTCTTACTCTTTCTTCACAACCTCCAGCAGTCGCCAACACAATCGCATCTACCCGTTGTTCCACTAGTAGCTGCAACAATTTATCCTCTTTTTTAGGATTTTCATGACTGCTACAAAAAATAAGGTTATAGCCCTTTTGCTGCACAATATCTTCAATCGCCTTTGAAATTGTCATGTAATAATGATTTGTGATATCCGGAATCACAACACCAATCGTGTATGTTTTATCTTGCTTTAAACTTCTAGCAATCGCATTTGGTTGATAATTAAGCTTTTTCACAGCTAAAAAAACACGATCTTTAATGTCGTCACTTACAAATCCACTTTCGTTTAACACTCGAGATACTGTAGCTGTAGACACATTCGCTTCCATTGCAACATCTTTAATTGTAGACTTTGCCATTTCATCACTCTTTCTTAGTTTTCAAGAAATCGTTTACTTCAGTTTTGTTTAAACCCTTATTTCATCCATGTAAACGATTACTTAGTAGTTTACATGGATAATAATAATTTAATTTTCAGAATATTTCAAGGCTTTTTATAAACATTTTTTTCTCAAAAAATTCACCTATACATCAGATAACCTGAAAAACGTGAATGGAGTCGTTTTTTTCGTGATTAAATCCACGTTTATTACACATTCTACTGCCGTCATACCGTTCTATTTTGAAGTTTCATAGTACATAAAAAAGAGCCTACTCGATTGAGTTGACTCTTTCCTTTATTTACTCCCCTGTTTCAGAGAATCGCTTTATACGTTCACCAATTTCATCACGAACCCGCTGAAACTCAGACCATTCTTTTCCTGCTGGATCATCAAATCCCCAATGAACACGATTCACATCCGGCGGAGTAGATGGACAAACAGAATCCGCATGACTACAAAGCGTAACGACTAAATCAGCACGATTTAAAATGTTTGCATCAATTATATCTGATGTTTGATTTGTTATGTCGATATTTACTTCGTTCATTGCTTTAATGGCATTTGGATTCACTCCATGTGCTTCGATTCCCGCAGAATACACATTCCACTTATCCCCTAAATATTGTTTCCCCCATGCTTCTGCCATTTGGCTTCTGCATGAATTTCCTGTACATAAGAAATAGATTGTCTTTTTATTTTCCATGTTGTTTTCCGCCTTTGTTTTTAAATTATACTGGTTGATCATTAAAATATTTACGCTTAAACCAAAAAGCGACGTTTACAAGTGCAATCATGACAGGGACTTCAACTAACGGTCCGATCACAGCTGCGAACGCTGCGCCTGAATGAATACCAAACACACCAACTGCTACAGCAATCGCTAACTCAAAGTTATTACTACCTGCTGTAAATGCTAACGTTGTAGTCACCGGATAGTTTGCACCAATTTTTTTTCCCATAAAGAAAGAAACGAAAAACATTACAATAAAATAGATTAATAACGGAACCGCTATTCTTACTACATCTAGTGGCACGCTAACAATCATCTCTCCTTTTAAAGAGAACATAACGATGATTGTAAATAGCAATGCAAGTAGTGTAAGTGGACTAATCTTCGGTATAAACACCTTTTCATACCACTCTCTTCCTTTTAACTTAACGAGTACAAAGCGTGTCAACATACCTGCTATAAAAGGAATTCCTAAATAGATACATACTGATTTCGCTACTTCTATCATTGTAATATCGACAATAGCCCCTTCAATCCCTAACCATTCTGGAATGACTGTTACAAATACGTATGCATAAACCGAGAAAAAGAGCATTTGGAATACCGAATTAAAAGCGACTAAACCTGCCGCATACTCTTTATCTCCATCGGCAAGATCGTTCCAAACAATTACCATTGCAATGCAACGTGCTAATCCAATCATAATGAGACCGACCATGTATTCTGGTTTATCAGGAAGAAAAATAATTGCTAACACAAACATAAGTACCGGACCAATAATCCAGTTTTGTACTAAAGATAAAACTAACACTTTAACATCTTTAAATACTCGGCCCATTTCCTCATAGCGAACTTTCGCTAATGGTGGATACATCATGACAATTAAACCAACAGCAAGTGGAATAGACGTCGTTCCAACTTGTAATGTATTCAGTCCGTCTACTACACTAGGGAATACAAACCCTAAACCAATCCCAACAGCCATCGCTAGAAAAATCCATAGTGTTAAATATCGGTCTAGAAAAGATAAGCGTTTCATTTTATTTTCCATCTCCTATTAACAACAAGAATTTTTAGCTACCTCATTTGCAGTCGTGCAACATGATGACTCTTCAATTTTGTGAACATCACTATGTGCTTTCGTATAAAAGAATTCCCACTCATTCCCATCAGGGTCTGTTACCCAAAACTTATCTTGTACTGCATAGCAACAAGTCGTATCCATCTCATCACGCGCAAAGAAACCTTCTTTTTCTAATCTTTCTTTATGTAATGTAATTTCTTCAGCTGTATCCACTTGGAAACCGAAATGATTTACCTGATTTCCCTTCACTTCATCTCGTACGTTCAGCGTAAAATTAAGTCCTGGCGTCTCTAATAAAAATTTTGCATAATCCGTTTTCACCTTAACTGGCGATACACCAAATACCATTTCGTAAAACTCAATAGACTTCTCTAAATTCGTAACATTTATACCAACGTGAACATATCTCATACCTTATTCCTCCTCTTTACATATCATTAATCAATTTTTTTTGATTAATAGCGCAAAATTTTAACAGCAGCTACCTTTTCCTGTTTTTCTAAAGATACAGCACAATTCTTCTGATAATAAATTATTCACTTCCGCATCATTTAAATCATAATAACTCCACGTACCTTTTGTTTCTTTTACAATCAAACCTGCATCTAATAAAATCTTTAAATGATAGGACAACTTAGATTGTGTCATTTCAAAAATCTCTGTTAAATCACATACACACGTTTGGCCTCTCTGACAAAGTTCATACATGATTTCTAAACGCTTTTGATCCGCTAATGCTTTGAATTTTTTCTCATAGAGCTGGAAATTTTGTGCCACTGTAGTTCACTCTCCCTTCATCAATTTTTTTTGATATTTATAGTATATAGGCTGGTGAGTTCTTTATGCAACTAATATATCAATTTTTTTCGATTAATATAACCTCCTCTTCTTTCACATCTTATAGAGAATACATCTGTAGTCTCTTCCAAATACATCATTATATTTCAATATAATTACATAACAGAAAAAATAGTACCTTATCCTTACTATGGTTCTCGTAAATAGGATAACGTACTATTTTTATACGAAATAAGAAGTATCAACTCTAACCGAAGACTCTTTGAAACACCTTCTCATTTCTCTATTGCTTTAACATAAGACACTGTTATGGAACTACATTTAGATTTTCAAACAACCATAATACTACTTCTTCATCTGGTGAAGTAGTATTTATCATCAATCTTAATATCATACTTTCCAATTGTAAGGCTTTCCTCTCAAACATTATCCTTCCTTCATATCTGTAAGGAGGTCATTTTTCCATGCAATTGTATGCACATAAGAATCTTTAACTCTAAACATACCTAGTGTGTAAAAAATATTGTATTTATCTTTGCTTATGAACTCTATGTCCAATTTATTAAAGTGACTACCGATATGAAAAGCAAGAAAGTACTCATGCCAATCTGAATAGGAGCTTTGAGCAAGTTTTGCCGCTTGTATCATATAATGTTCCGCTTCTTTTTTAGATAAATAACCTAATCTTTTACCAATTCGACTTAAACAAATACACCATGCATAATCAAATGCAGCAATCCCAGCATCAGGTAACATGTGCAATGAGTAATTCACAACGTACATTTTTTCATCATTTGATTGTCTTGGAAGTAATAGTTTTCGCTGTGCTTCTGAAAGAGGGGTTAATTGATTGTACATCGTTTGAAATTCTTGGCGTGATCCTTCTGTTAATAACCACTCAATCATTTCTTTCAATTGTGCTGGTTCGTTACAATCAAATTTTTGTAATTGTTTCTTCAAAAACTTTTTCCCAAGTATACGGTCTCTTATAAATGTAAATTCATATTTTGTAAAATAATGAATAAGAAAATAAGTACCCATACATATAGTAGACATGCTTCGTAAATATTGTTTTACCTGTTTTTTCTTTCTTGAAACGAACACCTAAGCTCCTCCTTACATTTTGATTTTCAGTCTATAAAACTTCCACGCTTCCCAAACAACCGGAAGAAGAAGGATATATTTGAAAGGTAATCGCGTAATAATAGCAAGAATAAAAAATAAAATATACACCCAAGTACGTCTTAAAAACATGCCACTATACATCAATATCCAACCAAATACATAAGCCATTGTAACCTCTGGTTTATTTGGTTTCTTTCCGCTTTGTGCCAAAAACGAATTGAAATATGATAGAAACTCAACATGGTTCCTATCTATTTGAAAAGCATCCTGCACTATTTTTTCAGCTTTCTCTATTTCTCCCGCTTTTTCTAAGCATTTTGTCATCATGAACATCGCATCCATATGCTCTGGGTAGACAGAAAGAAGATGTTCACAATCTTTGATAGCATCGTGAAATTGCCCAAGATTATGCTGAATACGGGCACGATATAATAATGCATCTGGGTCGTCTTTATCAATCAACAGAATATTGCTAAATGCTTGTAATGCCTTCTCCTTATTGTCTATACGTAAATAATAAATACCTTGCATACGTAATAATTCAGGGTCCCTTTGATACATTGCAAACGCACGATCCAGTTCTTCTTTTACATCTTCTAATTCATTCGCTATCAGTTTCCTTTGTATTTCTTCTCGTATATAGAAATACAACTCAAAATCTAAATCAGCAGTTTTTTCAAAAATATCATAACGCATTTCTTTTTCGCCGCTAATTCTTTCTAATAAAAATTGAATTGTATTTTCTCCATATTCATTTACTAAATCATTTCTTTGCTCGCTGAATCGAAATACTTGATCGATTAATTCCCAAATCGAATGTGGGAAGTGATAATGATATAAGAAAAATTCAATTAACTGATCTTGTAGTGCTGCTGCATATTGAACGTCCCATATCACATCTGAACGCAATATTTCCTCCCAATTCCCCTGCTCTATCCGTGCAAAGAAATTATCATAAAGCGTCTCAACACTTTCCATGAATGTATAGACTGGATGCTCAGTAATTGTAGTAGTAGCAATTTCCGCATCACTGTCAGTCCATGGAGAAAATACATGTTCCCTATCAAGAGCATTCATATCATCTATTTGAATCGACGGCTTATCTTTCATATTTTTCGCACTTTTCACTGCCTCGTCAAACGCTTCTCTTAATTTTTGATATCCTTCTGGATCATCTTCTGGATGATGTATTTTCAGGAGTTTTGCATAAGCTTTTTTAATGACTGAAATATTGTCAGTAGGTTCAATCTCCAATGTATTCCAAATACTCATTAGCGATTTGCCCACCTTTCCATACTTTCAATATGTTCTTTTAATATACTGGAAGCTTCTTTAATCTTTTTATCATTTTGCGTTGTAAGCACGCTCTCAAATTGTTGCAGTAATATAGAAATCTTTTTGCGTTCATCACCAAGTAACTCTTCATAAAGCCTTTCGCACTTTGCAAGAAGAAGTCGATTTTCTTCTCTATCTCTCGGATGAATTTTAATATGTCTTAACTCTAAAAGTCTCTTTTCTATTTCTGCATCTGTAAGATTTCCAGCGTTTTGCTGTATGATCGTTCTTTTCTTTTCTCCAGTTGATGTACTTATTACCTCAACTTCAAGAATGCCATTAATGTCGTATGTATAACGAATATCAACCGACTCATTTCCAGCAGGAGCAGGAGGAATCTTAATTTTGAGCTCACCCAGTTTTAAATTATTTACTACCTTACGGTTTTCTCCTTGATATACATCAATAGTTATAAATTGTTGTTTATCCTTTACTGTATAGAGTCGCTCCACCTTACTTACAGGAATTGGTGTATTTCTCTCTATAATAGGGAAGAAGTACCCAGACTCTGACTTACCATCTCCAAATTCTTGAACAACACTTGTTCCTAAAGAATATGGACAGACATCGGTTAAAATCACTTCTTCTAAAGCCTTATTTCGTTCTTTTAAGGCAACTTGAATTGCAGCACCTAAAGCAACTGTTTCATCTGGATTTATATTTGCATAAGGCATACGCCCAAACATTTTAGAAATAACAGATTTCACAAGAGGCATACGAGTCGCTCCACCAATTAAAATGACAGCGTCTAAATCATTCGGGTTTAACGAAGCATCACGAAGAGCACGTTCAATCGGATAACGAAGACGTAACAGTAGCGGCGTTACAATCTTTTCGAATTCACCCCTATTTATACTTGTTTCATATGTTTGATTATGAATCACAACATTCATAGTTGCAGTTGACTCATTACACAAAGCAAGCTTACAGCGTTCTGCTTGTGTATAAATTAATGATAATGTTTTTGAATCAAGCGACTCTGGATCCAGTTGATGGGATTCTAAGAAGAAGGTCATTAAACTTTTCGTGAAATCTTCACCACCAAGATAATTATCACCCGCAATAGATTTTACATCCATTATCCCTTCAAACAATTCCAAAATGGAAACATCAAAAGTTCCTCCACCTAAATCAAATACGAGAAATTTTGTTTCTGATTGTTCTTGGTATAAGCCATAAGCAATTGCCGCAGCTGTCGGTTCACTAATGAGGCGTTCTACTGTTAATCCTGCTATTTCCGCTGCACGTTTCGTTGACTTTCTCTGCGTATCATTGAAATAGGCAGGGACACTAATTACAGCACCGGTAACCTCTTCATTTAAATACGCTTCTGCGTCTTGTTTTAAAGATTTAATAACAAAAGATGATAACTCTTCAGATGAAAAAGTATATGTACCCAGCTCATATTTTTTCTCTGTTCCTATAAAACGTTTAAAAGTTGCTGCTGTTAGTTGTGGATGAGTAATTAGTCGCTCTTTCGCAATACGCCCAACTAAAATTTCCCCCGTTTCATCAACGCTAACTACCGATGGTGTGAGAAATTCACCTAAAACATTTGGAATAAGTGTTGCACCATCTTCCGACCATGTTGCTACTAAACTATTAGTTGTCCCTAAATCAATTCCAATTATCGCCATACTAATCCCCTCTCTTTTTACTATATTTTACTATACCATTATAAATAGGAAAAGTATGTAATAAACTAATAATATCAAACATTCAGAATATAGAAACTCTATTTCAATCTAGTTAAATGAAATACTTCGTTAAGTTATAATAAGTATGCTCCAATCTTATCCCATTCTTTTTTGAAGAGAATTTTTCGTTCTCATATTGGTTGCCCGCTAATAGTGAAAATCTCTCCTTCGTAAGGGCACTAAAAAAGAACATTGAAAAGTCAATGTTCTTTTTTAGTATGCTTCTGTTTATTAACTACACTATTCTTCAAATAAAGTGAAACTTTAATCAGTGGGGGGGCTTCATCCCCCACTGATTATCAGCCTCACCAATCGGGCTTTTATGGGAAGAACAATTCTTGTTATGTTAAATGGCTTACGATTATAAAAAATTATTAAATTAATTAAACATACTAGTTTTACTGGAAAACACATAGCTATTGTTAAGAGAAAAAGGAGTGGAACATCCACTCCTTTCAATCACCTACCCCTGATTCCTCTGGGCCTCTCTAAACTCCTCCTTCACCTTCTCTAACAGCCCTTCTTCCGTAATTAATCGATACGCCGTATTTGCTAATGCTTTTGCGGATGTAATTAATGCTTTGTCTCCTAATTCTGAACGTGCTGCTTCTCTAAATTCATTCGTATGTGCAATTAAGTCATCTGGGCCGATTTTAATGTACGGATGAATGGTCGGTACGACTTGGCTTACGTTTCCTGCATCTGTTGAGCCGATGCCAAATCTTTCTTTCCGATTTACGTCTTCACCTTGTAATTCTAGTTCTTCGGCTACGACTTCATTAAATGTTTTTGTTACGAGTAGTTCATCGATTTCATTTTGGAATTGATGGATTTTCACTTTTGCGCCTGTTGCTAACGCTGCTCCCTGAGCAATATTTTTTACTTTTTCTGTTACTTCCGCACATCTTTTTCGCGTCGCTGCACGGATGAAGAATCTTGCTGCGGCGTAGTCAGGAATAATGTTAGGTGCTTTTCCGCCCTCTGTAATAACACCATGAATCTTCACATCTGACGGAAGTTGTTGGCGAAGTGCGTTAATACTGTTGTACAGCTGAATCACCGCATCTAATGCGTTAATTCCTTCTTCAGGTGAAGCTGCAGCATGAGCTGTTTTTCCGTAAAAATGAAAATCAAGTGGATCGACTGCTAGTGAAGGACTCGTTGTCGCTGTTTTCCCACTCGGATGAATCATAAGCGCCGCATCAATGTTTTTAAATAAACCCGCCTTTACATAACTCGATTTTGCGCTACCGTTCGGTCCTCCTTCTTCAGCTGGTGTTCCAAACACGACAACTTCTCCCCCAATTTCTTCAAGCGTTTCTGATAATGCAATTGCTGCCGCAACGCTAATTGTGCCGATTAAGTTGTGACCACACGCATGGCCTAGTCCTGGCAAAGCGTCATACTCCGCTAAAAATGCGATTGCTGGTCCTTGTTTTCCAGAGCTTTTTCGCGCGATAAATCCCGTTTCATGTCCAGCTATATTGTGCTGCAGCTGAAATCCTGCACTCCCTAGCAATAAACTCAACGTTCTTGATGCGTAAAACTCTTGGTTACCAATCTCCGGATTCGCATGAATATCGTGACTTGTTTCTATGTACTTTTCCTTATTTCTTTCAATACTCTCTTCAATTGTTTTTCTTTGTGACGTTACTCCTGTCGCTCCCATTTTTCTTCCCCCTTATATTTTCACATAAAAAAGCCTCTTTCTAAAAGATAGAAAGAGGCTTCTGCATATACAGTCAAAATGAGCTTCTTTCTTATCTTTCAAGTTACCTTGCTGGAATTGGCACAGTATTCATAACGAATCCGCTGCCGAGGTATCATAGGGCCAGTCCCTCCACCTCTCGTGATAAGAATTTTCATAAAATTATATTAAATTACATTCATTCTAAGTTCATTTTAAATAAAAGTCAAGGAATTCCTATCCGAATTTACCGGATATCTAAAAATCCTTTTAATACACCAATTGTCTCAGGTGCTTGCAGTCTCGCACATACGTACGGGAATTCCGTACTACCTTCAAACATCATTTGAGATGTGAGTGGTGCGCCTGCCCAAAAGATTTCATCATCGATTACGATAAACGGGAATGCTTTATTTTGCCTTTGTAACTTTACATTTTTCAGTGGAACTGGTCCATCACTATACACTGTTATTTGCGCATTTGTACGCATTAATGCTTGCCATACTCGCTTATCCACTTGCTTTGTGCTTGGAAGTGAAATAATAATCTTTCGTTTTGCAGCTAAAATATCTTTCAATAAACCTTTTGGCTCTTCAAGATTCATTTCCATAAACCAGCGTAAACGTTTCGAAATTTTCCGCTCCCATAATTGTCTTGATGTCGTACGATCATACACATCTCCGTGACGTTCTATATGAGCTGTTAATTGTGATAACGCTTGTTTTCTCGAAAGGTTTTTACGCATATAATGACAATCTGATAGTTGAATGAACTTCCGATACGATAAACTTAACTAAATCTATACAATTCAATCAAATTTACACAAGTTAGTGCTTCATCGTGTTCTCGCAACCCCAAAGGGACGAGGGGTATAACACTCCACACGAGGCAGTATCGTTACCTCCTATTATCAAGCATTTATTTTACCCATCTTGATAAATTTATCGCAGCATTTACATCCCTATCATGATGGCTATTGCATGAAGCACAACACCACTCACGTATTTTTAAACTCCACTGTCCTTCTGGTTGAACTGAATGGTCGTATTTTACGCCGCAACATGAGCAAATCTTGCTTGAGGCGAACCATTTATCAGCTTTTTCATACGCAATGCCGTACTTCTCGCACTTGTATGACAAACATTGAAAAAAGAAGTTTAATTTTTGAAAGGAAAGTGCCTTCGATAGTTTTTTGTTTTTTAACAGGTTTGAGATAGGTAAGTCTTCCACAACAATCCTCATTGGTTTGGTTTTCACCAATTTAGCTGTTGCTTGATGGATATGGTTATTTCGGATATTCGTAATTTTCCTAGATAACCGCAGGTGTTCAGCTTTCGCTTTTTCATATCCGGCAGATTGAATTTTTACACCTTTTTTAAATCTCCTAGACATATCTCTTTGTGCTGACTTTTTCCTTTTCAAAAGCTTTTTAACCTTGGCATCTTTGTTTATATTTCGTTCTTTCATACCATTAGAAGCCACAAACAGCTCTTTTAAACCAACATCCACACCAATCGACTCATTGGTTAGTTCTTGGGATTCAAAATCTTCTTGGAATCCTACACTAATCCACCAGTGACGACCATCAAATGTAACTCTTGGATTGGATGGTTTTTTATTTCTTGGTAGTTGTTGGCTTGTTTTCACTTCCCCAATGGACTGAATATGAACGACTTTCTTTCCTATAACCAGTCTTTCATAATTGGCATAAAATCCTTGGATTACATCTTTTTTGGATTTATAAGAAGTGTGATAACCATTTTTGTACTTTTTGAACGAATTTTTTCTCGCCATATCAAAATCTTTTGAAGCCTGTTTGGGCACTTGTGCATTAATGCCTTTTAACCACTCATATCTCTTTCGCTTCTTGATCTTTGTAAATCGTTTCTGTAAAGCTAACTGTGAAACAGATTTTCCAAATAGCTTATAGTATCTATCACTCATTCTTTTACAATAGTTATAAGCAAACCTTGCAGCATCAGCATGGTTTCTCAGCACTTTTTCTTGTTCAGGCGTTGGAATCAGTCTAACTTTCTTCGCCAATATCATCAGAATGTAACTCCTTTAATGAAAGATTTGTTCTTCTGAATCGTAGCGTGTTCCACCAGTATTCTTCTAAGACTACTGGGATACAAACCTGTTAATTCCGATACTTGACTAACTCGTAAAAATTCCATTATTATTCTTACCTCATTGAATCTAACATAGCACGTATGTTCTGTATTTTCAAGGAAGTTTGATAGATTTAATTAAGTTTATCTCGTTCAACTAAGGGCGCAATTCCTTAGCCAGTTCTCTTATGAACTTCTCATGTTTTCACATGAGCGCAGACTATATGTTTATCTCTTTAGAGATAGAGGATTTTTCCATCACCATAGGCTTGTGATGTACTCTCGCCAGTTATACGAGATAGTCGTTGAACGTTCATCTTATCACTTTTGACTTAGATGATTCGAGGCGGAAGACCCATTGTTCTAGTGTTTAGGATTTAACCTTGCACCATCTGATTGATTTTTTCTGCTTTCGCGACATTCACGCTCGCTATTTCTAGCCACGTTGTAGTTCAATCAGCTTTAGGGATTGCCCGCAGTTAACCCTCACTACTAGCCAATCACTTGACTAGCAGGGCTTACTGATATATTTAATTAACTTTCGTTATAATTGGTTAAATAAATCGTAACAGTTAGTTACCCTCTCGCTCTCGTCACTGCTACATTGACGAGGCGATGGTTTTTATGGTCAAAGAATAACACGCCTGGTCGTTCTTGCGGATAACTATCCACTGTATCAAAAATCATCATATCTCTTTCAGAACCTTGGAACTTATGAACCGTTGCTGCTAAAACAGGTATGTGACGATACTTCGTTTTTTGCAACATTTCTCTCATACACGTTGATAAAAAGCGGGATTGTGCCCTGTAAGGTGTAACAACACCGATCGATTGAACACCGTCTAACAGTCCGATTAACATCATTTGCATCGCTACTAAACCAGACATAATATTAAAACGAGAACCTGAAGCAGCGTCTTTTAACGAAAAGGCGCCCATTAGACTCGTATCAAATAAAACACTCGCCTCATTTGCGAATGGTTGCAATTGCGCAAGTTCTTTACGGTCTGAAACAGACGGATGATCGTATACTCTATTTTTATAAATAAACGAGTTTGTAAACTTAGATATATCCGCATGCATACGTCTTTGTTCCTGCAGCATAAACAGGTTCGGGTGTGCTTCTGATTTATTAACAGACTCAACAATCCCGGCATGGTAAAACATATCTTCCCCAAGCCATTTTCGAACGAGTTCATGGTTCGCCATCGCAATTGGAGGTAACTGTAAAAAATCACCACATACGACGATGCGTTTTCCAAGTGAAGCAGCTAATGCAATTTGCGGAACATATGCCATACTTACTTCATCTACAACAACTAAATCAAATGTACGCTCATAAATCAATGAATCAATGGCACATTTCGATAAAGTTGCGCCGATTACTTTCGCATTTTCAATGTATTCTTTTTCTACTTCTTTAATTTTCGCTTTTTGCTTTCGAAGATCACTTTCAATCTCTTGTATACGCTTCTTATCAGCAGACGTCGCTTTATATGATAAAATCTTTTCACGAAGCTCTTGGCGTGTTTCTTCTAAATAGAGTCTTTCTTCTCCCCAAGATCCATTCGTCGTTTCAACTAACTTCGATGCAAGTAACGTTTCATGATTTCGTATATGTTCATGCTGGCTATAACCGTAACGAACAATTTCGCCAGGGGTCCATTTCTTTTTCTTTTCAATTTGCTTCGTTACTTCGCTCATTAATACGTCTACTGCCGCATTACTATGAGCTAATACAAGTACCGATTTTCCTTTTTGATAATGCGCCGAAATAATACGTGATAAGTTGTAAGACTTTCCTGTTCCCGGTGGTCCCCATACGTACGTTGTTGGATTGTAAAACGAACGATACGCCAATTCATTTTTCGGATTTTTCATCTTCTCAATATGTTTCGGACTACTCGTCCCGTCAACAAGACGCTTTATACGATTACGTTTTAACTTATCTTTACGTGCCTCTTTTAATCGCTCTTGCAGCTGCTCTAACAATTGCCACGGTTCACTATATAAAACCGCTTCTCTTATTTCGCCTTGTATATAATCATTTAATTTCAATTCTATTTCTAATCCATGTACAGATAATACTTCCCCTGTCGCTTCCTCACCATCGAACTCAATTCGAATCGGTGAACCTTCAGGTAAGCTTACTTCCGAAATAAGCTGAAATACGTATACTGTACTTTCATAATCTGTATATAAAAAACGACCGTTTATGATAGAAATTTTACTACCACCTATCGTTTTCCAATGTTTAATTTCATACGCTAATGCATAATGCCACTCTTTCATCGTTTCCGATAATGAAGGAGTTTGAGTATGTGTATTCATCGTATAATCTCCTTCCTTCTCCCCAAACATACTTTCTCACTATACCATATAACACGCTAAAATTTGTAAGGTTTTTATCTTGCTTATTTTCTTAATTTTCAATAACATATTGTATATAATTTTCAGAAAGAAGGAATCTACATGCCAGTTAGAAGAATTGAACACGTCGGACTTATGGTTGCAAACCTAGAAACATCTATCGCATTTTATGAAGAAGTAGTTGGCTTACAACTCATTAAACGTATGGGACACCCGAATCCAGACTTAAAACTCGCTTTTTTAGGTGTAGAAGAATCAAAGGAAACGATACTGGAACTCATTGAAGGCTACAACTCTTCTCTTCCGGCAGAAGGAAAAGTACATCACATTTGCTTTAAAGTGGATTCATTAGAGGATGAAATTGAAAGAATACAAAAACACGGCGTAACCTTCCTACTAGGAGAGGAAATTGAAACATTACCAGATGGAACACGTTACATATTCTTCGCTGGTCCTGATGGAGAGTGGATTGAGTTTTTTGAGACGGAGAGATAAAGTGAAACTTTAATCAGCCCACAAATAGCAGGATAAATAACTTTATGATCAACATGAGGGGTAGAAACTAATGAATACAGTTTTTATTATCGTTTTTTGGATACTTATACTATTTCCACTTCTTTATATAATCCTGATAAAGAAGTGGAATATAAAAGTAGTTGCTTTATTTGTGGGAAGGATTCTATTAAGCATTCTCTATTTCATAAATGGAATGGTGTTAGAACTGCAACGAAATTGGGTAGATCCCCCTATGAAACAGAATGGGATTTCTTTGTAAAGTTTTTACTAAATGGGAAAACTGATACACTTATACACTTGTTACTTCTAATTATTATCATTACTTTGGATCTATTCATTACATTTTATTATATTAATAAAAAGAAATAGGATATTCTCTCCTATTTCTTTTTTTATGAGTAGCGCCATATCGCTATCAAACTAAGGTTTATGCTGCCCCTAAACAATAATTTTTTACAGTTTTACTCTGGGGATGTCAATTTTACTATTTTTTAGGTATTTATTTTTACTAGCTTGATGGACATGGGGTTGATTTATTTTCTTAAGTTGATAGGCATGTGGTGCTATCCCATTGCTATTAAGCTAAGAATTTAAGTGTACTATCATTTAAGGGAATACTTAAGATACAAATAAAATATCTTTTCCATATCGTACTGTTTTATTGAAGTCTATTCCGAGTTATAGCTAGTTCAATGCGACTGTAAATTCGGAGTTCGGTGCGCCAGCAAATACAACCGTTCCGTTCTCTGGTAGTTTCACTTTGTTATTATTACTAACAACGCTAAAATTGACGCATACTCCATTCTCATCATACACCGCGAATGAACTTCCTGATGGCAACTCCACATTCATCGTTTTCCCTGCTGCCTCTTGCGGAATCGTAAACCATTTCGCATGCCCGTTTTTTTGCAGTGTAACTTTCGATAATTGACCTGCATCAAGGGATTTTACGTTAGATTCACTGACGTATAAAAAGCTGGCCATCTCCATATATTCATTATCATTCTCTGTATAGAAATGAGCTTCCGTCGTATCCCGCCCATACATCACAGGAATCTGAATTTGATGCGTCGCCGTATTCGGACCTGTAATTTTTTTGCCGTCCCAATACCCATCCTTGGTTGTAATTTGTGTGTTAAGAGGTATTAGTTGTCCTAGATAATTTATAGAGTTAAATTTTTCGTTAACAAGGTAGAACTTTCCGCCCTCGCGCTTCGCCCATGCAGCAGCTGTTTTCTTCGGCAACACATTGTTTTCTAATTTTTGGGCTAAATATTGAGTCAGCACAGTTTGCCCCAATCCCGGCGATAATTCATATGTGCTCTCTCTCAAATAAACTTTTCCATTCTTCTCAGTAACGAAGTTAAGCTTGGAAGTACCCTTCTCATTTATAAAGCTTCCATCCGCCGTATATACATATTTTTCTTCCGGTTTAGTTGGTAAAAACAGTTCTCCCTTCTTCGTAATTTCTATTTTGAAATGGCTGCGGCTATTTCCATAAAAACCCGCTTTTTTTACCACGTCTTGAGGCACTTTAGCCTTGACTGGTTTGCCGAAGGATTTATCTGGTTTTATATCCTTAATTGTCCCTTTCTCTTTAAGCCTGGCTAGCAGTAATTTGTTTGCTAACAGTTGATTTGTCATGCTGGTGCCGCCGGAGGACAATACAGCTGCTGCCATCTTCTGTTCCGGAAGCACGACCAATGTAGCATGTTGTAGTATCGTATCCCCACCCTTAGTCAACGCTTTTATCCCATATTCACTGAATGGGTATAGTTTCACACTATCCCAGCCAAGACCATAGTTGAACATATTTCCGCTATCTCCCGGCCATATTCCTTTTTTATATTCTTCTTGTTCCATCGCCTTGACCGCTTTATTAGAGAGAATTTCTTTTCCCTGTCCCATAAATATTTGTGAGAATCGCACCACATCTTCTGCAGTAGAAGAGATTCCTCCCGTACCAATCACATTCACCATTTCACTTGGAAGCTGTCCCTGGTATGTCGGAGAATACAGTCCAGCCCGCTTTTCGTCTTCCCATTTGTCTTGCGATGTTATCGTATGATTCAATTCTAATGGCTCTGTAAACTTTTGATGTAAAAATTTAGTAAAACTCATACCACTAACTCTTTCTACCAAGATCTCAGCCAGTGTAAAACCGTCATTACAGTATACTGAGAACTCACCTGGGTCTGCCTTCAAGTTTTGGTTGGACAATTGTTGCAACAAGATATCATGGGCATAAGCATCATTATCTTTAAATGAAAATGCATTATTGAACGTCGAACCTTGCAAACCCGAGGAGTGATTCAACAGCATACGCGGTGTAATACGCTTATATCGTTTATCTTTCATTTTGAAATCAGGAATATAGCGGGCAACAGGAGCATCCAAATCAACTTTTCCTTCGTCTACTAGTTTCATAACAGCAGCAGCCGTATATACTTTACTGGTTGAACCAATTCCGTATAGAGTATCTTTGGTTAGTGGTTCTTTCCCTTCTATGTCGTTCTTACCTGTCTGCCCTGACAAAATAAGTTTACCATTATCAATCAGCGCATACTGTACGCTAGTCGTCTCATAGGACTTCGTGAGCAGTGCAGCATTCTCTGCAGCAATCTTCTCCAAATCTTTGCTAGCAACTTCTTGGCTAGATACAACCGGAGTCTTACTGCTAGAAGACGCTATCGCTCCTGTTGGTAGGCTCATCATTAGAGCTAAGGTAGCGGCTAACACCCCAGATAATTTATTTTCCATAAAAAATGCCTCCTTAGATAAATGATCAATTTCATCTTTTATTTGTTCAATTACAAACATCACATAAACTACTATTCTGGTTTTATCCATACTGTCGTAACAAACGGTAAACCTCTCTTTTTCACATGTACGTTAGTACCATAAATGATTTTTTATTTAGAATGCGCTTATTACTAGTTTGGTTTTCGTATAAATAAATCCTATTTATCCTCCCTCTTTTGTGCTTCTCTATATTTGTATCCTACACAATAAAAATTTCTTTTTTCTTATGCATTTCTTACAATTTCCTTACGTTCAAATCACTTCTATAATTAGGTAGGTTTTATTTTAAAATCTCCAGGATAATAAATGCTTATATAATCCCACGATTTCATAGAAGATGGATTCATAACCCTGCGCCAAATCATCATGCGCATCTCTGCTATTTCCTTGGATTCCCCCTTCAACCTTTACAACAGTTCTAGCCGGCATCAACACTTCTTCACGTTCTTATAAGATAGTAATAACTAATCAACTCCTTACCTGAAAATAAATGAATATAGAAAAAGAGAGATAAGGTTAAAATACCTTTATCTCTCTTTTTCTCTCGCAAATTTTGCGAAGGATTTTTTTGTGTGAGTCCCCTCACCATCAATTTAAGAGTAAAAAAGAAGGGGATTATCCCCTCCTTTTTAAGCTTGCTCCGACTGTCGGAATTATTTAATATACCCACGATTCAGTTCCGTTAACTTTTCATTAATGTTAAAAATTCTTACTCTAATATCTTTAACACCAGCTGCTTCAAGTCTGTTCTTGTGCATTTCAGCGTATGTTTCAGCATCTTGTTTTTCTTCAAATACATAAATGCCTCCAGCTTCTTTTGTTTCTTCATTCTCTGTCCATATTTTCCAGTGGAATCCTTCTTCTTCATTAATACTTTTTGCTAAATCCAAAAATGCTTTTTCCATTTCTTCACCAAAAGGACCTTCAAACGGAAAATCAGCCTGTAATAAATATGCCATTTTCACTCACCCCTATTTTCAATATTTTTCAATTCGAATGCAGGTAATATCTTAAATGAGTACGGTTGTTATTCCTGCACTCAATTGAAATTTCACCTGTATTTTCACAATCCCTGCCAAAGTTGATTGTGGTTCAATTATTTTATCCAGGGAAAGCCTGTGTTCAATTAAAGTATTTATTAATGTGGCAACAGTTCTATGATAAATAACCACACTATCGTCAACAAACCAGTTGTGTACTCTGATTCCTTCTTCTTGATAATTATCTAATGCCCCCTGTGATTTATTACCATCCTCAGTTGTTATCCAATGGTTGCTTCCTTTGCGAGGTGTTGCTATTGTGTGTTCGGTTGAAAAGATAGCACAATTTTAATTATGATTTTGTTTTAAACAATCCGTTCTGAGACACTACTCTTCTGCTAAAATAGCGTAATAATATTCATCCCACCATTCATTTCCATGGGGTATACACTTCCTGAAATATCCTTCTCTTCTCATTCCAATTTTCTCCATCAATCGGTATGATGGGGTATTTTGTGGCTGGCATGTAGCTATAATTCTATGTAATTTCATTTCCTTAAACCCATATTTTAATGTAGCTTGTGCTGCTTCAGAAGCATATCCTTTATTGAAATATTTAGGATTGAATACCCACCCAATCTCATAAGTATGCTCACCAAAATATTTATGAAAAACAATATGACCAATCAAAATATTTTCATCTACCAGTATTACAGGAAAGTTCTCTGCATTTTCACCCATATTTCTATTTACAAAGTTTCTCGTGTCTTCTTCAGTAAAAACCCCTTCAGGTATGTATTTCATAACATTGCTATCTGATGTATACTCATGGACAGCTTGCCAATCTTTGAACTCAAAATTTCGTATTAATAATCTTTCTGCTCTTATAAACATTTACTGTTCTCCTCTCAAAAAATCGTTTCTTTATTTCAAATCCACATTCAACCCTTAAACTAAAAAGAACTTGTAGGAATCCCTGCAAGTTCTTTGTTGTGTATATAAAGCATAAAGATTATTGCATTTTGAATCAACATGTACGTCCCTTTTATTTAAAAGTAAGAAAACCCTATATTCAATAAAAAATACAGGGTATTTATAAATCAGTTTATTTTGTTCAAAGTTATACTTAGTCGAAAGAAATTCGTGAATGAAATATTACTTATCTAATTAAGAAGAATTTAGATTCCGGCCCAAACATCTTTTCCATATCGCCCTTCATCTTGCACACGATCCAACCAATTCCTTGCTTCTTGTTCACTGACTTCATGAATTTCTTGATATGCTTGACAAAGGGTGTCTTCTACATCAGGAGCCATTTTACTTCCATCACCACATATATAAAGATGAGCTCCATTATCTAATAACGAAATTAAATTGATTCTATCTTGTTTTATTACATGCTGTACATATGTTTTAGGATATCCTTCTAGGCGAGAAAAAGCTGTATGTAAAGAGATTAATCCATCTCTTTCATCATTTTCTAGTTCTGTACGATAAAGATAATCCTTTTCAGGATGACGACAACCAAAGTATAGATGCGCTTCTCCTAAGTTCATACCTTTTTGCTTTTGAACACGACGTGCTTGTAAGAATCCACGGAATGGTGCAATTCCAGTACCTGGTCCAACCATGATAATTGGTGTTTCTGGATTTTCAGGTAATTGAAAGTTTGATTGTGGCGTTCGAATGAAACAAATAATCTCATCTTTATTATGACGCTGAGCTAAATAATTAGAAGCGACTCCTTCATATGTCCCTTCCCCGCTCCATGCAGGCGCATTTACAACACCAACCGTAATGCTGATACGATCCTGTGCAATGAGTGGAGAGCTTGAAATTGAATAGTAACGCGGTTTGAGCGCCGGAAGAAGTTCTAAAAAACGTTCAAATCGGATTTCACAAGCCTCATACTTTTCAAGAAGATCCAACATTGAAATACGTTTCTTTAATATTTGTTCTTGATAAACTCCGTCTTCCAATAATGATTCCAATTCCTTTTTATGAGGAGGGCATACTGTGAATGTCACCATTTCTCGTATTTGTGCTCGAGTGGCTGCTTCTTGAACTTCGACACTATAACTAAGAAGGTCATATAAACGAACAGGACTGTCTAAAGGTATGTGATTTACACTGCGCCCACTTGCGCTTAATATGACTTGATCCTTCCCGTTTAATCCAAAGCGTTCTAAAATTCGGTTGACATTTTTCTCACTATTAATTGGTAGCACCCCAAGGTGATCTCCTTCTTTATACGTTGCACCTTCTGGCAAGGATATCTCAATATGTCGCGTGCTTCTTTCACTGCTAGATGATTGAAGTTCACGATTTTCCAATATAGATGCATAAACTGCTTCATATGTTCGCGCAAGAGGAGATCCTCCAAGACGGCTGACAAATTGCAGACTCAAAGTACTGCGTTCTTTCTCCATGTTTTTGTTAAGTTCCAATCCAAATGCCTTCATTGCATCAGACCACATACTCTGTTTCCATTGCTCGAGCTGTTCCTCGAAATCACCACTTGCATCCGCTTCTCCGCGTGTAGAAAATCTTGTTGCTCCTTTTTGAGCCATTTGCTCATCAATGTATCTTGGTATTCGCTGATAGGTACTAGCCCAATTATGGTCTCCACAACCAAAAACTGCGTATTGAACACCTTTTAGCTCATCCGGTTTTAATTCTTCCAACCATTGCACAAACTGTCCTGCATTACTTGGCGGTTTTCCATTATAAGAAGAAGTTACAATAAGAACCGCTCCTTCTTTTGGCAAACTTCCAATTCGATCGTTAAGAGCTGCCACTTCCGTTTGAACACCTTCTAAACTAGCTGTATCTGCTAGCTCTCTTGCAATACCTTCTGCTACCCCTGTATCCGAGCCATACAGAACAAGAAGCGAAAGATTATCGGCTCCAATAATAGAAGGAGTCTTCTGAACTTGCTGCTTGATTTCATGGTTTTTCAGTTTCTCCTCTACAGGCGCAAGAACAGTAGTATGGCTAATATTTTGATTTCGAGGTACAATCCTAATTTTAAAATCACCAGGCTTTAGCGTTAATGTTTGTTTTACGTCCAGCTGATAGTCTTCATAATCGATGAATTCAAAATGTTGAAGAAGCATTCCCATTACGAGTGTCGCTTCATGAAGTGCAAACTGCATACCGATACATGCTCGTTGACCATTTCCAAATGGCTTATAAGCATGATGAGGAACCTTATCCAGATCTTCAAATCGTTCGGGTTGGAATTCTTCCACATTGTCTCCCCACGCGTCTTTATCCCTATGTAGCTGTGGAATAAGGACAGAAATACGATCTTCTCCTTTCTTAATTGGATATTTCCCACCAATCACTGTATCTTCTTTTGCATAGAGACTGAATGCTGGAGCAGTAGGCCATAGACGTAGCGATTCATTTAAAATCATCCGGATATACTTAAGTTTCATAACTTGTTGATATGTTGGAGTAGGATCTGTCAAAACACGGTCTACTTCTTCATAGGCTTTTTTCAATTTATCTGGATTCTTTAATAAAAAATAGATTGCAAAAGATAACAATCCACTTGTTGTCTCATGTCCAGCTATTAAGAAGGTAATAATTTGGAAACGAATATTTTCATCATCTAATTTTTCACCAGTTTCCGGATCTTGCACATGTAACATACGGGAAAGTAAATCATTTTCTTCCTGATTCCCACTACTTTTACGTTCAGCAATAATATTATCTACTAAAGAAAACATGGATTGAATATCATGTTGAAATTGACGTTTCGTTCTCCACATGAGTTTATCTTCTATATCCAGCCGCTGCAATTGGTGCATTGCCTCATCTAGAGCACGGGTCATGCTAGTAATAAAAGGATGAGGGATCTCGCGATAAAAGCTATTAAATCGGTAATTAAAACCACATAGACCAATTGTATCTAATGTAAGGCGAGTCATATCCTCTGGAACATCTACGTTTTCATTCGGATTCAGTCTTGCCCATTTTTGAACGAGTTGTACGGCAATATCGACCATCATGGCATGGTAATCTTTCATTGCCCGTTGGCTGAATGTAGGCATCAAAATATTATGAGCTTTTTTCCAGTTAGGCTCTTGAGTCTCACTTGTAAATAATCCGTCTCCAGCAAAGGCACGAACTTTCGCTAAAGCACCGTCTATACTTTTATCAAATCTTGTTTCGTCACAGACTTCTGCTACCAGTTCATGTCCAGAAATGACAATGATCGTATCACTTAAAGTTTGAATTTGAAAAATGGGACCATACTCTTCCGCTATCTTGATAAAGGATAAGGTCGGTTTATCTTTATCGATTAATGGGAGGTTCCCCAGCGGTCCATATGTTTTCGGCTGAGGAATGGCAGATACTTTTTTATCCATTATAAAAACACCCTTTCAAAAAAACATGAAATAAAATATCCCAGTCAATAAAAAGAACATAGCAATGAATCGCCTGGGATAAAGATATGTAATTGATTACCTTATTTTATCTTTTCCCTAACTATTCACGATTATGATATTGCTTATAAGGTTGGTAATCTAAGTTGTTTGTTGCTATTAGATTTATAACTTGCAGAAAAAATACGAAATTAAAATGAAACGTATTATTATAATGTTTATCAGAAATTGAAAACTAAAGATTGTAGTATTTGGAAAGCCAATAATTTCTAATGAAAAAAGATCTGATATGAAGATCAGATCCTTTTTTCACTATGTGTAATTATTTCACTGTTTCTTTCAATTCTTTTCCCATTTTAATTATCAGCTTCTGAGCAGCAAAAAACTCGTAGAAATCATTATGTAGAGTTTATTTCACTCTACCGATTTAACCTCTCGACTGCTTCCGGGCTTGTATCTACACGTTTAACGAAAAAAACTAATAGTAGTGCAACAACATTCATGCCAAGCGCTACATAGAATGAATATTGAATTCCGGATAATAAAGCCTTCTGAGTTACTATTACCTTCGTAGCTTCTGTGAAGGTTGTTGGATCTAATTCAGACATTAGACTTTCAGCTTTTGTTTTTGTTACAGAATTCATAATTGTAACAAGAATAGCAGTACCAATTGAACCGGACACTTGTTGAGCTGTATTATTAACAGCTGTACCGTGCGGATTTAAGCGAGTTGGCAATTGATTAAGACCATTTGTCATAAGTGGCATCATCACCATCGCCATCCCAAACATCCGTAGCGTATAAATAAGAATAATATGTGTGTGGCTAGAGTCGATTTGCAGGTTTGCCAGCATATAAGTTGAAACGGCTGTAATGGAAAGTCCCACTATACCAAGAATCCGAGGGCCATATTTATCGAATAGTTTACCTGTAATTGGTGACATAACTCCCATTATTACCGCACCTGGAAGCATCATCAGCCCAGAGCTCAGCGGTGAAATACCGCGGACATTTTGTACATAAGCTGGTGTTAAAATCATACCCGAAAACATGGCTACTGCGTTGACAATTGCAATTACAGACGCAAGTGCAAACATTGGGTACTTGTAAACACGTAAATCCAATAACGGTTCATTCATTTTTAATTGACGGATAATGAAAGCAATTAGGGCAATAGCGCCTACGATTAAGGTTGTTAAGACAACTTTATTCGTCCAACCATTGGAGCTTGCAGAACTGAATCCATATAACAGACCGCCAAAACCGACAGAAGATAATAGTAATGAGAGATAATCCAGTTTTGCATTTTTGTTTTGTCTCATGACATTCTCCGATTTCCAAATCCCTAACAGTAAGCTTATGATTGCTAACGGTAAAATCATTTCAAAAAGCAAGCGCCAGTCATAATACTCTACAATATAACCCGATAGTGTCGGTCCAATTGCTGGGGCTGTAATCATAACTAATCCAAAAATCCCCATTGCTGTTCCCCTTTTTTCTCTTGGAAAGCTTACTAGCATAATATTCATTAACAAAGGTCCCATGACTGAAGAACCTGCTGCTTGAATCATCCGGCCAGTAAGTAATAAACCGAAGTTCGGTGCTACAGCCGCTAAGGCCGTACCAAGAATAAAAATCAACATGGATGTAATAAATAAACTCCTATTGGAGAAGCGGGTTATTAAAAATGCTGATGCCGGAATTAATATCCCACTTACAAGCATATATCCTGTAGAAAGCCACTGAATCGTTGAATAATCTTTAATGTCTAAATCCTTCATTATTGATGGCAAAGCTACATTTAAAAGCGAGTTATTTAGAAATGAAACAAATGCCCCAATAAAAAGGATTACAAGCATTACATATGGTGGTTTTCTTTTATGTAATGTTTCACTCATATATTTATTTGCCCCTTCATTATAAATTCCATTGATTAATTTCAATCATTTACATATCTGCACAAGAATACATTACCCTTGCAGTATTTTGCCATACTCTTCGAATGGATATTCTCTTTTTCGCAATTCTACTTGCCCAACTTAACATTTTAAAATTTTTTTTATTGATTAAACCTTTATAAGCGCGTTTGTTAACCGAAATTAAATTAGCCTGAATTTTGAGGTGAAGTTATCTTATTGCCCACAAATAGCAGGATAACTCAACAAGACAAGACCACAGCTATTCCTTTAAATACAGGCTTGTAAATCTAGTTATGTAACCATCCATAAAAAGGAATATTACATAGGCTAAGTCTAACATTACATTTTTACAGTAAGGGGAATAAGCTTATGCACCAATATCGGTATTTGAATTCAAAAGGAAATCAGGAGTATTATAATCACCAAAATTCAATGTCATCATTATATGTACAGCCCCAAATAGCTACAGCTGAGGGAATGAATGATTTGAAGATTCCTGAGAATTGGAGTTATCGCTTCTATCCAGTTGGTTCGGATTCACCAGCCAATTATACAGCTTTCCATCCTCAGTCCCCTCCCTTCTCTTTGGATCAGCCAATCCATTATGCAGAGATGATGCCCCAAGGACATCCCGCTAATTGGCCTCCATTCCCAGGCCATGCAGGTAATTTTCAAAAACCTCCCTTACCCTGGGCTCAACCATTCAACCATACAGGGATGTTCGCACAAGGTCATCTTGCCGCCTTACTCTCACCGCCAGCTAAGGCTTTTAAATTTAATAGCAATAACTGGGGTATTTTCGGAAACTCTCCAGGATGGGGAGGGCAGATAAGTCCCATGGGATGGGGGAATAACGGCGGTTACGGTCAGCCAGGAATGCTTGGAAACTTACTTACAGTAGGAAAAGGCACTATGAATGGAATTGGAATGCTTAGTAGTCTAATGGGTATGGGGAAGTTCTTTTTTTAGTGGATTAGAACGAGAGGATAGGTCCATATCTCAAACATGCCCATCAGTGTATTGATTATATGGTTCCAGTACTCCCTCCAAGTTCGGTTCCTCTTATGTCAAATTATAAAAACATCTATTGCCTTGTATGTGATAACTTGATACAGGTATGGTGGCATCAACAAAACACTACAAAAAACCGGTTCCTTTACGAAAGAACCGGTTTTTGTAGTTCTTATTTCTTTGAAAAGTAGTCAAATCTTTTTTTCATTATTTAACACTTTGAACACGGCCAATTTGTCCATCTTGTAGTCGAACTTTAATGCCGTATGTATGTGTTTCACTATGTGTCAAAATGTCTTTTACAACGCCACTTACAGTTTTACTATAATCATTATCCAATTGAATAACTACATGCGAACCAACTGAAATTTGTGATCTTGTTGGTTTCCCACCTGTTGCTTGTGTTGGTTTTTCTTGTTTTTGTGTTCTCTCCTGTTGTGTAGACTGCTGTTGCTGAGCTTTCTTTTCTTCTTGCTTACGTTTTTCTTCTTCTACTTTTTGCTGCTCTTCTTGTTTACGTTTTTCTTCTTCTACTCTTTGCTGCTCTTCTTGTTTACGTTTTTCTTCTTCTACTCTTTGTTGCTCTTCTTGTTTACGTTTTTCTTCTTCTGCTCTTTGTTGCTCTTCTTGTTTACGCTTCTCTTCTTCTACTCTTTGTTGCTCTTCTTGTTTACCTTTTTCTTCCTCTACTACTTTTTTGTCTTCATCCACTTTTTGCTCATCTGGTGCGCCCTTTAATTTTTCTTCATTACCTTTACAAGCCCTTAAAGCAATTACACATAAACTCATAAGTGCAAATAATAATAATTTCTTTGACATTTAAAAATCCTCCTATATATACATTACAAATTAATAACTTTCATAGCATAACAAAAACACAATCCTTTCTTTGTCAAAATTTGTCGTATATATTTATTTTCTACTAAGACACTGACACTACAATAAAAATGGAGATTATTATATCGATTCGTGCAAAAAATACGCTCGCCTGCTAGTCAAGTAAACTTAATTCATGAAAACCTTCATCTATTTAGTGAAACCATTGAAAAAACATTAATAATCCCAAATATTTTAATTAACATAATCTATCACTTACAAGCAATAGAAAAGGATCTTTCAATTGAAGATCCTTTTCTATTGCTCATTTAACTAAAAAAATTGGTTAACTACATAACGCTCTTCTAACTTTCCTTGCGAAGCTTAGCGGATCATCAACGTCTTCAATATTAACGTAAATTAAATTTGGATCATCACATAACCACTCATTGTGTATAGACGAAACAATTATCCCTTGTTTAATAATAGTAGCAACAAATCCATTGACTTCTTTTTGTAAGAGCGCTACCCGGCCTAGACATAATGCCCGTCCAGTTTTATTATCTCTTGATTCGAATGAGAAGGAACTTGTTACTCTAAAACGTTTTCCTAAGATTGTTGCTCTTATTTCATCCCGATTTATTGTTGCTACACATTTTCCACCGGCAAACCCTTCTTGGCCACCGATAATTCTTGCAAACTGTTGACAAATTAATTCATCATTACACGCCATACCTTTCATCATCCCCCCTTTTACTGTTAAGTTATGAATGAATACAAAGGTCTGAAACGGTAATGAATCTATTCTATTACAAAAAAGATTTTCAGAACCTAACGAAGTCTATTATATAGTGAGACATTTTTAGAAAGCATAAAAAATACACCCTAAGGTGCCATCCTACGACTTGAAAATCCTATCTATGTATGAAAAAAATTTAGAAAAGGCCAATACAAAAGAGAAAGTTCTAACTGTAATGTATAGAGTGCTTACGATATTAAGAATCCCCGTTATATTACTTTCTGATCAGTCTCGTTAAAGCCATCCCAAGAAATCCAACACCCATTCCTATGAGCCATCCAGTTTGGGCATTACCTAACATAGATCCCACTCCTCCGCCAAGAAACATGCAACCAACGAATACTAATCCTCCAATTCCCCAATTCGGCCGTTCCATAGTTCATTCACATCCTTTCAGTAAAATATATGCTATTTGCTACCTCAACTTTCTTGCATAGGATGGTTATTTATTTTGCGTAGTTTTAGTACTTTCAGGGAATTCATAAGATGTAGAGAATGAGCCATTTAAATAAATGGCAGAAGGATGATTTGATTATTTATATTACAATACCTTAAGAGCTATGGAACAAATTCTTCAACTAATCAACTAATAGAAGCCTGGAGATTTTCCACAATCAGTAGCTCGTCGCTATCAAACTAAAATTTCATTTGAGGGAAGAATATATTTGTTTACATGATAGCAATGGGATTCCTCCAGTATTTCGAACAAAAACCACACTAAGCACATTTTCATACAAAAAAGCCGATTTTTGTCCCACTAAGGATAAACCGGCTCATTGTAATTGACCTTGAAGGATTCGTTATATAAATTCGTCATTTTCATCAAAAAACATAGCTCTAGCTAATACACTTTTATCCGGTTTTTGGTTAATAGACACATGTGATTTAAATTATCCTTTGTTATATAGACCAGTCATCTGCCACATTTCTTTTTACATATATTTTTTAAAAGAAGGTTTCCATTCTGATAAATCCTTATAAACAAACGTTATGTTGTTACATATTTCCTCTGCAACTTCGTACATATGTTTTATATCATTAGCCGTAAATAATATAGACCCTTTGCGTTGCGTGCTATCTACAATAGTTGGTATGGTGTCGCCCTCTTTTACTACTACATCAATTAATACGACCTCGGATATGTTAGTTAATCCTTTATACTTGATTTCTTTTAAGCAACCTGGTTTTGGAATCAAGCTTAAAGACATAGCTTGACATTTTGAAGGTAGACATCTAAATTCATCTATAGTCTCAGTAGCTAGCGTATCATAATAGTATCCAAATTGAGATATGCCAGTTGTTAGTTCCACCATATTCCAGATGTTGCCACCACCTATTCTAACTTGAGACTCTATAATTATTGGTTTATTGTGTTTGTCTATCTTTATTTCTGTATGAGTAATGCCATTTTCCATTTGCATATCGTCCAAAAATAACATTACTTTCTCCATAATGAATTGTTTTTGAGATTCATCTATAGGTGCCGGCATAATCGTATAGTTTATTATAAATGTATCTTCTTTACATACTTCAGCTGATATAGCAAGTATAGAATGTTTTTTGTTATAAGAAACGGTTTCAACCGTATAAACTACATCCCCTTCAATATACTCTTCCACTAAAACAGGTAGTTGAATACCATTTTCTTTAATAAACACCCCTACGTCATCTCTCGAGTCTAGCTTATATACTCCTTTACCCCCTGCCCCAATCGGCAGCTTTATTATAACACTATCTTTTTTATTCAAAAATTCATTAATGTCTTCAGTGTTATTACAAACTATCGAATCTATTGAAAAGTCTTTACCTGCTAGCATTTCACGCATCATGTCTTTATTGCGAGTTATCATATTAGCATTGTAAGAAGGCCCTTGAACATTAAAAATCTTTGCAATTACGCAAGCTGTATCTAATGCTATTTCGTTAAAAGATACGACCACCTGAAAGGGTTTCTCTTTAAATAATTCTTCAGCATAGTATATAGATAAGGGTATGTTTGTTATATCTAATTCTTTTTTATAGAAACATTTTTCTAAGATAACTCCATCAAAATATATGTGTTTAGCGTAAGATCCTATATACGAAACAGTATACCCACTATCTAATGCATCTTGTATAGGTTTTGTCCATCCCCCTATAAATAAAATGTGTGGTTTATTTTCTATGTCATTTCCTTTTAATACCTTATACATCATAATCATCCCCTCTCAAATGAACTCGTATATTCAATGTCAGTTCCTTTTGATACGCCTCGTCTTAACAACGCCACTAAACACAATGTTGTTCCGAAACCTCCTATAAATAACGTAGTTTGAAGCCCGAATATAGAAATTAAAAATGCACTAGTAAAACTTCCCAATGCCCAGGCTCCCCAATTAAGCGTGCGCTGTACAGCATTTACTCGACCCAGCATGTGATTTGGTGAGGCAAGTTGTCGTATAGTTGCAGCGTAAGGGCCAAATACACCTTCTCCCATACCATGTATGATACTTGCGGCTACTATACCGTAAACTGTTCCCGTATATCCCATTATTGGTATAAAAGCCAAACCGGTAACTGATACAGTAGCGCTATAAATAAGCATTTTTGTATTATTAATTTGTTGACTTTTTTTCATGAGAACCGTATTACCTATTAAAAATCCGACCGCTGCTGAACCTACAACAAACCCTATTTCAATTTCAGATAGACCCATTACCTTATAAAGGAATATTACTAAAATACTATTTAATATGTATTTAAAAAAACCGTAAACAGCACCACATGTCACAATTGGCTCTAATACAGGGTGTTTTTTGAAATATATCAAACCCTCATATATGTTTTCGTATATGGATTTTATATTTACGTCTTTTAAAGAACCCTCTGTATGCGGTTTAAACTTTGAAATATATAATACAAACATAAAACAAACAAAATACGTTACTGCGTCAACAGTAAACGATCCTGTTAATCCGACTAGAGTAATGACGATTCCAGCTAGCATAGGACCAATTACTATAGAAAGAGACTCCGAAAGTGCTAGTTGAGCATTTGCTTTTTTTAAGTTGTCTTTATCTGTTACTATTTCCGGTAAGAAAGAAGGAATGGCAATGTTGTAAAACGTGGTGAATATTCCATTTAAAAACATGATAAATACCAGTAAAGGGAACGTTATTATATTTGTTACAGTCAGTATGAATACTGATAAAAACAATATTCCTTGACATATACTACAAATTAGCAAGACATTTTTCCTATGGAAAATGTCTATTAAAGCACCGGCTACTAACCCGAAAATTAGATAAGGGACGAATATAACCCCACGAAGTATAGCAGCATTTGCTTCACTTGTTTGTAACACCTCTAATGCAAAAAGTGGCAAAGCTACTATTGTAAACTGAGTACCTAATAAACTTATAGACTGTCCTAGCCAAAGCTTGTGAAAATTAAAATGTTTGCTATCTTTCATAATATCCCCCCGTTAAATCCATCTTTTTAAATGATCAACTTTACGATATAAGTCAGAGCCGGCAACTCCTATCTTTCAACTAATATCTGTACCACATAAAAATTCGAAACCTAATATAAAATCGATTCTAGTTTCAAAATGAAGACTAGATGTTTAAAAATCTTCTAGCTAATGAAAAGCTCATCTTCCGAAAGATACTTCCGCATTTGTTTATAAACCAATTGGTATACTGATGGAATTCACTTGTAAGAATCTAATTGTTAATTAGTTTGTTTCGAATTCATTTCCCAATCGTATGTCACTTTGCATCACCTCCAGCATCAGTATAACCTTGAAGGCACGCTATTGTACGCATTTTGGAATGTAACCGCAAGATAACGAAGCTACGATGACGAAATAAATGGATTTAACCTTGTCATTGGAGGACATATTTACATGACAATTGATTAAAATAGATCATGCACTATGAAATAAATTTTTAGATAAACCAAAATAACATGCAAAAAGCCCCTTCAAAATTTGAAGGAGCTTTTTAATATATAGAAATTAGCTTAAATCAAAGATAACATCTCTTGAAGGGGGCATTTTTTATTATTCATGTTTATTGGGGAGCCTTCGTTTGAAGCAACTTTAACCCCATACCAATAAAAATCAGTCCTGTTACTTTATTTAGAATCATTCCTACCTTTTGATTTCCTCTTAATTTTTTTGTGACATAGGAAGAGAAATAAGCAACAAATAAACACCACAATAGTCCCGTTACTGTAAAAGTAATTCCTAAAATGATAAAAGGTATAGGACCTGAAGCCTTTGTATCTATAAACTGCGGCAGAAATGCAATAAAGAATAAAGAGACTTTTGGGTTCGTAAGACTTGTTAAGAGTCCTTGTAAATATATCTTTCTTTTGATTTACAACCGATAAAACTGATGTGGTATACCATTCGTATCACGGAGCCAAAACTCACTATTGAATAAGTAAAGCCCCAGAAATCCAAAGATCTCTGGGGCTTCCTTATATATTTAGCTCTTTTTGCTTTTTGTTTTGTTTATGTCTATACAGCAATTTTCGACTTATTAGTGAAATCACTAATAAGATTAGTATCAATCCGAACAATTGCATAAATGATAAATCAAAATATTTAGCACCTGTAACGATTAAAAGTGTAGAAATCGTGCCTTTTACAACGAAAAAAATAATAACCCATAATCCGCCTTTTTTCCAATTCATTTTCTTTTACCCTTTCCTACTTTTAAATTCTTGAAAAAATTAGTGATAGTTTTTGAATGTGACACCTTAATAAAAATCTATTATATTAGTAAACTTTTTCACGAAAATCATATCTATTTACATACGACGATTCCATAATAAATGAAAATGATATTCAGTGTCAATTTTATTGACTATTTAAATACCTATCATCTCCATCTCTTTTCAATTTGTTTCTTATAGGCAATGAACTCTTGTCTTCAAATAAAAACACCTCCATTACATTTGCACACTTAGTATGCGAATGCAAGAGGTGTTTTTTCCATGTACCATCAGATGCTTTATTTATTCGTTTAAGTTCTTAATACGTAGCTATTTTCTAGTACACAATAACTGGATCATATGTGTTCAAACTATCATATACAGTTTTTGCAACGTTAGGGAGAAGATTTACACACCCGCCTGATCCTCCTGTTAAATAAGCATTACTTCCCCAGTCTTTTCGCCAGCCGGCATCGTGGAATCCTTGACCGCTATTTGTGAATGGAACCCAGTAATCTACTTTCACTGCATAATCAGCTTTCCCTACTGCGCTACCTCTTAGCGTATATGGTGTTCGTTTGTATAGAACGTACCACACACCTGGTGATGTATCTTCACCTGTGCTATGTTTACCCGTTACTACATTTGTTGTGAGGACTAATTTACCCTCTTTGTAAATCCAAATTTGTTGATCTGCAATTGAAACTTCTGCATATGTGTCTCCGATGCCATTATTCAATGTTGTTTTATAACCGATTCCTTCCTTCTCCCAACCATTTCCGTGAATATTAGAAGCAGAAAGTGATTTTTCGCCTTTCTCAAAGGCTTGTTGAACTTGTTTTGTCTCTTTTTCAACATCTAGTGCCCAGCCGTATCCTTGACCTTTTACTGAAATGACCGAACCAGAATGTGTTTTAAAAGCGAAGTCTTTATGTAATGTAGATTTAGCCTTATTAATTTCAGCAACCTTATTCTTAATTTCGCTCGCATCGATTGTCACCTTCATATCTTTTGACATAGAGGCATTTTGAATTAAATCTTTCGCTTTTAACGAATACACTTCATCCTGCACTTTATAATCAACAGACTGCGTAAGAAGATTTTGTAATGCTTTCTCTTCTTTTTTAATAATCGGATCGTCTTCTTTAATAGGCTGTATGTATGCAGACTTTAGATGAATTTCACTTTTATGCTTCTGTTTATCATAATCTTTTAGTAAACTCTCAACGTTATACTGTTTTCCATCAACACTCTTCGAAATTACAATTTTTCCTTGTTCAAGCTTCGCCATAGCATCTTGAGGTGCTTTTAATTTTTCATTCATGGAAACAAGCTTTTCTTCTACAAGTTTTTTCATCGTTTCACTACGATACTGATCCGCTTCTTTCGATAACAATGAATACTCTTTTTCCTTTGAAGAAGGGAAAAATGTCCACTGGCTTTTTAATAGTTTCTTAACTTGCGGCAAATCTTTTTCCGTCAGTTCCGTCTTTGTCTCTTTTTCATCTAAAATTTGTTGTTGATCAATATAAACATTGTTTGCTAATCCAGATGTTTTTAATTTCTGTATTGCCTGATCAGCGCTTAAACCACCGACTTTTGTATCATTAATCGTAACATTAGAATTGAAGTGAGTTGCCTGATAATAGCTCATTCCCCCAAGGAGAAGTGCAAGTACTCCGCCACCTGCTGCGATAAGCTTCCAATTTGTAAAACGTTTTTTGGATCTTACCCGTTTTTTCTCAACTTCTTCAACAGATTCATTTACTGTATTGTTGTTCATCAATCTTTCCCCCGTATACATTAACGTCAATTGATTTTAAACCAAAACCATTGAATAGTGTACCTTATTTTCCCTGAAATTTCATTGTTTTAACCAGATTTTATCTCATTTAATCTATTAAAGTTAGATTTTTTAATAAAAAGATATATAAAGATGGTAAATAACGCGAAAAAGGACCACATCAATCAAGTTATTATGGGACCCATCGCATTTTGAAGAATGAAACTCTATAAACATTTTAACCTAGTAAAGTAATTTTTAGAAGGTCCAAGTTAGAGACAGGCAGCATAGAATATCTCTTATTTATGAAAAATATCCACAAAAAATGACCTACATGTAGACTCTTTTTTGTGAATATTTTAATGCCGCATATTTTATTAATTTAAATGCAAACCATGCTTCCTGCTTGTCACCAGGTTTCACAACGTTTACTATCAGCCTAACTAATTTCACCTTATAATCTTTATCATCAACAATTTCAAGATCCTTTAAACTATTATATATGTTTGTACCACGCTTTATTGATACGTTTAATCTTTACAGGTGTTGAATTTTTAGACTCATCCTTTGTTGTAACCTTATTATTAGAACATCCTGCAATAGCGAGACAGCATGTAGCCAATAAAACTAATACTATTAATTTCTTCAAATAGCCACTCCTATATAAGGGAAATATTATATTAAGAAAATTAAACATAACATCGAATCTCTATAAAAACAATATATTTCCTAGTTTTATTATCCGTTGGTAGATTAAAGCACACCTCAAGGAGCATGAATCCAATGTCTAATTTCCATTTTATCCGATTCTCAATGTTTATTCCAACATAAAAAGATAGCTATTATTGTTGAAAACTAATTATCTCTCAAAATGAAAAATATGAACTGAATTCCTATAACCCAATATACGTTTATTCAGCTAACTTTTCCCCTGTAACAATCCGAAACAAAGTAGCTGCATTTTTTTCTTCTAATTGAGCGTACCGATTACCACCCGAGATGATTTCTACTTTATCCTTATTAGGGCTTATCCAAATTTGATACAACACAGCTTTCGCCTCTATTTTCGGATTTTTAAATTGAAAAACAAAATGATAATCAGCTGGACGAGACATTTCCACTTTTTTATTTTCAAAAGTAGTATCCTTTAATATTTTCTTTACTTGCATCACTTCATTATTATCTGTCACTACCTTAAAATCTTCATATTCATTATCACCAATATTTTTTTGCACTTCGATTCTTTGCTCTTCATTTTCTAGTCCAGTTGAACATCCGGTTATTATGAATATACAGATACTAATCATAACTAGAGGCCAATTTCTAACTTTCATATTAATACCCTCTTTTCAATACAAAATATTTTAATTTGTAAAATAAAGGTAATTAATTTAAACTTAAAAATATAAATAATAAAGAGAAAGGAGTATCGTTCCATGCAGTTAAAAACATAAACTTGGAAAAGTTATACGTTTCTTCTTGTAAGTATATTCATTACTATTAATCTCTTTCTCTTCACACCTATTTTAGACCGAGTTGGAGTAGAATATATCGTGCCTTTCGCCTACTTCATATTATCTTCCGCTGTCATAGCGATCCTATTAGCGGTGATCTCTTTTTGTAGCCGAGCTGAGAAAAAAAATTTTAGCCATTATCGGGTTATGTTTTACTCTATTTAACACAGCGATCATTTTATTTTTCCTTTGGTTTGGTTACCATTTCACTTAAGTGAAATAAAAATAAATCCCATAAGCCACAAATAAAATTAGTAAAATAGAAATGCTGAGTACCGTGTATATAATCCATTTTAAGCTTGAACTCATATACGCCCTCCTCTCACCTTCTAATAATTCCATTATATAACAAAAAAGCATTGGATACCCAATGCTTTTTACACTTACGCAAATAAAGACGTATTCGCATATAAAGCTGGTGAACCACCTGAATGTACGAATAAAATGTTGTCTTCTTTTTTAAATGTACCTTTTCTAATTAAGTCGATTAGTCCCGCTACTGCTTTACCTGTATACACTGGATCCAGTAAAATACCTTCTGTTTTCGCAAGTAATTGCACTGCTTCCACCATTTTCGGCGTTGGTAACGCATAACCTGGTCCTACATATTCATCAAAGCATGTAACAGCTTCGCGCGGGATAAAGTTTGGAATACCAACGTGAGCTGACGTTTCATCTACAAGTTTTGCTACTTTCTCTTCTTGCTCTGCTTTTCCTCTACTTACGTTAATTCCGATTACTGGAATGTTACTTTGTGTTCCAGCAAAACCAGTAATTAAACCAGCATGCATACCGCCGCTACCACTTACGCAAACGACTGAACTGAAATCAATTCCTTGGTCAAATGATTGCGCCATAATTTCTTGCGCACAAGCAACGTACCCCATTGCGCCAGTAGGATTTGATCCACCGACCGGAATTACATATGGTGTACTACCTTTTTCACTAACTTCTTTCGCGACTTTATGCATCTCTTCCATAAGATCTGCTCCGTTCGGTACAACAATGACATTTTCAGCACCTAGTAAATGATATAAGAAATAGTTTCCGTTAAAATCTGGCTTCTCTTCTGGCTCAAGCCCTTCTTCTAATACAAGAATACATTTCATTTTTTCTTTTACCGCAGCTGCAAGTGTTAGGCGGCAATGATTTGATTGAATGCCGCCAGCTGTAATTAACGTATCTGCACCCTTTGCCTGCGCATCCGCAACTAGAAACTCTAACTTTCTCGTCTTATTACCACCAGCGGTTAAACCAAGTAAATCATCTCGTTTAAAATAAATAGTCGGCCCGCCAAGTGCCTCAGAAAAATTGTTTAATTTCTCAATTGGTGTATATGATTCTGTATATTTTTTTCTCGGGAATTTAGCTAAATTCATGAATAACGCTCCTTTGTACTTCTTTCACAATATATGTAACGATACTATTATTACATGTAAAAATGATGAAGTCATCTTTCTGGGATAAAAATGTGTTGGAATTCGGCTTTGGCAAATGGAATTGCATTAAAGGTTTTATCTTCAATACGGTACATGAAATTATAATAATGATTTTAACCATATTACGGTACATGAAATTTATATCGACGATTTTTCAAATATATCGTTCATAACTTGAAATATATCAACGATTTTTTCAATATATCGACGATTCGACATAAGATATCGATTTATCGACAAAAACTGACAACGAAAAAGGACCCACTCGATAAAAAGTAGGCCCTCTTCCAATCATTTATTTGCCGAAAAACGAAGTAGCTGTGTTAATCCTGGTTCTAAATTCATTTCGCCTTTATGGCGTACGTATACGATTTTGTCCCCGTCAAATTTGGGTGGGTTTCCTGGATTATAAGTATGCCACTCGTCCGTTCCTTCTATAGCGTACTCCATGTATTCTGTTGCACCGACGATTACGTTTTTACTATCATCTGCCGTTACATTTGGTGCCATTTGTGCAATTTTCGAATCACTAATTAATAATTTCTTTATTTCCTTATCACGTTTGTAATCGTAAGCTGTCACCATTACATCGCTGCCATATGCTTTCACTTGCAACCCTTGTTTGAATGAATAACCATCAGGAGCAGTCTTCTCTCCTCCATTTGGTCCAGCCGACATCCAGCCCGTTTCAATACCACCCGTATTTACAACTGTAAATCCTTTTTTATCTCCGCCTGCAATTTTCTTTTTACCAGCCCAATCCGGTAAATTTAAATCCCAGTGCGTGTGGCTCGTGAAGAAAACAACTTGCGGGTAATCTTTTAATATATCGTACAATTTATCCACGTTTAAATAGTCATTTAAATATGGTGACTGTCTTGATCCAGACACAGTATCAGGTAAAACGTGATGAGAAAAAATGAAAATCGGCTTGTTTTTATCTTTTTGACTATATTCTTCTAAATTTTGTTTTAACCAACCTAATTGTTCATCACTCATAAATACTTCATCCCACATTTTTGAATCGTGGTATTTCATATATTTTTCAGTTCCTAAAAATAGAAGCGGATAACCGTCTAATTCTTTTTTATGATATACCTTTTCTTGTCCACTAAATTTCAGATAGCGGTTAAATAGCGTTTCTTCTGTTACACCATTTGGCCATGTACTTTGAGATAACTTCCCATCAGCTGTCCATTTTCCAGCGTAAAACTCATGATTCCCAACAGTTGACCATACATTCTCTGGATGCTTATTTTTGTTTAGCACACGCTTTACATCATCATATTGTGACTGCTGTCCAGTTGGTGTTATATCCCCATTCATAATAAGCGCTCTAGAAAGTGGCGTCACTTTGTTCATATCTTTTAATACATGATCAAAATCTCCTAAATCCCCTTGAATGTCACTAATAACGTTAAAAGTTGTAGCCGATTTTCGAACTTGCTCTTTCCCTTCCGCATATGCTGAAAATGTCGGTAATAATGCCGTCATAACCACTAACGAAGCAACTGTCTTTTTCATACAAATTCTCCCCCTAATAATAAAATGTACAAACTGACATGTTCTGCTTTCTCTTAGGTGCTTGTCCAATTCACATTATAGGGAGGCATTGTAAAGATAGATGGAGTTAAAAGTTAAGTGTTTTTTAAGAGATTTTGTCGTTTTTTGCAAACCACAATTAGCGATTCACGCCAATCTAGCTTTCTAGCCTTAAACATTACATACATGTAAATTTTGATATTAAATTTTTTCGTTTCATCCGTTGTTTTTTATTACTTTTAATTTTCGGGAAAAATCCACTAATTAATAATGTTATAATCCATACCATTATTAGAATAAAATTTATTGTATTACCGGAATTCAAGCTGAAAACTCTCCACAAATCGGCAGCACAAAAAACGAGAATAGCAGTAATAATAAGTATAAATGTCCTAACTACTAATCCGATGTAGGATTTCTTCACTTGCTTAAAAATGAAACTTCTTCTACCTTTGTACAATCTAACTATAAATAGCAGCAAATATAAACCAAGTGTGGCTCCAATAACAATTGATATAATGGAATTACTTTTTCTCTGCTCAGCTAGAGCGACGTAACTTTCAGGTAATTTTCCCGTTTCATATTCAATCCATGCGTGGTAAATATCCTGTCGTAAGTCTATACCACCATCACCATTTGTAAGTATTACCAATCCATCCTTTGTATTAGGAATGAAACCATAAAAAGAATGCCAGCCTCGATTGTCACCAGAATGATAAAGTAATTTCCATTGATTAGATAGTTTTTTTTCAAATATACCTAAACCATTCTCCCCTAATACCGGCTTTTGCATTTCTTCAACACGTTCACTTTTGATGACACCATTCCCTTTATTATGTGCACCCATGCTTGCAAGTATCAATGTCATCATATCCGTAACATTTGTCTTAAGACCTGCAGCAGCCTGTTCGGTAAATTGGTAACTAGCGAGCTCCTCTCCAAAATATCCATAGACTTTCGAAAGATTAGGATTTTCAGGACGTTGTAAGAATGAGCTTGATTTCATTCCTAAAGGATTCATAATTTGTTCTTCCATATAACGAGTAAACGGTATTCCGGTAACCTCTTCAATTACAAGTTGTAAAATTGTATATCCGCCACCAGAGTAAATTGTTTCTGAACCTGGTTTATTGGTAACCTCCACTGATTCATTAAGCCATCCTTTTCCAGATAGAGACTCCTGGATAGAATCAAGATGTTTCCCTGGTGCAACCCCAAGGTATCCTTTATGTGCAGACAGCCCTGCTGTATGACTTAATAATCTTCTGATCGTGACTTCATTATTATTAAACTCTGAATTAGGTAATTTCCATTTTGTCAGATATTTTCCAACGGGATCATCTAGTGATAAACGACCTTCATCTACAAGATGCAAGATTCCCCAAGCTGTAAGACTTTTAGATATGGAACCAGCCTGAAACAAAGTATCATCACTCACCGCTTTTTTTGTCTTTTTATCTACATAACCGTAGTTAAGTGTATAAGCAATACGCCCCTCATGTACAATTCCTATTGCAACCCCTGGTACATTATAATTCCCCTGCCATTTTGGTACCTGTTCATCTAGCTTTTTTTTGAAATCCTCTATACTCCTATCAGTCAACGTGCCCGATTCTGCCCTCACCACATTTGTAAACCATGCTTCATTCGTAATCAATATGCAAATGATTAAACATAAAATGCTTTTGCATATTATCGATGCTTGTTGTCTATTCTTCATTTGTCCTACCCCTTTTTCAGAATATTCTATCCATCAATCAGAGTATCCCATTCCAATATCCCGTTCTATCGATTTTTATTACTTAACCTTACAAAATTGTAATAAAAACCAAAGTAATACATACTTAAAGGGTTTACTGATTTTTTATCCGAGGACAATGAAATTCATCAACAAGATAGACATGAGGTTATATTTATGGTTTCAGTTAATGCCCCTAAAATACTAGTTCGGTTAATCAATTGGATATATTCTACACTACAAATATTCATTTTATAAAAAGAAGAACCCACACATTTTGATTAAAATGTGTGGGTTCTTTTGGCTTCCTTAAATTTTCATGAAAAAGATTGATTATTTTATGTAGCTTACTAAAAAAATTTTGTTCAATTAACTAACAGAACAAGATTAAACACTTAACTCGTATTAGTAATTTTTACTGTTTCTGTTGATAAATATAAAAATACTGCCTAACACACTTAATGAAAGTGCAAAATATAACAACAAATCAGGTAGAAATTGCAAAGGAATAATATCAATTAATTGTAAAACAATAATGGCAAGGATACCTAAATATAAAATATTGTACAAAGCATTATTTGTTTTATATAGAATTTCTCTTCCTCTTTCGTCATTTGCTTCATCACTTGATTGAAATTTTATTACATACATCTTACTTATCACTATTAAACCAAATAACAAAATTTTTAACAACAACATATGTATCACTCCTCTAGATAATCAAATACGTCGGTTAACGGCTTTTCAAATGCATTTGCGATTTTAAAGGCAAGAATTAGAGAAGGGTTATATTTATTCTTTTCAAGAGTAGCGATAGTTTGACGACTAACTCCCACTCTTGTTGCCAGTTCTTCTTGGGTCCAACCTTTTTCTGCTCGATAAACTACAATTTTATTATGCAACAATAGCAACACCTCTTTAGATAATTGTAATTTATTTTTTACAAATTGTAAATTATTTCTTACAATGTATTTTAAAAATTAAAAATCCTCATAAAAAAAGACATAAAGATTTCTCCCCATGCCTACTAATCTTTTACTTCTTTACTGTATGTACATAATGCGCTGTTTCAAAAACTTAATAAAGTGAGACTTTAATCAGTGGGGGTTTTCTTCATCCCCACTGATTATTAGTCGAACCAATCGGACTTTTATGGGCAGTTGATCCCCCACCTAACTTCTTTGCTTTCGCTGCATTTTGAGGTGGGGGTCTTACTGCCCATTAAAGCGGGATAAAAAAGAGAACTACCCTTCAAGCACTTCTCTCTTTTATCCAAACGATACATATAAAATAAATTATTAAAAATATACTATATAAACTCCACAACGTAGGTATTGCAGCTACACTTAAATAAAAAGTTTCAGGTAACAAGCAATCATAAAAGTCTTTTTGCTTAAAAGCGATGTTTTTTTGCCATCGGTTCTATATATGTATTTAATATCCACATTAATACTTTCCATACCTTTTGTTGGCTAGGTGGGAGATGAGCGTTATATACATAACTGTATTCAATTTGCTGTGTTGCACCACGATTTCGTTTGAACTCTCCAGCCCCAGCACTACAATGACAAATTAAATCTTTTTCGATAGAATCCCTTGTAATAAGTAGGGAAAGTATACGGTATAAACCTTGTTGCTGGTCAGAGTTTGTATGATAACCAAGGATCGGTGTTGTCATAACTCCATCCCTAATAAAATAAGCAATGACACCATCAATTGTATTCCCTTTTTTTATGGCCTTTATCTCAAATAAACGATGCTGAAGAGCATTCCATAAATAAGCGGGTGTAAACATTGGGTTATGGGCGGAATATTTTTCAATATATAGTTGGTTGTATAGCAGGGAAATTTGTAAAATATCATCTTTTGTTAATTCTTCATTCGTAATGATTTCATAATTGCTTTTCTCTAATAAACTTTTATCATTTAATAAGTCTTTTCGTTTTTTTCGATTCATTTTTTTATAATGTTTCGGATCAAATAAGTATATAGAACGAGACATGATTTTATTGTAACCTACTGTAGAAAGTGCTTCTGTCATTGCAGGATATAATTTGTTATTTAAAGAGCGAAATAGAATGGTATGCTCCGGAAATTTCTCAACTAATAATTTCGTTATTTGTTCGATTTGTTGTTCGTTGATAGAGTGATAAAGATTTGTTGAAAGCATCCAATTATTTACGACAATTACTTTATTTATATTCGTTCGTCTTAGCCAATTTCCCATAAGATGAATCGGATAGGTTAATAACTTCTCTAGCCATGGTTTTTTCAACTCCCATAGCTCTTCTAACGCATACGATATGTAATGTGTATAAGGAGAACATACATATGAATTTTCGAACTCTGCGTTATTAAGAGTGACTGGTAAGATGAGATCATCAATTTCTAATAGAAAGAGCTGCGTGTTCACATTTTCAATAAATGCTGTAACGCCCTTTTGAAAAAGAGGCAAGAAACTATCTCGTACATACGCTCCATCTTTTTTAGATTCCCAATCAATGCTATGCAAAGAATGAACATCATGTAACTGAATCATTTATGTTCACCACGCCTTACAAAACTTTCTATTCTTTTTAATTTTTTATCATATACTTGAATATCGTAATGTGAAAAGAAAAAATGTGGTATCGCACACTTTTTAGTAGACCACAGTGCATGTAACTCTTGCATTACCTTTGATTGACATAATTCGAGATTTTCAGGTAGTGCTTTAAGTTTCATTTCAATTTTGTCTACGCTATGTTGTATTACTTTAAATTCTTGAATGTCACTAGATGCAAACAAAATTGCTCTTCTAATGAAATCTGGAAAAATAAATATTTCGCTATGATCCACTTCACTTATTCCAATAAATATATCGTCACATCGACCGTCAATTCGTTCTAATGCTAAGAAAGGTGAGCCACAGCTGCACGGCGTTTTTTTCTCAATTAATATGTCATTGAGACGATAGCGTATAATCGGCTGTGTTTTCCTCATGAAATCAGTAATAATGGGAACGAATATCCCTTTCTCTTGATCTAAGTATTCTTTTTCAATATGAACGAGGTCTTCATTCATGTGTAATGTCCCCTGCTTACAGGTGGTAGCAAGAAAACCTTCTGTACATTGGTAAACTTGGTGTACTGTCTGCTTGAAAGTTGCAGAAATAAAGTCTCTATCAATATCTTCAAGCACTTCTGCTACAGAGATAATTTTCTTAGGACAAATTGTAATTAGTCCTTCTTGCTGCCAGTAAGCAATTTTCCGTAACATAGACGGAGGTGCAATTAAAATAGATGGCTTTACTTCATTTAATCGCGTGATATGCTGTTGAAACGAATCTAGTAAATCAAAAAAATAAAATGAGATTCGCTTATTTTTTGTCGCTTCGTATAAATTGCTATTTGCACGTAAGAAAAAAGCAATCGTGTGTTTATGTAGAATGCTAGAAGGAAGCACCTTTCCAATAATCGAGCCAGCCCACAACGTTTGTTCTTGCTCGGAAACGAGAAAAACCCCACGATTCCCGCTCGTGCCTGATGATAAACCGACAGTTATATTCCGAATGGTTGGTGAGAAATTCCGGGTCTTCTCTGCTTCAAATGCTATATGAAACGCTTCTTCCTTTGAAATATGGACTGTATTTAATGTATCAAAATGGTCCATCATTACTTCTTTATCAATAATCGGGAGTGCAGACAAATTTCCCTTTTGAATTTCATGTAAAAACGGCTTATATAACTGGCGATAAAAAGGCGACGCCTCTATCGTGAACAAAAGTTGTTTTTCTATTTGTTGTTTATGAAACTGTTCCAATTGTTTGCGATTTGAAAATCTCAAGCCATATTTTGTTTTCAAGTATTGCTTGAGAATCCGTAGTTTATTCATAGTACACCCCTGCTTTAATTTTATCCCATGTATGTTCACAATGAGTCGGTACAATTTCAATCTCAGGTGATGTTTTTGATAAATGGTGTAACTTCTCAATATTCTTTCGGTAAGACTTTGGATGGCTCGTTAAAAGGTTTGCAACCTTACTAGGAAAGACAAGGTTTTGATACGTTTTACTTAGCCACACTGCGTCTGCACAAAGAAAGACAATTTTATTACTCTGCAAATGGACAAATATACCAAATTGACCAGTTGCATGTCCTGTTAAGTCAACAGCAAATAATGAGCCATCATCAAATACATCATACCCCTCTTTAAACTTTCCATATGTAGAAGGTAAGTTAAGGGATGGAGTTTGATCAATGAATGACATCCTCTGCTCTAAATCCATCGGCAGTGTATCTTTTAGACACCCTTTTAATAGAGCACCAAATTTACTTCTCTTTTTAATATCCTCATAAGCTTTTGCGAAGGTTAATATTTTCGCTTTTGGAAAATCGGGTAAACCAGCTGTATGATCGCCATGAAAATGAGAAAGAATAATATATTTAATTTCTTCTGGCTGAATACCATCAAGAAGAAGTTGCTGTTTAATAGATTGCTCTTCCGTAAAATGAACAGGCGTCAGTTTTGCATATACAGAGTAAGGGAATTTTTTTGTCGCTTCTTTAAAGTGTCCTGCATATCCAGTATCAAATAAAATATATCCTAATTCTGGATGCTGGAGTAATCCTACTGTTGCCGGAAAACAAATTTGTTTCCAACTGCCCTTGGAGTATGCGATTTTTTCTGGATGTGTGCAATATCCTGTATCATATAGCTTTAAAGATTTGATTTTCATTGTATTTTCCACCAGTCTACAAATTTTGTAATTCCTTCTTCTATACTGACCTTTGGAGCATATCCTAGTTCTTCCTTAGCTTTATCAATACTTAACGTCTGGCTTTTTGAAAGGACGCTAACAGTATATTTTGTGAGAATAGGTTCTTTTCCGAATAAAATAGTTTTTGAGATCCCTTCTAATATAGCCGCTAGTGTAAAAGCAGTTTTGTAGGAAATTTTTTTATATCGTACTTCCTTATCAAGGCGCTTCATTACATTTTCTATGACCTCATATAAATTGATACGTTCGTCATTTGTTATATTGTACTTTTGCCCTAATGTATGTTTTGGCGAATGCATACAAAGAAGTAAAGCATCTACAACATTCTCAACATACGTAATATCAACAAGAACATTTTCTGTACCAATTCTCGGTAAAGCCCCTTTTTCACATACTTTAATAAGACGTGGAAGAATCGCGTTATCTCCTGGTCCGAATAAAGCGCGCGGGCGTATTGTGATAACTGGTAAACCATGCGCGAAAGCGTGATCAATAGCTTGTTCAGCCATGTACTTCGTTTTTGCATAATGATTTACAAACGTATCAGGAAGTTTCGCATTTTCTACTACATTTTGTCGCTCATCATAATAGAAATAAATACTTGGTGTTGATACGTGGATAAGGCGTTTTATACCGTACTTTTGACTTCCCTCGATAATATGTTTCGTTCCTAACACATTCGCATTATAAAAATCTTCATATTTGCCCCAAGGGGAAGAAAGTGCGCCACTATGAAAGATATAATCTTTATCTTTACAAACTTGTAGCACACGATCCCTGTCTTCAAGAGGACAATGAACAAACTCAATTCCATTTTGTTCTAATACCTTACCAATTGTTTTATTTCTCCCTGTTGCCGTTACTTCATAGCCCATATTTTTCAGTCGAAAGGCGAGTTTTTGTCCTAGAAAGCCCGTTCCACCAGTTACTAGCATTTTCATAAATCTTCACCATCCCACGATATGTCATATGTTGTTTGCTCTAAAATAGTCCGTTCATATTTATAACTTTCACGCCATAATTTGTATATGCTAAAAAACTGATAAAAAAATGGTTTCCAATCATTGTGACGATAAACGATATCTGGATAAGAGCATAGAACTTTTAACCATCGTTTACGTTTTTGTTTACTTTTTAAATAAGGAAATCCATATAGAAGCATCGCTAACCGAATTGCACACTCTGAATTTTGTTTTGGAATGAATGAATTGTTTACTTTTTCATTAAAAAAAGCGGGCAATATTTCCTCATCGAATAAATGTAATCCACTTGTAGTACGTGGATTACATTCAATTGGAATCGCATCTCCATTCTCTGTAACGATAAAATCAAAGGCAATTTGTCCTGAGAAATTTAACTCTTTTACAATATGCGTAACAAACTGATCAATTTTAGGATGATTCATATGCTGAAACGCAATGGTAGCACCTAAGCCTGCCGTGAATTCCGTTTTATACGTAGAGTGAGCTAACACTTCCCCAGATTGTGCAATACTATAGGAACAATGCTGCGTCCCTTGTATAAACTCTTGCATAATATAATTTGGCTTACGTATCATGCTTTCTTTTAGAGCAGCCTCTTTTGTAATAAATTCCACTTTATCAGAAAACCGGGAGTAAATCGGCTTTAATACAAATGGAGTATGAGCTGGTGTTTTGTGCATCATTGACCTTATCGCTTCTTCATTACTTATTCTGCATGTCGCAGGTACTTGCCACCCTAAATTTGCTACGAACTGAATAAATTCCCACTTATTATGCAGTAATGAAAGTTTTTGAAAATCATCTACTAATACATGACAAAATACACTTAACTCCTCTCTATATTTAGATATATAAAATACTTCTTCACAAGTAGGAATAAGCAAATCTACATTGTGACGTTGAATAATGGACAGTAGCGCACGAATACTTTCATTTGTTTTCCACTTTGGAGATGGGATTTCATAAAAGTAATCCGTACTTTTTGAAACTTTACTTAACGGATAAGGAATACTATCTGCAATAATAACGGTATGTCCAGCGTTATGAAACAGTCTGCATAAATGCAAAGTTGCTGGTGCACGTGCCCCTGTAAGTAATACTGTTTTCTTAGTATTCAAGAAGGATGCCCCCGATAGAAAGTCCAGCAGAAGTACCTAATAATAATATTTTATTTCCGCGTTGCACTTTCTTTTGCTTAATCGCTTCGAAAAGAGCGACTGGAATAGATGCGGAAATCATATTACCGTAGTCTTCAAAAATGGTCATAAAACGTTCTTCATCTACCCCTAATTTTTTACGAATAAGTCTCATAGCTGGTCCACTTGCTTGATGAGGAACAATTAAATCAATATCGGCTAGAGAATAACCAGTATCCATAAGGAGCTTGTCGATAAACTTCATTAAATACTTAGAAGATAGTTTAAAAATGGCTCTTCCATTCATATCGAACAAGAAGTCTTCTTTTCGTTCCTCACTATACTCCCTAGGATGAATCATCGTTCCACCGCCACGGATTTCTGATAAATGCGCACCAGAGCTATATGTTTCCATATGGGAAGCAATAATAGAAGATGCATGATCGCCTTTTGTTATGACAACAGCTGCCGCACCGTCACCGAATAAAATACTACTTTCATTTTGTCCCCAATTTAATCCAACAGAAGAAATTTCAGAAGAAATAATAACAACATTTTTGTATCTCCCACATGCCATTGCGTACGAAATTGTATCAAGTGCTGTTATGAAACTTAGACATGTTGAATTGATATCAAAACATGGAATACCAGAATGCTGTAGCCCGAGCTGTTCTTGAATAAGTGATGCAGTAGAAGGAATCGCCTGTTGAATCGTTCCGCTTCCGCAAATAATACAATCGATATCATCCCATGTTAACTTCGCATCTTCTACAGCTTTTTTTGCAGCTTCCGCCCCCATATAAGAAGACGTTTCTCCATCAACAAAATATCTTGTTTTCACCCCAGCTTTTTTTAACGTCCAGCCTTCTGGTACGTCTAGCACGCGATCTATTTCAGAAGAATCTACTTTTCGTTTTGGAAGATATGTACCAATTCCTTTTATACTAATATATCTTTTCATTTTCTATCGCCTCTTAATCTTTTTATAAGTTCAAAAATTCCGTCATATATAACTACTGTTGTGGATACATACAGATTCTTTTGTGGAATTCTGCTATCCCATTATGTACATCTAACTCTATTTTTCTTCAACAAAGAGCCAGTTCTCTACTTGAGAACTGGCTCTTTTTGCATGAGAATTCTTCAAATACATAATCTAGAAAAAACTTTTATATCAATTTAATTATATTATAACAATTATCCGAAAATAATTAATAGTATTTTTTGTAAATAAAAGTGAATATGTGGTATAAACTTATGTGTGATACTAGTTTATTGAGCAGCAAATATAAATATATGGAGCGCATATACATGTCATTTTAACATCTTCTATTTTCTCTTTTGTTTCCAAAAAAGTTATTGAATTTACCTAAAATGCCTAAATCAACAGTTTTACTCCAGTAGCCTTCACCATCTTTATCGATTAGTATCATAATATCCTCCATTCAGCTTTGTTCGTTGCATAAGAAAAAGTGACTCTTTCTTAATAAGAATCACTTCCATTATTATATAACTTGTCCCTCATTAATCCTCAATTTCAATTCCAGCTTGTTTAAATGGTTCTAATACTTTTGGGTAACACATTGAAATATATTCCACTGTTTTTAGATTTTTTAAATTTTGAAATCCTTCAACAGATATTACATCAAATAAACTGTCTTCACCATCCCAATCTGGCTTTAAAATATGATAAATTTCATTTCCTCCATCAAAGCAAAGGGATTCAATCTTTTCCAAATCACTTGTTTCCAAAATTAATTCTTCTAAAAAATCTCTAATTTCAACAATTGGTCCAGCTCCTGAATGCCATTCGAAATTATTCGTATACTTATCTATTAAGTCTTTCAATTCTTTTAGAAATAGTGGCTCTTTATCTAATAAAGCTTCAATTACTACTAATTTAAAATTAAAATCTTGAAACATTTCAGTCTTTCCCATTTTAAATTCCTCCAATGCTATAACATCCTTATCCAAATTATTACAAGTAAAACATATCCAATTGCAACTTCTTTATTTCTTTCAATATCACATTAAAAAGGGATATGCTTAATTGCATGTCCACAATCGAGAAAAGATACATTATACATATTTTCTTACTACTTATATTCTTTATATACTTACCTTCGCTTCTCTAGCATCCTGTTTCTTAATTAAGTCTAAGTAAAAATGCGAGACAGTTGTGTTGTAATAAGGGGAAATGAATATGAATGATAGATTAAATGTAAACAGGCCTATAAATGCAGTTAATAAAAACCAACCAATAAAAGATAACCAAAGAACAAATAACTTGAACTTATGTCCTTTCATTATTCTTTTACTCTCCCTTAATGCTTCACTTGCTGTATAATCCGGATTCTCTATTAAAATATAATATGCCATTGAATAAGAAAAATATTTAATAATACCTGGAACAATTAATAACAGACTCCATAAAAATAGAAAAATAGCCTGCAATACTCCTAATTTCATTGATCTAAACAAATTGTTCTTTCTAAACCCTACAAATACATCGTCCACCTTAGCATCTTCATTTTTACCTAAGCGTAAGGTGAAAACAGAATACCCATAATTAAAGATACCTTGTATGACACTGTAAATAAAAAAACAAATCAGTCCTATAAAAAAATAACTTAGAATAAGTAAAACTAGTGCTGTTGGATCTACTTGCAGCTGCCCACCAATTGAATAAATAAAGAAAACATCCAAACCAATTACCCCAATAAACAGGCCAAATATTAAATATATAAAACTAGCGATTGCTGATGCACTTAAAGTTGGTACAAAATAGTATAACGCCGATCCCCCTATACTTACTCCCCATTTCCCATCTAACGAATTAAGTGCTGCTTTCTTTAAATTTCTTATCAAACTTACATCCTCCCTTTTTCCATATTTTATCCAATAGAAATTTTACAATTAAAAGAACTTGTAGCAAGCCCCACTACAAGTTCTTTTAGCTAAACATTTTAGTTTATCCAAACAGAATATAATTTCTAAAATATGGTTTATTAAAATCATTATATAACATAATTGTGAATTTTTGTTGAATATTCTGTTTCTTTATATAATTACCCCCCACATTCTTCCTGATATTCATTTAGATGTAGTAACTCATGTAGCAATATACCTATCATTATCTTTTTCAATAAATCCCATCCTTTTGTTTTCCACAAAAAAAGACACAGAGATTTCTCCCCATGCCTACTAATTCCTTACCTCTTCACCGTATGCACATAATGCACCGTCTCAAAAGCTTTTAAATAATCGTTTCGTCCTTCAAAATAGAATGCATTTATATCTTCTGGTGATAAATGCTCATAAATAAGTAAACCCGCCTTCTCTAACAGTGCTTCCATTTCGGCGTAAGAATAACATGATTTCATCGGTTCTCCGCCTACTGCAGCCATTTTCACCATGTTTTCAACTCGGTTAGACAACCCTTTTTCCGTAAATAAGTTTTCATCTGGATAATCGAAAACGATAGAGCTCCCTTCTGGAACCATCGCAAATAGACATTCTATTAAACTAGAAAGTTCCTCTTTCGTTAAATAATACGACACACCTAAAAGGCTAAAGAAAGTCTTTTTATTTTCAAATCCTTCACTCCGTAACTGTTCATAGGAAAATCCTTTCGTAAAATCCATGGAAACAAAATGAAGGTGATTTGGAACTTCAAGTCCCGCTTCTTCTATTCTTTCCTTCTTAAACTGCTGCGTAGAAGGATGATCCACTTCAAATACTTCTATTTTATTTTCTAATTCTCGGTGTCTAAAACTGAATGTATCTAATCCCGCACCGAGTATAACGTATTGTTTCGCTCCCAGCGTAATCTCGTGTAGTAATACTCTTTCACAATATGCCGCACGCGCTAAAGGTGTTGGTGATAATTGAACTTGCGTAATCCACTTTAATATTTCTTTCGGATTATCTTGAAACTGCTCTGCAATGTCTGTATTGAAAAAATGTATTCCTTGAACCATGTTCGTTTCAATGTCGTTACGTTCTTTTGGAGAAATGAACTCTTTAGCTACATAATCATCAAAGATTTTCGGACTATCAAATTCACTATGATATGCCCTGCTGAAAGCTGATACTAACGACGTTACACTTGCTTCACCTTGTTTCACGCACATACACTCTCCTTCATTTTCACAACAAAAATAGGGTTCCCCTGGCCAGGAGAACCCTATTATACACTTTATTTTCACATTGGTAAATTATAGCATAAATAAGTTTTTTTGTCAAGTTTCCAGCCTACTATCACTTCGGCACTTTGTATATTCTCTGGCAGGAAAATATTCAATCTACATTGAATATTCCAGACTATAACAACACACATGGAGGCCAATATGAAACGATTCGTCATTATTACAGTAGGAAAAACGCACAGCGGAAAAACTACATTTGCAGAAGCTTTAGAAAAAGAGTTACCCCACTCTTTCGTTATGGATCAAGATAACCAAGCTGAATTTATTAATAAACATTATGAAAAATTACAACCAGCTGAAGGCGCTAATACATTTAAGCACGGTCTTTCTAAATTCATTGTTGATTATGCGAAAGAACATACAAATTTACACCTTATTATTAGTAACTCCAATCGCAGTAAAAATGGAAGGTTATATTTACTAAACGAATTATTTCCACAAAATGAATATGTACGCATACTCGTTCACTTTGAAATTCCAGATGATGTACTTTACGAAAGAGTGGCTCGAAGCACACGAAGTACGAATATTTTTAGAGGTAGTTATTCTAGTTTCAAAGAAGTACTCGATCGGCAACAAACTGAATCACTTCACGAAGATGTTGTAGATCCTATAGAAAACGAGGCTGATTATTTGTTTGTTATCCGCAATAATAAAGATGTAAACTTTACTATTGAAGAAATTGTTCATCTAGCTAAAGATTTGTTCCCTACTCCAAAATAAGAGACTATAAGAATTACATAATCATAGATTATTATGCAAATCCTTCCTCTAAGCACCTAACATAGTATATAATGATAAGATAATCTACTTCTATATGCTCATTTTTACACAAAACAGTTCATGCATATGAAAGAAAAGAGGTACAAAATATGAAAACAAAACAAACAATCGCTGCGTCTACACTAGCTTTAGCAATGATTGCTGGCGCAAACTCTGCTCATGCGGAAGTAACTGATTCTACTCCTCAGCAAAGTACGGGAGATCGATTAGCTGAAATTAAGCAACATAAACAAGAGTTAGATGCGAAATTGCAGCAACACAAAGAAAACGTGGATCAAACATTAAATGAACTTAACAAAGTTAAGGAAAATGTTGATACAAAAGTGAATGAATTACATGAACGCAAACAAGTTGCTGATGAAAAAATTAATGAGATTAAACAACATAAACAAGAATTAGATGCAAAACTTCAGCAAGACAAACAAATCGCCGAAGATAAAATCGCTGAAATAAAAGAGCATAAAAAACAAGTAGAAGATAAAGTTGCTGAAGTGAAAGAGCATAAGCAAAATATCGATAATAAGGTTAATGAGATTAAAGAACATAAACAAACTGTCGATGAAAAAGTGAATGAAATGAAGCAACATAAAGAGAACATCGATCAAAAGGTTAATGAACTTAAGGAAGTTAAAAAACAAGTAGATGAAAAATTAGCTGAGTTAAAGAAAGCAAAACAAACTGCTGAGGACAAACTTGCTGAGCTAAAAGAAAACAAGCCGAATACTGGTAAAACGTTAGAGGAACTTAAGAAAATTAAAGGCAATTTAGATAGCCTTTCTGCTAACTTAGAACTAGCGAAACAAGATGTAAAAAATAAACTAGCTGAATTACAAAAAGCTAGAGAAGATTTACTAAATAAAATTAACGAAATTAAACAAACGAAACAAACTGTTTCAGACGATTTAACAAAGAAAAAACAAGACTTAGATATTAAAATCAACGACTTTAAACATACTGAGAAAAAAATTGAGGACAAATTAGCTGAGGTACATACTACGAAGCAAAATGTAGATAACAAAATTAATGAAGTATCTCAATCAAAACAAACAGAAACAAAGACTGGTACTACAAATGTAAACAATAACGCTAGAGAACTTCCTAACGCTGGTAGTGAGCAATCAAACAATATGGCTTTAGGTATGTTATCTGTATTAGGCGGCGTTTTATTAGTCACACGCAATAAAATTAAAACGTTATTCTCAAAATAAAGCCATTATACTTATTAGAAACAATTATACAAAGGCCAACCGCATGTACGGTTGGCCCTTTTTCTTTATATTAATTTTCCATCTCTTAGCGTCAATATACGATCACATACATCAAGCATTCTTTCATCATGTGTAATCATAATGGCTGCTTTTTGGCTCTCTTTCACTTCACGTTTCATCATTTCAACAACTTCACGTGCACGTTTTGAGTCTAAGCTTGCCGTTGGCTCATCTGCTAATATTAAATCTGGGTTGTTCATGAATGCACGAGCGATTGCTACCCTTTGTTTTTCCCCACCAGATAATTGATTTGGATAGTGATTTTTTCTTTCGCCTAACCCAAATGCCGCTAATAAATGATCCGCGCGCTTCTCTGAGTCTTGTTTGTTTTCTTTTTTAAGCTTTGCAATGTAAAGTAATTGTTCTTTTACATTTAAATATGGAACGAGATTTGCGAACTGGAAAATGAAGCCGATTTTTTTCAAACGAATATCTGTCATTTCCTTTTCCGATAACTTCGTAATATTTTGCTCACGAATGTAAATATCTCCTTTTGACGGTGATAATAAAGCACCCGCGATTGATAATAATGTACTTTTCCCTGATCCAGAAGGGCCAACAATTCCGATAAACTCTCCAGCTTTCACATCAAGCGACATCGGATGAAGGGCTGTTACTTCCGTATTCCCTTCTCCGTACACTTTACTTACTTTGTCTAATTTTAATAATGAAGTCATTACATCCCGCCTCCAATTGCTTCTAATGCATCAACTTTTAATACTTGGTATAACGAAATAAGTGTTCCTAAAATACTAATAACGATAAAGATTGCTGCATATTGTACAATCATCGGCGTTGTTAATAAGAATGGCATTCCCGCTGGTAAAATCTGTTCTAATCCTTGTACAAGAACAATACTGATTACCATCGCAACGACTGATAAGAATAACGCCTGTACGACTAAACTATTTGCTAAATACGAGTTCTTCGTACCAATTGCTTTTAATACGCCTAATTGCTGTGTTTTTTGTAGTGTAATAACGTAGAAGAATACACCGATTAATAACGCAGCGATAACAAGTAAGAACGCAATGATCATCGTTAATGTTCCTTGCTCTTCTTTAAATCCTGGAATGCTTTGCAGTACTTCTTTTTTGTCGATAACATGTGCATTTTTAATTTCTTTATCTGTATTCAGCGCAATTGCACTATAATCTTTTTGGTTTGGTTGTGAAATAGCGCCCCATACGTCTTCATTTACATAAACGACTGGTGTATGGCTAAACATTTGATCTTTCGTAAATCCAACGATTGTAAATTCTTTCTTTGAAACAGGGTCGATAATTGTATCTCCAATATCGATTCCTTTTTCTTTAATTGATTCATCAGCAACCATTTCATTGTTTGCTGTACCTAATTTCTCACCTTTTACAATGTTCGGTTCTAAAAATGAATCACGTTCACTTGAGAAAATCGCAACATCCACTTTTTTCGAACTATCTTTCTTTTCATACGTTGAAACTTTCACGCGAAACGGAACTGCCTCTTTCTCGCCTACTTGATTTACTACGTTATCTACATCGTCTTTCTTAATTTGTGAACGAAGTAATTTATTTTCCGCATCATCTGCTAAAACGAACTTATTTGCCTCCATATTTTGAATCGATGAAGCATTATCATATGATAATCCATTTGCTAATCCTGAAATCACAAGGACTAAAAATGATAATAACACCATAATCAATCCGATTAATCCGTATCTTAATTTTGATTGTTTTAATTCACGCAGAGCTAAAAACATTTCGCTCGCTCCTTCCTCTTTCTTTCTATGCACTTATCATAAAAAAGAAATATGAACGGAATATGAACAGAAGATTACAGAGAGCAAAACTTAATTTTCAGAAAGTATTGAAAATAATCAAAATCCTTGATACAATTCAGTCAAATAATATTGACCGAGTAATTTTATTCAAGGAGTTGATCATTTTGAAGCCCATGTTCACACTAACTACTTATAGCCAACTAAAAGCAATGAGCGATCCACTACGTGTCGAAATGATGATGCGTCTATGTGAACGTCCTTATACAGGACAACTACTATCTGAAAAATTCGGCATTTCAAGGGCGAAAATTCATTATCATTTAAAAGAATTAGAGAAAAATGGCTTTATAGAAATCGTATATACAGAAGAAAAAAATGGCATCGTTCAAAAATTTTATCAATCTGTCGCTAGAGGCTTTACCCCTGCTGCCGAACTATTACCTCATTTAGAAATAGTAAGTGAATCAGGTCGCCAAATCTTTTTACAAATGACGGAAAGAACGAAAAGTCATATTCTTGCTGCACCCGAAGAAGCTTTTACATTAAGAAAAGAAAGTGAAGACCCGGCTGAGTGGAATTACGTTTCATCTTGCTGGGAGTTTGATGCTACGCCAGAACAATTTCAAGTGTGGGTGAAAAAATTTCATCAATTGATGGCTGAATTAAATGAAATCGCAAAAGACGCGGATAAAGATCCAAATAGTAAATCTTATTACATTTCTACTACTGCACTTCAAATCGCAGAGAGAACAATGCAGCAATTTGTTAAAGAAGAAGAAAAATCGTAATACGATTTTTTTTTACATAAACGGTCAAATTTATTTTACCGAATAAATTTCTTATAAAGGAGTAGATTAAATGGACATATTGAAAAACCGGAATTTCCTCTTATTATTTTTAGGGAGAATTTTTACAAACATAGGAGATAGCTTGTACTACGTAGCAGCAATGTGGCTCGTATATAAGCTAAGTGGTAATCCTTTTTATTCTGGATTGGCTGGTTTCCTTACGTTACTACCTTCTGCATTACAATTTCTTACCGGCCCATTCGTTGATAGATGGCCAATTAAAAACACCCTCGTCATCACACAAGTTTTGCAATGCATTCTTATATTAATCATTCCTATTACACACTACTTCGACCTATTAACAGTCCAACTACTACTCATCATCATGCCCATCGTAGCCTTTATCGAACAATTCGCCTATCCTGCACAGTCAAAAGCTTTACCACTTCTACTGCATAAAACACAATTATTAAAAGGAAACTCTCTCTTCTCATTTGCGTATCAAGGCATTGATTTAATTTGTACGACGCTTTCTGGAATATTAGTAGCACTATTTGGCGCAATCACTTTATATGTAATTGACTCTTTCACATTCGCGATTACTGCCCTTTTGTTCTTTTCATTGAAAATACCAAAGCAAACCGAAACAGGTACAACACTTTCAACTAAACAATATTTCTCTGATTTAAAAGAAGGTTTTTCAATCGTCTTCCGTTCCTTAATGGGCGTATTCTTAATCGGTTCCGTTGTCGCTAATTTTTCAATTGGTATGACGATGGCCATACTCCCTTCTTTCGCTGATTCTTTAGGGGGCGTGAAATCATATGGCTTCTTCTTAGCTGCTATATCATCTGGTAGTCTCATCGGTGCATTATTCAGTTCATGGGTTGGTAAACGTAATGTTGGCCGCACTTCTATTATTGGCTTTGCGACTGGCGCTACCTTTTGGTTTCTCTCTACAATCGTACCGTTTCAATGGCTATCTATTCTCTTATTCGGCCTAGCTTGGATTCCAATTGGTGCAACCAACATATTATTTGCGACAATTAGCCAAATTGTAATTCCAAATCAATATATTGGCCGCATCAATTCAGTCATGCGAAGTATGAGCACAATTGCTATGCCGATCGGTTCTTTAATTGGCGGATACACTGCAAATGTATTTAGTAGCCAACTCATTTTCGCGCTCGCTAGCATCGGGATTTTATTTATTTCTCTCGTATGGCTACTTCATCCGAAATTACGAGCATTGCCGAAAGCTGATGAGATTACAGCGGATACTTTTGGGGTGCAGTTTAAGGAAGAGCACGGGAAAGGTGCGGCTTTATAGCAAGCAAACATAACCCCGTTCTAAATTTGGGACGGGGTTAAAAATATAATAATAAAGTGGTTTGAATATCTAAATTTTATTCAACAAAAGCACCAACCTAAAACGGCAGTTAACGCTTTGATGGCCAAGCCCCCTGCATTTTCCTTAATTGAATAATTTGTCCTGTATGATAAGCATCATGAAGCATGATATCCAATAAATTCCCCTCTAGTGAATTTTGCTCAAGTTCTCTTTCGGAAATTGCACTTAATACCTGTCTTAAATTATGTTGAGCATCTTCAGAACGTTCAACGACTTTCTTCCATTCCATATCATCATTAGATTGCTTAGTAAGATAAAAGGTGTCATTTCCGTCAAGATTATGTATCCATTCACGGCCTTCCAAGTTTGCAGCAAGCCTCTCTTTGTAATAAATGAGATGATTAACGTTCTCCCAAATGGTATTCGTTTCCTCCCCAGATGGTTTCCACATAGCCTGTTCGGCTGTAAGTCCTTCTATAGCATGTTTAAACGGTGCATACCAACTCTCTTTATCGAATGTTGAATCTAGTGTGTTTAATAACAAGTCAATTCGTTTCAAAGTAATTTCCTCCCTAAATAGCTAAAGTTTCAATAAAATCCTTATAACTCTGTAGAGATTCTACATTTTCAAATAAACTTCCTCCTAATCTTATTCTACAAACAAGTCCAATTATGGATTAGGATTACTCACATCTTTAAAACAACTCTTTTCACTTTACACATAGACTAACGAACAAAAAAGAGGCCGTTCCGAAACAGCCTCTTTCATCTATTTAGGAAGCTCCACCCGAACAGTCGTCCCTTCCCCTTTCGTGCTATATACCGAAACGGTCCCTTTATGCAGTTCAACAATCTTCTGCACAATCGACAATCCTAAACCGCTACCTTCTACGTTTCTTGCCCTTGCTGTATCCACCTTGTAAAAACGATCAAAAATACGATCCATTTCTTCTTTTTCCATACCGATTCCGTTGTCTGATATAGAAATTATAACGCTAGACTCTAACTCTTCCACGAAAAACTCAATCGTTCCACCATCGTTTGAAAACTTAATACTATTCGTGAAAATGTTACTCCATACTTGATGAAGTAAGTTTTCATCGCCTTTTATGACGATATCCGGCACATCAAATTCAACGGCGATATCTTTTTCACGCCATTTCCATTCAAGCATAAAAATGACGTCTTTAATTTGCTTTTGTAAATTGAATTCTTTTATTTGTAACACTTTCTCTTCTTTATCTAATGAAGCTAGTGTAAGTAACTGTTTACATAAACTAGACATTCGCTTACTTTCGCCCTCAATAATTTCTAAGTAATGGTTTCTTTCTTCCACGCTCATCTTTTCTGTTTGTAATGTCTTCGAAAAACCTTGTATGGAAGAAAGTGGCGACTGGAATTCATGTGAAACGTTCGAAACGAATTCTTGTCTCATTTCATCTAGTTCTTTAATACTTTTCGTCATCTTTTGGAAGCTTGTAGATAACGTTCCTATTTCATCTTTTCGTTTTACGTCTAATTCAATTTTATATTCCCCACTCGCAATTTTTTGCGTAGCCTTCGTAAATTTACGAATCGGACGAACGATGTAACCTGCTGCAATCGCTATAAAGATAATGCTTAATAGTACGATAAACCCAAGTAATACCGCTAAGAAAATTCGCATCTCGCCAAATTGGTTCTGAATATCGGGACGAATAAATAAAGCGTACTGTTTATCACCGTGCTTTACCGGTACACCGACACTATTTATTAATTCATTATCGAAAAAACCGGTAATAAATAGGCGAGTCGGATAAGTGGAAACACCATTAAACGTTTCGCCATTCAATACTTTACGGACGGTATCATCACTTATTGTCGTCTTACGAAACGCATTACCGATACGCTTTCCATTCTTTTGATCATCGACAATATAAATTTCATATCCTAATTTTGCGATAGAATGTAAATATGCCTCTTGATTTCCTTCACTTTGCTTTTCATATAATGACTTAACTTCTTCCGCATACGTTAAAATCTTCTCACTGTTATACGGTTTTAACTTCACTTGATAATATACGTTCGTCAATAAAAAGCCGATAATACTACTAAGTAGCATAATACCGACTGTCATAAATACAAATCTAGAATATAGTGATTTCATCTTATTTCAGCTCCAACTTATAACCGAGTCCGCGCACTGTCGTAATTTGAAAATCATCCGTTCGTTTTGAGAAACGATCTCGGAGCCTTTTCACATGAACATCAACTGTTCGTTCATCCCCTTCAAAATCCATTCCCCATACTAACTCAATTAACTCTTCTCTTGAAAATGTTCTTCCAGGATAACTAGCAAGCTGTGATAATAATTCAAATTCCTTCAGCGGTAGTAAAATCGTTTGACCGTTACATTTTACTTCAACACCTTTACGATCAATTGTCGTTCCGTGAAGTGTAATCATGTCAGCACTCAGCATTTGATAACGGCGTAATAAAGCTTTCATACGGAAAATGACTTCAGCTGGTTCAAATGGTTTTACAATATAATCGTCCGTACCAGAAATGAATCCTTTTTCTTTATCAACTAACTGATCTTTCGCCGTTAATAAAATAACAGGAATATCATGATACCTACGAATTTCTTCACATAACGTATAGCCATCAACGAACGGCATCATAATGTCTACGATCGCAAGATGAATATTTTCCTTCTCTAATACTTCTTGCGCTACCTTTCCATCTTCTGCCTCAAAAACTTTAAACCCCTCTTTTTGTAAATGGTAATGCAATAACTCTCTAATATGCTTATCATCATCAGCTAATAAAATATGTATCATCTTCATTAAACCCTCTCTCGTTCATCCTTCTACATCACTACATTAAGAAACAATTGGTTTTTTTGCAAGAAAAAGAAAAGGATTCCTTAGAAGATACGTTTCTTATCATTGTGGTCAGCTGCTTTATTTTTCTTATAATTTAATGATGTACTCTGGTGTACGAATAAGTGATCTATTACTTTTTTAGTAAGTGGCATAAATAAATTCAGTAATAGCCCACCTAAACAAACAGTTAATATAGTTCCAACACCAATTGGTCCATGTAAAATCGTTGCCATTATTAAGAATATAAGGTAAATAAATGTTCGTGATATAAAGATATTCGTTCTCGTTAATTCTTGTATGATTAATGTTAATCGGTCAATTGGAATGGGAGCAAAATTTGTCTGTAAATATATTGCAGTTCCTAATCCTGTAATAACTAATCCGATTCCAAAATAAATCATTTTACTGTACCATATTTCAGGTGTAATTAAATTGCGTAATAAAAATAGCCACACATCAATACCAATGCCCGTTATGAATGCTGTTAACAACCCTAGTACCTCTGGTCTTTGTCTTTTTAATATCGAATTACAACATATTAATAATAAAGCTATTATTATTTCCCAGCTTCCCACAGTAAGCCCCACATTTAAAGAAAGTCCTACTAAAAGTGCATCAAAAGGTGAAGTGCCAAGATCTGATTGTATTGTGAAAGAAATACCAAGGGTTAATATTAAAATTCCTAATACATAAAAAACATACTTCATTTTAATCAGCCTCTTTATCGTCATTTTTGTTGCATTTACAATAAAAATATTTTATATTAAATGTAACTTCAAATTGTTGCATTTGCAATAAAAATAATAAGATAAGGAGTTCATTATGAAAGACATTCTTCGTGAAATTGGCATGATTGCAAGGGCATTAGATTCTATTAGTAATATAGAATTCAAAGAATATGAGCTTACAAAAGGTCAGTATTTGTACCTTGTGCGAATATGTGAAAACTCAGGAATCATTCAAGAAAAGCTATCTGAGATGATAAAAGTAGATCGTACAACCGCAGCCCGTGCCATCAAAAAGCTTGAAATCAATGGATTTATCGAAAAGAAAGAAGATGTATCTAACAAAAAAATCAAAAAACTTTTCCCAACAGAAAAAGGAAAAAATGTCTATCCTTTTATTAAGAGAGAAAATGATTATTCCAATACTGTTGCATTAGAAGGATTTTCGGAAACAGAAGCGGAAACTATTTCTAACCTTCTTCAAAGAGTAAGAAAAAATATAGAAAAAGATTGGGAATTTGTAAAAAAGGGAAATAAGAGAAATTATTGATTATATAAAGGAGCTAACTATTCAAATGACTACACATATAGAAAAGTGCACCCTTGAAGATATACACAGACTTCAAGAAATTAGTTATGAAACATTTAATGAGACTTTTAAACATCAGAATTCACCCGAAAATATGCATCATTATTTGGAAAAGGCATTTAACTTAAAACAATTAGAAAAAGAATTATCCAATATCTCTTCTCAATTCTTTTTTGTCTACTTCAACGATGCAATTGCTGGGTATCTGAAGATCAATACTGATGATGCTCAGTCTGAAGAAATGGGCGATGAATCACTTGAAGTCGAGAGAATTTATATAAAGAGCTCCTTTCAAAAACATGGTCTTGGCAAATATCTACTAAATAACGCTATGGAAATTGCAATAGCAAATAATAAAAAGAATATTTGGCTAGGCGTATGGGAAAAAAATGAAAATGCTATTGCTTTTTATAAAAAATTAGGGTTTGTACAAGCTGGCTCTCACTCCTTTTATATGGGAGATGACGAACAAGTTGACCTTATAATGATTAAAACACTCATATAACTTTTTTGAGAGGTGGGCTACTATGTATATTCCAAAATATTTTAAAGTCACAAATGTTGATGAAATTTGGGAGTTTGTTCAAAAAAACTCTTTTGGAACAATCGTCACAACAAAAAAAGAGAAACCAATCGCAACTCATTTACCTTTTGGGTTAACTAAACAAGGTGATGATTATTTTATTACTGGACATATGGCTTATGGGAACCCCCAGTGGAGAACATTTGAAACCTGTGAGGATGTTCTTGTAATGTTTCAGGGACCGCACTCTTATATCTCTTCTTCTTGGTATGAAAATGAAGAAGTTCCAACATGGAATTATCAAGCTGTCCATATATATGGTAAAGCAAGTATTTTAAATAAAGAGGAATTAATAGATGAATTAACAACAATGCTGCAAAAATATGAAGAGCATCGTGAAAATCCAGTATTATGGGATAAACTTTCCCCTACTCTCTTAGAAAATGAACTGAAAGGTATAGTTGGATTTAAGATTAAGGTGGGAGACATCCAGGCTGCATATAAATTAAGCCAAAATCGAAATGAGACGGATTATATTAACATTATTGAGAAATTGTACGATGAAGAAAATCCAGATGCAAAACAAATGGCGGAACTCATGGGGAGTAGATTAAAAAATCACATATAATCCATTGTTATTCAACTCTCACATTTCAAAATTAAAGAACAGACTGGAACGTTCTATAGGCAGTTTTCTTTAAAATGTAAAAGTTCGAACTGAAAGTGAATGGTGTTTAATAAAAAAGAATCTATTTTGAAAAAAGACTATTCAAAATAGATTCTCACGTTTCAGTATTAAGATTATTTTAACCAAAAACAACTTTTAAGCCTTCGAAATATCAACAAATCCTTCTCCGAATACGTCACGAACATCATGTATAGCAATGAACGCAGCCGGATCTGTAGTTTGAACAATTCGCTTTAGCTTCACTACTTCTTGCTTATTAATAACAACATAAAGAATGTCCTTCGGCGTTTTCGTGTAATAACCATGACCTGAATACACAGTAACCCCTCTGCCCATTAACGAAGTCACCTTCCCGGCAATTTCATCCGGATTATCGGAAATAATCGTAATGGCCTTTTTCGGATTTAATCCTTCAATTACAAATTCCATTACTTTCGTTCCTACATATAACATAATAATTGTCAGCATCAGTTTTTCTGCACCAATGATGAAATAAGATGAAAACGCAACGATTAAATCGAAGAACAGTAGACCATAGCTAATGCTCCATCCTAAATATTTATGCGTCATCCGTGCTAAGATGGTAGTACCTGCTGTCGTTCCACCAACGCGAATAATAAGACCAATCCCGCACCCGATAAATATTCCACCAAAAATAGCATTTACGAGCATTTCATCAGAAGCAATCGTCCATCCTTCTGTTAAATGAAGAAATAGCGAGTTCGTAACTACAGCGATAATCGTATAAATCGTTGTGATTTTATTTAAAAATTTATAACCGACTATTAACAAAATCGCATTTAAAATTAAATTGACTAAACCTGGTGACCACTCAAATAAGTAGTACGTAATAATCGTGATACCTGTTACTCCGCCCTCACCAAACTCATTCGGAATAACAAATAAATTGACACCTAAAGCAAAAAGGAATGCACCAATAATAATAAAAATAATGTCTGTCGTTCTTTTTTTCATATAGTACCTCACTTCTTATGCAAATATTTCTTCAGATATAAACTCTCACCATTATATCGTGGAATATTCAAATCGAACAGTGGTTTATTTTTATTTTCATATAGGATGATAAATCAACTTTATCCTATATCTACATGTAATTTAAAAAGGGTAACAACTGTATTTATTATGTACTACAAGTAAAGTTTTGATTTCATATGCTATTTACGCTGAAAAGTGAATAGGAACACTCTCAATCGCACAAACTTCGAATACAAAACAAATAGGCGAAGCTATAGGATAGGCTTCGCATCAAGCGTGTGCTCACAGAGGTTTATATTCATAAATTTACTTATCTTTCTCCATATATTCTTTAATCTTTCGTTCTTCCCACTCTTTTCCGAATATCCCAAATGGAAAAGTTGTTAGACCATGTATAACGATACCGATCCCCCAACCTCCAAGTGGATATAAAAACCATAATTTACTTGAATCAGAGCTTATATTTATGAAAAAAAGCATTAAGTTCACTAGTATATAGACCGTTAAATGAATGTAAAACGCTTTTAAGTTCTCCACCCTTTTTTTAGCTCGTAAATAATTCTCATCTCGCTCCATATGTAAACACCTCTTTCATCATTGTATTTTTTAAATTCGCTCCGATTTAAACATCATATTCTAGTCAGGAATCCCTTATTCTCAAAAAATACAAAACAAAAAAGTACCTAGCAAATAGTCATGTGTATGACCATTTGCTAGGTACTGCATAATCCGTTTATTATTTACAGGAGTCTAATTAAGACCAAATCCAAACATCATCATTATTCACAGCGTTGTTCTTTACCTCATAAACCTTTTCGATATGATCCGTTGTGTTCCAATTAATAGAACTGCCACCCCAGCCTACATACCTCATATCAATTTTCACTTTCTCACCCGCTTTAAACACTTGCCCCTTTGTCAAGAAAACATCAATAATAACTTTCTTCCCGTTTAGCGATGGATACTCAACTACGACATATTTAGTAGCACCGTCTCCCTCATCTTTCATCGTTCCTACTTTTGATACTTCTCCAATTACATAATCAGGTGAGCCATCTTCTTTCATGTGCATGCCTAACTTGTTTGTTGTATTTTCAATTGCAGTTGCAACCATATATTCTGTAAAATTACGCATCATAGATCCAGTAGCTTTTACTTCATCTCCTACTTTCACATTTGAAAATGAATCTATATATACACTAACAGGTTCTTCGTATTGCTTAGATTTAACAACAATTACACCGTTATCTACTTCTACTACTCGTCCTTCTAATGTTGAGAAATTAGATTCTATAGAAGCTGCACTCGCTTTTGTTACTTCTAGTCCTGGTACATTCGTTCCTGATAATGCTGCGATTCCTAAAGCACCTGCTAAAATTATTTTTTTCATACCCATTATGAAACATCTCCATTCATGATGATTTTATTTTTGATTGGATACGACCAACATGTAACTATTATAGTTACAGGTCGTGTGAAATAGCAACCCTCTTTCTTATGCAATGTTGCATACTGTAATTTTTAAATATACAGCAAGAGGAATAAATTCTCGAATTATAATAGTTAATTCAAAGCTAAAATAACCTTATGGGCACGGTATAAAGAAATTAAGAACTACTTTCGATCCTAAGGTTAACCAATAGCTTTATAAAAACTCAATCAAATTCTATTCAACTAGTTGAAAACTGAACCATGTCGAATTTTATTTTCATAAAATTCAAATTCTAAGGAGGTTTTACAAAATATTACACAGAATTATTCGTATATCGTAATATAATTGGTAATTTTTTACGATTCATTTCATTTTATCTACCACGTTTAGACAAAATGAAAAAACATAACAAAAGGAGAGATATAGATTGAAAAGAAAAATTAGTACAGCTGTTGTAGGGTTATCAGTGTTTAGCTTTGGTCTTTTTGGTGTAAATATTGGGGATGGCGGCGTTGTAAAAGCTGAGCACGGTGAAACTTTTGCTCCGAAATTAGAAAGCCATGGAGACCACGGCGGGGCTCCTGCTTATGATCATGGAAGACCTCCTATTTCATCATATAATAAAGGGGATACCTGGGCTCCGAAACAAGAGACACATGCTGATTTAAGCTCGAAATTGGATTCACATGCTGATACTTGGGCTCCTGCTTTCAATATTGGCGATACTCCTGCTCCGAAACTTGAGGGGCACGAACATTTCCCTGCTCCAAAACTAGAAGCTCACGGTGAAACTATTTAACACACCCCCCTAGCTATATAACTAGGGGGTTATCTTTTCATCCTATTGACATCCCATGCATACTTTCTCAACTTTTATTTTAGCACTGTGCATGTGACGTCATTTTCTTAAGATTCTATAGTCACTTGTGTTCCCTTTCCCCCAAAAAACATAGAAAACACTATAAAAACACAAGGATTGACAGGTTTTACAAGCTCTAAAAAATTCAGAATATTATTTATCAATAAAAATTCCATATAATTACTTTTTATTGTGTTACCATTATAGTTACAATTATATAGAAAAATATACAAGGGGGCTAATATGAACATTTCATTAAAGGGACATACATATACAACAAAACATTTAGAAGCTTGGTACCATGCAATCTTAACGCATAACGTTAAGGAAGCACAAATTCAGTTTCAAGAAGCTAAAAAAGAACATGAAGAAATGTTTTTGAAAGAAACAGAAACATTTCCACTTTATCATTTATATTACGCATTACTTCAGTTCCGACATACAGCTCTGACAGATGGACTATCAATCACGAAAAATAGTTTTCAAATCATAGAAGACCAAGAAAAACCAGAAGATAAACATTTATCTTATCTATATCATTATTATAAAGCGATGCATTTAACAGCTATCAATAAGTATCAGGAAGCAGGCGAATATTTCTTAAAAGCACAGGCACTCTTATCCGGACACACTCAAATTGAACATGCTGATTTCTATTACCGATTTGCAACTTATCATTACCATCAACAACAACCAAGTTTTGCGATTGTAAATGCTTCTAAAGCATTAGAAATTTTCGAATCGCAACACGGATGTGAAAGAAATATTTCTTCCTGTTTAAGTGTACTTGGTGCTTCTTATGTAGACGTAGGACATTTTGAACAAGCTGAAGAAAGTTATAACAAAGCATTAGATATTCTTCAAAAATTAAATGAGGAATCATTACAACTTTTTGTGCGTGGTAATTTAGGACTATTATACGCAAGTCAAAATCTATCTGAAGAAGCAATCCGTCACTTGACGCAAGTCGTCGAAAAAATCCCATCTCACTACAAAGCTATATTCTTACTTGCACAAGAACATGAAAAATTAGGACTTATAGACAAAGCAAACCACTACATTAAGATAGGGAAACAACTTATTTCTGAACTTGGTAATGAAGAGTATAAACATCATTTTGCTATATTAGAAGTTTTCACGAACCAGAATGAATTAGATCAAATTGAACCGATTGTTTTAAAAGGAATTGAATACTTCAATAGAGAATCCTTATATAGTTACGTTTCTGAATATCTTGAAAAACTAGCTCTTGCGTTTTATAACAAACAACAACATGAGAAAGCAAGTTTATACTTCTTTAATAGTACAGTAGCAAAAAAATCAAATGAAAGAGGGTTAAAGAAATGAAAAAAACAATTGGTAAAATCGCTATAGGTATTGCTTTTACGGGTATTGCTGCATTTGGCTTAAACGCAGGTTTCACAAATCAAGCTGGACATGCTCACTTCCCTTCTCCACCTGCTCCTTCTTTTTCTGAGGGACATACTGGCGGCGCTCCTGCATTAAACATCGGCGACACTGGTGGCGCCCCTGCTAATTCTGAGCATGGTACAGGTATTTAAGTTACCAAAATTGAGATTTATTTAGTTTTCAATTTCCATATCTATTCGGAAACCATTTAATATAGCAAATATTATGTATACGCATGATTTCTATTGTGATACACTCTACCCGAGAGAAATCTCCAATACATATGTGGTTTTCAAGTCTAAAAAATACACCTAGTAATTAGGTGTATTTTTATTTTACCTCTCTATCTAATAATTAAAGAATACTCCCCTAAAAATCCCAACAAAAAAACCGAAGAAACTACCTATACTTCGGACACTTAAAGTACCACGAACATTGCGATTTTTAGTGACACTCCGTATCCAACCTCACTTTCATCCCATGCCTAAAGGCGATAGCTCTCTTGCTCAGGAAAAGCTGTAACCTCTCCATTCATGATGATTTTATTTTTCGGATTGAATACGACCAACTTATAATCATTACAGTTACAGATTGTAGAAAATAGCAACCATCGTTCTTATGCAATCTTGCATACTGTAACTTTTAAATATATTCAACACGAATGCTAAATTCTTGAATCACAGCAGGTAAACAGATTGATGATGAAGAAAATAATGTGATGCATCATATTTTTCAAAGCTACATGTATAGTCGTAGTCTATTACATTATGTAGGAGCGGAGTTAATATGTTAAAGAAACCAAACAGATTACAGCCAGGTGATATCGTGGCAACAGTAAGTCCTTCATGGGGAGGCGCAGGCGATTCTGAGATAAGATGGCGTTATGAACAAGGAGTAAAGAGATTAGAAGAAGTTTTCGGTCTTACGGTTGTTCCCATGCCGAATAGTTTAAAAGGTAGCGAATTCATTTATAACAACCCACAAGCTCGTGCGGAAGATTTAATGACAGCATTTCAAGATACGCGCGTGAAAGCAATTATTGCGAATATTGGCGGTCAAGATAGCATTCGCCTACTTCCCTATATAGATTTTAATGCAATACGTGAAAATCCGAAAATTTTTATGGGATACTCTGACGTTACCATTTCACATTTATTTTGTCATAAAGCAGGAATTTCCTCCTTTTACGGTCCAGCAATTTTGACCGACTTTGCCGAAAATGTAGAGATGGATCCATATACGGTTGAAATGGTAAATCGAACTCTCTTTTCCAATGAAATGATTGGCGAAATTCAACCAGCGCCTGAATGGACGAGTGAGCGTTTAGAATGGATAGAGGTAAATAAAGATACAAGGCGTACGATGCAGCAAAACAATGGATATGAGTTACTTCAAGGCTCTACTACTGTACAAGGACGTTTAATTGGTGGCTGTATAGAAGTATTAGAATTTACAAAAGGAACGGAGCTTTGGCCTGAGAGCAAACATTGGGAGGATAGTATTCTCTTCTTTGAAACTTCTGAAGATCATCCAGAACCAAGTTATATAAAGTATTGGTTACGAAATTATGCAGCGCAAGGCATTCTCCAAAAAGCAAAAGGCATCATTTTTGGTAAACCAAAAGACGAAATGTATTATGAAGAATATAAACACGAAATACTGCAAGTAATGAAAGAACATAACTTAGAAGATTTGCCGATTCTTTATAATTTAAATTTCGGCCATACTGAACCGAAGTTTATTTTACCTTACGGTGCGATGGCAGAAATTGATTGTGAAAATGTATCTTTTTCTATTTTAGAGAGTGGCGTGGAATGAAGTGTAACTTTAATCAGGGGGTCCATTCACATCGCTATCAAGCTAACATTTTGAAGTACTCCCAAAACAAAAATTTATTCTTTTCATAGGTAACCAAGGACATTTAGTTTATTTTTTTCGTTTTAGGGAACAATTAATTTCTTAAGTTGATAGCGATGTGGCGCTATCTCAAAATATAAAAATCTCCTTCAAAAAAGAAAGGCGCCTATACACCTTTCTTTTTTAACTCACTTGTACTCTCTTCAGCATCCAAAATCCCTTCGGAATCACTTTAATACATCATTGTACGGACCTAATTGCTTTTTAGAAAAGTAATGGATTGTCTCCTTACTTTTCAGTAACATATTTCCTTTTATAATTTTAAAAAATGATATTATAGTTTTTCAATTCTCATATAAAGTCTATTGACTGTATATATCTTTCTCTATATTCTTTAACAACATTTCCAACCTATCCCTAGTAACTTGATTAAAATGTGGATTTAATTCCTTTATTATGAATTCAAGTAACTCATAGCTTATGTATTCACCCAATTCCAGTGAATATTGTTCAGCCAAAAAAGACTTTAATTTTTTAGAGATATCAATCTTATCCTTTTTACTAATTTTTATCTCCATTCGATAACAAACCCCTCTTAGATTAATCTGAAAAGCTAATTAAAATAACTTTTTATTACCTGCGAACTGGTCACTGTTGCATATCATTTTTATATTTGAAGTATCTCTGTTTTATATATTACACAGCACAATATATAAAACAAAGCCCAAATACAGAATTTTTAACTTTATCAACTTTTTTAGGAATTCCAAATAAAATTAACTTTTTCATATTATTAAATTTTTTCTATAAATTTTTCATACCTTCTACCTTTTTGGCACTTTCGTTACCGTAAGTTGCAATTTTCCTCATTTTTAAAATAATACAACCTAGACTCAATGCAAAAAGTGAAATGAATAATATAACTGTAATCTTTTCACTTTTAAATTTTAGAGTAAATGAGGAAAGGGATGCTCCTCCCTTTTCATTATTTTGAAGAGAAAAATTTAGAAATTTTGTACGTCCAAACATGTACCAAACAAATAGTGTAAAAATAAAGAATAGTAATATCCCATAAAGAATAAAATACCATTCATAAAATTTTATAATATAATTAACTAGTAACGGAAACCCTAGCGCCCCAACCCCAAACCATACTTCGAGAATGCTAAATTTAGCAGCACTATTCCTTTCTGCTGAAATAATAAAGGAACCCATCGTAGTTTCTAACAAACCTGCTCCATAGCCTAATACAAAGCAAATAACAGTTAAATATGCCCATTCTTTAATATATATAAAACCTCCTAGAACGATGGATATTACTAAAATACCTAATGTTATTGTTTTAAAATAATGATACTTTCTTACTAGTATGGGTGAACTTAGAACACCAAATAAAAACCCGTAAATTGAAAAAATATTAAAACACCTAATTGATCAGGGGTTCTTCCATAATATTGTATGAATGAAGGAATTAAACTACCTATGCAAACATGTATTATTCCTACAATAAAATAAAACAAGCAACCATATCTAGTCCTTTATCCGGACAAAAAAATCGATCCAGTCAAAACTTTAAAATTGATAGTTTACCTGTAGGTACCAAAGAATTGAAATGGGTTATTGTACCTTCAGAAAAAGATCATCCTTCTACTATCTCTTTCAATGTAATGATTGATGTTCCCCTAGGTACTGATTCTATTCGTTGGAAAAATATTTCACATGAATTTAGGACTGAAGCTTACACAAATACCAAATATTATATCGCAAGTCCAATTGGTGCCACTAACAAATTCACTGTGCAAATTTATGCTATTACAAATTAGAAAATAAAGAATCCCAATGGAGTACCATTGGGATTCTTTTTCGATTTCATTTCGTAAACAATAGATGGAGATTAAATTTATTTGCAAATCATTTAAACCATTTGAGAATTTATATTTTGAACGGCCGTTTATTTCCAAAGAAAAATTCAAAAATATTAACTACATTTTCCTGCTTATCATTTACTCAAAACTGGCTTCCAAAGCGATAGGGCAAAAATCCAATTTGTGTCACCATTGCCTTGATAACCTTGAACTGCTTCATACACTTTCCCCTCATATACTACTCTATCACCTTTAGTATATGCTTTTCTCGCATCCCATTTTTCATATGTGGAATCCTCTGCCTTTGTTGTTACATCCAATACATCACTTCTACTAGATTCATTTCCAGCTAAATCAACCGCTGTTACTACATATTTATACGATGTATTAGCCTTCAATTCCTTATCCATAAAGTTAGACTCTTTATTTTAATACTAGTAGAATCATTTCGTTCATAGAGACTATCTTCAATTAATATTAAAAGCTACTTTCTGGTTGCTGTTGTCCATCTTCACCTATACAGTTAGTTTGTAAGAACCCTCCTCTTAAGGAAGGCCCTATCTTTTATCAGAAGTAGAATTCAATTTAATGCTTAGGGCAAACATTTTATCGCAGACACTATCAAAGGTACATTGCATCATTTAACAAATATTTTAATCCTACCGCTAGACTTACAATAAGTATAGACAAATATCAATTTCCGCACCAATACTATTGATAAAACCAATAGTATGTTGATCAAAACATAAAGAAGGGACTTCATTATTTTCTATTTTTACAACAACAGATAATTTGCATTTTAGATTATGTTTACTTTGCATATTAATTATTTCATTTTTTTTATGTTCCAATATGGAAATTAACTTTTTTACAACCTCTTCTGCATTAAGAGATTCTTCATACCCTGTTTCAATACTCCAGTTTGTTTCTTCCCGAATAAATAACGAATTACCTCTAATAAAGTCACCTTTTTTATAAGTCATCGTTGGTTCTAAATTAAATTGTTTAGTTAGCTCTTCTGGATTAAATATTTCTCCGAAAATGGCTAGTTCTACATTTATTAATGTACTCAAATTATTTAACACATCCCTATTAATATTTGAAGTAAAGGATAATAAATTTTATCCTTTACTTCATACTTATAATTCATTATAACTAAAAATCTAAAGTCATTTTTTCACAAATGACTTTAGATTTTTTTATTTTATAAATGAATCAGTTGGTATCGGAGTTCCTTTTCCACCTTTTAGGTAAATCCAAAGTCTTCCTGTTTTCTTATCCACATAGATATCATATTTTGAAATACTAACACTTCTACCCAAGTAGTCTCTTTTTAATTCGTGAGCATCAATACCTTTTCTTTTAAGGAATTTATCATCAACCTTATTTATACTCTTGGGAACCTGTTTCATTGCTGAAGTTACTGCTTGTTTTCCATACTTTTTTATTGCATATTGTATACCATATCTAGCCACAGCCGCTACTACTACAGGCCAAATAGAAGCACTTGCTTTTAGGGTATTAACTTCATATTCTTTTCCTGTTTCTTGATCAACGAATGTAGCTATAAAGTCATTTCCTTCAACTTCTTGTACATAAACATCAAAGTTTTGTTGGGTTTCTTCACCATTTTCATCAACCGTCTTACCGAATACAGTAATTCCCCCTGTTTCAAGGTTCATGTCGATATCTGTTGAAACTGATAAATCTGTTGTGTCTAAAGTTGTATTAACTACGACCTTTTCGTCTGTTTCTTTTTCTATATTAATCTTTAATTCATTTGAAACTTCAATTCCTAATTCTTTATTTACTTCAGATTCCACTTTACTTACATCAACGGAAGTTACTTTATCTTGTATTCCTGTATCTGCTTTTACATATTGTATATTAGGAAGTAAAGTAAGTAACATAGAAAACACTAATATTTTAACAATTACGTTTTTCATTAATCGATCTCCTCTTTCAATCTATCATTATTAATCCAGAACCATATTCAGAATCATATCCTTTTTCACCTAGATCTTTAGTTTTATCATTTAAATAAGATTTAATATTCTGACTATTGAAAATTATATCTTTTTGTGCTAATAGGACTGCTACAGTACCCGTAACATACGCAGTAGCAAAAGAGGTACCACTATAATATGAATAGTCACCTTTATTATCAGTAGTTAAGATATTTATTCCGGGAGCTGCATAATCTATTTTCCCTTTTGCAGATACACCAGATCGTTTTAAATTTTCTTTTATTGCTGAAACAGATATTACATTTTCATATTTAGCTGGATAATCAACTGATAATCCTAATGTATTTCCTGAAGCTGCAACAATTATGATTCCCTTGTCTAATGCTTCATCTATAGCTTCTTTTAATTTCGGATTATCTGATTGTACACCGAAACTAATATTCATTATTTGCACATTTTCTTGAATGCACCATTGTATACCTTTAATTAATGTATCAATATCTGCTAAACCTTTGTCATCGAGAACTTTAACGTCATAAATCTCTGCATTAGGGGATATTCCAGTGAGACCTAAATCATCATCATGGGCGGCTATGATTCCAGCAACTGCAGTCCCATGTCCATAATTATCAACATTTTCGTTTCCTGGATTAATAGCATTATAATCTTTTACAATTTTTCCTTTTAAATCTTGATGATTTTTATTAATCCCACTATCCAATATTGCTACTTTGACTTTAGGTAATGACTTATAGTCATTAATCTTAGTCTCATCAGAATATATTGCTTTAAATCCCCAATTCTTTTGTTTAGTAATCTTTGCTTCGTCGCTCTTCTCTTTTTTAGATGCGGGTTTGCTGTTTGAGCTAAAACAAGAACATAAAAAAAAGAGACAAATTATACTGATGGAACAAACTTTTTTTATAAACATCACTCCTTTATCTTGTATGTCCCAAAATATTTTTTCTCCTAAAATGAAAGGGCATACATTTTGTAGTAAAGTTAAAGTTCTTATGACCCTTTAAATACTAAGGTCAATAGAAATTAATAACAAGCCTATTATTCTCCTTCTTTTTTTTGTATAATCAATATGAATAATCGGAATATTACACCTCGTTTAATATCGTTTAATTTAAATATAAAGTTTTTAATTATTTGTAAATGTACTATTTTCATATAGTCTTTAACATCAGAATTAATGAGAAATTTGCAACTATATATTATGCAACCTTTATTTTCCGACCATTTATGATGTGCTAAAAACCGAGTTTAATTTAACCTATTCCCCGAAAGAATTCTCCTTCCTCAAGGAACGCGAAATGAGTAAGTGGGAGATACAATGGCTTCGGACATGTGATGAAATAAAGCCATTTTAGTTGTCCGCCATACATGGAGTACCGGCCCATTCCCATCAACCTAAGAAAACAAATGTGGGATACTTCAAAATATTAGCTTGATGCACATGGATCAGCACCCTAATAGGCTTGGATTAAAATCATAACAACCAGCTAAAAAAAGATTGCTGTAATAGAAGTTATGCATATAATCAAAAAAGGACAAACTATCCCAGATGAATAGTTTGTCCAAAACCAGAATCTCTTTGGTTTAAAACTATATAATTTAGTTCCGCTAGGAATCTTTCATTCTCATTTCATATCCTATCATTTTTGCATCAGAACTAACTACAGTAAATTAGAATAATGACTTAATACTTGCTAGAACAGTAAGTATCCCTATAACAATTACAAATACATTACTCATTTTCCCTCTGTATTTTGCTAGTACTGGTACTTTACGAATCGCATACATCGGTAATAGACATAAGATAGCAGCGACTAACGGACCGCTAAGAGCATCAATGATTCCAAGAATACTTGGATTTGTATAAGCGACATACCAGCATGTTAGTACAACAAAAGTAAGAATCATTGTCTTAACTGTTTTTTCTCCTATATCTTTCCCACGTTTTTTACCAGACTTGATAATCATGTCACGCATTACCTCATACGCTCCTATATAATGGCCAAGGAAAGATTTTGTAATAGCCACAAACGCAATGATAGGAGCTGCAATCGTGATTACTGGCGAATTAAGCTCATTAGCAAGATATGATAGGATTGACAAGTTCTGTTCTTTTGCTACCTTAAGATCATCTGGAGTCAAACTTAAAGTACTGCTCCAAACAAAAAACATAACAACAGCGAATGTCATAATATAACAAACTTTTTGTATTTGAGCACACTTGGCATCAGTAGCGTCTATTCCATACGTAGCTCTCTGTTTCATAACAAATGACGAAATCATAGGAGAATGATTAAACGAGAATACTATGATTGGTAGTATCATCCAAATCGTTCCAAAATACCCTGTTCCAGTTGAAGCAGTAGAAACACTTGAAAAACTTAACATTGAAGTATTCCATTGTGGAATTAAAGATATTGCAATAAAAAGTAGAGAAGCAATGAAAGGATATACTAGCATGCTCATTATCTTTACAGTAATATCCTGACCAAAATTTAGTATAGTGATAAGACCGAGTACTAATACAAGTGATAAAATAGCCCTTGGAGGCTCCGGCATGTGCAATTGGTGTACAATAAAACTACTTGCCGTATTTGTAAGTGCGACCGAGTACATCAGCACGATCGTATAAATGGAGACGAAATATACGATGTTAAAAATGATACTTGCTTTATTTCCGAAATATTCTCTTATTGTACCTGTAATCCCCTCATCGGCAGAATTCGAAGCGTAAATCATTTTAGCAAGCGCCCTATGTGAGTAGTACATAACTGGATATGCAAGTATAGTAATTAACAGCAATGATAATAAACCACCTGAACCTGCATTAATCGGTAAAAAGAGTACCCCTGCTCCAATTGCTGTTCCAAAAAGGCTCAATGCCCAGGTAGTATCCTGTTTATGCCATTTTTTAGGGTCTAGGTATTTTTCATTTTTTACTGCCGTATTATCAGCTTGAAATTCTATGTTTTTTGCAGTATTCCCATTCATATATTAATTCCTCCTTGTTTCCTATTCTTACGTCTTTATTTAAGGTATAGGAATATAGATCGTTCTTTTTGTTTATAAAGTGCGCCACATCGTATATCCTTCTTTTAAGTTGATCAGACTCAAAAAATTAACGAAGCATCAACCTGACGAGTTTGTTACCACTTACAAAATGTTTCAATTATATAGTAGGATATTTTATTGATAATTCCCCCAATATCCAGAAATCCTTAAGCGAACAATAGAGAATAGATTGTTAACCTTTTCACAATATAGACATTAACTGTTCATTGATTTGATTGTTTCTCCCCAAATATTTTATTTTTAATGGCAATCCCTGTAGGTGTAGCCGCAATTCCACCTAAACCTGTCTCTCTTAATTCGCGAGGAATCTGTCTTCCAACTCTATACATCGCTTCAATAACTTCGTCAGCATTGATGATATTGTTTACGCCGGCTAATGCGATGTCCGCTGCTGCTAAAGCATTTGTCGCTCCAATGGCGTTTCTCTTTACACAAGGAATTTCTACCAAACCAGCGACCGGATCACAAACTAAACCGAGTAAATTTTGTAATGCAATCGAAAAAGCTTCAGAAGATTGCTGTGGCGTTCCACCTGCAGCTTCTACCGCAGCTGCAGCCGCCATTGCTGAGGCACTGCCTACTTCAGCTTGACATCCTCCATACGCTCCTGAAATACAAGCGTTGTTTGCTACTATCGTTCCAAATAACGCTGATGTGAATAGAAAATGTATCATATCTTCATGACTTAACTGCAACGTATCCTTAATACTAAATAGGACTCCCGGAATCGTCCCACTCGCACCCGCTGTTGGAGTTGCACAAATAGCTCCTAATGCAGCATTTACTTCATTAACACCGATAGCACTTTGAATCCCTAACACCATCAAATCTCCAGAAAGAGTTTTCCTATTTTCTCGATAGTTTTTAATTTTAACTGCATCACCTCCGGTTAAACCGGTTGGAGAAAATACACCGTCGCCCTCGATACTTTTATTTATAGCATTTTGCATAGTCGCTAAATTTTGTTCCATTTTACTCCAAACTTCTTCATAAGAAGTTTTAGTTTGTTCGATTTCCTGTTCAATTGCTAATTCATAAATTGTCTTTTGACTTTTATTAGCTGCATCCACAATTTCTTTTATGGCCATATACATATTTTTTCTCTCCTTAATGTAACTAAAGAATAATAAGATTAGCTATATTGCTTAAATTCCCTAACTCCTTCTGAGCATTACCAGGCAATAGCGAATCCAAAGCGAATGCATATAAATATTTTGTTTTATCTTTCAAACTATGAAAGTTGTTAATTTCAACATCATATTGTTTAAAGATCCTGCGTAAGACAAATTCAAAGTCAGCTCTTTCTGAAATTGCAATAACAACTGGCAATGGCCCCTGCAGTTCTAAGCTAAATCCGTCAATTTCAACATGTTTGACTTCGATCAATCCACCACCGACTGAAATACCCATCGTTCTAATACTTCGACTGTCATCCTCTACATATACATCTGCCGTATTTGGATGACCGGCAGGACTATCACCTGATTTTTCAATAAAAGTAATGTCAATCCCTTTAGATTCTGCTATTTTAATAGCATCTGGCACTTTGCTGTCGTCGGCAGCAAAGCCTAATATACCAGCAATTATTGCAAAATCAGTTCCGTGACCTTTATGGGTTTCAGCAAATGATTCATAATACGTTACCACAACTTTTTTTGGAAGACCTTGAAATAATTTATTAGCAACTGTTCCAATAGACAAAGCACCTGCAGTATGTGAACTTGAAGGACCTATCATTATGGGCCCAATCACATCAAAACAACTTTTGTATTTAACAACCTTTTTTTCTTTAATAGATGCTACATTTATGTTCATATAAGCACCCCCATGGTTTATTATTTTTAATTGCTGTTGAATCTAAGTTATTAGCATAATCAATTCAAAATAAGACCCTTTTTGATAGCGCTTTCTTTCTTGAGTTGAATAAACTTTCCTTTTGTTCCACAACCCTCCATATAGTAATCATATCAGTATGTAAAATTTTAGAAACTTACTGGCAAGTTCTTTAGAATTTTCGAACCAAAACGAGGTTTGATATTTTCGCTAAAGGTCATATATTATCTCTCGACGCCCTCATTATAACTTGTATATTTATGAGTTCAATCTTTTTTTATTTTTAGAAAGATTGAATAGGCAGAATTTTGAATGGGTAATAAATTTCACTTAGTATGTAGCAATTATGTTCTTTGTTTGAAGCTGTATTAGTTAATAGCAAAGTAAAAATAACACAGAATTACTTTCATTAACACATTGATTATATTGAAAAATCATTATAAAGATACTTATATTGTCCTATGTTGGAACATCTTATTTTGGACGTTAAAGCTGTTGTAATAAATGATTATTGAAGATGGAAAGTAATAAGTTAATAAAATATAAAACCATTTTGTTTAATAATAAAATATCACGAATTTATATGCATTATTCAGAAAAAAAGAACTTTTCTTGATGAATCCTAAAGTACTAATTTATAACTATCCACTACTATAAAATAGGATGTTAACTCTTCTATATAGGTTATATATTATTTATCCCAAACCCCTAATGAAATTGGATATTTAGAAGTGTTATCTTCATAAATAGAAATTTCACTTGCTGTTTTAATAGTTGAATAGATCATTACAATTCAACTACCTTATATATTATTCCCTCATTTATTAATTCTCTCCCCACCTATCGATTTGAGGTAAAATAAGGGGATTATATATAAATAATATCATCATCAACGTGCAATTTATAAAAGCAATAAAAAAAAACAAATTCAAAACACCTTTCTTTAATGGTGAATGAAAGGTGTTTTGAATTTTAAAATATCATATATTATTTAGAATGATATACTAGCGAAAGAGATGCACTTACTTCTTCTGTGCCGGCAGATATCTCTTCTGTTAATGCAGAAACTTCTTGAATTTGACTTATTATTTTATCTAAATCTCTCATAATAGATGAGAATGTTAGATCCACTTTGTAGGCCGCTTCTTTTCCTTCTTCTACCGCAACTACTGCAAACGGTTCGCAAGGTTATTAAGTGCGAGTCGTTCAAACTTAGTGAGTTACCTCTTTTAAAATAGTAGAAATACTATCCTCTAACATTTCCAATCCTTTACTTAATCCTTCTAAGTCTATTGTTAAAGAAGGTAACAACTTAATAACTTCATCATTAGGTCCAGATGTTTCAATAATTAGACCATTTTCAAATGCAAATGAGCAAATCTTTTTAGCTATTCCAAAAGTATTACACGCTATGCCCTGCATAAAGCCTCTCCCTCGTACTTCTCCTTGAAGTTGGGGGTATTTCAAACAAATCTCATTAAGAAAGCTAGTGATTTTTTCACTTTTCCATTTTAAAGCATTAATAAACTCTATATCTTTCCAATAACTCAATGCTTCTGTAGCTGCTAAAAATGCTAGATTATTCCCTCGAAACGTTCCATTATGTTCTCCTGGTTCCCACTTATCATATTCCGGTTTAATTAGTGTAATAGCCATCGGAAGGCCAATGCCACTTATAGATTTTGACAAACAAATTATGTCTGGTTTAATGCTCGCAGGTTCAAAGCTAAAAAATGTCCCCGTACGTCCGCACCCTGCTTGAATATCATCGACAATCAATAATATATTATATTTTTTACACAGTCTGTCAATTCCCTTTAACCATTGGGAACTAGCCGTATTTAAACCACCCTCACCTTGAACTGTTTCTAGAATAATTGCAGCAGGTAAATCCACTCCACTTCCACTATCGCCTAATACTTTTTCTAAATAGGATAAAGAATTAAGGGAATCTAAATAATTTTCATACGGCATGATAATACTATTATTTAGTGGTACTCCAGCACCCCTTCTCTTAAAATGATTACTCGTTATCGAAAGTGATCCTAAACTCATTCCATGAAAAGCATTTGAAAAACTTATGATATTTGTTCGTCCAGTCACTTTTCGAGCAATTTTCAGTGCACTTTCAACAGAATTTGTACCTGTTGGACCAGGAAACATAATTTTATAGTTTAAATCACGTGGTTCCAAAATAATTTTGTTAAAGTGCTTTAAAAAATTCACTTTAGCACTTGTTCCCATATCAAGACTATGAATAATACCATCTTCTAAAAGATAATCTATTAATACCTGTTTCATTTTATCATCATTATGTCCATAATTAAGAGCACCAGCACCTGAGAAAAAGTCAATATACTCTTTTCCATCTACATCCCATAATTTATATCCTTTAGACTTAGTGAAGATCGTTGGAAAGCTTCTGCTATAACTTCGAACTTGGGATTCTAGTTCATTAAATATATCCATTTTTGAACTAACTACCATAAAAGAGCACCTCCTAATTTTTCGTTTTTACTATACTCACAAAGAATAATGAAAAGTTATATAATTGCTATTGTAAATTTATACCGAATGCATATCTTTATAGCGATGAGCTGCTATTGCTGCTTGACCAAGAGAGATTCCCCCATCATTGGTAGGTACTTGTTTGTGCATGTAAACCTCGAATTTACAAGCCTTAAGTGACTTATAGGTTTCTACAAGTAAAAACTTATTTAAAAATACTCCCCCACTAAGAACTAGTTTATTAATCCCTGTTTCTTGACGAATTTGTTTACAGGTTTCTGTAATCATTTGAACCATTGTATAATGAAAACGATAGCTCAATTCACCCTTGGTATACTTATCTTTAAGTATCAAAGATACCAACTCTTTAAACATAGGTTTTATATCGATTTTTCTAATTCCATTCGAAGCAACTATTTCATATGATAATAAAGGATTGGAAGAATTATTGATATCAATCGCTTGCTCCAACTCAATAGCAGCCTGTCCTTCATATTGGACTGTTTCACGGACACCCAATAGTGCTGAAACAGCATCGAAAAGCCTTCCCATACTTGAAGTAAGAGGAGAATTAATTCCTTTTTGAATCATTTTTATAAGTACATCTAGTTCAAAACTATTTCGCTCTGAAATTATCTTTATTGGTAATTCTTTGACTTGTTCACCATATATTTGCGTCAATATTCCTAAAGCAATTCTATACGGTTCTTTAACAGCTTTATCACCGCCTGGCAGCTGAAAGTAATCGATATATGCCGCTCTTTGATAATTAAGAAAATCACCGATTAAAAACTCTCCACCCCAAATATTCCCATCATCACCATAACCCGTACCATCTAAAATAACTCCTAAAACAGGACCATCTAATTGATTATCAACCATACAAGAAGCCATGTGGGCATGATGATGCTGAACCTGTACAACTGGTAAAACTTTTTGATCAAATGCATATTTTGTACTATAAAAATCAGGATGAAGATCACTTGCAATTACAGAAGGACTAATTTCAAAGATTTTTTGTAAGTGAGCTATAGTATTTTTAAACGATTCATAAATTTTATAGTTTTTTAAATCACCAATATGATGACTAATAAAAGCTTTTTCGTCTTTAGTTAGGCAAATCGTATTCTTTAATTCTGCTCCTAAAGCAAGTACATTAGTTGATCCTTCTTTAAAATCAATTGGGTTTGGTACATAACCTCTAGCGCGACGAATTATTTGTAGTTTTATTACTTCATCATCTAAATCAATCCCCCTAACAATAGAGTCATCTACTCTAGTGAATATCTCCCTATTGTGTACTAAATAATAATCTGCAATTCCCTTTAGCTGCTCAATTGCATCTCCATCTTTATATACAATAGGTTCATCAGAAACATTGGCGCTCGTAGCTATTAATGCAATAAAATTCCCTCTTAATATAAGATGATGAAGTGGTGTATAGGCTAACATTACCCCATAATTATTATTATTTGGTGCAACATCTAAAGAAATAAACTCATTATCCTTTTTGTTCAATAACACAATTGGTCGTTCTTTAGAAACTAATAAAGTTTCTTCATTTTTTGTTATTTCAGCAAAATTTTTCACATCATCTAATTGAGATGACATTAAAGCAAAAGGTTTTTCATCCCGTTTTTTTCTTTTTCTTAATTCTTTTACAGCTTCATGATTCATTGGATCTACAACTAAGTGGTATCCACCTAACCCTTTAATAGCTAGGATTTTCCCCTTTTTCAACAAATCAATTGTTTTTTCTATTGGATTATCAGTGGAGACATTTGTACCATCTGTTGTTTTCAATTGAACTTGTGGTCCACATTTCCAGCAAGCATTTGGTTGGGCATGGAATCTCCGATCCAATATGTCTTTGTATTCTTTATCACACTCTTTGCACATAGGAAATTTGGCCATTGTAGTATATGGTCTATCATAAGGAATATCTTTTATTATTGAATATCTAGGTCCACAATTTGTACAATTAATAAATGGATAACGAAACCTTCTATTCGTTGGATCAAATAATTCGTCTAAACATTCATTACATACATAAGTATCAGGAGATATTAAAGTTTGCCTACTACTATGTTTTTGGCTACTCAAAATATCAAAAGAGCTATAACGATTGTTGGATTCTTGTTCCTCTATTAATTTAACCTCTTGCACATAAGCCAATTCTGGGGAATTAAATTCAATATCATGAATAAAATGCGTAATATTATTTTGTTCCCCTTCTACTTCTATAAGCACTCCATTTGAATCATTTAACACCCATCCGTTTAGATGATACTTTTTTGCTATCCTATATACGAAAGGTCTAAAACCAACACCTTGCACAATGCCTTTAACTTGATACTTTTTTATAAACATATTTATTACTTTTTTCATAAATTGTCTCCTAACATAATCGAGGTAATTCTGCCCCATATAATAACTCAATGAGTTTCAATTCACCTGATTTTGCTTCCATGAGCACTTGTCTTTCTTTTGTTTGATTAACTTTACCAATTACCGCAGCTTCTTTACCATATTTAGTATTTTTTAATACCCTCACGACTTCCTCACTTACCTCTGGAGACACAAACATACAAACATTGCCCTCATTAGCTAGATACATTGGATTAACACCTAACATGTCGGCAGCCATAATAGTTTCTGCTAACATAGGAATATCTCTTTCTTGTATTTTTATTCCAGTATTAATTGTTTCTGAGACTTCATTTAAAACTGTACCTAGCCCGCCTCTTGTAATATCTCGCATACAATGTATAGAATCACCAAAAAGATTTTTCAACTCTGATATCATATGATTTAATGGTGCACAATCACTATTTATTCTCTGTTCAAACCCTAATCCTTCTCTGATAGAAAGGATATGTATACTATGGTTTCCTAGTTGTCCTGTTATAATGATATCGTCACCTTCTTGAATAGAGTTTACCGAAAACGGTGATACATCTCCTTCAAAAACTCCTATTCCAGTTGTATTAATAAAGATTTTGTCTACTTCACCTTTTTTAACAACTTTTGTATCACCAGCAACAATATACACTCCAGCTTCTTTCGCGGTCTCTCTTATAGAATCTAATATTTCTTCCAAATCTTTAATTGGAAAACCCTCTTCTAGTACTAATGCCAATGATAGATAAAGTGGTTTTGCACCACTAACCGCTAAATCATTAACCGTTCCACAAACTGCTACTTTACCTATATTCCCTTCACCAAAAAAGATAGGATCAATAACAAAAGAGTCTGTTGTCATCGCCAATCTTCTACTACTTACCTCAAGAATGGCACTATCCTCCATTTTTCCAAGGTGAACATCTTCTAGTTTTGCAGTAATAATTGAACTAATTAAATCCTGACTCAATAGTCCTCCTGTTCCATGGTCTAAAATTATATTTTCTAAATCTTTAGTTAATTTCATTTATTAAAACTCCTTTTCATTTTTATTTTTATTTTTGAAAAATAATATCACTTGCTACATAGAACAAGTGATATTACAACGTATTTACTTACGGAATTGCAACTCCATCAAAAGAAATATCTTCATTTTTAGAAATTGAATTGCAGATTTCCTCGATACTCATAATCTTTGCACAATATGAACCTAACCATTTTAAAGCTCGTTCCTTATCTTCAGCCTTTGCTGAAACAACTGCATCTTCTGGTACGATTACATTATAACCACGGAAAAATCCATCCGCTGCAGTTGTTTGGACACAAATTTGAGTTTGCATACCCGTAATAATAATTGTATCTACTCCTAATTTTTTTAAGGTTTCATCAAGATTTGTCTCAAAAAAGCCACTATCCTTATTTTTCTCCATAATAATATCTTTTTCATGAAGAAACTCAGGTAAGATTTCTGCACCTTTAGATCCCTTTGTGACTGGTAAAAAATCACCATATCGTTCAGCTTTCGGATCATCTTCTAAGTTAATTAACTGCAGGTGAATAATAGAAACATCATTTTCTCTCATAGTATCTAAGAAAGACACCATTTTAGGCGTAAACGCCTCCACAGCTGCAATTCTATCCTCATTTTTATTAACCAAATCGTACTGTAAATCATTTGTGAGCACTGCATATTTCATAATAATCCTACCTCCAATTAACTAAGAATTTAATTTTTCTAAAATACAATGTTCATTATTCCACCAGTAGTAAGAATATGTCAAATATTATTTTTTATCTAAATTTTCTAAATAATTTTCTGAAAATTAATACCTAATAGGACTCTATTTCCTATTAGGTATTAATTTAACGCTTTTTATTTTGAATAATCACTCATATGTAATTAAAGTTTTTCACTCTCTGTAAAAAATGATTTATGTTCTACTGGAGAAGAAAGCACTATTAAGGTTGTAGGCTTTCCATACTCTAAGCACAAATTAATATAGTCTTCGAGTGTATGTACAGATTCCGTGACTACCTTTGTTAGATAACTATACATACCGGCAATCCGGTGACATTCAACCACATCTGAATGTTCCATTGCAAACTTTTTATATTTATTGCAATCCCTTGGTTCCATCAAAACAAACGCAGTAATATGTTTTTTTAATTCTTTCGGATTAACAATCGTGCGATAACTTATAATTACCTCTTGTTCTTCTAGTCTTCTAACTCGCTCTGTAACAGAAGGAGAACTCAAACCTACCAGTTTTCCTATTTCAACCATACTTAAACGTGCATTTTCCTGAAGATGAGAAAGAATCTTTAAATCTGTATCATCCATTGCTTGGCCTCCCCTTGATTAATTAAGAAAACATTTAATAATTCTTAAATTCTTTAAGAAAATTATAATTAATACATAAATTATAGCATGTTATCTTTTTTTTAAACTTTATATAATTAATATCAATTAACGAAAGAGAGGCTGAGAATCTTGACACAACAATCATTGAAACGTTCAATTACTTGGGTACAGGGGACCGCATTAACCATCGGAGCTGTGTTAGGTTGTGGAATCCTTATTTTACCTTCAATTACTGCAAATAGCGCTGGACCAGCTTCAATTTTATCTTGGGTTATCATGTCTATATTAGCTTTTCCTATTGTAGCGACTCTAGCGCGTCTTGCTAAAATGATTCCCAGTGCTGGAGGAATTACAGCTTATGTTCAAATGGCATTTAATGCAAATACAAGTGCCATCCTAGGCTGGATTATGTTAGGTTCTATTCCTATTGGAGTACCTATTATTGCTTTAACAGGTGCCCATTATATTGGATATGTTTTTCCAATAAGCAATCTTAGTGTTATAGGAATTGCAGCATTAATTTTAATTACCTCTTTACTCTTACATATAAAAGGGATCGAGCTATCATCAAAAGTTAGTGTGTTTGTAATTTGTATTATTTCACTTTTAATAGTTGTCGCTGTTATCGTTTCTATACCATATGTAAAATTAAGTTCTTTTACACCATTTGTACCAAACGGGTGGTCTTCTGTTGGCGCTTCTTCTGTAATTATCTTTTTCTCATTTGTAGGGTGGGAAATGATAACCCCATTAGCTGAAGAATTTAAAAGGCCCGCTAAGGATATTTCGATTAGTTTATTTTTAGGAGCAATTTGTATCTCCATTATGTACATTGCAATATCTTTTGTAACAATAGGGACCCACTCATATGGTGATAAGGATCAGATAGCTTCCCTTAGTATTCTAATATCAAAAGGATTAGGACCGATAGGTACATATATAACAACTATTTTAGCAATTTTCATTTCGTTTAGTGCTGTACATGCTAACATTGCAGGTTTTTCAAGAATGATTTACGCTCAAGCTAGAGAAGGACATTTCCCTTCCTTCTTTGCTAAGTTACACTCTCAATTTCAAACTCCAACTAGGGTATTACTAGTTCTAGGAGGCATTTTTAGTTGTATTTTAATTTTTTATGGTATGGCACGACCAAATTTAGAAATGCTTCTTAAAGGTCCTAGTGTAATATTTATTACTTCATATATTTTTACAATGCTAGCTGCTCTTAAATTATTAAAAGTGCGTGATATAGGTTGGTGGATGGCCTTCCTATCTCTAATTATATGTATTATTGTATACTCATTTAGTGGTTGGGCTATTTTCTATCCAGTTATCTTATCAGTTATTGGTTGGATTTATATAGTTATGAATAAGAAGTATAGTACTATAACCAATCATTCAATAAATACATCAAATGAAAATTAGGTTCTACTCCTATAAACTAATACCACAACTTATATACTGTTATTAACACTATCCAAGTTGGAAGAAGTACAGTTTCAGCTGACTTATAACTAGGTCAAAGTAATTTAATAAAATATGAATGATTAATAGAATTTATTTTTCAACTTTCAAATAACAACCCTTTTTTATAACGTATCTCTGCAAAGAAATGTTATAAAAAAGGGTGATTGATTATGTGCAGACCCTCTTTCACCTTACTTCACATATACATAAGCTTCATTTGCAATTACAAAGTAGGTTTTATCCTTATTGTTGTGTATTTTAACAGTATAAATATAGGTTCTCGTGCAGCTTTTTTAAACTATAATAAACTCCGAAAAACCAACTAAGGAGCATAATAGATAAGATATGTTAAAGAAAAGTAGTTTGAAAAAGATAATATGTCTGAAATTCTAAAGGAACGTGGTATTCCAATTTATCCAACAATCATTATGCACTAAGTTCGTAAATATGAAAATTTTATCCGTTATTTTTGAAAAACAACAAAGCAAAAATACCTTTTTATCTTTATACTCAACATATTCTTTCCCCTCCACTACCGCTACCACTGCAAATTCATCATTTAAAACCAATGAACCCACATGTTTGCATTAACCACTCCACCTATAGTGATATATTTTATGCTACCTAGCCTTATCTCCCCTTCATAACTTCTTTTTCAAGTTGATTCCTACATGTAAACATCGCAATAATCTTTGTGCGATTTTTTTCATCAGGCTCAAATTGTTCGATGGTCACGTCACAACGAATGGTTACTATTAATTGGTGACTTTCTATTAAATGAAAATCGCCTCTTATAGAGCGCAGTTTTACTTATATTCATTCTTATGCAAATTCTGAAGCATATTCTTCGTATGTCTTTAATGTATTAAGCAATCGAGCTGATTCAATCATGATTTCGTTCGATGAATCAGTTACACAAATGACAATAAATCGATTATCATTTCTGTCTCCAAACAATCCTTCTAATTCAAGTTCCATTAACACATTTAACGTTTCTTTCAACAGTGTATGTACTCGTATGTTAAAGTCATCTTCGACGATATTATGATATTTCTTAATAATTTTGTTCACTTCATCAAACATTCCAAAATCGTCCCATTCGCTCCACTCAATAGCTCCGTATCTATAATAATTGTATAAAGGGTCCGATTTATTAACTTTGATTAGTCTTTCTTCATTAGCCACTGGTCCAATGCTATTGACACAATCGTTTGTTAATATGGAGTACCCATATATTGTGTCAACACCGCATCTTGTTAAAAGTTCGTTATAATGACAACGAATTGCATTTTTCAATTCAACATAAAAACTTTTTTGCAGCTGTATTTTCATCGTATTTGCTCCGTTTTTTTGTAGCGACCTGTTGTTACATATTTCAATCTTAACATTAAAATCAACATTAAACGTTTACTGAGCCAAAATAAGAAAAACCGAAACTAAAAATCATTTCGGTTTTCCAAACTAAAGAAGTCTATTTACTTTAACGAATGTACAAACAACCCACTGCGTAGCTTCGGTTCAAACCACGTTGATTTTGGCGGCATAACTTCTCCGGCGTCTGCGATTGCTAATAAAGATTCCATTGATGTCGGATATAGTGAGAACGCCGCTTTATACTCGCCGTTATTTACAAGACGTTCTAGTTCTTCTAATCCGCGGATTCCTCCGACAAAATCAATGCGTGAATCAGATCGCGGATCATGTATTTCAAGTACTTGGCTTAATAAATGATCTTGCAGAATAGATACATCTAAACCTTTCACAAGATCATTCGCATCAAACGTTTCCTCTTTCACTGTGAGCTTATACCACTTCTCGTTTACATACATGCCAAATGTTTTTGGTTCATTTGGTTTATACGGAGAAATAGATGCTTCTTCTACATAGAAGTATTGCTTGATTTGCTTTAAAAGCTGTTCTTCTGATAAACCATTTAAGTCTTTCACAACTCGGTTATAATCCCAAATAGATAATTCATCATGAGGGAATAAAACTGATAGGAAGAAATTAAACTCTTCTTCTCCTGTATAATTCGGATATTGTTCTCTTCGCATGAGCCCTACTTTTGCGGCTGACGCGGAGCGGTGGTGTCCGTCTGCAATGTACAAGTTAGGGATATCTTCAAATAAGTTTACTAAACTTGTAATTACTTCTTCATCAGCTATTTTCCAAGCAACATGCCTAACGCCGTCTTCTGCTGTAAATATATAGATTGGTGCATGTTCTTCTTTCCAGCTTGCGATGAAACGTTTCACTTCTTCTTTTGTACGATACGTTAAAAAGATAGGACCTGTATTTGCGTCACACACATCTACGTGACGAATACGATCTAGTTCTTTTTCATGACGCGTTCTTTCATGTTTTTTAATTGTATCATCTTCATACTCATCAATAGACGTACAAACGACAAGGCCTGACTGCGTTCTTCCTTGCATCGTCAGTTCATAAATGTATAGTGCTGGCTCTTCGTCTTGTATGAACACTTCTTCTCGTATAAAACGATTTAAATTTTCACCCGCTTTTTCATATACGCGATCATCGTACGGTGAAAGCGCTGGGTCTAAATCAATTTCTGCTTTATCAACGTGTAAGAAAGAAAATGGATTTCCTTTTACAACTTCTCTTGCCTCTTCACTATTTAAAACATCATACGGTAAAGCCGCAACTTGTGCTGCTTTTTCTTCTACTGGACGAATGGCCCGAAACGGTCGGATTTTTGCCAATTCCCTCTCTCCTTTACACAATCATTCGAACGGCTACAACACCTGTAATTTTGCTTATATTTTCCACAATGTTCTCTTTTATTATATCATCAATTCCGTTATCAATATCAATCATTGTGTACGCCCAAGAATGTTTACTACGATTAATCATATCGGCAATATTAATATGATGTTCTGCTAAACATCCTGTAATTTGTCCTACCATGTTCGGAACGTTTTGATGCATGATTGTAATACGTTTCTTTCCGATATACGGCAATTCTACGTTTGGATAGTTGACTGAATTACGAATATTTCCTGTCTCTAAATATTCACGTAATTGACGCGCTGCCATGATCGCACAATTTTCTTCTGATTCAGATGTAGATGCACCAAGGTGTGGCGTCGCAGTTACATTTTTCATCTTTATTACATTTTCATTCGGAAAGTCCGTTACGTAATGTGCAATAACATCTTCTTCTAACGCTTTTTGAAGAACCTTTTCATCTACAAGTTCTCCTCTAGAAAAATTGAATAAACGCATTCCTTTTTTCATTTTCTCTATAGCGTGTTCACCAATAATCCCCTTCGTTTGATTCGTAAGAGGAATATGAAGGGTAATATAATCACACGTTGCAAAAATTTCATCTAAACTAAATGCTCTTTGCACATGTGTAGAAAGGCGCCATGCTGTTTCAACTGAAATGTAAGGATCGTATCCGACAACATCCATCCCTAAAGCTAACGCATCGTTCGCAACTAAAGCACCGATTGCGCCAAGGCCGATAACCCCTAGACGTTTCCCTGCAATTTCAGATCCAACAAATTGTTTCTTTCCAGATTCAACAAGCTGCGGTACTTCTTCCCCTTCTAAATTTTTCGTCCAGCTTACTCCGTTAATAATGTTACGTGAAGACATAATAAGACTTGCGATAATGAGTTCCTTTACTGCATTAGCATTCGCTCCTGGTGTATTAAATACTACAATCCCTTTTTCTGTACATCGCTCGACAGGAATATTATTTACACCTGCACCAGCTCTTGCAATTGCCTTTAAGTCTTTTGAAAAATCTTCTTGATGTAAAGAATAACTGCGAAGTAAAATGCCGTCTGGGTGGTCCATTCTCTCCCCTACTTCATAGCGCTCTCCGCTAAGCACTTGCAAACCTTTTTCTGCAATTTGATTTAACGTTTGAACACGAAACATATCCCCATCTCCCTATCTATTCTCAAGCTCAAATTCCTTCATATAATTTACTAATTGCTGTACGCCTTCTGCTGGCATCGCATTATAAATACTAGCGCGCATACCACCGACTGATCGATGCCCTTTTAGCGTAACAAGGCCGCGCTCTTTCGCTTTTTGTAAAAACTCATTGTTCAGCTCTTCTGACGGCGTTGTAAACGGAATGTTCATAAGTGATCGATACGTAGGATCAACTGGTGAAGTAAACAATTTTGATTCATCTAAGAAATTATAAAGAAGTGAAGATTTCATTTTATTTTGTTCTTCAATCGCAGATACCCCGCCTTGCTCTTTCAGCCACTCTAGTACAAGTTTCGTTACGTAAATACTAAAGGACGGCGGTGTATTATATAAGGAGTTATTTTTACTGTAAGTTTCATAGTTTAACATCGTAGGACAAGAGCAATCTGCTCCCCCAATTAAATCTCTTTTTATAATTGCAATCGTTAAGCCTGCTGGCCCTAAATTCTTTTGCGCTCCCGCATATATAAGACCAAACTTCGAAACATCATATCGTTCTGATAAAATATTTGAGGACATATCCGCAACGAGCGGTACTTTATCTACATGTGGAATGTCCACATACTTCGTTCCCTCAATTGTATTGTTCGTTGTAATATGTACATAATCTAGTTTTTCATCGCCTAGTAAACCATCCAGTTTAGGAATTGTAGTAAACTTCTCATTTTCAGAAGAAGCAATCACTTGCACTTCTCCTACTTTTTCAGCTTCTTGCATCGCCTTTTTAGACCATGAGCCAGTCAATATATATCCTGCTTTTTTATACGTATTCATTACATTCAACGGTATCATAGAAAATTGTAATGACGCACCGCCTTGTAAAAACAATACTTCATACTCATCAGGAATGTTCATTAATTCACGAAGCAAGCTACTCGCTTCCTCTATAATACTTTGAAAATAAGAAGATCGATGACTCATTTCCATAATAGACATGCCTGTCCCGTTATAATTTACAAGCTCCTTTTGCACTTTCTCTAAAACTGGCAAAGGGAGTATAGATGGTCCTGCTGAAAAATTATACACTCTTTCCATCACCCAGATGACCTCCCTATTTCTCATTTTGATATTTTTTAAACTTTCTGAATTATAACCTACAATACAAGACACGGTCAATTTCTTTTCTAGTATTACGGCGCAAGAAGCAATGGAATCGCTTGCAAGTACCAATATATTTTTTATAAAGTGAACAAAAAACACAACAACATTCAAAACGTATACTGCTCTCCTTTCAAATTTGATAAGTTCTTCTCTTATTTATTTTACTTTTTACACATAAAAAAGAGCGAATCTACATTCGCTCTTTCCCACATATTTACGGTCCAAAGCTTATCATCCAACCTAACATATATCCAAATACAGTAAAAAGTAGCATAAAAACAAATAAACTACATGCCCACAATGCATATTTTCGACTTTTTCTTTTTGTGATCATGCCTACGACTGAACATAACAATCCAACTCCAACTATTTCCCGAAAACCTTCGCCTATAAATGTTTCTTGACTAAGCAATGTAATGTTCAAATACAATAACGCTAGAAAGGCAATCATTAATGAAATAGTCCCCATCCATGTTTCCTGTTTATAACTATGATTCTTTCTTTTTTTTAAGAATGCCAATTCCATAATCTCGCTTCACCTACTTTCAAGTTTCTAACTTTTTCATGACTCATCAATTTTTCAACTTCACCTTTAGGGCCAGTTACAACTGCCCCGTATATTTTTATCCCATTTTTTTCAAGAAAAGAAATACGCTTTGACAACTCTAATGTTTTCGCTCTAGATAGCTTCACCGCTAAATTTTCATGCTTCTGTAATGACTTTAGCACACCAATAAATTGTTCCTCATGAGGTGAATCACTTACAAAAGGACCACCTATACTTGAAATCATATCTGCTGGAAAACCAATCGGAGCAACATACATACCCTCATCATTCTTTTGCTTCTCCTCTAATCCTGTATTAACGGCATACCAGACGATATCAATAGTAGGAAACATATTCGTTACCTCTTGTACACTTAATAATTCTCTAAAAGATACAAATGCTTCTACAACAGATTCTTGCGGAAGACCTTTTAATACCTGCGCTTCATCGCTACTATTATAAGACGTATTATAATTATTAGGATGAGACAACACCTCATTATCTATATATGGGACTTCTGGAATTTTTTCATCTGTTGTATATTCGCGGCTTACTTTCGCCACTTTACTTAATAAATAATATGTTTTCTCTTCGCCTATTCGAATATCTTTCTTTCCTACCCTTTTATACAAATCAAAATTCAATTGTAAACTAAGCGGTAACAATGTTTGCTCCATGTCTCTTTCTTTCATAAATACATTTGGTTCCGTTACACTTATCGTTTGTTGTACTACATTCCGCATCTCCATTGCGTTTGTAGGTGCAAATACATAGTATAAGAGCGTAGATATATATATAATAGGTTGAATCAGTAATAAAAAAGTAAATACAATCAAAACGTTCGTAATACGCGCTCTTTTTTTTCCTATTTTCAACACTTGCTCCTGTTTTCCATCAGGAAGAGATGCAGGCCTTTGATGAAGAGCTTCTTGCAACAAGTCTTGATAATCTTCTTGTTCAGAATGAGGTTTATCATTTGTCATTTTGACTCTTTTCCTCCTTTAACAATTGTTTTAATTTCTTTCTCCCGCGAAATATGTGACTTTTATACGTGTTTAACTTTAAATCTAATACAGAAGCACCCTCTTCGTACGTTAATTGATGTACATCACATAATAAAACAGCTTGTGCCTCTACCACAGGTAAAGTATGAATAATCTGAATTAATTTTCCATAACTATTTTTTGCGACTACATACTCTTCTGTAGATTCAACTGCTTGTATTGTCTCTAATTCCTCCGTTCCTACAAAAGACACTTTTCTCTCTTTCCTAACAAAATCAATAAACGTATGATACGCCACTTTAAAAAGCCATGATTTTACCTTTTGGTTTTCATAGTCTTCTAGATAAAGATACGCCCGATAAAAAGTCTCCTGCATCAAGTCCTCCGCTACATGATGGCTACGAGAAAGGGAAAATAAATACCTGTACACATCGTTTATATAAACCTTATATATTTCTTCAATTTCCATCCCCCTCCTCCTTTCATATATAACACGAATAAGCGCGTTAAAAAGTTGCATTATTTTTCCTTTTTATTTATAAAAAAGAAATAACATTTGAATAACTATTTACAATTATAAACAAAATACAAGATGTTATAACTATAAATTCCCAAAAAACTCCACATGTAGTATGTATGGAGATTATTTACAAATTGTAGGTAGGGAATATTTGATGCTTACTTTATAAACACACAAAAAAAGTGCTAAGTACATAATCGTACTTAACACTCTAGTAATAAAAGAATAATAGCTAATTGTTCGTAAAGAACCGATCAAAAATTTGATAAATAGCCGAAAGACCAATGAGCCAATAAATAGTGTCCACAAGCGCCGGCATAGAACCAAACCATTTCTCAACTACATTGTAATCTAACGCTACAAATAACCAATTCAAACCGCCAAGAATCACCAAAATTACTGTAAGGTAAGACAAAAATTTCATGATGATTGCCCCCTAGGTGATAAGATGGTGAAAGGCCTTTCACTAGAAATATATGTAGTGAACCTCAAAACTTGCCTATTTTATAAAAATTATTTTCGGTACCAGTCATTAATAACTGCTGCCGTTTCTTGACTATGTATTTGATATGCATGCGTACTATTATGAGAACCAATAAACCAAATTGAAAAACCTTTAAAATACGGTTTCGGTTCTAATACATCACGGTAAGCGCGCCATCCGTTTAATTGTATGTCTTTTGAAAATACATTAGAAACATCTGGATTCCACGGATTTTGTAAGCCCAATTCACGCGCTGGAACGTTAAATCCACCAAAGTAAACTGGCTTTCCTGTTGCTTTATGTAATTGTTCTAGTTGTTGAACGACATTTTGTCCACGATTATATACTGTAGTCGCAAATAAATTTTGTCTTACCTCTTCATACGATGGATTTCTTTTCCCTGAAACTTCAAACCAACTATCGATACTAACAATATCCACCTTTTTTAAATACGGACGATTGATTTTCTCTACAAACTTCGCTTCATAAGAAAGATCCCAGCTTGCTGTTAACCACCAATTCATTTGATACAAAACATTTCCTTTATACTGCTGGCGAACAAAATCAATCGTATCGCTCCAGTATCCTTCTGCATATTCCATATTTACAAAATTAGAAGCAATCTTAAGCCCATACACATTGTATTTACTTGTAATCGAGTTAAAGATGTCTTGCAAAATAACCGTTTTCCAATTCCAGAAGAAATCATTAATATTACTCGGATTCCATTCCGTTTCCCCAATATTTCCTTGCTGCATATATGGGAACGGTTCCACAATAACTTGAATATTACGCTTTGATAATTCTCGAATTAAAAGAATAGCCTGTTGCTTTTGCGCTTGATTAATTACCATGTTCGTAGAAGTCACGTTCGGAATATCTACTTGAATTGGTACATTTACTGTATTTAAATTTAAACGCTCTACATCAGCTAACACTTTTGCCACATTTCCAACTTCCCATACCGTTACATTTCCTGATTTGATTTTCCCAGATTGAACAGTATTTACATCGGCCTGTACATTTCCTTGAAAATAAAAAGAAAACAGCATAATAAACACTCCTAAAAAACTTATTAAACTCTTATTTTTCTTCACAACTTCCCCCCTATAATTTTTGGCATTCTTGCTTATTCTATACAATGTTTCACATATATTCCACAAGAATATTTAATGAAATTTCAACAATAAAAATGCTATTCACCCTTTATCCATATCTTATTCAGACTAACCTCCTAAAAATAGTAAGGTAGATAAAAAAGGAGCGTATTTCCGCTCCTTTTTTATCTTTTTACAATTGAAGTTATTTAATTTTTTCTGATACCCTAACCGAATCTATTTTTTCGTATAATTAAATTTTTATACTTAGAAATGTATCAAAAATTTTTTATCTATATTCGCTTTTTGTTTGTATTACTATTACATTTACTTCATTATTCGAGACATAATTATTGCAGTTATCAAGATAATAATAGCGGTTATCAAGCCAGATTCTCCAATCCAAATCTCAGTTTGATATCCTGTACTTGCACGTGCGAAAGGTCCTTGAATAATGGCATTCCAAGTAGTATGGATGATAACCGAAGGCCAAACGCTACCTGTGATAAGTCGTAAATAAGCCGTAATATAACTGAATGGTACAATACAAAAATAGATGCCAAGTACTGAAAAAACGACAGATGGTCCCTCTACATATAAACCAGCCATAACAATTGGAACATGCCACGTTGCCCAAATCAATCCACTAATAAGGATAGGCCGTGAAAACTCTGCATCAACGAGCCTTGTGAGCATATAACCTCGCCAACCCATTTCTTCTCCCAAAACTGGGATTAAGTTAAGCAAACTTCCGAAAATACCGCTCAATACTACTAGATAAATGAAACTGAATGGTGCCGTTACATACTGAAGCCCAAGTAAATTGTAGATCGGTTCTAACATACCACCTTCGGGATGCTGAAACCCTGCAATTCCGCTCAACCAGGCGATAGAATAAGTAATTCCACAAATAATCATAGGTATTAGCAGAGCAAGACCAATCCCCTTCCATATCTTTAAGTTACCGAGACTAAAAGATACATCTTTAAATCCTTCTTTCAGTATTATGCGAGTCAAAATAGAAGAAAATGCTGGAGTAAACATATATACCACAATAAGCGGCATACTTTTCGTAATTATTACTACTACATTTAGAATAATAGAAGTAATGATTAAGATACTCAAAAAGAGTTGAAGTCCTATTTTAGCACGTTGGATTTTATCTTTATTATAGAACGATTTTGCGTGTAATATCATTGTAATCCGCCCTTTCCCTTTCATTCACTTGTTTATCGAATGTACTTTTTTCATTTCAAAAGACACAACTTAGAATAAAAATATTTTGGTATACAGATCATTCATCGTTAAAATCCCTCCCAAACTTATAATCTAGTCTTACTTGCGACTCATCAATGGAATTATTATTTATAAGTTGTCATAGCCGGTAGTACAAAAGTGTAATGATTATTCTATGACTTGTGTCAATTAACCTTATGACAATATGTAACTAGAAAATATGATATGAGCTAGCTAACAATTGAATTAAGGCAATTGATTCGTGCAAGTACATGAATCAATCTTGCTTTTACAAATAATTCAATTGAGGTGGAGAAAATGAATAAGAAAAGAATCATTGCAATGGTTAGTACAGCTTTATTAGTCACAGGATGTGTGGAAGTAGGAAACGCTCAAACAGTAGCAGTCGAAAATTCAGGTCAATCAATCCAAAAAAATATAGTTAAATCAATACAATCACAGGCTTACCCGTTAAAAACGATAGACCCATCAAAATCATTTGAGGATTTAAAACCACTTAAGAAAATGATTGGGAACGCACAATATGTAGGATTAGGAGAGAATACTCATGGAAGCTCTGAAATTTTCACTATGAAGTTTCGCCTTGTGAAATATTTGGTTACTGAGATGGGTTTTACAAATTTCACAATGGAAGAAGATTGGGGAAATGGCTTAAAGCTAAATGAATATATCCAAACAGGAAAAGGAAACCCTAGGGATTTTTTAAACTTGTTATATCCTACTGATGAAATTTTAGCCATGATTGAGTGGATGAAAGATTATAATGCTAATCCATCCAATACAAAAAAGATCCAATTTATCGGGCTCGACTTAAAGGAGTTGGACCAAGGTTGTTTTAATAAAGTAATTGATTATGTAAAACTGCATCGACCAGATTTGTTGGCAGAAGTAGAAGAAAATTATAAAGAATTGTCGGCTTTTCATGGAAGTACAAAGGAATATATGGACCTTGCTCCTGAAATAAAAGAAAAGTTCAAAGCAAACGCTGAGAGAGTAGCTCGATTACTAAAAGATGAGAATGGGCAAGCCAACACAGAAATAGTTTCATCCGAGTACATCTGGGCGAAAGCAACGGCAATTGCAATAGAGAAATTTACCACAATGCTAATTCCTAACGACTATCCAAGTATGTTAAAGCTGCATGAGCAATACTTGACCGATCATGCAATGTGGGCACAAGAGACATTAGGTGGTAAAACGATGGTATGGGGACACAATATTCATATAGCTAAAGGAATTATCGATGAGGAATTATACCCTTATGTTGCGGGGCAATTTTTGAAGGAACGTTTAGACAATAATTATGTCACAATTGGTAGTACAACTACGGAGGGAAATTTCACCTTATACAATGACACCGGAGATAAGATTATAACGAATCCGATTCCACAAGATATAAATAGTTTCAATTATACCCTAGGAAAAGTACCATATAAAATGTTTTTATTGGATAACCGTCACCTTAAAGGACCAGCAGATAAATGGGTTAAAGCAAAACGACCATTACTAAGTATAGGGGCACGACTCTTACCGAACGACTCGGCATACTTTAATAAGTCATTGCTTGAGCAATTTGATATTATTTTTCACATTCGAAAAACAAGTCCATCTCATATTAAATAAAAGTATAAAACAATCCCGTTCTTGCAGATGTAAGAACGGGATTGTTTTATGGAGATTCATATAAGCACCTTTTTTAACTAGAAGTAGGTTACTCTCCCCTTTTTTGCATCATTTAAAAATATCATATGACATTTTTACACTAGTGAGAATGACAAAAAAAGCAGTACAATTCGGTTATTACATAGATAGGAGCGAGAACTTTATGAAATCAAGATTCATCCAGAATGGTTATTTTTTATTGCTAACTTTCGTTACAGGATTGTTTTATTTTTGTTTTTATCTAATAGCTCTGCTATTTAGCTTCACCCTTTCATTTACGGTAGTTGGGATTCCACTAGTTATACGCGTACTACAGACTACCACACCCTTTGTCCAATTCGAGCGCATACAGACAAAAATTTATACAGATATTTCAACAGACTCTTACGATAGAAGTATAACAATGGATACATCGAACTGGGCTCAAGTGAAATTAGTGCTTACAGATCGTCACACTTGGTCTGCTGTCTTTTGGTTAATGCAGAAATTAGTGATTGGCATTTTCAGTCTCATTAGTGCAATCATTTTTTATGTAATGCCACTTATGTTGCTGTTGGCACCACTACTGTATCAATACATCGAAATGAATATTATATTCATACAAATAGATACTTTTGCTAAGTCACTCTTTGTAATGTTTATGGGTATAGTATTTACCGCCATAAGTATTAGAATAGTAGATTGTTTAACAAAGAGAATTGGAGGCTATACACGTAGCATGATTCGGCAACTAAATCGATAGAAGTTTGTCCTCTGTGAGAGGATTGCAGCGTAAAATTAAAAAGTATAACAATGTATGAAGGATTAATTTATAATATAGGAAGTAAAAAGGTAGGCTACTTAGGGGGTAAATAACTTGTTAGATATGGTTAAGTATTGGTTTTGGTACGATTGGATTATGTTAGGAGTCCGTATACTTGTTAGTGTCTCTATCGCCATAACCACATTAGATTTTCAGGATAGTTTAACATTGCCACTTTGGATTATTATTCTTTGGGAAATTATTGCTTTCTCTGTTCCATGGGTAGCCTTACTATTCAATTATAAATATTATTTGTTCACAGACATACTGCTATATGGTGGACTATGTATATATTTAACCTCATTATTTCCGGAAGCTTACAACACATTTCTTATATCGGTGTTTCTAATTGCTGCGAATAGTAAACATTTATCCTATTATTGGACAGCTCCAATAACAGTTTTTATAACAACTGGAATTTTCTATGCGGTTGCGCCAAGTAATAACTATTGGATTATGGTTACCTACTATGGACTTGCTTACGTAATGGGCTTTGCTTTCCATTTATTAATCGTCAATCATAAGCAAAATGAAGCGATTCGTAAACAAAACGCGGTACTTGAGCAATATATGTCTCAGATTGAACGTATTACACTGGCCGAGGAACGGAACAGACTGTCGAGCGAGCTTCATGATACAGTTGGTCACGCTTATACTTCTATTATTATGGGGATGGAAACGTTGCGTACCGAACTTGCTACTGAAATGGGGATACAGAGGCTAGATTCTCTGCTTGAAATGGGACGGAAAAGCATCGAGGACGTGAGAGGTTACCTACATCAAATGGATTCTCCGTGTCAATCGCCTTCCTTAATTCAATCTCTCCAAAATCTTGGAGCCGAATTTCAAGAGCACGCTCAGGTTAATGTAAGTTTTAGGACATTCGGAGAGGAATATCAACTATCTCGGCAAGCGAAGATCGCATTCATTCGTTGCTTACAAGAGTCCCTTACGAATGCAGTACGTCATGGTCAGGGGACTGAAATTATAGTTTCATTGCAATTTGACGAACAATATACGAGGTTAGAAGTTCAAGATAATGGAAAAGGAAATGTAGAATGGCAAGAAGGCTTCGGTATGAATGCGATGAAAGAACGGGCAATGAACTTGCAAGGTCATTTGTCCGTATATACAAAACCAGAGGAAGGAATGCTTGTTACTTGTACCATACCGCGACAAACTGAAATAAAAGATGGACTTATTCGTTTATTAATTGTAGACGATCAGCCATTTGTCCGGGAAAGTTTGAAGACACTACTCGATAGATATGAAGATTTAAATGTAGTCGGTTTGGCTGAGGATGGCAATCAAGCCATCGATTTGTGTGGACGCCTTCAACCTCATGTTATACTTATGGATTTAGATATGCAGCACATGGATGGAGTCGAAGCAACCAAAAAGATTAAGCAACAATGGCCACATATCCGCGTATTGATTTTCACAACGTTTCAGGATACCAAACAGGCGTTGGAATCACTTCGCAACGGTGCGGATGGTTTTTTACTCAAATCTATTGAAACGTTGGAGCTAGCTAATACGATCCGACTTATTCACAAAGGTGGGACACTGATTGATCAGGGGATGTCTCACAAAATATTTGAGAAGTTTGATGAGCCAAAAGAGACATCACAATCAAAAGCAATCGCTTATGAGCTAACAGCTAGGGAGATAGAAATATTGAAACTAGTAGCAAAAGGACTTCGATACACTACCATAGCATCCAGATTATATTTATCGAGTGGTACGGTCAGAAATTATGCTTCCACTGCTTATACAAAGCTGGGAGTCCGTAACAAAGAAGAAGCTGTTCAAAAGGCTCTAGAAATTGGAATTATTGAATAACAAAATGTTTTGCGGTGTATAAAAATGAGCAACAAAGAAAAAGAATGCTTTGTGTGGTTTGCTTTGTAACAGAGTAAATAAAGCTCCTTATCGTATAAGTAAATGTTAAAACACTTACTGTTTTGGAATAATAAAATTATTTAATCTTATTCTCTAAAATACAAAAGCCTACTATCAATTTAACTGATAGTAGGCTTTTAAAATTATTTAAGGACTGGGTTATGTTCTAATTTAACATTTTTCATCAGTGGAAATATGATCACTTCGGCTCTAAATTTAACACTTTTCCCTCTATCCCCTCCGTATTCAATGTAGTCGTATGATACGTGCCATTTACCCAATCATCTATTTGATCATGATACCAATCACTTCTAAAATGTCCTGATTGTCCTGGCCCTACAATATGATAACCGTTTGACATATCTTTCGTATCAATGACGAATCGCCAAGAAGCTCCGTGATTGACGATACCGTTATCGCCGTAGCTCGCTGCTTGAACAGTAACTTGGCTTCCACCAATTGGAACTGGTTTTTCGCGATTAAATGCAAGTAATGCTAACATACTAGATGATTTGGAGATTGGATGTGTAAAAGCAAGTTGATGGTAATCGCCCCACTTCCACTCCGTAACATCTGGTCCATATTCCTTCTGTAATTTCTTCATTACATTCTCGTACGATGTATGCACAACTTTTGTGAAGCCTCCGTACTTCATAAACCAAGCGCTCTTCTCTCCTGCTACTTCTTTTCGAATTAATTCATCAACAACTTGTGCCTTTCCTTCAAATAACTCCATCACATCTTTCGGTATTTCTTTTGAAAATAACGTATTTGAAATCTCTTTCATTAATAGATGGAATATTAACGGTGCCGATTCATCTTTACTATCGTAAAAATTCCACTTCGTTAATTGTTTTACGCCCTCTTTCTCTACTTCATTTAAAGATGCTTTATTTAACTCTTTTAAAAATATAGGAGCAAACTCTTTCCCATATAAATTTTTTTGATCCATCTGTAACTCTTCTAAATCTTTCACCGTATACTTTTCCTTCTCTTGTAAAAACTCTTGAATACGCATTTGCCTATATGGCTGTGCCCACGTATTACTAATATGGTACGGATAATGATCATCAACAATTTTATTATTCGCAGTAGAAATAAACCCTTGTTTTGGATTGATTACTTTTGGAAGTTGATCATATGGGATATACCCTTCCCATTCATATTCATCTGTCCATCCTGGCACTGGTAGACTACCATCACCTTTTTTACGCACTGGTATATTTCCATTTGCTTTATAAGCAATTGTGCCATCATTTGATGCAAATACAAAGTTTTGAGTTGGTGTATGAAAATCTTGAAGAGCCGTTTCAAACTCATTCCAGTCTTTCGCCTGATTCATATTTAATACAGCCTTTAATTCAGCGGAAGGCTCCAAAGCAGTCCACTTTAAAGCAAATACTGTTTTCGTTTTCTCTTTCCCTTTATCCGCAAACTCTGAAATGACTGGACCGTGCCTCGTAACCGTAACATTATACGGTATTGTCTTTCCGCCTTTTACTTTAATAGATTCATCCAGAACAGTCGCTTTTTCCCATTTATCGTTATATAGAAATTCGTTTTCATTATTAGGATTTCGCTTTTCAATATATAAATCTTGTACATCAGGACCGGTATTCGTAACGCCCCATGCTATTTTGTCATTGTGCCCTAATATAACACCTGGTACTCCAGCGAAAATAACGCCACTCACATTCAAATCTTTCATTTCAAGTTTTGATTGATACCAAATAGAAGGCGTGGCAAGAGATAAATGAGGATCATCCGCTAACATCGGCTTACCAGACGCACTCTTCTCACCGCTTATGACCCAGTTATTACTACCATTAAACTCTGGCGGAATAATCGTTTTTGCAAAACTTTGTGCTACGTCTACATTTGTATTTTTTAGTTCAGCTAGCAATCTAGGCGCATCTTTCGGATATGTAGGAAATAACTCATTTGCTTGCTCTTTCGGCAGATTTTTCAGCGCCCAATATCGAAATGCCTGTCCGTGCCAATGTCCCCCTAAATCAAACGCCATATACTTTCCAATCGTTAACGTATCCACAATGGACCATTCAGCAGGTTCATAGCCTAATATAGTAAACTCAACTGGCAATTTCTTTTCCTCTTTTGCCTCGCGTATAAAGGCATTCACCCCATCAGCAAATGACTGCAGAGCATATTTCGCTTCTCCATCATATTGATTAACAGACGCTTCGGCTGCTCGCCGTAAACCGAGCGTTCGAAACAACTTATCTCGATCAATAGCTGCTTCCCCAACAACTTCGCTTAACATCCCAGAAGCTTGCCTTCTACTTAAATCCATTTGAAATAACCGATCTTGTGCTTGTACATACCCTTGCGAAAAATATAAATCATGTGCGTTTTCCGCTTTAATATGCGGTACACCTTTACTATCTCGCTTTATCGTAACAGCACGTTGTAAATCCTCTAGCTTTATCGTTCCATCTATCTTTGGCACAGATCTAAGCGTATATATGTTCAAAAAAATCGCTGTACATATAACTAACAAAAGGACGATACTACTAGACCAAATAAAAATTCTCTTACCACGAGTTCGTTTCTTTTTTATAACAACTTCCATATAACCCCCTCCTTCCTCAAACTATTCGCTTTTATTTACGGAAGAACCTTTTAGAAAAGCTGAAAAACCCCTTCATTTTCCTACAAATGAAGGGGAATTTTTATCGTTTGTTACGCCAGCTTTCATTATGACCAAGATTTGAATCGGTCGCTAATTGTACATCATATAATATTTCACTAAAGAAATACTTATCTACTTCTTTTGGCACAATGCGTCTTTCATCATCAATTTCATCGTATTCATATGAACCACGATTCACTGTACCTGCTTTATAAAATTCAATGTCATACACACATATATCTTCTTCGTCTTCATAGCCAACTGGTGCTCCGCTAAATGACAGTTGTGCCCCTAATCCAGTGCGAGTATCTTCTTTATAAAACGTATAATACACACCGCCATCTTGAACTGATCCGCGAATCCATCCAAGTTTCGTCATCTTACCGAATAACGAGCGACCATTCAATAAAATACCACCAAATCTCTCAACAGTAACCTTATCATCTTCCTCTACTACAAACACAGGACGTTCAATTTGTAGAAATGGCTGGACAATTTTCGAATGTTCCAGTTGCTCTTTCCACATTTCCTTTTCCGTTTCGGATAATTCTAACGGATGAATGAAACCAATCACGGTTCCAGACGAAAATTCATGATTCTCTCCTATCATTGAATAAAACGTACCATCCTCCGCATAACGGAACATTTTCAGTAACTTCCCTTCTGTATATTCACCCCAAATAAGTGAAGTTACAAATTGCTTCATAATTGGATTCTCTAGAAATACCGACTTCCAGGAGTAATATGACCAATAGCGCTTTCTTGATAGAGCAGCTTCCAAACGTTGTTTCTGCATGGAAAGAGCACTTCGAAGCTCTTTCTTTAAAGTGGATACCTCTCTCTTAGCTAATTCAGCTTTTTCTATATCATCTTTTGCATTCGGCTTTGGAAGTGACTTCATACGTTTCCCTTCTTCTGTCTCTAATTCAATTTTTGACTCTGCAGTTAATATGGCCGTAAAACATCTATTCCCAAAATCAATCTCTTTCTCACCACGTATATTGAAACCAAGATTTGGTACCAGTTGATCTTCCAGCTCCTCTTCCGTTATACCACGTGTTTTTGCAGCGAGACTTAGTGCTTCTTTTGCCGCATTACGCACTTGTTTATGTTTATATTTAAAGGCCATTGCATGAATAGACATAAGTGCAAGCTTAGATGAGGACAAGCCTAAAGCCCGAACAGCATCAGCTGCAATTTTCCCTCGCATATCGAGCACCCATTCATCAATTTGCTTTTTCAGTATACCGACCATTTTGTCATCACTATATATTCCATATAACGAAAGAATACCGCGTTTCTTCACATCTGCATCTTGAGAAATCCATGTTTGATATATTTCTTGCACACATTCTTTCAAGTCCTGTTCATTTAAAGTACTCCCAATCGCTTCAGCTGCCTCTTTCTTCTCGATAACAGAATCTGAAATGTACTGCTGCAAATAAGCTAATGGAATTGTAGCATCGGCAATTTCATTAGAATGACGAAGACGGATTTGTGGTTCATCCCCAATCAATTGCATAAGTGAATTTCTTTTTTGTTCCGTTACGATACGTCCACAAAGTTCTTCTATACTTTCTGAGTTTCTCTCCGTTTCAAGTAACGGAGCAAACTTCTCAACAAAAGAGGCATTCTTCTTATCTTGCAAAGCTTCCTGTACAAGTTCTGTATATTTTTCAATCTTATACTCTATAAGCAGTTTCATCACATTTTCACGAACAATTTTCTTTTTATTATGAAGTTCCAGCGCTACATCCTCTGCAGCTTCTACATCTCTTGAAAGAAGTTTAACTACAGACTCACGCATTTTTTTAGATGAATCCCCTAAAGTTTTAATTAAAATGGGACGCATTTTAATCATATTATCCTTTGCTAACACTTCTAAAATATATGCTTTGGCAACAGCAGAATACTCATCAAACCGTTCAATTATGTACGCTTGTTCTTTTACAATGACATGAACAAGCGCTTCCTTCGCCTCATTTCTCTCTTCACTGTAGCATGCAGCTTGTTCAACTGCATAGGCAATCAACTTTTCCTTACTTAACCCATACGAAAGAAGTTCTTCTAATACTTGTTTCGGTTCTATCCCTCTGACAGAGCATTCGTAAAGAAGTTCGTATAAATTAACACTATATTCATCTCCGAATTGTAGTGTAAGTACAGCTTCCCTTTTTGCTACATCATCTATATCCCAAAGGAGTGCAACCTCTAACACCGGCATACCCCAATACATACTTCTATATTTCGGACTTTTAAGTATGTGCTTCATATCCTCAAGTGACACTTTCCCTAGTAAATAATTACAATATGTATCACGTATTGTAGACAATTTAATTTGCAAAGCAGCAACAAAAAATTCTTCTCGCATTTTTCCTCTATTTAGCTCATGTCCTTTTTCAGCTAACGTTCGCGCGATAATAAGATAATTCATTTTACTTACATATTGCAAAGTGCGTTGAACAAATTCCGGATTTTCTTCCAACATGAAGCAAAGCAATTCATATTCATACGTCTTACAAAAGTCTTCACTATTCAAATTATGTTGCCTTAGGCGGTGCGCAAAAAACCTTTCCTCAGCTATCCAAAACTGTTTACAAAAACTTTGAATTTCTTCATACGTTTTCTTATTTACACTACCTGTTCTTTTGTAGTTTTGAGGCTGGCCAAGAGCATGACACATATAGCGCGTAGCATAATTCATAAACCCCCACACGTTTTTCTTTGCTAATATTTCCACATATCGCCTCGCAACGTTTGAATACTTATGAACATGAAATAACAGTCGCCAAATATAGTCCGGTAAATTTCCACCTAAAAATAATTCCCTATCACTTTCACCTTTTATATATCTTTCAGTTGCTTCAATCTTTTCTTTTTCCCCATTCAAATTCAAAATAAATTCAGCATGTTCTTTTAATCTCTCTTCCAATAAAGAGCTATACGTATGGAACCTCTCATAATCTACTTCAAACATTACGAGAAGTAGTGATAGTTGTTGCTTATTGAGTAAAGTATGTAATTGTCTCTCTATATAGTTCGGATCCTCTTTTGTCAACTCTTTTAGAAAACTATACGCCTCATTCACATAACTAGAGATATTAGTTAAATATTTACATGCAATTACTACAAGTTGATCCAATGGAAGTGTACTTTTTTCTAAATAAACCTTCATATTAGAAAAATCCACATATTTAAACCTTATTATAAGAACATTTAACAACTGCTCCCCTAATAAATAATAGAATAATCGTAAGAAAGCTGGATCTTGCTTATGCACTTTTCTAAAATCATTTATAAATCGCTCAGCAAAATCGCCTCTTCTTTGATCTCGAAGTGTCGTTAATTGAATATCTTTCAAAATCTCTTCTTCTTTTGTTTGTAAATATAGCAGTGATAATTGTTCCTGTTCTTCTGTCATATGAATATATTGAAACAGCTGAGCTGTATTTGTAGTCAAACTTTGTTCCCCCGCATCTTTTTATCTATTATGAAAACACCCTTATTTAATGGTAGTATAGCATAAAACTCACCAAAACGAACATACATTCTATATTAAATTAATGTAAATTAAAACACACTACTCAAAACACTTCTCCTTCTCTCTAAACTACCCATTACACACTTCTCTCCAACATATTCGCTACACCAATTCCTCAAAATCCCCTTCACATAAGCAAACGTTCGCTTATTCTGTTCAAATGCAATTTTAAGTGCCTCTAATACTCTTTCTCCTGAAACTTTTCGTATCCACTTCTTCAATTCCTTCACGACATATGGGGATAAACTACTTATATTTTGTTCGTAAAATTTGTAAACTTCACTATGTTGAGTATCCTCTTCCACTTCCATATCTTCTATTTCTTCAACAACTTCTTGTAAACTACTAGTATCCTCTTCCTCTGGCATACCAAAATACTGCAATAACAATGGAATCTTCCATTCTTCTTCCAGACATGTACGTAAAAACATATGTATAAATTCTTTATTTTTAACAGCCTTTAACTCACGTAACACACATTTTTCTACATTCGTATTTAAAATAGGATTATAGTGTAGCCAATTTATTATATATAACTCTTTCGTTTCCGCATCGTATAAAATCTTTCCGTATTCAACAAACCTATTTAATAACTTCTCAACAGTCTCCATATTGTAGCCTGTTTCAAGTTCTGCCACACGCTTCGGTAATACGTAAATTCCACATTGCTTCGTTTTCGTACTAGTTAACAAATATATGTAAAAATAACGCTCCTCTGGCGTTAAATCTAATATGAATTCATCTTGCCAAAAGTTCACCTGCACATTACGGTACACAGCCATATGTTTTCCTCCTCCTTTTATTTTTAAAAAGGCAGAATTCAATCCTTCAATATACATATAGGAATAAAGGGTTTGTTTTGGCATTTGAATTCCAAATTTTTTTAACTACTACAACGCCGGTTTTATTTTTTCGCGCTTTTTTGTTCTTGTAGTTGTTTTTGTTTTGTTTTGTTTTTTCTTAGTGATTTATTACTTGGTAGGTGCTTATAAGGGGCATGGAAGGGGCTTGGAAGGGGCTTCATAGGAGCTAAAAAAAAGAGCTGTTCCAATTTTTCATGTTGGATAGCTCCTTTACCATTCTTTCTATTTTTGACTTGCATCTAACATCTTCACTAAAAAGGCAGCTGCTTCACCACGATTTGCTGTCCCTTTAGGATTAAACTCATTATTTCCAACACCAGTAACTACTTTTAAGCTATATAATCGTTGAACAGGCTGTTTATATGTGATCAAATGTTTATCCCTAAATGGCAATGCAACTAATTCACCTGTAACACCGTTATACTGTAATGCGTTGTCAATCATGATCGATGCTTCTTCACGTGTGATAGATGCATTAGGATCAAAAATCCCGCCGCCACGACCGTTAATAATTCCCGCACTTGCACTACGTTTAATACCGCTATGAAGTGATGGATGCGCTTTGTTAATATCTACAAATGACTTATTTCCTTCCGGTAGCTTGAGAGCATTTGAGATTAATGTTGCAAACTCAGCTCTCGTAACATTACGATAAGGCGCAAATACACCATTTCCTTCACCGTTCATAATTCCTAGGCTGTTCAGCTTACGAATGTTCCCTTCAAACCATCCACCTGTAATATCATCTTTTGGTTTTTGTACTTCTTTATGTGGCACATTATAGTTTATCTTAATCCAACTTGGGTTATAGAAAATCCACTCATCGTTACCTACTTTATACCAACCATTTTTAACTGCTAACACTTTGTAACGATCTCCGTTTGAAGCTTTACGAACGATATGATGCTCAAGTCCCGAACCACTACGTACGTTTATACCATCACCATTCACTACAAGCTCCATATTAGGTTCAGCTGGATTATATTCATTTGAATCAAATAGCTCATTTCTTTCTTGTAAAGGCGAATCAATTTGTGCGTTAACATTTGCATACCATTGAATACCTTGTACGAAGCCAGTCCAATTCCCACGAGAAATTAAAATATCAGGACAGTTTTTCCCGCTCCATTGTTGATGCCTATAAATGTGGTCCGCACTAATACCTTCTTTGTTCATTAAATAACCTGCAAGTCGTTTTGCATTCTCTAGCGCTTTATTGTAATCTCCATCTTGGTTAACCGCAATCTCGATACCGATTGATTCTCTATTTCCGGAACCATCGCCATCACCTGCATGCCAACCGTTTTCGTTTGTTGGTAAGTGTTGATAAATTTGTTTATCATCTACAGTAAAATGCCAAGAAGCTGTTCGGAACGTACCTTCCGTTGCTTGTTTATACAAATATTTCGCATGATTTTCAGCATTTGCACCACGAGCTGTGTTTGCAGTCTCATGAATTGTAATGTACCGTGCTTTCATCGGATTTGCAGGGCGAATATCAGGATTTCCAGCTGGAACAATCCACTCTACAAACGGGACACCTGCAAGTGTTCCATATTTCTTTGTAGTCACCGATGCACTATACTGAATAGCTTTTGGCTTTTCAACTGGCTTCATTTCACGAGTAGAGCCATCATTTCGTCCGTCTACATGTTCAAATGCCTTTTCAATGTTTGAAATAGCTTCATCTTCTGCTACTTGACCTTTTTTCGCTTCTTTCATTTTATGTAACTCTTCTGTTTCATCATGTTTATGTTTATATTCTTCTAGAAGAATTTCCTCGTTCTCTGATACTTCTGCTTCATTAATTTGCATGTGATCTGGAGTTTCTAGATTGAAATTAGAATAACGTAATACGTTCGTTCTACGCTCTCCTTGTGCAATACTAAGCTGGTCAGTATGAGATTTATTTATCTCTTCTGCTGATATTGATAAAGGTGCACTCCCTAAAATTACTAGACTTGTTGATAGTGCGATTACTCGTTTTTTCATATTCATTGCTGTAATCGATACCTACACTGTTCGTGTAAATATCTCAACCTCCCTTTATTTTCTCATTCGTGAAAGACTATGAATCTACTATGTATAAAAATATGGTTATTCCGCCTTTTCATTTTATCCCCAGCAGGCGAATGATAGTTTCTAGAAAATCCCTTAACAGACATTATTTTATAACCAATTGCAATCGCCGTCAAAAGCACTTCTTCCCTTACACACCACTACTTCTCAAAAATAGATTCGGATACCTTTTACTGATTTTCTTCAACAAGAAGGATCTTTATAATTTTTCATAACTATCAAGTATCTATTAAATAAATCCTGTTTCTTTGTACTTGTTCTCTTTAAAAATATTAACATTTTTACATTCTTACGATTTTATAGACGAAGAAACTCTCTACCACGTAAAAGATACTTGGGAAAACTATTTCAAATTAAAAGAAGTTATTGATAATAGCTATAATTTTTGGAAAGGCAACTTACAAAAAAGATAATTAATAAAGTCGATTTCTTATCTCCATAAGGAATCGACTTTATTAATAGTAAATTTAAATATTTTTTCATTTTAGCTTCTATTACAAATTCCCTTTAACGTTTTCGACAATCTCGTTTATCGTATTTCGATCAAACTTATCACTAATTTCGTATGGCTCACGATCTCCTACTAATTGTACGCCTACGATATCATTACGGTCCTTACCATATTGTACTTCAATAATCGATCCACGCTCTATTTGTTTCCAAACAAGACCTGCTTCATCCTTGTTATCTAAAACGATACAGTCCTCAATATTTTCATCAATCCCAATTAACTTATTATCATCCATATATCCAACCTCGTATTGTTGACGTTCTTTCGCTTTTCCGCTTACTACTATATCTTTGCTTCCATACGAGTAATCCGTATAGTCCTTTTTCTCTGATTGTATCGCTTTCGGTTCTTTTTCTTCAGTTTTTTCAGTATTTCCACACCCCACAATCATACTAATTGGCATAACTACAGTTAATACTACTCTAGTAAATTTCTTTATCATTTATAACCAACCTCACATGTTTCACTTTACATTTATCCTCTTACCAAATAATAACATAATAATACCGAGAAAGAGCCAAAGATACAGTGAAACTTTAATCAGTAGTTTTTCATCCTAAAAATCTAGACTTTCAAAATCACTATCTGTACTATCGACAAATTATAGAAAGTAGACATCCTGCTCACATAAGATTTAAAATTAGAAAGTATGGAAAACATGATAAAAAATATAGGCTAGTTGTTCGCAATTAAAATGGTTTTTACATGAAGAAAGGAAGTGCACAACTTTGGATTTTAAAACAGTTATGCAAGAGCTTGAGTCCCTAGGCAAAGAAAGAACGAAAAAAATATACATATCTAACGGTGCGCACGAGCCAGTTTTCGGCGTAGCTACAGGTGCTATGAAACCAATCGCAAAAAAAATAAAAATAAACCAAGAGTTAGCAGAAGAACTTTATGCCACAGGCAACTACGATGCTATGTATTTTGCAGGCATTATTGCGGACCCGAAAGCTATGAGTGAGTCTGATTTTGATCGATGGATAGACGGAGCGTATTTTTATATGTTGTCTGATTATGTGGTCGCAGTCACTTTATCAGAATCAAATATTGCACAAGATGTTGCTGATAAATGGATTGCAAGTGGGGACGAGCTACAAATGTCTGCAGGCTGGAGTTGCTACTGCTGGCTTTTAGGAAATCGCAAAGACGATGAGTTTTCTGAAAGCAAAATTTCCGATATGCTTGAAATGGTGAAAAAGACAATCCATGATTCGCCAGAACGAACTAAATCCGCTATGAATAATTTTCTAAACACGGTAGCAATTTCATACGTGCCACTACATGAAAAGGCAGTCGAGATTGCAAAAGAAGTTGGTATAGTTGAAGTAAAACGTGATAATAAAAAAAGCAGTTTGCTAAATGCTGCAGAAAGTATTCAGAAAGAACTTGATAGAGGAAGACTTGGTTTCAAGCGTAAATATGTAAGGTGTTAGATGATTAAAAGGGTGTCAATCTAAGTAAGATTGACACCCTTTTTTAATGAGAAAAATGAATGAATTCCCCCTGCACACCTTATCCTTTAAACATTTCTTCATTCAATTTATAAACCCTATCTCTTTTCTCATCACTTTTGACAAAAATAAGCTTTCCTTCTTTAACAAATCCTTCTAATAGTAAGCATACTTCTCCATATGCTTTCGGCTTATTCGTTGTGAATCTTTCATCTGATATTTTTCCAGCTCGTATTAATTGTTCACACAGCTCAAGTGCACTTATTTCTTCAGAATCCATTAATTCCAATATATCTCTTTGCAATGGTGATAAAGGTACTGGTATTTCAGCTACCTCCACCTTTTCTTTCACGTTTTCTTCTTCAAATAAATCTTCAAATGAAATTTGATTCATTACTTCTTTTCCTTTCTAACGATTGATTTGTATAAAGCGTAGTTATTGTTATGTAGTACGTACCTTAATACATACATGTCAAACTCATGTACATCGTTTCATATAGTATATTTCGATTATACCAAATATACGTTCTGTTTTCTATCGTAGAATGGAAAACAGAACATTTTAACTGTATGTATCATCATTAAATAACGCTGAATATCAATTATCCACATTTTTGGTTATATTATCAAAATTCCATCCACATTACGGAAATAAATGACAAATAATTATAACTTACATGTTACAATTACGATGCATGCATTTAGTTGTATTAAATGCATGCATCGTAATGAGTATATTTAATAAAGTTAAATGAAACTGGGGAGGCTTGCGCAAATGGGCAAGAAAACAAGCAAAGCTAAAAAATTTTTCGGATTCGTAATCACCGCAGCACTAGCAACTACAACGGTGGTAGGCACAGCTAATGCACAAACAACTACGAATAGCTATAAGATAGCTGCCAATGAGAACATTGTATTTACAGATGTACCGAAAGACCACTGGTCAAAAGATGCTATTGATTACTTAGCGGCAGCAGGGATTTATAAGGGATATGGAAATGGCAAATTTGGTTTTGGGGACAACATCACTAGAGGACAGGTAGCTTCTTTAGTCAATCGACATTTAGGTTTAAAAGTAGACGATAAACAAGGAAATATGTTTAGTGATATTGCAAATCATATGTTTGAAAAAGATATTAAAGCCATTGCGCAAGCTGGAATTATGACAGGTGATGGAACAGGTACATTCCGTCCAGATGATGTATTAACTCGATATGAGATGGCAGTAATATTACAAAAAGCATTTCATTTAGAATCAAAAGAACAAGGGAAATTTAAAGACGTACCAAAAGGTCATTGGGCTTATGAAGCTGTAAATACACTGCGTAGTAACCGTATAGCACAAGGTGACGAAGCAGGTAATTTTAACGGAAATACATTTGTGAAGCGTGAGCAGTATGCACAATTTTTCTATAATGCAATAGCAAAAAACAGAGATTATAATTTCAACATCAATTCAAAAGAAGAACTGAAACAAATGTTAACAACAGCTTTAGAGAATGGGACGTTTGGTCCATTTACATTAAATTCATTGGGTAAAGATCTATCTGATGTAAAAAAAGAATATGGAGTGCCTGATGTTTTGAAAAAAGCACCATGTACAGAATGTGATGCACCTAATATAGCGGTATACGGCGATTATAATATTGATATGTACCCTTGGGACGCTAGATATATATGGGTGAAAATGGATATTTCTATCGATGAATTAAAAGAGTGGTTTGGTGAGCCCGATTTAATCGGAGAGGATATGACTAGCGAAGGCTTTATATATAATCGAGGAAGCTATTCTCTTTATTTCAGCTTCTCTGATGGTTATATTCAACGCGCTGAAATATCTAAACGTGAAGATCGTTAATAAGTTACAAACAATAAAAAAATCCTTCAAGAACATGTCTTTTCTTGAGGGATTTTTTTGTCTCTATCTATTTAACATAATACAAAGCTATAAAACTCCTACTGATTAAAGTTTCACTTTATTCTTCTTGGTGCTCCGCTTCCCATTCACTTAAATACGTTGCATATTCTAATTCATCTGGATTATCATGTAACATAGAAATAAACTCTAATTTATTTCCATCACAATCTAGAAAATATACGCTTGCAGCTGGCATCCACCTTTGGACAATTGGCTCTTCATTTCCTTTCCCCTGACTCCCTACTACCTCTATTCCACGATTTTCTAACCATAATTTAGAAATCTTTAAAAACGCTACATCTACACGAAAGGCGAAGTGTTTCGTCTCAAAATCTTCATTACTATGTACTTCCCATAATCCAAGCATTTGTTCTTTATTTTCTCCTACCCATAAGAAAGCACCCCGCCTTTTCGATAGTTTTTTTGCTAATGTTAAACCTAACTTATTTTGATAGAAATCTATCGCCTTTTCTAAATTTCTTACATGTAAATGCGTTTCATATATGCTTTGTATCATTATGATTCCTCTCCCCTACATTCCAATTTTTTGAAAACATTTTGTTTTTATCATACAAATAAATACATTTGAAATCATCCTACTTTTGTATAATTCCCCCTTACTACAAAGGTATATATCTAGCATTATCATTTATATCCCAACACCAAATTTCAATCAAAAACACATTTACCTTCTAGCAAATACATTCTTAAATTTTTATAATGTAATAAGAGTGACATCTTAACAATAGAGGAGGAACCATTCTGGATAAAACCAAAGTTATGGCTTATTTTAGTATAACGGGTGATATATTCCCTGTTGAAGCAATTACCGACGCCCTAAATATCGAACCTACAAGAACTTATAAAAAAGGTGATATTGTCGCAAGACGTGATAATCCGAATCTTGTATCCACCAAAACCCTATATAGAAAAGAAACTAATTGGGCTTTAAGCACTGGCTATCAAGAATCATACGATATAAATAATCAGTTGTATGTTATTCTAAAATCACTTGAAGAGAAAACAGAACCATTAAAACAGCTTAAGAAAAAATATGATTTAGAATTTCTATTTATGGTAGTCATTCAAATTGAGAATAACGAATCACCCGCAATGTATTTACAAAAAGATATACTTGATTTCACTAGTTCGATTCAAGCAGAAATTCATTTTGATCTAAATATTTATTAAAAACAAAAATGCTATTGATATTGGAATCAATAGCGTTTTTTTATATGACTAGATGTGTGAATTATTTTGTGAGAACAAAACAGATTCATTTTTCATTTCATTCTCAAAAACTGCATAGAGAATTCGCTCATTTTGATTCGCTTCCATTTTTGAACTCCACCTCGTTTGCACACTGAATTTTGAATTAACAAAAATCCAAAGCTAGTGTAACTGCTCTTCCAGGAAGATTTAACGTTACGATTACGCATTTTCTATACAAAAAAATATAACTATTTATAGTATGCTTTATGATATTATTATTTTCTTCCAAATGACAAAATTGATGACGTACGGATTAACCAGCACTCGGCGTATTTACCTATTTCCCTTTGCAAAATTTTAGCTTCTTATAGTTTTAGCTCTATAATCCATACCCGAACAACTAACTTCATCCTCTCTAGAAAATATCCATTCATTCTATTCAATTCCTAATCTACCTATTCCTTCATTACTCAGTAACAAAACAAGCCACCCAATTCATTTGAATTGGGTGGCTCTATACTATAAAGAGAATTTGCTATTTGTATTACTTCAATTTCCCTTCAAAAACAATCTTCCTACCGCACGGTTCCACTACTGTTTTGCCGTCTTTCTTCACTTCATGAAAGATTGGCTCTTCCATGCGGCGAGACGGTGCGTAACCTTCTTGTTCCATACGTGCTAAGCAGTCTGTAATTGTTTCATTTTCGAGTACTTCAAATTTCTTTTTATTAGGTTGTTTTGTCATGCCCTAACCTACTTTCTATTTTTCTTGATGCGAATTGATTCTTCATGTAGATCATATATAACATTGCGAGAATTCCTATTATAATCATAACCGCAATAAAAAAGCTTGTATACTGTATTTTTTCTATAAATACGCCTCCTAATACAGGTCCCAGTATACTTCCTAAACTAAAGGCGATTCCAGATAATATATTACCTGCTGGCAATAAGTGTCTCGGTAATAAATCTGTCATAAATCCAAGTCCTAACGAAAAGCACGATCCAATGACCATACCCGCTAACAACATGCAGGCAAAGACGATCCAGTAATATTGATCAAATACGGCTGCAAGTAAGAAAATACCCGTACTTATGCTGAACGTCCACGTTAAAATACGGTCCCTTCCGTATTTGTCACTTAATATACCGAGCGGAATTTGTGTAATAATGCCCCCAACTGCAAATGCTGGTAATAAGAAGGATACTTCTGAAACGGACCATCCTTTTCGAAGCGCGTATACTGGTAAATTACTGTTTAACATTGCTTCCAGTACACCATATGCAAGTGGTCCCAGCAGTGCAATCCATCCTAATCCAACAACTTGTTTATAACGAGAAAATGATGATTCACTCTTCACTTCTCTTTCATCTTGCGCCGGGAATGCATTTTTTGTTGGTAATAATAACAGCCAACCTATTAAACAAAGTATAGTAGATATAATAAATGGCGTTGCAAGACCGTACTGCACAGTGCTTGCTAAATACGGACCGACGGCAAAACCAATTCCGAAGAACACACCATATATCGATACTTGTCTACCTATTTTACTCGGATCCGATGTTGTCGTAATCCATGTTTGTGTTCCGACATGAAGCATATGATCTCCGACTCCAACTAGAAATCTAAGGATAAACCATACCCAAAACGAAAATGTTTGTGTAAAAAAGAATAATGAAATAATAACGAGAAACCCACCAATCACAATAATTGGCTTCATTCCAAATTTTTGCATCGGTTTTTCAAGAAACGGCGAGATCACTAATATCCCAATATATAGTGCCGTCGCATGAATACCGTTAATACTTGAACTAACCCCTTCTTGTTCAAAAATCATTGCAATGGCCGGTAAAAGCATACCTTGTGATAAGCCCGAGATTGCTACAATCCCAACCATAATCCAAAAAGTAAAACGCATTGACATTCCCTTTCCCTCTCCTTCTCACGCTTTCCACTTTTCATTATAAACTGTTTCTGCAAATGCGTGTACGAATATTCGCAATAAAAAAGAAGCTAAAAGAATGAATCTTTTAGCTTCTTATCCTTCCCAAACTTGTGCTTTCACATTGTTATGGAATTGCTTGAAATACGGATTTTTATAAAATGCAGTTCCATATACGTGTTGCTGTGCGCTAACGATTGGTTGTTGCGGATATTGCACTTGTAACGGAACTACAGCTGGTGAAATCTGCATATACAGCGGAGCTATCATCAATTTTGTATATACATGATGATTATATGGTGAATGCGCAATTAAGAGCGGATGATGCATAGATAATCTCCCCTTTTACATACAATGTTATAGCATATGCAATACCTTTCATTTCGGGGATTATTTCTGTTCTAACCAATCCTCTACATGCTTTATAAATACGTCTAAACAATCAATAAACGGTGAATGACCGCAATCTTCTAATAATTGCAATTCAGCATTCGGCAAATGTTTTGCTAACTCCTCACCCACTACTTGCGGTACGACATAATCTCTGTCACCTTGTATGACAAGCGTCGGAGCTTTAATACGATGAATTTGCTTATTTCCCTCTACAACCCCGTTATGTTCATCCGAAATATTAAATGTAATGAGCGCATAATTCACATCTACAAAATTACGTTGCGTTAACATATCGTCTAAATACTTTTCATAACGATCTGGTTCAGGTTGATTATGTGTATATATTAATAGATTCCATACTGTTCGGTAATATAATTTATTCATATTTTTTATCGCATCTAGCACTGGAGCAATTTGTACAGGATCTTGTGCAACCTCTTCCTTCGTCTTTACTAAACTTGATACGATTGGCTGCCCGTTTATATCTTTTTTAAAAATCGGATATCCCTTCATGCCCACCGATTCTACTAAAATTAACTTTTCGACAAACGTTGGATGATTCGCTGTAAATTGCATCGCAACACCACCGCCCATTGACCAGCCCATTAATGAAAATTTCTCTAGTTTTAATTGATCAATAAATAGTTTTACATCTTCTGCAAAATCTTGTATTGAATCTATCGCTTTATTATATGTTGATTGACCAAATCCTCTTAAATCAAGAGCGTAAATATGGTATTGATCTTGCAGCTTTTCAATGACTAAATCCCAATGTTGTGACGATGTCATGTTTCCGTGAATGAGTACAAGAATTTCTGCATTTTGCCTTCCAACTTCCTGATACGCAATCGTTTCTCCGTTCGATAGTGAAACAAACTCCATTGTTGCAGGCTTAATCATCACAAGTTCCCCCATTCTTTTTAATAGAAAGAAAATTCTTTACTTAATTAAAGAATAACATGCAGAATGTATGTTCTCAACAAAAAAGCGATACGAAATTTTTACATAAATCAACATGTCTATTACTAGACAATTATAATAAAAAAGTATATAGTTAGCTAGGTAACTAATTTGAAAGGATCAACATACATGGACGAAAAACAACATTTTTTTCACATTGTCAGCCAGACTTCTCGCAAGTTTACGAAAAAATTTAATGAACGCGTATCTCCCACTGGGTTATTTAGTGCGCAATGGGCTGTAATTTTCCGTATTAATCAAACTGGTTCTTGTACGCAAACAGAATTATGTCAGTATTTAAATGTTGAATCACCAACGATGACTCGTACGTTAACACGTATGGAAACGATGGGATGGATTATTCGTACTGAAGGAAAAGATCGCCGTGAGAAGCTCATTTCTTTATCAGAAACAGCGATAAAAATGATTCCGGTATGGCAAGAAGAAGTTGATACTTTCGAAGAAAAGACGCTAGAAGGTATTAACGAAGATGATTTACATCAAGCATTTCAAGTGTTACAACAAATTATTAAAAACTTAGATTAAATTGGAGGGATGACGATGCAAAGTGAAAAACTTTGGACGAAGGATTTCCTCGGAACTTGTTTTAGTAGTCTATTTCTCTTCTTAACATTTTATATGCTTATGACTACTTTACCCGTCTATGTAATAGACGGCCTAAAAGGAAAACCTGAGGAAATTGGTTTAGTTGCAACTGTTTTTCTTATTTCATCTGTTTTATGTAGACCATTTACAGGAAAATGGCTTGATGAATTAGGGAGAAAGAAAATTTTATTTATTTCACTTTCATTATTTTTAGCTGCTACCGTTATGTATTTCGGTGCACAAAGTTTATTTTTATTACTTGCCCTTCGCTTCTTACATGGTATTGGGTTCGGTATGGCAACAACTGCAACTGGTACGATTGTCACAGATGTTGCGCCAGCTCATAGAAGAGGCGAAGCGCTTGCCTATTTCGGCGTATTTATGAGTCTGCCAATGGTAATTGGTCCTTTTTTAGGTTTAACAATTATTTCTCATTTTTCATTCACTGTACTATTTATCGTTTGTTCCGTATTTTCATTGCTTGCATTTTTATTAGGACTACTTGTAAATATTCCGCATGAAGTACCAGTGAGCAAACAAAAACGAGAAAAAATGAAATGGAAAGACTTACTTGAACCTGCTTCTATTCCGATTGCTCTGACAGGATTTGTTTTAGCCTTTTCTTATAGTGGTATTTTATCCTTTATTCCTATTTATGCGAAAGAGCTCGGTTTAGGAGAAGTTGCTAGTTACTTCTTTGTTTTATACGCACTTGTTGTTGTCATTTCTCGTCCATTTACAGGAAAGATTTTTGATCGCTTCGGTGAAAATGTACTTGTTTACCCAGCTATCATTATTTTCACAATTGGTATGTTCATTTTAAGCCAAGCGCAAACTTCATTTTGGTTCCTTGGCGCAGGTATGTTAATCGGTTTAGGTTATGGAACATTAATTCCAAGTTTCCAAACGATTGCGATTTCTGCTGCAGCAAACCATCGCCGTGGTTCTGCGACAGCTACGTACTTCTCATTCTTTGATAGTGGTCTCGGTTTTGGATCATTCATTTTAGGTATCGTCGCAGCGCAATCAAGTTACCATAATATGTATTTCATCGCAGCTATTATCGTTGCGTTCACTTTACTTCTTTATTATGGATTACACGGACGAAAACAAAAATTCAAGAAACAACATACAGACGGAAAAGTTTCCGCTTAACATGAATAAGGAAAGTAAACTTCCCCGTTTACTTTCCTTATTTTGTATTTCTTTCAATTGAAGCGTATACTTATAATAGAAAAAACAAGGAGGGACCGATATGAAACTTAAAAAATCTCCCCTACTCTTACTCATAATCACATTCATATTTGTAATTACAGGGCTCGGTTTTACATACTTCAAACATAATAAAACAATCCCATCGAAAAATAACGTGACGAAAAAAAATTGGCTAGATGATCCGTACTTACGCTGGTCGTACACGCATATGAAAGAATTCACTTTAATTAACGAGGTAAATAATAACCCTAATCAAATTTCCCACTTCCCTACTGCATTGCAAAACTTAGACGATTTTGCTGTGGAGCGTAGATTTGGAAATACAACTCCTCTAAAAAAACTTTTAGACGATAACAAAACGGATGCTTTCGTCGTTGTACATAATGGACAACTTGTATATGAACGTTATTTCAATGGATATAAAGAAAGTGAGCCTCATGGTATGGCATCGTTAGCAAAAGTATTTACCGGGGCAATTATACAATCTCTCGCTGAAGAAAACCGTATTGACTTAGAAAAAACAGCTGACACATATATAAAAGAATTAAAAAATACACCGTTTGGTAAAGCCTCGCTTCAGCAATTATTGGATATGCAAGTTTCTGTAGAATATCCTACTCACGGATATGAACATCCAGCGTTAGAAAATCAAGATGCACAATTATACTTAGCGAGCAATATTTTACCTCGAGATAAAAATTACGACGGCCCGATGAAAATTTATGATATGTTACGAGAAGCAGAAGAAACTGCACCGCCTGGTTCCGATTTTTCTTACGATAACGGATCAGCAGAAACACTCGCTTGGGTGATTCGAACGATCACAGGTAAATCATTAGCTAAAAATGTTAGCGAGCGCATATGGTCTCAAATTGGTATGGAAGAAAACGCGTATTACGTAACAGATGAAACAAAAGTTGAACAAGCTAGTGCTGGTTTAAATGCAACTGCTAGAGATATGGCTAGATTCGGGCAATTACTATTAAACAACGGGGAATATAACGCAAAACAAATTCTCCCTTCTTCTATTACTGAAGATATAAAAAATGTCCAAGAAGGTGAACTTGCAGTTGGCCCTGGCGCTTCCATTTCTTATCATAATCAATGGTGGATTCCGCACAATGAACAAGGTGCTTTCGAAGTGTTAGGTAGTTACGGACAAACACTTTACATCGATCCGAAAGCGAATATGGTAATTGTCCACTTCTCTTCTAACGCTACGCCAAGTAATGAAATCCATTCCGTTTACTCCAATATGTATATTGATATTGCACATCATTTAGAGAAGCTTCCACAGTAGTGGAAGCTTTTTCTTATTGCTTTTTTATTTTATTCTAGTAACGTACTAACCTTCATATCGAAAATTATTTTGAATTCTGCTGTATGATTAGCGAAAAAACTAATTTTGAATCTGAAATGCTGTAGCATCTAGAATTCGAATGTGCTTAAAGATCCTGTCTTTCCATGAATTCTTTTCTCATGTTAGTCTCATACGATCCACACTCTCTCCACACACTTTTTAAAAATAAGCATGGGTAAACTAATAAATATAAATTAGGTATCCACCAAGACATATCAAAATCTAAACGGATTGTCCAAAATGCTAGCGCTTGTAATCCTGAACAAAAAGTTAAAATTAATGATAAGAACGCAAAGTGACTCCAAATATGTTTTTGTTTAGAATGTAAATACAAACTTAGAAATCCCGTTAACGAGATTAACAAATCCAAGGGTAAAAAAGACCAGTTCCATGCTACTAAAATAGGATCTTGGTAATCTTTAAACAAATATTCTTGCGGAATCATATGAAAAATTGTTATGAGCCAATATACAACAAACCCAAAATCAGTAATAAGGAAAAAATACTTTAATCGATTCAATGTATACGTTCCTCCACCATTTCTTTTTTCTTCGCTTCATGTGCCGTACTATTAAAATTTAATATTACGACTCCAACTAAAATAAAAAGAATTGCTAGTATCTTAATTATATTGATACTTTCTCCAAAATAAATAAAACCAATTGTTGTAATCGTTACAATTCCCATACCTGACCATACCGCATATGCTACGGACATTTCCATCCCCTTTAATGCAAATGACAGAAATGCAAAACTTACTACATAAAATACAAAAATAAGAATGCTTGGTACAAGTTTCGTTAATCCATCAGATAGTTTCATTGCAGTTGTACCTGCTACCTCAAATAAAATTGCGAAGCATAAATAAATCCACTGCATTATTCTCCCACCTTCTATTTCGGATTAGAAATTCCGTATAGTAACATATCCATAATCGATTCAAGCATACTTCCCAATGTATAATCACTCTTTTCAATAAACATAGGATCATATATGCGATTCAGTGCCCCCAAGTAGACTTCAATAAAAAACGGAATTTGAATTTTTCTTATGCTTCCTTCTCTCATTCCCTCTTCTATTAAACTAATTACAGTAGACCACCCTTCACGTAAAAACTGATCTAATTTTAACCATTGGTAATAATGATGTTTTTTTAGTTCTACTAATAAACGTGCATCCATGAATGTAAATTGTTGTGGAATGCAAATTAAGATGAGTCTTATTTTTTCAACTATTTGTAACATATCATCTTCAGCGATATTTTTTTCCTTTTCTTGAATACTTTCTATTACATTACGAATAACTTCATCCACTATTTCATCTTTTGAAGAAAAGTGCTCATAGATTGTCCTCTTACTGACAGCTAATTGTTTTGCTAAATCATTAATTGTAAATGTAAACCCCTTCGTTTGAATTTGATGAATTGTTTCTGTTACTATTCTTTGCTTCATAATCCGCCCCCTGAACCTTTGGTACCAATTTGGTTTTTTTAGTACCATTTCATTTTACAATATTTAACACAATCTATCCAACTAATTTTTATAATTTTCTAACGTTTAACTTAAAATAAGTTAAACGTTAGAGAGATGAGGAGCATTCTTGCATATTCAACAATCCAGTGAATAATTAGATAACACTCATACATGAAGCTTTAAATAAAGTTAAATGCAGCTCTATAAGGCTATGTTGGTATATGTTCTTTTTTAGCTTGATGGGGAGAAACCCCGATCTACTTTCACCTAAGTAAAAAAGCACCCTATAAACAGGGCGCTTTTCTCCAACCTAATGACTAATAGTAGAAGTTGGATATAATGTTGTTCCTCCAATTGAAACCTTTATTTCATTTGTTAATGGAACATTTTGTTCATTAATAATTGTTCTCCACCATTCCCATGCAAGACCTGTACATTCTCTTGCTACAATTTTTATATTTTTTGAATTTGGCGGAAGAGGGATTACCGTAGAGTAATGAGCTGTTTTGTCTTTTCCACTACCTTCCCATATTTTATGTGTTAGTACTTCTTTCCCATTTTGATCAAATGTAAATTCATCCCAAGATACATCAAATTGAGCAACGTAAGCACCGTAATGATCAAGTGTCATTTTAGCACTTGAATACTCTGTCGTTGTCGTCTCGATATAATCTGTATTGTTATGAACAGCAGCAGTTGCATTATCTTTTAAGAAAGTGCTTGTATAAGAAATTGGGTATGCTGGATTTTTAAAACTTAATTCAGCATTATCTTTAATAATATTTCGAATTTCATTGAAATCTTTTGTAACAACCTTGTTATGCTCTTTCGCATCTCCGCCTAATACGACAGCAGTAAAGGTACTTTCTTCAAAAATATCTTTGTACTGTCCACTCGTTTCGACACTGTTATTCTTAAGTAAAGCTTTAAAAGCAGCTTGTACATCTTTACTCTTAGATGTTGTTTCTAATTTTACATAAACCGTTCTGCCATAAGCTACATTTGAGACCATAACAGGTGGAGCTGAATTACTTACTCCTTTACGAGTTAGCTCATCAAAAGTAACACTATTATCAAATAGATCGGATGGATTGTTAGGTAGTTCAGCACTTACGGTATAGAATATTTGCTTATATGCCGCCACCATCACTTTTTTCTCTCCATTTGCAACTGCATTAAAATCAATGTTCAGACTGTTATCAAGATATTTCGCATTAACATTAAGAGCACTTGCGATTTGCGATTTACTATAAACCATAGATTCTGTATACTGCATTCTTGCAGGTAACGTATGTGTTGTGGAATACTTTTCATTCCAAGTAGATACTAAATCATCTACTGCTCCAGCTACATTACCATATGTCGGATTTTGGACAGTGATGGTATTTTCTTTTCTCATACCAGGTAAGTCTATACTAATATTCAAAGGCTTTCTCTTAGCCACTAATAAACTCGGTTGATTGTCTGCAAAAGCTTTATTGGCAAGTTGTACAGCTCCTGGATACGTGCGATTTACTACAGAATCAATAATCGAAATATCGACTGGTGACGTTGTAAGTGATTTTTTCTCACGTTCCACTACTACAAATTTACCATTTGAATTGATACTTTCTTTCGGAACAAAACTCTCTACTTTATCACCATTTACAGCTAAAACCTCTTGATTATTATATGTAAGGTTTGCTATACCAGTATCAATGCTACTAGCATTTTTAGCTATATCAGTTGCACGACCGGCTTGTGTTTCTGCGAAAGAAATAGATGAATAATTAAGAGTGGATAGACTAACTAATAAACATGCAAGGAACTTTCTTCTTTTGGTATTTTTCTTAACATTCAGAAAAATCACCCCGTTCTTTTTTAGTAAGATATAATAATAATGATTGATACATGATAGCTAACGAATAAACTTACATAAACGCTTTTAAAAGTTCTTGAACTAACGGAATTACTCCACCTAAAAATTTTAAAACTGCCATTGCGATTTCCATATTACTTCCTCCTCTTTGCTGTATTAAAATGTGTTGTATATTTATGCTTTCATTATAATAAGCTTTTACATTTGCATCAATTCATTTTTATATGCAATATTTCATATTAGGGAAAAAGCAACTTTTTCTGTCAGGGTGATGATGCTACTACTCTTCTTGAACATATTTCAATCCCTCTAAAAATATCAGAATTTTCTATTTTTAAAAGGTTATGTACAAAACAACCTCGAATAATTGTAATACATATACATAAGGAGGTTGATCTATTTTGTTTCGTTCTTTTACAAATGGTTGCGTCGCCTTAGTGCAACGTTTCTTGCCAGAGCCGTTTATTTTATCATGTTTATTAACTGTTTTTGTTATTTTCTTCGGCATGTTTGCAACGCACCAAACACCTGTGGAAATGATTAATCACTGGGGGAATGGAATTTGGGGGCTTCTCGCCTTTTCTATGCAAATGGCACTTGTACTCGTGACAGGATCTGCTTTAGCAAACGCTCCTCTCATTAAAAAAGGATTAACGAAAGCTGCAAGACTACCGAAAACGAATGGACAAGGTATTATTGCCATTTCAATCGTAAGTTTACTAGGGGCGTACATAAACTGGGGCTTTGGTATTGTTGTATCTGTTTTATATGCAAAGGAAGTAGCAAGGCAACTTGAAGGATTAGATTATAGGTTAGCCATTGCCTCTTCTTACTCTGGATTTCTCATTTGGCATGCGGGGCTTTCTGCTTCTATTCCTCTTACGTTAGCAACCGGCGGTGAAACGTTAATGAAAACGACAGCAGGAAGTATAAAAGAAGCGATTCCAATAACAGAAACGTTATTCTCACCATACGCTCTCGTGCCAGTTATTATTTTTCTCGTTACGATGCCTCTCATTAATAAAGCGATGCATCCAGATGAAAAACATACGATAACGGTAGATCCTAGCGTATTCCATGAAGAAGCTGCCGCTCAAGAAGTAGGAAACAATACGTTCGCTGAGAAAATGGAAAATAGCATCATTATTACACTTTGCGTTGGATTGTTAGGTCTCATTTATATTTTCAATTACTTTTATACGAAAGGTTTTAACCTTACGCTAGACATCGTTATTTTTATGTTATTAATTGCTGGACTTATTTTCCACCGCACTCCGATTCAATATATTCGTGCTTTTTCAGACTCTACGAAAAGTGCTTCTGGTATTTTGCTTCAGTTTCCATTTTATGCAGGAATTATGGGCATGATGATTGGAGCAAATAGTGAAGGACTTTCACTTGGAGGAGCTATTTCAAATTTCTTTATTAGCATTTCAAACGAAACGACTTTCCCACTCTTTACTTTTTTAAGTGCTGGCATCGTTAATATTTTCGTTCCATCTGGTGGCGGTCAATGGGCTGTGCAAGCGCCCATTATGATTCCAGCTGGTGCTGAACTTGGTGTACCTGCTGCAAAAACAGCAATGGCCATTGCGTGGGGCGATGCTTGGACGAATTTAATTCAACCTTTCTGGGCATTACCGGCATTGGCAATAGCTGGTTTAGGCGCTCGTGATATTATGGGATTTTGCGTCGTGAACTTACTATATGCAGGATTTATCATAAGTCTATGTTTCTTATTTATTTAAACGAAAAGCTAGTTTTATACTAGCTTTTTTATATAATAAATCTCTTATTTCCCACGCAATTTATAATCGTTTCCCACCTATTCTCCGTAAGATGTAATGACTCAAATGCAAAAAAATCTTCGCAAATTTTTCCGATTAGGTGTGGATGTTCCCTCAAAAAATTCCACTGTAACACTTTAGGAAGAAAATATGTTTCATATTCTTTACTTCCCATTATTACCTCATCAACTTCTCTTTCACAAATTCCTCTTATTAAATAATCATTTCTTAATTGTTTTTGAATTTGTTCAAACGTTTCGCTACATTTTTTCAATTGAAGTAAACATGTAATATACGTTCGCAAAAGTTCGTTGTCATCCCCGCAACACTTTATAATACGTTCCATTTCATTCATAGTGTACGAGCCTTTTCTTCTATTTGTAATAACCACTTTTCCCGCTTCTCTCGTTTACTCGTTTTTACAGATTGAAATACTGACCGTTTTATATCGCGAATGCCGCAAAAACGTAAAACACCTCTCTTCATTATAATCCAATCTGCTGATCGATATAGTAATGCGACGTACCATAACGGTGAGTCTAACGTATTAATTACCCATGCCTTCTTACCTTTCAATAAGCCTTTCGGCAGGGCCCCTTCATATTTATAAGCAAATCCAGCTACGAAAATGCGATCAATAAATCCTTTTAAAATAGCAGGCATCCCCCACCACCATATTGGATATATAAAGAGTAGCGTATCCGCTTCTTCCACCAACGTTCTATACCGAGCTGTTTCTTCTTCATTTACTAAATCACGTCTTTTCTTCTCTTCATTAAAGACAAGGACGGGATCAAATTGCTCTTTATATAAATCAAGTACTGTAACCGAATGATTAGTTTCTTGCAATCCTTTTTGCACATGCTCTAAAATCGCCGCGTTAAAGCTTGAAGGACTAGGATGAGCGTATACAATTAGTACATTCACTACAAAACAACTCCCTCTATAAGTTAAATTTTCCCCTTCTTTAACATCTTCTCTACAATTTGTACGTTTTTTGAACTTTGTAACAAGCGATGTAGTACCGTTAGTAACTCTTCCTTTTCTAAACCTTTCAGTTTCTCTTTCACCTTACTCTCACCAGCATCTTGAATATCATAAACAACTGCCGCCATATGCTTGCAAAGATTCTCATACGGACACTCGCAGCTACTTTCTGTAAAATCTTCAAGATCAATAATCACTTCATAGTTTCCTGCATTTCCAGTAACGAAAGCAAATATTTTCTTGTCTTGTATTTCAACATCTTCTACATGTCCATCTTCATAATATTCATAACCTTTATCCATAATGTACTTAGGAATCCACTTCGTTATATCATGTAATAAGTAAGCGTACATCATAGCACCTCTTCCTTTAATTCCCTTTTGACTTCTAGAGCCACTGCATGTTATTCTAATAACTGTCAAATAGCAAGTCTATATGACAAAAACGACTGACACCTATTCGGCGAAGGTGTCTCTTTTCATTTGCAGCCGATATGAATTGCCTCTTTCAGGCACATTCAATTTTTGACACTACACACTCAACACCATTCCCTGTATCAGGCTGCTTAAGCAGTCTTTTACTCTACATACTTCAAAAAAAAGAGAGCTTAGCTCCCTTTTCTCGCCTTATAAAATACCCCTTTTTCAGCATAGAGATATTCATCAGCTAATGTAATTTTCCCATCCAGTTTCAGTTCATCTAATAATCTTGATAAATAAAATTGATGTAACATCTTTTTCGTGAATTTTCCTTCATGATGCGAAACGATATGTTCTTGAATATCTAACAATGATATTGGCTTATCTTGCTCTATCATATATTCATAAACTGTACTACGCAGTTTGACGTATTTTTCGAGTGTCACAGTACTTCGCAACCCCTTTCTTCTTAATATAAATTTTCGTAATCGGTTTTTTTGCAATAAAAAAACCTCTCCGATAAGAAGAAGTTACGTATATATCTTCGTCTTATCTCCCAGAACAAATTTGTTCTGCTGGAATTAGCACCTGCATCGCGGTTGCTGGGTTTCATCGGGCCAGTCCCTCCACCTCTCTGGATAAGAAAATATTCACTTAATTCTTACTATACGTAATTTCATTTTAATTGTCAAACAAATATAACGAATTATATTTTCTTCTTTACTGTTCATACTATACATATATGAGTATGCAAGGAGGATTATGAAATGCATCAAAATGCTCGCGGATATGTACAAGATTCTTTTCAATCGTTACAAGAAGCAAAACATTGTTTAGAAGAAGCACTACAGACTGTTGAAAAAGATTTTAATCGCGCTCGTATTGAGCAATCTCTTTATGCGATCGAACAAGCTATTCAACGCTGCGATTACACCGTTCACATTTTAGAACAAGAGTGAAAAAACTTCCCATCATAAGGTGGGAAGTTTTTTCAAATGGCATACGTCATAATTATTGCCGTTATGATAAAAAAATATACAGAAAAATGCTCCTTACAATATGTAAGAAGCATGAAAGAGGCAAACGAATATGTAAGTCGCGACCCTACCTTATATGAGTATGCCTTTCTATGCCGTGTTATGCTTATCTAATATGCCGTACTTCTTTTTAAATCTTGTAAGAATCGTAATCCAAGACGTACTAAATAGTAGTAAGAACACAACATTCGAAATCGCATGGCTCAAATCGAAATAAAAACTTGCGATATAATACGAAATGGCTGTTTCCCAGGTCGCCTCTCGTATAAAACCGAGAAGCCCCCAGAAATTCATAATCCAGCCAAATAAAAATCCAACAAACAATCCGTATAGCAGTCTTCCCCATAGCTTTTTCATTAAAAATGTATTACGTAATAATCCAGCTATAAAACCAATCATACCCCATGAAAACATTTGCCACGGCGTCCACGGACCTTGTCCTAAAAAAATGTTAGATACGATAGCCGCTGTTGCACCAATCATAAAACCAGTTTCACTTCCGAACACGATTGCAGAAACAATAATGACAAAAGAAGTCGGTTGTACACTTGGTAAAATAGAAAATGGTACACGGCTCACTGCTGCAATTGCTGCTAACACAGCAACGAGAACAATTTCACGTGAAACAAACGCCTTCCTTTCAAAACGGATATAGAAAGGTAACATAATAACAACTAATAAAAACAAACTACTTAACATGTAATAACCGTCCATGATAAGTGTAGTAAAAAGTAATGTGCCTATTATCACTGCAAAAATACATACTATGAATGCAACATATCGTTTGGACACGCTTCGTACACATCCTCCCACGTTAATGCATATGGCAATTCTTTTCGAATAAATCGATTGATAGAGGTTGTATAAAAGAAGTTGCCACTAAAAAATTCTTTCGGTGCATCATTCATAATGACTGCTCCATCAAATAACATCATGCATTGATCCACGTATTTCGCTGCAAACTCAATATCATGCGTTGCCATTACAATTGTTGTCCCTTCTTTTTGCAGTTTCCTAAATAACTCTCCTACTCTTTCTTTCTTCCACGGATCTAGTCCTTTTGTCGGTTCATCCAGTAATAATAAAGTCGGCTTTGACAATAACGTCGTACATAATGCAAGTAATTGTTGCTCTCCCCCGCTACAATCATGCGGATGGCGTTCTTTAAGTGCATATAGCCAAAACTTTTTAAGCTGCTGTTCTGCTATTTCTTTTCCTTGTTCTCCGTATAATTCACGCGCTCGTTCATACACCTCGTCCCACACTGTATCAAATGTAAAATGATAATATGGATGCTGCGATACATACCCGATCCTTTTAAATCGTTCTTTCGAATCAATTTTATGTATCACTTTCCCATTCCACTTTACTTTCCCTCTTCTCGCTTTTTGTAACCCTGCTAAAATCGTTAACAGTGTAGACTTACCTGTCCCATTCTTTCCAACGAGAGCTACCCATTTTCCTTTTTCAATCGATACTGTTAAATCTCGTAAAATGAGCGGACTACTCTTTTCATATTGGAACGAAATATGCTCTGCACTTAAAATGACTTCTTGTTTTTCCCTTTGTACTATTGGCTCATTTACATATGATATCGCTGAAAAATCATTCATTTTCATTTGTGCTTCTCGCACTGTAAATGGTATATCTTTCGCATTCCACTCTAAAAACAATCTTGGAATTTGTGGAATAAATGGACGAAATCCTTCTACTTCCCACATGTTCGCTATAACCCTTTTCGGACTACCATCATACACGATTCGGCCGTTATTCATACAAATAACGCGCGTAGCAAGTGGTATTACCTCATCTAAACGATGTTCACTTAAAACGATCGTAATGCCAAGTTCTTCATTAATACGCTTTAACAACCCTAAAAACTCTTTCGCAGCAATTGGATCTAACTGCGCAGTTGGTTCATCTAATAATAGTAACTTCGGTTGCATAACTAATACCGCAGCTAAATTGACAAGTTGCTTCTGCCCGCCAGATAACGTATGAACAGATTGGTGCAATAAATCTTGGAATCCTAAGAAGCTAATAAGCTCGGCTATTCGTTTTTGAATAATGTGAGATGGTAATCCGATATTTTCTAAAGAAAATGCTAATTCTTGAATGACCGTATCCATTACGAGCTGATTTTCTGGATTTTGAAATACCATGCCAATTTCTTGGGCAGATAACAAGTCCGGTACATTTTCTAATAAAGTACCATCATAATATGTATCCCCAGTACGCTTACCAATTGGAAGTAATTCTTTTTTAAAATGTTTTAATAAAGTCGTCTTCCCGGATCCTGATCCTCCAGCAAGTGCAATAAACTCTCCTTTTTGAACAGAAAGAGAAATATGCTGCAACGCTTTTTCGTGTTCATCAGCATATACAAATGATAAATTGTTTATTTCTGCATGCGCCACCATATCCATTCCCGTCCTTCCATTATAATTGGTAAACTAATAAACATCGTAGATACGACAAACATCATCCCATCGTATTGCTGAAATAGAATCGATTCAACTTTCGGATAAATGATTAACTTCCCTCCGCCATACGTACTACATATAATAGCAGCTATAAATAGAATACTTAAATAACTGAGCGTATACCAATCGCGTCTTTCCATTCTATACCGAATATAAGTCGTACGTTTCGTTACACCAAATCCACGAGCTTGCATAGAATCTGCCGTTTGTAATGCATCTTCTAATGAACAAATTAATAATACTTGCAATAATTGCATACCATTTTTCACGCGTTCCATAATGGAACCTGCATCTACTTGTACACCTTTCGTTTTTTGGGCGAGTGTTATTTTCTGTAATCTTCTCATAAACAAAGGAACAAATCTCACTGTAATCATCGTTAACAATGCTACTTTCGGTGAAATTCTAGAAAACAAATATAAAAATTTATGACTTGAAATAATATCATTGTACGAAGCAAACGTAAACATAATCGCAACTAGTAATAATCCCATTACTAGTCCAAACATAATTGCCTCAAGTTTAATACGACTATCACCTAACCAAAATAACGTAGTTCGACCTCTATGCGTGAATAACGAATTAAATAAAATGACCATAAAAAAGAATATAATTGTGCTTGGTAACATCTTTCTTATCTTTTCGCTATTCCCTTGCATCAAATTGATTATAACGATTAATAGTATTGCTCCAATTAAAAAAAGAGGATGAAGACACATCATACATAGTATCATCACCCCGATATAATAGAAAAAATTCACAAAAGGATGTAAAGAAGAAAAACTTATTTTCATAGTCCTTTACCGAATGCCTTTCTTATTTTAATACAAACACCCACTCGATTGTATCGCCTGGTTTTACTGTAACTACACCTGCACTATGGTTTGGAAACGCACCGTTCACACGATATTTCCATCCACTAGTAGCAGTAACATCTTTTTCATATAAATCATTAATCCCTTTTACGTAAACATCGCCTTTAGATCCACTTGCATCCACATCTAAACCTGTACGCTGCAATACTTTATAAACAGTATCTCCGTCTTGTACATCCATCTTTTTTGCACCTAATAAGTAACCTTCATTACCTTTTACTGAGATAGTGACTTGTTTTGCTTGTGGTTTAGGTGGTTCTGGTTTTATATCTACTTTTGGTGGTACTGGCTTTGGAACAGTCTGAGTCGGTATCGTTTTCTCCTCTTTATTCGGATCAACTTTTTGCTCCTGTTTCGGTGTTTCTTTCGGCTGATTTACAACCTTCGCTTCTTCTTTTACTTCTGGTGCTTTCGGTTGTTGCTCTTGTTGTTTCTCTTCTTGTGCTTTTTGCTGTTCTGGTTGCTTAGCAGCAGTCTGTTCCTGAGGTTTTTCTTCCTTCTTTACTTCCGGTTGTGCCTGCGGCTTTTCTTCTTTCGGTTTCGCTTCTACTTTTTGTTCTTGTTTCTCTTTCTGTTCTTCTTGCTTATTTTGTTCCTGTTCATCTTGTTTTTCCTCCGGTTTTTCTTCCGGTTTCGCTTCATCTTTTTTATCTTCTTGTTTTGCTACTTCTTCTTGCTTTGGTTCTACTTTCTTCTCAGGCTTTACAGCTGCCTCTTCACATCCGGCAAGTAGTCCGAGTGAAAGCAGTAAAGAAATAAACCATTTCATCTTACTCATGTTGTCTCTCACCTTTCATAATAAAATTAGGAGCAAATGATTGCTCCTAATTTTTGTTAAGCTGCTTTACGTCTCCATAATACATATGCAGAAGCAATACATAATACACCCATACCTACTTCTGTCGCTGCACTATGAGAAGATGCTCCTGTTTTTGGTAGTGTGCTACCATTTCCGGATTTTTTATTTTTAACCGGTTCGTTATCAACAACAACTTTTAAATTGTCATCTTTTGTTTCTTGTTGCACTTGTTTTTGTTCTTCTGGTTGTTCAGTAACTTCTTTTTCTACTACAACATTTTCTGAATCTACATTTGGTTTCTTATCGATTTCAATAACAGATTCCGTTGACCAGTCATAAATCGATTTTCCAAGATCTTTAAACTGAAGTAAAGCTAATAATGCTTGCTCTGTTGCCATTCCGCTACCGGTTTGATCGCCTGGTAACCATTTAAATTCACCATTTGGAAGTTGATATGACAATAGATTTTGCACTGCCTTATGAAGACGGTTTTGATCTACATCTTTCACAAGGGATAATCCAATAATAGCTTGCGCAGCACTATTAGAATTCTCTTGTCCATCAGCAGAGAAACCACCATTTTCTAGTTGCTGATTATATAAGTATGCAACAGCCTTTTGCACAGCTGGTTTCACATCTTCTCGCTCTTGATAAGGAGCTAATGCTGATAAAACCATACCTGTTACATCAACGCTACTAGCACTATCTTTACTGCTTGCGCTATCGTAAGTCCAGCCGCCATCTGTATGTTGCGCGTTTAAAAGTGCATCTACTAAAGCAACTCGATTCCATTTTGAATCTACTGGAATTTCATATTTTTTCGTATCAAATGCAAGTAAAGCAAATGTATAACCTGTAACAGAATTCACTTTATCTGATTCGTACAATTTTTGAACTAAATTATGTTCGCCTACCATTTTTGGGTCTGCATTCATTGCATTCATCATAATAATCGTTCTAGCTAAATCTGTCGCTAAAAAACGGTTAATGCGCTTTTCTACTTTTTCAGTTACAGCCTTAACATAATTTAATTTCGCCTCGATTGGAACATTCTTTCCAGAACGAGAAAGACCTAAAGCTACCCAATCGCTTTCAATTCCATCTTGTAACATCTTTTCAGATGTTTTAGAGATTGCGTCATTTACTTGTACTGCTGGAACTTGAATGTTTTCTTGCTTTGGTTGTTCTGGTTTTTCTTGTTTTGGATCATCCGTCTTCGGTTCTTCTGGCTTTTCTTGTTTTGGATCATCCGTTTTTGGTTCTTCTGGCTTTTCTTGTTTTGGATCATCCGTCTTTGGTTCTTCTGGCTTTTCTTGTTTCGGATCATCTGTTTTTGGTTCTTCTGGTTTTTCTTGTTTTGGATCATCTGTCTTTGGCTCTTCTACCGTTTTACAAGTACCAAATTTATCTAATGTTTGTTGTAATGTTTCTTGGCTCATATTGCTCCAGTCTGAAACAAAGCGGAAAACAACAACATCTCCAGATTTTAATTTATAACTATCCGCTCCAACTTCTGCAGATTTATCATTTACATCATACAGCCAGCCACTTGTAGCCCCGGCTATTAGCCCATCAATGCCTTTTACATACGTTCCAAACGACATCGTTTCAGCTTCTACTTTGTCCCCCATGACTTTTTGCAGCAAGCTTAACGCTGTTTCCCCATCTTTAATTTGCTCTTCTTTCGGACATAACATAATACCCTTTTGTGATTCACCAACAATTGCAAGTTTTGCTGTATTTCCTTCAGCAAACGTAATATGTACTGTATTTGCAAAAGAAACAAATACAAGTGTAACTGCCATTATCGACGTAAGCAGCCATTTTTTTAACATTGCCATCCCAAAATTTCCTCCCTTACTACTATTCACACAAAAAAAGGCCCTTCAAGGGCGTGCAATTGACACTCTTTTTTTGTAAGTGTCGAACAAACTGTGCAACACCTCCTACCCGCATCATTCGCGGCTATATTTGTATAGGAAAAATAATTTTGTTCATGAACGTATCATTGTGATAACATTCACTTTTCTAGGCACAACTTACTTCCATTTAAGTTATCGTAAAACGATAAACCTATACATTCTGTAAATTATAAATTTCTGTATTATTTTACTATTGACATAGAATTTTGTCCATGCTTTATCGGATTTATTTTCTAAGAATAGTAACTTACTAACCTTTAACGATGCAAACTTTTTTCACTAATAATGACGCCATCTTCATCCACATACACATAATCATTCGGCTTCCATTCTACTCCTCCAAATTGCAATGAAATATTTCGTTCTCCTTTCCCTTCTTTTACACTTCTATTCGGCATTGTTCCTAACGCTAAAATACCTATATTAACATTCTTTAGTTCACTAGAATCACGAACATATCCATTCACAATAATTCCTGCTAGCTTTCTTTCTTCTGCAATAGCTGCCAAATTATCACCGAGTAACGCACAATTCGTAGATGCGCCGCCATCAACAACTAATACCATTCCTTCTGGTAATGTTTGCAACCCTTCCTTCACTAGTACATTATCATCCTTCACTTTTACAGTTGCAATTTTCCCGTGAAATTGTTCTTTCTTCCCAAAAGACCGAAAAGATTGGCGACATATTTGCAATTCCTTTTCAAACTCATCACATAGATCCGTAGTTTTCCACATCTTTTTCCCTCTTTTCCTTCTACTTTCTATTTAACATATTCTTGGATTCTTTTCGTTTCCCTGTCTAATGTTGCAATAATTTGTATGTGCGGGAAAGGACAGAAAAACTATTGCCTTAAGAAGCCACCTTTATTATAATCTATTTCACAGATAAATTTCAGAATATTTAAAATTAACCAAGTGAAAAAGGAGGGATTTTATGCAATTACAAACTGAGGTGAAAAAACAACCTAGTAAACGAAAGTTTAAAATGCCTGACGCGTACGTACTACTATTTTTTATTGCTTTACTTTGTGCAATAGCTACTTATTTCGTTCCTGCTGGAGAATTTAAAAGAGTTACTAACGGGACTGTTACAACGACAATACCAGGAAGTTACCATTCTGTTCCGCAATCACCGGTAGGGTTTGTTTCTTTTTTTACCGCTATTGAAAAAGGAATGACACTTGCTGCTCCAATCATCTTTTTAATTTTATTTACAGGTGGCGCTATTGCCATTCTTGAAAAAACAGGTGCTCTAGACGGTTTAATCTATCATGTTATTAATAAATTTCGTAATCAGCAATTCCTTTTCATTTGTATAGTCGCCGCACTCTTTTCTATTCTCGGAACGACTGGCATTATCGTTAACTCAGTTATCGGCTTTATCCCCATCGGCATCATCGTTGCACGCACATTGAAATGGGACGCTATCGTTGGCGTAGCAATTATTTATTTAGGCACTTATGCTGGTTTTAATGCTACTATTTTATCTCCCTCACCTTTAGGTATTTCACAAAAAATCGCAGAACTTCCGATGTTTTCGGGAATTGGTTTACGTACAGCAATTTATATCTCTTTTTTACTTGCTACGATTATCTATATTAATTGGTACGTAAAACGCTTAAAAAAATCGAATAAAGGAAGCATACTCGGAGATAACTGGTTTCCAAGTAATGCTCTTTCAAGTGAGAAAGAAATAGAAAAAACTGAAGTTCCTTGGACAATACGTCACAAATTAATTTTACTCGTTTCAGCTTTATCATTAATTGTATTTTTAATAGGCGCTTTCCGCCTACATTGGACAGACGCAGAAATGACCGCTACCTTTATTTTCATCGCCATTACAGCGGGAATAATAGGTGGTATGAAAGCAAACGATATCGCTTCTACTTTTCTAACAGGCTGCCAAAATCTCATATACGGTGCTTTGATCGTCGGAATGGCTCGTTGTATTTCAGTCATTTTAGAACAAGGCAAATTGCTTGATACAATTGTTAATCAACTCGCACAGTCTCTCGAAGGACAAAGCCCTGTATTTGGCGTTATCGGTATGTATGTAAGTAGTGCTGCATTACATTTCCTCATTTCATCCGGTACAGGTGAATCTGTTATTTTCATTCCGATATTAGCTCCGTTAGCTGATTTCATGCACATTACACGCCAAGTTACAGTACAAGCTGTTATGCTCGGCGAAGGTGTAGTGAACTGCCTCAATCCAACTTCCGGTGTTTTAATGGGCGTTCTCGCAGCGAGCGGCATTTCTTACGGAAAATGGATTCGTTTTATGGCCCCTCTTGCATTTATTTGGTTTATCATTGGACTTATTTTTCTTATTGTTGGGGTTAATATTGAGTGGGGACCGTATTAAAAGATTCGTATTATACTTAACTTGATAAAATATCTATCCTATTTTCCTCTCCAATTCTATAAAAATCACTTATTCTAGTATAGATATAAAAAGGGATTAATCATAATGATCAATCCCTTTTCTCAAAGTAAAATATCTTTAATTATTTTAGTTCCAAATTTTATTTACCCATTCCGGATGATCAATGAAAGGATTACGATTATGTTGATATTTCGTAAAAATCACTTCATTACGCTTTCTCTCTAAATCATCGACCGGGTCTTGTTCATTCCATTTTAGTAAAACGGATAGTTTTCCCATGTATGGGTCTTTATTGTTATTCACCTTTTCATTTAGTTCTAAGTCTATTTCACCGTTGTCTCCCTCGTAACGAACTGCCATGTAAAATAGCATTCTAGCGATATCTCCTTTTACACTATCACGAGGTTCCCAAGAATCACTATCATATTTACATTCTGTCGCTTCCGAATGATTCACGCCACCATTATCAAAATCCAGATTTCCACGTGAACTATTTACAGATACATCCGTCGCTCTTAAATGATGCAAATCTGTTCCAGGTCCTGCAGTCGTTCCAAAATCACCATGTGATTTTGCCCAAACATGCTCTCGATTCCAGTTATCAACTCCTGAACCATTCGTAAGTTTCCCTTGCGAACGCCCCGTATATAAGAGTATCACATTATTTTTATTATTCGGATCTTCATCAGTATCTCTAAGCGCTTCCCAAACCGCACTGTATGATAACTTTGTATGATTATCAATAATATTATGAAGTTCCTTCTTTAATTCTAAACCAGTCTTTCCTATTGCATTATTATAATATGTATCGTCATAGCTTTTTACAGTAATCTCTTGTGGTGATGCAGAAGCTACTTCACCGTGTATAGTATCTGTGAATGATAGAGATGCAGAACCTAAAATAAAAAATGAAGATAGTGTAACCATAGCAATTTTTGTATTTCGAAACTTCATATACCCATTTCCCCTTTAAAATATAATTTGAAGCTATTAACTAAAACGTGCTTTTTAACCCCCGAAAGCTTTTAGAAGCCCATACCCCTTTTCTTTTTATTTAATACAAAACTTTATTGAGTCTGTATCATTTCCACACTTTTGACTTTTCTAATTTTCACAAGGAGTATTCCTCTTTAGCAAAGAACGTTAAAATATTCTTTACAATTTAAAAGTAGTTTAATGTTAACTTATAAACTTCCATTTATTTATGCAATAATGCATATTCGATAAATACTTCAAAAAACATTTTGAATAAAAAGCATTCAAAGAAAACCATGCAACAAAAAAGATAGAGTTTAGGACAGAAATAATAAAAATCAAGATGATAGCTCGACTTTTCCTTTTTCCATAACTGTCTTTATTTTTTGTGTAAAATCTTTCTTTCTCTGAATAATACGTACAAAAATAGATTGGGTACCATGTAGGCACCAATCTATTTTAATTAAAGAAACTGTGTCAATTCTGAGTTCACAACACGTTGTGCAGTAATGATAACACTTTCAGCTGTTAGCCCATAAACACTATATAGTCCACCAGGTTGATTAGGAACAATTTGAACTTCATATTCAAATGCTTGTCCAAAAGCAGGATGAACTAAACTTAGAGTTGCAAAAGTAGAAGCATTAGAATTCACATTGAAGTTTACCTGTTCAATCAACACTAATGAACCGTCAAGTCTAAAAACTCTAGCTACTCCAGTAAGCGGACCCGCAGTACGGTTAAGGATTTTCACCCTAACTCTATTTGCATTAGCAGGTTGATTTCCTACGTTTTCAATTGGTCCTGTAGTAAGAGCCAAATAACATCACCTCCATTATATTATTATGATATTCAACGATGCATATTGATGTTATAGTTTAATTACCCAATTTATTTTAAATAAAAAAGCTTGTTTCTTATATTTTTTATAAGAAACAAGCTTTTCTTTTTCAACTACCATGCCTAAGACAAGTTTATCCGTCTCGAAAAAATTTACAGTTACTTGACGTTTATGCTGGGACAGAACTACTACTATTTACTTTGCATTGAATCTATATATTTTTTAACTACTTCATATACATATTCTTGATTTGCCGCTGCTGTGTTTGGATTGTATTTTCCTCCGTTTGTTTTATTGTTAGATAACACTCGAATTCCTAAAAATGGTACGTCATACGCTTTTGCGATTTGCGCTGCAGCAGCGCCTTCCATTTCTTCTAGAGATGTACCGTATTTTGTATGGAACCACTTAATTCTATCCACTTCATTATTCCAAACATCTGCTGAACCAATCGTACCTTCAACTACTTTACCCTTTGTATATTTATCTTTTACTGCATGAGCTGCTGCAAGTAAATCCTTATCTCCTTCGTAGTATCGAATTTTCTCAGCATTTGGATCTTCCCCTGCACTTCCTTCAGAAGCCATTAAATCCATAGATATCCATTTTGTCGGCTCAATTCCTTGATTCTCATCCATATTTGTTGTTTTTAATGAACCTATATTTGCAACTTGTTTTCCTAAAACAATATCAAATACATTTAAATTTGGATCATGTCCACCTGATGTTCCTTGGTTAATAATCGCCTGAGGCTTATATTTTTCAATAGCTACTGCTGTAGCGGCTGCTGTATTTTCCATTCCTTTACCTGTTTTCGCTACGATTACAGGATAATTGTCGACAGTTCCTTTATAAAATACGAAAGTTCCAGACTTTTCTTCTTTGACATTTTTTAACCTTTTTGCAAACTTTTCAGCTTCTATCGGCATTGGGCCTTGAATTAAGATTGGTTTTTGATTGCTTTTTGCCTCAACTTGTTTCGGACTCGCATTACATCCCGCAAGTATCGAGAATGACAATGCAACAGTAGTTACTAGGACAGCACATTTTTTCAACGTATTCTTCTTCATAAATAATCTCCTTTTTCTCTTGTTGTTTTCTATACTCGATGCTTTTGGTCAAAACAAAAAAGTTCTAGAAATTGTAGAAGAATCTCTACTTTCTAGAACTACGGTAGTCAAAGTTAATTAAGCACATGCAAAATTATAAATCGGTAGCCCACATTACATAGAGCGACCGAATACTTTAACCCGTAGTCCAGTTCTTTCATTGGGAACTAGGTAGAAACGCTCGGACCATATTACCGAGTATATACGAGTGATGATGTGTAAAATTATTATATTGGTAATATATCAAACTTTTAGTGCACACGCAATCTAAATATGAACATTTTAAGAAAAAATAACAAAAACGTTCGTTTTTTATATACAAAAACGATGATAACATTCATTTTATAGCGGATAATACCACCAAAAAAACTTACATTCAAAAATACTAAACTAATGTGAAGATTCCCATGCCCCTCAAAGGTATCCCGCATTGGATTTTAAACCTGACTTTTTAGAGAAATGAATAGTCAAGATATGTATTTACTTTTGGTTTCAGATAATTGTTTTGTATTATTTATTATGAAATGAACAAATAAGGCGATTAAAGGAAAAGCTGCTCCAATGAGTAAAGTTACTTCACTATTAAATTTATAGTATGTATAACTTCCAATCCATGAACCAAAGGCTCCTCCCAAAAAGAAAATAGTCATATATAATCCATTCAGTCTATTTCTTATCTCGGGATTCAAACTAAAGATAACTTTTTGACCTAATAATAAATTTCCTGCTACACCAATATCGATGCAAATGCCTGAGATAAGTATTAATATCATACTAAATAGTGAATGATCTTGAACAAAAAATAATAGTATGATTGATAATAATACTAGCGCCATTGATACATTAGTCATTGTAAAAATATAACCTTTATCTGCTATTTTACCAATAATAGGAGTTAATAAAGCTCCAGCTATTGCAACAAATCCAAACAATGCAATTTCATTATTTGAGAAATGTAATGGCTCTGACCTTAATAAAATAGGAATAACTGTCCAATAAAGACTAAATGTTGCGAATAAGCATGCGTGATAAAAAGCTCTTTGTTGTAACGAAGAAGTATGTAGTAGTAGTTTTACCATAGAAGCTATTAAGTTTGGATATCGCATGTTACTAGTCGATATCACTTCATAGTTGGGTAAAAATTTTATAATTAACAGTAAGACAACAACTAAGATTATTAATGAAACAAGGAATACCATTCTCCAGCCGAACCAGTCAGCTATTCCGATAGATAATGGGCGAGCAATCATAATCCCAATCAATAAACCACTCATTACTTTCCCCACATATTTACCCGTCTCTTCAATAGGCACAATCCTCATTGTTAGCGGAACTAACATTTGAGCCGCACAGGCTCCAATGCCAATTATAGTTGTTAATAGTAAAAAAATAATTCCATTTGTCGAAATTAGCGTACCAATTAAAGAAAAAATAGTTATCCCGATAAGAATCCCTATTATCTTCTTACTTTTAAATAAATCTGCCATTGGTACGATAAAAAACAATCCCAATCCATACCCAATTTGCGTCAAAGTAGTAAGCAATCCAGATAAATCAGAAGAGATATCCAAATCCTTTGCAATGAATTGTACAATTGGTTGTGCATAATAAATATTTGCAGCAAGTGAGCCACAACTAATTGCTAAAATAAAAATTAGAAAATTTGTCTTGTTATTCAAATTTACCATTCCTCTCTGTTTTTCGGAACGTTCATTCCAAAAAAATTTAAAAAAGAAAGACTATAGGTCTGCAATAGTCTTATCCACTAGACGATAGGCTAAATTTTTCTCTTTTTTATATTTGGACATTATATTCAAGCTATGGTTTAAACTTAATAAAGAATATACAACTAGTTCCGTATCAGCCTCTTGTGAAATTTCCCCTCTCCTTTTTCCTTCTTCGATAACTTGCTTAAATACGTTTTCAAGTTCATTAAAATCATTTATGAGTATTTCTTCTATGGCAGGATCAATTTGTCCAATAAGCAGTGAAGAATTTGTTATCATACAACCTTTTGGAATATCATCTGAATAACATTTTTCAATATGTTGATAAAAAAAGGATGTAAGTGATGCTTTCGTGTTTATACCAGTAAAAAGTAAATTTCTCTTTTGAGAGCCATAGTTTTTATAATGTTCCAAAACCAGTTTAAATAGTGCATCCTTATCTCCAAAACTATCGTAGAGAGTAGAGCGACTTATACCCATCGTTTCAATAAGATCTGATATATATGTAGCATCATAACCTTTCTCCCAAAATAAATGCATAGCTTTATTTAAAACATGTTCTTTGTTAAAACTAATCTTTCTACCCATTTAAAAACACCCCCTATCATATAATTTAATATATTCTTTCTGGAACGATAAGTCCACAAAAATATTTCGAAATCAAGTCTTTCTAAAGAGTTATATAAATTTATTAATAAAAAATCAAAAGCACTTGAAGTTGACGTTGGGTCATTTTATATACTGTTAAGTAGCTACTATTTAGCAATTTCATTAAAGAAATTAGAAAAATAGGAGGTTTTTAGATGAAACAAAGCGATATTATTATTTATGGATGTGTCATTATAGGTGCAGGTATCGGACTAACATTGGATCATGCATTTCCTGGTGTATTAATTGGATTAGGATCAGGTTACTTACTTAAAAATCTTTTTAGTAAAGAAGAGTAAATATGGTATGAGGAAAATAATCGTTAACGATAAAATCTTAACGTTCAGAAAGGTAGGTTTATCAGTTGATACACATAAATAAAGTTGGAGAACTGACAGGCGTTACAGTACGGACACTACGTTATTACGATAAAATTGGATTATTAAAACCAGCATCAAAAACAGAAGGTGGCCATCGTTTATATACAAATGAAGAAATAAAAAAACTACAGCAAGTTCAATTTTTAAAAAAAGTTGGATTTCCGTTGCAAGAGATTAAAAATATGCTCGACTTCAATGAATGGGATTGGTCGGATAGTTTACAAAGTCAATTATCTTACGTAATAAAAGAGCAGGAACATTTAAAGAAAATAGAATTATCCTTACGGGAATTGATAAATGGAATTGCGCTAGAAGGAGAAGAAAGCTGGATTGCGATTCAGAAGATTATGCAATTATCCAGCAAAGATAAAGATATACAACAATATTATCGCGAATCTGTATTTAAAGAAAAAGAAATAAAGCTATTGGAAAAGGTTCCTAAAATGGCAAGTAACTGTTCTGATTCACTCGAATGGATTGCTCTCATCGGTCAGTTAAAGCATTATATGAAGGATGGCCCAAAAGCAACGAAAGTTCAAAATATCATAGGACGAATGGAGGAAAAACGCTTAGAAGAATTTGAAGGTGAGGATGAATTTCTAAATAAGCTTTGGGAGATAAGGATGTCTCCCGAACAATCAGAGAAACTTAGTTTATATCCAATCGATCAAGATGTGCTTCAGTTTATAAACGAGGCATATGCCATTTTTATGACTAAAAAAAATAATCCTGAGCCGAAATAAGGGGGAAAGCATAATGGGTACAGAGCAACTTCTCCTAATAGGCGGATTAGCTATATTAGACACGCTAAGCCCTACTACAATAGGAGTAACAATATATCTACTTTTAACAGATAAAGAGAATCTTACGAAACGTTTATTCGTTTATTTATTGACCGTAGCAGGATGTTATTTTGCTGTTGGCGTTTCACTCATGTTAGGATTAGATTTTTTGTTTAAATTTATTTCTGGCTTATTTCAAAATCGAATCGTAAGCTGGTTGTTATTTATTATTGGCGTCATATTATTCATCGCAAGCTTTTATATTCCACCTAAGAAAAATTCAGAGATCCCTTCACCAAAAACAAAAAGTATTTTTTCAATGATTGCACTAGGATTCACTACTACATTAATTGAAGCGGGTACTGCATTTCCTTATTTTGCGGCAATTGGTATACTGACTACTTCTAATCTATCATGGGTAGAATGGTCTTCTATTTTAGCCGGATACAACTTTATTATGGTATTGCCCTCTCTCTTGCTGTTTCTCTTCTATCTCCTGTTTGGTCAGTGGATGCAAAAACCTCTCGAGAGGCTCCGAATGAAAATCGCTAATCATTCAGGATCAGCTCTGTCATGGATTATGTGTATAGTTGGCTTCCTCTTAATATTAAATAGCCTGGATTATTTATAGAACCTACAATCAGGGGAATATGTTTGAAACTACAGAAGTACTTACACCTACCATTCCCCCACACCAGTCCGTCTTTTACAGGCAGTTACTCTCCCTTCCATCTTCCTCATATTCACCTAATTTTGATGTAAGAGTCCTACTACCGGGGATAAAATATGATTCCAGCCAATTCACAATTATTTCTTCCAACTCTGGATGAAGTGGCTTTCTTGCCCCTTCTTCATAATTCTTTTTAAACTCTAATGTTTTAAACTCACCTTCAAAAACTTTCAAACTATGATCCATATTTTTTATTACATGTACTTCAGAATCACCCTTTACATACTCACCAATTCGCTTCGCTTTTTCAGGATCAGCCTGAATATCTTTATCACCAGCAATCGCTAGCACTGGACATGTTACTTGCTGTAAATCTTTATAAATATCATGCTGAAAATGCTCTCTAAACCACTTTGCGTTCATCGGTTTAAACCCAACTTTAATCGTATCTTTTTCTGTGTTCATCATTTTCTCTTTTATTTTTCCCATCTGCTTTTCTCCACGTTTTTCCACTTTGAGAAGACGCATTAACTTTCCTTTTATTCCTTTCTGCTCTTTTAGTTCTTTATATGCAATTTCTCTTTGTCTTTTCGTAGCCTCTTCTAATGATTCCGCAGCTCCTGTAAGAAGGATAAGCCCATTAACTGGTGTTCTTGCGTTTACTACAGTTGCCAACATACATCCTTCACTATGACCAGCCAAAATGATATTTTCTGGATCAACAAATGGTTGTTCTTTTAAATACGTAATCGTAGACTCTATATCACTAACTAAATCCCACATTCCAGTCTTCAGAAATTCTCCGTCACTCTTTCCTACTCCGCGCTTATCAAAGCGGAGCGTCACTACACCCAGCCCCGCTATTACATGCGCTAAATCTTTATATATGTTCGCCTCAAGCTTTAGCGGTACGATCGTTCCATCACGATCAATCTCTCCAGATCCCGCGATAATGACAACAGCCGCATACTTCCCATCAGCTTTTGGCTTTGTAATCGTACCTTGCAACGTAAATTCACTATTTATCGCTACTTCATATTCATCGAAGGTCATTATATTAGTCCTCCTTCTATTCAGTTATATCTAATTTGAATTTCAAACTCGCTATTATATTTTTGTACTCTCTTTCATCTTTCATCGGAGTGAAAACTGGATTCTCTGCAATACTTTGTAACATGCTTCGCTTTATAATCTCTTCATTTCTAACTGTTTTAGCGCCGAGTGGAAATTCTGCAAACCATCCATCAATCGCATCAAAATAAGAATCTCCATGTAAGTGTAGACTATTTACTGTGAAGCTTGCCGCACAAACTGCTACATATTTACGTAACATTTCTAATGCCTTTTCAAAATTCCCTTGCATACAATATACTTGTGCAGCAGCATAGTATACTTTTAAAGTCATATTGGGATGTAATGTTTCTATTTCATATATATCTATTAACATAAAAGCTCTATTTAAAATTACCTCTACCTTTTCAGCGCTTGAGGCATTTACTACTACATAATTCGGTATTGTCGCAACAAGTTGTATTAAATGTTGATACATACTAATTTGCATTATTTCATTTGCTTTTTCATTATTTCCAAGCATTTGATACGCCTGTGCAATTAAATCCTCCTCTGGAACGTTAGGACGTATCGTTTCGCCAAGCAATTGCAATACTTCATTCGCTTTATTGAGTATAAGATAGCAAGTCGCTTGAAACGATACCGCCTCTTTCACAAGAGAAACATCGTTACTTTCTTCTTGCACTCTGCTAAAGAGATGCATTGCCTCTTCTAACATTTCAATTCTTTTATCCGTATCCTCTGTTAACATATGGTGATTAATAAAAAGTAGTCCCATTTGAAGTAATAACGGAAAACAAGAATAATATTTTTTGATGATTCCTCTGCACTCTATCATTACTTCATCAAACGGTCTTTCACTAAAAGCTTCCGCTAGTCTATGATATAAATTCCTAATACCTTCCGGTTCCATTTGCGGTGTATAACAGATTAGTTCATCTATACTTACATTAAAGTACGATGCTAACAGTGGTAAAAATGTAATATCCGGATAACTCTGCCCTGTCTCCCACTTAGAAACAGATGCCTTCGTAATACCGATATAAGCCGCTAACTCTTCCTGTGTAATTCCCTTTTCTTTTCTCTTATCCGCAATTATTTTATGAATGTTTATCTCCTTCACACCATCACCTCATACTTTTATTATATGTTCTTTTTTCACACAAAATATAGATTTAAAGTCGACTTTCGTTAACAAAATCAACTGTTAGGAAACATCTCTCTAAAATGAAAGGCAGGAACATATTTGATATGCTCCTGCCTTTTTATTGTGGGGTACTGATACTAGCCATCTAGTTAAGATTTTGAAGCGCTTCAAAATCAAAAATTTCATCTCACCACAGTTTTCTATGGGAATCCAGTGAACGGCTTATTTACATAATTATCGTTATTGGAAGTTATTTTAAACTTCTCCTGATTGGAGAGATTCAATTCTTTTCTAAAAAGGCATCCACTTATTCGTTATGTGTTTTATACTTGTTTTCCTTGCTCTTGTAAACTTCCAAAAAGCTAAAAATAGTATGAGGAACGGTATTCCTTGAATGAAGAGAAATCCTCCTAAAAAATAAAGTACACGACTAACTAGAGGAGGAGCTGTTGCCGAATCACCCGCAACATAAGCTCCATAATTAGCCACCACACCTGCATAATCAGCTATCCCGCCTATAAAAAAAGCCACTGGACTTATGAGTAGGTTTATCCCTAAACAGACTATTATCAATGATAGGTTTTTAGCCTTAATTTTTGATGAACTAGACAAGAAAAATAAGAATATTGCAGTGCCGAATATAAGAAACAGTAATACATAATAAATTCCCATAATATCCCTCCAAGACTTTAATTGTACCATCAATAAGGGCAATTTTGGATGAATATGATATTCGTATATAGTTAACATAACGTCCTATTATCAGTAGCAAGGATAAAGGAGAAATCCGACTCTCACAAGGGAACCTCCTTTTTTCGATCTATGGATCTATGCATTTTTTATACATTCCTATTGTGGCGCGGTTTTAGGTTTCTCGTTATTTACTGGATTAGCAAAAAAACTGTATAAAATCTTGCATGCTCTTAGCATAGTTTTTTTCAAACATACTGGCATTTCTTAAACTTTCATTAAAACACTCTCCCTTCCTTTGTCTATCTTTGTGAGTAACTCTTCTTGTTTATTTAAAGTCCTCCCCCCAAAGCCAAACAAATGATTCAGTTTATCCAGTATGTAAATAAAAAGGACAATTAGCCCCATAATGGACTAACTATCCTATAAATTATTATCTAAATTAAATAAAATTAGAACTTCTTTTCCTATGTATCATTATTTCGTTATCTCACCAAACTGCGCTCTCGTCACTTTCGCCAAGTCATCCACTTTAAGTTCAATTTGCATACCTATTTTCCCACCACTTACAATGATTGTTTCAAGTGATTGAGCACTCGCATCAATACATGTAGAAAATAACTTCTTCATTCCGACTGGTGAACAACCACCGCGAATGTATCCTGACACTTTCGTAATATCTTTTACAGGAATCATTTCAATTTTCTTTTCACTTACTGCTTTTGCGGCAGCTTTTAAATTTAGTTCCTCATCCACCGGAATAATAAACACATGATAATTTTTACTATTCCCTTGAGCGATTAACGTTTTATATACTTCTCTCACTTCTCGTCCAATTTTCTCGGCTACTGATACGCCATCAATTTTCCCATCGTCTGGATCATATGACATCATCGAATATTCAATTTTTTCTTTATCTAATATTCGCATCGCATTTGTTTTATCTTTTTTCATAACGTTCTCCTTAAAAGGTTATTTCATATTATTAAGTTTTATTATACACCCTTTTCCATTTCTCCTACATAACTTCACGTATTTTTCAAAACTAAAAATATTGATAATTCAAAAATCATCTGATATAATTTGGAAAAACTTATGTTAAGGAGAGATTTGTCATGCGAAATGTTAATACTTCTTTCCAACTTCATCATCATACGTAACGCCGTGTATCCGAAGAAAAATTTTTCTTCGTGGGTACAGGGCTTTTCCTGTTGACCCACGAAGCGTTCATAAAGCTATGTGGGTATTTTTATACCTGCATAGCTTTTTTTAATTTAAAAAAGGAGTGATTAAGATGGAAATGAGAAATGTAAAAGGAACGAAAGACTATTTACCAGAGGAACAAGTACTACGAAATAAAATTAAAAGAGCGTGCGAAGACACGTTTGAACGATACGGATGTAAACCGTTAGAAACACCAACGTTAAATATGTATGAGCTTATGTCTTACAAGTACGGCGGTGGTGAGGAAATATTAAAAGAAATGTATACACTTCAAGATCAAGGAAAACGCGATCTTGCCTTACGTTACGATTTGACAATTCCATTCGCAAAAGTCGTTGCAATGAATCCGAACATCCGCCTCCCTTTTAAACGGTATGAAATTGGAAAAGTATTTCGAGATGGGCCAATTAAACAAGGAAGATTTCGTGAGTTTATACAATGTGACGTTGATATAGTCGGTGTAGAATCTGTCATGGCAGAAGCGGAACTTATGAGCATGGCGTTTGAACTGTTCCGAACGTTAAACTTAGAAGTAACGATCCAATATAATAACCGAAAATTGTTAAACGGTATTCTCGAATCTATTAACATCCCTACTGAACGAACGAGTGACGTCATTTTATCATTAGACAAAATCGAAAAGATTGGGATAGATGGTGTACGAAAAGATGTATTAGAGCGCGGAATTTCTGAAGAAATGGCTGATACGATATGTAATACTGTTTTATCTTGTCTAAAGCTTACAATTGCTGACTTTAAAGAAACTTTCAATACTCCACTCGTTGCCGAAGGAGTAAACGAATTACAACAATTACAGCAATATTTAATCGCTCTCGGAATAAATGAAAATGCTATATTTAATCCGTTTTTAGCACGAGGACTTACAATGTACACAGGTACCGTGTATGAAATCTTTTTAAAAGATGGATCGATTACATCCAGCATCGGTAGCGGCGGTCGATACGATAATATTATCGGAGCATTCCGTGGTGATAACATGAGCTATCCAACAGTAGGCATTTCATTCGGTTTAGACGTTATTTATACAGCACTATCGCAGAAAGAAACACTATCATCTACAGCGGATGTTTTTATCATCCCACTCGGAACAGAGTTACAATGCTTGCAAATTGCTCAGCAATTACGTTCTACCACTTCCTTAAAAATCGAACTTGAACTAGCAGGACGCAAATTAAAACGTGCTCTGAATTATGCCAATAAAGAGAATATCCCTTATGTGCTTATTATTGGGGAAGAAGAACTTAGTACAGAAACCGCTATGCTACGGAATATGAAGGAAGGTAGTGAGGTGAAGGTTTCACTTTCTTCTTTAAGTAATTATTTGTAATACGAACCACCCTCGTTTGGGTGGTTTTTCTATTTTATAGATAACCAATAATTAGTTAACATAAAAAAATTATATTCTACTAAAATCTACAAATATATAATATCCAATCACCTATTATTTTTGGTAATATATAGATATTGATTATTTTAGGAGGATTCACTTTGAAAACCTACATCCAAGCACTAAAGTGGACTACAGGGATCTATCATCTTTTATTACTTCCTTGTTATTATTTATTTCTAAGTCACGTTAACCTATATGGGATACCTCTACTTCTATTGATTGTGTTACATATCACTACTATTTTATTAGCTAAAAAAGGAGACATGAATACGTACCCTCATTATATCGGCATTATCGTTACTCTAGTTGCCTTCTTTCCTTATATAGTAATCGTTCTACATATTATAGCAGCCATTTTCCTTTTATTAGATGCGGCTTCTATGAATGCAAAAGAAGTGTATGATTCATAACAGGATAAAATGAAACTTTAATCAGTAGAGTTTTGAAGTCAGTTAGCAAATTGCAAAATTTACATAATAACGTTATTGCTAACACCCAAAAAGGATTTACTTTTTAAGTAAATCCTTTTTCAAATTCCCCTCCTTACTCCAGACCAATAAAAGAATATTCTGTTTAATTTTATAAATTTCTAAATATTTATAAAATATTCAAGTTAACATACATTTTAGTTATGTAAAAAACTAAGTGTAAAGGAGATGAATTCATGCTAAAAAAATTGATAGTAGGTGCAGTAGTAGCCATTTCATCATTAACTGTAGGGTTAGGATTAGTATCAGCTAGTACCGAAAAGGATTATTCGATTCCCTCTTTTGAATATGTAACTGTAGATGAAAAAACTGTCGATGCGTTTAACAAATTTGGTGCTCCGTCAAAGGAAGACGTAAAAATAACGTTAGTTCTACCGAAACAAAATCAAAATGGAGAATGGTTATCTTATGGATTTTCGAGCAAAGAAAGTTTAGAGTCTTTTATTAAAAAAGATAAACAAAGGTTGAATCATACAATCACTCCCCTTGGGGTTGGCGGCAGCGGACCTAATAGTACAGACTTCTATGAACATGCAAATAAAGGTGGCGAGTATTTTTCTCTTAGTAGTGGTTTTAAAAATTTGCCTCCTAGTTGGCAAAATAGAATTTCTTCTGTAAGTACAGCGTCCCCTACTGCTAGCTATTCAACAACGCTATGGGAACGTACTTCAACTGAAGGATATGGAAAAGGTGTTGTTTTTAAACATGCTGATTGGTATGGTAAAACTGCAAACTTGGCTGCCATTCCAACTTCAGCAGTTGAAGTTAAAAAGTAAAAATACAGAAATAAAAGGTGTCTTCACATATGGAAAACACCTTTTATTTCTACAACTCTTACCTATTATTTTTTGTATTTCTACTCTCCAAAACTTTCTCCATATTATGAGTCGCCCACTCCATCATTAATAGAATCATTGGACGAAGCGATTCACCAAGCTCCGTTAGCGAATATTCTACTTTTGGAGGTACTTCACGGTACACTTCACGATGTATAATACCATCTGCTTCGAGTTCCCTCAGCTGCAGTGTTAACATTCTTTGCGTGATATTAGGTTTTAATCTTTTTAATTCATTAAACCTCTTTGTACCATCTAATAAATGATACAAAATAACCCCTTTCCATTTCCCACCAATAACCTCAACCATAGCTTCAACTGGACAAGAATATTTATTTAGAAATGGGTAATTCACATTATTTTCGTTTGAACAATCCATAATAAATCCCTTCCCTTAACATTAGTATCTTTTTTGATACTATACCACATAAATGTGCGTACTTGTGTCTATGTTACTTTAAAAATATAATTTACTTACAAAATAAATAAATGGAAAGAGGAACTTTTATGACAAATACAAACCAATTTACAAAAGAAAAAATTATGGAGGCTTTTCATTTCAGACATGCATGTAAAGAGTTCGATCCTATGCAAAAAATTTCAGAAGAGGATTTTAATTTCATTTTAGAAACAGGCAGATTATCTCCTTCTTCTTTCGGATATGAACCTTGGAAATTTGTTATCGTACAAAATAAAGAAGTAAGAGAAAAACTACAACCATATTCATGGGGTGCTGGTGGGCAACTTGCAACAGCTAGCCACTTTGTCATTGTTCTTTCAAGAAATATTAAAGATATGCATTATGATGCGGAGTATATTAAACATATGATGAACGATATTATTGAATTACCTGAAGACACACAAAAAATTAGATATGAATTCTTCAAAAAGTTCCAGGAATCAGATTTTAACTTATTACAATCCGACCGTGCTGTATTTGATTGGGCATCTAAGCAAACTTATATTGCTTTAGGTAATATGATGACGAGCGCAGCTCAAATCGGTATTGATTCTTGTCCAATAGAAGGATTTGATAAAGAGAAAGTAGATTCTTTACTTCGTCAAGAAGGCATTATCAATGGAGATAACTTTGAAGTATCTGTTATGGTTGCCTTTGGTTACCGTAAAGAAGAGCCAAAACGTGATAAAACAAGACAGACTATGGATGAAATTGTTGAATGGATTGAATAAGATAACATGCGCTCCTTATAGCTGTATACTCATACGAAAAAAGTAGAATTTCATTTCTCTTATGTATGAAATTGGTTTTTCATGGAAAGATATATTAGTATGTATGCAGTTGAAACACTCTATTTATTAGAGTTGGACAGGAGGAGAATGAATATGTCTGATATTGAAGTTGGCGAAGTGTTTACTCTTAGTGATGAGAATAACGAAGAGCAAGAAGTAGAAGTACTTGGAGCGATGGATGTCGAAGGCGCAGAATATATTGCCGTTGCCTTTGTGGAGGATATCCAAACAGAAACTGAGGAAGACATTGATATTTTCTTTTTAAAAGTAGAAGAAGATAATGAATTCTCATACATTGAGAATGATGAAGAGTTTGAAAAAGTATCTGCTGCGTTTGAAAAGATTTTGGATGAGCAAGAGCAAGAAGAATAGGAATGAAACAGACGAGGGCGGATGCATATCCGCCCTCGTCTGTTTCATCACTCATCCAAAGACTTATGTAGCAATTCCAGTACATCTTTCATCACAAAAGGAACGTCTTTTTTCACATGCTCAGCGAATTCAGAAACGAGACGTAATGTTTTTACACTTTCAATCGGATGCTCGCCTGACGCACTTTCGGCAGAAAGCATAACAGCATTCGTTCCGTCGAGCACAGCTTGAAACACATCGGTCACCTCAGCCCTTGTTGGAATAGAATGCTCTACCATGGATTGCAGCATTTGTGTCGCTGTAATAACATATGTATTCGTTCGATTACATTCCCGAATCATCATTTTCTGCAAAAGCGGGATAAACTGGAACGGCAACTCTACTCCTAAATCGCCCCTTGCAATCATAATTCCATCTGCTTCTTTACATATATCTTGAAAATTTTCAATCGCTTCCATCGTTTCTATTTTGGCAATTAAATTAGGTGATGTTTCTTTATACTGTTGTATGAAATCTCGTATTTCTTTTATATGGCTAGGTTTTCTTACGAAAGAACATGCGATAAAATCAACACCCTCTTCTAAAAGAAACTGAATGTCTTTTTTATCTTTCTCTGTAATAGCTGGTAAACGAACGATTGCGCCTGGTAAGTTCACCCCTTTATGAGATGAGATATTACCACCTGCTTTGACCTTTGTTTCTATTTTATCCGTACTTACCTTCTCAACGATTAACTCAACTTCACCATCATTCATTAAAATTCTACTTCCGACTTTCACATCATTCGCGATCCCTTCATAATCAACACTTGCTTCCGTACTACTCCCTGTAACTGGTTGCGTATGTAAAATAAAAGAACCTCCTGCCTGAAGCGTAATTTGTTCTCCTTTTATTTCACCTAACCTTATTTTAGGACCTTGTACATCGCCTAAAATTTTAATAGAATCGTCTAACGATTTGACTAAACGAATAATATCTTTATGACTTTCATGCGTGCCATGTGATAAATTTAGCCGAACAATTTTCATACCATTGCTTATTAACTGCGCTAACGTTTCTTTCTTATTGCTTGCTGGCCCAATTGTACAAATTCGATCGATTGTCATTTTTATCACCATCCTTTTTCGTTAGGATTCCCATAAACTTTCATTACACTCTCAACATAAAAAAGCCTACTCCCACAAGTAGGCTTTTGAAACTACGAAAGTTTCGTTAATAACTGATTTAAATCTTTTTTCGTTTTCGTCGTTAATGACTTCATTTTAGTAATATCTATCTTTTCTTTCTCCGCTCCTACAATTAACGGATACATACTTTGTCCAATTGTTTTAGATTCAGCTGGGTGTGATGTTTCTAACTCTTTCTCAATTACATCCCACTTTGCATTAATTTGTTTTCCAAGTTTATTTACTGTTTCTAATTTCGGATTAGCAGCTAATTGCTTGTCTAAGCTATCAATTAATGCAGCAACTTCTTTTACATTTGTTTTCACCGCTACGTTTTTCTTCGGATCTTTCGTTGTTTTTCCGTCTGAGTTTGTACTTGTACTTTGATCTGTTGTTTTCCCGCTAGTCGTTTGATCATTCGTCTTTCCTGTCGTCTCTTTTTCTTTTGTTTTTACATTCTCATTTTGAGTTGACGTTTTACCGTTACTTTCTGTTCCTGATGATTCTTTCGTATTTTTTGCATCTTTATCTGTTTTTTCATTTGAAGAAGTATTTGTTTCTTTTTCAGTATCTTTCGTTGTTTTTGACGCTTCATCTGCACTTGTCGTTTTTGATTCTCCTTCATTTTGCGCTGTTACTTGCTCTTTCTTTTCTGTTTCTTTATCTGCTGACGGACTACAAGCTGCCATAGTAAGCATTGTACCAATTGTTATCGATGCGATAGCGACCTTTTTCATTTTCATATAAATCCCCCTATGTTTACGTAATTTATCCTCCCCTTTACGATTCGATTTCCCCTTAAAAAATCCCTTTTCATACGAATTATCATTTTTCCGACAGTAATCTTCATAATAATACGTACAAAAACCGATAAAACAATTTAAATATTCGAGTTTCTTCTACTTCATTTTTCTTCTCTTTACTAAAAGAAAAAGAGTATATTGTCATATAAAGAATTACGATCCTCATATGACGATATACTCTTCTATCAAATTTTTCTCTTTCTTGACATTTTATTTATACAAAAAAATAAAATTTTCTTTCGTTTTTTTGTTTCTCAACAATTGTTAACATAATATATTTATGAGTAACCACCATTCGAATGAATAATTTGCCCTGTAATCCATTTTGCTTCTTCACTGACTAAAAAAGAAATTAAGCGTGCTGCATCCACCGGTTCTCCTACTTTACCTTGTGGAAACTTCCATACTAAATGATGATTCAGCTCCTCTGTAATCCATCCTGTATTCGTTGGTCCTGGATCAACAGCATTCACTGTAATCCCCTTCTCCATCGCAACTGGTGCTACTGATTTTGTAAATGCTTCAATTGCTCCTTTCGTCGCTACGTATGCTAGTTCATCAGGCATTGGCCCGAGTGACTGCCCTGAAGTAAGATTAATAATACTGCCACTCGCCTTGCTTGCATAATGTTTTATAAATAATGAACTTAATAACATAGTAGCGCGAACATTTACTGTATAATGTTTATCTAACTGCTCTACATTTAATTCTTCGATTCTCGTATGAGTAGCATACGCTGCATTATTAATTAAAATAGATGGATCACCTAACCGTTCTGATACCATATAAAACAAACGGTTTGGCGAATATGACTGCGATAAATTGATTTCTGCCATTTCACAGCGAACACCTAAACTTTCAATCTCCTCTTTCAACAAAAAGGGCTCTTTTTCATGCATTCCCCACGGCATCGCTTTATCATACTGAGACCAGTACGTGAAAAAAATGTCTATTCCTTTTTGAGCAAGCACCTTGCATACAGCTGCACCAATTCCATTCAGACGAGTTGCCCCTGTTACAATTGCTATTTTCTTCACCTTTTCTCCTCCACCTATGGATAAATCCTCTGCACGAATACAGAGGATCTATCTTTTTATTCAATATTTGACAATATACGTTCTGCACCTAATTTTAAAATTTTAATAAAGATATAATTTACAATTGTAAACATTACAAATAAAACGATAAACATAACCCACAGTCCCACTTGAAGGAAGAAGTATAATAGACTTACTCCCGCTACAATAACTAAAGCTATTAAAATATTAGCTAAAAAATTCCACAAAGTTGTATAGCGACTCTTAAATAATTTCTGCTCTGTATCCCAATGTATATCTGCAGTTTGTGCATCCCAGCGTGTGCCGATTAAATTAATTAACAATAAACCGTTCGCACTTAATAAGAACCAAAGAACCATAAATACTGGAGAAATTCCCGCTACAACTGCCATCGTAATACCGAACACTGCTAAAATAATTACATTAATTAACCAAGCAGTGATCGCTTTCGCAAAAAAGATATCCGAAGCTTTTACTGGTAAATAACGATTCACAAACCAAGAGCTTCCATCACGTGAGAATGAAGTTGTTGCGATGACGTTACTTCCCATTAAAAATAGAGAGGCACAAAGGCCAACACCAATTGCAAGTCCTGCTGATTTTGGATTATCAATATATCCCATGATCCATTTTAAATTCCCATCTTGCACGAATAAAATGAAGAACAACATAATCGGCATAACGAAAGTTTGTACGATACAATTTAAGAAAAATTGTGGTGTACGGAATAACGTTTTAAATTCTTTTTTCACATATGCTTTCAAATGTGAACTTTGTACCGTAGATTTCTGTAAGCCTTCTGCTGAAATGACTTCTTTTTTTGCTGTACTCGTTGAAAGTCCAATAACCCCTTTTAAATATGTACGCTCTGCAATGTAATAAAACAACACAAAAAATACAAATGAAATAACTGCAAAGATTATTACGTATAAAGGACCCTTCCAATTTGCATTTTCTACTAATGCTACTGCTCCAAAATATGTAGTTGGAAAATAGTTTGTCATTTGTACTAAAAGAGAAGATTGGTTGTTTGCAAGGTAATCCGCAATTGCATCTTCAGAAAACGAACTTTTATTTTTCCACTGCAAAAATACGTTAATTCCTACAATAAATAGTATACTTACGATTCCAATAAATATATTTCCTCGGTCTTTATTTTTCCCTATATTTGTATACCTCATAATAACTGTCATGAGTAATGAAGCTAATACTAACGGCACAATTGGGAAGAGTAAGTAAATGAAAATCATATATATGTAATATGTAATAAATGCGCCACTTTTTAAACCGTATGTAATGAAGATTGGTAATAAAATAAATGAACTCATTACATATTGTGTAATTAATACGGTTAAAAATTTGGCTGAAATAATTTGCGCTGGTTTTAACGGTAATGGTAATAACATTTCAATGTCATTGCTGTAGTAAAATACAGTTAAAATGTTCGTAATACTCATTAAAAATACCCATATACTCGCAATCGCAAGTCCCATTGCGATAATCATTCCTGGATCTTGCCCTAAATGTATCATTCCCTCATACATTGCATGCGTGATAGAACCAAACAGTAAAAATCCGACAAATAAAATAGCCGCAAATGAAAATACATACGCCCATCGCTTCTTCTTATCTGTTATAAAATCTGCATAATTTAATTTCAATAATACTTTCGTTAACGTCCAAATTTTACTCATTGCCCGTCATCTCCAAGAACATTTTTTCAAGTGATTCATTGGATTTAAAATGATCTCTCATTTCATCTAAATTCCCTTTGAACTGCAAATTCCCCTTATTAATAATCGCGACGCGGTCACATAATTTTTCTGCCACTTCTAATACGTGTGTAGAGAAGAATACAATCTTTCCTTTATCCGCATGTTCTCTCATCATTTCTTTTAAAATATATGCAGATTTCGGATCCAGCCCCGTTAACGGTTCATCTAAAATCCATACATCTGGCTCATGCACGAGCACACCAATAATAACAATCTTTTGTCTCATACCGTGCGAGTAACTTTGTATTTGATCCGATAACGCATTGTAAAGATCAAATTTCTTCGCTAAAGACTCGATTCGTTCTTGGCGTACTTCTTTCGGCACTTCATACATATCTGCCATAAAGTTTAAATATTCAATTCCCTTTAATCGTAAAAACATATCTGGACTATCTGGGACATAACCAAACGTCCTTTTCGCTTCCATCGGATTTTTCATAATATCTATACCATTAATCGTAATCGTCCCTTTGTCCACCCCATGGATACCAGTAATCATCTTAATTGTCGTTGATTTACCGGCACCATTCGGTCCTAAAAATCCAAAGATTTCTCCGCTAGGCACAGATAAACTTAAATCTTTTACTGCATAGGTAGAACCATTATAACTTTTTGACACATTCGTAATCTCAATCATTCCATCCAATCCTTTCCTTAATTACCAAATAACTATATCAACATTATAGCATACTTCTATTTTCAGATTTTTGTATTTTTCAGTTTTTTAACCTTTAAAATAAATATACAAACCTAATCCAACGATTAAAACGACAGCTAGTATAATATAAATCATCGTAAGCCTTCTAATATTCCCCTTTGTCGCTTTACTATAATTTGCATCACCATTTCGCCCAATTAACACCGTCGCGACTACAGTAATCACTACAAGTAATACAACGACCATGATCCAAGTTAGCATACCTTCCTCCCCCTCCTTACAACCATTTTACAATATTATCCTCTTTATTTCGCAGTATATTTCCTCTTTTTACTATTATTATGAAGTAAACTGGAAAACTATTATTACCATTTCTATCCATATGCGATATATTTATAACGTAACGTGATTTATTTCTAACATTGAAAGGAGAATCTATCATGAAAACAACTTGGATAAAATATTTAGGGTTTCTCGGTTTCTTCGGTTTCCTCGGCTTTTTTTATGAAAAAGGATTGTTTACTATGTTTTGTTTCTTCTCCTTTTTCACAACGTATAGAACGGTTCAACACGATGAACTATTTGAACAAATCGTCAATAAATCGTGCCGTAATGCTTTTATCGTTACATTACTAACTACTGCTATCATTCTGTTTATTGAAATGTTATTTCCAAACCCAGTACTACAAGAGATTGATATCGCCCTTATTTTCAGCACACTCATTCTTACGTTCGGGTTCTCTATGTTCTTTTACGATAAACCTGTTGACGAAATGGAAGATGCACCATGGCGTTCGTAACGAAAATAAAAGAATATCGCGCTAAATTGAACATGACACAAGAAGATTTAGCAAAGAGCGTTGGTGTACGTCGTGAAACAATTAGCCACCTTGAAAAAGGAAAATACAACCCTTCCTTGCAGCTTGCTCACGATATAGCGAAGGCACTTCAAAGTACGATTGATGAGATTTTTATTTTTGAGGATGAATAAAGTGAAACTTTAATCAGTGGGGGTTTTCTTCTCCCCACTGATTATTAGTTGAACCAATCGGACTTTTATTGGCAGCCCGACCCCCACCTAAATTCTTTGCTTTCGCTGCATTTTGAGGTGGGGGGCTTACTGCCCATTAAAGTGGGATAAAAAATACCGGCATTCTTTTCACAAAGAATACCGGTATTTTTCATTTATACAACTATCACCCATACAAAACCGCATGAAATACGCCCAACAGTAAATATTGGTCTTCTATATAATCTTCATCGTATACATTCATCTCGATGTGATACATATCTTCCTCAAGACGAATATTCCAATCTGCGATTACATAGCCCTTTCGTAATAACTTTCCCATCCCAAAAGTAGTTTTATGAACAACAAATTCTTCCGCCTTATATGTAAAGGTAAATAAGAAATTTGCATCTAATAACTTTCCGTCACATACAAGTATTTCATGCTCTACATCATGATTATCTTTGTACGTTACTAAAATCCTTCTTTGGCGCTGCCTACTTACATCCTTTGCAACAACGCGAATATTGTCCTTACTATCCTTTATTTCATAAATGATATTACTACCGACTTTCGGAATAAAGTCTAGCACTTTCATCAACGTATTTTTATAATAGCCCCGTACTGCGCCTACTCTTTCGCTTTCATTATAAACCTCTATTGACGTCGTATCCGCCTTACTATCACATAATCGTTTGTAAGAAAGCTGCATCATTCGCTCTCCTCTTAAGTACTGATCAAACGTCACAGGATATTCTATTGCACGCAGTTCTTTATTTAACTCATATAAATAGCGTTGAACACTCTCCACTAATGTTGTAGTAGAGATACTCTCCGGAAGCTCAAATTGTTGCCAGCTGGAAGAAACTCTCCACTGATTGTCCTCTTCATAAGAGAAACTAAGAATGATCTCTTCACGGTCAGGCGTTTCATAATTCATATGTACGTTCTGCCCGTGTTGCACTTGCTCCATCCACTGTCCTAAATAAATGCCGAGCTCTGCGACTTTCATGCATGACTTCTGAAAAAGTGTGCTGTCACCTACGCGAATCGTTACATCCCCTTCGATATAGCCCTTTGAATAGGCATCATACCGTGGTTCATCCTTTTGCGGGATATTCTTGTCTAACTCAAATAAAAACGTTAACATCCTTCACTCACCTCTAGTTGTTACACCGATCGTACCTATAAAATGAACGCAACTCAAATTATATCGACGATTTTTCCAATATATCTACCGTAACTTAAAATATATCAACGATTTTTTCGATATATCGACGATTCGACAAAGAATATCGACTTATCAACAAATATCGACACGATTAAAATGAAACTACCTTTTCTTCCGCCACTTCTACAAGTTCTAAAATTTGCAGCAGGCTCTCCACTTCATAAGTCGGCTTAACACTTGCCTTATTCTCTTTCAAACTCGGATTATACCAACACGTATCAATGCCGTAATCTTCTCCGCCTCTCATATCAGAAGTGAGCGAATCTCCAACCATTAGTACACTTGATTTATCTGTAATCCCAAACTTTTCAAAAGCATAATCAAAAATCTCACGTGCTGGTTTTTGATGACCAACCTCTTCTGAAATAATAATATGATCAAAGAAATTACATAAAGGCGAATTTCCGATTCTAGATTGTTGCACTTTCGTATATCCATTCGTAATAATACCTAACTTGCAATCTTGTAGATTCTCACATAATTGCACTGCACCTTCTATAAGATGTACTTCTTTCCCTAAGTTTTCAAGGTATACATCGCTAAATTGCTGCGCATCTACTTCTATATTATGAAGGGCAAATAATTGTCTAAATCGATCTACCGCTAATTCACTTAACGTAATCATTTTATTTTCTAAATCTCTCCATAATCCATTACTAATCTCTTTATAACTTGCAAGATAATCAGTATACCCTGTAGGCATACCGAACTGTACAAACGCATTATGTAATGCGTGTTTTTCCGTTTCAGGAAAATCTAATAATGTATCGTCTACGTCGAATAATATAACTTTGTATTTCATGATGTTCTCCTCAATTCCTATATTCTCATAGCCTAATTATAACAACAATAGTAAAAGGAGGCTAATCCAATTAGCCTCCTCACTTCTTATTTATCCTCTAGCAATAACTCTTTCATTTCTTCTAACGACTCTTTCGTAAAGCCAAGTGCTTTTTCAGCATACGCTTCAACTGAACCGTATTGCTTTTTTAATTCATCAATCGCAGCTTGTAAATACTCAGTGCGTGCTTCAAACATCGCACCCAATATCGCTCTACTCTCATCGTTTTGTAATTTCGCACCTAAAAAGGCCATCATTTTTTCATTTAACTTTTCACGGAAACCATTACTTAATAAATAATCTTCCATTACTGTTTTCTCTGGTACACCTAGTAAAAGTAATAATAATGCTGATCCAAATCCAGTACGGTCTTTTCCAGCTGTACAATGGTTTACTAACGGTAAGTTTTCCGGGTTTTGCGCTAAGTTTAAGAAGCTCACGAATGCTTCATTACCACTTACGAAATCTTGATTCATTTTCACAAGGTACTCACCTGGTTTCCCTAACATAGAAAGGTCACCAACTTGGAAAAATTCATTTATATTTAAGTCTTTCGCCAAGTCTTGCATAACTGGTAAGCACACTTGACGAGCTCCTGTAATCTCAGGGTTTGGCTTATGCTTCACTTCAAAGTCTGTACGGTAATCGCAAATTAACTTTAAGCCAGACTTTTGTAAATAGTCGATATCCCCCTCTGTTAATCCTGCTAATTCTTCAGATCGGTACAATTTGCCCCATTTTACTTTACGGCCTTCAAGCGTTTCATATCCTCCCATATCACGGAAGTTAAACGCGCCTTGTAATGGCAATCTACGCTCAGCTACTGTTACTGCTTGTCCATTACTACCTACTAGTCTAAAATATGGACGCTCATTTTCGCTCGGATTTTCAATTGTATATGATGATTCTCCATTTACCGTTGCAAGTAATTCTCCATTTTCTTCAATATGATCTGGTGAAGTACTCCAATAAATACAAACTTCTTCTATATGATTTTCCCACTTTATTTGTAACGTATTATCTTCATTTCTTTCTACAGTCGCTTGTAACCAATGTCTTTGCTGCCCCATTCTTTCACCAACGCTTTCTCATATAATCGAATCTTTCTTTATTGTATTATAAGAATATCTATTTTGTCGTTCTCATTTTTCTTTTTATCTTACAAACAGGCAAAAAGTTCTTTTACTTGTTCAAAATTTGTACATGGATTACCGCGAAATACGTATGCGATTTGTTCATTCCCTAAATCTTCGTATACAACTGTTCCGCGATCAGAGTGTGAATAAAACTCTAACCCGTTTATAATTTGTTTTGGGCCATAGTTCATTATCCATGAAGAAACAGGGTAATACGCTTTGCTTTTATGCCGACAAACCCAAAGTGCGTATAGTTTATTATCTTCGTCCCAATATACATACTGCATTTCATCATTTCCGAAACCGACCGATTCGAGTTTCCAACTTAGCTTTTCATGAATTGACAATTTTACATAGGATACGTCATCTGGAGCATTCCACTCTCTACATCTTTCCTATCTCACCCATTTCACTTCTCTTCGCTTGAAAGCTTAATAAGTGAAATGGTGTATGTAATATCGTTTTCGCAAACTCCATATGTACCGGTTGTAATTCAAATAGAAATCGTTCCATTTCGTCTTGGTTTACATATCCATGATCAACTGAAATTTCAACTTGTGTTTTCCATATAGATGTAACGTAACTTTCTTTTCCTTTATAATTTATACCTTTCCAATACACAAGCCCTTTATATTGAAAACAATCTCCTTTTGCTTGAGAAATACAGCTATCCGGAAATACTGGTTCCATTATATCGAGAAAAAATTCCTTTACTCGAAACATTCCAGTTGGAGTAACAACCTGAAACCAAAAAGCCCCCCACTTTTCACCTTCATAACGTTCTGAAACTTTTTCAACATTCCAGCCTTCTAACAATACATTTGGATACAATAACACGAATGAATGCATGGATTGCTTTAACATATATAGTCCCCTCCCGCTATACGAGTTCGAGAGTATACATCATTCATCCTCCTAAAACTTTCTCAGATATCTCTCAGTTGAACTAAGCAGCTGACATCCATTCTCTTCAAAAACATCCTTCATCCACTCATTTTGTACATTTGCCTCACCGATATAATAAGATGCACCTATTTCTTTTAAAACAAACATTGCCCCTGTAAAGAATGCTGCTTCATACCCTTTATTTCTCATATTTGGAGCGACTGCGAAATACATGAGTTTTCCTTCTTCTAACGTCCCCTTTTCAATATGCGGGATTACAATTCCTATCAGCTCTTCACCTACACTCGCTGTTAAACAATGTTCTTTCCATTGCTCACCAATTTCTTGTAGCATCATATTTACAAATTGATTATAAGTGACTTGTTCTTCTGTCATCTCACTCCAAAGAGAATAAAAAGCATCTTCTCCTACTTCTTCAATCAACTTAAAATCAATTTCACTTTCTACATCTTCTACTTTATATAGATCCTTAAACACAATGATGTTTTCAGTAACATATTCAAACGAATACGTTTCAAAACATTTTTTATACATATTATAATTGGGGCTTTTCGAAGAAATCTCAAAATGTAAGTTTTCTATTCCCTCTTCTTCAGCCTCAGCAACGCAATATTGCATGATTTCCTTTAATTGCTCTTCTGTAAAAATCTCTGCATTATTTTCTTTTATCATGATAGAAGAAGCATTTCTTCTTATTTTAAAATGTTTTTCTAACTGTTCTATAGTCGTCATATACTTCCCTCATCTATGTCATACTTGAATTTCTACTTGTTCTCCTTGCATGAGCAGGATTGTCCTTGAATATATAGAATACTAGAAAACATCGCATCTTTAAAGTGCGGAGGAGGTTCTCCATTGGATATTACAGCGCTGCAACAACAGTTAGAGCTTATACAACAAAATGACTATACGCAACTGCGACATATAGATATAAATGAATTAACGCTCCATATGCTTCAGTATATCGGAACGACTGATAGTTACGTTCGTTACCAGCTTATATATAAATGTTTTGTGCATTTTATTCATCATGAATTCCTTATGGATGATCAACTGAAATTACTGTTGCAAACTTGTTTAAGTGATGAATATTTATATTGTGACATTTACTCCCCGCATTCAGATGGGGTTTTCACACGTTCTTACACTGTTTCGTTAATTGCGTTAATACTCCAATTCGCTAACTCGCACTATTTTTTTACAGAGGAGGACATTGAAGAAATAAAAAACAAACTCATTACATACACAAACTTAGAAACAGATTTTCGAGGTTATATTGAAAATAAAGGATGGGCTCATTGTCTTGCTCACGTATCTGATGCCTTTACTGAAATTGTCCACAATTCTTATACGACCTTTGAATGGTATGAAGAATTAATTCATTGCTTATTAAATAAAATCTTCATTCCATCTGACCTTTTTCATAATAACGAAGATGAACGAATTGTTACGCCATTACTAGCAATGCTGTATCATGACTTCCCGCAAGACGAGTTAATTTCTATTATTCAAAAAAAAATAAAAAGGCTTCCCCAAATTAGAAAACGCCTTTCGTTAAATGAATATTGTATTTTATGCGCCAACATTAAAACCTTTTTACGCACATTATTTTTCAGAACGAAAGATGACCATAACTTAGCTTTTACAGCACGTAAAACAGAAAGAATGTTAAAAGAACTTCCTAATTATTATTAGCTATAAGGAGAACAACTATGGGTTATATCGAAGACATGAGAAATTTAGTAGGAAATCATCCACTGATTTTAATAGGTTCACACGCTATAATAGTAAATGAGAAAAACGAAATATTATTGCAGCTCCGTACAGACTTCAACCGCTGGGGCATCATTGGCGGCGCCTTAGAATATAACGAAACGTTAGAAGACGCTTTAAAACGAGAAGTATATGAAGAAACTGGACTTATTATTAAAAATTCAGAACTATTCCGTACATATTCCGGACCAGATTTCTTTCAAATCTACCCAAACGGCGATCAAGTACACGGTGTACTCGTTGTTTATATTTGCCGAGAATTTCACGGTGAGCTTGTATGTGATCAAACAGAATCAAAAGAATTACGTTTCTTTCCGCTTGATGAATTACCTAGTACTCTTCATCCAGTTATTGAGGGGATTCTTCACGATTTTCATCACTCCAATTAAAGATAAAAATAAAACAACCTCATTTCTCGTCATGATAATGCGAAATGAGGTTGTTCATGTTAGATCGTTATTTCAATCTGATTTCCTTCAGGGTCACTTACTACACTTTCATAGTAACCATCACCTGTAGTACGCGGGCCATTTAACACAGCGTATCCTGCTTCTCTTAATGTATTCGTTAATTCGTTCACTTTTTCTTCACTACCTACAGAAAAAGCAATATGCGCATATCCTATTGTTTCTATTTGTAATGCATCATCTATCCCTACCTGCTTCATAAGTTCTAGACGCGCACCACCTTCAAAAGTTATAAAATAAGATTTAAATTGCTTTTTCGGATTATGATATAAGCTATTTTCTTCACCATTAAAATATTGTTTATAAAAATCACGCATTCCTACTAAATCATTCACCCAAATTGCTACATGTTCAATTTTCATAATTGGCACCTTTTCTTTTATGTTATTCAACTGACAATTGGATGCTTCATTGCCAGGACATTTAATTTTCTTTATTCGTTCTCGTAATCATAAGATCAAGTCCTAGACTTTTTAATCCATATAAATAATCTTCTTTCCAATTACTCACTGTTATTTTCGGAATATGTTCCGCCGGAATGTACTGCGGACAAGTTTTTACAATTTGATCTATAACAAATTGATTTACTTCATCATCACAGAAGATAAAGGCATGAGGGTTAATAATAGCTATACATGTAGCTATTAAACGAGTAATAGCATCTATATTATATTCCTCTGGATTATTCGAATCTTCACTTCTCAAAGCTTGTAAGAAATTTTTATTATCATACTGCGGTACGAAAGATATCTCTCCTGAGAAAAACGTACTCCCTCGTACGACATCTCCATTTACCATAATCCCCGCACCTGGTCCATTTTGACCTGAATACAAATATACAAGAGAGGAGTTTTCATTATTTCCAGTATTTTTATGATAGCCGAGTACTGCGGCATTCATATCATTTTCTATTACTACTGGTATAGAAAACTGTTCCTCCAAATGACTTTTCAAATTAAAATTTTGGAACTTTTCATATCCAGGAATATAAAAAATACGACCATTATCAACCGAACCAGGCACACCAATTGATATAGAGCTTATTTTCGGGAATGTAGCGATAAGACCTTCAATATGTTTAGATAATACATTTACGCCCGTATCAATTAACATACTTGAAGTACTTCCTTGTTCTTTTACTTCCCCTAAACAGTTGAAAATTGTATAGTTTGTTTCATTTTTTTCTAAAAATATTGCTAAACCTAACATATATTCTGGATTATATTCATATCGTTTCGCTCTTCTTCCACCACTTGAATCATCTAAACCAGCTAAAGTGACTTCACCGTCTTGTTTCATTTTTTCTATAAATTTACTTATCGTTGGAAAACTAATTTCTAATGTATTACTAAGCTCAACTTTCGTTGCACTACCTCGCTCTAGAAGAACTGTACGAATGCCGCGAAGGATTGTCTCTTTAATCGATTTTTGAGTAACAAATTGTTCACTCAAATCGCTCACCACCTTAATCAACATACTTATTAAATCCTTTTAATAAGTTGCGTTGACAATATATCATACATCATTTTCTAAAGCAATAAAGATGATATATTTCCGCTGCATGCACTCTCTGTTTCGCTTCATGTGTTCATACAATTCCAGATAACAGAGCAAATAATAAAACAGCTAGCAAAGCATTACATATTCCGAATGCTTCCCCTAGTATACTTAAAAATTGTGTATAACCTATGATAGAAACTTACAGCAAACGAAAAAATCGGCAAAACAAATAAGAAAAAGAGCGTTTCAAGAAGTAAGTAATGTCTTCGTACGATTTTCCGCACTATTTTTCTTTATATGAAACACCTTTCACATTTTCTATACGATACGACATCAGTTTATTCATGTACTCATAAAAAACGATTTCTATAAGTCTATCGTTTTAATAACTTTAGCTGGATTACCACCAACAACTACATTATTAGGTACATCTTTTGTCACAACTGCTCCTGAAGCAATTACAGCGTTGTCTCCAATTGAAACACCAGGGTTAATAATAGCGCCCCCGCCAACCCAAACGTTGTTACCTATTTTTACTGGTTTTCCATATTCTTTACCAGAGTTTCGTTCTACTGGATGTAAAGGGTGCGTAGCAGTGTAAATGTGAACACCAGGTGCAAACATACAATAATCACCGATTCGAACTTCACAAACGTCTAAAATCACACAGTTGAAATTTGCGAAAAAGCTCTTTCCAACATGAATATTGTAGCCGTAATCACAACGAAAATCAGGATTAATTTGAGCTTTCCCATCAGCTGAAGAACCTAAAAGCTGATTTAATAATGTAAAACGTTGTTCATCCCCTGTCTCCATCGCCTCGTTATAAAGACGTGTTAAACGTTTTGCCTCCACCCTATCAGCTACTAATTCTTCGTCATCTGCAATATACATTTCTCCCGCTAACATCTTTTCTTTTTCTGTTTTCATAGAATCATCTCCTTCGTAATCAAATGAACCCCACTTATTAAACCTCTTTAATAAGTGACTTTAATTATACTTATTAAACAAGTTTAATAAGTAACCCTATAGTAGCATACTTTTTCATATATGCAACTAATAAGTTTCAAAAAGAAATGCGAACTACTTACTTCACCTAATGATATTACTCGGTGGCATTTAACTAATATAATGCACTATACATTTATGAATGAGCACACCAATATACAAATCAATTGTTAATAAAAAAAGAGATTGACCCAAAAGTAACTGAATAGCTACTTGGGTTAACCTCTTTTATTTATTATCCCTATTTAACTCTTGTACAATATCCCTTTTTCCTATTCTATTAGCAAAAGGGATAAAAATAATAAGGACTATTCCAAACATCCCCGCTATTACCGTAACGATAAGTTTGAAATCAAAAAATAAAGATGTACGATCTATTATACTTACCATATAGGTTAATAATGCTCCTATAACAGCCCCTAGTACGATTCCAATAAGTACATATAAATTAACTTGCGTCAAAATAATTTGTACAATCCCTTTTTTCTTAACTGTTATTGCTCGTAAAATAGCAAACTCTTTTCTTTTAGATTGAATATTATTTATAAGTGTATTACATACCCCTAATGTTACACTAAACAAAATTACTACAATAACAACGATGAAAATGGACCACCTTTGCTGAAACATTAAATTAGATTGTTTTAATGATTGAGTATAACTACTTATTTTTAATTGTGGATATTGACTTTTCACTTTCTTTAATTGCTCCAACGTCTCTCTCTCATTATTTGAACTAATAAATGCACGCTCAAAAACTGTATAACCTTGTTTATATGTTACATTACTCCAATCCATGAGTACCGAAGGAGAATTCGGTAGCTCGTTAACAATTAATCCAACTTCTACCTTACCAGTCGGTCTAACCTTTTGTTCCTGTTCTGAAAATAGACCCAATTGAACGATATCCCCTACATGAAGTTTATATCGCCCCGCTAACTCTTCTGTAACAATTATACTATTTTCTAAATTTGCAGGTACTTCTGGCAGTAACCCTTGCTTTTCCATTTCCTTTACATCACCTAAATTATAGTCAAAAGTAATATATTTTTCACCTTGCTTTAATTCTGCCAGTGAGTTCGTACTAATCGTACTAGCTCCTTTTACACTACTTATTTCTTTAAATATATTTTGTATATGAGTTGAGGAAATTGTTGAATCATTATTCAAACGATTTTCCACAACAATATGTGTTGGAAATTCTCGTTGTAAATATCTTTCATTATTTTTTTGCATTGTTTTAAATATAGTGGACCCGAAGACAACTATCACCATCATTGTACTTATCATTAAGATAACAAATGTATTTTTTCTTACTTGCGGAATTACATTTTTAATAGCAACAAATGTATTCCTTCCAAATATTTTTTTCATTATAGGTAGACATGCTATTAATATTGAAGAGAGATAAGTCGGAAATAAAATATATACTCCTAAAACGAGAAATATAGCTCCTATTAATATCACTATTGCCTGCGTATCTCCCGTATTTGCTACAAACCCACCTAAAGCAGTTAAAAAGATGCTACTCATTAAAAGGAATTTCCCCATAATACTGCGTGTTTTTTTATTAGAAAAGTCGGATTCTTCATTTTCGCGCATAAGCTTTACTGGCAATATTTTCGAACTTCTGTATGAAGGATATATCATAAACAATTCAATGAAAAAGATACTACAAATCACTGTTACAATTGCTATTTCATAGTCAAAACTTATTGAATTAATTTGAAAAGCAAATACATGCTCTAGCCAACTTTGTAAAAAACGGTTACTTATTACAGCTAGTAGCAAACCAAATATTCCACCAAAGAAATTAATTACACTACATTGAATAAATATAACTTTAAACAGTTGTTTCGTTGTTGCACCCATTGATCGCATAATAGCAAATTGACTTTTATATTTATATAAAAACACTTCAAAATTAGACACCAACAATAACGCAGTAATAATAAGTGTTAATGTAGATAAAACGATTATAAAAGTATGTAATGATGCTAAATTACTTTTTAAAAACTCGTCTTCCTCCGCAATATCGATTCTTAATGCTTTGTCTATTTTATGAATTTGATTAGATAATGCTAGTACATCAGCATTATCTTTTGCTTTTATTAACACATAAGTAGCTTCATTGTGTTTACCCGTTTTTTCATATACGTGCTGTTTCACCGCACCTTCAGATAAAATAAGTATATCTGGAGCTGAACCTCCAGCTTCTATATCAGGCAACACTTCTTTTACTACATATGATTTATTTTCGATTACAATCTTTTCCCCAACTTTTACTTGTAAAGTTTCTGCTAATCCATCATTTAATGTTACTTCTTCATTTGATAGATTTTTAGAAAAGTGATATCGACTTTTAGATAATGAATCGTTTTGAACACCTACTGTATAAATAGCTGTATTCAATTTATTTACTTGCAAATGATTTACTAATACTTTTGACATGTATTCAACATTTTCTTGTTCCTTAATATTTTGCAGTAAAGATTTATCCATCAATTTATTTTGATCAGGATTATATCCCACAGATAAATCCATATCTCCGTATACATTTTTCACTTCATTTATAACAGACTGTTTCGCATGACTCGAAAATACAATCATCGTAACAATTAGAGAAACAGCCAACATAACGCTAACGATAGAAGAAATAGCAGTGAATTTATTCGTCTTAAAAAAGCGTAAACTTAATCCTCGTACTGATTTTATCATTTTGATTTCTCCATTAATTTTTTGAATTTATCTAAAATAATATTCATATCATTTACTCCATGAGAACACGTATAATCATCAACAACTTCTCCATTATGAAAGAAGAGAACCCGATCTGCATACGTAGCAATGTGGGGATCATGAGTAACAAGAATCATACTTTGATTAAATTTTTGTTTCATATCGACTAGTACTCGTAAAATATCATTAGACGTATTGAAATCTAAATTTCCAGTAGGTTCATCTGCAAGAACAATTGGAGGAGATGTTATTAACGCCCTACCAATTGCAACACGTTGTTGTTGTCCACCAGAAAGCTGCACTGGTCGATGATTTTTCCAATTTACTAAACCTAGAACATCTAATATTTTATTTGTTTTTTCTCGTATCTCCTCTTCTGAATCAGCTGATAATATGAGGGGTAACGCAATATTTTCTTCTACAGATAAATCCTTTAATAAATGAAATGACTGGAATATAAATCCTATGTTATCCCTTCTGTACTCTGTCGCATACGGTTCAATGAACATATTTTCAGGAACTTCACCATTTACATAGATAACCCCCTCATCAGGCTTATCTAGAGCACCAAGAATATTTAGTAATGTACTCTTTCCAGATCCACTCGTTCCCATTATGGCAATGAGTTCTCCTTTATTTAACTCCAAAGATACATTTTGTAAGGCTCTAACATTTGTATCTACACTCTCATATGTCTTACTTAAACCTTGAACTGCTAACACAACTTCACTCATCATTATTCACCTCAACATTATTAAGTTTTATGCCCTCCACCAAATTAACCTGAATTAAAATTTTTTCTTTTAGATTACTAGGTGGTACAATTTCTGTTCCTATTTGAATGAGCAACATTTTTAATTCGAGAATTGTAACCATTTTTATCCCTCCTCACTCTATATTGGTAACAAATTGAAATTCCGTTCGGTTTTTTTGTAAAAAAATAAGGGAACGCTCAGCGCTCCCTCTCAAATCCAATCCGTTTTTTAATTTCCGCTAAATTCACCTTCGCGATCTCTCTTGCCTTCTCAGCACCTTTTTCCAACGCTTCATATAATAAATTCGGTTCATTCATATACATAGCATATTTCTCACGTGGCCCAGCTAATTCACGGTCTACAACGCGGAATAACTCTTTTTTCACATCGCCCCATCCGATTCCAGTCTCATATTTTTCACGTAACGACTGCCTTTCATCCTCTGTCGCAAATTCTTTATAAATCGTAAATAACGTTTCTAGTTCTTTCGGTTCATTTGGAAGTGAAGAATCTGTTTTGATTTTAAATATTAACTTTCGTAGTTTTTCTTGCTCCGCAAATAATGGGATTACATTCCCATAACTTTTACTCATCTTTCTTCCATCAAGACCAGGTAAGATTGCACCTTCTTCTTGTATAACATACTCTGGAAGTTTAAATGTCGTGCCGAATGTATGATTAAAATACGTCGCAATATCGCGCGCGATTTCAATATGCTGAATTTGATCTTTTCCGACAGGTACATGCGTAGCTTGAAATAGTAATATGTCAGCCGCCATTAATATTGGATACGTATATAACCCCATATTCACTCCGGCATCGACCTCTAAACCCGCTTCTTTATTTTGCTCTACCTTCGCTTTATACGCATGAGCACGGTTCATAAGCCCTTTCGGAGTTAGGCAAGCTAATATCCAAGCTAATTCTAGAATCTCTGGTACTTCTGTTTGCCGATAAAAAATAACATCTTCCCCAAGTCCAAGTGATAACCAAGTAGCTGCTACCTCTTTCGTGTAACTACTGAACTGACTCGGATTATGCACAGCATTTAACGCATGATAATCCGCTATAAAATACAATGCTTTTCCTTCCTTCTTCTTTGACATTTGCAACGCAGGTTTAATTGCACCAATATAATTTCCTAAATGCGGATAACCCGTCGGCTTAATTCCTGTTAACATTATTTTGTCACTCATCCTAACTCCTCCTTTCTCAAAACAAAAGAGCCCCTCATCCTTAAAAAAGGACGAGAGACTCCCGCGGTACCACCTTAATTAGCTATCTTTATAGCTCACTTCACACTTCAATAACGGGAAGTAACCGTCTTTACCTACTCATTTCAGTTAGAAGCTCCAGAGCCCATTCCATATTCATTCCTTGCTGATTCCCACCACACATCAGCTCTCTGAAAAGTTTCGAATATGTACTATTCTCTTTCATCGCTTTTCGTTATTTTTTTACAGTTTATCACATTTTCCCTCCATGCAAAACTAAATATTCAAACTTTTTAACATTTTAATAATAATCATTACCAATTTATTCCGCACAATATATAATCGATATGTACAGAAGCAATTTGTAATACAAAAAAAGAGGTGATGTCATGAGTTGGTTTACTAAAAAGAACGATGAAAAGATTGATGAGTTTAAAAACGATGATACAACGCAAGGTGATACTTTAGGAGTAATTATACATTTTACACCTGTCGCTATATATTTATACACTTGCGATGAGTACATAGAAACGTTTGAAGGTGCGCTCACTTTTGAAAATGAGAACGGAAATCAAGTAGAAATCGGAGGTACTTTTATTTCTCTTGAAGTGGATGCTAATTTTCGCATGGACGATTTAATCTTTGATTATAAACTAAAGGAAAGCAATCTACCTATTGTTGAATTAAAAGCTTACGCATAAGATTAATTTGTCTACTATAGAAAGAGCAAAAAAGCTAGAACAGTAATATCTGTTCTAGCTTTTTTCACGTATTCAACTTAACAAATCGATAACCGTGCGTCACTAACACTTTTAATATCGCATACCCTGGAATTGCTAAAATAATCCCCATAATTCCAAATAAATTTCCGGCAGTTAAAATAATAAAGATGATAGTAATCGGATGAATATCTAACTTTTTCCCCATAACTTGCGGAGAAATAAATTTGCCTTCTGCTAATTGTACGACCATCATTACGATAATTACCTTTAAAACCATTGCTGGCGAGTCAATAAATGCGATAATTAAAGCTGGTGTAATTGCAATGATCGGGCCTACGTACGGAACGATATTTACAATCATCGCTAAAATAGCGAGTAGTACCGCATATTTAATACCGATAATAAGGTAACCAATTAATAGCATAATACCGATAAATAAGCTAACGATAATTTGCCCTCTAATATACGAGCTAATCGCATAATGCATATCATCTAGTATTCTCATTGCTGCTGGTCGTCTTTGTTCTGAAATAAACTTTAAAAAATGATTCGGTAATTGCTCACCATCTTTTAAAAGGTAGAACAATATAAACGGAACCATTACAAACGTTAAAACGACCTCTGTAACAGTACTTAAAAATCCAGTTACATTTCCTGTTACTGATGATAACGACTTCGTAAAATCAACGGTGTAATCTTTTACCATACTCGCTACATCAATATTTAAATTCTCTTGAATTTTTCCTAGTAAATTACTTTCTCCAAATCTACGTGCTGCTCGTTCGATTTCATGCCCGAAATACGGTAAGTTATCTATTAACGCATCGATTTGATCTTTAATAATAGGAATAACCGTTAAAACTAAAAACACAAATAATCCAATTACTATTAAGTATATCGAGGCTATCGATACAATTCTTGAAACACCTTTCTTTTCAAGAAGTGAAACGAATGGATGCAAAATATAAAATAGTACGCCCGCTAATAATACGGGGAAGAAAATTGTCTTTAAAAAGACGATAAATGGTGTAAAAACAAATGATATTTTTGTTAGTAATAAAATATTAATGAACAATAGTGCAAACCCAAGTAACACTGCTAAATAATTGTGTTCTCTAAAAAACTTTTTCAGCTTATCCCTTTTTCTTATATTTATTTTCTCCAACGAAACCACCTCTTCGAATGATGAAAAGCCCTTATCCAGGGCTTTTCATCATAATCTATATATCTATTTCTTTGCAGCTTTCACTACAAATGATACAATAAAAATTAACACAATTGCTCCTAATAATGCTGGCACGACATGAATCCCACCAAAAGATGGTCCAAAAGATCCAAATAATTTACTGCCTAACGAAGCACCTAATAAACCCGTAATAATATTTCCGAATATACCGCCCGGAAAATTTTTACCCGTTATAGAACTAGCAATTGCACCTATAATAGCACCAACTATTAATGTGATAATCCATCCCATTTCTAGTCCTCCATTTCTATTATAGTGTATTTCTTTTTCATACTAAATAATTATGTAACTACTATAATTATTATATCCAAAAAAGAAAAATCTTGTCAAATCTATGAAAATAAAGTATACAAGGAGGCTTTCCCCTATGATTCAAAAATTAATACCAACTTCTCACAAAACCGCTGCTTCTATTTTAAATATTCAAATACCCGCTTATGAAATCGAAGCAAAATATATAAATAGTACAGCTATCCCTCGCCTTTATGATACTGTACCCGATATTCAATCATGTGATGAAATTTTCTATGGCTATTTTTATGAAGATACACTTGCCGGGTTCATCTCTTTTAAAATTGAAAAAGACGAAGTTGATATTCATCGTTTAGTAGTATCCCCTGATCATTTTCATAAGGGAATTGCTACAAAATTACTGCTTTATGTATTTGACATGTTCTCCCCTTCCAAAACATATATTGTACAAACAGGAAAAGAAAATACACCTGCTCTGTCTTTATATAAAAAACATGGCTTTATTGAAGTAAAGAATATCATATTACCCGATGGAGTGGTTTTAACTTCACTTAAAAAATCAGAAAACAACAAATAGTTTGACTCATCGATTTATTTATGTTATCTTTTACTTTATAAAACCTTTTGCTGAGTCCAAAATTTGGAGCGGGGGAACCATTTTTGTAGCTTTGCTACTTGGGGCGAATCTTATTTAAGTAGGGAAACTCTCACTTCCCGAGTCCGACAGCTAACCTCGTAAGCGTAATGGGAGAGGAAGGTGCTTTTTGCCTATGTTACACATTTTGCCTCCTTAATAATAAATATGGGATCGATACCAAATATTTGCCTATATTTATAGAAAAGGAGAAATGTATAATGTTACGTTTATCTGATCACGCAATCAAAATGATGGAGCAAAGACTTCGACTCGAACAACATCGCACATACCAAGCAAATAAAGTTGTCGATAACTTACATCACAAATACTTCTTTCAACATATTTTTCAACCGAAAAGATAAAGAAACCATACGTATAGTATAATGTAATACAAAAAGCTTTGCGATTCTAAATCGCAAAGCTTTTTGTATTACTATTAAAAATAATTTTCCATTAACTTATTCATCCAATCTGGCACACGAGCATTTTCTCTTGTATCAAAAGCAGCAATATATGGTTTTATATCTAAAATTGCCGTTCGATCATTAGCGTCTAATCCTTGCACAGTCATAACGTTATTATCAATTGATAATATTTCAACAGTAGTAATTCCAATAGGGTTTGGGCGATGCTTTGTCCGCTGAGCAAAACATCCCTTTTCATCAAAATCACTTAATCCCCTTGGCTTTCTAGCCCACAAATGTTTGTTTTCTTCTTGAAAATCATTCATATAAAAAATAACAATTGCATGAGAATAATCCTCAAGACCTGCTAATCCTCCAATATACTCTGGATATATTTTGATGTTTGAAATAATACTCCCCCAATTACAATACACTTTCTCATCTATAGAAGATTGTACTTCACCAATCTTCACCATACTCACATGAACCATTTTCCTCCCCCTTCATATAACACTACCTACTTTCTCGCCTTCACAATAAAAGTAGTTGGCACCATCCTAGCTTTATATAAAGAATAATACTTCGTAGAAGGTTCAGCTATTTCTTCAGCAAATGTACTAGCTGGTTCAGGCTCTTCAATCCTCTCAATTGTAAATCCCGCTCTATTTAACTCATTTATGTATGTACTCATTTTTCTTTTATATAATGTTGCTTGTACATCCTCCCCTTTAAATGTTTCAAACGTAATAGGAGTTTCTTCATGATAAGACGAACTTAAAGCAATCTCCTCTGTTCCATACATTAAGTTTGAATATACGGGATGCTCCCAGCTAAAAACAAAGCTTCCTCCTGGCTTTACATACGAATAAATCAATTCCAACGTTTTTCTTAAATCCGAAGTCCAACCTAATGCGTAAATGGAATATACAATATCAAAATACCCTTTCGGAATATCTCCTTCTTCTTCCATTGCTCCGCATACTAGCTTTGGATTCCAACTCTTTAACGTTTCATTCGCTGTTTTAATTTGTTCACTGGAAAGATCAAGACCCCATAACTCTTCCGCCCCATGCTCTGCCATATATTGCAGCGAATGCCCACTTCCACAACCAATATCAAGAACCTTTTTATTTCTAATTGAATCGAACAAATGAATCTCCTCTTCAGACGCTGTATACGGACCATATTTCGGCAAACAATCTACTTGAAAGAAATAAGGTGCAACTGTGTCCCAACACTTTTTATTTAAAGCTAACATTTGTGTACCCTTCATATTCTACATTCCCCCACTCCATTTTCTTCCCCTAATTTAAATTACACATTATAACCCGATCTTCCTTTTCTTTTCGCTCGATAATTTTTCACTTTCGCAATCGTACCGCACGCTCTTCCTCCTTCTTCTCCAGCATACATACCGCACCATCTTTTACTTCCATTTCGTGAATTGTCATAAAATACCCAGCGGCAATCTGGACATGCTTTTAACCTCCCCCATAAATTTTCTTGAACTGCTATTAAAACAATGCTTAATACTTTTGTATATACAGTTTCTTCGTGTATTGGTTCATACGTAATACCTTTCATATCTTCCATTACATGTACATGAAATGGATATTTCTCTAACCACTTTTGCAATGATCCTTCACCTTCAATTGCCGCCCGAATATCTTCTCGAAAACTTTTTAATTCCTCTATCGTATGAAATGGAAACTCTTCATGAAAATATTCTTTCATAAAAAGCTTTATATCCTCTTCTGTTTGTAGCAAGTCAATTGGCTCTCTCGTATCGTTTGGTATTTTCCATGTATTTAAAAATTCCCGAATATATTCTAGTTCATGTGGTGCATTTTGATTCAATTCCATCCACCTTCTTCTTAAAATTTACTTTTTTCTGACTTTATGTATAATTATAATATAAAATAGTTAACCATTAAATTATTTTGATGGTTACATAATTAGGGGGATTTCTATGAAAAGTTTCTCAACACCGATACGTTTCATGCTTATTTCTTCATTTTTTATGTCTTTTGGTTATTTTGCAGTATACGCATTTTTAGCTATTTATCTATTAAGCTTTCTTCATTTTTCAACTTTTCAAGTCGGAACAGTGTTGACAGTTATAATAATTACATCACGGGTTATCCCTTTATTCTCAGGTTTAATTGCTGACAAAATAGGCTATATCATTATGATGATAGCCGGATTATTTTTAAGAGGAATCGGATTTATCGCTTTAGGAATATGCTCTGATTTCTATACAGTTTCTATTTCTTCTGCACTTATTGGCTTCGGAACTGCATTTTACGAACCTGCTGCGCGCGCTATATTTGGCTCACAGCCAGCTCATTTGCGAAAAAATTTATTTACATATTTAAACCTTAGCTTTAATTGCGGTGCAATAATCGGACCAATTGCAGGAGGGTTCTTACTCTTACTCAATCCAATCTATGCTTTCTCTCTAACAGGATCTCTTATGCTGGTATTTGCTTTAATCTTTTACTTACTTAAAAACCACTTCCAAGTCACTACTGAAAGTACGTCTATTGCATTAGGAATACAGACTATCTTACAAAACAAGTCTTTCCTTCTATTTTCATTTATCATGATCTTCTTCTATATTATGTTTACTCAGCTTACTGTCGCACTTCCACTTCATATGAAAAGCATTAGTAATAGCAATCAGCTTGCTACATTAGTCATTACGATAAATGCAATAACAGGCGTCATATTTATGGTGTTATTCCGAAAACTCTTTCACAAATACAACACGCTGTCGATTATTAAATACGGTATTTTATTCATGGGCATTTCCTTTTTACTCATCCCTTTATTCCAGCACCCATATTGGCTATTTATTTGTGTAATTTTATTTACAATCGGTGAAACACTCGTATTACCTAACGCTGATATCGCTATTGCAAATTACAGTAATGAATCCTATACAGCTACTTACTTCGGATTTTATCAACTATCACTCGCATTTGGTTTTATCATCGGTAATTATACCGGTACATCTTTTACAGCCAATTTAAGCGGAATGTATACACCATGGCTTATTTTCGGTGGAATAGGACTTATTGGTTTTATTTCATTACATATTTTAAATATGAAAAAGGATTTCCTAAAGAAGATATATACCTACTGTAAAAATACTAATTTACGGCAATAAGTAAACTTTCAATCCCCCTTAAATTGGATATACAACCTGTTATTATTTTACATATTATGGTACAATCGAAAGGAATCCTCACTAAACGTTTACATAAAACACTAGCAGTCTAGCAATGCCAAAATCAAAAATCATTTGAAGTTGGGGGATGTTATGAAAAAGAAATTAATGGTTCTGCTATTCACCGCAATCATATTATCTGGATGTTCAACTATAGTAGAACATTCTTTAGAAACCGGAAACGGCAGTATGGAATTATTAACACCAACGATTACAACAAAAGATAATGAATTAGAAATTAAGACTGAAGGCATTGATGAAAATAAAGTAACTTTTATTTATGTTGCCAATACAAAAGTATTCGAACAAAAAATAAAGAATGGTGAACCTTACAAGCTTGATATTACAGGTATCAAGGATGCTCATCGGACAGACTACAAACCACGAGTTCAACTTTTACAGAATGAAGATGATGATAAAGATGGCGAAATGGTAACCTTTAAACAGGTTAGATATACAGTTAATAACAACTAATTTTATAGTCTTTTCATTATAAATGTAACGAACGAAAATATACTTTTAACAGTGGAGAAATGTAAGGGGTGTTAACATGAAAAAACGATGGATTTCTTGGTGGATTGGTAACCTATTTTGGATTATCGTTTTTGGAATATGGGCCGCTATTATTTGGCTACGAGATGTTGATGGTGCTGGTATTATTCAAACACCTGAAATTAAATCCATATCACTTATCGTTTTATTAATCGCGTTTATCATACCGGTATTTTTTCAAGTTATATGGCTAATTATTAATTTGAGGATGAGTAGAAAAAATAACTTTACGACTTAGTCTTTTAATTAACTAATAAACACTATTTATAAAAAAAGAGAGGAATCTATATCAAAATAGATTCCTCTCTTTTACATTTGGACTTATACTGCGCTTTTAAAGCACCACTACTCCTCTTTTTTACGATGCGTGTTCATCTTTCTTCTTCATTAACGCTCTTTTCTTCATCGCCTTCGTTAAATATCCACCTTTAAATGAACGGATTTCATAAGAAGACATAAAGGCTTTCGGTGCAATTTCATTAATAATTTCTAACAGTTCTTTTTCTCTAGAACGCTTTGCAACGATATCTAAGCGATAACGTATCGAATTAATACCTTCGCCTTCAAATACAGTAACGCCAAATCCAGAGTGACGTAATTCATCTACTAATTCATTACAACGGTCTAGTAAACTAACTTGATACGTAATATAACCAATTGCTAATTTATTCTCTATATAACCGCCTAATAACAGTCCCGCACTAAAGCCAATGACATAGGCAACGATGTTCATCCAATTTGATAAATCTTGAAACACAATACCTAAACTGACAATGTAAATAGCTCCTTCTAACAATCCTACGCCAGCAGCGGATCTTGTTTGATTCTTTACAAGCAAAATCGTACGAATTGTTAAAATGGGAACGTAAATAATTTGAAGCACAAAAATAAGTAGCGCTTGTAACATTGGTATCCACCTCTTTCAAAAAGTCTTTTGTCATGATAACATACATAACCTTTAGAAATCGATGGGTTTTTAAATTTTTTTTTATTATTTTTCATACTATTGAAAAACGCAAAAAAGAAGCGTATTATATTTGTCGTTAATTTGGTTACTTGTATCATTTCACTAAAATAAAAAGGAACCCCATTAGGTCCCTCTCATCATAGCTCTATGTTTTTCGAAGTATGTTCCCTTTTCTTCTCTTCTTCTTTCACTACCTGCATATTTGCATAAGCTAAATTCGCAATCATTAAAAAGTGACCACCTAAAATGCCTGTACCGAATGCCCACATTTCCATTTCATGTTCAATTTCATACATGATGATAGCTCCTAAAATGGCAGCTGCAAATCGGTTTAGAACTCCTAATCCTGGAGCCTTTTCCTTCATTACAATACTTTTCCCGAGTTTCTCTACTCTGCGAGCTAATAACCAAAGGCAATATGCACTTACAGCTAATCCGATACCAAACCCTGTTACTTGTTTTCCAAACGGAGTAATCGTCCACATAAGTAGTAAACCACTAAAGATCACATACAATTGTAATCGATATACGCGTAAGGCTGCTTGAATCAAAATATCCGCTCCTAAGTTCTCATTTTTTGTACTTTAGAAGAAAAGCAGCAACTTACACAGTTGCTGCTTTCTCTTCTTCTTGTTCCTCTTCCATCTTACGAATTTCAACACGTTTAATTTGGTAAGCGTCTTTTTCTAACACTTTAAATTCATAACCTTCCGCCTCAACGTGTTGTCCTTCTTCGATTTCATGATTTTGCATCATAATCCATCCACCGATTGTATCCACATCATCTTCTTCAATGTGTAATCCAAATAAATCTTTCACTTCTGAGATAAGCACTTTTCCATCAACAATGATATGTTGCTCGTTCACATGTTGAATTGGTGGTGCTTCATCTTCATCATATTCATCACGAATTTCGCCGACGATTTCCTCCAAGATATCTTCAAGCGTTACAATTCCAGCTGTTCCTCCGTACTCATCATATAAAACAGCCATCGGAATTCGCTTCTTCTGCATTTGAAGTAGTAAATCGTGAATTGGAGTCGTTTCCATCACTTCAATAATCGGACGCATATACGAGCGAATTGATGATAAATCTTTTTGATCCTCGGTCATATATCGAATAAAGAAATCTTTTACGTTGACCATACCGATAATATCATCTTTATCTTCTCCAAAAATCGGATAACGTGTGTATCGCTCATTTTGGATTACTTTCATGTGTTCTTCTACTGAATCTTCCAGATAGAAACCAATGATTTCTGTTCGCGGTACCATAATCTCTTTTGCAATACGATTATCAAATTCAAAAATGTTATTTACATACTTGTATTCAGCCTGATTAATTTCGCCACTTTCATAGCTATCTGAAAGGATAAGGCGTAATTCTTCCTCTGTATGAGCTACTTCATGTTCTGAAGCTGGTTTTAAACCGAATAAGCCAGTTACAACACGCGCTGAACCGTTCAATACCCAAATAAATGGATACATCACTTTATAGAACATCATTAATGGACCCGCCAATAATAACGTTACCCTTTCAGCCTTTTGAATTGCCATCGTTTTTGGAGCTAATTCTCCTACTACAACGTGTAAATACGTCATAATCATAAAAGCAAGACCAAATGTTAATACTGATGAAATAGAAGGATTTAAGTTCCATTTCTCAAATAACGGGTGTAATAACTTTTCAATTGTCGGTTCACCTAACCAACCTAATCCCATAGCTGTAACTGTAATACCTAATTGACAAGCAGATAAATATTCATCTAAATTTGTTGTTACTTTTTTCGCTGCTAAAGCACCGCGTTTTCCTTCTGCAACAAGCTGATCAATACGACTTGAACGTACTTTTACAATCGCAAACTCAGCTGCTACGAAAAATCCAGTAAATGCGATTAAAATCGCAACCATGACTAAATTAAATATTTCCAATGAATCCCCTTAGTTAAAAAACTAAGGTGTCCACCTCCTGTATACTATAATGTTTTCTTATTTGTTTCTTAGAAAACATAGCCCGATACAAAAATTAAAGAGGTCGGATTTCACTTTTTCTATAGTAATAGAGCAAGTGTCTGTATTAAAGCTGTCGTTTGACCTGATAAAGATTTCGATATTTTTTCACGTTGTGAATCAGTCAATCCATCTAAAAGCGGCTTTAACTCTGTTAACTCTGCTTCTAATCGATGAATATGGTCTGTCACTTCATTCACTTGTTTCGAAACGTGTTCATTGATACCGAGCAGCTTCTTCTTCTCCTCGATTTTCTCTTTAATCTCACAAAGCGGCATATGCATTTCTTTGCACTTCTCAATAAATTGTAATGTTTCAAATGCTGTTTCGTCGTAATAGCGATAATTAGATTGAGATCGCTCCGCTTTTAAGATACCTAGATTCGTATAATAATCAATCGTTCGTTTCGACACGTGAGCCATGAGAGCCAACTGTCCGATTCGATACACCTTCCCAACGATCTTCCCCCCTTGTTTATATTACTAACATCATACAACACATAAACTGTACAGTCAAACGTGACGGTTTACTATTCATAATTTATACAAAATTCCAAGATCCGCCCTATTATTATTCCATACAAGTAATCTACACTTATACAAGAAAATTACTAAACTATTACTTCATCACCACATTGTCTGCAACTTTTAACCTTTCTTATTAAAAAACATATCCTATTAATAATGATTGCTTGTATAGGAGATGATTAACATGAGAAAGACACTCATTTCTCATTTTTATAATGAAGAATACCTACTTCCATGGTGGCTTATGCATCACACGAAAATATTCGATCACGGTATTTTAATTAATAGAGGTTCTACAGATCGTTCAGTTGAAATTTGCAAATTATTTGCTCCCCACTGGGAAGTACGAGATTCAAGATTCCTTGAATTCGATCCCACTAATACTGACATTGAAGTAATGGAAATTGAAAGAGAAGTTTCAGGTTGGAAGATGGTATTAAATACTACAGAATTTCTTTGTTGTAATAATGTAGAAGAATTTTTCTCATCACTTCATACGTTAGGCCAAAATATGTATGCGATTAGAATGATTGTCATGATTGACAAGCATGATTACAATTATTCAAAACTAAGATACTCCATTCCTTTAGTAGAACAACGATATCACGGGCTCTTTCCTTATAAACCAGAAATCGGCTGTGCCTGGAGATTTATACACAACCATCTTGATGGTGCATATTTACCAGGCAGACATTTTACTCGGCACCAACCTATCGTTTATAACTCTCCTTCATTCATTTTCAAATTTTATTTTAGCCCTTGGAACGAACATACAAAGGCAAGAAAATTACAAATTACACCCACCCTTTCAAAAAAGGGCGTTCGAATGGGACTTCAAAAACAATATGGTCGGTCCTCTGAAGAACTCGAAGCTCGATTTTTAATATTAACTAATGCAACACAGGATCTACGTAATCACCCTGAGTATCAACAATTATTCCCTAAATTTAAACCTTAATATTTCTCACATCATCATGCTCCACACATTTTTACGCACTTAGTCAAAAACAAAACCATTTGCATACAAATATGAATACTGTATATATTATATTTTTTATTTTAGGAGGAAAAAATGAAAGCTGTTATTCTTGCTGGTGGATACGGGACAAGGATTGGGGAAGAAACACATTTAAAACCGAAACCTATGATTGAAATTGGAACAAAACCTATTTTATGGCACATTATGAGTTTGTATAGCCATTACGGTATTACTGAATTTATTATTTGTTTAGGCTATAAAGGATATGCAATTAAAGAATTCTTTCTAAATTACAACTTACACATGTCCGATTTCACAATACATTTAAAGGATAATACAATTACTAGCCATTCTCATCGTGTAGAACCGTGGAAAGTTACACTAATCGATACTGGTGTAAATACAGAAACGGGAGGACGAGTGAAAAAGATTCAAAATTTTGTTGGAAACGAACCTTTCTGCCTCACTTATGGCGATGGATTAAGTAACGTAAATATAAAAGAACTTATTGCATTTCATAAAAAACATGGAAAAATGGCAACTGTTACCGCCGTACAACCTCCTGGTAGATTCGGTTCTCTCATATTAGATAAACAGTCTGTAACATCTTTTCAAGAGAAGCCACTCGGGGATGGCGGATGGGTTAACGGTGGATTTTTCGTTTTAAACCCTGAAGTTTTCAATTACATTAGTGGAGATAAGTCTGTTTTTGAAACAGACACTTTAGTTCAGTTAGTAAACAAAAACGAACTATCAGCATATCAACATACTGGTTTTTGGCATCCGATGGATACATTGCGCGATAAAAATAAATTAGTCGAGCTATGGGAAAGTAATAACGCTCCGTGGAAGGTTTGGTAATATGGCTTCTTCATCTTTTTGGAATAAGAAAAAAGTATTTATTACGGGACATACTGGATTTAAAGGCTCTTGGCTCACCCTTTTCTTAACTTCTTTAGGTGCAGAAGTAGTTGGCTTTTCTTCTCATCCCCCATCGATTCCTAATCTTTTTGAACAATGTAACGTAGCAAAAGAGTGCATAACAATTAAAGGCGACATTACAGATTACGATTCTTTATTACACGCCCTAAAACATCATAACCCTGACATACTATTTCATTTAGCTGCCCAGCCAATCGTCACCACTTCATATAAAAATCCTATCGAAACATTTAAAACGAATGTTTTAGGAACTGTCCACGTATTAGAGGCGGCAAAACATATAGAAAGTATACGTGGCATCATTAATGTTACAAGTGATAAATGTTATGAAAATAACGGAAGCGGTAACCGGGCATTCGTGGAAAGTGACCGGCTAGGCGGTTTCGACCCTTATAGCGCTAGTAAGGCTTGCGCTGAACTAGTGGCAACATCCTTTCAAAAGTCATTCTTCCGCACTAATACACAGAAACTCGCCTCAGTAAGAGCAGGTAACGTCATCGGTGGTGGTGATTGGGCAGAAGACCGATTATTCCCAGATGTCATTCGTGCATATTTACAAGATGGTACATTAACGATTAGAAACAAAAACGCTATTCGCCCGTGGCAACACGTATTAGATCCTTTACACGGCTATATCCTTTTAGCTGAAAAACTTTGGACAGACGCTGAATATGCAGAAGCATGGAATTTCGGCCCGTTGAACGAACCTAACAGAACCGTTCATGATGTCATTCAATCTGTAATAAAATTATGGAATAAACAACTAACAATCACTTCCCCCTCTACAAACACTCCTTATGAATCGCCTGTTTTAACACTCGACAGTACAAAAGCAGTAAACAAACTCGGCTGGACTCCTAAGTTATCAACAGATAAGGCTATCGCTTGGACTGTTGATTGGTACAAAAAATATGCATCTGGTGAAAATATCGAATCTTTCACGCGACAACAAATCGATGCATTCAAAAATTTATAAGGGGGCTATAAAATGGAACAGAAAAAATGCCGTTTTTGCCACTCATTACTCACAAACACTTTTTTAGATTTAGGTGTTTCTCCTCTCGCTAACTCATTTGTTTCTCCAGAAAACTCATATAAAATGGAACCATTTTATCCATTGCACACATTTGTTTGTCACTCTTGTTTACTCGTACAATTAGATGAATTTGAATCTCCACACAATATTTTTCATGACTATTTATACTTTAGCTCTTACTCATCAAGCTGGCTACTGCATGCTAAACAATATGTAGAAATGGCGATTAAGCGCTTCCACTTAAAGAAACATTCAAAGGTTGTTGAAATCGCGAGTAACGACGGGTACTTATTACAATATTTTCAAAAAGAACATATCGAAACGTTAGGAATTGAACCAGCAAAAAATGTAGCAGAAATCGCTATCCAAAAAGGAATTCCTACTGAAGTGAATTTTTTCAGCAACGACTTAGCAAAAAAATTACCGCAAGCAGATTTAATCATCGCTAATAACGTATTAGCACACGTTCCGAACTTACATGATTTTGTGGCAGGTTTAAAAACGTTATTAAAACAAGACGGAACAATAACAATTGAATTCCCGCACTTATTAAATCTCATATCCTTTAAACAGTTTGATACGATCTACCATGAACACTTCTCCTATTTCTCACTTATAAGCCTGCAAAAAGTTTTAGCTCACCATCATTTACAAATTGTCGATGTAGAAGAACTTGCAACGCACGGTGGTTCCTTACGTATTTTTGTAAAACATCTTAGTGACGAATCAACTATCCATTCTAGTGTTACAAAATTAATCCAAAAAGAAGTAGATCACGGGCTAAATACATTAGATTGTTATCTCCTTTTTTCTAAACGCATCGAACAATTGAAAATAAGTATTTTACAGTTTTTTATAGAAGCGAAAGCTTTAAACAAACAAATTATCGGTTACGGTGCCCCAGCTAAAGGAAACACCCTTTTAAATTATTGCGGGATAGGAAAAGAATTTCTAGCTTATACAGTAGATAAAAACCCTCATAAACAAAATCTCCTACTACCAGGAACACGCATTCCAATAAAATCTCCAGAAGAAATTAAGCGTACAAAACCTGATTACATTCTCATACTCCCTTGGAATTTGAAAGATGAAATTATGAAAGAATGCTCTTTCATTCGTGAATGGGGCGGCAAATTTTTAGTAACAATACCAGAAGTTGAGGTAATTGAGCCATGAAAAAAATCCTTGTAACAGGCGGTAGCGGATGGATTGGTAAATATGTTGTACATTCTCTTATTCAAAAGGGCTATGAAGTGCACGCCACTTACAATACAAATAGGCCTTCCCATCTTTCTTGCCATTGGCATAAAGTCAACTTACTTTGCGATGAAGAAGTAAAAAAACTCATTTACGACATGAAGCCTAGTCATCTCATTCATTTAGCTTGGGAAGCAGTGCCTCCAGCGTGTTATGTATCCATTCATAATTACTATTGGCTTACATCCAGCATCTCATTGATTCAACACTTCACAACATGCGGCGGAAAGCGAGTCGTTGTTGCCGGCACCGGCGCAGAGTATGAATGGTTTAACGGCGTACTATTTGAAGATTCACCGCTTCTTTCCTATAAAACACCGTATTCATTATGTAAAAACGCACTACACTCCTGGCTACAAACGTACGCTGAGCAATCAGGCCTCAGCATGTGTTGGGGCCGTATTTTTCATATGTATGGCCCTCACGAACAGGGGAATCGGCTCGTTTCTAACATTATCACTTCTTTATTAAAAAATGAGGAAGCACTATGTACACATGGAAAACAATCAAGAGATTTCCTCCATGTGAGCGACGTCGCTCATGCTCTCGTAACGATATTAGAACACGACGTTACAGGCACAATCAATATCGCTTCTGGTCAATCTGTACAAATTAAAGAATTAGCATCTATCATTGGGACAAAGATAGGAAAAGAGCATTTAATTAAACTGGGTGCAATCCCTTTCTCTAAAGATGAACCTTTATTTGTCGGCGTTCATGTAGAGCGTTTAAAAACTGAAGTAAACTGGAAACCGACATACGATCTAAATACAGGAATCGAAGAAACAATTTCATGGTGGGAATCATTTATACAAAAGCATAACGGTACGCATCACTAAAACGTAAATCCTTCGTCCCTCTTGCTAATTCCTTATACCATTCTTCTAATCTTTCCGGCGTAATAATATGGTGTGTACCCATCCCCCGATCCTTACTAGCTTCAGAAAGGGTCGGACCAATTTGTAATTTCCTCTTTCTCATCGCATCGTTCCATGGGCTAAACCCAAACCATAATATACAAGCAAGAGGCGGATAAATCATAGATTCATGCGCAGATAAATGTCTTCCAACCGTATAACTTCCGTGTTCATGATTATGAATAAATCTACCTCTTCTCCATAACGGCCATTCTTCTGGTAAATAACCGTGAAATCGCTGCTTCATTAAAGGTATACCAAAGTTAAGTTCCGGATAATTGTAGTTAGGATCATCGACCATAACAAGCCCTTCCAGCCAATACATCCTTCCTCCCAATTCATGAAGTGAATTCCAAAATTGATTTTTATCTTGCACACAAAGAAACTCGGTCGTATTTAAAATCATTTTCCATCCCTTTACTTCTTGTTCCACCCTCATTACTTCATGATCTGTCGCTAATGCATCAAATTCTGGATTTGCAGAATCTCGTACTTCCCAGTGCGGCGCGAACTTTTTACAAATTTCAACGGAACGATCTGTTGAACCTTTATTAATTAAAATGCCATGATCAAACAGTTTCGTATGATGAGCAAGCCACCACGGTAATAAATACTCTTCGTTATAAAAATGAGAAATAACGGTTGTAGTTATAATAATCTCCTCTTTCTCTATTAATCTATTTTTCATCCTACAACCAATATACTCATAAACTAAAAATATGTTTCCTATATTAATAACCAAATAGTATTACTAATATTTTTGTAAGTTTTCCTTCGGTACCCAGCCATCCTCACCACCTGTTTTTTCACACCAAACCCAGCCATTCAATTCTTCTAATCCAATCAATCTTTCTCCAATACTTACATTTAATTCTTTGGCAGTATATTGTTTCGTAATGATTCCTACATCAGTTGTATTTTTCATTATAATTTGCTCCGGAACCCATCCTTTCCGGTCATATTTCTCTTCGTGACAAAACATCCAGTTTTCCCAATTTTCAGGACCATCGTAACTCTCTATCATTTTCACTACATCCCCCTCTTCTAAGCGAATTGGATCAGGATAATTGCTCACATGTGATTTTATCACGATATATTTCATAACAACCTCCAATAATCAGAAAATTAAGTTATAATATCATTATAACTTAAGAAGGAGGAATACACATGTACTACAACACTTCATTCGAAAACGATCAACCAGTAGGCCGTCTATAAACTAAGACGGGCATTCATATAACACGTGCACTATGCCTCGTCTTAGGGACTCATCATACCCTAAAAATAGACGGAGGTACTTTACATGAGACAAACAATTTTAGGAGCTATATGCTTATCGCTAGCAGCTAGTATATGGGGCGGTATGTATGTTGTTAGCAAATATGTACTCGACTTTATTCCACCACTAACACTCGTTTGGCTACGCTTTATCATTGCTTTTGTTGTTTTATATATGATTTTAAAAACAGCTGAGAAAAAACAAAAGAAAACAGTAACCATTCACAAAAAAGATTGGCTCCTATTCGCTTGGATTGGATTTATCGGATATTTCATTTCGATCACTTGTCAATTTATCGGAACAAAATTATCCGACGCTCATACAGGATCTTTAGTAACATCAGCTACACCTGCATTTATGGTTATATTTGCAACGATCATTTTAAAAGAAAAACTAACCGCTCGTAGATTACTATCTACCATCATAGCGACAATCGGTGTCATTATCGTAATCGGATGGGATATTGAAATTGGCTCCTATTTTATCGGTACAATCATATTAGTTGGGGCAGCTATTACGTGGGCTTTACTATCTATTTATGTAAAAATTGCTTCAGCTCAATTTTCATCTTTAGTGATTACAACGTACGCTATATTCTTTTCACTCTTTTTTATTACACCTTTTATGGTATGGGAATTTCAATCAAACCCTATTGAACATATGAACATGTATGTGGTATTAGGCGTACTTTATTTAGGAATCGTCTCAACAGCAGGTGCCTTTTTCCTTTGGAATAAAGGATTAGAATTAATGGACGCTAGTATCGGTTCCTTATTTTTCTTCTTTCAGCCTATCGTTGGGTCATTACTTGGTTGGCTCTTATTAAATGAAACATTAAATAGTAACTTTTTTATTGGCGGTATTCTTATTATATGTAGTGTTTTTATTACTACTTTTGAAAAGAAATAAAAAACAGGCAGAGATACTTAATCTCTGCCTGTTCGTATAATTGGATCTTGGTCGTGAAAACCAATACAAATCGGTATATTCCTTTGCACTTCACTACACACATTCATAAAACTACATACCGTTCTAGCAATTAAATACAAATTTATACCCATTGCCTTTTCATTTATATCAAAGCCATTCTTAGCATATACATCTGCTAATTCTATAGACTTCGGTCCTTCAACCTCATATGTCCATTCAGAAGCCCAATCATCATCCTCTTCTTCCAGCGAAAAATACTCTTCACAAATATAAAAATGACTATCCCATTCATTACCAAGATCATATTCAAAATAAATTGCTTTTGCCTCTTCACTAGTAGCGATTTGTATAGCTTCATCCAATGCTAGTCGAATACTTTCCTCATATGCTCCTAAATGAATTGCTTTAATTCTCTCTGCATAACCCTTAGACGCTAACATGCAACAAATATCATAATACTTCCCTTCTATTTGCTCTACTGCTAACGAAAAAACATCTTCTTGCATCTCTTCTAAATACTGAAATATATCCACACTAATTACTCCTCATTCTTTACGCACCCCAATGCGACGGACGGGACAATAATTTCGGTAATTTCGTATGTTTGTCCCCTCTCGCCGCATTAACTTGAACTTGCGTCAGAAAAATACTATTTGTAAAATCAGTCCCGCGAATATCTGCATCTCGTAAATCTGCTCCGATAAGATCTGCTCCTCTTAAATTTGCTCCATTTAAGTTAGCCGCAATTAAGTAAGCTCCTCTTAAATTCGCTCCTTGCAAATCTTTCTTCTTCAAATTTGCTCCCATAAGATCTGCTCCGCGGTGAATGATTCGTTTCTTACGCGCAGTATTCATTTCCTTCCAAACTAGCTCACTCGTTTCTAAAAGTAAAATATTCACTTCTGCACGATGTAATGGGATATTTACTTTCATTAACTCGTCCGCATGTAAATTCGAAAGTCGCTCCGTCTCTTCAATTGCTTTACTTAATTCTTTATGGATTGATTGTGCCGCCTTCAATAAAATAGCCTCATTTAAATACCAAAGCATTTCATGTAGCTGATGCATAACTGGAAAAGCATCATACATTTTTCTCGCATGCTTCGCATCTTTCCGCCAATCTACCCCGTTAAATGTAACTTGAGAAATTTTCTGCCCAGCGCCAAAACATTCAAATACTGTACAACCTTTATAACCTTTTCCACGAAGATTTTTATGTATACTACATTTAAAATCTGATTGTAAATTGGCACATGGTTTCCCGCCATCTTTATTCACTGCAAAATCTACTGACGCTGCGAACGGTAATGCCACGCAACATAAACCGAAGCATTTTTCGCAGTTTGCTTTTAAATGATCGTTATGATTAGTCAAAATGTATACCCCCTGTTGTCTTTTGACTATTTCATAATATTCCAACCTTATTAAATAATCAATTTAAAAATAAACGAGCTTCTTTCATTTCAAATCATAACTTTATCATTCGATTTCCTTTCAATTGAAAAAGACAACTTCTATCCGATGAATTATAATTAAATTATAAATATTCTAACTAAAAGGAGACCTACTATGGCACTACAAATGAAAACGAACTGTCAAATTTGCGATCAATCATTGGAACAAGATTCTGAAGCATACATTTGCGTATATGAATGTACATTTTGCGCACCATGTACAGAAGAAAGACATAACGTTTGCCCAAACTGCGGCGGCGAGTTAGTACGCAGACCGAAAAAGAAACAATAAAAGCAAAGCGATATCGCTTTGCTTTTTTTAGGCATATGAAATTATATCAACGATTTTTCAAATATATCGAACACAACTTCAATTATATCAACGATTATTTTAATATATCGACGTTTCGACAAAGAATATCGACTTACCGACAAATAACGACATCTCTATACCCATTCAGATTCAACACAACTTAAACATTCAAAAACTTCACACAAACAGGCTCCGGCACAACAACATCAGATTGTAAAAGAGTTAGCTTCCCTGTCGTTTCATCTCTTGAAAATAGCACAAGATTATGCGACTTTTCATTTGAAGCAACAAGAAACTTTTCAGTAGGATCTAATACAAAGTCTCTTGGCCAATTTCCTTCTGTAGATGTATGTGCAACAAATGTAAGCTCACCTGAATTTTCATCTACGCTGAAAACAGCAATACTATTATGGCCGCGATTACCTGCATATACAAAGCGGCCATCAGAAGAAATATGAATCGCACTTCCTTGATTATTTTCATCAAATGCTCCAGGAACGGTAGAAATATACTGTAATTCTGTAAATGTTCCTTCTGCTGGATTATATGTTAACACAATAACCTCTGAACTAAGCTCCGTCATCACATACGCATATTTTCCATTCGGATGAAATGTAATATGTCTCGGACCACTTCCTGGATTTACAGACAAGCTATTCACTTCTTGTAATGCACTATTTTTTATTTCATACGTAATTATTTTATCAATCCCTAAATCAACACCCACTGCATACTTTTCATCAGGAGTATATCCCGCATAATGTGCATGTGGTTTTTCTTGTCTTTCTTTGTTCGGACCTGAACCTTCATGTGCCATAATAGATGTGGCAGGATTTACAGTTCCATCTTCTTCATTCACTTCAAAAGACTCGATCGTTCCTTTATGGTAATTCGCTGTAACTACCGTACGATTTCTACTATCAACACTCACATGACAAGGAGAAGCCCCTTCCACTACTTGTCTGTTTTGTTCCGTTAGCTCTCCCGTTTTACTATCAATCGAATAAGCAGCTACACCGCCAGATTCGCCTTCCTTAACAACAGAGTAGAGATATTCATTATTTCGATTAATCGTTACATATGTAGGGTTATCCAACTTGGCCGCAAGTGTTACATTACTAATTTTCTTTGCTTCCGTGTCTAACGTAAACTTATATATTCCTTCACTATTTTCTTTCGTGTATGTTCCAACATATCCAATAAACTCTTTGTTATCCGTCATTTTCATAACCCTCTCTCCCTAAATTTTTTATTCATCATACTTCTTAACATATTTTATGTTGAAAGAGTATCCTAAAAAATTGGAGTACTTCTTTATACGTTACCATATTTCTCTGCTAAATAGCCTTTAAACCCACTTTTTTTGATACGCTGTTATACTTTCATATTCTTCTTCCAATTGACGGGACAGACGAATATAAATTGGTGTTAAATCTTTATATTTTTCCACACTTTCCATGTTTGGTTCATGGTGGAAATTCGCACCTACCATTTCAGAAACTACATGTAACGTATCTACTTCACCTAAACTATATAAACCGAGGATTGCAGCTCCTAAGCAAGAGCTTTCGAAACTTTCCGGAACATATACATCTTGATGAAAAATATCCGCCATCATCTGTCTCCAAAGTTCCGATCTTGCAAAACCACCTGTCGCTTGAATTTTTTTCGGTTCACCAATTAGCTCTTTTAAAGCAAGAAGAACGGTGTATAAATTATAAATTACTCCTTCTAACACAGCACGGATAAGATGTTCTTTCTTATGATGCAATCCAAGTCCAAAGAAAGATCCTCGCGCATTTGCATTCCATAAAGGAGCTCTTTCTCCTGCTAAATACGGGTGAAATAATAAACCGTCGGACCCCGGACTCACTTTTGCTGCTATTTCAGTAAGCACTTCATATGGATCTTTTCCTAAACGTTTCGCAAGCTCAATCTCTGAAGTGCCTAATTGATCACGAGCCCACCTGAAAATCATACCACCGTTATTAACCGGTCCACCAATTACCCAATGGTCTTCAGTTAAGGCGTAACAAAAAATTCTACCTTTTGGATCTGTTACAGGACGATTTGTTACAGCACGTATTGCACCGCTTGTACCAATTGTAACAGCCACAACACCAGGATCTATTGCATTTACACCTAAGTTAGATAGTACACCGTCACTCGCTCCTACTATAAAAGGAGTAGAAACAAGTACATTCATCTCTTTTGCAAGTTCTTCATCTAACCCTATTAAGCTGTGCGTCGTTGGAACAAGTTTAGAAAGCTTTTCATCTGTAATGCCCGCTACATGTAAAGCCTCTTCATCCCATTTTAAAGATTTCAAATTGAACATTCCTGTCGCTGATGCTATAGAGTAATCAATTACATACTCCTTATATAACTTATAAAAAACATACTCTTTAATAGAAATAAATTTATAACTTTTTGCGAACAATTCTGCCTGCTCATTCTGTAACCAAACTAATTTCGAAAGTGGTGACATCGGATGAATTGGTGTCCCAGTACGCAAATAAATTTCATGACCATTCATATCATTCTTTATTTTCTCTGCCCAGCTTGCACTTCTATTATCTGCCCAAGTGATACATCTCGTTAACGGTTTTCCCTTCTCATCTACAGCAATGATACTATGCATTGCCGAACTAAAAGAAACACAAAGAATATCATTCGGCTGTACACTACTTGATCGTACAGTTTCTTTAATCGTATGTATTACTGCATGAAAAATTTCTTCTGGGTCTTGTTCTGCTGTTTCAGGTGTAGGATAATATAAAGGATATTCTATTCCATGACTTGCAATAACAGATCCATCAATAGAAAATAGAACTGATTTTGTACTAGTTGTCCCAATGTCTACACCAATCATATATTTTGTGTCCACCATTTCTTCCTCCTAACAAAAAATTGCTACAGTATACCACCATAAAAATACATTCCTTTTATCTATTGATAACGTTGTATGCTGCATTTATCTAAATAGAAACAACCCTATTTTAAACAAACATATCGAGTAGTAAAACGCCTCCAAAAGCGATAAATGAAAGTAATGTTTCTAATACTGTCCATGTTTTAAATGTTTCTTTCACTGTTAAACCTAAGTATTCTTTTACCATCCAGAACCCAGCATCGTTTACGTGTGAAAACATTAATGCTCCTGCACCTGTTGCAATGACGAGCAATTCTAAATTCACACCTGCCGCATTTTCGACGATTGGTGAAACGATGCCCGCTGCTGTTGTTAAAGCGACTGTCGCTGACCCTGTCGCAATTCGAATTAATCCAGCTACCATAAACGCTAATACAATTGGAGATAGAGCTAAATGCTCAGACATTTGAGCAATAGCATTCCCTACGCCACTATCGATAAGAATTTGCTTAAATCCGCCGCCAGCACCAATAATCGCAACAATTGAACCAATTGGTAATAAGCTATCTTCTGTTACCTTCTTAATCGCCTTTTTATCGATACCTTGACGAAATCCAAGAAAATAAAACGCTGCAAAACATGCAATCAATAATGCAATGATAGGACTACCAATTAATGTGACAATCTTCATCAAAGTAGTAGAAAGTGGAACATAAGGAGCTGCTGCAGCTAAAACCATTAACAGAACAGGTAACAATATAACTAAAAATGAAACTCCTATTCCTGGTAATTTCGTTGATTTTGTATTTACACGTATCAATTCTGGCTCATTTTCAGGAATTACACGTTTGTGAATCCATTGAGCGAATATAGGACCTGCAATAATCGCTGCAAAAAATGTAATAATGAGTGAATACAATAGTACCTTCCCAAGGTTCGCTTTATAAATACCAATTGCAACGATTGCCCCTGGATGCGGAGGAACAAGGCCGTGTACGACAGATAACCCAGCAATTGCTGGTAATGCTATCAATAAAATATTTTGTTTCGTTGTTTTATGAATTGAAATTACTAATGGTAGTAATATTAAAATGCCTACTTCAAAAAACACTGGAATTCCAATAATAAAACCTGCAATTAACATCGCCCATGGTAAGTTTTTTATCCCAAAAGATTTAATAAAAAACTCTGCCACTTGCATTCCAGCACCTGACTCTGCCATCATTTTCCCTAATATTGTACCTAGTACTAAAATACCTACTAAATGTCCGAGAACACTTCCGACTCCCGTTTCATAAGCACTCACTATTTTATCCATTGGCATTCCAGACATAATTGCTAAAAACAAACTTGCAATCGTTAAACTAATAAACGCATGCCATCTCCACCACGATACCCCTAAAATAACAATTACAATTGATAATAATGTAATCATTAAAAGGTACATATTCATACGCAATTCCACCCCTTTATGTAAACCCTTTCAAATTTCTATATAATTAAAAGAACCTATATAGTTCTTTCTTGAGTAAGAATTTATATATCGAAATACAACTTATCTTCACAACATAATAATTTATATAAAAAGAATCTCCCTTACCAGAGATACATGTTACCTACTCTCTCTGATAAGGGGATTTCTCTTTCATAATTGTAATGTTATTGTGATAAACGCTACGCGTAAGCAAATTTTCCTTCTTCAAAAGTGAATGACACTTTCTTCTCTTGCTGTTTTCACATAGTAAGACTACAAACTCGGGATCCAGTTTAAACGATGAAGTTACTTAGGATTTGTCCTCTCATAAAAAGCAATTTTCAGCAAGCCCTCTCACTTTTATGCATTATAATTTAGGAGCTTTCGCCCAATCCGCAGCAAACTTCTCAATACCTTGATCTGTTAATGGGTGCATAGCAAGTTGTTCAATTACTTTATAAGGAATTGTTGCAATGTGAGCACCTGCCATCGCTACACGAGTTACATGATCTGGATGTCTAACAGAAGCCGCAATAATTTGTGTATCTAATTGGTGAACATCGAATAATTCAGCAATTTTAGCAACTAATAATACGCCATCTTCAGAAATATCATCTAAACGTCCTAAAAATGGAGAAACATACGTTGCACCTGCCCTAGCAGCTAAAAGAGCTTGATTCACAGTGAAAATAAGGGTAACGTTCGTTTTCACACCTTTTTCAGTAAGATAGCGACAAGCTTCTAATCCCGCTAGCGTCATCGGAAGTTTTATTGTAACTTTCTCATCGCCGCCGTTAATCTTAATCAGCTCTTCTGCTTGAGCAATCATTTCTTCAGCTGTCACAGCATCTGGAGTTACTTCTGCCGAAACAGATTCAACTTTAGGCACTGCCTGACAAATTTCTGCAATACGGTCTTCAAACTTAATGCCCTCTTTTGCTACTAAAGAAGGATTCGTTGTAACACCAGCTAAAACTCCAAGTTTATATGCTTTTTTTATGTCCTCAAGATTTGCAGTATCAATAAAAAACTTCATAATCTATTCCCTCCATTTTTTAAACGTCAATGAGTTAAATTTTTAAGATATTTATTTCTTTTCTACTGCATGTCCGCCAAATTCATTGCGCAGAGCTGCTACTACTTTTCCTGTAAATGTATCATTGTCTAATGAGCGGTAGCGCATTAATAGAGACATTGCGATAACAGGAGTTGCTGTTTGAAGGTCTAATGCTGTTTCTACTGTCCATTTTCCTTCACCAGAAGAATGCATAACACCCTTAATTTCATCTAATTTTGCATCTTTAGAAAATGCATTTTCTGTTAATTCCATTAACCAAGAGCGAATGACTGAACCATTGTTCCATACTCTTGATACTTTTTCATAATCGTAGTCAAATTCACTTTTCTCTAGAATCTCAAATCCTTCACCAATAGCAGCCATCATGCCGTATTCAATTCCATTGTGAACCATTTTTAAGAAGTGACCACTACCAGCTTTTCCAGCATATAAGTATCCATTTTCTACAGCAGTATCACGGAAGATAGGTTCAACGATATCCCAAGCTTCTTGATCTCCTCCGATCATATAACAAGCACCATTACGAGCGCCTTCCATTCCGCCAGAAGTTCCTGCATCCATAAAGTGAATGCCATCTTTCTTTAATTGTTCATATCGGCGGATAGACTCTTTATAATGTGAATTACCCGCTTCAATTAAAATATCTCCTTTTGATAAGAGTGGTGTAACCTCATCAATAACAGAATCAACAACAGCGTGTGGTACCATTACCCAAAGAATTCTTGGTGATTGTAATGACTGAACAAGTTCACTTAAACTAGATGTACCTGTAGCCCCGTACTCTTTCATTTCTTCCACTGCACTTGCATTTAAATCAAATGCTGCTACTTCATGTTTATGATCCATTAAATTTTTCCCTAAATTTAATCCCATTTTACCTAACCCAATTAATCCTACTTGCATAATATAATTCCTCCTCAAATTATCTTTTATTAAAAATTCATATCACTACAATCTGGAATACCTTTCAGCACTGAAATGTTAGTATGTACAGAAAGGTATTCACAGTCATAGCTTAAGAATTCAACACATTTTTTGTAATTTGAACAACATTTTCTGTCGTAAATCCAAATAGATTCATGACTTCAGCTCCAGTTCCTGAAGCTCCAAATGTTTCAATTGATAGTACTTTTCCTTCTTGTCCTACATAACGTTCCCAACCGAGAGATACACCCATCTCAAGAGATACTCGTTTCGTTACAGAAGACGGAAGAACCGATTCTTTATATTCATTCGATTGACGATCGAATAACTCCCAGCTTGGCATTGCAACGATACGAACAGAGACATTGTCTTCTTCTAGTTTCGCTTTTGCACTAGCAGCCAAGGCTACTTCAGAACCTGTCGCAATTAAAATCACATCTGGATTTTCATTTGTTTGCGTTAATACGTAAGCTCCTTTAGAAAGATTCTCTATGTTCGCTTTCGTTTCATGAAACACCGGTAAATTTTGACGGCTCAGTACTAAAACGACTGGACCATCCGTTTGCTGTAATGCATAAGCCCACGCACTCGCTGTTTCATTTGCATCTGACGGGCGGATAACTGTTAAACCAGGAATTGCCCGAAGAGCTGCCAAATGTTCGATTGGTTCATGCGTTGGACCATCTTCTCCTACAGCAATCGAATCATGTGTAAATACGTACGTAACAGGTAACTTTTGCAATGCAGCCAGTCGAATCGATGGACGAAGGTAATCGTTAAATACAAAGAATGTACTTACGAACGGCTTTACTCCTCCATGAAGTGCCAGTCCATTCGCTGCCGCGCCCATTGCATGTTCACGTACACCGAAGTATATATTTCGGCCAGCATACGATTCTACTGCATACACTGCTTCACCTTTTATATCTGTCATCGTAGAATGAGAAAGATCCGCACTTCCACCGAAAATAGAAGGAATCGATTTCACATAATGATTAATAGCTTCCCCACTTGCAACACGAGTGGAAATCGTTTTTTCAGTATCAAAGGATAGAATGTCTTTCGCTTCGATTAAAACCTCACCTGTAATCGCTTTTTCTAATTCATCTGCTAGTGCTGGATTCGACTCTCTATATACGTTGAACTGTTCATTCCACTTGTTCTCTTTTTCAATACCTTTTTGTTTCAATTCATTAAAATGAGCTGTTACTTCTTCAGGTACAAAGAAGTCTTCCTTATAATGCCAACCATACGCTTGTTTTGTCGCTGTCGCTTCTTCTAATCCAAGCGGGTTACCATGTGCTTTGTTCGTTCCAGCAACTTTTGGACTTCCGTAACCTATAATCGTTCTAATTTCTATAAGAGTAGGTTGGTCCGTATTGTCTTTCGCTAATTGAATCGCTTTTGTAATCGCATCAACATCGTTTCCATCCTCAACTCTTACATATTGCCAATGTGCAGATTCTACCCTTTTCTGCATATCTTCAGAGAAAGCAATGTTTAATTCACCATCAAGTGAAATTTCATTTGAATCATACAGCACAATTAACTTGCCAAGTTTCATATGTCCTGCCATTGACATCGCTTCATAAGCGACACCTTCCATTAAATCACCGTCTCCAACTAAAGCGTACGTATTGTGATCTATAATAGAGTGACCATCCTTATTAAACTTCGCTGCTAAATGAGCTTCTGCCATTGCCATTCCGACAGCATTTGCAATGCCTTGTCCTAACGGGCCTGTAGTCGCTTCAACTCCAGAAGTGTGACCAAACTCAGGATGTCCTGGTGTTTTACTATTTAACTTTCTAAAACTTTTCAAGTCATCAATTGAAACGTCATATCCAGCTAAATGAAGTAGGCTATATAATAAGCTTGATCCATGTCCAGCCGATAAAACGAATCGATCACGGTTAAACCATTTTGGATGATTCGGATTGTGATTTAAATGATTCGCCCATAATGCATAAGCCATCGGTGCTGCGCCCATCGGAAGACCTGGATGACCTGAATTTGCCGCATTAATAGCATCAATCGATAACGTACGAAGTGTATTCACTGCTAATTGATTTATGTTTTGTGTCATAATAATCGTCCCCCTAAATGCTTTCATGAAAGAAAGTACTTATTTTTCCGTTTCTTGATCTAACCACCATTTAAATCCACTTTCTCGTAATAACTCATGAGATGCATCTGGACCATATGAACCAGACTCATATTCATGAAGTGGTAATAAATTTTCCTCGAATGCTTCAAGAATTGGTTGTACCCATTCCCATGACAATTCAACTTCTCTCCAATGTGCAAAGAATGTAGCGTCTCCACTCACAGCATCATGAATGAGTCTTTCATACGCTTCAGGCACTCCCACATCTGCTTGCTCGCAAGTAAAGTTAATACGCATCGGTTCAATTTCTCCATTTTTCAATGGATTTTTACTATTTAACTGTAGTGAAACATTCTCACCTGGGCTAATTTCAATTATTAATAAGTTAGGTTCTGCATTTGGATTATTATCTTGATATTGCTGTTTTAACGTATTTTTAAATTCGATTACAATACGAGTAGACTTTTCTTTCATTCGTTTACCTGTTCGTATATAGAAGGGAACGCCAGTCCAAAACGGATTATCGATCCACAATCGAGCAGCAACAAATGTGTCTATGTTAGAAGAAGGATTTACTCCTGGCTCCTCTTTATATGCTACAACTTGCTCGCCTTTTATCTCTCCTGAAGCGTATTGTCCGCGAATGATATGGTTTTGAACGTCTTCTTTTTTCACTTTACGAAGCGTCTCCATTACCTTTCGCTTTTCCTCTCGAATTTCACATGCATTAACCTTTTCCGGCAGATTCATAGCAGTCATCATTAATATTTGTAACATATGATTTTGAACCATATCTCGAATGGCTCCTGCCTGATCATAATATCCTGCTCTTTCTTCAACCCCAACTGTTTCACTCGCTGTAATTTGTACATTCGCTATATGTTCTTTATTCCAAATCGATTGGAGAACAGGATTTGCAAACTCTAGTGCTTCAAGGTTTTGAATCATCGGCTTACCTAAGTAATGATCAATACGGTATATCTCGTCTTCTTCAAACGTGCGACTAAGCTTATCATTCAGCTCACGAGCAGATTTGAGATCGTGCCCAAACGGTTTCTCAATCATTAGGCGTTTCCACCCATCCGTTTTATCAAGTCCGCTTTCCTTAATATTTAAAGCAATTGTCTCGAAAAATTCAGGAGCAACGGAAAGATAGAACATTCTATTCCCTTTTATATGTAGTTCTTCTTCCCTTTCACGAACGACTTGCAATAATCTCTCATAGTCTTCCGGCTTACTCACATCTAATGGACAATAGCGAAAATTATCTAAAAAACCTTCAAGTTCTAGAGTACCTTCTTCTCTATGACGGGAAAATGTCTCTATTGATTCTTTTATTCTCCCTTGAAAATCTACATGAGATACTTGACGTCTTCCAAGCCCGATAACAGATATTTGCTTTGGAAGCTTTTGATCTCTATATAAGTTATATAGTGCGGGGTAAATTTTTCGTTTCGCTAAGTCCCCTGTCGCTCCAAATAAAACAAAGGTCATTGATTCCAATTTCAGTCCCCCTCTTGTTGTATAGTCCTGGTCAATATTTTAAAAATGAATTGTACAGAAGCTCATGTTTTATAAAAAACAAAGAGTTCGCAAATTCCAATTCTTTTTATACCTTTCGCTTTCTAATTGTCCCCAATATTAATAGTGGCAATTCAAAGCATTTCTACCACATCTTACTTACCTACCGTTACTTAAATAAAATAACCTAATTATTAAAAGTAATTAAGTTATTTTATATCTATCATATTAACCACATAGATTATCATCGTCAAGTAAAGTGTCTCGAATCAAAGATTTCCCACTCCGTACTATCTTTTCGTACTTGTTTATTTATTAGAACTATCTTCATCACATAAAATGAATAATAAAAAGGCAAAACCGAACAAGAATATGTTCGATTTTGCCTTTTTATTATTGCTTCAATTGATTTTTAACCGCTCTTATAACCAATTCATGATCTTCTTCTGGTGGTAATCCTGAAACGGTTATCATTCCAATAACCCCTACGTTTTTTATTCTGATAGGAAAACATCCACCAAATGCAGCGTATTCCGAAGTATCTAAAAGATATTTTTCATTATAGGAGACTTCAGTTATTTCACTTTGTATTTGCATATAATACGAGCTACGATCATGCAGGGAAACGACTCGTTTTTTACGCTCAATCCATTTCGTATTTTCCTCATTTGTCCCCGTCATCTTAAAATGAAATAATTGTACACCATTTTTCGTTATATCAACAGCAATCAATTTTCCCTCTTGCTTCGCTGTTTCAACAATAAATAAACCTAACTGCAAAGCATCTTCATTTGTAAAAGAGGAAAATTGAAGTGTTTCCTCCTCTTTTAAAATTTGTTTACTTATTTCATTCAAATTTGAAGTACTCATATCTTTATCCCCCTTACTCACTTTATGCCACATGGATATTTTTCAATTTATGTGACTCTATCCTGCGACCTTTCAATATTACTAGTACTCTCTTCCTCTTGGTGCTAATAAGAATTATATTTAACGCATTCAAAATGTATGTCCCTTAAAATGCTGCTATACGCACTAAACATTTCGTATAGAGACATCAACAACATTACAAGCTAAAAAAACCAATTGCTTAAGCAACTGGTTCGCTAAAATTTTCATATGGGATATTCATTCAACCAAAGGAATGCTTGTCTATAATCATCAAAAAACTTTACGGATTCTTTCGTATTGGATTGTTGTAAATAATTCATGATCTCGCCTTCTTCAAAGAGAAAAGCAATTGCCTTACTGTGATTCAAAATCGTTTCATTAAAAAACTTCTCTTTCCATACTTTTTGAACAGAAAAATGATCTGGTATGTAGCCTTTTCTATCTACCAACAATTTGTATTTCCGTCCCTCGGAAATGAATTGCTGACAAACTTGCTCGAAACCATTAAACCATTCATAAACATCATCTGTTTTAATCTTGCCGATAAGACGAGTAACAATTATATCTCCCGAAACTGTTGTTCTAATATTCAGTTTACTCAACCTAAAATCATCTCCCTTAGCTACAATTATGCAGAAATATCTCATAAAATCAACAAGATAAACTGTAACGCATTAAAAAGGGACAGACCCTCCCAACCGAGAAGCCTGTCCCAAAATCGTTCTATTTTTCATTCAAACTAATAATCGTGAATTAGAATAATGATTTAATACTTGCTAAAACAGTAAGTACACCTACAATAATAACAAATACGTTACTCATTTTCCCTTTGTATTTAGCTAGTACTGGTACTTTTTGAATCGCATACATCGGTAATAGACATAAGATAGCAGCAACTAATGGACCACTTAAAGAATCAATAAGTCCAAGAATACTTGGATTTGTGTAAGCAACAAACCAGCATGATAATACAACAAAAGTAAGAACGATTGTCTTAATTGTTTTTTCTTCAATTACTTTTCCACGTGATTGACCGAACTTAATAATCATGTCACGCATTACTTCAAATGCTCCGATATAATGGCCAAGGAAAGATTTTGTAATAGCCACAAAAGCAATGATTGGAGCGGCAATCGTAATTACAGGTGAATTAAGTTCATTCGCTAGATATGAAAGGATTGATAAGTTTTGCTCTTTTGCCATTTTTAAATCCTCTGGAGTTAAGCTCAGTGCACTACTCCAAACAAAGAACATAACTACAACGAATGTCATGATGTAACAAACTTTTTGTATTTGTGCACATTTCGCATCAGTAGCTTCGATTCCATACGTAGCTCTCTGTTTCACAACAAATGATGAAATCATAGGTGAATGATTAAATGAGAATACGATGATTGGTAGAATCATTAATATCGTTCCAAAATATCCTGTTCCTGTTGAAGCAGTAGAAACAGCTGAAAAGCTAAGCATTGACGTATTCCACTGTGGAATTAAAGATATTGCGATAAATAGTAGAGAAGCTATGAAAGGATACACTAGCATACTCATGACTTTTACAGTAATATCTTGACCAAAATTAAGTATAGCGATAAGACCAAGAACTAATACAAGTGATAAAATAGCCCTTGGAGGTTCTGGCATGTGCAATTGATGCACGATAAAACTACTTGCAGTGTTTGTAAGCGCAACCGAATACATTAGTACGATTGTATAAATTGAACCGAAATATACGATGTTAAAAATGATACTCGCTTTATTTCCAAAATACTCTCTAATTGTACCTGTGATCCCCTCATCAGCAGAATTAGAAGCGTATATCATTTTAGCAAGTGCCCTATGTGAGTAATACATAACTGGATATGCAAGCAATGTAATTAGTAGTAACGATAATAATCCACCTGAACCTGCATTAATCGGTAAAAAGAGCACCCCTGCTCCAATTGCAGTTCCAAATAGACTGAGTGCCCATGTAGTATCCTGCTTATGCCACTTTTTCGGATCTGCATATTGCTCATTTTTTCGTGCGGTATTTTCAGCTTGAACTTCTATTTTCTTTGCAGTATTCCCGTTCATATAATAACTCCCCCTTTTATCTATTCCTGCGGCTCTCTTTATAGCTAACGAATATTTTTCTTTTTCGGAAAATGAATGCCTTACAAGTTGCCCCACATTGTATGTCCTTCATCAAAATGAATCCAAATTAAAACATTCGCTAGATAGCGTCCTAATATAATTGTTAGCGTTAACAAAAAAGTTTACTCGTACTATCCGCTCCTTATATAAAGACCACTTAAGAGAACAATATAGAATAGATTTCATAAATACGTTGCAACATTTCTAATAACAGTGTATTACTTTAATGGTTTCTCTGAATTACTTGTAACAGTAATTTTAGTTAAACCGGCCTCTCTTCATTTATGAGGCATTTCTTTCTCAATTCTATACATCACTTTCATAGCTTCGGCAGCATTTATGGTATTGATTACACAAGCCACTGAAGCACTTTACATACATTTCGCCTCTAACCACACACCTTTCTTACTTATAATCGCATTTTTTATATTTTCTCCAGAGATAATAAAATTTCTCTCGACGCCCTCATTATAACGTGTATATTTATAAAATTAATATTTTTATATTTTCAGAAATATTTAGCGAGCAAAATTTTATATGGATAATATTTTACAGTTCGTACACAACCCTTGTTCCTATCGCTTAAAACTGAATGAATTAGCATAAAACACAGTCATATATTATTTATCCAATTTACTCATTATAAAGATACTTATATTCTCCTTTATCAAAAAAATTCATTTTAATTAAAAAAGATATTCCAATAAATAATTAACGTGGTTAAAAAGAAATATCTTTTTGAATGTACAAAGAAATTTTCAGGATATATATTATCACTATTGCATTCATATACATTTTTAGGAAAAATACTTTTTTAATTCATAGCAATAAGAGGACCGTTAACATTTTACAAAAACCTACGCTACACGAAAAAATAAAATGAGCTGCCCCTATCAGGCAGCTCATTGACATAATTATCGTGATGAGGAGTGGACAAACAAATCAATGCACCGTCATCTTAATTCGAGTTTTTTTAATCCTTCTTCAGAAATATCTCTATGTTTGTAATGAATCGTTTTTACATCATTTCCTTTTACACGAAAAGTAATTGTGTCCTCTCCATAAGGAGGATTGTGTGCACCCTCAAAGGTTTGAATTTGAACAGTTACATAGAAAATAGAGTTTACTTCATATTTTTTTATTTCAAGTATTTTTTCAGAACCTCGATCCCATAGTTTTAGTTCCTTATAATAGTTTTCAACTTCTTTACTTATCGGTTCTAATAAGAGATTCATGACTACTTCTTTTAAAAACTGTTTTGGTACAGGTATTCTGTTAATTTTCTTTCTTTTCACATCTATAATTTTCCAAAAATCACCGCTCTTTTCAACGGTATAAAGAACATTCGTACCATCGGCTTTCCAAAGATGAAAATAACCTTTATTTCCCTTAATATATAATCGTGGTTCATCAATCCACTCACCTTCTGTTTGGACTATCCCTAGAAACAGTTGAGTAAGTGGTGTTATCTTATAACCTAATTGATTAAAATCACCAAACGAATAAATTTCATAACCGGTTAAATCTATATCAAAGCCTTTATTTTTTACAATTGCTTGAGTGGGAATACAGGGTAATAAAAAACTCAGAAAACATATGATGCTAATTATTTTTATTTTCATACAACCAATCACCTCTTTTATTAAAATGCAACAAAAGAGATGATATTATTGGTTATTGCACGATTCAACCTATTAAAAGCAAATCATGTAATCTCTAAAACCTCTCGTTAACTAGCTCTTTTATCGAGTTTAATTTTGAAGAAAGCTCGATAAACCATTCTTCGTCTCCTGTTAATAATGCAAGGTCTATAAGATAAAGGATTTGCTCCTTATTGATTACCTTTGATTCAGGGAGTTTGTTAACATGTTTACTAAAGAGTAAAATCGCTTCGTTTTTTGTGTACTTGTCGTCGCGTTTCACAATGCTAACTGTAACTACATCTTCCACTTCATCAAGTGATACAATGTAACCAACTATAAATTCGCCCTCATTTGATATTCCACGAACCCAATCTCCCACTTTTAAAACATGATTATTATTTGACAACATACTTTTTCACCTTCTTGTCAATATTTTTTGTAACGATAAACAAGGAATAAAAACGAAATCAAACTGTAATATTTTCCATTACATTTAAATAGTAAGAACTTACGGCTCTATATAACAAGTAAGCCGCTTAACGTTCTTGATTGATAAGATCAACAACTTCTTTCATTGTATAGTTCTTTAAGTATTCACCTAGATGTTCTTCCGCACCTAAGAAAATAGCGAAAAGAACTTTTCGCATGTTTGAACCTACAATACACTGATTATTTGACTCAGGACACTTAGGCTGCAACGCACCTTCAGATGTTATCTGATATATATGCCAAAGGTTAACTTCACTTAAATCTCGAGCAAAAATAAAACCGCCACCAGTCCCTTCTTTCGATTGTATAAACTTATGTTTTTTTAACAAACTTAGCACTTTGCGAATGCGTACTGGGTGAACACCTGCACTTTCTGAAATAGCGTTACTTGTTGACATCCGGTCTGGCTGTAAAGCTAAATAAGTTAAACTGTGTATAGCCAAGGTAAAGTCGCTGCTCATTATTTTCCTCCTACGATCCAAAAAAATTATTTCTCCTATATTCACATATTGTAGCTATAAACATTTCAGATAGATTAGCCAAACGTTAAAATATATAAGAACCACTCTTAGCATAAAGAAATAGATTCCATAACTTCATTTAGCTTTTTAAGTTACAATACATTTAAAGACTCCATTGTTTCTTCACTTGTTCTTCTGCCAACTGTTTAATTTTTTTCCACACTGTATCTTTGCTTACAATAACATTTGTTTGATAATTTCTATCGTTATAATTAACTGTAACACATACTTCAATCATCTTCTGCTTCCTCCTTTCAAAAAACTTTTCTTAAAAAATATTACTTATTAATTAGCCAACTTTTGCAGTTCAATATTTAAAAATGTTCGGACGCTACGTGGTAAAAATTTGCGAATTTCTTCTTCGTTAAAACCAATCTGTAATCTTTTCTCATCCAGCATAATTGGACGACGCAACATTAGCGGATGCTCAATGATTAATGTATAAAATTCATTCAGCGAAAGTTCATCTATATTTATATTTAAGTCTTGAAAAGTTTTGGATCTAGTTGAAATAATTTCAGTAGCACCCTCTTCCGTTAAACGAAGAATGGATTTAAGTTCATCCACTGTCATAGAGTTGGATACGATATTTTTTTCAGTATAATCAATTTGATTCTCCTCCAGCCATGCTTTTGCTTTTCGACATGAACTACAGCTTGCTGTTGTATATAAAACCACCATATTTCACTCACTCCTTTAATGTTTTTTATGAAATGCACATTTTAAATATCGGTTATCGAAATGTATTAAAAAAAATTACAGTTTAGAATCAAATTCACGTAATGTTAGTTATTCAGCAATGTTTTATTTATCTCTATTATTCATTTCTTTTAAAATGCTTCTTCTATACATTTGTTGAAACTACATTTTACAGACGATGACAACTCACTTCTAAAAATCTTACTGTAATTTTAAACCTTACAGTTCAATTAATCAAATGTTAAGTCTTGGAGTAATTAATCATTTTTTTATGTGAATTTCCCCCATAGCGTTATTGAAGACACAAAAATAGGTTAAGGCAATACGTGCCCCAACCTATTTTTTATGCCTCTTTATAACTTTTTGCAGTAATAACTGTTTCAAATTCAAAGGTTTCTGGCAGGTGATCAGCATAAGAGTATTCAAAAGTTCGTCCATCCGTTAAATAGGCCACCTGCTCCACTCTCATTAGAAAATCTTGATTTGTTAAGTTCATAAACTGCTTTTCCCTATCATCTGGGCGAATTCCTTTGACTCTAACAACAGATGTTCCCACTTTAAGACCTAGTTTATTTTGAATGTATGAGTAGATCGACTCCTCTAAAACCGAAGCTTCAACACCTGGAATGACCGAAATAGGCATCCATGTATGCTCCATAATCGTTGGGATACTGTGAATGATACGAAGGCGAATGATTTTATATACGAAATCCCCTACTGAAATGCCCAATTTTTCAGCAATGATTTCCTCAGCTCCGACAATCGTAAACTCGATAATTTTACTTTCTACCTCGCTGCCATAAACAGCTTTCGTACCTGTTAAAGTTTGAATCATTCGTGCCTTTTCCTGTTGACGCCAATCTTGAACGACTGTTCCACTTCCGCGCCGACGGATGATGTATCCGTCTCTAACTAACAGATCCAGCGCTTTTTTTATTGTCAGGACTGAAACGCCAAATTCTTCAGCAAGTATAGGACTACTTGGAATTTTTTCGTTGATTTTATATTCGCCATCTAAAATTTGCTGTTTCATTTTTTGATAAATGCCGAGGTATTTTACTTGTGTTGATCCGCTTGCCATTTCCATACCTCCTTTATGCTGTATTCCCTCTTCTATTCATTCAAATGTAAAGCCTCCAGTTTGTAAACTGAAGGTGATGGCGCAGCGAATCCATTTTCTAAAATTTCAATATTCGTTATTGCTTCTTCGTCTTTCACAAGCTTTGGTGCACCATTTACAATTGTTTCATACGCTGCATCATAGAAACGACCGTAATCACCAAGCGGCGTTTTAATTTGTTTTTCAATCCAATCACCGTTTGCATTGCGATATTTAGCAACCCCATAGTACATCGGCGAATCTTCACCAAATCCTGCACTCTCAGGCATAATACCCGCTTTCAGATCATTTTCCTGCTGGTCTTCACCATATTTAATAAACGATCCATTTGTCCCATGAACGATAAAACGCGGATAATCTTTCGCTACAACATGGTTCGTTTTTAGTTTAATTTTCAGCTTATTTCCGTAATGTAGACCAACATCAAAATAATTATCAACCGCACCTTCCACTTCATTATTACGAATATCGTATGTCACCGTATCTGGACGGCCAAATAGTGAAATCATACGGTCCATCGTATGAATACCTAAACTATAAAATGAGCCTTCTTCTTTTGGAGCTTCATGAGTGATTGAACCAGGACGGAAATAATCAATATGTGATTCAATCTCGACAATATCACCAAGGAATCCTTGTTCCACAACTTGCTTCACTGCTAAAAAATCACCATCAAAACGACGGTTTTGGTAAGGCATAACTACTACACCTTTCTCTCGTCCTAAAGCTAACAATTCTTTCGCATGTTCTACTGTATCGCAAAATGGTTTTTCAACGATAACTGATTTTCCCGCAAGTATAACTTTTTTCGCGAATTCATAATGCGTATGTGCGGGCGTACATACCGTCACTACTTGAATTTCTTTATCATTCAATAATTCATCCAAATCAGTAGTAAAACTAACACCTTTTTCCTCATATGGAGCTGCTAATTCTTCATTTATTTGACGTACAAAAATCGTTTTTATTTTTATATTATTACGTGTGTTTACATAAGGTAAGTGATAGCGGTTAGCTGACTTTCCAAATCCAATAAAGCCCATTGTTAATGTCATGTTCTTCAACTTCCTTGCTCATAAATTTTCGTTTCTATATTTATTATATAGTTTAGTTATAAAAAGTATATAGTTTTCGATTTATAAATTATATATTAAATAAAAAAATTCAGGTTAAAAAGGAGCATAACAAATATGGCACACACTACTACATCTATGGAAATTTTCGGTTCACCTGAACAAGTATGGCAATTAATTGGAGGATTCAACTCCCTTCCAGACTGGTTACCTTATATACCTAGCAGTAAATTAACTGAAGGCGGTCGTGTACGTCACCTAGCTAATCCAGATGGTGATACGATTATAGAACGTTTAGAAGTATTCAATGATAAGGAACGGTACTACACGTATTCAATCATGAATTCACCATTCCCAGTCACTAATTATGAGTCCACAATCCGGGTTAAAGAAGGTGTTGAAAGTAAAACATCATTAGTAGAGTGGTTTGGTACGTTCACTCCTGTTGAGGTTAGTGATGAAGAGGCAATAAATCTGTTTCATGGTATTTACAGTGATGGACTGAAAGCATTGCAACAAGCATTTTTAGATTGAACTACTAAAAAACAACGAAAAGCAAAGCGATATCGCTTTGCTTTTTTATAAAATCCCTTTTAACTTTTCACCAATCAACTTCGATACATACTCATAGCCTTCTATCCCAAAGTGCAAACCATCTTTTTCATCATTTTCTACAAACCTTTTATAATCACGTTCTTGAATCATTTCAGCATACAAATTTAGAAAGTGACTTCCCGTTTCTTTCGCCACTTTCTCTACCACGTCTGCATACTGACCGAGCACTTTATTTGTTCTATTGTGCTGTCTTTCCTCATCAACTGGCGCGGGACTAATAAGCAGTACTTTATCTGACGAAATCCGCTTCACAATCTTCTCTAAGTTTTCTTTATATACTTGTAATGATTCTTGTGAAAAAGAAACTGCATCATTCGTGCCAAGAAAAACTGTTACGAAATCTGGTTTATGTGATAATACATCTTCTTCAATTCTATGTAACGCATCGAACGTATTATCACCCGGAACCCCCGCATTTACCACCTTCCAATTCGGAAACATCTCTTGCAAACGCGGTGTTAACCTCGGCGTTCCATCAAAAAACGTTTCATCAGCTGTAATACTATCACCGAAGCATACTAACGTATTCATAAAGTCTAACTCTCCTTTTACGTATGAAATAACTTTCCTTCTACCGCCTTCATATATCTTTCAGCAGAACGTTCCACTGCCTCATTTGCATTTTCTTTTACTACACGATGAAAAGCGTTGTATAAACGATTAAATTGTAACGGCTTTACTCGATTCACCATTTCTTCCACTTTTCTCGCTGGTAATGGAATTAAGTTTGGATAGCTGTACATAAAGCTTACCCATCGCTCATCTGCTACAACTTGTATAATATCGCCTGTTAACAAAATTCCTTTTCCGTCATTACCTTCTTCCCAATGTAAGACAGATCCTCCTTTAAAATGACCACCTAAACGATGAATGACCAATCCATCCGCTAATTGTAAAGACTCACCAGACCAATAAATAATACGACTACTCGGGCGCATCACCCACTCTTTATCATCTTCATGTATGTAAATTGGTACATCAAATGTCTCTGCCCATTCTACTTGCGTTGAATAATAATGAGGATGAGACAATGCAATCGCATCTAATCCGCCAAGCTCTTTTATTTTCGTAATTGTCATTTCATCTAAATAAGTAATGCAGTCCCACAGTAAACGATATGACTCTGTTTTCACTACATATGCCGTTTGACCGATCGCAAACCCTGGTTTTGTCGTAATACTATAAAGCTCATTTTCCTCTTCGATTATTTCATTTTTATATGTATCACCTGTTTGTAAGCTTTCTAGCGTCGTCCAAGACTGTCCTTTCGGATTCACATATTGCCTTTCTTCATCACAAATATGACAACTCACCGGTTCTTCTACACTCGCTGCATACTGCACACCACACGTTGTACAAACATAATTTTTCATGATCATTTCCCCTATCCCTATATTTTTATTAAGCTGATTTTTTATTTTCAATTAATAAAATGATAATGGAATTACAGTAAATCCTTTTCCGTCTCTGAAACGTTCATTTCACGATCCCCCAAAAATATTTGTGCTATAAAGCAGCTTCAACCTCATCCATCCAATAACGCCAAGCTGCTAAATAACCTTCTAAATCTTTCGGGTGGTGCCGTAAACACGTATCTATACGCAAATATAATCCTATAACTATTTCTTCATATAAATCACGGTCTTTTCTATGAAATACACACTGCTTCATCGCATAATGAATCGTTTCTTTTGTTAAATCTTCCGGGGTGGAACAAAACGCATAAATTAAATCGTATATAGGATCTCCTAACACTGGCAAGGGATCAATTACACCGTGCAGCTTATTCTCTTGAAATATAAAGTTATGAAATCCAAGATCACCATGTAATAAAAATGGCTGCTCTACTCCAGCGTCCCTATTTGCTAACTTAAGAACCGTTCTATACTCTTCTTCACTTATGTAACGTTTTACATTTTCATGAGTTTCCATCACATTTGTCGTTAAAAATTCATTCCAAGATTGAACCGGATTTTCTTTCCATCCCCAGCCATCTACATCTGAAACTCTTTCATACTTATTAATAACTTCTTTTACAAGTGTACGAAGCGTAATTCGTTTATCCCCTTGTTCACAAGAAGTACTACCTTCAAGAAAAGAATACACAATATACTTATGGAAAGGTTCATTATACAAAAGCTTCGAAAACAACGTATTCCCCTCATAAAAAGAAAGAAAATTAGCTTCTTCACGTATTATTTCCGCTTCATTCAGCTTTACAACATATTCTTCATCCAGCAAATACACTGTACTTGTCGTTCCTCCGTTTAACACTTTTATGCTATTTGGATCATGTGAAATCACTTTCTCCTTAACTAGTTGTGCAGCGATTACTGAAATGTCCATTCCCTCACCCTTTAATCCCGAAAATTCCATCAATTCAAAAGACAACTTTACTATTATTTGACAAACACAAAGGAATTCCTCCTAAAAATCTTAATATAACAAAAAAACATTTACTTTTATATTTCAAAAATAAGGAAATACTAACAAAAACGTTACATACATATAGGAGGACAATATGAAACCTGAATTTTTAAAAGCTGTACATGATGCCATTGGAAATGTTGAACACATTCATATAGAAGAAAGCGGTGCTGACAGCTTACTTATCCATCATGATGATGCACAGCAGTTACAACAAGTCGCTAAAACGTTAGAAAACAACAATTTCCGCTCTGCTTTAAGAACAACTGGCGATGCTTCGTATATTGAAGTATTGAACAGATAATGAAAGTCCGGATGTATGCCGGGCTTTCTTTTTTATATTGAAACTTCAAACTCTTTCACATACACCGCTGTTCCAGCAATATCTATTTGTAACTTCTCATTTTCTTCATCTTTCGTTACATATACCGTTACACGACCATCTTTATTTATTTCCTGTCCTTGTTCAACAATTAACTCCATTTCATGGTCAAAATCTTTTTCCAAATACATCGCATAATACGCCCCCATTACACCTGAAGCTGTTCCTGTCACTGGATCTTCTATCGTTCCAGCATAAGCCGATGAGAAATGACGTCCATGCATTTGTGCCTGTTCATCATAAGTTTCTAGACAAATTGGGTGAATAGAAGCATTAGGTATTTCTTTTAATACTGATGGAAATGCAGCATTATTAGGGTTCATTCTCTCACACGCATCTAGATTTTTAATCGGTACAATTACAGTCCAATTACCAGTACTTCCATATACAATCGGTAAACTTACATCTAAATCATTTACTTCTAAACCGATACTATGAGCTAATTCTTCTTTTGAACCTGTAAATTCTTTAAACTGAGGTGCTGCCTGCCTCATTTTAATAAAGGTTTCTCCATTTTCATTTACACCTATTTGTATCGGTAAAATCCCAGCCTTCGTTTCAATCGTAAGGTTACTTTTCTCTTCTAATAAACCTTTTTCGCGCAAGGCATATAGCGTCCCTACTGTCCCATGACCACATAAATCCATTTCAAAACCAGGTGTAAAGTAGCGCATTCTTATATCTCCTACTTCTGAGGAAAGAACAAAAGTTGTTTCATTATATCCAACTTTTTCAGCAATAATTTGCATTTCCTCTTCCGTTAATCCATCTGCCTCTAATACAATACCTGCTGGATTCCCCATATTCGGTTTATTCGTAAATGCGTCATAATGAAATACATTTATAGTCTTCATTTTCTTTTCCCCTAACCCTCATTAAAAATTTTATAATAAAGCTCTATCTCCGTTTTCAACGAACAATGATTTCTCCAAAATATCCTCTGCATCTTTTCATTCGATGTATGCGTGCTTCCGATGTAATAAGTAGCCCCCATTTCCTTTAACATATGCAACGATTGAAGGTGCAACCGAGAAGCAATTCCTTTCCCGCGATAATAAGGCATTACCCCAAAGTAAAATAATCGTCCTTCACTTTCTGTTCCAGTTTCTATATGGGGTATAGACATACCAATCGGCTCATTTTTATCATAAAAAACAATACATGACTTTTCCCAGCCCTTACCTAACTCTGTTTGCACTGAATAAAAATGCTCATCGATAGTTAAAATTGAAGTTTGATTCCCTGAACCCGACATACATTGTTCCCAAATATATTTAAAATCTTTTTCCGATAACGTTCCTTCTGCTATTGATCGATATGTATATTGTCTTTCAAGCTCTTCTACATTGTTCAATTCTCTACATACTTCTATCTTTGCAGCATACAAAGAAAAACCGGCATCAAGTAACACTTTTGCGCTTGAGTTATAACTACTAAACCTTTTGTTTAATACAATACTCGCTCTTTTTAACTCCCAGTTAAAACAAACCTCTTCAAATCTACTTATCTTTTCTTTATATGTTTGTACGTTATACAAAACGTCTTCTTCGATCTCTTCAATCGTTACTGCATTTGGTAAGCCATTTAATACTTTTTTAGAAGGGCCAAACAGATTCTGAATGATTGCAAGATCGTATATCACCACTTTAATTCACCTACACCCGGCTCAATAAACTTCCCTGAAACATCCTCATTTGAATCTATTACCCAATCATATATATTTTGCGCTCCTTCAGCCGGAGTCATATTCGCATCAAAAGCACCAATGTCAGTCTTTAATTTTCCAGGGTGAATGGCAGTTACACGAATTCCTTTATCTTCAAATTCTTGTTGCAGACAAAGCGTTAACATATTTTGTGCAGCTTTAGCAATTCGATAGGAATAGGAAAACTGACCTTGCGAAAACTCTTTGTTCGCCATTTTATGTAATGAACCTAATCGAGAGGACACATTTATTATTCTCGGATGATCCGATTTCTCTAAAGCTACATATGTACCTTTTACAGCTCGAATTACACCTAAACAATGAATATTAAATACATCCGTTAACTCTTCTGAATTCGTATGTAAAACTTCAGTCTCCTTTCCAGTAATGCCAGCGTTATTTATAACTAGATCCAAATACCCTGTATATTCCGCAAGCTGGTTCTTAATTTGCTCCGTACTCTCATCAAGTGATAAGTCTGCCAATATAGGAAAACATCTACAACTAAACATTTGCTTCAATTGTGTTACCGCAACCTCAGTTCTAACTAACGGATAAACAATATGCCCATTTTCATGAAATACTTTTACCAACTGTAATCCTAATCCACGATTTCCACCTGTAATAAACACTCTCATATATTCATCTCCTTATTTTTAAAATAAATAAGAAAATCCACCCACTTACCATTCTCTAATGAAAATGCCTCTCTCTTACATTCAAATGAAAAACCCGCTCTTTCCGCAAGACGAACGGATGGCTCATTATCAACACGTATATGTAATTCAATTCTATGAAAATGAAGACGATTAAAAAATAACGGTAACGCAGCTTTTACACTTTCTGCCCCATATCCATTTTTCCAATATTGATTATGAATAGAGTAGCCCATCATTGCCCACTGATAATCCATACGTAAAATCTTTATAAGTTCTAGCTTTCCAATATTAGCCCCGTCTTCTTTACGAAAAATTCCTAATACATACATTTCATCTCGATGTGCTGCTTCATCAAAACCTCTTATCCATTCCGTGAACCATTCTTTCGTTGATGATGCCATAACTTGATAACCATCGTCATATGTATACTGCGATGGTAACCTCTTATGAAATCCATCTAACCAATTTTCATAATCATCATTTTGGAACGGACGAATCATAAGTCTCTCTGTCTCTACCTGTAATAGCGGAAGCTTCATTTACATCTCTTCCCTTAATTAATATTTGAATATTCTTTATTATCTTACACAAAATACAAAATCTAGTAAATTATTATGTTCTTGATAAACAAGATTCTATTAAAATACAAAAGGAAACCCTGTTCTGAAGGGTTTCCTTTTGTCATCACACTACCAAACTTATCTGTGATTTAAAACCTTGTATTCTGTCTTTAATATTCCATACACATCAACATCTTCATATGTATTTAATAAAAGTCTATTTTGTCTCAATGTGCCTTCTTTACGTAAGCCCGATTTCTCTAACACCTTAATCGATGATCGGTTTCTAGAAATGGCAGATGCCCAAATTTTATTTAAACCTAATTCGATAAAGCCAAATTGAATCATCCTGTTTACAGCCTCAGTTGCAAAACCCTTTCCCCAATAATTCTTACCAATCCAATAACCAAGTTCACCTCTATTGTTACCCTTATCAATTCTTAATGTAATTGTACCTACAATTTCTCTTGATTCTTTAGAGACAATTCCTAAAGGATATTCGATTCCTTTCCTTATAAGTTCTGGTTGCATATCAACCCAATCTTGCGCGAACTCCAATTTATATGGGTGCGGAAGCCCAAGAATATTAGCTAATTCCTTATCATTAGCCAATTCTCTAATTCTACATACATCATCATTGGTAAAAGGTTCTATACATAAATGCTCAGTTTCTAATTTTATAGCCATTATTTCTCCCCCTTGTACTGAAATCAATTAACTTCCTTTAATTTCAATATTATACTAAAAAACACAAAAATTTTTAAACATTCACAATACCCATCAACAGAATCATAAACAAAAATCCAGTTATGCTTTATACATAACTGGATTCCTCATCACCTAATCGTTTTTTATTTTACAAGTACACCTTCTCTTAATTCCCTCTTCAACACTTTCCCTAAAGCATTTTTCGGTAATTTGTCCATAAATACAACTTCTGGTATTTTATAACTTGCTAGCTTTTCTTTACAATGCTGTATAATTTCTTCTTCCGTTAAAGATGTTTGCATATCTTTTACAATATACGCAGTCGGAACCTCTCCCCAAAAGTCATCTGGAACTCCAACTACTGCAACTTCTAAAACACCACGTATTTCATGAATAACATCTTCTACTTGATCTGGATAGACGTTATCACCACCGCGTATGATAACGTCTTTATATCTTCCCATAATATGCAGGAATCCATCGTCATCTATCATGCCAGCATCGCCCATGTTAAACCAATTATCTTTTACTACTTTCTTTGTCGCCTTTTCATTATTCCAATACCCTTTAAACATATATGGACTTCTTACATGAATCTCCCCAACTTCATTTGTTGTTAGTTCATGTCCTGTTTCTGGATGAACAATTTTCACCTCTACATGTTTCAAGGTTTTCCCTACAGAAGACATCTTTTCTTTCCCCATCATTGGATGCCATGAAGTTACAACCCAACCTTCTGTACTACCATAGCCTTGCACCATATATATTCCTTTTTCCATATATTTTTGGATGAGTGTTTCTGGCACTTTTGTTCCACCGCTTTGTGCTACTTTAAAAGTTGAAATGTTTCGTTCCTTTTTATTTAGTTCATCAAGCATATAACTATAAACAGCTGGGAATGCAAGCATCGTCGTAATTTTCTCTTCTTCAATCTTATCCCAAATAAGAGTAGGATTCGAATCAGCTAAGAAAATCATCGTAACACCGTGATAAATGCAATTTAAAATAGAAAGCACGCCACTCATATGGAACAATGGATGCACGGATAAAAAGCGTTCTCCTGCCGGAATTTCTCTTTGTCCTGCAATCTCTGCAAAATAATGATGTAAGTTTTTATGTCCAATTACACATGCTTTTGCTTGTCCAGTCGTTCCTGAAGTAAATAAGTAAATTGCATCATCATCTTCATGAACTTCTACGTTCGGCTCTGTACTTGGCTGTTCTTGTAATGTTAATTCAAATGAACCAAAGCCTTCTTTTGTCGTTTGAATTACATAAGGAATTTCTTTAACAGCATCAATCTTTAAAGCTTCATGGAATTCTTCATCAATAACTAACACTTTTAATTTTGCTTCTTTTACAATCGTTTTTAATTCATACGCAGTAAGCTGATGGTTTAGCGGAATACATACAGCCCCAATTTTTAAACTTGCCATCATAACGCTTGGAAACGGATGATTATTTTTGCATAATATTCCAATACGATCTCCTCTTTGTACACCGCTTTGTAACAAATAGTGTGCAAGCTGATTTACTCGTTCATTGTACTGCTGAAACGAATACCTTTCCCCTCCCCCTACAAGCGCTTCCAAATTTGGTGATTGCATTGCTCTTTTTTGTAATAATTTTTGCATCGTTCTCAAGTAAAACTCCCCTTTATATATGTTAGGTTTTTTATTTTACCAGATTAATTATTAATTTACTAAAGATTACACTTAGTGAATATAATTTTTATAAAAATAGCCATCTACTTAACAAGTAAATGGCTATTCCCTCTTATATATTAGAATACTCCTTATTCATCACATATCGTACATACTCCGGTGCGCTTTTATCAATCTCTTCATCACTTAATTTATATTCAGCACCGTATAAATAAAACGAAGGTATAAATTTCATATCTGTATATAAGCATGTAGCTTGAAATGGTTTTGTTAACTCATCCATCGTGATCCCACTATTTTCATAGTCTTTTTCTAATCCACCTATCGAAATAGCTACACCAAATTCTTTCCCCTTCACTTTATCTCCTTTTGATCCGTAAGCAAATCCATATGTTAATACATCGTCAAACCATTTTTTTAATAATGGTGGTGAGCTGTACCAGTATAGCGGAAATTGAAATATATATCGGTCGTGTTCTACTAACAACTTTTGTTCCTCTTCCACATTAAACTCCCAATTCGGTGCCGCTTTATATAATTCATGCACCGTAATTTCATCCGAATATTTCTCAAGTTCTTCAATCCATCTTTTATTAATTTTTGATTTTTCAATATCAGGATGTGCTACAATTACAAGTGTTTTCATCATCTTCCATCCCCTTTATAAATTATTCAACCCTTTACGTATTAGTATGAATGAGTCACATATAATTGAAAAGTACGTACTTTAAAGTGCTATAGGAACCTTAAAGTACCTGTGGAGGTGTTATATGAATCAAAATGATGACTGCCCAATTGCAACGACACTCGATGTAATCGGCGGAAAATGGAAAGTTCATATTTTATGTGTGTTAATGGATGGAAAAATGCGAACAAATGAAATCCGGCGAGAAATCCCAAACATTGCGCAAAAAGTTCTGACTCAACAACTTCGGCAACTGGAGGCTGATGGGATTATCCATCGTACTGTATATCAAGAAGTACCACCAAAGGTTGAGTACACAATAAGCGAATACGGGAAATCTTTAATGCAAATTATGAATGAACTATTTGAGTGGGGAAAAGATCATCAAATGAAAAGATTACATGACTAAAAAAACTACCAACTTATTTACATACTGGTGGGAACGGCACATCACTATCAAGCTAACAAAAAGACCTTAATAAAAAACTTTCATGTTTATAGTCCATTTAAGAATTAGCTTGATAGTGATACGGCAAGACCCAAATAAAGAAGTATATGAAACAAATTAACAACAACGCACGGCTGATGTTAATAAGAAAATTATAGTCGCTGAATGTCTTTCTTACTTCATTTTGAAGTTTAAACAATTATCCATTAAGCCAAGCTTAATAATATCGCTTTTGTACGATTATCCGTTACTTCATAATAAATTTCTAACCCTTTTCGAGTACCTGTAACGACTTTAGTAGCTTTTAGTTTAGATAAATGTTGACTAATTGTACTTTGAGGCATTTGTAACATTTCATACATTGTCGTTACGTTAATAGGACCTTTTGCAACCATTATTTTTACTAATGATAAACGGACAGGATGTGCTAATACCTTCAATACTTCAGTGATTTCTTCATACATTTCTTTCATATTTTTTCTCCCCTTTTACATAAATATTAATGATATCCATATATATAATTCGAAAAGATATACGATTTTGTGTCCGTCATTTTAAAAAATTTAAAAAATCTTTTCAGATGGAAAGAATCCCTCCTCTGTTCAATATTCTATAAAGTGAAACTTTAATCAGTGGGGGTTTTCTTCATCCCCCACTGATTATTAGTTGAACCAATCGGGCTTTTATGGGCAGTTGATCCCCACTTTACTTCTTTGCTTTCGCTGAATTTTGAGGTAGGGGTCTTACTGCCCATTAAAGCGGGATACATTTTTCTTTTACTCGATATTATATGGTAAGAACTTTCCTTACTGCGACCCTCTTCCATTGTTTTCTTGCTTATGTCCACTATTCCCTTGAGAACCTCTTCCATTATTCTCTTGCTGATTCCCATTATTCCCTTGCGATCCTCTTCCGTTGTTTCCTTCCTGATTCCCATTATTCCCTTGGGACCCTCTCCCATTGTTTCCTTCCTGATTCCCATTATTCCCTTGCGATCCTCTTCCGTTGTTTCCTTCCTGATTCCCATTATTCCCTTGCGATCCTCTTCCGTTGTTTCCTTCCTGATTCCCATTATTTCCTTGGGACCCTCTTCCGTTGTTCTCTTGCTGGTGCCCATTATTCCCTTGCGATCCTCTTCCGTTGTTCTCTTGCTGGTGCCCATTATTTCCTTGGGACCCTCTTCCATTGTTTCCTTCCTGATTCCCATTATTTCCTTGGGACCCTCTTCCGTTGTTTCCTTCCTGATTCCCATTATTTCCTTGGGACCCTCTTCCGTTGTTCTCTTGCTGGTGCCCATTATTTCCTTGGGACTCTCTTCCATTGTTCTCTTGCTGGTGCCCAGTATTCCCTTGCGATCCTCTTCCGTTGTTTCCTTGCTGCAATTCTCTTCCGTTGTTCTCCTGTTGATTTCTATTATTTTCTTTTATTTGCTTCGGTTGTTGTGCCTTAGATTGCTGTTGTTCTATATACTCTCCCTTCTCGTTGCTTTCTTCTTTTACAGGAGATGCGTCCGATGATACATCAGAAGATGACTTTTGCTGTTCTTGATGAGACGGCGGTGCAGGTGGGGTAAGCAACTTTTTCTTCTCATTTTCTTGTTTTATATAAACACCCGTTCCAACTCCTGCTTTCTTGGCATCCTCCCGTATTTGCATCGTACTGCTTTGATATTCGACTGTAATATGTTTGAACTCATATTCTTTCTTTAATTCCAGCATAGCCTTTTCCAACTGTGGTTCTAACGACTTGTCCTTTGCAATAGCTGTTAGCATAACTTGCTTATCATTCGTTAAATATTTATCCTCTTGACTTTGCTTTATAATAGTGCGTATCACATCTTGCAGATGCTTATTTTCCCACCGTTTCATTTCTTTTAAAATACGCCTTCCGTCATCATTACAAGCCCGCAAATCTATAACACGAAGATCCTTCGTAACGCTCGCCTCTAAACTTGGATTTATATCAACTGAGACGTAAGCAAACACCTTTTCTTCTGGTTGATTGTAGAAAAATAACAGCCCACATAGAAAACAAGCAGCAAGTAATGATGCCGGTTTTAAGAAATAAGGGATTGAAAAACGAGATGCTCTTTGTTCTTGTTCTTCAAACGAGATTTCCTCTCCAATCATGCAAGAATCTCCTTTTCTTTTACACGTAATAAACTCTCCATTTGGTGTTAAAACAACTACGCTATGCTTTTTTATATCCATCACAATTCCTTTATTCATCATGCTTTTCTCCTCTTATGTAATCAAGAATATATGTATAGTTGTTTGCAAAAATAATACACATTGCAATAATGTATTTTCTATGTCTTTCCAACGTTTTACGACTTACCCTCACACGTGGTTCAATACGTTTAAGCGGTAACTTTTTCTTTCGGAACAGCTCCTCCATCATTTCCTCTTCCTTTATAATCATCTTTACAATTTCTATTAAGTGCTCTCGGGTGTCACGGTGCTTAGGAGATTCTTTCGCAAGCTCTGAAAATGTGATTTTAAACTCAGCTAACACACTTTGAAAATGAAGAATTTCCTCCTTACGGTTACTATTGTCCATCTCTTTCATATACTCCGTAAGCGATACTTGCATTTCTAACATTTCCTCTTGCTCATCTTCTTTTAAAAAGACACGGTTATGCTTAGACTCCTTGCGTATATAGTCAATTACATCTCTTTTTATAAGAAGATCAGCAAACGCTAGAAAAGATTTCCCTTTTTTATATGAATACTGTTCAATTGCTTCGTTAAACGCAAACAATCCAATACTATATTCATCATCCTGTTCTGTAATATATCGGCGGCAGACAGACGAAATTGATTTTCTAATAAACGGCTGATACTGAACGATAAAGGCTTCCTTATCTTCTCCGTTGTTTTGTATGTTACATACGATATCTTCTATTTTCGGTTTTCTTAAGATCTTCATTACTAAACTTAACACTGGTGATCTCTCAGCCTCCTTCTGCTTTAAATAGAAAAATGGTCACTAAACAAGCGACCATTTAACCACATTTTGGTAGTGCTTTTCTTTGGTCTTTTCTTCTTGCTGTTGGTTATATTTTTCAAGTCTAACTTTCCCCAACGTTTTCTCTCGGTACTAAAGTTAATCCTATATTTTAAGGTACTTTCTTATTTTCTACCGTTCGTTTTGCTTATTCTTTTTCTATTTTATAGGCAATCCTTAAATAACTCTTCTCTATATCATTGGTAATTTCATCCTTTAATTTTGGATGCTCAACTTAATCTAGTAATTTTTATTAATACTTCAATATTCTTTCATAATCATTTTTCTTCTATCTTATTTTTCCACTATATATATTCGGAGGAATACATCGTTTTATGGGGGTCAAAAAATATTTTTTATAAAAAATAGATATTTATTTCAAAAATAAAAAACATTAATTTGAAGAAGAGCTAATCAAATTGATGTTTTTTTGTAGTATCTATTAAATTAAGTTGTGCTCTCATTATATATTAGACAATCAGCTGTTCTCACTATTTCCTATCGCTTTTCTCAAGCATTACCTTTCTTGATTATCATAATATGTCTTATCTGCATATTTTCTATCATTTCCTTTTAGATAAGCTAAGATTACTTTTGGATTTTTAAGTAAAGCCCAGTCTCCATATGTATCAAATCTCCTGCATGAAGTTATCATTCCATTTTTAATGGTACCGAATTTCTTATTATTTCGCTTTCCCCATTCTTTTAACCGTTTCGCAAAATCTGCATCTTCTGCCATCAGCATGTTTTCATTAAATCCGTTAATTGCCATGAAATCTTTTTTATAGCACCAAAAAATCCCTACAGATATAGCTCCGTACTTAAAAAGTAAGGGGATTATTATTAACATTGCGGACAGAAATATTCCTAAAGATATTCTTTCAAACTTCCCATTTACCCCACCACCAATGTATTTACCTGAAGCTAAATATATATCTACATTAGACAACATAGACTCTGTCATTATGGTATCAGCGTCTATAGTAACGATTATTTCTCCACTAGCTATTTCAGCCCCTGCATTTCGAATTTTAGATAAGTTTTTATCATTATTTTTTAATGTAATACAATGATAAGATTTTGCTATTTCCTCTGTTTTATCGGTGCAACGATTTAAAACAACTATAATTTCTGTTTGTCCTTTATATACCTCTGATGCCTTTACAATTGAATCTAAACATTTTCCAATGTATTTTTCTTCATTATGTGCAGGAATTATAATAGAAAATTTCACATCTTTTTTCAAATTACCTCCTGAAGGTTCGTTTGTCTCAGTCATAATATCCCCCTTATTTCATAAGATAAATATCTGTTATACATAACGTATATTAAAAATTATTAAGTTATATTATTAAAAAAGTAATTAAAATAATATGGACATCAAAAAGGCCAACAATGCAAAATTGTTAGCCTCTACTTTTCATATTCGTACCCTTTACTTCCTAACAACCGGAATCCACATTTCACCAAACACTAAACCATTTCTTTTTCCCATCTCAACCGTTGTATTTGGCCCACCAACATAGGCAAAATCTTTTGCGGAAAAGCTACTAGGACTCATTTCAGAAACCCAGCAAGATGACCTTGTTCTTTTAAATCAACTTTTGCTTTTTGAAGGGACTAATCCTCATAACCCTGATCTACTTGAGCTTTCTGACCTTCCTCACCCTATGTTAGAAAAACTCATTCAAATCCTTCTTTTGGATAGACATTTATTGATTACTGTCAAAGAAGAAATCAAGTCTTATCCAATTTACCTATTACACCTTTATAAAGAAAAAAGCTATTGGATGATTGAAGGATTTGACTTAAAAGAAAAAAAGAAGCTGATGTTTCCTGTCGATGACCTCATCAATATCGAACCGTACACGCCCAAAAAGAGGTTACATAAGAAACAGATTTTAGAAAGACTGAGTAAGAAGGACGAAGCAATTAACCTTGTATTTGAACTTGGTCCGAAAGCAATTGCACAGTTCAAAAAGTACCACCCTTTCAAAGTTTCAATATCTTATACAAATCCTTACCAATCTACAGCTATTTTAAAAACATTTATCGATGTTCACAATTCCGATGAAGTGACAGAGATGACAAATTGGCTGCTTTTCCTAGGTAAAGATATTACAATTAGGGAAATGCCTGAAGAAGTATTAAAAGATTTACAAGAGCGGTTATGCTTATACACTCCATAAGAAGTGACTAGTTAAACCTTAAAATATTGAGTTTAACTAATCACTTCTTATGGAGGCTTCTATGAATAATACAACAAAAAAGGTGTGAACTAGCTTTTAGTTCACACCTTTTTATATTAGAATTTACTATACACATACATTAAATTGCTTGTTTAAGATTTGAATGTGGATTTGGTCCATACTTATTCTCACCTTCGTCACTTTCAATGATACAAAACACAAGTAGAACCGCTCCTCCAAATGGCACCAAATTTAATAGCTGCCACCATCCTGTTTTTCCACTATCATGTAATCGACGAGCTTCCACTGCCAGAGTAGGAACGATAAAAATTGCTATATATAGCAAAGTAATATTGGCTCTTAAATAGAAGACAGACGGAGAATATGAGGCAAAATATATTAATGACCAAAACGTAACCTTATTAACTAAAGTAAAAATCCAGTACTCCTTTCTCGTTGCTCTCCCACTAAATTTTGCATAGTTTTTGAGAGCATATAAATACCATTTCATTTGAATCTCTCCCTTTTCCATCCCCTAAACAATTAATTTATACATTATATACCTATAAGTATAAATATAGCATAAAACAACTATAACCTCTATATCCACACAGAATATTCTGTTTATTTTCGAGTTATTTTGGTTAAGCGTTACATACCATATTTCATGGCATTTGTATTCAATTCATTATTTTCCTATTTACTTTAAAACTACTAAAATTAAGCGAAGTATGAATGTATTATTAAAGCACGGAAAATCTTCCCGTGCTTTTTCAAAAAATATATTATTCCAGATGATTTCATTTACTTACCCTAACTGACGTTTAAATGCTTTACTAGCGAAAAAGTAAGAAATGATCATGATAGCTACGCACCAAGTGAGTGCAATCCATATATCGTTGCCAACAGTCCCTTCATATAAAAGGGCACGAATCGCATTCACGATTGAAGTGACAGGCTGATTCTCTGCAAACGCACGAACAATTTTTGGCATCGTTTCAGTAGGTACGAAGGCCGAACTAATAAACGGAAGAAAAACGAGTGGGTACGAATATGCTGTCGCCCCTTCCATAGACTTCGCTTTCAGCCCTGGAATGATAGCTAGCCATGTTAGTGCTAACGTAAACATTCCTAGTATCCCAGCTACTGCAAGCCAATCTAGCATATTCGCACTGGAACGAAAGCCCATTAAGAGTGCAACAAGAATAACCACCACGATAGTAAGCACATTAGCAACAAGAGAGGTTAAAACGTGTGCCCACAATATCGATGAGCGCTTAATAGGCATCGTAATAAAACGTGCCATCAGCCCACTCTTTACATCCGTAAATAGTCGCACGGAAGTGTAAGCTACACCGGATGCGATAGCCATTAGCAAAATTCCCGGCAATAAATAATTAACGTAGTTATCCGTTCCTGTCTTTATTGCGCCGCCAAACACGTAGACAAATAATAGCATCATCATAATCGGTGTAATCGCTACTGTAATAATTGTATCCGGACTACGCATAATATTACACATTAAGCGCCCTAGTAATACCCCTGTTTTGCTTTTCATTTACATCTCCCCCTTTTTACCGATAATCGCAAGGAAAATTTCTTCCAATGTCGGCTGCTTCTCGATATACTCCACTTTAGCTGGTGGGAACATCTCTTTCAGTTCAGTAAGAGTACCTGTCGTAATAATTTTTCCACCATGCAAGATCGCGATACGGTCCGCCAGTTGTTCTGCTTCCTCCAAGTATTGAGTTGTGAGCAAGATCGTTGTGCCGCTACCAGCAAGTTCCTTCACCGTATCCCAAACTTCAATCCGAGCTTCCGGATCAAGCCCAGTCGTTGGTTCGTCAAGAAAAATAACTGCTGGCGCCCCGATCAAACTCATCGCGATATCAAGCCGGCGCTTCATCCCGCCTGAATACTGATCTGCCCTTTGGTTGGCCGCATCTGTCAGGCTAAATCTGTCAAGCAAATTGTCAGCAACTTGAGCAGGATTGGAAACACCACGTAACCTAGCAATCATTACTAAGTTTTCTCTCCCAGTTAACATGCCGTCTAAAGCTGCGAACTGTCCTGTCAAACTGATACTTTGACGAACATGATCTGGTTGGCGCTTAATATCAAATCCGCAAATACTTCCTTCACCGCCATCTTGTTTCAGTAGCGTCGAAAGGATGTTGACCATTGTCGTCTTTCCCGCTCCATTTGAGCCTAGCAGCGCGAAAATTTCTCCACGCTGCACCTCAAAATCCACTCCCTTTAAGACTTCTTTATCTCTAAAAGCTTTTTTTAACCCTTTTACAGAAATCGCTGCATTGCTCATACTTTTCCCCCTTATAAAAATTGATTACCTTCACCCTCTATTTAGTATCACTGATAACCTGTATTACTTAGTAGTGGTTTAAAAATATAACTGAATAGCGATGGCGGTAGTTCACATTTATAACCAGCTAATCAGTCGGTATTACTTATTGCATTTATTTTTTTCTCAATTTCTTCATAATACTTTCATTTAAATCTTCACGATACTTAGAGACATACGTTTTAGCGTTTGCCACTAGTTCATCAGCAAAGGATGCCACATCTTCCCCAGTAATGTCTAGCACTTGTCTGCCTTCCGCTGCACCGGCTTCAAACAAATCGATTAATTCATACTGTATGTGCAGCATATCCATCCCGTTACCGGCTGAAAAATTCCACATGTAGTTTTGAATCTTCTTAAACACAAACTGATAGTCCTCTGGCAATGCTGCAACACGTGCCATCATCATTTTGTACTCTTTTTTATCACCAATTAATTTTTTGAACATTTCCAACATCTTATTTTCCTCCTTTTTTATAAAGCAGACAAGAAACTCTCCAAATATGAGCCGGAACATTTTATATTATGAAGCTAGTTTGACTTCAAGACGTTAATTTTTGACGATACAAAATCCCATTTTTTCCAAAACAATTCAAGTTCCTGACGTCCAGCTTCATTTAATGAATAAAACTTACGAGGCGGTCCCATATCTGATGGTTTCTTTTCAATATTCACAAGCTTTTTCTTTTCCAATCGTACAAGGATTGTATAAACCGTCCCTTCTACGACTTCGGTAAACCCAAGATCATTCAGGTGGCGAGTAATCTCATAGCCATACGTTTCACGGCGGCTAATGATTTCCAGCACACACCCTTCCAGTGAACCTTTCAGCATTTCAGTTAAATTTTCCATATTCTGATCCTCCTTTACCCCCTATTCTGTCTGACTTATATTCAGTATCACAGAGTACTAAGGCGAATTTTTTACTGAGTAGTTTTTTTGAATTCATACTATTTAGTATCACTTACTACTCCTACATTGTATGACTAAGTAGCGATAGATGTCAACTAATTTTCAAATTTTTTCTAAAATCCGCAATTACCTATTGTCTACTGAAAATATTTTGAGAAACAACACTACTCAGTATCACCTATTACAACTACATTGTATGACTGAGTAGTTGTAAATGTCAACTCGATTTTTATATTTTTCTAAAATCAACTATTACCTACCCCGCCAAGAAAAGAAAATACCCCAATACAAAAATTCTACATTTTTGTATTGGGGCACTATAGGTTAGCTCTTCTTCTTAATAAGACAGATTATCCTTTTGTTACGATAACATCATTTGCATATCTTCCGCTGCATTTGTAATCAATTTCAAACCGAATGTTTCTTGAGAAAAAAGGATATGATATCAATCACAATAATATATAAGAATTTGTGACAGTTCCTATTGTTAACATAATATTCTTACTGTATCCTGACATTCATACTTGCACATGATTTATTTGCATCATATATCGGTGCACTTTTAAGGAATACAAATATCCTATTCATCTAACATTTCACAAATTTTTCCTTACTGATGGTACAATTAAAGTTATGGAGGGACAATATGATGGTATATATGATGTTTTATTACGAAATACTGTTTCTTATACTCGGTATTGCAGTATTTCTGTTTATTATGGCCGGGTCACGAAAAATTAGAAATAAAAATCTTTCATTCGTATTGATCGCTTTAGGGATAAATATACTTGCAAGTCCAGTAGCATTTTTTATAGGAGTGATGGCGACAGATTCTCCGTATAGTACGAGACTAGATTTCTGGAAAGGATTTTTCTTTATTCAAGGAATACCTCTTTTCTTACTACTTATAGCTTTCGTTTGGTGGCTTATTCGCCCGCCAAAAGTAATAGTTCAAACGAGTATTGAAAAAGACCTTGAACAAAATAGTAAAAGCACTAAGAAAAAAAGGACACGAGGTCGTCCAATTACTGCCTTACGTATTGTAATTCCAATTATTTTAGTAGTAGGCTGTTTGTCTTACATTTTGTATTTACAGGACATTACACTTAAAAAAAGTCATTCTCCAAATAATAAAAATACGATTAAAGTAGTGAAAATAGATTCAGACTCTTCTCATGGTTCCTCTCCCGTCAGAATTAAATACGGCTTATGGGAACATTTTGACATAAGTATTGCAAATGAGGGAGAACGTCTCGATTCCTCAAACGTTTTCGTAGATTGGAAAAACGATTATGAAGCAACGATAACACTACGAGGAAAAGAATCCGTACCTGAAGTTGTGGAATTTAATGTATCAAATAAATCCAATGGTCCTGTTTTTAAGAAGGTACAAAAAGTGGTTAGTTCCTTTACCTTTCAAAAAAGTGAATCTCCAAATTTAATAAATATTATCGAGCTTAGAGAAACAATAAAATCAAAAGGACCAAGTCCCAGTTCCACTGTAAGAATCTATTATGGGAAAAGAGGTAGCATTTTAGAAAAATATAAAGAGGTCACTCTTAAGGAAATGTATACGACAGATAACTTTAATATCAATTGGAGAAACGATGAACAAGTACAGGTAGAAGTATTAGAGGAAAATGTAGTAACAGCTACCATCGTGATTGATTTGTCAAAATGAATTTACTGTGTTCTATCCGGCACACGAGAGATACATAGCATTTACAAATGAATAGATTTACAGACATGATGAACCGCCCCTTTCTTTACAATACATTTACATTATCTTAACATTGTTTACATTATTTATATGCTATATTTATATAGAATCTACTTAATAAATTTCATGTACATTGTTATCTTTATAATCTCTGATTTAATTGATAAGAGATTATGTTATATTTTTATACCAGGGGTGAATGAGGATGACTGAAACTTTAAAAACACTTATAATGCTTGATGCTACTTACGTTGTTATTGCAATTATGACGGTACTGGTATTTGTATACTTGGAATTAAAATCTCAGTAACATATGCAGGCTTCGCATTTAAATATAGTTAGAATAAAACGAGGAGAAATTTGTTTCTCCTCGCTTTTTTTATTTCAACAAATCCAATGTATGTAGAAGTAAATCTCTATCCCCTACTCCCCCATGACCAGGCACTACTGAATTGATGTTTCCATATCGCTTCAGCACATTCTCAATCGATATAGACCATTCATTTACATAGGCATCTGCAACGTTTCCTAAATCTTTCGCGGACGCAGATTTCACTAAACAGCCTCCAACTAACATGTTGTATTGTGGTAACCATACGACAATATTATCTTCTGTATGTCCCTTCCCTGGATAAAATGTTTCTACTTTCATATTTCCAAACTTCAAATTTGTAATGCTTTGTAAGTCTCCAAGTGGTTCCTCATATCCATTTTTCTTTGCTAATTCCGCAGTTAACGCTGTACTATGCGCTTTAATACCTCTTTCTTTCAACGTTTTTATTCCACCAATTCGATCAGCGTGCGCATGTGTAATAATAACATCCGTTACGCGCTTCTTAAATTTCTTTTCTACCATCTCTATTAATTCCTTCGTTAACTTATCATCCCAAGAAGAATCGACAAGTACTAACCCTTTAGAAGTAGTAAGAACTAGGCCGTTCGAAGGAACTGCTTCCCCGTTAAAATAACCTAACTCCGTATGAACCCATACATTTTTGTTTAACTGAGAAATTGAAATAGTTCCTGTCTCGTTTTTTATTACTTTTTGCTCTAGCTTTTGTTCCGCTTTCACAGAAGAAATTGTACTAACAAATTGAGTTGTTCCTAGTAAACTAACACATACCCCTACTTTTAATAATGTATTCTTTTTCATTTTCTCCACCCTTTCTTTCAAACGAAATAGTTATTACCTATAATAGACAATTTATCTCAAATGTTTGTTCCATCTTTTCTTACATATTTTTCATACGATTAATAAAAAGCGCACAAAATTTTGTGCGCTTTTTAACTTCCCTTTTACCATTCACGTTTTTTATTTATCATCATTTTTTCTTCAAACGCCTTCTCCAAATCAATTTCTAACTTGTTTGCTAAATCACATACATTCCAAATTACATCAAACATTTCTAAACCGATTTCTCTTTTTGCATCTTGTATTTTATCGCGCTTTAATATAACTTCCGCTAATTCCCCTAATTCCGCCATTGCATACATTGTACGCTCTTCAATTGTTGTATCTTGAAATCCTTTTTCTTCACTGAAATTTGATACATATCTCTGGAAGTCCACAATATTCATACTTAATCTCCCTTCTCCGTTTTTCTCTTACACTTAAAATCAATAATATATTTTGTTAAATTATAACATTCATACTATACTTTATTTATAGTCCTTTAACGGAGGTGTTTTCAATGACTCTCTTCGCTTCCCCATCATTATTCATACTAGCAATCATTTCATTTGCACTAGCTTATTTCATCGGAGTAAAACAATACACTTGGCTCTTATCAGGATTCAATGAACGCCGTGTACCAGAAAAAGATAAATTATCAAAAATAGTTGGTCTTTATAATTTAACTGCCGGTGTTATCGCCACAATTGGTAGTGTCTTCTCTACTCCTAATGTCAAAATCTTAGTTCCTATCATTATAATTGGCCACGTTATCATCGCTGCTTATGTAAACACACGTATGGTGCATTGAAAAAAGATCACCCAAATGGATGATCTTTTTATAATTTATCAACATATTGCTTCGCTTCTAGTAAAGAAAACCCAAAAGCCTCTCTTACTCTCTTAACTGCTGTAACTGTTTTTCCTTCTTCCATAAGCTGACGTAATTCTTTATTAATTTCAGGTTCTCTATCTATAATTCCCATTTCTTTCGTAATTAACTGTAGTCTATCTTCCATCCTCTTTAAACGCGCATCCGTTTTCTTTTCGATTTTATTTAATTTTTCAACGATATAAATAAACCCAAAGATCGCTATCGGTATGATCATCCAAAACTCCATGACTATCCCTCCTCATTAGCTTTCATTTGTTTTATTTCACTAACTTATGTAAATTTTACCATGATAAACATTTAATGTATAATAGTATTATACAACATTGTTGATAAACCTTTTATTTCAGGGGGACACTTTATGAAAAGATTTTTAAATACGCTACTACAATTTGTAGTTCTTTCAATTGCACTACATGTATTATTTGATATCGTTGGCTGGCTTGTTTTCAAAGCGCCAATTCAAAACAAACAAATCATTATTTCCTTACTAACAACCTCATGGCTTATGTACATGTACCGAGACAAATTTTTTAAAACATTCACTTCAAATTAACGAAAAAACTTCATCGATAAAAGATGAAGTTTTTTCTTTTTCTCCCCATTTACTACTGTATAATAGAACTAACATTCTGTCTTTTTAAGAAAGGAGTCACTATGAACTTAAAAAGTAGCAATATATACGAGAAAATGAACCAATATTCCGTTGCAGGTTTAAGCCTTGCCGTTATACGTGATGGTAAACTAGATGAAACAACTGTATTCGGAACACTTGAAACTGGAACAAATAAAACTGTCACTACGAATTCTATATTCAATTCTTGCTCAATTAGTAAATTCATCACTACAATGCTCGTACTAACGTTATTAGAACAAGAAATTGTGCATTTAGATGAAGACGTAAATGATAGACTCACATCTTGGAATATTCCTACCAATCTATTTACCTCACAGAAAAAAGTCACGTTGCGAAATTTATTAAGTCACCAATCTGGAATCATTGATCCTCCTAATAGCTTTGAACATTATACACTAGCTCAAGGGCAACCAAGCATGTCTAAACTCCTTGCCGGTAAAACATCCTATTGCTCCGTACCGATAGAAATAACTTATAAACCGGAAAGTGAATTTCACTACTCTGATGCAAACTTTTGTATTATCGAACTACTACTTGAAGATATAACTGGAAAATCATTTAACCTTTTACTAGAAGAATATATATTTCAACCACTGCAAATGAAGAATAGTACCATCTTCTCTCCTGAAGACATAGATAAAACCGATGCTTTTGCTTGCGGACATAATAAAGATGGCACCGTTACAAATGAGAAGTATCCATTTTATCCATTCACAGCTGCTTCAGGTATTTGGACAACACCAACTGACTTATCAACTTTATTAATTGAAATTATTCATTCCTTACAAGGAAAGGGTAAACTAAAACTTTCTCAAAAAACAGTTCAAGATATGATTTCTCCTCAAGGTTGCTCAAAATGGACTGGACTAGGTGTTTTTCTAGATGATTCTAACGAAGACTTACAAATATATTCACTTGGATGGGGCGTTGGATTTCAATGTATGATGGTAAGCTACCCATACCGAGGGAATGGCGCTATTATAATGACGAACGCTGACTTAGGTGTTCATCAAATGGAAGGGATTATTGGTAAGGTTATCGAAGGGTTAGATTTAATATAAGTAGTTCCATTAAAATGTATATTATCCTTAAAAAGGAATAGGGAGCCCACTATTCCTTTTCTAAATTTGTATAATAAATTATTTTCTCCTCAATTTTCCTTAAATGTTTTTGCAATTGCTCCATATGATCTAAAACATTTTCTTTATGATTTTCTAGCAATATCCGCCTTTCTGTAGCAGTAATATCTCCCATAACACGAAGATTTGAAAACTCTATCATTTCCTGTATGGACATCCCCGTTTCTCTTAATCTAATAAGAAATTCAATCCACGCTAAATCTACCTCACAATATACACGATACCCTGATTCATTACGCTTAATATTTTTAAGTAAGCCTATTTTCTCATAATAACGTAATGTATGCGTACTTAAATTTGTTAATTCTGCTATTTGTTGAATAGTATACATTTTATCCATATCTCAATTATACACTTGTAAAAAATTTCAACAAATTTTTTAAAACCCCATTGCTTTAGAGCGCACTCAAAGGTATACACTTCATTTATAAACATTAAATCTTAAAACAGGAGATGAAACTATGAACAATGAAAGATACGAAAATGGTTGGGACACATTAAAAAATATCGATGGAAACGCTGGGACACAGGTTATTGAATCCTTACAAGATATCGCTCCTGATCTCGGAAAATATATAGTAGAGTTTGCATTTGGTGATATTTATTCCAGAGGTACATTAGATTTAAAACAAAGACAACTTGTAACAATTTCTTCTTTAACATCACAAGGTGGATGTGAACCACAACTTACTGTTCATATTAACGCCGCTTTAAATGTAGGCTTATCAACTAATGAAATTGTTGAATCTATTATTCACTGTGTTCCTTATACGGGATTTCCACGTGCCTTAAATGCTATTTTTGTCGCAAAACAAGTCTTTCAGAGTAGAAATCTGCAAGTAAATTAAAAAACAAGCTGGTACACCCAGCTTGTTCTTTTTATATAACATTTTTCGCAACAATTTTTATATGTTCCGGTGCGATAATCTCCGTTATACTTTCTTGGAAATCTTCCCGCAACATTTCTTCAATATGTTCCAGCTGCACTTCAACATGTGTGCATTCTAAAGTATGTATATTTAATAATGCATAATGATCTTTTTTCTTAATTACTAAATATTGATTTTCCTCTGTTACAAGTACAGAACCTAATCGTACTCCTAGTAGACGTTGATCATCAAACTTCATAATTATTTCTCCCTCCTTCAGATAGATGTGATTACATTAATGCAATCACATTTATGGAAATACGTATCCTATAGACTATATCATAATTTACTAAAATATAAATATCATTATTTTTTTAATAAAAATTCCTGTTTTTTCATATATTTCGATACAAAAAACTTTCTCAACATAAAATTAGAATTTTCAGTTTTTATTCTTTTAAAAATCTATTATAATAAAGTTAATAAATGTTTGACCTCTCCTAATTCATGTACATATGGATGATCAGTAGTCGCTGCTACTGATCTATTTTTTTGATTTCAGAAAGTAAATACGCCGCATCCTTTCCTACACCACAAATAAGTGCAGAACCTCTTTGAGACTGCCATGGCAAGCCGATATAATACAATCCTCCTACTGGACTTATCCCCTTTACATGATTGGGAAGTCCATTCTCATTCACTGCCTTTTCAATTTCAATCCATTTATAATTCTGAATAAAACCTGTTGACCATATAATGCTTTCTGCACTATATGTTTCACCGTTCTGAAACATAATGTTATTTTCTGATGCACTTACTACTTTTTTCTGTAGTTGTATTGATCCATTACGAATGAGTTCCTTACCTTCAAATCCAAAAATTGGATCCTTTCTCTTTTGAAACCATTTCCCCCTCTTTGTATTTACTTCGGCGTACAATAAACCCAATTTTTCTAACCAATTGAAAATACTTTTTCTAAAAAGATGTAACGGTAAATACGTTAAAGGATGACTAATAGACATTGTAACTTCATGAGTCTTTGCAAGTTCTACTGCAATTTGCATTCCTGAATTCCCGCCACCTACTACTAGTACTTTTCCCTTAGGAATTTGTGATGGTGATTTATATTGTGATGAATGTATTTGAAAAACATGTGATGATAGATTTGCTGAAACTGAGGGAATAAACGGTTGCTGAAAACCACCTGATGCGATAATAACTTTTTTCGATTGTAAAATTTCTGTAGAAGTGTGTAATTTAAATATTTCTTTCTCTTTCCTTATTTTTAAAACTTCCGTTTGCAATTGTACTGGTAGTTGAAAATACTGTGCATATTCTTCTAAATACATTGCAATTTCATTTTTATGTGGAAATTTATTCTTCCCTCCTTTTAATATCATCCCTGGTAAACTACTATATTTCCTTGGTGTAAAGAGCTGTAAAGAATCATATCTATTTCTCCATGAATCACCAATTCGGTTTCCTGCTTCGAGTAGTAAAAAATTATATCCTTCTTGCTTCAAGTAATATCCCATTGTTAATCCAGCTTGACCCGCTCCAATAATAATTAGGTCTTTCATTCTAATCCCTCCTCTTCTTAAATATATGAATAATTGTTCATATATTCATACGTTTCCATAATGATAACATTTTATTTTTATATAATTCAATATGTACTCAAAATAAAAAGAGCAGTTTACCATCAAGTAAACTCCCCTTCATTCTACCTTCCCAGTCTTTAGCGCTTGTGCCCAGTCATATCTTTCCTGTTGAATGGCTAATCCAGCAGCTTCTTCCCAATTATAAGGAACTGAAATTTGTTCAATTATCCATTCTCCTAAAACCTCTTCTATCACTACATATTTTGCATGCGGAGTTCCTGATTCCATTTTATGTATAACAGGTAACTCATCTTTGTATGCTGGAAGTCCTACACTCCCTGGATTTATAACGATTTTTCCGTTTGCTAAATACACAACTCTAGGAATGTGCGTATGACCGCATACTATTATTTTTTGCTCAATATTTTGGAGTTGATCCATTATATTTTTTTCATTCTTTAATATCGCACCATTTTCATTCATCTCTTCTAACAAATACACTTCATCTGAAATTGGCGTACCATGACAACATAACATATCTTCTATAGTAAATTGTGAAGGTTGTTGTTGTAACCAATCTATATGATTTTTTGTTAATTGATTTTGGACAAAAGTTAGTGTAGCCGACTGCTCTTGTATAGGTTCCCAAAGCATGCGATCACAGTTTCCCTTAATATGTACCATCTTGTTCTTCATTAATATTTCAATGGTTCCTAAAGGATCTAATGGCCCATACACGCTATCCCCTAAATTTATTATCATTTCGGCCTTACGACGTGCAATATCTTTTAATACTGCTTGTAAAGCGTGACTATTTCCGTGAATGTCTGAAATTATAGCTATTTTTCGCTCCATTGTTATCCCCTATTTCATAAATTTTTTCTAAACCAGTTCCTCATAAAATATAATTCTATTTGAAAACGGATCAATCACAGTTAATTCAATTGTACCCCAAGATGTTTTTTCTATATTTGGCTTCGAATAAGCATATTCTTGACTTAATAATACAGAATGATAATCCTTTACATCATCTACTTTGATCCGAATCGCACCACCTGGTGAGGCATCACCATGATGTTCTGATAAATGTATCACAGCATCCTGTAACGAAATTTGCATATATAATGGCATATGCTCCTCATATCGATGTTCCCAATCCAGTTTAAATCCTAAAAAACCTAAGTAAAATAGCTTTGCTTTTTCAATATCAAAAATTCTAAATATAGGTGTTATCATTTATACTCTCCTCCTATTTATAAACATCTGCTGCCAATTCTCTCAAAACATCCACATTCACTACTTCAAAGCAACCATTGTTTTTCTTTATAATCTCTTTATCACAAAAGATATTCAACGTTCGTAATAAGTGTCGATAACTCGTTCCTAACAATTCCGCTGTTTCCGTTAAATTCCCACTAAATACAATTCTATTTCCGTGCTGTACTGCCCGTTCTCCTGCTGCTAACATGTAACTCGCAAGTCTATTTTCAAGCGGATACAATAAATTAATTGTACTATTTTTTGAGAGTCGATTTAACTTATGTGCTAACGATCCACAAATACATCTTAAAAATTTCGCATCATGAAATAGCTGATTTCTCACTTTTCCTAATGGTAAACCAACACAATATGAATCTGCCATTACTTGTACATTTGAAGTAATCCTTTGGGAATGAATTAACTCCACATCTCCAAGTAACTGCAAACTATCATAAAAACACAGTAATACGGATTTCCCGTTACTTAATGTGTTAAACGCTTTCGCTTTTCCTTCTACAAAGAAATATAAATAGTCTATCTCTTCATTTTCTCTACAAATAAACTCATTCTTCTTAAAAAATATAAGTTCCATGTATGGTTTCATATCATTAGTAAAAAATGAATCAATGTTATTTTGTTTCATATACTCTGCTAGTTTAATTGAATTACATATTTTCTTCATAGTCCCCCGCCTTTACAACTCATCCCCATTGTAATCAAAATTTTCTTCTTCCACTATGACATATGTCATAGTAATACACAATTTCAGCATGATACAGTCATTACAAATATGAAATATAAAGGGGATATTACATTGTATAACTTTCTTTCTGTCTTTATTGGTGTGCTCATCGCCGTTATGCTTCCATTGAATGGGATTTTATCTGAGTTAATTGGCAAGTATACAGCAAGTGTTGTCATTCACTTTGTCGGTTTAATTGCAGTTATTTGCGTTTTAATCATAAACAAACATAAAATCCATTTTGATAAAAGTATTCCACTTTTTTTATATAGCGCTGGAGCGATTGGAGTATTCACTGTTCTTTTTAATAATATAAGTTTCTCCGTCCTTGGTGCCTCTATTACGATCGCATTAAGTTTACTCGGTCAATCCATTGCTTCCATCGTTATTGATCATTTCGGTTTATTAGGAATGAAAGTTGCAAAGTTTGAAAAGAAAAAACTAATTGGATTATGTTTCATCTCTTCTGGAATTATAATCATGACAATTTATTAATGGGGGCAAGAAAATGTTATATATTACGATAGCTATTTTAGCTGGTGTTTCTATCGTTGTTGCTAGAATTATTAACGCGAATTTAGCAAAGAAAATTGGAAATTGGGAAGGCACGTTTTTTAATTATATTACTGGCTTATTTTTCTCTATGTTATTTTTAATGTTCAGTTCAGATTCATTGTATATTCCAATGCATACGTTACAATCCATACCTATCGCTGTATATTTAGGCGGATTAGTAGGCGTTATCGTTATTTCATTATCGAACTATATTACTCCTAAAATATCAGCATTTTATTTAACGTTACTTATCTTTATCGGACAGTTATTTGCAGGGACTATCATTGACTTCTTCCTAACAAATGAACTCTCAACCGGAAAGATTATCGGCGGTGTTTTTGTATTAATTGGGCTTACTTACAATTTACTCGTTGATCGCCCCCTTAAAACTGTTAAGAATAGCCACGTTCAACTATAATACTTTACGCTTACCTATCATATATTAATAGAAAAGCTCTTCATACGAAGTAATAGAGAGGAGAATATTCTATTAAGAAAATTATTTTACTGCTTTGTAGCACATTGATTATTTGTGGAATCGTATGGTTTATAAACTCTGGAAAATCTATTCAAGATCTCTATACAGCAAATAAGCCCAAGAAAAAAGCTACTATTATTTCAACTCAAAGGGATCCAAATGAGCCCCCTGTCTTTTTAGGAAAACAGGAAATAAAAGATATACATGTCGAATCCATTAAAACAAAAAAGGATATCTTCCTCACAAAAACAGATGAATTAAAAACGTTTATTAATAGTATGGATACCGCAAAAAAAGGAAAATTAACATTAGATGAAGAAGGATCAGATTTAATAGATTGTGATATGTGGATTACTTTTGAGGATGGAACTTATAAAAAATATTTCATATGGGTAGTTGATCATCACAATAACGAAGTGATGATTGCTCAGCAAGATACTCCTGATGATGTAAACCTAACGTACTATCAACTAAATGAAGATAGTTCCAAAAAAGTTTATAACTTATTTAAAAAAATTATTTAAACGAAAAAGTCATGAGCACGTGAGCTCATGACTTTTTGCACTATACATATTCAGGAAACACTTTACAATCCTTTTCCTGTTCTATATCATGTCCAAAGAAAATAATTGGTTTCTCTTTTGTCACAACTTCTTTTAAACGTTTAATTGAAGATAAAGCTAATTCCGAATCAAATCCCGCAAACGGCACTTCATCTTCAAAATTCTCTTTCGTATAAGATGCATCAATCGTTAATAATACAGGACCGTTTTTTTCCGTCTCAATTAATAATGACTGATGTCCTGGAGAATGTCCTGGTGTATACAATAACCGAACACCAGGTACCACTTCATAATCACCTTCAATAATTTTGTAGTTTAAATTTGGCAGTATACACTCTTTCAAATATTCCTCTCTATACTGTGCCGCCTCATATTCAGCACGCTGTATAATGATTGGCGTATTCAAAAAAGCACCATTTCCTCCTGCATGATCAAAATGCAAGTGCGAACTAATAATATATAGGAGATCATCTGGCTCATACCCTGCACGTTTTAAAATAGTTACAATTCTATCTTCTTCAGTCATTTTCGGTAAAATCTGTCCTTCTGCAAATGTACCGTTAAAAAGCCCTTCATTATTAACTGCACTTTCTGGCATACCTGTGTCTACTAAAATAGGACCTTCTTCCGTCTCCAAAAGATAACACCAAACCGGCAAGTTTAATAGTTTTCCCGGTGTTAACGCACTGTTAACAGACGAATGATCCAACATACAACGACCTGCTGGGATGAAATAAAGTTTCTTTACTGTCATTATGTATCCACCTTTACATTTAGTTTTAGATAAAGTAACACAGTTAAAAATTCTTCTTTTTAGAAATAAACTCCTTCCACACTTTCATACCAGCATAAATAAAAAAGAGTGTACTTTTTTACATAATGACACTCCACCTACTATAATAAAAGAGTAAATGACTCTTACTTTAATGGAGGGAATACAAATGAAAGCAATTGGTTTACATGAATACTTACCTATTGAAGAAGAAAACAGTTTAATTGATCTAGAAGTTGAAAAACCTGTTGCCACAGGAAGAGATATACTCGTTAAAATTAACGCTATTTCCGTTAACCCCGTTGATACAAAAGTCCGCTCCCCGAAAGATAAAAAAGAAGATGTAGCGAAAATACTTGGCTGGGATGCTAGTGGTGTTGTCGTGCAAACTGGCGAAAGTTGTACGTTATTTAAAGAAGGCGATGAAGTGTTTTACGCTGGAAGCATTACGAGACAAGGTACATATAGTGAATACCACCTCGTTGATGAAAGAATCGTTGGTAAAAAACCTAAAACGTTAAGTGATGCTGAATCTGCAGCACTTCCGTTAACAGCTATTACAGCTTGGGAAGGTTTATTCGAACGTTTAGGTATTGATTATAATAAGAAAGATACGAACTCCTTTAAAAACATTTTAATTATAGGCGGTGCTGGTGGTGTAGGTTCAATTGCCATTCAACTTGCAAAATGGGCCGGGCTAAATGTTATCACAACTGCATCCCGCAATGAAACGATACACTGGGTTGAAAAATTCGGTGCCGATTATATTATTAACCATCACCAACCTTTACAAGAACAAATATTAGAGTTTGGGCTAAAAGATGTAGATTATATTTTCTGCCTAAACAATACAGATCAACATTGGCAAGCAATATGTGACCTCATTAAACCACAAGGAAAAATTTGCTCTATCGTAGAAAATGAACACCCTCTTGAGATGGGCATTTTAAAAAGTAAAAGTGCTACACTCGTTTGGGAATTTATGTTCACAAAAGCGATGTATGAAACTGGAGACATGATTACGCAGCACGAACTATTAAATAAAGTAAGCGAACTACTAGATGAAGGCATTTTAAAGACTACTTTAAATGAAACATTCACACCAATTAACGCTGAAAATGTAAAAAAAGCACATGCACTACTTGAAAGTGGACGCACCATTGGGAAAATCGTTTTAGAGAAGTTTTAATAATAAAAAGTCCGATTTCCAAATGAGAAATCGGACTTTTTTACTATCTTTATTTACTTGAAATCTCTTGATCATTTGGAACATCTAACGGAGGTCGTTTCCCTATTCCGAAAGCATAGAAACTAATTGTTACGATAGCTAAGAAAACAATACCTACAACTAGTGAAATACGCGTATCATCGTTAAACCACATTCCGATTAATACCATAATTAAAAAGGCAATCGTCAAATAGTTTGTAACAGGAGCAAATGGCATTTTGAACGGATGATCTTTCATCTCTGCCCCTTTTTCTTTTCTAAAATTAATTTGACTAATTAAAATGACAAACCATGGTACCATACCAGGAAGTACACTCGCACTATATACATATACGAATAAATTTTTCGGTGCGATATAACTTAATACAACACCAATCGCTAAACCGATAATTACGCCAACTGTTCCGAATAAAGGCACACCATTTCCAGAAAGTTTCGTAAAATATTTCGGTGCTTGTCCATTTACACCTAACGTATATAGCATACGACCAGCACTATAAATACCACTATTACAACCAGACATTGCTGCTGTAATAACAACGAAGTTAATAAGTCCAGCTGCTGCCGTAATACCAACCTTCGCAAAAGTTGCTACGAACGGACTACCAATTGTACTTAATTGATCCCACGGATACACAGTTACAATAACGAAAATAGCACCGATGTAAAAAATTAAAATACGCCAAATTGTACTTTGAATCGCTCTTGTAAGTGTCTTCTTCGGATCCTTCGCTTCACCAGCAGTAATACCGATTAATTCTACACCTTGATATGCTCCAACTACAAGTGATAAAGCAAAGAAGAATCCTGAGAAACCACCTGTAAAGAAACCGCCATTTGACCAAAGATTTGATATACCAATCGCTTCTCCGCCGTTACCAATTCCAAAGAAAATAAGTCCAAATCCCGCAATAATCATTAATAGAATCGTAACAATTTTAATCATCGCAAACCAAAATTCAAATTCACCAAATGACTTAACAGAAATTAAGTTAGCTGCGCCAAGAATAACCATTGCAATTACACCTGGTATCCAAGCTGGTAAGTCAGGGAACCAATATTGCATATACGCCCCAACCGCGATAATCTCTGACATCCCAACGATAACCCACTGGAACCAGTTACTCCACGCAGTCATATAACCAGCTAACGGGTGAATATACTTATGACCGAACGTTGCAAATGACCCTGTACTTGGCTCCATATACAACATTTCTCCCATGGCACGCATGATGAAGAAGATAAAAATACCTGCAATTGCATAAGCAAGCATAACCGACGGACCTGTCCATTTAATCGTGCTGGCTGACCCCATAAACAAACCAACACCAATTGTTCCGCCTAAAGCAATCATTTGAATATGCCGTGCTTCTAAACCTCTTTTCAATTCTTTGTTTGCCACTTCACTTCCCCCCTCTTAGATGATTCATAGCCGCATTTTAAAACAAGATGCTTTCCCCTAATTCTTTTCGGCCTTGAAAATGATGAAGCAAACGTCATTTTACACTAGCTTTAAAGCTATCCTAAAATCGTTTTTATTGCTTCTTATAAAATTCTCAAAACCTTTCATCTTCCAATATTCTATAAATCTTCAAATTACTTACCTTATATTAATTCATTAATCTGAAAAATTCAATTATTTTTTCAATAAATTAATATGCATGATTACGTTTGAATTTCAACTGAATTAACAATAAAATACATCTATTCAATATGATTCCGGTATAAATATTATTACAGTATAAATAACCGAGGAGAGCATTTTCCCTCGGTTTCACATCTCATGTACTTCAATCATTATAGTTGATAACGTAATTTCCCACGCATCCGATTCATATACCAACCAGAAATTTAATATATTAATAAACTACTAACTTCTTTAATCTAATTTTGAGGCAGGAATCTTACTACCTCAAAACAGCGGGATAAAATATAAAAGAGTCTCATTTTTAATGAGACTCTTTTACCATTACATATTTAAATCGTTTTTGAAGTTTGTTTACCTAAAATAAACACTTTAGTAAAGACCATCATGATAACGACTATAGCCAGAAAATAAAGTGGCATCACGAGTAACGAGCCCGTATGCAGCTGACTCATCCCCAAAATTGTCATCGTTACAATTACATAGTACCCTAAGCTAAATAAAGCTCCGGCTGTACCAATAACATCTTGAAAATCTACTAATGCTAAACTTAAACAGTTAGGTAGCGCTACTCCGATTCCTAATAGCAATATAAACATCGCTATTAAAAATACAACCATATATATTACATTCGGATTTGATCCCACAAACGTAATAACAGATAAAAGGATAGCTCCTCCTGTCATTACGAGGCAACCGATATATATAATTTTCTCTGGCTTATAAATAGCAAGTAAACGTTTTGAAACTTTCGCTCCAATAATAGAAGCAGACGCAACAACAATCCCTAAAAATCCATACATACTAGGCGATAACTGAAAGTATTCAATAAAGATAAACGGCGCTTCTGCATAGTAGCTAAATAAAACACCATTCGCTCCTCCAATTAATAACCCGTATGTTACTACTTTCGGATTTGTAATTAACCTCTTCAAGACTGAAAACACATTTATTTTATTCGTCACTGAGCCCGTTTTTGTTTCCGGAAGAGAAACAAACGTATACAGAAAAATACCGACACTCATAACTACTAAACTTAAAAATACGATTTTAAATCCAAACATTTGATCAAGAAAGCCACCAATTAACGGTCCTATCGCTGGTGTAAAAGCAATAACTGCCGAAATTTGAGCAAACATAACGTGGCGCTTATGCCCTTCTACACTTTCACGTAGAATCGTTTGTGTCACAACAGAGCCAGCACTTGCTCCAAACGCTTGGATAAAACGACTTAGCAATAAAACTTCAATGGAATTTGCAATAAAGCATAAGAAACTTCCAGCGCCATATACGACAATTCCAAATAACATTGCCGGGCGACGGCCAATAATATCCGATAACCATCCAATAAAAAATACACCTAAAGCAAATCCAGCAAAATACACACTAAGTGTTAACTGCACCTCATTATTACTTACATGTAACGCCTTTGAAATATCAGGTAAAGACGGTGTGTAAATCGTTTCACTAATTTGCGGAAATGCGACAAGAATAATCATTAACAAAAGTGATGGTACTGAGACTTTTTTCATTTTTCATACCCTCCTATAACTTTGAAAATCTCAGAAATAAAAAGACTTTCCTAAGCTACGGAACAGGAGGGGCCATTATAGAAATTCGATCATAAAACAACAAAGAAAACACCTCAATTACGTATGTTAATACTTATAGGAGGGTAATATTAACATTGATTTTTTAAATATACTTTTTCAATTATATTACATATTGTATTTCTTTTTCTAGTGCTCAGCCTTGGAGGATTGTTAAAAAGATAACTTGATGCAGTCACCTTTTTATGGAATAATTAGAAATAGTTTGAATTCATAAGTTTAATTATTAAACGATAGACTAGCATATTTTAATGTCACAAGCTTACAAACAGGAGGACTTTCGTAATGATTGAAATTTTCAGGACAATATTAAACTTCCTAATCTCTCTATTCTCAGGAGAATTACCAATTGTATATTATGTATGGATTATTACCCTATTCCTGATTCAAATAATCCAATCTACTCTGAACTACAACTTCTTTAACAAGAAAGACAATTTCAGCACTTATATATCGGAAGGATTACTTGCTTTTATTATTTTATTGTTTGGAGGAATATTAGTATCTAAGTTACTTGCTTACATAATAGACGACCCTACTATTAGTATGACGAATGTAACACATTATTTTGTTTCTCTTATCATATTAACTATATTTGTCTTAATAACCTGCGTTAAAGACTTTATAGAGACATCTATAAAGAATAAAAATATATCTCTTTTTAGCTTTTTAGTAATTTCCTTAATAACAAGTATACTTTCATTCAAGTTTTTATCACCTTTAATTGAAGGTTCTTTTTCTCTTTCTAAATCTTTTATAACTACTTTAATCATTCTAGTAACCGTATCCATTCCTCTATTAATTTCTTTAGAGGAAAAATATGCAAGTGAAGAGGAAACGGAAAATTTTTAGCTTCTCATTTACATAAAAGAAAGAGGGAGCTCCCCTCTTTCTTTTATATCGTTCTATTTCACAAGACTAAATCATTCCTTTTAATATCAATCCTAAAACTGACATTATTATCGCGCTAATAATAATTCGCAAAATCCAAGTTGTGTTTGTACTTATTTTTTCTAATTGCTTATTGATTGTTGCTATGTCTTTCTCATTAATAGTAGTACGCGTTTCTAAATTTCGAATGTCTCTCATAATTTCTTTTTGCTCCGCCTTGAGACTGTCAATTTTAGCGTAAACATCTTCCATATATTCACACCCTCTATTCATCTTAATAGAAAAATCTATATATATTATGAGACAACCCTCTTACCTGTGAATACATTGCGTATATCCGCGTACCAAATTATTTGTACAATCTAATTGAATTACTCACATGTTTCCATTCTTCTATTTATAAATTAGCGTTAAGATACATTAAAATTTTAAAAGGAATCCCTTGTTTATTTAACAACAAACAAGGTGCAATCCAACATTCTGAAACACCTACGATAATTTCTATTGTTTTCATATTTACAACTCAATATAATCAGTATGATTTTCTGAAAAAGTCACTTTTTGAACTGCTTAAAGTATACTAATATGAATACGAAATAGCTGTATTGATAAACTCTCTAGAACAATAAATATACTGGCTGACACGGATCTATATCCGATATTTTTTCCAGTAACATGAATGTTTATTTCTGATAAATGCGTTTGTATATCATTGTTTTCAAAAATTTCATCCTCAACCTTTACAATATCTGCTTCACAATCTACTTCTTTAAAAGTTTTCAATAATTTTGTTTCCAATAAACTACAATCAAAATTCTCATCTTTTATTACGGCAAATTTAACCTTCATATCGATTTCCCCATTTTTAACAAACCAAAATCATTAAATCAATATAAATATATATTATTCTATTAAATAATTCAAAATATACGCTTCTTATATACATTATTAAAAATCAGTTCTAAAGAATTAAATGCAAAAAGAAATTACATATACAAATCCCCTATTTCAACTGAACTTTGTGTAATAATGCATATTTCAAATACATTATTACCTTTCACTCATATTTTTATCATTGAGTTTTTATTCACAAATTCGTAACACATATATATGAGTTATTATGCTAAAATTAGTTTATTCACAAGAAGAAGTTATTCTTAATAAATCAATCATTTTTAATACCCTGTTTAAAGCCTTGCCCCCCTGCAAGGCTTTTTCCTATTTAACTAGAGTAGTAGTTTTCGTTATGCATCTCTCCCCTTTGTTCCTTACCCTACAAATAATACTGAATGTTTATTTTACTTTTTCAACCTCCTTACTTGCTCTGTTTGAGAGCTCTTTACCAAATATTCAATCTAATGATAAAATTGACCAAATTAATATTTTCGTCCATAACTGTATCAAAAAGTACACTAAAGAAAAAATAGCACTCTCACGATTAAGTAAACGCGAGCTTTTTTCTTCTATCTACTTACTATTTTAGGTTAATAGTTTAGTAACAAGATTTAAAAATTCGACTTAAATTCATTAATGAATGGAGAGGTTTATATGAAATTAAAAGACAAAGTAGCAATCATAACTGGTGGTGCAAGTGGAATTGGCGAATCTACTGTTCGTCTTTTTATCGAAGAAGGTGCAAAAGTAGTTATTGCTGACTTTTCTGAACGTGGAAAAGAACTATCAGATGAATTGAATGCACATGGATATAATACGTTATTTATTAAAACCGATGTAACAAAAGAGGCAGATATTAAACAGCTAATTCATGAGACAGTAAGTACATACGGTAAATTAGATATTATGTATGCCAATGCCGGCGTTGCTGATGATGCACCGGCAAACGAATTATCCTATGAAAAGTGGAAAAGAACTATTGATATTAATTTGTCTGGGGTATTCCTTTCTGATAAATATTCGATTGAACAATTTCTTAAACAAGGTACAGGTGGTGTCATCATTAACGCTGGTTCGATTCATAGTTTTGTTTCATTACCTACCCCAACAGCATACTCCTCTGCAAAAGGTGGTGTGAAACTATTAACTCAAAATTTATGTACTGCCTACGCTAAATATGGAATACGTATTAACGCGGTGTGCCCTGGTTATATTGACACCCCTTTACTAGGTAGTGTTAATCCTCAACAGAAAGAATATTTAGCTTCACTTCATCCACAAGGCAGACTTGGAACACCAGAAGAAGTCGCTAAAGCTGTCTTATTTTTAGCAAGTGATGATGCTAGTTTTGTTAACGGCACAACACTTCTTGTTGATGGAGGCTATACTGCACGTTAATTTAAAGATTTTGAAGCACCCTAAAAAATATATAGTCTTCAACAAGAAAAAGCACCGTCACAAATGACGGTGCTTTTTCTATGTAAGAGCTACTAGAAGATTTCCTTCTAGCCTACTCCCATTTATAAGTCCAAAATTGTTCAAGTTGCAGCCATTTTAATGTTGCTGCATCTTTGTTTTTAATTTTTGCATGTGTCTCTTCAAGCATCGCTTCTGTTTGCGAACGGTGCGCACCTAGTGCAGCTAATTTATGCTCGAATACTTCACTAATATTGTTTACAACATCTGGCTCACCGAGTACAGCTTCACGATTTTTCGTAATCGCAACCGCATGAATAACTGGACGTTCTTCTTTTGACATACGTGATACGGCGCGAACGACAGCGCGGCCAAATGCATCATGATCTGGATGTACGCCGTGCTCTGGATAAAATGTAATAATTCGAGATGGATTTACTTCTTGAATGATTGCTTCAATTTTGTCTGCAACGAAATCAACATCTTCAAATTCTAACGTTTTATCATGGAAACCAAGCATTCTTAAATCTTTGATTCCCATCGCTTCACATGCATCTTTTAATTCTTTTTCACGGATATTTGGAATCGTTTCACGGTTAGCAAACACGTTTTTCCCCATGTTACGTCCCATTTGTCCTAGCGTACCGCACGCATACGTTACAGGTACTCCTTGATCTGTTAATAAGCGAATTGTTCCTCCCGCCGCAAATGCTTCGTCATCTGGATGCGGAAATACAACAAGTACATGTCTCTCCATAAGTTTCCCTCCTTCTTACTTAAATGGCGTTAAGCTTAACTCAAGTGCAACTGCTAAGCGACCTTGATTATCGTGCCCTGCAAGTAATAAACGCTCTTTATCGTCTACTTCCCAGTGCGTAATACCTTCTGCATATACCCAGCCATGATCCATCTTTAGACCAACTCGGTATGGGTTTGTTCCAGTAATCTTTCCGCGCTCAAAGCGAATAATTGCATTTCGAATGAATGCACCAACCGTCATCATCTTTTCATTAAAGTGTGACGCATACGCTCCGTTCGTTGTTTCTAAATGAATATATACATCTTTATTTACAAAACGTTCAATTTCATTTTGAATAAGAGAACTATCTTTTACTATTTCCATCGGAATTCACCTCTTTAAACCATTTTACGCAAAAATAATGTAAATTGCTATCTCTATATTAGAGGACAACGCCCACTTTTCCTAATAATTTGCACTGTGTTTCTTTATTTTTTTATATCATATGTAAAATCATCATTTTTTCCTTCACTTTGTTAAATAGTTTTCTTTCTTTTTTGAATTTGCTACAATATATTTTATCCCGTATGAATACAGCGAGATACATTTTGACAATTAAATACATACTTTAAAGAAGGTGACATGATTGGAACAATCAGCACATGAAGTAGCAAATTGGCAATATTATTTTGCAATTGCCGTATTTTTAGTCACGTACGGATTTATTATTTCTGAGAAATTGAATCGTGCTGTAATCGCACTATTCGGTGCTGCTATTATGATTATTTTTGGAGTTGTTGAATTACATACTGCTTTCACATCTCATATTCAATGGGAAACGATTACCCTTTTAATTGGGATGATGATTCTCGTACATATTACGAGTCAATCAGGCGTTTTTGAATTTGTGGCCATTAAAGCAGCAAAAGCAGCTGGCGGAAAACCAATCCGCATTTTATTATTGCTATCCTTATTAACTGCTGTCGGATCAGCATTTTTGGACAACGTAACAACCGTATTATTAATCGTACCTGTTACGCTATCCATTACACGTATTTTAAAAGTTAATCCTGTTCCTTATTTGATCTCAGAAGTATTATTTTCAAATATAGGCGGAACAGCAACATTAATCGGTGATCCACCTAATATTATGATCGGATCAGCAAATAAGCATTTAGATTTTAATGCCTTTTTACTTAACTTAGCTCCTATTGTAATTATTATTTCTATCGTGACACTTGGCATTATTTACTTCATGTATCGTAACAAACTAAAGACAACACCTGAGCAAATCGAAAAATTAATGGCATTAAATGAAAAAGATTATATTAAAGATCAAAGCCTCCTTTTAAAATCCATTTCGATTTTAGGCCTAACTATTTTAGGCTTTGTACTTCATTCGATTATTCATGTAGATGCTGCAGTTATCGCGATGACAGGTGCTACACTTCTTATGTTAATCGGTGTGAAAGAACATGATATTGAAGATGTATTTGCACACGTTGAATGGGTAACCATTTTCTTCTTCGCCGGACTATTCGTTCTCGTTGGTGGTTTAATTGATATCGGACTTATTTCTTCACTCGCAAAAGAAGTAATTGACGTCACAAATGGCGATATCGGTTTCGCCGCTGTACTTATTTTATGGGTATCAGGTATCGCCTCTGCAACAATTGACAATATCCCATTTGTCGCAACGATGATACCACTTATTCAAGACTTAGCTACAGGACTCGGACTATCTGTTGATTCTCCGCAAATCGAAGTACTATGGTGGGCACTATCACTTGGGGCCTGCTTAGGAGGAAACGGAACGTTAATCGGAGCATCAGCAAACGTAGTCGTTGCTGGTATTGCAAAACGTGAAGGACATGCCTTCTCTTATATGGACTTCTTAAAAATTGGTTTGCCGTTAACAATCATTGCATTACTATTATCACATGCTTATATATATTTACGTTATTTAATGTAAAAGTTGTAGTGCGTGAAATTATATCGACGATTTTTAAAATATATCAACGATTTTCTAAGTATATCGACGATTCGACAGAGAATATCGACTTACCGACAAATAACGACAACGAAAAAGGTATGCAGCGCTAAACTGCATACCTTTTTTCGTTCACCAAAATATACCGATAATTGCTAATCCGCCTAAAATCATACCACCAATTTGTCCAACGATTGTTGGTGATAGTTGAACACCTTTCCTCACTTCAACAACCGGTCTTTCGTGCCTTAGTTGCTGCACTTCGCTTTGAAGTTGATGTACACTTCCGTGTAATTCTTTAATTAGTTCCTTCAATTCAGCGACCTCTTCATTTACTGGTTTTGCTTTTTCTAAATTCATTTTGCATGACTCCTTATAAATTCAATCAGTACACTGTAAATTTTCGCCAATTACCATTATATCTCCTGCATACTACATATATAATTTCGAATGTACTTTCTAACCTTGTAGCTCTATCCATTCATCCCGCAATATCCCCATAATGATACGATCAAAACACTTCCCATCTCTTTGAACCGCTTCTCTCATACAGCCTTCCATTTGAAAACCCATCTTTTTATACAATGCAATGGCAGGTTTATTATACGAAATAACATCGAGACCGATGCGGTGTAAATTCAATTCATAGAAAGCATACTTTAAAATAAGATGGATTGCTTCTCTTCCATATCCCTTCCCTCTATCATTTGCATCTCCTATACCAATTGCTAATAACCCCGTTCTGTTATTCCACTCTATGCCATGAATTGCAACAAAACCAATTAAACGATCTTCTTGAACTGTCCTCAACATGAAAGATACACTATTCGATCTTCGTCCCTTTAATAGCCCATCACTTGCTATTTCTTGTAACGATTGTGGAAATGCTACATCTGTATCGACATTTCTTAAATACTCACTATCCTCTTGCCACATAGCCATTACTTCAGCATCTGCTTCTCTCATAGCTGTTAATTTAATCGTTTTATTTTGAAAAAGATTCATTGTCATTTCAAACTCCCCCTTTTTAATAACGGGGATAATTATTAGCCTATCTATCCCCTTGTTCCATAAACTGCTTTATAAACGGGATACTTACAATAAGCGCTGACATTGGCACATCTCCTCTGCATTAAATTACGTTCATTGTATAATTTTTTATTTATTCTAACAATAAAAAGACCCTCAAAATTTAGAGGATCTTCCGAACAACGAATCGATATTATTTCGTAAACATTTTCTCAGCTTCATCCATTGCCATTTTGTTTCCTAAAGCAGAATAATCAAGCCATGGTTGGTCATTGATAATGTATACGTGCTTGCCTTTAACAGCTTTTAAATCTTTCCAAATTGGTGTTTCTTGAAGTTGTTTAAATGCAGCTTTTGCCTTATCGTCTCTATTTACAACAACGAAAATAGCATCTGCATCAAAGTCAGGTAATACTTCTTGTGAAATGACTTCGAAAGGACGGTTTCCATCGATTTTCTCTACACCATTTGCAGGTTGTAATCCTAAGTCTTGGAATAAAATTGGTCCCATCGGTCTTTTCGTACTAAATACACGTAATTCTTTTGCAGTAACGCGAATTGCCATTACTTTTTCATTATTACCTAGCTCTTTATCTATTAAACCTTTTACTCGTTTTGATTGCTCCTCGTAATCTTGAATATATTGATCCGCTTCTTTCTCACGGTTTACAAGTTTACCAACTTGTTTTAAATGGTCTCTCCACGTACCTTCATCTAAATTGAAAGTATGCGTTTTTGCAATTTTTTCGTATTTCGCTACATCTTTACCCGCATATTTTTCATCCACATAAATGTCAGTAGGCTTTAATTGAAGTAATGCTTCCATATTCGGATCAGTTACAACACCAAGTTTTTTCGTATCTTTCAGTTGTTCTTTTGCATGTGGTAAGAAATCTTTTAAATCTCCACCAATTACAGAACCTACTGGTGTAACTCCTAATGCAAGTAAATCATTTGTTAAATGAATAGACATTGAAGCAATTTTTGGGTCATTACTTTTTTCCGTTTTTTTCGTTGTTTCTTCATTAGATTTCGTTTGACCACATGCTGCTAATAATAAAATACACATGATGCTAAATAAAATAGTAAGTTTCTTTTTCATATGTTCTCCTCTTTGAAGTATTTATTTTGTTTTTGTAAGTAAATAAAGAAAATACGGTGCTCCTAATGTGGCCACTACTACACCAGCCGGAATAGAGTTTGGCTCAAATATAGAACGGCCTATCGTATCTGCTAGTACTAAAATAATCATTCCGATAATGCCAGCTAAAGGAAGAAAGTGTTGATATGTAGTACCTACTAACTTCCTTGCGATATGCGGAGCAACTAAACCGATAAAACCAATTCCTCCTGCCATCGATACACTTGCGCAAGATAATCCAACCGCTGTAGCTAAAAGTAATAACCGTTCTTTTTGAACAGAAACACCAAGTCCTGCTGCTACACTATCACCTAGTGACAATGCATTTAACGTTTTAGATTTTAGCCACGCATAAGGGGTTAGTATGACTATCCAAGGTAATAATGCAAAGACATGAATCCAATCCCTTCCCCACACGTTACCAACTAGCCATCTAGAAGCGAATGTATATGTCTCATCATTTAACTTGAGAGAGAAAAATAACGAAATTGCACTAAAGCCAGCTGAAACGGCAATACCAACGAGAATAAGTCTAATGGGAAGTAAACCTTTTGACCGATCACTCGCAAGTAAAATAATAAGAAATGCAGCTAATACTCCTCCGCCAAATGTAAATAACGGTATTAAAATCGATGCATTCTCATTAATAGAATGAAAGAAAGTAACAAATATAATTAGCCCGAAAGATGCACCTGCATGCAGTCCAAGAATACCAGGATCGGCCAACGCATTCCTTGATAACCCTTGCAAAATCGCACCGGAAATTCCAAGGCCAATACCAGCTAACATTGTAATTATAATTCTTGGCATACGATAATCGTATAGCACGGTTGCACTCTCAAAATCACCATGACCGAAAAGCGTTTGAATTACTTTGAGCGGTGCAATGCTAAGTGTCCCCGTATTTAAGCTAAGCAAAATGACAGCGATACTAATACAACCAAATATTGTAGTTACAGTAACGGCTCTCGTTTTATCTGTGTTTAAAATCTTCTTCACTTACAACTCCCTCCCAACTTTACGTGCTATATAGAGGAAGAACGGAACTCCAACAAGAGCCACCATAATTCCTATTGCAAGTTCTTTAGGAGGATTTACTGTTCTTGCCCCTAAGTCAGCTAAAACTAATAACATGGCTCCTAAAAATGCTGACATAGGAATAATGAGTCGATAATTCACACCAACTAATTTTCTAGCAATATGCGGGATAACTAGTCCTACAAATCCAATAGAGCCAACAGCTGAAACAGATACACCTGCAAGAATGACTACTATAATCATCCCTAGTATTCTCGTTCGGTTCGTTTTTACTCCTAAATTCGTAGCGACGTCATCCCCCATTGATATGAGTGAAATAGACCGCCCTATCACTGTTGCAAAAAGAATTGTTATGAGAATAATAGGAACTAAAAATTTCAAGTGTTCCCACTTAACCCCTGCAACACCACCAGCGTACCAAAAAGCTAAATCTTGACTTAAGTCATAATAAATCGCGACACCTGAACTTAACGAATGTAAAAGCGCAGCCATAACTGCCCCAGCGATTGTTAATCTCATCGGTGTTAATCCGCCTGATGTTGCTGATCCGATAATAAAAATGAGCACTGTACTTAAGACCGCTCCAATAAAGGAGACAATCATTAAATAGGAATACGGCATATGCGGGAAAAAGGCAAAACTAAGTGCTACTACAAACATCGCACCTGCATTTATGCCAAGCACACCTGCATCCGCTAAAGGATTTCGTGTTACTCCCTGCATAACAGCTCCAGCCACTGCAAAAGCCGCTCCTACAACTGCTGCACCAATTACCCTTGGGAGTCTTAATTCATAAATAATTTGGTGCTGCGTTAATTTCGGATTATAATCAAAAACCGCTGTCCATACGGTTTGTAAATGGATATCCTTTGCACCAAATGCAACTGCTAAAAATATAGAGCCGATTAAAGATAAAATTGTTAAGCTCATGAAACATATGAACTTAATATGTAGCCAGCGATTATTGCCAGCATATACAGCAGGCTTATGTAACATGTTTCATTTCATCCTTTATATTCAGTTGTTTTTTATAATTATTTTTTATTTGTAATTATTATTGATAATAATTATCATTTTCATTTAGATATTATATCGCCACTTTTTTTAAATAGCAAACTATTTTTTTACTTTGTTAAATATTAAAATACTTATTACAATTCCCTTCCAAAACTTACAAATACACGCAAAATAGAATACTAGCTTATTTTTAAAAGTGTAGTATACTTAATCATTATTTTGAGTTTTCAAATAAAAATATCCAAGGTGATGCAATGTTATATATAAAACAACTACTCTATTTTACTTATGAACAAGCATTATCCTGCTTATTCCCAGTCGTTATTTTCTTAACACTAGCCCTTTCAAAAATCTTTTCGATCCCAGGGTTATATCGCTACGATTTCATACTCATCGTATGCCTTCTTATGCAGTGGGTTATGTACAAGACTGGCCTTGAGACGAAAGACGAATTAAAAGTAATTACTGTCTTCCACCTCATCGGCCTTTTACTAGAAATATATAAAGTTCATTTCGGTTCATGGAGTTATCCGGAAGAGGCATATTCAAAGGTTTTTGGTGTTCCACTTTACAGCGGCTTTATGTATGCAAGTGTTGCAAGTTACATATGCCAAGCGTGGAGAAGATTGCATTTGCAAATGCATCATTGGCCGAAAGCTATTTTTGTAATACCTCTAGGAGCAATGATTTACTTCAATTTTTTCACACATCATTTTCTATACGATTTTAGATGGTTCTTAACTTTACTTCTATTCATCGTTTTCTTTCGGACATTTGTGGAATTTTCATTACGAGGCGTTACATATAAAATGCCGCTCGTTCTCTCCTTTTTTCTTATCGGATTCTTTATTTGGATTGCAGAAAACATCGCAACATTTTTCGGTGCATGGCAATATCCAAATCAACGGGAAGCGTGGGATCTCGTCCACTTTAGTAAAATTAGCTCATGGTTTTTACTCGTTGTTATTAGCATTATGATTGTTACACAACTCAAACATTTGAAAGAGTCGAAAAGATAATACTGATTATGTAAAAACAGTTAGCCCATCACTCATTAGAGGGTGATGGGCTTTTTTTAGTAATATTTTTTAAACCGTCCTTATCAAAGGAGTTATAATTTACAATAGCATAAGCAGTTGCACATTATGAACTACTACTAGCTGAAGAAGTTGCTGCAGATGAAGCGGCAATCGTTGCCATCATAGCTGCTTGTTGTGCTTGGATAAGGACTTCTATCATAGTTTGTAAACCTGTGTTGGTAGCTTTACTTTCCTCACCTTTCTGACTTACGAACAGTTGAATAGCAATAAGAATATTCGTATCTGTATGCCAACGGAATAATTTCTCTCCCTGCAATTTTTCAATCAACGCTTTAATAGAATGAATCTCTTTTTCTCCATCCTCAAGTAACGCTAATAGCCCGATTGCTGGGTAATGCATCTGTTTCACTTTTACCTTTTCTTGCTTTAACAAATTCCATATGTTTGTGCATGTTGCAACTAATATTTCTTCCCTGACATCCTTCTTTAGTGAAAGAATATGGCTTAGAAATTGGAGGTCATTCCCTTTGCGCAAGCCAGCTTTTGCTAGTTTCTGATAAAGACGCTCCACTCGGTCCATAAGTGTTTCTACATGCTCTGATTGTCCTGCTAATAAAACGGAGAGCGGATAATCATTTGTACCTGTTAGGAAAAGATGATCCTCTTTCATACGTTTATATACTTGCATCGAACGCTGAATATGCGTGCCATGATGCTCATTATCTTCTGTTAAAAGTACAGCTGCTGCAAGATAAGTAAATATACTGCGGCTAAAACCACCAGCGACCAATTGTTCATATAAGTCTAAAAACTCTCGAAAAGCTTTCTTATAATTTGTAAAGTGAATATCTAATGTTGCGGCCACTACAAAGCGATGATAAGACTTTAAGTATGAAAACATCCCTACCTCATTCTTAATATAACTACTAATTTCTAAAAAACGTCCGAGATCAAGCAATTTATCACTACTTGCATACATAGCAGCAATCATCATTCCTGTTCGAGGATCACTCGTTTTCCATTTTAGTTCTCCCTTTAACTGTGAATATGTATGTATATATTGCTCCAGCTTTTGTTCTAATGTAATCATAGTATTCACCCCTATTTCTAGTTCTTCTCTTTTATTATACGTATATTCCATATTTAGGAATACCTTATTTCATAATCACATCTTAAAAATTAGAAGGTTTCTTGTCCTTCTTCATCAGTAGCACGATGATCCCCCCTAATCCTTCAAGAAGTTATACAAAAAAGGTAGATAATAATTTATCTACCTTTTTTGTATATATTATTTAACATTACACCTGTATTGCTTGTTATATGCAATTAAGACTAAAGAGCTTTAATAATACGTTCCATCGCCTTCATCTGACCAATATGATCTGCTTCATGATAAAGCATCATACCGTATAGCTCACCAACTGTTTCTAGTCCTAAGAATGGCTCTGGCAGTTTATTTTCAAATGCTTCTGCTGGCATTTCGTTAATACGTTTTGCTTGTTCTTTTAATTGAGCCGTTAACACTTCTAACGATGGTCCTTCTGTCGTCCATTTAGATGGTCTTGATCCATATCCAAACATACTTGGATACTCCGTTGGTAATTGTTTAAATTCTTTTCCAAACATGAAAACTTCTGCTACCGTTAACACATGACCGATATGCCAGCGAATTGTATTATTAAAACCCTCTGGCTGTGTATCTACAGTTTTATCGTCTAGCTTCTCCATAAATTTAAGCAATTCCCCACGCGTTATTTCAAATTGTTTTAAGCCAACTAGTCTATTCATTTAATCGTTCTCCTTCTTCATGTACCATTTATCATGAACTAAGAATGTTCATTTTATTAAAGTTTCACCTTGTTTAATCTATCAGAAACAATGAAGAAATACATCTAATATGCTTAGTAAAAATATTTAAAAGGTTCACCCCTAATAAATATAGAATTACTTACTACACGGTTAGTTTAGTAAATAATAGAGGAGTGTCAATTACATGTTACATGTTTTAAAACAGCAATATCATCTTATTAGTGCTACAAGAGAAACTCTATTTTCGTTTTTGGAAGAAATCCCACTGGAAAAATTACATAGCACTGTTCCGAATTTCGGGAGCGGTAGCATTATAAAGACACATATTCATGTAGCCGATTGCTACCGATACTGGCTTGGATCATTCGCATTCAAGCAAAAACGGGCAGATTTTTCATTTGCTAGCGATTATGAAATTGAGCATGCAGATGTCACGAAAGTCCGTGCTAGATTTAAGTTAGTAGATGAAACTGTACAACGTTTTTTAGATGAATACAACGACCGGTGGCTCGAAAATATTGCAAATAAAGTGAAATGGCAAAAAGAACCTTGGAGTACAACTCCTCTATGGCTTTTAACTCATACGGAGACGCATGAGTTTCATCATAAAGGACAAATTGTATCCATGGCTCGTCACCTTGGATACAATCCTCCTGATACAGATCTTATTTAATTCGATCATTAAAAAACTTGTTGATACATTTTGTCGTGTATAAAACTTTTATCATTTGTTTTAGGTATACCATACTATTATAAAATTCATGTAACATTAAAGTAAGGCTCATACTTTTCAAGCAATTCAAAAACATTTTTTCTTCCATGTAGATCAAAAATATTTATTTACTCTATCACCAACCTTAAGGAGAACATTATAATGAGATTAGAGAGTGAAAGAATTTATTTAAGGCCTCTTTGTCAGCTAGATGCTCCTATTATTTTAGAAAGTACAATGGATGATGAAATAAGATATATGACTGGAACTAAGTCCACTTTTTCATTGGAACAAATTACGAAACATATAGATCATATAAATAATGATTCAAGTCGCTATGATTTCGCTATTTGTTTAAAAAGCACTGAGGAAATGATTGGAGAGTTGTCGGTTTTAGATATCGATGAGGAGAACAAAAGAGCAGGATTCAGAATATCAATGCTTTCCATAGCATTAACAGGACAAGGTTATGGAACTGAAGCTATTAAAATCGTTTTAAGATTTGTTTTTGAACAACTATCATTAAATCGTTTACAGTTAGAAGTATTTAGCCATAATTTACGTGGAATTAAAGCTTATGAAAAAGTTGGTTTTGTAAAAGAAGGGACCTTACGTCAATCTTTATTTTATAACGATACATACTCAGATGAAATTATTATGGCCATACTTAAAAGCGATTATATAGAGAAACCTTTGTAAAGAAATATACTTAATCTATTAAACAATTTTAAAGAACCTTACCACAATAAAATGTAGTAAGGCTCTTTCTTTTTTATATCAAATAACAGCTCTTAACACATTTATAATCGTATTAATACCAAATCGTCTCAGCATAATTATATGCATCGCTATTCGGAATAGCATGTTTCCCCTGCGCTTGCGCTTTTCTTGGATCTAAATCATATACCATCGGCGTATAGCATGATGTTTGCCCTTTATTTACAACACCATTTCCTCCAGCACTTCCGCAAGTATATGCCTTTCCATCGGTTTTTCTGACGACCCTTGCATCAGCTTCGTTATTATAAACCGCTGGACGAGTTACAGTAACCTTTGCCCACGCTGTTTTACACGTCGTGCTAAATTTTAATTCCACATATGAATTAGAATCAATCCACTTCTTTTCTTTCGTTACTGCTGATTGATCACAGCTATTGTAGTAAGGGCTTTTTCCATCATATGAATGGTCTTCTGCAAATGCTTTATCATTATTCGTCGTACTAAACATACTAGTTACAACGAGCAATGCCAGACAAAGACATGCGCTTACCTTTTTAAAAAGCTTCATAGAATTCCACTCCTTTATTAATAACGTCCAGTTTTCCCGTAGCCATTATTAATCGTTACCGCTTCAGCATCAGCTGTATAACCAAAATCAGCAGTTAAATCAAATACCATTCCTGTATAGGTGCTCGTTTGACCCGTTTTAATTGCTCCATTACCACTATTAGAGTCTACTGATTTTTGGAATACACCATTTTTATATTTATTAATAACAGCGTAAGCATATACTCCTCCAGAAACAGAAGGTGCTGGTTGATCTAAAACAAGCTTAGACCATGCCGCGTGACATTTATTACTGTAACGTAAATACACTGTTCCTACTTTTTTACTACCTTCATACACCGCTGTAGACTTTGCATTAAATCCATCTGCATCACATGTTGTACTGCCTCCGTATACTTTCGTTGTTGCTGGATTTTTCCCGTCATAATAACTACTCAGATCGGTAGCTGCAAATGTACTTCCTTGAAAACTAAATAATACCCCTACACTCGCTACACTTAACACACATACTTTCATTAACTTTTTAAACATTGTAAATCTCCTCCCTCAAAATAAGTACGTATATCTATCCCCTATGTACGCCCCTCCTTTCGTGCTGCCTAGAGGCATCTTACAGAAACGAATAAAAGTTGTAAATTCCCTTACGATTATTGGAATATACGAAGAAATTTACTTATCCTTTTAAGAAAAAAAGTTGAGAAATACACATTTTATAACATCCTTTATTTCAACCATAAAAGAACCGATACTTGTTACATGCAAGCATCGGTCCTTTTATACAAAATTTCCATTTTTTCTTTTATATAAAATAAATATTTCTCCACTTAGTCTGTTGTAAAAAACTCCCTCGTTACATCAATAAATTGCTGCAGTGGCACTGTAATCCATTTGTCTTTATGCCAAGCAATTTGTGTGAAAATTGGATTGATAGTATTGTCTAGGTGTAACTCTTTTATCGTTCCCTCTCGTATATCTTTTTCTACTACTATCGCTGGCAAAACTGCTACACCTAAATCTGCAATCACACATTGTTTAATTGCCTCTACACTAACGAACTCAATCTTATTTACTGGATACACATCTTGACTGCGAAATAACTCTTCAAATAAAATTCGATATGAGCACCCTAGCTCTGTTAATAAAAGTGGTTCCTTCTCTAAATCTTTTATAGAAACGGAAGTTTGCTGAAGTAAATGATGCCCTGGAGCAGCTACTACTTTTAATTCTTCTTTCATAAGCGGCTCCACATGTAAAGCATCTTCTGTTTTACATTCGTCCAAAATAAATGCAAGATCGACTTTTCCCTCCATCAATTGTTCCTTCGCATCTTTATTGGAATGTGCTGGTTTAAATATAAGTTTTATTTGAGGAAATTGCGCTTTAAACCTCTTTAATATAGAAGGAAGTCTATATGTACATTGGCTCTCTTGCGCACCGATTATTAACGTACCTGCTATTTCCTCATCATCTTTCACAGCCACCTTCGCTTCGTTACTAAGTGCAATCATCTTGTCGGCATATAGTTGAAACTTTCTGCCCGCTTCAGTTAAGAAAAGGCGTTTTCCTAATCTTTCAAATAACGGCGTACCTAGCTCAGCTTCTAACGTTTTAATTTGCGCTGTCACGCTCGATTGAGCAAAGTTTAATTTCTTCGCAGTTTGTGTAAAGTTCAAAGTATCTGCCGCTACTTTAAATGTAATTAATTGTTTTATCTCCATTTATCATCCCTCTTTTCAATCGATATTTCCGATTGATTCCATCGAAATAATCCTCTTTGTCTATTGATATTTATATTGTATGATAAAGAGCATCGACAAACAATATAATGGAGGTATTCCATATGAAAGCACTTTGTTTCGAACAGTTTGGAAATCCGGATGTACTACAATATAAAGTACTAAATGATCCAATCATAAATCCAAATGAAATTCTTGTCCGCACGAAAGCAATCGGTTTAAATTTCGCCGATATTTATAGACGCCGCGGTGATTATCATCTCGCTGGCAACCCACCTTATATATTAGGTTATGAAGGCGCTGGTATTGTTGAAAAAGTAGGAGCTGACGTTACGAATATTAATCCTGGAGACCGCATTGCATTTGCTGACGTACCATTTGCAAATGCAGAATTAGTTGCCGTTCCATCAGAAAAAGCAATCCCGCTTCCGGATTCTATTTCTTTTGAAACAGCCGCTTCTGTCTTATTACAAGGTCTAACGGCACATTATTTAACGAAAGATAGCTATCAAATAAAACAAGGTGATACAGCTTTAGTCCATGCCGCAGCTGGTGGTGTTGGACAGCTTCTTATTCAAATCATTAAACTACTAGGCGGAAAGGTAATCGGCCTCACGTCAGCAAAAGAAAAAGCACAAATAGCTACATTAGCTGGTGCTGATCACGTATTTTTATATACGGAAGCATGGCTTGCGAAAGTACTTGAAATAACAAATAGCGATGGAGTAAATGTCGTATATGAATCAGTAGGTTCTACATTAGAGGAAAGTTTTAACGCTACTAAAATTAGTGGCACTGTCGTATTTTACGGAATGGCCGGTGGTAATCCTGCGCCTGTTGATCCGCGTATGCTTATGGATACTTCAAAAACTTTAACTGGCGGAGACCTTTGGAATGTGCTTACTACTTTTGAAGAACGAAAAAAACGCTCTACTCAATTATTTGATTGGATCGCAAGTGGAAAATTAAACATTGCGATCCCTACTACATTCTCTTTACAAGACGGTGCCCGTGCTCATGAATTGTTAGAGAGCAGAAAAAGTACAGGGAAGATTTTATTGATCCCATAATCGTTCCAATAATAAAGGAAGCTAGAATGTATTTCTTTGCTTCCTTTTTTAAAGTTATTTATGTTCAATTGTAAAGTGATAATAAAGTTATTTAATTCTGATCTAAAAATATAAGAGCCTGGCTACAAATCATATTGTAGTAAGGCTCTTTAAAGTTGTTTAATTTCTAACCATTTAAATGTGCTTGTAGACAAAAATTAATAATAAAGTTGTTTAAATCTTGTTCAACTAAAGCACCCGTTAGTTTAATAAGAAAAAATTATCTATTATTATTAAAGTGGCCCACCTTCAAAACCAATAGGCCATCCATCGTTTTTAAATTTTACTTTATACTGAAACTCAAAGTGACCATCATAAATAAAAGCTAAACTAAACCCAGAAAATATATAATCGTCAAAATTAACCATCTTTCCAAAAAATATTGTGGATAGATAGTAGTTCTTCATTTCTTGATTAGGGAAGAATTTCTGTAAATATTTTAATGCACAGCTTATATGTAGATGGAGTTCATCGAATGTTTTTTCTGCCATTTCGATAATCTCCATATCGGGATTTTCATTATTCCCCTGAATAATAATCTCCACATCTTCCCATTCTCCGATATTAATACTATAAAACCACCGTTTTTGAATGAGATACTTCTCATTTTCGTATACAGGGGGATTAACTAGGTTTAATTTTTTTACCTCATCTTTAGTTAACGGTTTATCAAGAATAAGCTTTTTATGCAAAATTTCTTTGATATTAGAGACAATATATTTAGATTTGTTTAATTCTAAAGAGTCCATTTTCCACCTCATAAATTATAAAATAAAGTAAATTCCCCCTTAAGTATATCATCATCCTTATTCAACTATCCTGCACCGTTAATTCAATAAGAATTAAACAACTTTATTATTTTCAAAGGACTTTATTGTAAATTAAACAACTTTATTATCTCTTAACATCAATCTCGCTTCTTTTCAATAACCCTGTTATTTATATTTTTTCTCTACGCTTCTCTTTCTAGGCCCCTCATTTTTAAGTTTATATAATAAACGAATCTAAATATTAAAGGAAAGAACACTCCCCCTGATATCAACGATCCAATAAATATAGTATCAATAAAAGAAAGAATCCCAAATAATAGTATTCCAAAAAAATAAAATACAACTGCACTCCAATAAATAAAACGCGGAAACTTAGTTTGGAACGAATCACCTTTTTCACACGGTTTTCCAAATAACAAATGAACGAATTTAATCAACATAATCACTTCTCCATATAATTGTTAATATTCTTTTCTTCTTAGAACTGAACATAAATCACATACCATGTGCCACCCATGTTCACACATTCCTTACTTTGTTTTATCCCGCTTTAATGGGCAGTAAGACCCCCACCTCAAAATACAGCGAAAGCAAAGAAGTTAGGGGGGATCAACTGCCCATAAAAGTCCGATTGGTTCAACTTTATTTCTCGTATACTTACTTTAGATTCCGAGATAAAATGTAAGGTTAATGTCCCTCCAATACACTGCAAACTAATTTGTTGTTCCTACTCTCTAATTATACCATTACAATAATTTTCATAGTTCATTTTTAACAGAATATTCCGATTCAAATTAATAAATGATATATTAAAAAATAAGGAAAGGAAGCTAGATTTCTCTACCTTCCTTTCCTTATTTTTATATTTCCACACTTTCTTTTCCTTTTGCAACATAACTCATATCTCCAACCGACTCGACTGTATATGTTCCATCTTGATATACAATCTTCGTTACACTAGCATTTTCCACTCCAAGTTTTGTTTTACTACTGTCTAACATTTCTATTAAGGTAGTAATCAACAACCCATGAACAACAACTAAAACGTTACCGCCACCATCTTTAGCAGCTTCTTCACTAATTTTATCTATCTCTGCTTTTATACGAGTAGAAAATAATTCCCAATCTTCCGCCTGTTTCGTAGGGTCTGCTGCTCTAATAAGATTAATTACTTCTTGAATAGAAAACTTCATAAGTTCTTCTGGTGATGCAACGCCCGCAGCTTTTCCAACCACATCCCACATATTTTCAAGCTTTTCACCTTCAAAAATACCGAAATTTAATTCTCTTAAATTTTTCCTTTGTTCAAGTTTCAATTTTGATTGCTCACTATATTTTAATACTAAATTAGCAGTTTCAATCGCTCGGCCGCTATCACTACTATACGCATTCATAAAATGAACATCTTTTAATCCCATTCCTAAATTCGTGGCAACTTCCACACCTTTTTCTACTAACGGAGAGTCTGCCCAACCTTGCGCGCGATGGTTCGTATTTAATATTGTTTTACCGTGTCTTGTAACATATAACGTAACTACATTCTCATTGCTATCTGTTTCTCGCTTCTTCATTCAATTCTCTCCCTTTACATTTCTATATCAATTTTACCACCTTAATTATTCATTGAGCAAAATATATGTAAGTAGCTTCACTTAATAAAAAACGCTACCTTTCTGTATATCCCTACAAAAAGATAGCATCTTTTATGATTATATTTTTTAACCGATACTCTTACTCAACAAAAGCATTCGAATATTGCACAACTCCTTCTATACCTTGCAGAGCGTTCTCACTTAGCTCAACCGCCATAAACGCTTCATCTGGCACTTCAAATGGTGCTTTTATATTCCACTCACTTGCTTTCTTAAAACCAAATTTCGGATAGTACTCTGGATGTCCTAATACTACAACTGATCCGTATCCAAGTTCTTTCGCTTTTTCTAACGCAGCTACAATAAGTTTTCCGCCAATCCCTTTTTTCTGATGGCCCGTAGCAACTGATACTGGTGCAAGTGCTAATGATTCTACAGAAGCTTCATCCTTTTCTATCGTAATTTTCGATAACATAATATGCCCGACTATTTCTTCGTCTACCGCAACGATAGATAACTCAGGAACAAACGCGTCACACTCTCTAATACGCTTTACAAGTTCATGTTCCTTTTTATCACTAAATTCTTCATGTAAAAATGCTTGTTGTACAACTTCTTCCGTTTTTCGATAATCGGTTTGTCGTTCTTGTCTAATCGTTACCATTTTAACTTATCCTCTATTTTTTCTTATTTCTTTTTGGATTTTACGAAGTGCTTTTTTCGATCCACGCTCAATGTCGTGTTGCATTTTTCTTTCTTTATAATCGACAAATAGTGTATTTAAATCGTATCCCTCTGGATATAATTCTTTTGCTGCTACTTCTAAAGTAATGCGTTTTACATTTACTTCAACAAATTCGCCGTTATAATATACAACAACATTATAGAAATTATCTATTTCCTTATAGATAATACCAAAATCATCGTAATCTAATAAATTTACACGATCACCGATTTTGTACTCGTAATGGTTTTCTCTTTTTTCTTGCACAAATTTCGGTTTTCTAATTTTACTTTCATTCACTTTTTCTAGAGCATATTCTTTATTTTCCATATACGCTTTCGCTCTTTGCAGTACATGTTCTCTTACATTCATTTTGTTCGCAATCCAAAGTGCATTACTTTCACCTGATTTACCGATCACTAATTTATAAAGCGGTTCTAGTGTCTCACTATTAAATTGCATCGCTGCGTTCATGAAATCATCATGCATTTCTGAGAAGCGTTTAATTTCACCGTAATGCGTACTCGCAACTGTAATACATCCAGCAAGATAAAACTCCTCTAAAATAGAAATTGCAAGTGCTGCTCCTTCATTCGGTTCAGTCCCGCTTCCTATTTCATCAAATAATAGCAACGTATTATTATTTGACATCCTCATAATCTCAGATAAATTTTTCATATGTGATGAAAATGTACTTAGTGCATTTTCAATACTTTGATTATCACCAATATCTACAAATACATTTTCGAAAATAGCAATTTCTGTTTCTTTATCTCCGGCAATATGCAAACCTGACATTGTCGCTAATGTTAACAATCCAATCGTCTTTAACACAATTGTCTTCCCGCCCGCATTCGGCCCTGTAATAATTAAACTACGATAGTTTTGACCGATTTCAAAGTGTAATGGTACTACTTTTCCACTTAAAAGCGGATGCTTACAATTTACTAAATGAACATAGCCATGATCATTTAACTTCGGCTCTATTCCATCAATCGATTTACTAAACTTCGCTTTCGCAAACACCATATCATACTGACTAATCAATTCCATATTAATTTTGATATGATAAATATTTTCTACTACCATTCCTGATAAAGTCGCTAAAATTTGATATTCTTCTATCGCTTCTTCTGCTTTCAAACTTGCGAGTTCCACATTTAACTTTGTAACCGTATGTGGTTCTATAAACACAGTAGAACCTTTAGCGGAAGCTTCAACTATACTCCCCGCAACTTGATTTTTATAAGAAGATTTAATCGGAATCGTGTACCTATCGTCCTTCTTACTAATAAAGAATTCTTGAATATACTTCTTATTTGCACTACTATTTAAAAACTTCGTTAAACGTTCTTTTATTTTCCCATCTACCGAATCAATGTTATTTCGAATTCGTTTTAACTCTTTACTAGCGGCAGAATCAATACTATTACCTTTTATTGAAAAATTAATTTCCTCTTCAATACTTTTAAATTCAGTCATTGAATTTGCATAAGAAGCTAATACTGGCGCAAAAAATTCTTTATCTAACATAAACTTTTTAATCTTTCTACATCCACGTAAAAAGTCTGAAACACTTACTAATTCTTCTGGATCTAAAATCATCCCTTTTTCTAATTTTTGAATTGTACTAGCAATATTTGAAATACCGAAAAAAGGCACATGCCCTTCTGCATCTAATATAGCTCGTGCTTCTGTCGTTTCATTTAATCGATTCCTTACTACTTTTATACTCGTACTCGGCTCTAATTTATTTATTAATTCTTTTCCTAATCCACTTACACAATAAGATTTCACTATATCCTTTAATTCGTTATATTGTAACTTTTCAAAAGTCATCGTATTCATTTTGTTTCTCCTCACTATGATTGATTTCTATCATAAATGAAGATACCTACTCATTAGATTCCAATGAGTTCTACATTATTCAATTACCATTCTTAAACATTAAAAATATACACAAAAAAGCTGCGGGGATACCGCAGCTTTTACATTTACAAGGCATGAGTAATAACATATGGGGAAATAAACCATAAAAAAACGGATGGCAATCCCCTTATTACACGCTTTATAAAGTATTGTAGGTATCTTCATAGGTATCGAAATAAATCCATGACAAAATTAGGGGTATGGTATACATAAAAATCCCCTGTTCTTATCCGATTTATTTCATTCAATTTTTCCTATTTAGTACCTACCGCACTCACAAAAAGCACCTCTCATTAATTTATATTATAGTCATTGAAATCTAATTTACTGAAATCATCATACTATATGTTTCGTGAGAAGTAAAGGTGTCAGACTATTCCCTTGCAGATTGTAAAGCCTTCATATAATCAGCCTTTTTCTCAAGTGTCTTTTTCGCCTCTTCAGCCGTTACTATATAATCTACCGCAATATGTTGTAATACGTCCTTATTACCATTTGGCAGCTGAACTGTTATATCATCCACACTACTCTTACTATTTTCAATCGTTTTATTGAATTCCTGAATACTTCTCGCAACTTCCGCTAATGTTTCCATATGTGCCCGGTTGTCTAAATCCAAAAAGATATTACTTCTGAAAACCGCCGTAACATAATGCTTCGGATGTTTCTTCGCTATTTTTTTCTCTGCATCCTTACCGAAAACAGTGTCCCCTGTTTGCATTTTCTCGAAAGTAAGTATAGTATTATTCCCTTTTTCTTCATAATCTGTATTGAATCTTTCTCGTAAATCATTCGCTTCTTTTTTTATTTTATAGTTATCATTATTTATCTTTGGAGAGGTTCGTCCATCGAAATACATTTGAAATTGCAAATATGGTTCATCTACTTGCTGTACATAAGCTATTCGTATATCTGGTCCTAAAAAATCCTTACCTTGACTAGGTATTTCAATTCGATCTAGTTTCACAGAAATACCATGCTCCGATTTTGTATAACTTTGTGCTTTTTGTTCAATTTCCTCATCCGATATATCACATGATGTTAATAGTAATAAACTAAACATTATGCTATATTTCATTATTGTTCTTTTCATATTGCCTCTCCTTTTGCTACTACTTCCTATACAAAAATGTCCTTATGGATTTTAAATTACGATTTATATAAAAAACTTCTTCTAATAATCATAAGTATAACAAAATTTTTAATTACATTTTACACTCATGGTGTAATTTTACACTATATTCATTTTATCGTAAAGCAAATATAATATCTATTTAAATCACATTAAAAACATACTAATATTTAGTTCTATAGTAATCACAGTAAGGAGATACTCTTCAAGTACGAATAAGAGAAAACACGGGTGACATCATTTATTCCAATGCATTTCTTATTGTTTCAAAAGTCGACTATTTCCTTTATTAAAATAAAGATTTAGGAATGATAACAATATAAAAAGAAGAGGAAAACTTATATTTCAGTCTACCTCTTCTTTTCTATCAACAATTCACTGCTGAACATATATGGAAACTGATCCTCCACTTACATGGAACTGTCCCCATCCGTCCTTATTAATTGTTACAGTATTTGTTTGATTACCTGTAATATCGTACCATACTTCCCCTGCATTATTCTTTCCAACATCCATCCACTTTGATCCTCCTGGTCCATCAGAGATTAATGTTGCTAAACCAGAATTAGCATGTACACTATCACCTTCTCTTGTCCAGCCAATCACATCTGGATGGTCTAAATAATCACGCTGCGTACCATATGCAAAGTTTTTTCGTGCTGTCAAAATCGGATCAATTTTATCTTTTAACGCTGGAATTTCATAACTACTATTTCCACTTGTCCCATAGTAATCACCATAAAAAACGGAAGGATAGCCCTCTGCACGAGTTAAAATAAATGCATATGCTAACGGTTTAAACCACGGACTTACTACAGATTCCAATGATTGTCCAGGCTGAGAATCATGATTCTCAACGAGAGTTACTGCGAGTGCAGGATGATTTTGCATTACTGTTCCATTTAAAATGTTTCTCATATCATAATTACCATTTCCTTTTGAAGCATAATGAAAATTATAATGCAGTGGTGCATCAAATACAGATTGATTATAATTGACCTTCGCTAAATAATTATTTAAAGTCTGGATATCATTTTGCCAATATTCAGCCACCGTAAACATTTCTTTTCCCGTTTGCTGCCTGACATGATTTACCCAATCGCGTAAATATTCATGATCAATATGTTTAACAGCATCTAAACGAAACCCATCTAAATTTAATTCATTCGCATACCACGTCCCCCAATTTTTCATCTCATTCGCAACATCTGGATGATCAAAATCAAGGTCTGCATACATCAAATAATCATAGTTTCCATTCTCGCTAGACACTTCCCAGTCCCATGCTTTACCTATCCCCCTAAATTTATAAATTCGATTTAATTTCCTTCCTTCATCCCAATCCGTTCCGTCAAAATGATACCATTTCCATTTGAAGTTAGAATACGTATCTCCACGCCCAGGAAAGTTAAACCCTGTCCATGCATTAATTTCATAATCACCTGATACCTCAATATTTCGATTGTTACGGTCTACTTCAACAGCTGTTACAGTTTCAGTATAATCCGCTCCACCTTTATGATTCATAACTACATCACCGTATACATCGATGTTTTGCTTATGTAAAGCTTCAATTGCAGATTTCAATTGTGCTTTCGTCCCATATTTCGTCCGCACTGTTCCCTTTTGATTAAATTCACCCAAATCATATAAATCATATGCTCCATATCCTACGTCATTTTGCGTAGTTCCTTTATATGCAGGCGGTATCCAAACAGATGTAATTCCCTTTTGAGCTAAATTTTCAGCATCCGAATGCAAGCGGTTCCAATGATTCCCATCATTTGGAGCATACCACTCAAAATACTGCATTAACGTTCCATTGTTAACCGTATCTGCATACGCTTTACTCCCCCCATATATACTAGGTAAAAACATAACAACTGACAATCCGACTATTGTTATTCTTTTAAACATCTGTACTCCACCCCCTCCTAAGAAAACGTTTGCATAGTTTATCAGAATTATTATAATATTCGTCCCTCTGTTAGTAAAGTATCAATCTCTCACTCTTCCACATTATTTTGAATCCAACTTCAAATATTCAACGTAGTTTTCATTTCACATCCCATTCAAGATTGTTTACAATTTATCTATAAAAGCATAACGGAGGGATTTCTATGACCGACTTTCAAAAACAATTTTTTGCAAGATTAAATATAGAAGAAAAACACAAAGTTTCATTTGAAGATTTGCCTAATATTATGTACGCAATGGCACAAACTGTCCCTTTTGAAAACTTAAATATTCTCGAAAACAACTTTACGCAAATATCTAAAGACAATCTGAAAGAAAAAATTTTAGTAAACAACCGTGGCGGTCTTTGTTATGAACTCAATCCTACTATGTATTACTTCCTTAAAGACGCTGGATTTGATGTTCATCTCGTTTCAGGAACAGTGTATAACGCTGCAAATTCTATATGGGCCGTTGATTCTGGCCATATCGCAACCGTTTTAAAACATCATAATGAGCTTTATCTAATTGAAGTTGGATTCGGATCATACTTACCACTTGCACCAATCCCTTTCTCAGGTGAAGTCGTTCAATCCGTTACAGGAGATTATCGTATTCGTAAGGAAATGACCGAAAAAGGAAACTACATGTTAGAGATGCGTAAAAACAATGAGTTTTTGGATCAATCTTCTACTGATGATTGGACGTTAGGCTATGCATTTTATATAGAAGAAGTGGATGAAGAAAAAGCAAATGCAGCACAAAAAATTATTGTTGAACATGAGGGCTCACCATTTAACAAAGTACCTCTTATTGTAAAACTAACTGAAGATGGGCATGCATCTTTAACGAAGGATAGTCTCACAATAGCGAAAAACGGTAAAAAAACGAAAGAAAAAGTTACAAATGGGCAATATAAAAATCTTTTACATTCAAAATTCGGAATTACATTATAATTTTTCAAGCCTTGCCATTTTAGCAAGGCTTTTCAATTTTCAGCAGGGATTTTTTGCAATTTGTTGTATTTCATAGTTATATAGGAATATAACTACATATTTAGAAAGGAAATGATTATGACAGAACTTAAAGATCGACTACAAGTAGCTGATAAAGAAAAATGGGATTTAACGGATATTTACGATACCATTGAAGATTGGGAAAGCGATTTTCATAAAATTGAAGTATTAACGAAAGAATTACACGAGTTTAATGGAAATATTCACGATGGCAATAGTTTATTAGCCTATTTAACAAAGAGTGAAGAAATTTCTAGCATAATAACTTTAATGTTCGCTTATGCACGATTACAATCTGATCTTGATACACGCGATACTGACGCTCAATCTCTTGTCGATAAAGTAACACAATTACAAGTGAAAGTAAGTGGAGCTAAATCTTTCTTTTCTCCATTCTTACTTAGCGTAGATGAAAACACATTACATACTTACATAGAAGAAGCTGAAGGCTTACAATATTATAAAGAAGATTTATTTGAATTATACCGTTATAAGAAACACGTATTAAATAAGGACCAAGAAGAGATTTTATCACAAATGGGCGAAGCACTCTCCTCTCCGCAGCATACATATGGCATGCTAAATAATGCAGATATACTATTTGGTGAAGTGACTACTAATGATGGAGAAAAAGTTACTTTAACACGAGGAATGTATGCAAAGTTAATAGAAGATGAGAACCGCGAAAAACGTAAAGAAGCCTATAAAGCTTACTACAAACCATACGTTCAATTAAAGAATTCTATCGCTTCTACTTTATCTGCAGCTATTAAAAATAATGTTACTGTTTCAAAGCTTAGAAACTATCCATCAGCTTTAGAAAAATCATTATTTGGCGATATGGTTCCGAAAGAAGTATACGAAAACCTAATTGATACAACGAAAAAAAATATTCATTCTTTACATATTTATAATAAACTTCGAAAAGAAAAATTAAATGTAGATGAACTACGCCAATACGATTTAAGTGTTGATTTAGTATCTGGTGTAAAACAAGACATTCCATACGATAGAGCGTTTGACATCATGATTGAATCACTAGCTCCTTTAGGTGAAGAATATATTGAAACATTAAAAAGCTTTAAAGATAAACGTTATATTGACGTAAGAGAAACACCTGGAAAACGTTCTGGTGCTTATAACTTTGGTGTATACGGCGTTCATCCTTTCATTCTTTTAAATCATCACGATGATTTAAATAGCCTTTTCACTCTTACTCATGAATGTGGGCACGGTATGCATACGCACTATTCACACGGATACCAACCAAGAATTTCTGCACACTATACTATTTTCGTCGCAGAAGTCGCTTCTACAGTAAATGAAGTGCTATTAATTCATCATTTATTAAAAGAAGCAAAAGATGCTGATGTACGTAACCATTTAGTAAATCACTTCATCGACAAATTTAAAGGCACTTTCTTTACACAAATCATGTTCGCTGAGTTTGAAAAAATCACACATGAAATGGCACAGCAAGGTAAACCATTAAATGCCCAAACCTTTAGCGAGGTTTACGAAAACTTGTTTAGAGAATATAATGGCGACTCCCTCGTATTTGACGAAGAAGTAAAATACGGATGGGCTAGAATACCACATTTCTATCGTCCATTTTACGTGTACAAATATGCAACTGGATTCGCTTCTGCAATCCAAATTGCCGATAAGTTATTGAGCGGCGATCCAAATGCTCAAAAACATTATATTGAATTCCTTAAAGGCGGAAGTTCAGACTACCCATTAAACTTATTGAAAAAAGCTGGTGTTGATTTAACTACGCCAGAACCGATTGAAAGTGCATTAAATCGTTTTAGTGAACTTGTTGAAGAATTTTCAGCATTATAAAAAGCATGCAGAGTATATACTCTGCATGCTTTTTTCATTTCGGTTACTTTATACTAAATGTTGCTGCGTTACGCAATGAATCATGCCACCATACGCAAACAGTTCATTTACATAAATACCGACAATTCTTCTTCCCGGAAACTGTCCTTCAATAATTTGAAGCCCTAACTTATCATGGTCATCGCCGTATATAGGAACCAATACAACTTCATTTCCAATATAGAAATTCAAATATGAGCCCTTACAGTCTGCTTCTTTTACCATTTTTCTTGTCACCGGTACTGGTATGAGCTGAAATGGTTTTCCATCTATATTTCTTGCTTGTCTCAATTCTTGATAATGCTTTTCGTACGCCTCCAAAAGGTAAGATTCACTCTCCCCGAAAGGATCATATTCATAAAGAATTGTATTTCCATTTACAAAACGTGCTGCACCATCAATATGGTAATCCGTATCTTCATCATAATTATCCTCACCGCGAATGCCCGTTATCCATATAAAATTCGTTACTCCCAAATACTTCGTTAACTCTATTTCAATCTCTTCCTGACTTAATGTAGGATTTCGGTTTTCATTTATAATAGAAGTTTTTGCCGCCATTAAGGTGCCATTTCCGTTTATCTCTATTCCCCCGCCCTCTAAACAGACACTAGCTTTAACTTTTGGGATGCTATACATTTCACTTATTTTCGCCGGAATCAAAGCATCCTTTTTATACGGATATTTCTCCCCCCAGCCATTAAATATCCAGTGTATTAAGCAGAGATTACCTTCCTTTTCCTTTACAAAGATCGGTCCATTATCTCGTATCCAAACATCATCCGTTTCTTCAATTAAAAATTCAATTTTATCCATATCCACTTTCGCTTCCATTAACTTCGATTGCACATGTACTTTTTCTTCTTCATCAAATACCACAATATGAACAGTTTCTCCGTAATGAAGCTCCTTTGCCATCGTTACCCAAATATCATCTAGCTTAGCTCTGTACCCTTCACCTCTATGAGCTTTATCATGAGGCCATTGGAGCCATGTCCCCTCATGTTCCTCCCACTCAGCAGACATATAAAATAAACTTTTTTTCATACGTGTTCACCCCTTCTTCCAATGTAAGTTCAGTCTAAACTTTGACATCGTGTTAAGGTCAACAGGAATATATTCATTTACTTTTAAAAACTTTATAAGGTGATTCTTCACTTCTCCTTGTGATACACTATTTCTCCTTGTAAAACCGTCACCAAAACTTTCGCATTCGGAATCTTATCGACACTCATTTTAGTAATATCGTCATCTAGTAATACCATATCAGCCGATTTCCCTACTTCAATCGAACCCGTGATGTTATCAAGGCCTAATGCTTTAGCTGGCTTAATTGTATAGGCATCAATAGCTGCGTATACATCAGACAAACCCTTGTCATCAATGCTTAATGCATTCGAAATCGTCACAAGTGGATTCAGTTCGTTTACATCCCAATCACTACTAAGTGATACATTCGCACCAGTTTTCCAAATTCGTCCTAACGGCATAATTCGTTTCATTTGCTGATCTGTAAAATACGTACTTGCCCAGCTTTGTTTAGGATCTTCTGCAAAATCATGCCCTACTTGGAAATCAGCGCTAATACCTAATTTAGCAAAACGATTTATATCACTATCTTCTACCATTTCCACGTGCGTAAGCGTATATGGCTGTTTTGCACCTTCTTTTTTCGCCGCTTCAATCGCATTTAAACTCTCTCTTACTCCGCCATCTCCAATTGTGTGAATGAGTGCACCGTAACCAATTTTGTTAAGCTCAGTTAACCACCATTTCATCTTTTCTTCTGGAATATAGTTCAAGCCATACGGGGTTCCTTTAAACCACTCAAATTTATATTTTTCTAGTGTTTTAGCTGTACTGTTAATGCTAATTCCATCACTATACATTTTCACTTGATTAATAAGCATTCGAGATGATACATCATCACGCTTAATTTTTTTGAAATACTCCATTTGTTCTGCTTCATTTAAATTCGGATATACCCATGGACGAAGTACTACTCGCGTTGTTAACCTTTTTTCATCATTTACTTTATTCCAAACATCTAACCAGCCTCGTTTCCAATACAGACGACCATCACCAACTGTAGTTATACCATTCTTCGCAACTTCATCTAAACCGTCTAACAAACCGTCGTAATTCTTTTCAAAAAGTTTTGGCTGAGAATTCCATGCTTTTTCCATCACAATATCTCCAGCTGTATCATAAAGAATACCAAAAGCTTCTCTTGTCTCTGGATCCCGAATGATTCTTCCACCCTGCGGATCTTTCGTATCTTTATTTATCCCAGCTAACTCGAGTGCTTTTGAGTTAACCCATACAGAATGAGAGGTTCTTTCCATAATTAATACTGGATTATTAGGAAATAACTCATCAAGAACTTGTAATGGCGTTTGTTGTTCTGCTTTTTCGTCCATATCTTTTAATAGCTCTTCCAAACTAAATCCTGTTCCACTTACCCATTCGCCATCTTTCACATCTTTTTTACAATCCTTTAAATACGAGCGTTGTTTTTGCAGCGAAGCATCTGGTGAGACACTACAATTCCCTGCTGCTGGTGATTTCGCTTCAAAAATATGATTATGGTTGTCCACAAAACCAGGAAGAATAAAACGTCCTTGTAAATCCACCACTTTCGTATCTTCATTTATAAATCTTTCTACATCTTTGTTTGAACCAACAAATGTAATTTTTCCTTCTTTAACGGCTACAGCCTCTACAATGTCTTGTTTGCCATTTGAAGTATAGATTGTCCCATTTTTAAACACTACATTTTTAGGTAACTCCTTAGGTAAAACAAAACTACCATTCTCACCTTCTCCTGCTCCAGGAGTACACGCTGATACCCATGTCATACTTAGAATCAGACAAATCATCATGATTGTTCTTTTCATATTCTTTCTCCTTTTTATTATGATGAATTACTTACATAAATAGAATAAGGATTGACATAATGTTAATGTCAATCCTTATCTTCAGTCTATTTTCATCACTAAAAAACAAATTTGCGTTACATACTCCTCTACTAAACAATCACATTCAGGTCCCTTTACGTAGACCTCATATGGCGAATCCTCTATTACATAACCATTTCTTTCAATCCATTTTTCTAATGCTATATAAGCGTAACCTATATAGTCATAACTTCCATAATGCATAGTAGTAACGATTTGATGCGGATTTAGTTTTTTTATTTCATATTCTTGTACTACATCTTTATTGTTCCCTTGCATTACCGGAATTCTTAATTCAATATCACTCTTATTTGGAATATACTCTTCATCATAAAAGACTGTAGAGGGCGAACCGACTATTTGAAATTTACTCTTTTGTACGTTTTCATATAAATCATAAAAATAATCATCCATATCATCTATATCTATTTGTAACCTTTGAGCAATTACTGTTATTTCGTTTCTCATTCCAATTAATATATCGTAATTTCTATGGCAAGCAGTATTTAAAGCATGATTCATATTTACCATTTCATTCATTTCTGAAATAACCTGTAAATTTTGTTTTACTTCATGAGATAACTCTATAATTTGCGCTTGCATATGTTTAATAAATGAATCTTGATCTGACGACTGAAGAATGATTTTAATTTTCGGTAGAGGGAATTTATACTCCCTTAACTTTTTTATTTTCAACGCTATTTCTAACTGCCCTTGCTCATAATATCTATACCCATTTTCTGGGTTCACATATGCTGGTTTTAATATATTCTCTTTGTCATAATGCCTTAGCATCCGTGTACTCATTTTACAAATCCGCGAAAACTCAGTAATTGTATACATATACTTACCCCTTGAATACATTTTCTTATATGCTTATTTTAAAACCAATCAAAAATCTTCCTAACTGAAAAATCTTCATTCTGATTGTTCAATCTTTTCATTTTTGAAGGTAACAAACGATGAGGACAATACCACGTTAAACAATTTATTGCGCCTCCCATTGTTGATATTTCTCCTACATGAATTTGAATAGCTTGTTTCTCCGTATGCTGTTGAATATATCGTAACACTTCCCGATCTTTAGCTAATCCAAACTTAGGCACGTAAATCGTATCACATGTTTCTAACATATTTATATACAACCCTTTTGCCGATGCTATTTCTTGATCATATTGTCCCTTTTCTGTATATGACGATGGAACAACTATAAATTTAGCTTCTGGCATTTGCTCTTGAATAATCTCTTGAACATTATATCTAAATTCATGATCCCCTAAAAAATCACTAATAAACATCGTATGTTCATCAATAAATTTAACCATTCCGTCTGCATGTGCAAGTACGTCCCCTTCTTCAGCAGGAATAATAATAACGCGGCTCACATCCAAATCCCATTCCAGTTGCTCTATAATTTCTTCTTCCGTCCAATCATAATTATCATCAAATATGCGTTCCGTTAATATAACAGTATCTTTTTTATTCCAAATAAGATTTCCACCGTCTAATATCAATGGAGATTTCACATATTCAAAGTCGTTCTTTTTCAACCATTTATTAAATTGTTGATCTAAATATCGCGATTGATCTTTCGGTAAGTAATTTGGTTGATATTTAAATTTAACTAAATGATTTGTGACAACTGGCGCAACATCCCTTAGCCAAATATCATCATACTCAAAAAAGCTTGTATGAAAGTCTTGCTCTTCAACAGATAAAGATATAAGTTGATCAGTAAATGCTTTATTTTCATTTAAATATTCATTAAAATAAATCAGGTCTTCATAAAAAGGACGATAATATTCATTTGATTTATCTGGTATTGCAGTAAAAATAATTCCATTATGTTTTTGTTCCATAATATTTACCTCGCTTTTTAATAATGGTTGAATAACTAATTTCACTGTGCCTACTACTTCCCTTTTCATAACAATTTTCGAGACGTGCACATTTCATGAATGGATTATAGCATGGAGAAATATTATATATTTATATAAAAAATATATACCCGTGGTTGAGCGGAAAATTGACTCTTGACAGGGTTTTAAACTATAGCATTTCATGACAACATTAAATATTTCATTCTTATACACAATTAATGATTAGATAATTTTTTTATCACGATTCAAATCAGTTACTTCTAATAATTTATTTTGATTATATAAATTCACTAAATGTGTTTCTACTCCTATGCAAATTCCTTCTAACGGAAGGTCATTTGGATCTTGACCAAAAGGATCTTCAATTTCAACGCCTATCGCTTCAATACCAATAAACGCAAAACTAATAAACATAGTTGCAAGTACTGTAACCCAGCCAAGACTATCAACAAGACCAATCGGTAAAGTCCCGCAAAATATGAGCAATAAAATTTTTATATGCGCAAAATAGGCAAAAGGAATAGGTGTCGTTTTGATACGATCACATCCCCCCACAGCCGTAAGCATATTATTCAAATCCGTTTCCATATTAATTATTGCATTTGGATGAATTTGACCCATTTTCAAACCTTTTGATAATATAGCTTTTAACATAAGAACGATACTAATCGGTAAATGCATAGATTGCTCCAACATTTCCTTCTCCTTTTCAGAACAAACATTTAATAATTCTTTTATTTCAGATAAATCTTTTTCGTCTCTCAAATGTCCTTTCGCTATCTTCGGAAAAGCAATTAATAAATGTAAAAATTTCAGTTGTTCCTGATCCATCTTTTCCCCCTCAGAATCCCAATAACATAAAAAACTAACTGCTAAATTTCTACTACAAGCACCAATTGTGCCAAACAACTTTCTACCTTCCCAATATCTATCATAGGCAGTGTTAGTACGAAAAACTAATAGTAAACCTAAGGAGCCTCCAACAATGACCCAAGGGGTTTGATTCATTTTTATTGTTGCATAATAATAATGAATTACAGTTACTACCGTTGAAACACATATATATAATAAAATTTGTGGGAAAATATCTCTTATTACCGTTCCCTTTAATGTAAATATTTGATGTAAACTATTTTGATTATTGTAATGCACCATATTTACAAAAACCTCTTCTCTTATTAACTTTTTATTTTTTTAATCACGAGAGTATACAATTAAATAGTAGAATCATAAACCCTATCATGACGAAACTCGTTAAAATTATTTCTTTCAATACCGTTACTCCTTTTTGCTCAAAAGATATAACTCTTTTTAAATATAAACAACAAACATTCACTCTTCTAAATCACGACGCATTATTTTAGAATTTGCAATGAATAAAGCACTAATTAGTACAAGAATCGCGCAGGCATATAACAATGAATCTATCGGACTATCGTGATCTATAATAATGAGACGAACGATAGCTGTTATACCTATATAAATGAAATATCGTAATGGGAAATGAAAATTCATTTGAAAATACTTTATAATCATTACAATAAATTCAAAATATAAAAAGAATACGACGATACTATCAATTAAATGATAACTAGTTTCTTCACCATTTAATTTCAGTTCTTGTATAAATTGAATGACCTCTTTCATAAGAAACACACTTAATACAACCCCTAAACAAATCAAAGCTACATTTAAAATGTACTGTAGAACGATAGGGAAAAACGAAAATACTATTTTTGAGTTCTTTAACACAAACATCTTTCTCCTTTTTTACATAAAACGAAAAGCGAATACACACTACAATTCTTTTATCATTATATTTAATTTTATTGTTACGAATAATTAGGAATGACAAAATAGGTAAAGTTAGGATTTCACCTATTTTGTCTCAAAAGCAACATAACGAAATTCCAATCTATTACTTCAATGCAATCGGTTGTTGTTGTGTCACACAATGAATCATACCGCCATTTTTATAAAGCTCTCTCACATCAATACCGACTACTTTACGATCTGGATATAATTTCTGAATCGTATCGTTTGCGATTTTATCATTCGGATCATTATAATTAGGCACCAATACTACTGTATTCCCAATATAATAATTAATATATGACCCCTTATAATCGAGAGCTTTTCCATTTTCTAAAATAACTTTATTTTTACTAAGAGGTAAGTATTCATACTTATATTTCTGTCCTGATGCATTTTTTGCATCTAACAATTTATCCATATCTTTATTAGATAAACCCCATTCGGCTAGGTCATCTTCTTTCATCGTTACAATGGTAGATTTATTATGGAATTTAGCAAACCCATCAATATGAAAGTCCGTAATATCTAAATTGGGCACTCCGTCTAACCAAATAAAGTTTGTCACACCCAGGTCACTTATATATTTTTCAATTTCCTTTTCTGATAAATCCGGATTTCTATTTTTATTTGTTACCGCACTTCGAGTTAATAAAGCCGTCCCATTGCTGTCTAATTCAATTGCACCGCCTTCAAGGACAAATTTCCCCCAATCAATTCTTTCAATTCCTGCTTGTTTACTCACATTTTCACGTATACGAGCATCATTTTTGTACGGCGTTTTCTTTCCCCACCCATTAAATGCCGGGTCTAATATTTTCAAATTTTTATTATTGTCATAAACAAAGATTGGTCCACTATCCCGTGCCCATACATCATCAGTAGGAGCGATAAAGAAATCAATTTTATCCATATTCAGTCCTTTATCTATTAAAAGTTTATTGATTCGCTCTTTCTCCTCCTCGTCATATGCAACAATGTGGACTTTTTCCCCCTCAGTTAAAGCACTTGCCATCTTAACCCAAATCGGTTCAACTTCCTGCTTATACTCTTCACCATATGTGTATTCATGAGGCCATTGCAGCCATGTACCTTCATGTTTATCTTTTTCATCTGGCATCATATATTTTCCGACGGTTTTCTGTATCTCTACTTTTTCTCCTTCTTTCCCCTTAGCATTTTCATTGTTCCCCTCAAAAGAGCATCCACTAACAATCGCTGTAGATAGTGTAGCTATTAAACAAAACTTTATTGCTTTTTTCATTTTTCTAACCTCCTGTTCGTTACTTCAATAATGTAAAGCTTCACATAGTGTGAAGCTCAAGCTTTTTTACCGATGTAAAATTTACCAATTATTTTTCCGCATAAATTCATTACGTATATATGAACTTCACACAGCAACTTTCCTATATTTAACATCCATATCATTTAACTTCCTATACAAAATTATTCTAATATTCCCCTTTCATCATTACTTCTTCAGCAAACTTAACATCTCCAAACAAAAAAATCGGTATTGATAAATACATATCAATACCGATTTTCAAATTATTATTTTCCTTCTATTAAATCATTCGCCATTTTCCTAAACTCTTGATTAAATGCATCATTCATACCATTTTGAACGTTAGAGAATAATATGACAAACGTTTTTTTATCCCAGTTAAAATTATTAAAAGTATTCCACCCCGCTAATACGCCGTGATTATGATAATAATCTGGATACGTATAGAAACTAAATCCATATCTTCTTGCAGGTGATGCCGTAAACATATCTAATACACTTTGTTTAGATAACAGCTTTCCATCCATTATTGCCTCATCTAATCTTTTCATATCTTCAACAGTTGTATACATTTCACCACACCCATACAACCAGTTCATTTTTAAGCGGGGTGCAGCTATTAATTCATTATCTTTTCTCGTATAACCTTCTGCTAAAAAAATATCTTCTGGGAGAGTCGCCCCCATTCCAGATTCATGCATGCCAGCAGAAGTAAAAATATTTTCTTTGACGTATTCAGCGAGCGGTTTATTCGTAATTTTTTCTATAATATATGCAAGCACCATATAATTATAGTCTGTATATTTCCAGCCTGTCCCTGCAGGAAACTGCAATTTTTGCGCTCCAATCCACGTTACTAACTTTAAACGTGACCCTGCATCCACCCTACCTTGTCCTTGATCTGGCAAGCCAGATGTGTGTGTTAATAGATTTCGTAGCGTAATGTTTTTATCTGCTGGAAACGATGGAATATATTTATTTACATTGTCTTCAATGTTTAATTTCCCTTTTTCTTTTAGCTGCATAATAGATATTGCAACGACCGTTTTCGTAATAGAACCAATACGATATTTCGTTCTTGGCGTTGTTACTACTTTATCTTTCACATTTGCATACCCATAACCTTTTCGTAAAATCACATGATCTTTACTAGCTACAAGAACGCTCCCATTAAATCCTTTATCTTTTAAATATTGATCTAGTTTTCCAGCTACAGCTTCATAGCGTTTTTTCTCAGTTGCATCAACTTCTTGCATATCGTCCTTTTGCTTACTATTTACATTAGAAAATGCCTTTATATCATATTTCTTACCTTTATTTGCATGTATTAGTGCAACGACACTTCCACAAAAAATAGCAAAAATAAAGAAAACGATTAACCATTTCTTTAACATAATAGGAACCCTCTTTTATATAGTTTCACTTAACGTACATCCATTCTGTTCTATATCTTTTCATTTTCAAATATTTTATAATACTACCTATTATTCACCTAAATGAACTAGATTCCTTTTTCTCATATTCAGTTTTTAGCTACTCTCTATTGTATTTCTTTCTTGCAAAATTTCCACCTTACAATCGGATGCACCCTACTATAATTTCAACATCTTATGTAACATTTGTTACACATGATAAGAAACGGAGTTGTTACGATGAAAAATACTGACAAACGCAATCGCTTAAATGATAGGATGTTTCATTACAGGGTAACAAAAAATAACATAGTTTTAATTGAATATTACATAAAATAGATTATTATATTAAAAGGAAATGACGCTGACAAATTTTTATACAAAATAAATCATGCACATAATGATACAGAAAAACAACTCATTATGGCTAAAGTAACAGGCAATTTCGAAAGAGGAAATGAGCATAACTGAAAACGAATCTCATTTACATTTTAATTATACAACATATAAAAAAGAAATGTCGCTCATTCGGCATTTCTTTAGACTTTCTTCATAAAAAATTTACATTGCTAACTTTCTTTTATTTTTTGTTTTTTCTATATAAACTGACTGCTGAGATACATAGTAATACTACTATACACAACCACGCATACGTATACCCTTTCTTATCTACAATATAACCAAATAAAATAGGTGCAACAATAATAGCAATTTGATTGAATGTAAGTGCCAAACTAACTGTTATCCCAACAGAATCTTCCCTCGCCAACTCAGCAACTTCGGCTATAAAAAGACTAAACCATCCAATTGAAAAGAATCCTAACAATGCACTTACACCACACAATACTCCACTCGTTACTGTATGTATACTTATTACTAACAATAGAACCAAACCGATAGAAGCACAGACAGTTATAAATAAAGGTATGCGCCGATTTCCCTTATAAAACACATCACTAATAGCTGCTAATACAACACGGCCAATCATTCCAGAAAAGAACATAACTGAAAATACTGTTCCGGCTACAATAGATGTAATGGATTGTTCCCTTACTAAAAATTTCATGAAGTGTCCAACTAACACCATTTGCAATGAAATCATGCAAATACCCGTTATATATATTGGATACAACTCTTTTTTACATATCACTACTTTTAGCTGTGTCCAAAAAGAAACTTTAATATGTTCTTTCCTTGCTTCCGCCTGAACATATGGCTCTTTATAAAACACAAAAAATAATAGCCCTCCAATAATACAAATGCATGCAATACTATTTATCGCGTAAGTCATATTATATTGTATTGTTAGAAACGGGATTAGCACTCCCGCTAACGTGCCACCAATCGGTATACCAGCTTGCCTTATTCCCATCGCTAACCCACGATTTTCTTTTGGGAACCATTTTAAAATCACCTTACTTCCTCCTGGCTGGGAAACACTATAAAACATGCCCATTAATAAAAGTACAAATAATAACCCATTAAATCCACTTACTATATTAGTCAGTAAAAGCGAACTCCCTAGCAAAAATGAACTGATAGAAATTAATATTTTTTCATTATATTGATCAAGTAGCCGACCGACAAAAAGCATGCAAAATAACGGCCCAACATTTACAACACTTACTAATAATCCACTCTCCATATTCGTAAGTGCATATTCTTCTTTCCAAAATAAAGCGAAAACCCCGACACCATACGTTATAAGTGTCGCTGTTGTTTGAGCAATCGTCGCAACAATTAACATAACCCATTTATAAGTACGATTCACCCTTTCTTCAATCAACATAATAATCCCTCCCGCTTCCATTGTATGAAAGTTCTGATATCATATAAAATAAAGATTCATCATATAATCCATCAAAAAAATTGATACCTTTTCGGAGGGATGATACGTGGACATAAAAGATTTAACTGTTTTTTACGAAGTCGCGAAGGAAAATAATATTTCTCACGCAGCGAAAAATTTGAACTACGTACAATCAGGCGTAACAATGCGTATGAAACAACTAGAAAATGAATTAGGCGTGCCTTTATTTTACCGTAATGGAAAAGGTGTAACTTTAACTTCTAACGGTGAGATTTTATTAACGTACGCCAAACAAATTATCCACTTAATGGATCAATCTATAAAAGCGGTTCAAAGTAATGGAACTGATCCTAAAGGCACTTTGACAATCGGATGTACAGAATCTACAACTGCGGTAAGGCTCCCCTCTATATTAACGGCCTACTATGAGAAATACCCAAAAGTCGATTTAATTTTAGAAACAAATACGACTGAACAACTAATTAAGCTTGTATTCGAGCGAAAACTAGACGGAGCGTTTATAGCTGGCTCTACTCAGCATGCTGAACTCCATACAACTGTATTTCATGAAGAAGAATTGGTTCTTATTAGTAAAAAACCTTTGTCCTCTCTTACAGACATAGAAGATATGAATTTACTTGCTTTTAGTCACGGGTGCTATTATAGAAGTTTATTAGAAGACTGGCTTCAAGAAGAAGACATCTCGCCTAAACGAGTTTTAGAATTCGGGACAATCGAAGCTATACTTGCATGTGTAAAATCAAGTATGGGCGTAGCGATTATGATGAAATCAATTTTAAAGGGGCATGAACATGACGTATCATTCAATCCTTTACCCAATAGCTTCAAAAAAGTTCCTACTACTTTCATTACTAGAAACGATATATTTCGCTCAGCTGCATTACAAAAATTTATGGAGATGACTCACAATGCATGAAAAGAAAATACGTGGTATGAAACGAAAAACAAACACTATGATTAAGCGCATTGAGGAACATACAAAAACGTTCCCTTCTACTTTCTATAACGATGAATATTGGTATATGCCTTTACCAGTTCCTCAAGCTTTTATCGAGTCTCATAAAATACCTAGAAAAGTAAAACGATTATGTATCCAAACCTTAATAGATCGAGTGAATCATTTAATAAAAATAAAACCGAGTGATACACATACATATCGAGTTGTTACTTTAATTTCTATAGAGAATTTATGGGAATCGCAAATTATCGTATTCAAAAACGATGACTATTTTCATAACTTTTTCAATAGAAATAATGAATTTCAAAAATGGATTTCTCTTTCAAATGAAATTGATTTTTGGAAAACATGGGGAATTTCAATTTGTCCTACTGCCCAAATTTTACACTTTCAAGAAGTCATTTATGATGAAGATGCAATCGATAAAAAAGAGATTTGGTTTATTGGAGAGTTATCTTAAAAGGGGTACTTTCAAATGAAAAGCTTCCCTTTTTTCACTTAATGAAATCGCTATATAATGAATTTATTATTTACTATATCGGAGGTTTTCAAATGGTAATACCTAAATATCCTGATGTCCCTACTCTTACGAAAAAACAAATCGATCAAATTACAGAAATCGTTTTTCTAAAAGAAATAACAACACAAAAATGTGATGCTATTTTCGTTTTCGGCGGTTCTCATCCCGGCAATTGGCAAGCTCCTCTAGAAGCTTACCGACAAGGTTTAGGAAATCAAATTATCGTTACAGGTGGTACTAGTTTGCATGGTATGAAACATCCGAGCTGGAATTACGGGGATTTGTCAGATGCAGAAGTAATTGTAACTAAATTAATTGAACATGGCGTACCAAAAGATGCTATCATATTCGAGAAAAACTCCCTCCATTCTATCGCTAATGTAATAGAAGCGAAAAAGATTTTTGATTTTACAAAGATTAATCGCCTACTATTTGTTTGCAAAAGCTTAGGCGCTGGTCGGCAATACAGAGTATTAAAAAAACATTTACCTAAAACTATTACTTGTATCCCATATACATTTGATACAAGTTTCGATGGTGAGTTTATAATTAATAGATATAATTGGATGGAAAATGAGAAAAGCCGCTCTATGATTTTTGGAGAATACTTGAGAAATATTTGCTACGGTAGAAAAGGCGGCATTGAGCCACCTGAAAATGAGGTTGAAGGTTTAGAAGAATATGTATCCTACTACTATAATCTAGCATAATAGAAAAAGGTATACCAAAACCTCGGTATACCTTTTCTCCTATTTATTTTTCTTTTAACACACTATGTAATCGATCAGGATAATTTGTAAACATTCCTGTAGCACCCCATTTCATTAACAATCTCATATCTGGTTTCTCATTAATTGTATAAGGATGAATTAGCAGTCCATTATTTCTAGCCATTTTCATATATGACTCATCAATAATTAGTTCTCCGTTATCATTACGTAAGTTTGGTCCAATACCAACTGCATACTTTTTAATTTCTTGAAAATCTTCATTTGTTACACGTTTCGGTTCATGTGTAATGCCAGACCATTCAACAATTTCATTGTTTTCATTTGGATAATACCAAAGTAGTTGAACTAACGGAATGTTTTTATTCATACTATGAATCTTTGTTAAACTGTCTTTACTAAATGATTGAATCATAACACGACTAGAAGACATGTTTTGACCTACTAAATTATATTTATGTAACAACGCTAACAATTTCTCTTCCATTCCTGGATACACATCTGGTGATTTTGTTTCAATGTAATACTTCATGCTTCTTCCGTACTTTTGGAAAATTTCTTCAAGAGTCGGAACCTTTTGACCAACGTACTCTTGCTTAGCCTTTTCTGGATAAGCTTTATTGAACCAAGATCCTGCATCTAAGCTTTTTATTTCACTTAATGTTTTATCTCGTACTTCACCTGTTCCATTTGTCGTGCGGTCAACTGCTGTATCATGCATTGCAATCAACTGGCCGTCCTTAGTTAACTGAATATCTAATTCCAAATAATCCGCTTTCATTTTTTTCACAAGATCATAAGAAGCAAAAGTATGCTCAGGTGCATGTCCACTTGCTCCGCGATGTGCAATATTTAAAAACTTATTCGTATTCCATTCATGCTTCCCTTCTGCTTTCGCATGAACAGCTCCCCCAGCAAAGATACTTCCCGTCATAAAGAAGATAACTAACACGCTAATAATTTTTCTCATCCTTCTAATCCTTCCTACGCTGCAAATTTCAACAAGTTAATGAGATTTACACGAAATAGAAGATATACTTTCATCATTTTTATAAGTTTATATTAAAATTCCAATCTTACAAATATAATTCCCCTATGTTATTACTATACTATTTATTTTCCATATCCCCCCTATTCACATGTAACCTCCTATTGATTACAGTTCATCAATAAAAAAAGCCATAAATTATTTAAAGGACACTTCTGTATCCCTAAATAAATTTATGGCTTATCTCACATATCTCCGGCCTCGATTAACTTGTCGAAATTAATCATACCAAACCTATTAATATTTGTGAATATTATTTAAATAGATATTTTCTATACTAAAGCAAACGGCGGCATTAACTGCGGACCCTTTCCCATACGTGCCAACACCCAATCATTGTAATACCACATTTCCGTTTGACGACGACTCATCATATAATCCCAGCGTATTTCACGCTCAAATTCGATGATTTGTCCGTCGCCTCCAATTGTCACCCAGTTAAAACTCCCATTATCATGCATCATTTTCACCCATAAAACAGGAAAAGTAACAATTTCTCCTTCACCTTTATACTGTCTCGTTTGTTTTTCTATACGAATTAAAGTTAAACCACTTGCATATTGTTGATCAACCTTTTCCATTACATCCATTGCTATTTGTTCAGCATCATCTTTACGAGGCAGTTTATTTGAGTATACCGGCATCATATTCGTATAACTTAATAAACACTTATCATTTTGAGTAGTAATGGTTGTAATATGAGCACCGCCATAATGTAACAACTCTTCCGCCTGATAGCGCTTGATGAAAACTTGTACACCGTCACGTAATTCTTCATGCTCCCGTACTAACTTTACACACTTCGGAAGTGGTAATAACATTGACACTTCTTTACTACAATTTTGAAAAGTATTATATTGATTCGCCATTTAACATCTCTCCCTTATATATAATTCTTCTGGAACATGTGTAAGAAATTCCGTTAGCTCCCCCGCATAATATACATATAATTCATGCATCGCCCTCGTACATGCTGTGTAAAATAAATTGCGTTCAGACTCCCTATAATAACTTTCATGAGAAGCATCAAATATAATAACAGCGTCAAACTCTATCCCTTTCGCCAAATAAGCAGGAATAACAACAACGCCTTTCTCATAAGTTGTATTCTCTTTTTTCATAAGATGGACGTGTAATGTATTCCCTATTAACTCCATCACTTTCATACATTCTTCATTTGTTTTACAAATAACTGCAATCGTTTTATGTTCTTTTTCTTCTAACTCTTTCACCTTAAAAATCATATTTTTTACATGCTCTCGTTCATCACTTACTTTTATATAAACGGGCTTCTTACCATCCCTGTTAAAAGCTTCAATATCATTTCCATTTGGAATCATACACTTTGTAAATTCAATGATTGGTTTTGTCGATCGATAACTCCGGTTAAGCTGGACTGTTTCTACTTTACGATTTGCAAATAATGCGGAGATAAAATTGTTCTCTCTATTGTAATCATGAGAGAAAATATTTTGATTGAGATCACCAAGTAATGTCCATTTCGCCTTCGGAAATAGTCGTTTTAGAAATGCTAATTGAAAGGATGTATAATCCTGCACTTCATCGATAAATACAAATTTCACAAGATGATTCGTTTTAAAACCTTCAAGTAATTCTTTTAAAAACAAATACGGCGTAACATCTTCATTTGCTAGCTGTTTATCCTTCAAACGCTTCACTGTCTGCTTACATATATCTTCCCAGCAATCTGGTACGAAAATATCTGTCTGCTTACTTTCAAATAACTGCTCAAAAATTGCAGGATGATTTACAAAAGCAAATTTTTTCACCTTTCTACGTAGCGAACGAAAATGTTTCTTCACTACATATTTCGTTAATAACTCATGTTCTTTCTCATAATAATCAAATTGATTATCTTTCTCTATTTTTTCATATATGCGATTGTAATCTTCTTTATTTAAATACTGAACTTCTCGTTCCACCCAATCTTTTTTCGCTTCTATCTTTTCAAAATCATTTAACTTCCGAAGAACCCATTCCATTGTAAGTTGCATTCGATTCGGTATAGCAATAGACATGTCTAGACTATAAAAATAATCACATATGGATTTTGCTTTTATAAGTACTTCACTTTTACATGTAACATCATGAAAGTGTAAACCTTTTTCCCCTAGACTTTTCGCGTATTTCTCAAGTAGTCCCATAAATTCAACCGAGGATTTATATTGAATTCCCTTCACTCTAGTTTCATACGTACTTTCATGCTTCTTCGTTAATACGTATTCTAACTGCGCAAATGAATTTTCTACAGTAAAGCTTTTTCCAATCACATGTTCCACATACGCTTGAAAAGTCGTTTGTTGCATATTCTCTTCCCCAAGCTCTGGCAAAACGTTTGCAATATAACTATTGAACAACTCATTCGGAGAAAACAGTAACATTTGATCCGCATGAACCGTGCCGCGGTAATGATACAATAAATAAGCAACGCGCTGCAGTGCCGCTGAAGTTTTCCCGCTCCCAGCAGTTCCTTGCACAATTAACACATCACTTTTATCGTTTCGAATAATTTGATTTTGTTCTCTTTGTATTGTCGTTACAATGCTTTTCATTTGTTCACTTGCATTTCGTCCCAGTGCTTCTTGTAATAATTCATCACCTATCGTCACACCTGTATCAAACATACTTTGAATCGTTCCGTTTCGAATCATGTATTGACGTTTTAAAAGCAAATCACCTGAAATCGTACCTATTGGCGCTTTATACTGTGCCCTGCCTAAAGTGTAATCATAATAAAGACTCGAAATAGGTGCTCGCCAATCATATACTAAAAACTCATCATTTTCTTTATCATAAAAAGAGCCGATACCGATATACATTTCATCGGCATCCGCTTCATCATCTTCTTTAAAATCAATCCGGCCAAAATACGGCGTTTCTTTTATTTTCGTTAAAAGGTTATATTCATTTTTCATATGACGATGTGTATGTTCTCTTTCAGCGAGAAGCTCTGCCTCTTGCCTAATACTCGCCGCCGTTTCAACCGCTTCTTTAATATTATCTATATTTACTTTTACATCTTCCCAAAAGTTTTTCCTAATACCAACAATTTCAGACTTCACCGATCCAACTCGGCCATCAAGCTCTTTCAGTTCTTCATCTACTTTTTCAATGACTATATTTACACGTTTTTTCTCTTCTTTATAATGATTCATATAATCTCCCCTTCTCATACTGTTTGAAATCCTTATATGATACGTAACTTTTTACTTTCGAAAAATGCCACAGGCAACAATTTCCCATGACTTTTGGAACTCTTCGTTTATCCTCTCTTCTTTCCATCTCTCAGAAAAGGCAGGATGATAAAACACTGAAAGTAACCGAAATAGCGTATGCGCTAAAAACAAACTATCTTGTTTTTCAATCTCATTGCGCTCTATTCCGCGATTTATCACATTCTCCAGTTGTCCAACTAATCTTTCTTCATGCTTTTGAATTACCTTATTCTTTTGCTGCACTAATGAACTATTCAATGTAAATAACTCTTCGTTTTCCAGCAACTCTTTCTTTTTAAGCTGAAATAAACGAAAGAACCACTCTTGTAAAATGCTTTCCGTCTCTCCATCTTTTCCTGCAATTTTCTCAAGCTGATCCGAGTATTTGAACAGCCACCTTTCTAAAATAGCATCGCGCAGCGTTGCCTTACTCCGAAAATAAGAATATAAAGCTGCATGACTAACATCAAGTGACTTCGCAATACTAACAAGTGTCGTTCTGCTCCATCCATATTTCATTAACTCTTTTTCCGCTGCATCTAAAACAATATTTTTCGTTAACGCCTTATCTGTCATTTTTCTCACCGTCCATTTTATTTACATAACAATATCATTCCAATAACAACTTACATTTTTTATTTTTTGTAAGCTAAGTGCAAAAAAATACTATTTCAATTAGGTTATAAGATTAACACATCCTCTTTCAACTTACAATATTTTTATTTTGTAAGTTGAAAGCATAATAGAAGAATTGCCTTATATAAGACAATTCTTCCTCGTTACTTAAAAATTACATAATAAATGATTCATTACTTCATTAAGTACTGCATCTGGATTTGCTACCTCTTTTTCCAAACGCCATCCTATAAAACCATCTGGTCTAATTAATACAGCTCCGCCATTCTCTATCCCATATAATTCACGAAAAACATTTTCTTGAGCAATAAAGTCTCCACTTCCCCCTACTCGATACAGTTTAATATTTATTCCTAATTTAGATGAAACATCAAATACAGCTTCAGCCCAAGAGCTATTGTCTACTCCAGTAAGTAATACAAAATTGTTACCAAATAAGTCTAATATAGAAGCTTCTTTCCCTTTATACATCCCCCAAAAGTGCGGTGCTCGTGTTCCAGGTCTTCCGTTCAACTCTACGCTATCCATTCTATTTGGAATGATTGAGTCATCTATAATCGCCGCTGAACAATACTGATATCCAACTGTAACAGCTAAACCGTCCATATTATTCAAACTGCCTTCCTCTCTATTCGCAGCACGAAACAGTAAACTACTCGCATAATCTGTCGTTAATTTTGCAACAGGATATCTCTCTTCATGATATGTTTCTTACAATTTTGGTTTTGCCTTGCCTTTTATAACAGCCGCTAATTTCCAAGCTAGATTGTGCGCATCTTGTATTCCTGTATTGGAACCAAACCCTCCAGTTGGCGGCATAATATGTGCAGAATCGCCAACTAAAAAAACGCGATTATCTTGAAATTTTGTAGCAGTACTTTCAGTCGCTTCCCACGGTAAAACACTTACTATTTCTGACTCAATATTTGTACTTCCAATTGCGGTTTGAATAATTTGTTTACAACGTTCTATAGTGAAATCCTCTGGTCTCTCTCCTTTTAATGGATCATAGGATACATGGTAAATCCATCTTCTTTCGTTATCGACTGGAATGAGTGCACCAAGAACTTCTGGATGAAGTACCCTAGAAAAACCAAATGCATCTCCTTGTATAAATTCGCTTAAATCAGCTTCAAAATAAATATTCATATAATAGCCACCGATTGTACCTCGTCCCTCCGTACTTATCCCTAGCTGCTCACGTATTTTACTTTTCGCTCCATCCGCTGCAATTACATAGTCACAATGTATGACACTTTCTTTTTCTGTTTCACGATTTCTAATCGTTGTTTTTACCCCGTTTTCATTTTGTTCATAAGAAACTAATTCATGATAAAAAGATAATTCTCCGCCTAATGTTCTCGCTTCTTGTAACATCATCTTTTCTAAAGTAATTTGATAACAAGCAGTTTGTTTTGATGGACTAATCTCTTCTATTTTCTGAAGTAACTTTTCATCATTTTCATACTGATTCGCCCTCATTTGTGCCAATTCTTCCTGATTCGCCTCAGCTATTGTATGAACCGCTATTCTTCCTCGGCAATTTTCTAACGCTTTACCCGCTGATCTAATTCTTTGTTCTAAACCTAATTCTCGAAATAACTCCATCGTACGAAAAGTAATTCCACCCGCTTTTGGATGAATTGCAGTAGACGGATGCCTTTCAATAAGTAAGTACTTAATGTTATGTTTTGCAAGGAATAACGCAGATGCTAATCCTGATAATCCCCCTCCAACAATTAAAACTGGTACATCATTCGATTTCATATATTTATCCTCCACATCATTGTTCTGAGCTCAGTGACATAAATATAATCAAAAAAACAACAAAAATATAGACTTATATTTCATTTTAAAGTATCATATAGATAGATTACGCCCCAAATTACTTTTACTCTTTCATATATCTATAATCCACTTGTATTATGTATGTATGAAAGAGTAAAACGAAACAACTCACTTTAAAATAATAAAAACATGATAAGCGGTCGTAACCCTAAAAATTATCCAGGGTTACGACCGCTTAATTTTTTGTTCAATGGCTTAACTATCCTCATCTAGAAACAACGTATTATTAAATCATTTTCTATTTTAAAACTTTATCCATTCCAATATGTAATTCTTTTCTACCCCCTTTATCATTTTCAACATAAAAAATTCATTCGTCTCGATTTTCTTTCCCAATATTGCAGTTCATACAACAATCATGTAGCATTACGGTATCGAAATAATGGTCCATCATCTTAAACCTTTCGACTAATTTTTGGAGGTAAAGTGATTGAAATGAATAAACAAGAACAATTAAATGTTATAAAAAAAGATTTTATTGATTCTCAAAAAGTATTATTGGCAATTGGCGATGAAACACGTCAAGCTATTTTGTTAGTTCTCATGGAAACGGAATGTCAAACCGGATTACGTGTAGGAGAAATTACGAAACAAACACACCTTTCTCGACCAGCGGTATCACATCACCTTAGAATTTTACGAGAAGCCGGTATTATTTTAATGCGAAAAGAAGGTACAAAAAACTTTTATTATATTGATATACGTACAAAATTAAGTTTATTAAAAAATCTTGTATTAGATATTGAAAAGCTATTGCACAACTTTTATCCCACTTTAACGGGCAGTAAGACCCCACCTCAAAATTCAGCGAAAGCAAATAATTTAGATAGGGGATCAACTGCCCATAAAAGTCCGATAGGTGAGGGCTGATAATCAGTGGGGGATGAAGCCCCCCACAGTTTCATTTTATTGAAATTTGGAGGTATAAGAAATGAAAGCGATGATAATTGATAAATACGGAAAAGTCCCAATGCATATGACAGAGGTACCTACTCCTGAAATAAATGAGTATGAAGTGCTCGCAGAAATTCATGCAGCTAGCATTAACCCAATTGATTTTAAAATACGCGATGGAAAGGTAAAAATGTTACTGAAATATGAAATGCCTCTAATCCTTGGGAATGACTTTTCCGGTGTCATTACGAAGGTTGGATCAAAAGTAACTCGTTTTAAAGTCGGTGATGAAATATATGCTCGTCCAAGAAAAAATAAGATTGGTACTTTCGCGGAATATATAGCCATTCATGAAGATGATATAGCCTTAAAACCGAAAAATTTAAGTTTTGAGGAAGCTGCTTCAATTCCACTCGTTGGCTTAACATCCTATCAAGCTTTACATGACATTATGCACTTACAAAAAGGTCAAAAGATTTTAATTCACGCTGGATCTGGTGGTGTTGGTACTTTCGCAATTCAGTTAGCAAAAATAATGGGTGCTACTGTTACAACGACTGCTAGTGAAGCTGGTGCGAATTTAGTCAAGTCTCTTGGTGCAGATGAAATTATTAATTACAAAACAGAAAAATTTGAAGAAATACTAACAAATTATGATGCAGTATTTGATACAATTGGCGGTACAACACTTGAAAAATCATTCAACATTATAAAAAGCGGTGGCAACATTGTTTCCGTTTCAGGTACGCCGAATGCTCGATTCGGTAAAGAATTCGGTTCAGGATTTTTCAAAACTTTCTTATTTTCATTAGCAAGCAAAAAACTTACTGCACTTGAAAAGAAGCATAATGCTCAATATTCATTTTTATTTATGAAGCCAAGCGGGGATCAACTACGCACTATTGCAAACTATATTGAAGCTGGCAAAATCAAACCTGTAATCGATCGCGTTTTCCCTTTTGAGGATGCTCAAAAAGCAATGGAATATTCAGAGGCTGGCAGAGCAAAAGGAAAAATAATCGTAAAAATTAAGTAATAATAAAAACTTCATTTTTTAAAATGGAGTTTTTATATTTGCTGTTAAATAGACATAGTGTACTGAAGTCCTTACAATAGATTGCAAGGGGAAATATCATATTATACTTTTAGCTAATTTTACAAAGAATACATACGTACAAATACATAATAAAAAAATAAACAAGGAGGAGATAAAATGACTAAAAATAATGAAGCAGGTTGGAATTTAGACAATAGTTATGCTACTTTGCCACATTCATTTTATACAGAAATCCCCCCTACTCCCGTAAGTTCACCGGAGTTAGTTAAGCTAAACCATTCACTTGCAATATCTCTTGGCTTTAATCCCGAAGAACTGAAGAAAGAAACCGAAATTGCGATTTTCGCCGGTAATGCACTACCAGAAGGAGCTCATCCATTAGCTCAAGCGTATGCTGGTCATCAATTTGGACATTTTAATATGTTAGGCGACGGTCGTGCTCTTTTAATTGGTGAACAAATTACTCCTTCAGGTAAACGTTTTGACATTCAGCTGAAAGGTTCTGGCCCTACTCCGTATTCACGCCGCGGTGATGGTCGTGCTGCACTTGGTCCGATGCTACGTGAATATATTATTAGCGAAGCAATGTATGCACTTGATATCCCAACTACCCGCAGTTTAGCAGTTGTCACAACAGGCGAGCCAACCTATCGTGAAACAAAGTTACCTGGAGCAATTTTAACTAGAGTCGCAAGCAGCCATATACGCGTCGGTACATTTCAATATGCTGCAGCTCGCGGCTCAATCGAGGATCTTCAATCGTTAGCTGACTATACAATAAAAAGACATTACCCAGAAATTGAAGATCATGAAAACCGATATACTGCATTGCTACAAGAAGTCATCAAAAAACAAGCCAGCCTCATCGCTAAATGGCAACTTGTTGGATTTATTCACGGCGTAATGAATACTGACAATATAACGATTAGCGGTGAAACGATTGATTACGGCCCTTGTGCATTTATGGACCATTACGACCAAGGAACTGTATTTAGCTCTATTGATACACAAGGCCGCTACGCATATGGAAACCAACCATATATGGCCGCATGGGACCTCGCGCGATTAGCAGAATCTTTAATACCAATTCTGCATGAAGATGAAGAAGAAGCATTAAAAATTGCTCAAGACGAAATTTCAAAATTTAGCGTACAGTATGAAAACCTGTGGTTCCTTGGAATGAAAAAGAAATTAGGACTATTTAGCAACGAAGAACAAGATCATTCACTTATTGAGCAACTTTTAAAAATGATGGAGAAATATAAAGCGGATTACACTAATACATTCCGTTCATTAACTCTTAATACGTTAGAAAATACCCCTCTATTCGATAGTTCTGAATTTAAAGAATGGTACAAACTGTGGCAATCTCGATTAGAAAGACAAGAAGAATTGCAAGAAAATGCCTACGAAATGATGAAAAATAATAACCCATCCATCATTCCAAGAAACCACCGTGTAGAAGAAGCATTAGAAGCAGCTGTTACAAATGGCGACTATAGCGTAATGGAGAAGCTTCTTGAGGCTCTAGCAAATCCTTATGCGTATGCTACAGAGCAAGAAGAATACTGCGTTCCACCTGCGCCTACGAATCGTCCTTATCGTACTTTTTGTGGGACTTGATTGTTTAATATGTAAAAAGGTGTGTTCATACAAATTGTGTGAACACACCTTTTTTATATCCTCACCTCTCAACTAGAACTTTAAAATGCCTCTTCACCAATTCCTTTCTTTACTCCAAAACAAAAACATCACTATTCCAATTGGCTTACTAAAATATTTGTTAAACAAATATTGAGAAATAAAAATCATATTTCTAAATATTGTTATTTTTGATACTATATTTTATAAGAATATTCAAAAAGTGAGGGGATTTCATGAACGTTCAACTACAAGGTAATGAACAAGTTACAAAATTATTTAATGACTGGTATTTAGCTATGCTAAAACAAGATGTGTCCCAAGCGACAAACTTAAAGCATGAAATTGAGGAAAAGAAACTAAACTTCGAGGAAGATGAAAATTTAGCATTATATCATTCCTTACTAGAGTTTCGACATAAAGTTTTGACAGATAGTTTAAGTATTTCAAAAGATAGCTTTGATAAAATAGATTCTTACGTAATCTCATCCAATCATCCACTGTCTTACTACTATCATTTTTTTAAAGGCATTTATGCAACTTTAACCACAGACTATAACTTAGCTAGCGAACATTATGAACAGGCTAAGTTATTATTAGTAAATAACACTGATAATCTAGAGCATGCTGAATTTTATTATCGAATGGCGATTTTCCATTATCACTTTTACCAACCAATTGAATCTATTGAATATGCAACTAAGGCTAAAGAGATTTTCGATAAACAAACTGGCTTTGAAGTTAAAGTTGGATTATGTAAAAATACATTAGGTGCCTCATTTGTATATTTAAAACAATATGAACAAGCGGAAGAGCAATATAATTCAGCAATACATCTTTTACAAAAATCTGATGAAAAAGAATTAATTTTAAGTGTACGTAATAATTTGGGTTGGTTATATGCCAGTCAAAACCTCTCCACACTCGCAATCCGTCACCTATCAGAAGTGACCGAAAAGAAACCAACACATTTCAAGGCTCTCTTCTTGCAAGCAAGAGAACACTCTAAACTAGATGAAACAAGTATCGCTGAAGGATTAATCCAAAAAGGGTTAAAAATTTGTACGGAATTAAATAATGAAGAATATATATATCATTTTAAAATTCTAAACGAACTAAATAATAATGTTAGTTCTGAAGAATTAGAAACAATTATCCTTAAAGGAATTACGTTTTTCGACAAAGAATTATTATATAACTACACTCAAGAATACTCAGAAAAATTAGCTGTTAAATTTTATAGTGAAAATAATCACATTAAGGCAAGTGAATATTTTCATAAAGCGTTACAAGCAAAAGAAAAAACGTTTGAGAAAGGGGCATTGAAATGATTAAAAAAATTAGCTCTGTTTTTTTAGGACTATCTGTTTTCGGTATTTTGGCTACTGGTATTCATAATTCATTTACATACCAAGCGGGTCATGCTGATCTTCCTGCACCACAAAGACCTGACCTTGTTCAATCCGTTGACGTAAGTAAAGACTATAACTCAACAATAGCTGAAAAAACACTTTAGAAAACGAAAGACCTTCATTAAGAAGGTCTTTTTTAATAAGCTTATTTAGAATATTTCCCTTTCATATAGGCTTTATTTTCTCATCAACTCCGCAATCCCCTTACTCCCCTCACTATCAACTTTCTCAAGTTCCTCCACAACTAATTTCCGTCTCCCCACAGAATGATTTTGACTTAGCTTTGCTTTTCCTTCTATTTTACTAATCTTAATTTTAAAACCAATTATCCCCTTACTTAATCCCGCCATATAATTCGGATCTACATCATCAAATGAGTAGGCACTCTGTGGATCTTCATATGTATGTACTAACTCTTGAAGAGAATCTATTAATTCCTGTTCTTCTTCAACAATTTCTAATTCACCCTATACATGCACTGCAACGTAATTCCATGTTGGTACTGCATTGTTTGTTTCATACCATGACGGCGATATGTAACTGTGTGGCCCTTGGAATATAGCGAGTACTTGTTGATTCCCACTATCTTTCCACTGTTCATTCGGCCGTGCGAAATGACCATGTAACGTGAGTGTTTCCCTATTTAACAACAACGGCAAATGTGTTGCATATGGTTCCCGTTATGTTGAGAAAATAATGTCGCAAAGCTATTTTGTTCAATTATTTCGTACTTCATCTCTTCATCTTGTATTGCAAAGTATTTTGGTATATACATAAACTCCCTCTTTTCCACTCTTTTATTTCTCATTATATTTAAGTCTCGTTTCATTCAATAGGGCCAGTTTGTATTTCTTTTACAATAGCAGCTTTCTATCCAAAAAGAACAGGCGGCATATACTCCATGCCGCCTTAGTTTATTTCTTCTAATATATTTGTAATAAATTTCGTCTTACCTTCACTGTAGCTCGTTCTACTTTTTGATTCTCTTGCTAACTCGTCCTTTAAACGACCATATTCACCAGCAACATCTTCATGTTCACGAAGGTAATCCCGAAACGCTATATGTTTTCTTAACTCTTCACTATTTTTATCACAAACATATAAATGATGTTCCATCCAAACTGTACTTTCTTCACTCCACGGAACGAAAGCATCCTTTCTGCCAAACGCCTCTCTCCCTTTGTAACTCCATTCTGCCTGATGATAGTATCCTATCGTTTCAAGTTTTTTTACTATTTCAGGAAAGATTTCATAATCTTCTATTACAATATCAATATCTAATATTGGTTTTGCTGCAAGCCCTTTAATAGATGTACTCCCAACATGTTCAATGGATAAAATGCTGTCTTCCATTACATCGTTAATGAGAGTTTGTAGCTTATTAAATTCACTTTCCCATTTGATGTTATATTCTTCGATAGTAATTCTTTGTTTCAATGTATCCCTCTCCTCAAAAGCAACTATAACCTCTGAATATGAGTATCCTTAAAATCTGTCTCATATTTCAATCCATATCCAAACATTCGATCCATTCCAATATGTGCTGTCCATATTAAACCAATCATTATAACCGTATCTACCTTAAAATAGACTCCTATGATAGCTATTACTATCGATATAATATATGTGTGACATATATTATAAATTTTAGCCCCAACATGATTATTTATACCATACGCTAACATTGATAAATCCGGAGCTAAAAGGAACAGAAAAAATATTATCCAACTAAATTCATATACTGAATACGCATAAATCGCAGCTATGAAAACAACTATCCCTTCAAAATGTACAATACGTTTTTGCATTCTTTATCATTCCTATTTTTCTATATTTACCGATAAAGTTTCATCACTGAAAGTATCCTTTGCATTTTTTGACCAGATGGTTGCTAATATTGGTCCTGCAATGTTATGCCATACTGCAGCTAATACACTTGGGAGTGCGGCAGCTGGTCCAAAATGTGCTGTTGCTAGCGCAACACCTAGGCCTGAATTTTGCATTCCTACTTCTATTGAAATAGCTCTTCTTGTCCCTTCATCTAGTCCAAGTACGAATGCTGTTATATATCCGAGTAAAAAACCAAATGCATTATGAAGCATAACTGCGATAAAGATAAGAAGTCCTGAAGAAGTAATGCTACTTACATTTGCTGAAACTACCGCTGAAACAATAATGATAATTGCTAAAACTGATATGAAAGGGATAACGGTCATTCCTTTCGTAACAGTTTTCGGGAAAAACTTCTTCACTACTAATCCTAAAATAATAGGTATGATAATGACTTGTACGATAGAAAGAAACATAGACATAGGATTAACCGGCATCCATTGTCCTGCAAGCAATAGTAAAATAAGAGGTGTAGCAATTGGTGCTAGTAACGTTGATAATGATGTCATTGCAATAGACAACGCTAAGTTCCCTTTTGCTAAATAAACCATAACATTTGATGCAGTGCCACCCGGTACTGAACCGAGTAACACTAATCCAGCTGCTAATTCGGCTGGCAGATTCATAACGTAGGCTAGTACGTATGCGACAAGTGGCATAATAATAAACTGAGCACATACACCGATAATAACTGGCAATGGTTTTGTAGCAATGATTTTAAAATCAACAGCCTTTAACGTTAATCCCATCCCAAACATAACAACCCCAAGTAAAATCGTTATGTAACTAGTTAACCCTAGAAATGGAGCAGGAATAAAATACGCAATAGCTGCAATACAAATAACCCAAAATGCAAAATACTTTCCAGCTATATTACTTATCGCTTCTAGTACTTTCACCCAATCAGCCCCTATCCTTTAACTGAAAAACTTTATTCGGATTCAAAATATTTTGCGGGTCAAGAGCTTTCTTTATTTTCTCCATTACGAGTAATGCCGCCCCATGTTCTTCTTCTTGATACTTCCGCTTTCCGATTCCAACGCCATGTTCTCCCGTACACGTTCCCCCTCGTTTAAGAGCATATAAAACGATACTTTCATTTATTTCGTCTGCCTTTTCCACTTCTTCTTTATCGTTAGGATCAACCATTAAAAGCACATGGAAATTCCCATCTCCTACATGACCAAGAATACCACCAACAAGACCAACCTTATCTAATGTCTCTCTCGCATGTTGAATTGCCCCAGCCAATTCTGAAATTGGTACACATACGTCTGTACTCATAAGCTTTTTACCAGGATAGCTATGGACGTAAGCGTATGCTAGATTATGCCGCGCATCCCATAATTTATTTCTCGCTGCCGTTTCCGTTTCAAAAGCAACTTCTTTACATTTATGATCAAAAACAATTTCTTTCGTAAACTCAATATCTTGCTTTAGCCCTGCTTCATTACCATGAAACTCTAAAAACAGCGTAGGCCCTTCTCTGTAACTTGTTTCACTATAATGATTGACTTGTTTCATAGATAGTTCATCAACGAGTTCAATTCTCGCAATCGGAATACCCGCTTGTAATATGTTAATAACAGCTTCTACTGCATCATTTATAGCCGGAAACGATGCTCTCGCGGCCATAACATGTTCTGGTATACCGTATACTTTTAGTGTTAATTCCGTAAAACATCCAAGCGTCCCTTCTGACCCTACGAAAACACCGTTTAAATGGTAACCTGATGATGACTTCGCCGCTAAATTCCCAGTATGTATTACTTCTCCATCAGCAAGAACGACTTCTAAATCACGAACTTGATCACGCATTACTCCATACTTAACCGCTGTCGTTCCGCTTGCATTTGTAGCAGCCATTCCACCTAACGTTGCATCTGCTCCTGGATCCACACTAAAAAACAATCCATACTTTTTCAATTCTTTATTAAGCTGAGAGCGAGTCACTCCTGGTTGTACTCTCACTAGAAAATCTTTCTCTCTTATTTCAAGAATTTTGTTCATTAACGAAAAATCAACTGTAATCCCTTTTTCATAAGGAATTACGTGTCCCTCTAAACTGGACCCTACTCCAAACGGAACGACAGCTGTTCCGTGCTGACTCGCTACTTTCATTATCGCGCTAACTTCTTCGGTCGTTTTCGGAAAAACTACTACATCAGGTAAACTACTAGCATGATAAGATTCATCTTTACTATGTAACTCTCTTACTGTCGTATTCACAACTACTCGATCGCCGGGAAGTACACCCTTTAATTCATTTACTAAACGCTCTACTGTTACCTCCATCGTACACTCTCCTACTTTCTATAAATTAGAATTACAAAATATGTTAAGTGTTTTATACATAATAATCCGAAAAATTAAATAATTCAAGTTTTACATAAATGAAATTCGTTTCCTACTATCCAATAAACAAAAAGAACTTGCAATTAATTGAATATAGATTAAATAGTATAATAAAATAAAACCAGACCTTATATTTAGAGTTTTTGAGTTTGATTATATATAATCAAACTTTTTGTTTGTATGGGGTAGCACAAATAAAACGCGAATTTCGTACGCTAAGGATATCCAATATAAAAAATCCCAATCTCTCAGTGATATACATAAGAAATTGGGATTTAATTATTTAACAATTGCACTCAACTGTTAAATAATATCTATTTTTTCATACGCTTTACAAACCTATAACCTGTTATCTCGTAACCAAGGAATTTATATAGTTCGTGTGCCTTTATCCTCTGTTCACTTTTTCCACTTAGAAGATAAATAAAATTAGAATCCCTTTTCAAAGACCATTCTTCCACATATTTAATCAATGCTTTCGCAATACCTTGACCACGATATTCTTTCTTTGTAACTAGCGATGTTATTTGAATCTTTTCATCATTGTTTGTGTACGTTGTATGAATTGTTATTCCTATCATCCCTACTAAGTTATTATCATTTATTGCAACAAAGGTGTAGTAATTTGGATTGGATTCGATACGTTGCATTCTTACTTTCATTTCATCTAATGAACTGGGATAACCTAAATCTGGCATTAAATCTGTAAATTGTTTGATGTCATCAGAATTATATTTTCTTATCTCCACTAAGGAACCCCCCACATTTTTTCTCTAATTATGTCATCTTTAATATTACAATATTTGGCTTAACATACAGAATCCGCGTTATGTTGGTGTACCCCATGCCCATCACCTTAAGAATTTAGAACTTCCCTAAAAAATTATGAGTTTTTTGTTACAAGTTATCACAAAATTTTCGTTTTTTTGGTAGTTTTATTTTCTTAGCTTGATTGCGATGAGCGGCACCCCATAAAGGCCCCTAATACATAATTGATGTTCTGCCATTTGTAGAAAACAATTCACTTATACCATTTTAACAAGAAGAAATATCTCGTCCATGTTGTAATATTGGCTTACGTTAAGCTTGTGAAAAAAACATATTCATGTATAATACAATTGATGTATGATACATTAGTTGTAGGAGGGGGACCTTTTTGAAAAGAGAAGATGCCTTAAAACTAAGAACAGATATTAAGAAAATGATTGTAATAACTGGGGTTTTTGAATCTCAAAATTTGCCCAATGGACCATTTGAAAAACCTTTACCAACTTCTCAAATGATGGCGTTAGAAGAACTAGAGGTGGAAAAATTAACAGTTTGGCAACTATCCAATAAACTTAGATTAGAGACTTCAACTGTAAGTAGATTGGTAGATAAGTTAGTAAAAAAGGGGCTTATTTATCGTGAAGTAAATGAAAAAAATAGAAGAGAACTTTTTCTGCACCTCACAGAAAAAGGTCACATAACTGTTAATTGCTTAAGAGAGCAATCCATTACATTTTATCAAAGTATTCTCAATAATTTATCAGAGTCAGAACAAAAAATAGTTGTGGATGGTTTTGAATTATTTATTGATTCTATTTCTAAGTCTTTTGATTAGAATGAGGTAAATCATAACATTTGGAGGATAAAATGAGTTTGCATTTTGAACGTCCTATTATTGAATTAAAAGAGAAATTTGATGAATTAAAGAAAATTATGAAAGAAAATAATGTAGATTTATCTTCAGAAATTCATGAATTAGAAAAACGTTTAAATAAAATGCAAGATAAAATTTATTCTAATATTACACCTTTTCAACGAGTTCAAATTGCAAGGCTACGTAACCGGCCCACGACATTGGACTATATACCTTTATTGTTTACAAACTTTCTCGAACTTCATGGTGATCGATTATATGGTGATGATAAAGCAATGATAGGTGGTATTGCAAAATTTAAAGGAATGCCCGTTACGGTTATTGGTCATCAAAGAGGTAGAAATACAAAGGAAAGTATAGAAAGAAATTTTGGAATGGCACATCCAGAAGGTTATAGAAAAGCGCTAAGACTTATGAAACAAGCTGATAAATTTAATCGCCCTATTATTACATTTATTGATACAATAGGCGCCTATCCAGGGATAGGGTCTGAAGAACGTGGAATTTCTGAAGCGATAGCTCGAAATCTATTTGAAATGACTACACTTAAAGTGCCAATTGTTTGTATTGTAATTGGAGAGGCATCAAGTGGTGGGGCTCTTGGCATTAGTGTCGGTAACCATATCCATATGTTAGAGTATTCATGGTACTCGGTAATTTCGCCAGAAGGAGCAGCATCTATCCTATGGAAGGACGCTAAGTATGCTCCAGAAGCTGCTGAACATATGAAAATTTCAGCAAAAGATTTAAAACATTTAGGAATTATTGATGAAATCATCCCTGAAATTAAAGGTGGAGCACAAAATGATATAAAATCACAGGCAAAAATGATTGAATCTGTAATCGAATCATCTCTAAAAAAATTGATACCATTATCCTCGGAAGAGCTTATACAACAGCGATATGAAAAGTATAGACAAATAGAGAATTATAAATGAAAGTATTTAAAGTCCATATTACATTTCGGAGGATTCTCGCGAAAAAAATTCTAAATATTTTGTAAGCAACCTCTTAAACCGGGATATGCTGACACTATTACTCTACAAAAGATGTGTGATCGGTATGGAAAAGGAAAATTTGTTCAAATGGAAGCATTATCACATGCCCATCAACTTAAGAAATTGATTGTTCCCCAAAACGAAAAAATGAGCTAAATTCTCATAAATAACTGTAAAAAGGTGAAAATTTCGGTATGGGGGTATCTCAAAACTTAGGTTGATGGCAATGTGGCGTGACCCCTGTATGTAAAAATACATCCATTAAATCAATCTTTTTTGAGATAATGGATGTATTTTTTTATTTTTCATTTACCTACATTTTGATTATTATATTACATATAATACCGTAGATATTTAAATGTAACTACAATAAAAAAGGCACTACATCATTAAAATGTAATACCTTTTTAGTAGTTTGCTTATAAATATTTTACCCTAGATAACAATTATGGCAAGTTCTTTTCTATAAAGTGAAACTTTAATCAGTAGGAGTTTCATCCCCCACTGATTATTAGTTGAACCAATCGGGCTTTTACGGGCAGTCCGACCCCTACCTAACTTCTTTGCTTTCGTTGAAATATGAGATGGGGGTCTTACTGCCCGTTAATGCGGGATAAAACTATATTTTAAACGACTTCTTTATTAACAACATAAACCAAATTAAAGTAACTGCCATCAACGAATGAGAAAAACCAACAATATAAGTTAACCCTTTAAAGTCCGCTCCATTTAACTGAAGAAGCCCTCTTGCTGCTAGCGAACCTAACATTAAAATTAATGCGATATTATGTACAACAAACCACTTATTAAAACTTTTCGCTTCATGAAACGCGAATACTTTTGCTAATCCTAAAGCAATTAAAAAGAAGAAAAAGCCGAGTACAAGTGTATGTGTATGTAAAAGGTTTAACAAAGTAGATCCTACAATCCCTTTATACTTTCCATACTCCCTAGCGAAAATCCCTGATAATAAACCGATAATCAAATACGTAAACGATGCATTATATAATTTCTTCATTATGTACCTCCTTGAGTAGAATGTGTAGTGTGTCATATTTAGTAATAATGATAGTTATATAGTAAAAACTCCTAGTCACCTAGGAGTCATTGTATAAGCATCTCACTCTTTACAATCAATTCTAATTATAAAATATCCCTTTATACAAAACAAACGAACTTTATGTGAACAATCAGGACTCTATTAAAATATGTTGCGATTTTGTATTACACAATCCATACTAATGATTATAAATGTTAAAGGTGGTGCATTGGATTGATAGTTCTTGAAACTGAACGCCTCGTTCTTCGCTGGTTTGATATAAAAGATGCTCCATTTATTCTTAAATTAGTAAACGATCCTGCATGGATTCAGTATATCGGTGATAAAAGGATTAAAAACTTAGAAGATGCAAAAAAATACATCTTAAACGGACCCATCGATATGTATAATAAAATGGGCTTTGGCCTTTACTTAGTAGAACGAAAAGAAGATTTCACTTCACTTGGTATGTGCGGTCTTATTAAAAGAGATTCATTAGAAGATGTTGATATTGGCTTTGCCTTTTTAGAAGAATTTCGTTCAAAAGGATATGGCTACGAGTCAGCCTCTGCTGTAATCGAATACGGAGTACAAAAACTAGGACTGAAACGAATTGTAGCAATTACTACTATTGATAACATCCATTCAGGAAAGCTTTTAGAAAAAGTAGGATTGAAGTTCGAAGAGATCATTTCGGACTCAGGGGAAGATTTAAAATTATTCGGGTATAACGTGTAAAAAAGATTTTGAAAGAAAAACCCTTGATTTGTCTACGCTAAGCAGAAAATCAAGGGCTTCATTTATGTTCTAAAGGGGCGTAATGATTGAATAGAATGGGAACTGTTAATATCGAATTTATATTGACCTAAGAAATTTATATGCTCAATCGCTCGGGATAAATATACGGTATTCCAAATGCTAATTGCATTTATAATAAAATTTACTGCACTGGCACGCTGTAATTGGTCTTGCAGTGCACGCTCTCGAAGTTCACCATGTTTTCCAAAGAAAATAGCTCTTGCTAAGGCATTCATTGCTTCTCCTTTATTTAATCCCTTTTGAATGCGCCGGCGTAACGTTTCACTAGAAATATAGTCTAAAATAAATAAAGTTTTTTCAACTCGTCCCATTTCTCTTATCGCTTTTGCAAGACTATTCTGCCTAGAATACGAACCAATCTTCCCCATAATAAGAGACGCAGACGCTGTTCCTTCCCGAACGGAATGTGCTAACCTTAACACATCATCGTAATTCTCTTGAATGATTTTTTATGAATCCTTCCGCGTAACAATTTCTCCATATCAGGATATTGTTCAGGCTTTTCAAATGTGTAGAGTTTCGAGTCCAAAATATCTCTTAATCTTGGGGCAAAGCGATACCCTAGCAAATGAGTAAAACCGAATACTTGATCTATGCTGTATCAGTATAATGCTCTTCAATATGTAAATCTGTTTCGTGATGTAGTAAACCATCAATGACATGAACGGCATCCCTAGCATTCGTATTAATCACTTTTGTATAAAAGCTAGAGAATTGATCACTCACAAAGCGATAAAGTGAAACTTTACCTGTTCCGTGATGTGGATTTTCGTCTGCATGTAAAGATGAAACCCAAATTTGCATGCGCATCCCATCTGAAGACGAAGTGGTACCATCTCCCCAATAAGAAGCTAATTCTAGTTGGTGCTGGTAATTTACTAATGTTGCTTGTGCCTTATTCATTGAATCTTCACCACTCGTTTTTTATCGGACTTCTTTTTACTGTACTTTTATTTTCTTTATGAGTTATTAGAAAAATAATTGTCTATATAAGTCTTTATTTTTTCAAATTCCTTTTCCATAAATAAGATTGCTGGTACTTCAATTATTGGAAGATTATTTTCATTATCAAAAGGTGGACACGGTTTGGGAACTACCAAATAGTCAACTGAGTTTTTATCCCTAATATAATTAATCGAAACATCATAATACTTAGAAAAATATTCCTTCAAATCATCCTGATTCCTTAAAAATGGTAGAGAAAATATTGAACCATAATTTATACCAGCGTCGACAATTAATACAAAGCATATTTTTTTCATGATACACCCTCCTCGTATAATAAGTTTTAAGTTAATAACTGTTCCTTGAAAATTAAATAGTTTTTATCTTCAAGAGCTACATCAAAAAAATGATGTATGGGTAAAATTTAGTCTTGGATATCAGGGGATCCCACAGATAATGGAAGTACAGCGATGAATCCATCGGGAATATGCTTACTCCTCCTGTAGTTCGAGCACGTTAAAAGACTGTGACCCAGACCAAAATGCACTGCATACGCACAAGCTGTATCGGTTTCCTTCACTTACCTCTCTAGTGGTGGGAGGGCAGCTTAGGTGAAGGCAATCATTGAATACTCATACGCGAGGTTGTGGCTATGTTTTGGACTCTAGGGAGATCCCACAGTATCCAAGCTCATTCCAAATACTATTCAAAGAAAGGAGGTCCTTTCTTTGAGATTATTCGTAGCTATTGATGTAAGCTCTGAAAAACTTGATGTATGTTTTCTTGACAGTCATGACACTTGTTTTCGTAATCCGAAATTAGCTTTAGCTTCTAGAAGAAACTATATGGCTAGCTCATATCCTATCGGTATCTTGAGTGTTGATTTTACATGGAACGACTTTACTTAGGCGAAAAAGCTAAACTTTTTTACGGATCTAATCGGCTTTATATTTGAGAGATATTGTCTTATCGTGTTTTTCATGACATTTAGTTGGTGGCCCCGTGGTGTAATTAGAAAAAGGTAACACTGATAAAAACAGGTTTCCTTTTTCTTTATATTCAATTAAATTATATCATTATTTTACATAAATTTACAGACTTTGTTTTTTTATTTTATTGGTAAACTTATGCTTAGCGTATAATTTACGCGTTTCGTCGGCAGGACCCCTTATATGGAATCTTGTACAATACCGTATTGAAATTAAATATGCCTAAATGGACTGCACATATGGTAGCTACGATACTTTCCCTTGGTAGTACCTATCAAGCTTTTGTAAATTTTATTTAATTTTTTGTATAACACGCAACAAAAAGGTCGCCACTCACGGCGACCTTTTTACTATTTCACTTCTACCGTATAATTCCCTGTTCCCCCGCTATACTGATACACATGTAAGTAATACTTTCCTGGATACGTGTAGTAACTTCCTACTAACTTATTCCCTTCTTGCTGTGCATACGTAACATAATTATTTAAATCTGCTTCCGAATAAAGAACCCAGTTCATTCCGATATTATTTTCATTCGTTACGTTAATTTGAAGGTTTTTAGCAGTATCCACATTAATTTCAAAGAAATCACTCGTATCGCCATTTCCTAAACTAGCACGTAAAATTTGATTTAGCTGCAGTTTATTTGCTGTTTGAAATGAGTTATTCGGCTCTTTTTCCACACTGTTATCTTCTTTCTTTTGAACCGTTACATTCGTTGTAGCAGTATTCGTTAATCCTTTGTCATCTGTTACTGTTAATTTCGCTGTATATGTTCCTTCTTTTGTATACACGTGAGTCGGATTTTGCTCATCACTTACTGCTCCATCGCCAAACTCCCATTTATACGAAATGATTTTCCCATCTTCATCTTTTGATCCATCGCTTTTAAACGAAATTGCTTCATTTACCTTTCCGCTATATGGACCATTTATAACCGCAACTGGCGCTTTATTCACAGCACCTTCTTCTGTATTAATACCATGGAATACAACATCATACTCAAATTGTCCTGCTGCATTCACACGATAGTTTACGAAGTATGCTGTTACTGTTTTATAGCCTGTCCATTCTTTCGCACTTAAACGTTTTAACGTATCATTCACGTTTTGTGTAATTGTCTTCCAGTCTTCATATTCTCCTTTTGCAGTAGTACCTGTGTATGTTCCTTGTAGTGTAAATGTATGAAAGAACTGTGATTTATTTTTCTTAACTGATACATTATTTAATTTTGCTTCTGCTGTAATTTCTGCCGCAATATCTGAAACTGGTTTCGGTGCGTGAGTTGCTAAATAATCATCTGATACTAACGGAACATTATATTTCTCACGGTTATCTACTAACATTTGCATATAATCTTGATATTCTTTATTTAAATTCGCATCTTTACTTAAAGCAGAGCGGTATGCATCATATGCTGTTACATCATTTTTCCTAATAAGATCATGAATTTTGTCAAACATATCATATCTCTTATTGTACATGTACGATTGTAAAGCGAAGGAATAATTATAGAAATCCCACGTTCCATATTTTGCGTTTAACGTTCTCTCTGCTGTATAACGTTCTGCTGGATTTGAAGATATTCCTCCTATAATGCTCTTTCTCGGTACAACATTATCTGTTCTCGTTGCCCCTGCAAAAAACTCCGCATTCCCTTCTTCAAACCAAGATAATCTCTCATTCTCATACATCTTCCCTTGTCCCCAAAGTCCTGGCACTTCATATCTACCTTGTAAGTAATGTGTGAACTCATGTCGGAACAATTCTTCTAAACTATAAATACTTTCTTCTGGCGTACGTTCATAAGTAAAGAACGTACCTGTTCCTTCTATATAAAGACCGCCGTTATTCGTTTCATATCCGTATAATTGACGGTTAAATTGATATTCAGATGGGCTATTATAAATAACCATTGTTAATACATCATCAGGATTGCCTTTTTCTAACGGCTGGTCACTTTCAACCGTACGATGGAATTGTGCCTTCACTTCTTTTGCCGCCCAATATAGACGTTTTACTTTTTCTTCTGTCACCTTATCTCCAGCTTTTAACACAATTGCTCCATCATCGAACGTATACGTTTTCGGTAAATATTTTTTCTTACCATCTTCTCTTATTTGATCTAGATCAACCACTTTACCATTCGCATCTTTCCCGCCATAATTCGTCGCAATTTGCTCAGCAGCTACGAAATATTGCTCTCCTAAATACGGATACATTTTCATTGCGTCCGTTACAACTTGCAACCCTTTCGTTCCTGTACTATGGAACGTACCAAGTCTACCTGTATAATAAATACCATTATTAATTAACCAACCATTTTTCGCTGTCACCGTTCCAATTAAGGCAAAACGACTTAATTCATTAATATAGCTATCAATTTTTTGATACCACATTGTATCTTTCGGTGCTTTTCTCGTATCGTATAAATACGATTGAATATCGTAATCAACACCTTGCATAATATCGTAAATCGCATTTCCAGCTGATAGATTGTCTACCAATGTAGAAAAATTATCGTTATATTGTTTAAAAATCTTTGCAGCTGATGTTATCGTTTCCACATCACTCGAAGCATTTCCTATTAATTTTCCGTATGATGAGACAACTCTATTTTGTTCTAACGTACCGAGTTTGAAATTCGGGTTATTCGCAATCGTTTTTAATGCAGGTAAGCATTTATCATGATAGCTTCGATCATTTAGTTTACTTAATTCTGTATGATAAAATCCTAGATAAAACCCTGAGCGTAATACCTCTACTAAAGTCTCAATCCCTTTTGAATCATCCTTCGTATAAGCTTGTCCTTGCTGCTTCAATTTATCAATAATTGCCTGCATTCTACTATCATTTTGATAGAATGCAAGACTATCCTTATTAAACTGAAATAGCCCAGTAATTTGCTCCCAATCAATTGTTACAAGTAAATCCACTAACTGCTGATTGCTCAATTGATTTAATTCAGCAATTGTATACGTTTTCGCTGCGGTTAATTGTTTACTTTTCTTTTTTACTTCAGGCGGTCTTTGTGACAAATCAGCAAATTGTAGCCTTTTCTCAAAAGACTTATTTTCCAACACTTTTGATGAATGAGCTAATTCTTGCACTGGTAATTGTACACCAACCGGCTCCATTTTGAGCACATTCCGATATGAAACTTGCTCTCCCTTTGTACCTTCTGCCAATGCGCCCCCTTGAAAACTCCCTAACATGAAACTAGCAAAGCTTACCCCTACTAACACTTTTTTTGAATAGCCTTTCATGCTCTCCCCTACCTTACATTTTTAGTGTACCGCACCATTATTTTACTATTTTTACTTTTTATACTGTATTGAGAAAAAATAAGGTAACGTTCACACATGTATCCATACCATGCAAAATTAACACTTGACTTTATGTGCGTTTTATATCAAAAAAAGATAGATGATAGCGTAATTCCCGCTACATCTATCCTCGTTTTCAGCGCTATGATTTTAACTTTATGAATGTAACTTCCGGTAATGTTTGCATATGCTGAATAAACTCATTCTTTTCTTCTGGCGATATATTTTTCAGTTGCATCCCTACCTTATAAACAGTTTCTATACCTTGCTGTGAAGCTTCCACTTCATATGAAAGTATTGGAATGCCTTTCACTTGTAGTGTTTCTAATATTTGTTGTACTGCTTCATGTTTATTTATACACATTTGCACCGTTATATTTTGTGGAAATAAAAATTGCACCTTAAAAATACGACTTACAATCTCTAAACCAATTAAAACGAGAATCGTCGCTCCAATTCCTACTACATACATGCCAGCCCCAATTGTTAATCCAATTCCTGCTGTGGCCCATAAACCAGCTGCTGTCGTTAATCCTTTCACCGCCTGCTTTTGAATAATAATTGTCCCTGCACCTAAAAAGCCTACACCACTAACAACTTGTGCTGCAATACGGCTTGGATCAAGTGCCATATGTTCTTCATTCATAATATCTGAAAAAGCATATTTCGAAACGACCATTATTAATGCACTCCCTACCGCTACTAGGAAATGTGTTTTTAATCCCGCCTCTTTTGATCGAATTTCCCTTTCAATACCGATTATTGCCCCTAACAAACCCGCAACACCAATTCGTATAATGAAATCAAAATTTGCACTCACGAGCCCTTCCCCCTTTCATTCATTATAGATAGATAAAACAAAAATTATCACACACATCCATGTATCGATATGAAGGAATTTCACTAAAATACACTTAATACCTAGGTCGTTTTATGTTAATATTTTAAATATTAACATAAAATAAATAACTTCCAATTTTAAACATCCACTCATTTTCTTGAAAAAACAAAGGTGGATTACATGAAATGAGGTTGAGAAAGTTTGGAAAACGCTTTCATTTTTTGTTGTAATTTTTTATACATTCTACATAAATAAAGGAGCTTGCTAACAATGAACGTCTCTTTGCTTACACCTACTACCGATTTACAAGACGAATACTTAGATTTTTATAACGAATGGAAAGATAGCGGTGAAACGATGATTCCGTGGGTTATTACAAAAGACCCTTCTAACTTCCCCGCTATGGTACAAGAACTACTAGATGCCCATAACGGAATAAATCTTCCTGAATCTTGGGTACCAGATTCTACGTATTGGCTCGTTACAGATCATAATAGAATTGTAGGCGCTGTTAATATACGTCATAGTTTAACCGAACATTTATTTAACGCTGGCGGTCATATCGGTTATGGCATTCGCCCTTCTGAAAGAAGAAAAGGTTATGCTACGAAGTTATTAGAATTATCTCTAGAAAAAACGAAGGAATTAAACATCGAGAAAGTACTTGTTGTTTGTGACGAAGTGAATACAGCTTCTGAAAAAACAATTTTACATAACGGTGGACTTCGTGATGATGATTTCACTGAGGAAGATGGGAATGTAGTAAGAAGGTTTTGGATTGAGCTATGAAGAAGTCCACCAATAAACATACTCTTGTTATAGAGAAGTATAGTAGAAGTAATGAGCTACAAGTAAAACAACTATTAAAATCCTTTCCTTTCAATCCGTGTGCTACCTGGACTACGTATCAAAAAGAAATCGGAAGGTAATTATACACCTTCCGACTTCTTTTATGCTGTTTCTATTTCAAACTGTACTGTAATACCACTAGGGTCTACTACAGTAAATCCATTTAAAATCTCATTTATTCCATGTTGTTTTTCTATTAATCTTTCTTTCACTTCATCTAACGCTTCTTTATGCGGCAGTACTATCGTATACACTTTTAATCCAGTTGCATGTGCCGGTGGGTGCGGATTATTTACTCCGTTCCACGTATTTGCGCCTATATGGTGATGATATCCTCCTGCAGAAATGAATAAGCAGTCATCTTCGCGTTGCTGTACTTCAAAGCCTACTGTATCTACATAAAATTCATATGACTCCTCTACATCGGCTATCCGTAAATGCACGTGTCCAACGACAGTATTAGCAGGTAATCCATCAAATTCATAATCAACAAGCGTTGCTAGTTCTTTTAAATCAAGCGGGGTACTTCCTCCTGGCCCTTCTCCCCATTGATCGCGCGGACGATCCGCATATATTTCAATACCATTTCCCTCTAAGTCTTGTAAATAAAACGCTTCGCTATACGTATGATCACTCGCACTATTAAACCTTGAAATTGGTAAAATTTCATTTGAATATGTATAACGTCCCTCTTGCTCAGCTGGACTATCAATTACATTCTTATTACGAATCACACCAAATAATGCCGAAGCAAACGCCTCACGAGTCGGAACTAAAAAGGCTACATGATATATACCAGTCGTACGCGGCTCTTGCAGTAACCCGTCCTCTAACTTTTCAAGAACAAGTAACGTGTTCTTTCCACCTTTTCCAGATAAATACGCTTTATTCCCCTCTTGCTTAATTACTTCTAAACCTACAACATTCTCGTAAAAAGCAATTTGACGTTCTAAATCTAACACCTTAAATTCAACATGACCAATACGTGTTTTTGGATGAATTTGTACCATGAGTAACTTCCTCCCCAGTTTCCTTTTATTTTTATATAAGTTGATGGACAATAGCCACATTCAACGAACATACTTTAATTTTGTTTTTTTGTAGCATCAACTTTCAGCCATTTTGTTGATATTTCGCTTAATGTCCCATCTTGTTCTAATTCTTTCAATGTTTTATTTATATCTTCTAACTTTTCGCTCTTTTTAGCAAATGGAAATGCAATCTCTCCCCATTTAAGTGGACCAAATCCTACTTTCACATTATCTAAATCGGCCTTTTTAATTGTTGTTTCTACTTGCACTTTATCATTATAGTAAGCATCTACACGACCAAGTCCTACTTCATTCAATTCTGCTGTTGGATCTTCTGAGAACGTTTTAATTGTAAAAGCATTATTTTTATTTAAAGCTTTTAATTCTTGTTCCCCGGCTGTACCAAGCCCCACACCTACAGTCTTTCCTTTTAGATCTTCTATCGATTTAATTGTATTATTATCTTTCTTCACCGCGAAAACAGATCCTGAATAAACATATGGAATTGAAAAGTCATATTTCTTTTTTCTTTCCGGAGAAACCGATAATTCATTTGCAATTGTATCAATACGACCCGAGTCTAATAAACCGAATAATCCTTCAAAATCAGAAACGTTCCATTCAACTTTATATCCAGCTTTTTTAGCAGCCGCTTCAATAATTTCAGCATCAAAACCTTTTACTTTCTCACCCTCTTTAAAAATAAATGGACTACGACCTGCAGACGTCCCAACTTTCACTACTTTTTCATCTGTTTTTTTGCTCGCTGTATCTGAACCACAAGCAGATAAAAGCCCAACCGATACTGTTAATGCTAATGTTAGTAATAATGATGATTTCCTCATAATTTTTCCTCCTAAATAACGAAATGATTGCCTTCTTCTGAAGCATTCAATTGTCGTAAAAACTTTTTCGTACGCTCATTTTGTGGATTCCGAAAAATTTCTTCTGGCGTTCCCTGCTCTACAATAATGCCATCAGCCATAAATATAATACGGTCCGCTACTTCTTTCGCGAAATTCATTTCATGTGTGACAATAACCATCGTTATATGCTGCCTTGCCAAATCCTTAATGACTTGCAATACCTCGTTCACTAATTCTGGATCAAGTGCAGAAGTCGGTTCATCAAACAATAATACAGCGGGATTTAAAGCCATTGCCCTAGCAATACCTATTCTTTGTTGTTGCCCACCTGATAACATCGTTGGGTAGAAATTTTCTTTTTCAGCTAAACCTACTTGTTTTAATATTTCTTTTGCTATTCTTTTTGCTTCTTCTTCACTTTTTTTCTGCACAACTGTTAATGGCGTTGTAATATTTTGCAATGCTGTTTTATTTTTAAATAAATTATAATTTTGAAAAACCATCGCTGTTTTTTGGCGTAATTTTATTATTTCCTTTTTATAAAGCTTCTTCACATGAATCTCTAAATCTTCAATTCTAATACTTCCATCCTCTGGTTGTTCTAATAAATTTAAACATCTTAATAGTGTCGATTTACCTGAACCAGAAGGTCCAATAATGACTACCACTTCTCCTTTATTTACAGTAAGTGAGATTCCTTTTAGTACTTCATTACTTTTATAAGATTTATACAAATCACTTATCTCAATCACACATATCACCTCATCCTTGTTACAAATACGGTGCATCCAGTTTCTTTTCTAACTTTTTCTGTCCCCAGCTAATTACGATTGTAATAATCCAATATACAATTGCTACCGCTAAGTAACTTTCCATATAACGATACGATTGTGCCGCTAACATTTTCGCTTGCGCTAAAATTTCAGCCACCCCAAGTGCAAAAGATAACGAAGATTCTTTTAACAATCCAACAAAATTATTTCCAAGTGACGGTACTGCAACCCGAATAGCTTGCGGAAAGATAATCTGTCGCATAGCTTGCGCCTTTGTCATTCCAACTGATAAACAAGCATCCATTTGTCCCGATTCGACAGCATTTAATGAACCCCGAATAATTTCTGACAAATACGCTGCATTATTTAAACTGAGACCAATTAAAGTCGCTTGCATCGCTGTAAGTACTGTAAAGGTTGGGAATATTTGCGGCAATCCGAAATACAACACGAACAATTGAACTAATAAAGGTGTTCCTCTAAAGAAAGATATATATACTCTTGCAATAGAATATAGAAATTTCGTTTTGTTTTTCGTTATGATCGCCAAACCTATCCCTATAACAAAAGAAATAATCATTGAAACTACAGTAATTCCTAAAGTTATGTATACATACTTAAATAATTGCGGAAAACTTTCTAAAAAATACGTTACATCAAACTTCACTCTATCCCCCCTCTCTAAATAAAAAACTCTTCTTACACATATAAGAAGAGTTGAATGTTAATCCATTTCCCCTCATCTTCCAAACGCTTCATACGTTTGCTGGACTTAGCACAGTACTTTTATAGCCTGTTGCTGAGATTTCATCGGGCCAGTCCCTCCATCTCTCTTAATAAGAAAACTAATAAATTTTTCCATTTATTTAGTTGTTATTATGAAGAATACAGTTAATAACTAATAATGTCAATAGGAAAACTAAGAATTAAATTCGATAAAGTGAAACTTTAATCAGTGGGGGGTTCTTCATCCCCCACTGATTATTAGTTGAACCAATCGGGCTTTTATGGGCAGTTGATCCCCCATCTAACTTCTTTGTTTTCGCTGAATTTTGAGGTGGGGGGTCTTACTGCCCATTAAAGCGGGATAAATTCCCAAACATCTTGTTCCTCACATTCACCTAGTCTTGAAATGTATCACTAATACTGGATAATCTAGAAAAAGCCATTATTTCTATTGTTAATAGAAATAATGGCTTTTTCTAGATTATGATTCTTATCGCATTTTATGTACTTCAGCAACTAACTTTCCACCCTGAATGCCCATATAAAGTTTCACAGGTGCATCATTCGTGTTTTCAAATACTAAGTCTAAGTATGGATATGCAATCGTAGCATCTCTTCCTTGTGGAACATAACCTACCGTTTTAGAATGTGTCGTTCTCTCTACCATTTTCAAACCAGCTTGATCTGCTGCATTGTATAATGTTGATGATGTTTGACAAACACCACCGCCATATCCATCTACTAACTTACCATCTACAATTTCTTTTCCTAATTGATATCCTTTATCCGGTGTTGTATCACCAATTAATGCATTGAAAGAGAAACTGTCCCCTTTTGCTAATACAACTCCATTTATGCTCGCTGCTGACAAACGAATATTTTCAATACGTCCACCTGTTGAGCCACCTAAATTCGTTTCATATCTACCAATTACCGTGCCACTTCCTTGTGCATCACTTAATGTTGCAGTAGGCTTTTTCTCAACAATAGGTAACTGATATGAAGAATCCCACATACCTACGTTTAATAATTTATTTACTAATTCTTTTTCCATTAATTCATAAGAAGGTTTTCCTTCTTGCCAACTTCCATCAGGTCCTAGACGTGAAGGGACCATCTTTTTGTCAACATTTTTCCCAACTTCCCTAGCAACCTTCTCAACTGATGTTTTAAATTTCGCTTCATCTTCAAAATAACCTAGACTCGACAAATCTAGCTTTTTCACTTCCGTACCTGTACGACCATCTACTAAACTAATAGAATCCTGTACTTCTGCTTTAGCCTCTACCGTGTGGCCACCAATATCACTTACTAATGCAACATCACTTACTTTTGTACCACAGCCACTCACTACAGCTACACATAAAACCCCAACTAATATACCCTTTACTTTACGGAACAATATACTCTCCCCTTTTCCCCAATACTACTTTTATGTATTATTTCATTTTTATGTATGTTTTGTTACAATCATTTTACAATATATTTATAAATTGTTACAAGTTATTTTTTACTCTATATAAATTACTCTTTTCTTTTCCAAATGTCTATACATATTTACATAAAAGTTTGAGTTTGATAGAATTGTAACTTTTATGTAACCCCTCCCTATTATCCAGTATATACCATAAAACGAACGAAATACAAATGTAACACTCCATATTCGTATTTATAAAAAAACATCCTGTGAATATAAATAGGTATTTGCCGTGCCACACTCCGCTTTTACACATACATTATGGTGAATTAACCTATTTTAAAGAAATGGAGGATGTTTTTATGTACCCCTACAATCCATACGATCCATATAACCAAACTGGTTATCAACCTCAATATGATTTACAAGCACAATACCAACAATATATAGATCCAGTAGAACAAGTTAATCCATATGATCAAACTCGACAATTCCAACTTCCAATCTCTTTTCCTGGTGCTGGAAACCGTCAATTAGAAAGACGAGTAAATGAGCTTGAACAAAGAGTACGTCAATTAGAAAACACGGTTGAGCGTCATACACGTAGATTAAACCGCTTAAACCAACGTTTACGTACAGTAGAAAACAGACTGAACATTCCATTTTCAGCATTAGAAGACGGATTTTAATTTTGAAAATAAAAAATATATGAAGGAAGGGGGCTTCCCCTTCCTTATATAAATTGACGAAAGTTTTTTCCATCTCTATACTGATAAGAGTTAATGAAATGAAACAAGGTGATAAATATGGATTTTGAAATAAATTATCTTTCCTTTTATGTTGTACAAGTAGAAGGAAAAGGTGAAGCTGTTGATAAACGCTACAAACATTTTCAAACATTAGACGCTGAAGAGTATGAAGATAGCTCCTTAAAAGAATTTTTGAATGGAGAATTATTAAAAATTTCAAAGCGAAAAGTAGAACGTCATGCGAAAACAGAACAAGCTCCGACAAAGATCGGTCGCTTTATTGTAGAAGAAGGGCACGAACTTGATTCAAACCCTCATTACAACTTATTTAATCGCATCCGCTTTGCAGAAACGAAGGAAAACTTCAAAGATATGAGCGAACCTCTCGTTTATACATATCTTGACACAAGTGCTGTGCGCGGTGGTGTATTTTTAATTGCGCAAGCAAAACTACGCAAATACTTTGATGATCCATTCGTCTTCGTTATGAAATGTGACTTCGAGCCAAAAGTCGCTTCTATTTCCGATGAATCCACACTAATTCGTAACGTTGAAATGGCCATCACAACAAAAAATATGAAATCTATCCAATATCCGTACATGCCCGAAGAAGGTATGGTCGAAGTGGGCGAGCTAAAAATTCACCAAGCATCACACGCCCGTTACTTTGAAGACTTCTTAAAATTCGTCGAATACGAACGCTCTATGCCTGAAATTATGAAAACACAAGTAATGGACATGGTATACGACCAAATTGAAGATGTATTTGAAGAAGGTACGGAAGAGCGCGAACAATTCGACCAAGCGATGGAAGTATGGGCTGCCAGTCCGAAACGCGAAATTATGGAACAATTTTCAACCGAAGAAGTAATGGAAGCTACCGCTCAAATCGTCGAGCACGCTCCTGAAGTGGAATTAAAGCTAAAAGCAGATCATATCTCTGTAAAGGCCCTGCTTGCTGATTTCGGAGATCAAATACATATCGCAAAGGTAAATGACCGATACGTACTAATGATCGAAGCTGATACACTTACATTTGAGAAAGGCTTCTCTCCAATTGAGTTTCTGAAGCCAGACGAGTTGCAAGACGTAATTGAGCGAATTGAGAATAAGCAGCAGTATTCTTATGATCCGAACGGGATTGAATAAATTCTTCTATATACCTATTTTTACGGAGCACTATTAACAAACGATCTTTTATTTAGGGCATATTTGAAAGTTATGTAAAAAACCGATTCTACTGAGAATCGGTTTTTCTGCTTTATAATAAAATATGCTTATTTTTGATCCAAGAGGACATTTGTTACAGAATCAAGTAGATTGCTTCTTTATTACACAAGCGTATTTCCAATAGAAGGTCTTACTTCAATATTTCTAGTTGAACAAGTCCTTCTATACATTTTTTATGTTTTCTTTTTAGTCACTATGTATGTTGTTCAAGTGAAAATTTCACTTCACTACCTCAAATTTATTGTAATCGTAGAAAGATAATTGAAAACGATATTCTGGATGCTCTCTCACCCAATCGTAGGCTTCTTCTAAAACTTCCATTTTATTTTGCAAGTCATTCAATTCACTACATTCATCCTTTTTTTGTTTGCACAGAGGACAAAATCCATTCACTATTTCGGCACTCATCGCCCTAATCGTTTTACTTTCTAAGTCAACTACTAAACGAAGAAGAAAAGAATGCTCTTCTTTTGTAGTCACCGTCATTTCAGCAATCCCATCCTCATTCCAAAAGACTCCGTTTAATTCCATCTGTACGTTGACGTCTTTAATATCTAAGTCTATCACTATCACACCTCCCTTGTATAAAACTCATCTTTTACTCTTCGATTTTAATCTTTAATACACCACGCTTTAAAGATATATTAAGCTTTTTCCAATTCTTCTTCTTTGCTATGAAAGGAAGTGTAATTACCGCTAATAGCGTGGTAAATATTATCCCAAAAACTAAAACTGTTACAATGTTAAAGATTGCTTCCATTCAACTTTACCCTCTTTCATTTCTATGGGCTCTAATTTTATGAATATATTAAAAAATTTCTTACCACACCTTAAATTTCAAAGTAGCACAACAAATCAATTCCTATTTATATGAATACTTTATTCATCCATCAATACAATGACAGTAAATTTATGTAGCTAGAAATAGAGAAGAATGTCATTTAACCTCTGCATTCTTCTCCATCTCAGCCAAATACCTAATCTGCCTTTCCGCTTTTCTAACCGCCGTACGAAAATGCTTTTTTAGAAGTTCTACTGTAGGTTCACTTATATAATATCTTTCCGTAATACTTTCCCACGTGTCACTACTTTCAAATGTACTCCAAACGAAAGGACGCTCAGTATTTTTTCTCATTTCTTTAAATACCCATTTTCGCATCTTTTTTTTCGCTTTTTCTGTTAGTTTTCCGTTCTCTACAAGTTCAAGCTCTCCATGTCTTTTGTAACGTTTATAAATATCTCTCTCGCTATATACTTTAAGAAGTATTTTGGCTGTATTCTCAGCATCTGCTAAAGCTCTATGCTGTTTTCCTTCCCATGTTAAACCGAGCTGTTCTACTGCGAATTGTAAACTTGGTGTATGCTCAAATAATTCTTCATACGCTTGGAAAACAAATTTCTGTAAATCAAATTTGCTCTCTTTTTCCATAGAGGGACATTCTACACCATGCAACGTACAATCATGAGATAGAAAGCGATAATCTTCTCTTCCCCATGAAACAAATATAGAATCCTCTCCGATAAACTGAATAAATTTCTCTATAATTTGCGGGAATTTCTCTACACTCATTAAATCTTTCTTTGTAATCCCTGTTAATTTTGTCGTATGACGAGTAAGCCTAGCGCCCGGTTTTACTAATTCCGAAAATTCTCCAATTATCTTCATTGTACTCGCTTCTATTTTTACAGCCCCAATATCAACTATCTCTGACGGATCGTCTGATTTATACGGCCTGAAATTTCTCTCTATATCAAACACAATAAAATGTGTAGCGTTTTCCAATTTATTTACCTCTTTCTACATTCCTTTTCACACACATACTTTATTTTCAGTATTTATTTATTCATACACTTTATGCATGTAATACCTCGTCTAAAAAGCAAAAATTCAATCTCATGATGCTATGTCCATAGGAGGCTATTCAATAAAAATGCAAAAAAAAAGAAGGGCAAGCCCTTCTTTTTTCCACAATTACTTCTTGTTAACGTTTGTAGCTTGAGGTCCACGGTTACCTTGTTCTACTTCGAAAGTAACTTCTTGACCTTCTTCTAAAGTTTTGAAGCCTTCGCCTTGGATAGCTGAGAAATGTACGAATACGTCTTCTCCGCCTTCAACTTCGATGAATCCGAAACCTTTTTCTGAGTTAAACCATTTTACTTTACCGTTTTGCATGAAAAAAATCCTCCTACAATGTACCTATATGTACATATTCATTTTCAACCACTTTACAAAAATAAGTCAGACATTAAAAAAACTGCAACTCTGAGGAGATTTAACATTGCTATCCTCCTCGGAAGTTACAGCTCATTTAAATCTCTATATTATTAAAAGTAAAATGGTTTAAATATAATATATCATATCAATATAATAAAAGCAAAGTTTTTTTTACTATACAACTTTTTTCTTCCATTGCATTGCTTTTGATTCACCTGATCCAGCTACAACATAGCCTTCTTTTTCATTCACGATGCGCCAGCCATGCCCTTTAACAGAGTCACATACTGTAACAATTCCTTCTTCTAGAAGTACACGACAAACAGTACTAATCCCCGCCTTATTTTGCGTTGACGTTGTATATAGCACATGCTGATCTACACTTAAGTCTAAATAGCTACTTGCTTTTTGCTCACTTTGACATGTGTGCCAATATATTTTTTCACTCTCTATACTTTCATCTATTTTACAAAAAGAAATATTACCGCTAATCCCCTTGCACGACCCACTGGCTGCTACTAAATAAGAATTGTGTAAAGTCAACGCTGAAATCATCTGATTCATTACGATTTTAATCCTCTTTAATTTACGTGTCTCCAAATTAAAGAGCCAAACACCACCATATTTAGCATGTATTTTCGTACCAATAAATAAGTAATGTTTATATAAAAACAACGATCGAATAGATGGTGCCCCGCCACCATACTCAAGAAATGGATGAATGGTTTCCCATGTCGAACCAAAATCATTTGAATGATACAACGTTTTATCTCCATGAGCAATGACAGTTCCTTGTACATTACTACACACATTCCAACTCGTTGCCTTTGTTGGAAAACGTTGAACCGTCCAATTCTCCCCACCATTCATACTACGAATAAAAATTCCTTCGTCACCTACACCATACACTACATTTTCTTCGCTATGTAAATCCCTAATTCGTTTTTGAAAACCATGTAAAATTTGTTTCCATTCTCCGTCTTGTTCAATAAATAAACCATTATATGTAGTAGCTAACATAAGCTTTCCATCTCTTAACTTTGTAATAGCGGTCGCACTTAACATTGTCTCCACGTTGACACTCCCATTCTTAGAACTTCTCAGCAAATGCAATTGCAAAATTACTGCATTTTTCCACATCCTCTTCATCTTCTGGAGCTAGTTCGATTTTCAATCCTTCTTGTACAAGCTCTGCACCGCGCTCTACAAGTCTTTCTTCAAATATCGTTACCGCTTCACAAAATAGTTCATACGCCGTATCACCTGATCCGAATACCGCTGCTTTCTTCCCTGATAAATCTATATTTTCTAAGTCATCATGGAAATCTTCCGCTTCAAATGGTAATTCCCCATCTCCCCACGTATAAGACCCTAAAATGATTCCATCATAAGCTAATAATTCTTCAGCATCCATGCCTTCCATTTCTTGCAATACTACTTCATGATCAAAGGCATCTAAACTAACTTTAATTAAATCAGCAATACTCTCTGTATTTCCTGACATACTCGCATAAGCTATTAAAATTTTCGCCACTTCGGCATCCCCCTCTTACAATAAATGATTCTCATTCTCATTATATTAATAATGAGAATCAATTTCAATTATATTTTTTATTTTTATTTCTTCCATATAAAAAAGCACAGATGACTATACAATCATCTGTGCTTTTTTATTACTTTTTAAAAATACCAAACGGCTTTCCAACTGGTAAAACAACTTTTCCGAAGTGTGTATTTAACACTGCTGCTGCTGAACCATAGAAAGATAATAATGAAATAAGAATTTCAGAATATGCTGCTAAATTATGCATTGCATGCGGCATAACACCTAAAGTACTTAATGAAAGACCAATAAATAAGAAATCAATAAGGACGAAAATCATAAATAATACTTTATGTGTTTCCATTGCACCAATTGTCATAAAGATTGTGAAAATCAAATATCCGATAAAGGCTACACCAAGCTGTTTTGAATCTGCAGCTTGTGCTAATTTTTCGCCAAATACTCCAAGTTGAATTAACCAAGTCATTCCAACGCCTAGCCAAAATAGGCCATACGCACCAAATGCTGTTGTACCGAATGTATTGTTATGCTTTGCATCGTGAATGCACGCAAAGATTTGTGCAAATCCTCCTAAAAAGATTGCCCACGGTAATACGAGTGAAACGCCATCTGTTAAGCCTAACTTTTGAGATGATGCTACAAGTGTTACCATCGCTAATCCAAATAGACCAATTCCAGATGGATCTGCTGTTGTCATTTTCACATGATGTGTAGTTGTTTGATTGCTCATATAAACCTCCTGATTATAAACATACTCGAATACAATACTTAAATCAGAAGACTATGTCAATGGTTTTTTTTGTATGTTGTCAGACCTTACTTTTTATAATGATTGAATATACTTCCGACCACTTCATACGGTTTTATATTCACTTTTTCCAACTCATATATCGGCAACCATAACGGAATATAAATCCCTCTATCTTTCAGTTCGAATTCTTCAGCTTTACCACTTCCAAAAACTCCACCTATAATATCGGCATTAAAATAATACTCCGTACTCTTATACTCCACCTTTGCAATTAAATGCTCCACTTTTATATGTACCCCTAATTCTTCAAAAATTTCTCGCCTTGTTGCTTCTTCAGGTGTTTCTCCTTCTTCGATTCCTCCGCCTGGAAAAACATAGTACGTTTCATCTTCTCGAATACGTTTTATAAGAGCTATTTTTCCTTTCTGCACAATGATAGCCGCGCCGCGATTTCTTATCATTTTATTACCTTAATACCGATCGCAACTGTTCCCCACTTTTTTTCTTGTTCTTTCGTATATATTTTGTATGTACTTTCTAACATTTCCTCTAAACTATCATTTTCACAATCCAATAATTTTTTATCAATTTGTTCGTACATTTCTTGAAAGTTTTCGTATCGTTTTATTTCCGTTACTTTGACAGTAATCGTTTCCTCTGTCGTAAGGTTCGTAAATACAATATGATCGCCTTGTTTTATGAGTTGACGTTTTTTATCGTATAAGCGCACTTCATACACTTTTTTTCCTAATTTAATTGACTGAAAAGGTTTATTATATAATCCCATTTCATATCTCATACATTCCACTCCCACTTATTCATTTTACCTATTAACACTGGTCACCTTACTACACCTTGCATATAATATTCCACGCTTATTTCTTGATTGAGAAAGAAGGTTGAGGAATCATGTTATATTTAAATCAAAAACCTGAATATAGTAAGTATGATATCGGTGATTATACTTATAGTAAAGTAGGTCCAACTATTTTTTCTTGGAATGATGAAACGAAATTAAAAATAGGTAAGTTTTGTTCATTAGGAGAAGACGTTGTTTTCATACTTGGCGGAGAACATCGCGCGGACTGGATAACGACTTATCCATTTAACGCTCTTTTCAGCGAAGGAGCCCATATTACTGGTCATCCCTCTTCAAAAGGTGATATCGTAGTCGGTAATGATGTATGGATTGGTTATCAATCCTGCATTTTATCTGGTGTTACAATTGGTAACGGTGCCATTATTGGCGCAAAGAGTGTTGTTACAAAGGATGTACCGCCATATGCAATTGTAGCTGGTAATCCTGCAAAATTTGTTCGATATCGTTTCCCGCAAGAAACAATTAACAAACTAGAAAATCTCGCATGGTGGGACTGGGATATTTCTGTTATAAAAGAAGCTATTCCATTTCTACTCTCCGACAAAATCGATGAATTTTTCATCTCGCCCGAAAAAGAATCTACATGATTCATACAGAAAGAGCATCCTTCTCTTACAGGATGCTCTTTCTGCATTTATTTTTTCTTTATTTGCAAGTGATCACACAGAGAACATTGAAAAGGAATTTTCCCTAAACAATTAAGATTCGTTTCGCAAATTTGTTCTATCGTTGGAACGAACGGAATGACGACCATATTACTTTCTACTATTTGTGTAACAGGTGGCAATACTGTACCTACTTGATGTTCGAAACGAATACTCGCTTGATTAATATAATTTCCTGAACCACTTGGTGCGCTCTGCACTACTACTTGGAACGAAACGGTTCGCGCTTGACCAGGATTTAAACTTCCTATAAGAAATCCTGATACTGGGTTTACATTTGGCACTGACGTATTATCAACCGTTACAGTTCCAAGGACAAATTGAACACTACTATCTAACATATCTTGAAAACGAATGTTTTGTATTGCTGTATCCCCCGTATTTGTAATAACTGTCGTAAACCTAATAACATCTCCAATCGTTGCTGCCTGTAAATCTGCTGTTTTTACGACTGTCGTTGAGACATTTTGAGAAATAAACGGGATAACAACTGTATTGCTATCACCTTCAACTAATACTGGCGGCTCATTCGGGTTTACAATTGCAAACCCATTTGCTATAGCAGTATTTGTAACTAAATTGTTTATTTGTCCTCCTGTTATTACAACTTGGAAATTAATAATTGCCGCATCATTTGGCTGAAAATCACCTAACGGGATACCAGTATTCGGATTGGCAAATGGGAGAGGTACATCATTTACCGTTACCGTGCCATTTATAAATAACGTATTCGGATCAATGATATCTGTTAAAATAATATTCGTCACAGGAACTGTACTGTCATTTATAACGGCGATTCCGTAAGTGATAACATCTCCTACCATCGCTACTTCAAAGTTTGCTCCTTTTGCAACAAATAAGATTGCAGTATTTACCGTTACTATAACTGTATTGCTCGTGTCCATCACTGTAACTGGCGGCTCTCCTGGTACTAAAATATATTCTGCCAACGCCCCTGCAACGTTCACTATTGTACCACCATCTGGAAAACTTGTAATCGTAGCTTTATATGTTACAAGTGCGGTCTCACCAACTGGAATATCTGGTATCGTAAATCCGAGCTGCGGATTTAACCCCGGCTGTGAAACTCCATTTATCGTTACACTATTTGCGACGAAATCGGCTTCTGGAGATAGCACATCTATAAATTGAACATTCATTGCATCAGCAGTACCAGTATTTAATATACGAACCGTATACGTTACCGTTTCTCCTACTCCAACAACTGAATGATCTACTTCTTTTAGCATATCTAAGCTGCCTCTATTTACTGGCGTAACCGTCGTATTACTTGAATTCGTAATTGTAAACGGAGGTTCTCCTGGAATCAATTCGAAATCACCCGTTACTCTCGCTGTATTCATAATGCTACTAGAAGGTGGAACCGCGATTACATTTACTTCAAATGTAATTAATACGCTATCTCCTACTGCAAGATTCGGTAATGAAAAGCCTACAAATGGATCTAAGCCTACTTGCGGAATTCCATTTATTTGTACACTTCCAGGAACGAATTCTAAACTAGGTGATGGGACGTCAACAAACTGAACATTCGTCGCTGTTACCGTTCCCGTATTTGTAACTTGCACACTATACGTTAACGTATCTCCTACTCGCGTTGCTTGTTTATTTACTGTTTTTATTACATTGAAGCGCCCTCTATTCACCCTTGTTATTGTCGTATTACTTGGCTGATTTACTATAACTGGTGGCTCTCCTGGCACTAAAGTAAAGCTTCCTGTTATATTTGCAACGTTCGTAATTGTTCCTGATGACGGTATGCTTGTAACTGTCGCTTGAAACGTCACTATAACTGTTTCACCAACTGAGATATCTCCAACTCCAAATCCAGTAATCGGATTTAAGTTTGGTTGCGGGGCTCCATTTATCGTTACACTATTTGCTACAAATGACGCACCTGTTGAAATGGTATCAATAAACTGAACATTGTTAGCTGTTACTGTTCCTGTATTCGTTATTTGTACTGTATACGTCAATATATCTCCCACTAGAGTAGCGGCTCTATTTACTTGTTTAATAACATTAAAGCGTCCTCTATTTACAGTTGTGAGTGTTGTATTACTTGGCTGATTTACTATAACTGGTGGTTCTCCTGGTACTAAAATAAAGCTTCCAGTAACATTTGCCGTATTGGCAATTGTTCCGTTTGACGGAACGCTAACAACTGTTACTTGGAATGTGACTTCTACACTTTCACCTGGATTTATATCTGGAAGCGTGAACCCATTATTCGGATTGAACCCAGGTTGTAACACACCGTTTATCGTTACACTGTTCGGTACGAATGTTATAGAGGAAGGTAATACATCACTATATTGAACATTCGTTGCTATCACGGTTCCCGTATTTTGAACTACTGTTGTATATGTGATTGTATCGCCTACCGCAACAACCGGCTGACTTACTGATTTTAATACATTTAAACCAGGCTCATTGATTTCTGTTAATGTCGTGTTACTTGTCGTTGTCTCAGTAATAGGCGGCTCTGTCTCACTTACAGCAAATGTAGCCGTAACGTCCACAAAGTTAACAACTGTTCCACCTTGAGGTATGCTCGTTACCATCTCTCGGTATGTGACAAGTACAGAATCACCTACAGGTATATCTGGAACTGTAAAGCCTATGAATGGGTCTAGTCCAGGTTCTGGTATTCCATTTATACTCACACTTCCTGGAACAAATGCTACACCACTCGTACTAGAATCAAGAAATTGAACATTCGTTGCCGGTACTGTTCCAAAGTTAGAAATTAGTACATCATAGGTTAATATTTCTCCAACCGTCGCTGCCTCTTTATCTACTATTTTCACTGGAGAAATTGAAGCTATATTAATTGTCGTAACGACTAAATTCGTTAATATCGTTTGCGTAATCGGTGGCTCCTGCGGATTTGGTTGTGAAGTAAACGTAACGTCAGCATCATTTAATATGACTTCATTATCTGGAATTTCCGTAATGGTCACTTGGAACGTTACAGAAATACTCGCACCAGTATTTAATAACGGAGTAACTGTAAAGCCTATTTCTGGATTTAATCCAGGTTGCTGTATTCCACCTATCGTTACACTGTTGTCAACAAACGTCGTCCCTTCTGGAATGACATCCTGGAAGAGTACGTCTGTAACAGGGATAATTCCTACATTCGTTATTAACACTGTATACGTTAATACATCTCCAACAGCTCCAGCGGCAACATTTACTGTTTTTGTTGCTGTCACTTCGCCAGGAGGAGGTAATGGTATTGTAACTACCGTTGTATTACTTGAATTCGTTGTTGTTACAGGTGGTTGTAAAGGATTTAATAAGAAAGTGGCTGTAGCAGATGCTGTATTTAATACTGCTCCGCGTGTAGACGGTGCAACTACCGTAACTTGGAACGTTACTGTCAATGATGTTCCAGCTGCAATATTAGGAAGCAGGAAACCTACATTTGGGTCAAATCCAGGTTGTGGCGTTCCATTTATCGTCACACTATTTGCTACAAATGTTGTTTCTAGAGCAATTGGATCAATGAAAGAGACATTCGTTGCTGTTACTGTGCCGTTATTTCGAATGACAACAGAATACGTGTAAGTTTCTCCAAGTGCTGCTTGTTGTACAGATGAAGATTTTTGTATATTTAACTGTGCTGTATTTACTTGTGTCACTACAAAATTACTAGTCGTAGTAGTTGTTATAGGAGGACCTGCTGGATTAATAAGGAAACTTGCGGTAACGTTTGATTGGTTTCTTATATTTCCACCACTCGGAACACTTGTCACTGTCACTTGGAACGTAATTGTAGCAGTTTGCCCCACCGGAATATTGGTAACAGGAAAACCCGCTATAGGATTCGCACCTTGCTGAACGACTCCATTGATCGTTACACTATTCGCTACAAATGTAGCTCCAGATGGGATTGGATCTTGAAAAATAATATTCGTTGCAGGAACAGTTCCTGTATTTTGAATAAGAATCGTATACGTTAACGTATCTCCTACTCCCGCTTGTGTTGTATTTACACTCTTCATTACATTAAGCGATCCCACATTCACTCGCGTCACAACAATATTACTAATCGTTACAATTGTAATTGGTGGCTGGAGAGGACTGACTTGGAAATCCGCAGTTACATTCGCATTATTCGGAAGAACTCTATTTGGTGGTTCACTTGTGATTGTCACTTGAAAAGTAACTGTTACTGTCCCTCCTACTGGAATATTAGCAAGCGGAAATCCAGAGGTCGGATCTAAACCCGATTGCGGGGCTCCGTTTATTGTTACACTATTCGCTACAAAAGTGGTTCCAACTGGAATCGGATCAAGGAATGATACATTTGTCGCTGCTACTGTTCCACTATTTTGTATAAGAACTGTATACGTTAACGTATCTCCTACACCAGCTTCAGTAGCACTTACACTTTTCATTACATTTAATCCTGAAGAATTCACGACCGTCATAACAGTATTACTTGGTACTGTTACAGTAATTGGTGGCTCTGTTGGATTCAGAAGGAAATCTCCAATGACATTCGCATTATTTACAACATTATTTCCTTGGGGAATTTCATCAATTAATACTTCAAACGTAACAATTACATTCGCGCCAGTAGGCAAATCATTTAACGGGAATCCAAGTTCTGGATCTGCACCTTCTTGTAAAATACCATTAACAAATACACTGTTTTCAATAAATAATGTTCCTTGTGGAATTGAATCTTGGAAAAATACATTTGTAGCTGGTACACTACCTGCATTTATAATTTCGATTGTATATACTAAAATATCTCCTACGGTTGCCACATCCGTATTCACTGCTTTCACAACTTCAAAATTCCCTGATTGTACAGTTGTATTCACTAGGTTACTCGGAATAGTAATCGTAACTGGTGGTTCACTCGGATTCACTTGAAAACTTGCTGTGACATTCGCGCGGTTTAAAATATCTTCATCTCCTGGATCCTGTACAATTACTACTTCAAATGTGACTACAACCGTTTGAGCCGCAGGAATATTTGGAAGAGAAAATCCTGTATTCGGATTCAATCCACTTTGTGGTACTCCATTAATTGTTACAGAATTTGCAACGAAAGAAACAGCGGAAGAAATAGTGTCTTGGAATAACACATTTGTTAGGGGAACGTTTCCTGTATTTTGAACGGCAATCGTATATGTTAAAGTATCTCCTACTGCTGCTTGCGTTGTATTCACTTCTTTTATTACATTTAAACCGCCTGTATTAATTTGTGTTACCACTGTATTCGTCATTCTATTAATTGTAACTGGTGGCTGATTCGGATTAACAACAAAATCAGCAGATATACTCCCCCGATTCGCAATCGTACCTCCCGATGGTGTAGATGTAACTCGCACTTGAAATGTAACAGTCCTACTTCCGCCAGGAGATATATTAGCTACTGTAAACCCAGTCGCTGGATTTGCCCCAGGTTGTGAAACCCCGTCCACAGTCACACTATTTGCGATAAAAGTCGTTCCAACTGGAATCGGATCTTGAAAAATAACATTTGTCGCAAGTACATTTCCGATATTCTCAATAGTAATAGTGTACGTAAGAACGTCATTCACTGTCGCAAAAGCTCTATCTACTGTTTTTCTCGTTCTTATATCAGCTATATTAATAGTAGTCACTACAGTATTACTTGTCGCTTGCCCTGAAACTGGTTGTTGACCAGGCACTGGGGTAAAGGTAAAGGTTGCACTCGCACGGTTCGGAATTGGATTGACAAGAGGATTAGATGTTACTCGAACTTGAAAGCGCACTACAGTCGTTTGTGAAGCATTAATACTTCCTAGATTAATACTACTTGCTGGATTCGCTCCTGGACGCGCTACTCCATTCACTGTAACACTATTTGGAACAAATGTTGTGCCAGCCGGGATGCTATCAACAAAAATCACATTGTTTGCAGCAACATTTCCATTATTTGTGACATTAACTGTGTACGTTAATACATCATTAAGTGTCGCAGTCTGTAGATCTACAGATTTTTGCATACTTATAGTTGCTTGGTTCACTGTCGTTTGTACAGTATTTGAAGAAGACATACTAGTAATAAGTGGACTACCGACGAAAGGACGGAATTGATACGATACCATTGCACGATTTAAAATAGGATTTGGATTCGGGAATGATGTTATTCGAACTTGAAATGTAACGATTCTTTGAGCATTATTTGGTATCGTTCCTAAATTAATTCCACTAGTTGGATTTGCACTTGGTTGTGTTACTCCACCTACCGTTACACTACCAGCTATAAATGTTGTGCCGTTCGGAATACTATCTTGTAATACAACGTTGTCCGCACTTCCTGTTCCTGTATTCGGAACTGTAATCGTATAAGTGAGAATATCCCCTATACCTGCAACTGCTTTATCAACAGATTTGGCAGGATTTATAATCGGCCCCGTCGCATCAATTTGAACACCAAAACCAGCCGCTGCATAACCATCACCATTTGTAACGAACCGAACGGTTGCTGACGTTTGATTATTTACTAATGATGATGAAGCATCTACGTTTGTAATATCCCATCCTTGTCTTCGAACAGCCAAAGCTACCCCTAACGGCTGGTTTAAATCTCCAAATGTACCGCTCGTATCTAAATTTCCGCTGTCATTACAAATTTGAGACTGGAAGAAATTATTTGCAGGGTTTCTCGGCCCGAATAATGCAACTGTAGCATTTGGGTTTGGTCCAAAGCGAAGTTGATCTCCAGAAATGTTGGAATCTCCCTCTTGAGCAGTTACAAGTACCCTTCCTGTTACAGCTCCTGTAGCTGGCGTAGCAAATCCTGAAATAGTAGCATCAACTGGTGGTGATGAAGCATCAATAATTTCTTGACCTGCATATACTGACAAATTTCGAAGTGGTAAACTTGCATTTTGATACACAACCTCAAGCGTCCATCCCGCTGAACGGCTAATTGTTGGGTCAGCTGAAGTTCTTGCAGCTGGCACAGCACCCGTTGTATACGTGCCTGCCCCACCTGCACTAACAAGATTCGTTACATTGGCAGAGCGAGCATAATAAAACTGGTTTCCTACTGAACCTTGCTGCGCAGTAGCAGGATCTGGCGTAACAGAAAACGTTCCTGCTGGCGTTGTAAATGTAATGTTATCATTTAAAAATGGTAAAACATCTTCCGTATCAGTCCGGAAAGTACCAGCCCAAACTAATTCTGCATATAACACACTGCTTCCTGCTGGAAGATTTAAAATTGCACTTGAAGAATTCAATTGCCACTCATCTGTTGTCCCTGCTGGGAATCCTGGTACTTGCAGCGCTGTATTTACTGTCGTAAACACAGCAAGTGTACCAAAAATATTACCTGGTGCAGGTGATGTAGGGCTAAGTCCCAGCGTATTCCCAGTAAACGTGACGGCACCAGGTACTGTTGTCGTAAAACGATTTATAAAAGGCACACAATCATCTCATTTCAATTATAGTAAAAAGTGCTCTATACTATAAAATGTAGACAAACTATACAATGTACGTTGTCCAACAAAATTCCGCACATATGAGAGGAGTTTATAAAACTATGCGCTACGTTATCATAACAGGAACTTCACAAGGTTTAGGTGAGGCTATTGCCACACAATTGTTAGAAAAGAATACAACTGTCATCTCTATTTCTAGAAGAGAAAATAAAGAGCTTACGAAACTCGCAGAACAATATAATAGCAATTGTGTTTTCCACTCCTTAGATCTTCAAGATGTACATAATTTAGAAACGAGCTTTAACAAAATCATTTCATCTATTCAAGAAGACACTGTATCATCTATTCATTTAATTAATAACGCTGGTACACTCGCACCAATGAAACCAATAGAAAAAGCTGAAAGTGAAATGCTCATTACGAACGTTCACATTAATTTACTTGCGCCGATGATCCTCACCTCCACTTTCATGAAACATACGGAAGAATGGAAAGTAGATAAACGTGTGATAAACATTTCATCTGGTGCAGGAAAAAATCCTTACTTCGGATGGGGCGCTTATTGTACAACGAAAGCTGGCGTAAATATGTTTACACAGTGCGTAGCAACCGAAGAAGCAGAAAAAGAATATCCAGTAAAAATCGTCGCTTTTGCACCTGGTGTTGTTGATACAAATATGCAAGCACAAATTCGGGAAACAAATAAAGAAGACTTCACAAACTTAGACCGCTTCATTACATTAAAAGAAGAAGGAAAGCTATTATCACCCGAATATGTTGCGAAAGCTATTCGGAATTTATTAGAAACCGAAGACTTCCCTCAAGGTGAGGTTATTAGAATTGATGAATAACAAAAAGGCGTGCTAAAATAGCACGCCTTTTTGTTCTACTTCTCTAAAAATATAAGCACAGCCTCCGCAATTTGCTCATAACCAATTTCTTGATAAATTTTATTCGATGTCGGATTTGCCAGGTCCGTATATAATGTCGTTGTTTTGTAACCTTCATCTAACATACGTTGACTAAGTGCCGCTACACAATTAGATGCGTATCCCTTTTCCCTTGCTTCAGTCGGCGTATATACGAAATTAACTGTTATATTATTTTTAGTTGGACGTGTTTTTGCTGCTACAGAAACAAGTTTTCCGTCTACTTCTAGACCAAATAAACGATGATTGGTAATTAATGTATGTGCAGTTTGTTTTGCTTCCTCTTTCGTAGTAGGAAGATTCACATCTTCGCAAAATTGATATATCCACTCTTCTATTAATGTTAATTCATCACTACTTACTTCTCGAAAAAACCCATCCTTGCCCGGTTTCTTCTTCACTTCTTTCAACTCATATACCCCTTGCTCCATTACAACATTCGTTTTCTTATTTTCTAACACCGCAATCTCTTCTGCTAAGTGCTGTACAACTTTCTTATCACCAATTAATCCAGGAATATCCGGATATATTTTCGTTAACTCTTTTGCAAGCTCCTTGATAGCTACTCCCGAAATTTCAGAAGTTGCAACAATAATTTGTTTCTTCTCTTCTGTTTGAAGAAATACAACTGCAATTTCTTCTCCTTGTTTCGCTATCCCCATAAATATCGGTTGGTGGACCATTTGTAATACGCCTAATATGAGATTATTTTCCTGTTCATTCTTTTCTAGAAATGGTGTAACCTCTTCTTTAAAATTAACAATCTCTTCATATACATGCAATTGAATCATCGACAATCTCTTCTCTCTATTTATAGTTTTATTAAGGTATTGGCGCTTAATTCACTAAATTCCTCTTTTACGATTCAATAATATTTGAAGCTAACGTATTCAAATCATTTTCAGCTTGTAAAATTCTCTGTTTTTCCTTTTCAAATACCTCTTCTTCTTGTCGAAATGACTCTTTTCGATTGTTAATCATGCGCTCCATTTCTTTTTTACTCGGCCCACCGTATACATTTCTTTTTTGTATAAAAGCTTCTGGCGATATAATTTCTTTCCACTCTTTTTCTAATAAAGTTATATTAAATTTTTCTTGTAAGTACATATTCACATCTTTCACATGTAATTCATGAAGCTCCTTTTTCTGCTCCAATGACATATTTGCAATAGTACTTGCTGCATGATGCGCATGCCGAAATGGAATTTCATAGTTTTTTGTTAAAGCATCTGCGAAATCAGTTATCGTAATTGCATGTTTATAGGAACGATTTTTCAACGTTTCTTCCTCTACCTTCATCGTTCGAATAACTGCATTCATAATAGAAAAAACACGAATAGTCTTTTCAATCCCTTTATATAAATACGGCTGCAAGTCATCCTCTGTATCAACAATATCACCAAATGGTGTATTATGAATCATTTGAAATACTGTAAATGCTTCTCCTAAAGCACTACTCGTAATTGCACGGGCGTGTTCAATGGAAACTGGATTTCGCTTTTGCGGCATAATACTACTAATTTGCACATATGGCTTCGCTACAGTAATACCATCATATTCTTTCGTCGCTAATAGTAAGAGGTCATGGATCCATCTGCTCGTATTCGTCATCATTACCATAAGTAATGAGCTAACTTCTAATAAATAATCCGCTCCAGCAACAGCATCATATGAGTTCTCAATTACATTTGTAAACCCAAGTAAATCGGCAACTCGCTCTCGTTTAATTTGGAAACTTGTTGTAGAAAGTGCAGCGGCTCCCATTGGCGACTGATTTAAAAGTTTGTACGTTTTTTTCATGCGTTCTAAATCTCTCTGCATCGTATCATAAATCGCTAACGTATAATGACCAAATGTCGTTGGCTGTGCTGGTTGTGTATGTGTATAAGCTGGCATAATCGTTTCCTTATGATCAGAAGCAAGTTGCAGCATACTTTCCTGCAATAACAAATGATGTTCCATTAATCGTAATACATACCGTCTTAAACTCATGCGATACATCGTTACACCCATATCATTTCTACTTCTACCAATATGCATATTACTTACAAAATCGCTTTTTGCTTCTTGAGAAATTAAATGTTCCACTAAAAAAAAGAGATCTTCATGCTGCTCTGTATAAAGCAATTGCTCTTCTGGCATTCCCTCTACCTTTTTTAATGCGTATAATATAACTTTAGCTTCTTCCTTTTTCATTAAATTTTCTTCCATCAGCATCGTAATATGCGCTTTATGCACTTGAAACATATCTTTCAATAAGTAATTTCTTTGAAAATTAAATACATGTTGTAATACATTATCCACATATGTTTTCCCAGGGAAATCAGCGCCTTCACTCTTTATAAACTCTTCTTTACTTTGTTTCATCACCTTTTCCCCTTTCACCTAAGTATTACTACCCATCATACCCAGATATAGCAAAAAAGTGCTTGTACATAAATTGAAACTTTAATCAGCCCTCACCAATCGGGCTTTTACGGGCAGCCCGCCCCCCATCTAACTTCTTTGCTTTCGCTGAATTTTGAGGTGGGGATCTTACTCCCCATTAAAGCGGGATAAAAATAAACTCGGTGCTCTCTGCACCGAGTTTACTTAATAAAAGTCGCATCATACTTATCACTTTGCAACACTTGGAAATGTAAGTTTGCTAAATGTTTCCGTATTTCTGCACTGTCGTCCTCATTTAAATTATTTGCTAAGAACACTATTTCTGTACAGTTCCCGCGTTTATCCATTGCATAAACTGCTTTTGTAACTGTCCATGGCGTATAACCATTTTTTTGCCCTGCATGTCTAAATGTTTTACGATATTTCTTAGCGCTCATATCTGTTTCAACGATATTTGCCCATACTTTTTCTTCAGCTTCTGTTAGGCCACCTTTATGATTCGCCTTTTGAAGCAGTACCATATAATCGTTTGCAGAAGCAGCTGGTAATCGATCTGACCAAATTTTATCGTAACGTTCCTCTAAATAAAGAGGAATTTCCTTCTGTAATAATGGCCCCTTCTTTTTTAAGCGTTCATGAATAATCATTGCATATTCACGATATTGCTCTTGAGACATTTCTTTTAACTTTTTCTCTATTTTATATTTCGGAACATGTAATTCTTTATGCAAATATCCTGGAATGTATAAAGATGAAACGATTGGAAATAGCGGCTGATGTGCTGGAAGCGATAAACTTTGTAAATTCCGATTAATATTATCTAATCCTAACACTTCCATTAAATATTCAGCATTCGCATTCGAACTAAACTTAACCATTCCTTTTGCCACTTCTTCTAAAGAAACCGCTCCTTCAGTTATCTTGCCTGTCTTCTCCAAATATCTTTGCCATCTATCTTGTGCACCACCATCTGTATTCGGTACATAATACCGATTCACGTCATTAATGGAAACAAAACTAGACGAATCAATTTTCCCTTCCGTAACTTGTTTCGTATATTCAAGCGCCACAATTAATTTCATTGTACTAGCAACTGGCAATACAACGTTAGGATTGACAGAATAAACAACTTTATCATTTCTCTTTACTAGAAGCGCACTATTTTTTTCATCTTTATGTTCTTCAATAAAGGATGCGATATACTGTGCATCATCATTATTTGAACTCCACACTTTTTTCACTAAAAAGTTACCCGATATTAGCAAAACGAAAATACCCACAATCACTGCGCATACTATAGTTTTTTTCAAATAAAATTCCTCTCCTATTGTGTAACTCTTCTCTATCTATCTCTTACAAACAAAATAATGGAGATGATTATTTTAGTAATCATCTCCATTATTTTAACTTGTATTCTCCCATTATGTCTACGTCATAATTTTAACGAAATCTTCGAGGAATTTTTTATAATGTAACGACCAACCAATTCGCACCCAATTCTTTAATGCTTTTGAGTCAGGTTGAGGCCGGAAATCAGCAATACTCTCTCCTTTTGCAATTCCAACTGTATCTACATCGACTCGGCGATATACATAATCCAAAAGGGACGGATTTGCCGCAACCATCATTGTAACGACGTCATGTACTGGACTACCTGTTATTTTCGGGTTTAACTTTTTATATGCTTTATAATAATACGTAAATATCGGCTCGATCAACTTATTGAAACTCGTTTTAGAGTGTTTTGTAATATATTTTACCATTTCCGGCGTAATAATAGCTTCAGATGTAACGTTAAGTGGCACTAATGTCACATTCTTAGCATTTTGCATAACTAATTGTGACGCAATGGGATCACCATGAAAATTCGCCTCTGCGACTGGTGTCACATTTCCAGGCATTAAAAAAGCACCGCCCATTATATAATATTCTTTCACAAACTTCATCATCGGCTTTTCTAAAATAAATGCTGTCGCTAGTGTCGTTGACCTACCTGCATCAACTATAATTAATTCTCCTTTATACTTTTCAAGAATATCAAAAAAAGCACAAAAAGGTTTTATATTTGGTGAAAAAGTTTTTGGAGGTTTAATTGGTCCTAAACCGTCTGCCCCATGAATTTCTGGATAATACGTTGTAACATCTCCGGATAAAGGGATTTTTGCACCATTAATAACAGGTATATCCTCTCGCCCTGCCATTTGCAATAAATATGCTGCATTACTCGTTGCCTTTTCCTGCGTTACATTTCCATATCCCGTTACAACACCAACAATATCAATATCAGGATGCATAATTCCATACATGATGGCTAAAGAGTCATCAATTCCCGGGTCTCCCAAAAATAACACTTTTTTCATCGACCTCAACTCCATCCCCTCAATTGTTATTAATTTATGAATAGCCATAGACATACAGAATAAAAAGAACAAAATTATACGAAAAAACGTAGTCCTATAAGGACTACGCTCTTCATCTAGCCTATACTATGCTTCTTCACAACACTCATACTTCCAACAATATAAGCGATAAACGCAAAACAAATCGGGAAGACAACTGTATGTATACCGAACGGATTCGGATAGAAAAGATGGATGCACATATATGAGCTTACTCCAACTAAAATGGAGGCAAGCGCTCCTGTTGCATTCCCTTTTCTCCAATATAACCCTAATACGATCGGCCAAATGAATGCTGCTTCTAATCCACCGAAAGAAAATAAATTTAACCATATTAAAAAATCTGGTGGTTTAATTGCTGCTGCATAAACGAGCAGCCCTACGATAGCAGTAATCCATAAACTTCCTTTTCTAATCGTACTATCTGCTGCATCTTTATTTATGTAATTTACGTATATATCTTTAATGATAGATGAACTTACAAGTAGCAATAACGAGTTTACTGTAGACATAATGGCTGCCATTGGTGCAGCTAAGAAAACCCCAGCTAGCCACGGTGGCAACACTTCCATCGCGAGTAGCGGCATTACTTTATCTGGTACTGTTATACCTGGAAGTACGACTCGTGCGAACACACCCGTTAAATGCATACCAATCATAATGGTACCCACAACAATCGTCCCAATTATTAACGCTTGATGCATCGCTTTTGAATTTTTATAAGACATGGCACGCACACTAATTTGCGGTAAACCAACAACGCCAATTCCAATTAAAATCCAAAATGATGTCACGTATGATTTTGTTAAACTACCATCTGCTCCGAATGGTGTAATTAAATTCGGATTGATTTGAACAAGTTCCTGCATAATCTTTTCAATTCCACCACCGGCAACGACAGTAGCTATTAAAATGATTGTCGTCCCAACTAACATAATGATACCTAATAACGTATCTGATAAAGCAACTGCACGAAATCCACCAATTAATACGTACACAAGTACAGAAAAAGTAAATAAAAATAGTGCTGTTGTATAAGAAAGACCCGTTAGCGACTCAATTAATCGGCCACCACCCACCCACTGAGCTACTGTTGCTGAAAATAAAAAGATAATAATACATAACGCAGAAAGTATGACAACTGCTTTATTATTGTATCTTCCCTTTAAATAATCGATAAGAGTAATAGCTTCCATCTTCCTAGCAATAATGGCAAACTTTTTACCTATAACTGTTAAAACGATATACCCTGTTACAACTTGAATCGCAGATAACAATACCCATCCAAGCCCCATATTGTATGCTATACCAGGGCCACCAATAAAGCTACTAGCACTACCGTACGTAGCAATCATTGTCATTGCTAATAATAAACCACCGAGCTCACGCCCACCTAAAAAATATTCTTGCAAAAACTTATTATGGGCAGTCGCTTGTACACGTCTTGAAGCATATACACCAATTAAAAATACAACGATAAACGAAATTATCATTGGAATGATTACATACCAATTCATCTATTATTCCTCACTTTTTTCTTCCTCATCGAGTGAAATATCTTGAAATACAAAACGAACAACTAAACTAAGTAAAATAACCATAACGATAAAACCAACGATACAGCTATAAAAAAACCATGCTGGAAAACCAAATACATATGTATATTCACTTGGATTTTTACTACCAAGCCCATAAGCAAATCCGTACCATATTATAAAATTGATAATAGCAAGTCCAAGACCAATTAACGCTTCTCTATGGGCGATTCGAAAGCGTGGATCATCATGATAATTCTTCATTTTTCTCCCTCCTCTCACGATGTATTATTGTACCATTGTTCTTCTAGTTTTTCCTACTAGAAAGCAAAAACAAGCAGGATTTTTTATAATCACATAGAAGACTTTCTTACATTACATATTTTTTACAATTGTAACACAAATGAAATTTGAATTTTCAGTATTTGTTAATTATGATTTTAATTAGAGGCTTTCCATCTAGTTTCCACATCCTTGATTTCGGAATAAACGCCGTCTCGTACTGCGTTTACATTATATTTTCAAGGGGGTTATACAATGAGTCAACTAGCTGTAAATCTTCATGAAAAGGTAGAAAAGTTTCTTCAAGGTACAAAAAAGTTATATGTGAATGGATCTTTCATTGAAAGCGCTTCCGGTAAAACGTTTAACACACCTAACCCAGCAACTGGCGAAACACTTGCCGTCGTTTCTGAAGCTGGTCGCGAAGATATTCATAAAGCTGTCGTTGCAGCTCGCATGGCTTTTGACGAAGGTCCTTGGTCTCGCATGAGCACTGCTGAGCGAAGCCGGCTTATGTACAAGTTAGCTGATCTAATGGAAGAACATAAAGAAGAGCTTGCACAGCTTGAAACGTTAGATAACGGAAAGCCAATCCGTGAAACAATGGCAGCAGACATACCACTCGCAATTGAACATATGCGCTATTATGCCGGCTGGGCGACGAAAATCGTTGGTCAAACAATCCCTGTTTCCGGTGATTACTTTAACTATACACGCCATGAAGCTGTTGGTGTCGTTGGTCAAATTATCCCTTGGAACTTCCCGCTTCTTATGGCAATGTGGAAAATGGGAGCAGCGCTTGCTACAGGATGTACAATCGTTTTAAAACCTGCAGAACAAACTCCACTATCTGCCTTATACTTAGCTGAATTAATTGAAGAAGCTGGATTCCCGAAAGGTGTTATTAATATCGTTCCTGGATTCGGTGAATCAGCTGGACAAGCTCTTGTTAATCATCCACTCGTTGATAAAATTGCATTTACTGGTTCTACTCCAGTCGGTAAGCAAATTATGCGCCAAGCATCTGAAACATTAAAGCGCGTTACACTTGAGTTAGGCGGTAAATCACCAAATATCATCCTGCCAGATGCTGATTTATCTCGCGCGATTCCTGGTGCACTTTCTGGTGTTATGTTTAACCAAGGACAAGTATGCTCTGCTGGATCACGTTTATTTGTTCCGAAGAAAATGTATGATAATGTCATGGCTGACCTTGTCCTTTACTCTAAAAAATTAAATCAAGGTGCTGGCTTAAGTCCAGAAACTACAATCGGTCCTCTCGTTTCCGAAGAACAACAAAAACGTGTAATGGGCTACATCGAAAAAGGGATTGAAGAAGGTGCTGAAGTACTTTGCGGAGGAAGTAATCCATTCGATCAGGGCTACTTCGTTTCTCCTACAGTATTCGCTGACGTAAATGATGAAATGACGATTGCAAAAGAAGAAATTTTCGGTCCAGTTATTTCTGCAATACCGTTTAACGATATTGATGAAGTAATTGAACGTGCAAATAAATCACAATTTGGCTTAGCAGCTGGTGTGTGGACAGAAAATGTTAAAACAGCACACTACGTTGCAAGTAAAGTACGTGCTGGTACAGTATGGGTAAACTGTTATAACGTCTTTGATGCAGCATCTCCATTTGGAGGATTTAAACAATCCGGTCTTGGTCGTGAAATGGGATCTTACGCATTAAATAACTATACAGAAGTGAAGAGCGTTTGGCTTAACTTAAATTAATGAGAAAGAACCTGACCTATCCGGTCAGGTTCTTTCATTATGTATGTCTTTAAACTTGCAGTCCTCCGCTCACATTCAATACTTCTCCTGTAATATAGGATGCGTATTCTGATGCTAAAAAGGCTGCTGCGTTCGCAATATCTTCTGGCGTTCCAATTCTACCAACTGGAATCGCGCCAACCATCTTTTCTTTCACTTTATCTGGTATCGTTTTTGTCATATCTGTATCCATAAATCCTGGACAAATCGCATTACACGTAATACCAAAATTCCCAACTTCTTTCGCTGCCGTTTTCGTTAAACCTACAACGCCTGCCTTCGTAGCTGCATAGTTTGCTTGACCTATGTTTCCTTCTCTACTAATTGAAGATATATTAATAATACGTCCATACCCTTGTTGTCTCATGTAAAGGAGAGCTGGTTGCATACAATAAAAAACACCAGTTAAGTTCACTTGTAATACTTGTTCCCAAGCAGACTTCTCCATTTTATGTAACATTGCATCTCTTGTAATTCCAGCATTGTTCACCAAAATATGTAATGTACCGAATTTTTGAACCGCATATTCAATTAACGACTTCGCTTCATTTTGATTACTCACATCACATCGATATGAGCACACTTCATATCCTTCGTCCGATAACTCACGTGTCGTTTTTTGTAGCTTCTCTTCATTTACGTCGCTAATTAATACTTTCGCCCCTAGCTTTGCATACACCCTTGCAATCTCTTTTCCAATTCCCTGTGCAGCTCCTGTTACAACAGCTGTTTTCCCATTTAAAAACTCCATTCCTATCCCCCATTTCTATTACTTATACTGTATATTTCGGCTTTTTACTTTCCAATTCCTCTTTGTATAAAAAAGTCTATTTGTGTCAAACTAACTTTGCAACGTCGCATAAAGTGAAACTTTAATCAGTGGGGGGTTTTCTTCCCTCCACTGATTATTAGTTGAACCAATCGGACTTTTATGGGCAGTTGATCCCCCACCTAACTTCTTTGCTTTCGCTGAATTTTGAGGTGGGGTCTTACTGCCCATTAAAGCGGGATAAAGTGCAAGGAGATTGTGTCGAATGAACAAAAAAAATTTCAAACAAAACAAAGCTACTGATGGCATTGATGTAGAGTTCTCTCGTGAACTTGCTGACCACAATGACTTAGAAGCAAACGCACGTGCAAATGCCGCTGATGCACGTCAAAAACGCCAGTCAACTGAAAAATAAGGAAAGCACAACCTTATTCTTTTCAACAGGGACCTACTACCCAACAAAATAAACCGAGAGATATCTCTCGGTTTATTTTCTATATTTTTTTATATAGTGTGCCAAAGTAAGTAGTGGATATATATGAGCATAGCTATGGTAACGAATATAAAACCCTCCTGGTAAACCTGTTCCAGTAGGATATTTTTCATTCACATAAGGATTCGCAAGCAAATATGAAATACCTTTTCGAATAACTGGCGTCTCTATATCATAGTAAGAAATGAGAGCATCTAACGCCCATGCTGTTTGGGATGGTGTACTAAATGGTAAAGTAACGAACCTTTTCTCCACACTACTGTGGCATGATTCTCCCCATCCACCATCTTCATGCTGTATATGTTCAAGCCATAAAGCTGCTCGTTTTAATGATGGATTACTAGATGGAATTCCGAATGATCGTAATCCTGTCATAACAGCCCACGTACCATATATATAACAAATCCCCCATTTCCCATACCATGACCCATTCTCCTCTTGTACATTCATTAACCAATTTATCGCACTTTGTTTTTGTTTCTCAGGTAATGCATTTTGCGCATATGTCCCGAAAAACTCTAACACCCTCCCTGTAATATCTGGTGTAGAAGGATCTGTAATCATATCGCTTGCATTTTCGATTGGTAAATTTGCTAATATATTGCTCGTCACACCTTTTTCAAAAGCTCCCCACCCCCCATCATTATTTTGTAATCCTTTAACCCAATTAATCCCTTTCTGCCAAGCATTATCTACCTTTTCATTTCCTCTACTTCTTGCCAACACTCTTAGTACAGCTGTTGTATCGTCAACATCTGGAACTGTCGTATTTACATCTGAAAAACCCCAACCACCTGGAGTAAGCAACGGAGCATGTACGCTCCAATCAGCTTTTTTTGTATGCTGTTTTTTTAATAAATATGCTGTTGCATTTTGAAGCATTTTATTATCTTTCGAAACGTGGGCCTCTTGTAACGCATAGCTGAGTAAAGCTGTATCCCATACTGTTGAAGGAGAGTTTTGCAAGTGACTCCCTCTTTCCATCTTCCATATATAAGATGTTATCCCAGCTATAGCCTTTTGAATCAGTGATGATTGAGGAGAATGCCCTAACGCAAGTAAAGCATAAATCATATAAAACGAGGCAGTTGCGTAACTATATAACGTTCCATTTTCATCAATACGCTCTTTCATGAAACGTTCGACTTCCTCATATCCTTTATGATGTAACGAAAGTGGGTACGAGATAATTTGTTTTACATCACTTAATAACGTTTGAAACAACAGAGACCGATCCTCCCGAAACCATTCTCCGCCCCCGCCCGCAATGTGATTTAAATTTGGCAATAACTTTTTCCCTACTCGAAATCTTTTATTTAAACACACCATCATCGGAATTAAATGGATACGTGCTGAGCTACTCAATTCAAATATACTGAGGGGGGAATCATTCTGTAGAAACATAATTGGTGTTGGTAAATAAAAGAGTGAAGGATATTCATATTCTCCATGAATTGCTAATAAAAACTTCGTCATAAAATGAGCACGCGCCACGCCTCCGCGTTCCTTAATAAAATTTTCTGCTCGCTTCATGTTCGCATCTTCTTTTGTATATTTTTTCGAAGCAAGTAAGGCAGCATAAGATTGAATGGTAGCTGATAAATTACCTCCCACTTCATCTTCATACAATTTCCACGTTCCTTCATTTGTTTGAAGTGATGCTAACCTTTTTACAAACGGTTCTATCTCTTTATCTCTACCTAATAATTTTAATAAAAAAATCATATGGCAATCTGTTAATGGAGCTCCTTCAAAACAAAATCGCCACGTACCATCTTGCCGTTGCATCGTTTGAAGTGCAGTTGCTCTTCTCGCTATTTCTTCATACACTTTTTCATATAATAACAAGTTATTCACCCACCTTTCGAAATCCGTATAACGATATTCAAGAAGGTCGCTGAATATGTATGAATACAAAGAAAAGCAGAACATATAAAGTGAAACTTTAATCAGTGGGGGGTTCTTCATCCCCCACTGATTATCAGCCCTCACCAATCGGACTTTTATGGGCAGTTGCCCCCACCTAACTTCTTTGCTTTCGCTGAACTTTGAGGTGGGGGTCTTACTGCCCATTAAAGTCGGATAAAATGCTCTGCTCATAAACAATATCCTACTCCGACAATAATCCCTAATAAAGCACCAACTACTACTTCATACGGCGTATGCCCGACAAGCTCATTTAATTTCTTATATTCTGTTTGTCTACCGTGAAAAAACTCATTCAATATTTTCGCCTGTTTACTTACTGCCAGCCTTACTCCTGAAGCGTCATACATAACTATAATGGCAAAAATAGCAGCAATTGCAAATAAAGTACTTTCCACACCTTCCACAGCGCCAACACCTGTCGCCAGTGCTGTAACAGTTGAAGCATGAGAACTTGGCATCCCACCTGAAGCGAAAAACTTTGCAAAATCAAATTCACCCGTTTTGAATAATTTAAAGACTACTTTCGTTAATTGTGCTAAAAACCATGAAATTACAGCGGCCATAAGCGGATCGTTATGTAAAATTGTTTCCACGTTCTCAGCTCCCTACTAGCTATAATGGAAATCCTATAGTATCAGTATAAAGAAAAATGCGTAGAAAATACTACGCATTACGATACTTTTGCTGATTTATTTTTTATAAATTTCGGTTGTTTCTGCACTAAGAACTTTGTTTTCGCTACCGAGAATACAAATAATGCAACCCATATACAGAAAAATGCAATCATATGAGTAGATGTGAAATGTTCACCAAATACGAATACACCTAAAATTAAACTAATTGTTGGCGCAATATATTGTAAAAAACCTACCATATAAAGTGGAATAAGTTGGGCTCCTTTTGCAAAATAAAAAAGTGGTAACGCTGTAACAATGCCCGCTCCTATTAATAGTAATGTCGATAACATTGAGATAGAGCCAAATGAGCCAAAACCATGTACTCCTGTCATTACTAGATAAATAATTGCAAACGGCGTCACTAACATCGTTTCCATCGTAAGTCCAATTGTCGCATCATAGTTTAACAATTTTTTCGTTAATCCATATAAGCCAAATGAAAGGGCAAGTGATAAAGAAACCCATGGAATAGCACCGAAACGTACTGTTAAAATGATAACTCCTACTCCAGCTAAACCAACTGCAACGTATTGCCAAAAGTTTAACTTTTCCTTTAAAACGACTGTACCAAGTAAAATACTAATAAGCGGATTAATATAATAGCCAAGACTTGCTTCAATGACATGATTATGATTAACGGCCCATATGTAGACAAACCAGTTTCCACTAATCAAGACTGAAGCTATTGTTAATGACATTAATAATTTAGGTCGTTTAAAAAGATTCACGAACTCCCCAATAAACTGACGAAATCTCTTCGTAACACCTAATACTAGTAACATAAACACGAACGCCCAAACGATGCGGTGTGCTAATATTTCATCTGCAGGGACTTCCTCAACCCATTTCCAATAGATTGGTAGTATTCCCCACATCATATACGCACCAGCCGCATATATAATCCCTTTTTTTTGCTGTGCTGATTGACTCCCCATCTTCCTTTTTCTCCTCTTCTCATTTTTTCTCCATTATACGGTTTTACATGCTCACTTTACCAATAATCAATCTGCATTTCTTTCGACATTTCTCATACAACGAATAATAAACATACCGTTATTACAACAAGTAACGGTATGCCGAAAACAAATTTCTTTTTATGAGTTTTATGATGAAACATATACATACCGATCCAAGCTCCAACTGCTCCCCCAGCTGTTGCTGATAAAAACAACGTACTTTCTGGCGTTCTCCACTGTTTCTTCTTCGCTTTTCGTTTATCAAGCCCCATAAGGCTAAAAGCTATAACGTTAATAATAAGAAAATAAATCCATTTCATCGCTTTCTCTCCCTATGAAAAATTCGCTTAATGGTAACATGAAAAAACGATGAAAACAACTGAAGAACGCTTTTTATTGATTAGTTACCTTCATATTTACATAGCCAATTAAACAGAAAGATGTTATGGGCAAAATCTTATATTTCATTCCCTTCACCCACTACCTTAGCATCGAAAAAACTTCTCTCAATCTCTTTTTCATCAAAATGAAGAACTACGATTAGCCCCACATATAAAGAAACGAAATTTAGAAACCATTCCTCATTATCATCTTTCTTAGCTAAACATTTAAATATCTCTTGAAATTGCATACGCTCGTCTACAGCAATAATCGGTCGCACGCCAAAATATTTCAATACAAGATGTAGGTTTAGCTGCACGGATAATGATAAAATATACTTTAATAGCTCCGTATAATGAGCAACATTTTTTTGACTATATAACTTCACAAGCTCTTGATGTAAAGTAGAAATCGATAATTCTTCTTTAGTCACTTTTGTTGCGTCTATCATTTCAATCATCTTTTTCATATCCATTACATTTACCCCTCCTGTTACAAAACAAAAGCCAAAGTGTATTTATTTTATAATCAGCAATAATTGAGTATTTCTCGCCTCTCTTTCTTCTTCACTTACTAAGTCATACTTTTTTAAAAGGTGAAATACAGCATTTAACATTTCTTGTGAGTGATTACCTTGTAAAAAATTTTTTAACCCTTTAAAAATCTCTTCAGTTAAAAAACTCTTTTGACTTTCAAGTTTATTCATTACATCTTCAATAGAATGATCGATATTACACGCCATAAAAACCCCTCCTCTATCCTTTATAAATAATATCTTCTGCTAACGATGTAAACACTTCTCCAACAAGAGAATCTTCATCATATACAGATGAACCGCTATTTTCTTCACGTTTTGCAAAAGGTACTTGTGCGATTACTTCTGTTTGCAATTGTTCTGCTAACATTTCGCCACCGCCTTTTCCAAACAGATAATTTTTCAATCCATCTTGTTCTTCATAATAAGCCATGTTTTCCACAATACCTAAAATCTCGTGTTTCGTATGTTTTGCCATTACGCCTACTCTAGATGCTACGAATGAAGCAACATTATGTGGTGTTGTAACAATAATTTCTTTCGCCTGCGGAATCATTGCTGCAACATCAATGGCAACATCTCCTGTACCAGGTGGTAAATCAAGAAGTAAATAATCTAATTCTCCCCAGTGCGTATTCGCAAGGAAGTTTTGAATCCATTTATTTAACATCGGTCCGCGCCACATAACCGGATTATTTCCTTCTGTAAAAAATCCCATCGACATGATTTTAACACCGTGACTAATAACTGGAATTGCTGTTTGATCAATCATCGTTGGTTTTTGATGCGTTTCCATCATAGCTGGAATGCTAAAACCATATATATCTGCATCTAATATCCCCACTTTTTTGCCCATACGAGCTAAAGCCGTTGCAAGATTAATTGTTACAGTTGATTTTCCGACTCCACCTTTTCCGCTCGTTACAGTAATAAATCGTACTCCTGAATCAGGACGAAGCATGCTCGGCATACCAGTTTCTGTTCTACTATTTTTCTTTAACTTTTCTGTTAGCGCAGCTCGTTCTTCTTGTGTCATAGAACCAAACGTCAAATCTACTTTAGATGCACCAATTGCCTGCAGAGACTCTTCTACATCTTGTTGAATTTTTGCTTTTAACGGACAACCTTGAATCGTTAGCACTACTTCAAGTTTAACCTCTGTTCCATTCATTTGTATATTTCTAACCATGTTTAACTCTACAATACTTTTGTGTAATTCTGGATCCTCTACATGTTTTAACGCATTCATTATTTGTTCTTGAGTAATCATAGAACTCATCCCTTCTCGTATTCTAATTTATCCGACTTTAACTAATAATCAGTGTGGGATGAAGAAACCCCCCACTGATTAAAGTTTCACTTTATATACAACATCTTCTTGTCGTTGCAAGAAACACTTATTATCCACCACTAACAGGCGGGATGAATGCGACGATATCTTCAGCTTGTATCATCTCGTCATTCGTTACAAACTCTTCATTAACAGCCACCATCACTTTATCAAACGATTGTAAGCTATAATTTGCTTTGAGCCATTCTTTTAATTGTTGCACTGTCATTTCTTGTTTTTCTGAAATTACGAATCGATCTAATCCGACTTCCTCACGCAAATTTGCAAACAGTAAAATTGTAATCATTTTCTCATTCTTCCTTCTTCGGTTTTCCTGCTGGATATGGTGTATTTTCAAGTTGATCTCCAATCCACATCGTCCCATCTTCCCAAAATTCTTTTTTCCATATTGGGACGATTCGCTTTATACGTTCAATTGCGTATTCATTCGCTTCATAAGCTACTTTGCGATGCGGTGATGAAACTGCAATGACTACCGCAATATCCATTATTTCTAGCCGGCCTACTCGGTGAGTAATTGCTACTTTTGCATCCGGCCATCTTTCACTAATTTCTTCACCAATTCTCATAAATTGCTTTACTGCCATCGGTTTATATGCTTCATACTCTAAATGTAGCGTTCGTTTTCCTTTTGTTAATTCTCTCACTGTACCAATAAAAGTTGTAATCGCACCTGCCTCTCTTCTTGCAACTTTATTCGTTACTTCTTCAACTACAATCGGTATATCAACAATCTCAAATAGCACTTGTCCCATTGGAACCACCTCTCACTTTGCGAAATGTCCAAGGCCATTCACTACCTTCGTTATCTTCCAATAAAAGAACATCCACAAACATATCTTTTTTATATCCTCTTGTCCCACCTGGTAATACGATAAAAACATTCGATTCTGCTAATGAAGAGACCGAACTAGATTTATCAAATCCTGAAGGACAAGCAATTAACTGACCTTCGTTATATGTCAGTTTCGCTCGTACAAATCTTGTAAATGGATTTGGCTTTAGAAAGTCTTCTCCTAATAACGCTTTTTCTCTCTTTAAATGTGCTTTTTCACTAAACATATACGTCCGAATACAAGGTCTTACAAATAATTCAAACCCTACGTAACAAGCAGATGGATTTCCTGATAAACCAAATAATAACTTGCCATTTAATTGTGCTACAGTCGTAACACTTCCTGGCCTCATTGCAATTTTATTGAAAAGAACAGATGCACCTAACTTTTCATATATAGCTGGTAAATAATCGTAATCCCCTACTGATACACCGCCTGTTGTAATGAGCATATCTACTTGGCCAAGCGCTTCTTTTACAGCTTTGAAACATGTATGAAAATCATCGCTAAACTTCCCAAAATATTTTACTCTTCCGCCCGCTCTTCGAATTTGAGACAATATCATATACGTATTACTGTTTCGGATTTTCCCTGGTTGTAATGAATCGTTTACGTCCAGTAATTCACTTCCAGTCGCTAATAGTCCAATTACAGGCTTTCTAGCCACCGGTACCTCGCTATACCCAAACGTAGCAAGAAGAGCTGAAATACCTGGATGAATGTATGACCCTTTCTTTGCAAGAACCGTGCCTTTACGAGCATCTTCACCTTGAAAAGAAATATTGTCGCCCGTTTTGAATGATCGCTTCACTTCCATATATTTGTTGCCATCCTCCTCATATTGACGAGTTAGCTCTAACATAACAACCGCATCACACCCATTCGGAATTTGCGCTCCTGTCATAATTCGAACTGCTTGAAATGGACCTACTTTCTCATCGAATAGCGATCCTGCACCGATTTCACCCACTACTTCAAATACAATTGGCGTTTCATAACTTGCTAAATCCGTATCTTTTGCTCTAATAGCAAATCCGTCATACGGCGAACGATTAAATGACGGCACATCATGGTCAGCTACTAAATCCTCTGCTAATATACGTCCATAAGCTAATTCAATAGGTAGTAGCTCCTTTAATCCTTTATGAGCAAATCCCATTACTTTACGAACAGCTTCTTCAACCGTAATTGGCACTCTTCTTTCCATTATTGACAACCCTTTCTATTAACCGAATACACGATAATATAATTGTTTCGCTTTCGAAATATCATTTGTACCATGAATGAAAACGCGACCATCTCGAAAAATAACAACGCGGTACTCATCTATTTGGCAAGATAGTAAATACGGATTCCGATCTACTTTCCCCACTTTTTTTAATACTTTTTCTATATCATCAAAATGGTTTTTTCTATTGTCTACTGGTCTAATTTGAACTGTATTTCTTCCACATAAAGCAGCTACCTTCGTTTGATTTTCGTATGATAAATAAGGATAAATGCGATTCAAACCGCACGAAGAGCAATTGTCTGTCTTGATTTTCCCTAGTTTTATAAAATGGTTTTGATTACTCCATATATCAAATATGAAAAATGTTTTTCTAATTGCTGCAAAATCTTCTACTAAAATTTTGAGTGCTTCCGCCACTTGATATGCTGCGACGATTTGTACAGTCGGGCTAATAATTCCAGCTGTATCACACGTCACACCTGTAACTGGAACGTTTTTCAGCACACAATGTAAACACGGTGTCTCTTGCGGAATAATTGTATAACACATACCGTACGAGCCAACGCAAGAACCATATACCCACGGGATATTATGTTTTTGTGATAAGTCATTTATTATAAATCGAATATCGAAATTATCTGTTGCATCAATGATTACATCGACATTTTCTAATAGCCCTTCCAAGTTTTCTACACATGCATCCATTACGAAAGCATGTATTTGTACTTCCGAATTAAGTTTTTCTAGCCGATTTTTAGCAGCAATTGCTTTTGGCAATTTCTCTCTTGCATCTTGTTCAGAGTACAATTGTTGCCTTTGTAAATTACCCCATTCAACGTAATCGCGATCTATAATCGTCAACTTTCCAATACCTGCACGTACGAAACTTTCGGCACTTGCACTTCCTAATGCGCCTACTCCTACAATTAACACATGTTTATTTCGAATTTTTTCTTGCCCTCTACTCCCAATTGGTTTAAACAAATGTTGTCGTGAATACCGCTCAGCCATTACATACCCTTCCTCTCACGAACTCTATTTCATATTTGAATGTTGTTTTTGATAACAAGCAAAGTACGCAAATCCAACAAAACCAGCTCCGCCAATTACATTTCCGATAAAGACAGGAACAAAATTTTTAGCAAGATCCATCCATGTCAGATGACCTGCAAAAATAACTGCTGAGATGACAAACATATTTGCTACCACTTGCTGAAATCCAATCACTACAAATGCCATAATTGGAATCCAAATTCCGATTATTTTTCCGACAAAATCACTCGTCCCATAAGCGAGCCAAAGCGCCAAACAAACGAGCCAATTACACCCAATTGCTAAAATTAAAGTTCTCCCAAATGATTCATGTAACTTTCCTTCTGCTATCGCTACTGTTTTATTTAAATAATCTCCCTCTGTTAATCCGCCAAGATGCCCGAAACAATACGCTACGAAAATAGCTCCTACAAAATTCATGAAAGTAATCCAAATCCAGTTATTTAGCACACTAACCAATGTAATTTTCTTTGCATATAGCGCCATAGATAGTGACATCATATTTCCGGTAATTAATTCTCCTCCTGCTAATACGACGAGCATGAGTCCAACAGGAAAAACCGCTCCTCCTAAAACATTCACTAAACTCCCCCAGCGCTCAGGCAAATTACCTAAAACGCGAATGTTAAGTAAAAAACCTAGCGAAATAAACGCTCCTCCTAAAAAACCGAGAATAAGCATTGCTGGCAAGGTCTGACTTACTTTTTGAACACCGGCCTCAATTACAAGCTCAGCAATTTGTTCCGGTTTATGAAATGCCATTACTAATTCCTCCATTTTCTCCAAATAAAAAAGCAGCTTCAAAAAACCTCCTCAAAATAAAGGTTTTTGAATGCTGCTTAATTTCTCTGCACATCTTTTACAGAGAGATCAATCATCACTTTTACTATAAAATAGAAAATCTACAAACGTTGCACATCTTCCATTTTGTATATACTGCATCATAGTCTCACGCTTATATATCAACCACCAATATGTGACATTTCAATTTTAGGTGCTCTTTTTTTACTTGTATGACTTAAGCGTTCATCTGAATAACGATCTTCTCGTTTGTTCCATATATCGCGTACGACATCTGTTATTTCCTCGTCAGTGTATTCAGATCGAAGCAGTTCTCTCAAATCATTTCCTTTAGAAGCGAACAAACAAGTATATAACTTTCCTTCTGCAGAAATACGGGCTCTCGTACATGAGGAGCAGAAGGAGTCTGTTACTGATGAAATAATACCTAGTTCTTCATCACTTCCAATATAACGATAGCGAGTCGCAACCTCTCCTGCATAATTCGCTTCTATTCGTTCTAATGGCATAACTTGATGAATCGTATCTACTATTTCTTGTTTAGAGACAACCTCTTTTAAATCCCAACCGTTATAATTTCCAACGTCCATATACTCAATAAAACGAAGAATATGTTTATTTCCCTTAAAGTATTGTGCCATCTGCAAGATGTCCTGTTCGTTTTTCCCCTTTTGAACGACCATGTTTATTTTAATTTTCATACCGACTTCAGCTGCAGCTTGTATTCCTTCCAGAACCCTTTGTACTTTGCTTCTATTACCATTCAAATAGAAAAATCGCTCTTCTTCTAAGGAATCTAAACTAACTGTCACACGTGATAAACCCGCCTTATATAAATCAGGAGCAAACTTTTTAAGTAACGATCCATTAGTTGTTAAACCGATATCCTCCACACCATCTATTTTATTCAGGCGCTCGATAAGCTGCGGAAGACCTCTTCGAAGTAACGGTTCTCCGCCTGTAATCCGTAATTTTCTAACACCTAAAGAAACGAAAATACGTGTTATCCTTTCAATTTCATCAAAAGATAAAATTTTATCATTAGACAAAAACGAGTAATCAGGACCAAATATTTCTTCTGGCATACAATATCGACAGCGAAAATTACAGCGGTCAGTAACTGAAATACGTAAATCCTTTAAAGGACGTTGTAGTTTGTCTAATGTGACAGATTTCATATTTATTGCCTCGCTTTTACTTATTTTATATTTAAAACACGCTCCGGATGCGTATATACATTTAAGGATTGATTCCGAATAAATCCTATCGTAGTAATACCTAGTTCTTCAGCTAACTGCAAAGCCAACTCAGTTGGAGCTGATTTTGACAGTATAATTTCACAACCAATTTTTGCAACCTTCAATAGTATTTCCGAAGAAATACGACCACTAAAAACAATGATTTTATCTCTTATAGAAATATTATTTTTTAAGCAATAACCGTAAATTTTATCTAACGCATTATGTCTACCGATATCCATTCGACTTAAAATAATACCATTCACATTGCACAAAGATGCATTATGAACGCCACCTGTATGATGAAATGTCTCTGCAGATTGCTGCATTTCTTTCATTAATCGAAAACAGTCTTCTGCAGTAACCTGTACATGAACGCCATTCATTTTCTTTGCGCTTAATGCATCATTTGCAAAAACAAACCCTTGTCTACTCATACCACAGCATGAAGTAATATAACGTTTATTTTGCATTTGTTCGTAATACGGATTTACTTTTGCCGTCGTGACATGTACAAATCCTTCTTTCTCTTGTACCCATATGTCATCAATATCTTCATACTTCCGAATAATTCCTTCAGATGCTAAAAAGCCTATTACCATATCTTCTATATATTCTGGAGTACTAACCATTGTAACAAACTCCTGTCCGTTCATTTTAATCGTGACTGGAAACTCTGTTACAATGCTGTCCTCTATATATTTAAACGCCCCTTGTTCATAACGAAAGATTTCTCTTTCTACCTGTATCGGTTTCACGATCAGTATCCTTCTCTCACGTTATATTTTTATCAAAAACAAATACCGAAACTGCAATATCTTCTTCTACTTTCATATCTGAAAACAAATTCACCAATTTCGCTCCAACAAGTTCCTCCAAATGTTCACGGGAATTCGCAGCATACACTTCTTGAATCATTTTCGTTCTAGCCATATGAACCATTTCCGCACCGTCCATCGTACTTGAAATGAATTTTTCAGTAGGCGTTAAGTTTCCGTAAAGAGTCGCAATCGCCATATTTTCAGCAAAAACAGTATGAATTCGTTCTGGCCCTTTTCCGAAAAGTTCCTTTCGAAGTTTTCGTATCATATCATTAAATTCATGTACTTTTTTTGACATACCATTATACCTCCCAAAAGCCTCATTTTACTTTATTATATATTTTACCAAAATGAGCCTTCCGCCCAAACTATTTCGTACAAACATTTGGGCGAAAAGATTCACTTCGTGAAGGTTACTCGTCTTTTAACCCTTTACCCATACCTTTTAAGAAATGAAGCCCAAACCCGATAGCACGGTTAATGTCTGGATCTTTCAATACTTTCATAAGATCGAATACCCCTACTTTTTTATTACTCTCTAGATGTTCATTACCTTCTTCTAGCCCTACTAATAAGCTACCTATAAGCTTTTTCGTAAGTTCCGGATCAAGTTCTGTTAAAGCACCCGCAGCCCCCATCATATTATTAATTAAATTTGTAACCGGCTCACGAGTCACTTGGCCAAGAACAATCTTTGCGATTGGTTCTTTCGCCTTTAGCATAGAATTTGCAGCTTCTAACATGCCAATATCATTCAATTCCCCTACTATGTTAAACATTTGATTTAGAGCGTCTTCATTATTAGCTAGAAGCTCTTTTAAATCATCTAATTTTTTCTGTTTTATTTCTTCCTCAGTTAATTCTTGTTTTTGAATCATTTTTATAGGTGCAGCCATATTTTTCTCCTCCTACTTATCCGTTAAATGCACATACCCTGGACGTGCCCACTTACGATGTACCTCAATGCCAGCTTGAGGGTGACGTTTTTTATTACGCGGATTCGCTTTTGGCATCGGATTTTCGCCATCAACTTCTAGCACTTCCATACGCACTTTCGTCTGTTTATAAGCAGGTGTGTTCGTACGCGTATCAACGGCAGGACCTGTTAAGAAATTAATTGCTGTTTCATTATCTGTAGAGTTCATCGGTAAATATAACTCATTCGCTTTTACACGGTCTGTTACAAGTGCACGTAATTTTAACGCTCCAAACGGAGAGACAAGACGGACTAATGAACCAGTTTTTACTCCACGTTCTTTTGCAAGTGCTGGAGAAACTTCAACGAAAACGCCAGGCACTTTCGTTTGAATACCTGTTGATTTATTTGTCATATTCCCTTCATGGAAGTGCTCAAGCATACGACCATTATTAATATGAAGGTCGAACTCAGCCGGGAATTCAGCTGGGCGCACCCAGTCAGCAATCGCAAAACGAGCTTTTTTATCTGGGAAGTTAAATCCATCTTGGAAAAGAAGCGGTGTATTCGTTCCATCAAAACTTCCCCAATGGAAACTATTCCATCCTTCCAATACTTCATAGTTTGCTTGTGAAAATAGTGGTGATAAACTTGCCATTTCAGCAAAAATTTCACTTGGATGACTATAACTCCAGTTTGCACCTAATTTATTCGCAACTTCCTGCACGATCCACCAGTCTGGCTTCGCATCTCCAAGCGTAGGAAGAACTTGATATAGTCTTTGAACACGACGCTCTGTATTAGTGAAAGTACCTTCTTTTTCAAGAGATGGCGCTGCTGGTAATACAACATCTGCATATTGAGCCGTTTTAGATAAGAAAACATCTTGCACAACGAAGAAATCAAGGCTTGATAACACTTCATGTACATGGTTCGCATTAGAGTCTACAAGAGCCATATCCTCTCCGACAAGATACATAGCTTTCATTTTCCCTTTATCAATTGCGTGAAGCATTTCAATATTATTCAGACCTGGTTCACTATTAATTTTCACTCCGTAAGCCATTTCAAATTTCGCACGTTCCATATCGTTAGTAACGTGCTGATATCCAGGAAGCCATCCTGGTAAAGTACCCATATCACAAGCACCTTGTACGTTATTATGACCTCGAAGTGGATATGCACCAGCACCTGGACGACGATAATTACCTGTTGCAAGTAGTAAGTTTGAAATCGCGGCGGAAGTATCAGATCCACCTGTATTTTGCGTTACACCCATTCCCCAAAGGATACATGTACCATCTGCATCACGAATCATTTCAGCCATTTGAATCAGTGTTTCTTGCGAAATACCAGTCATTTCTTCTGCATATTCAAGTGTATATTCTGTAAGGCTCTCTTTGAAGTCTTCAAAGAAATTTACATCCTCATCAATAAATCGTTGATCGTGCCAGCCTTGATCAATCATATATTTCGTAACAGCCATTAACCATACTTGATCTGTTCCTTGTTTTGGACTAATAAAAACATCTGAACGCTCTGCCATTTCTGTTTTACGAAGATCAGCCACAATTAATTTTTGTCCGTGTAATTTATGTGCACGTTTAATACGTGTAGCTAAAACAGGATGACCTTCTGTCGGATTACACCCTACAATAATAACAAGACCAGATTGTGCAATATCTTTAATCGTTCCAGCATCTCCGCCCATACCAATTGTACGGAATAATCCGTCTGTCGCTGGTGATTGACAATAACGTGAGCAGTTATCAATATTATTCGTTTCAAATACTTGTCGAGCTAATTTTTGAATCACATAATTGTCTTCATTCGTAATTTTAGATGAAGAAATAAAACCGATAGCATCTTTACCGTACTCTTCTTTAATCGCTCCTAATTTACTTGCAACTACATTCAATGCTTCTTCCCATGTAGATTCAACAAACGTTCCATTTTTACGAATTAAAGGTTTCGTAATTCGTTCTTTAGAATTTACGAAGTCCCAACCAAATTTTCCTTTTACACAAGTAGAAATTGCATTAACTGGCGCATCAGAAGAAGGTTGTACTTTAAGAATTTTACGTCCTTTCGTCCACACTTCAAATGAACACCCTACACCACAAAATGTACATACTGTTTTCGTTTTCTTCGTACGAGTATCACGCATGGCCGCTTCCACTTCTGATACCGCAAAAATACCGCTATATCCAGGCTCAACTTCTTTAATTAAATCTACCATTGGTTCAAGAATATCTGGTTTTAATCCCGTCATAAATCCAGCTTCACCGAGCATCGTTTTTTCCATTAAAGCGTTACAAGGGCAAATCGTTACACATTGACCACAGCTCACGCATGAAGAATCATTAATATTTACTCCTTCATCCCAAATCACTCGTGGTCGCTCAGCTTCCCAGTCTATCGATAACGTTTCATTTACTTGTAAGTTTTGACACACCTCAACGCATTGACCACATGCAATACATTGATTAGGGTCATAGCGATAAAACGGATGCGTCATATCAACTTCACTTACATCTACTTTCGGTTCATAAGGATATTTTTGATGTTCGATTTCCATTAATTCTGCTGTATTATGCAGTTTACAGTTCCCATTGTTGTTGTCACATACTGTACAGTATAATAAATGATTTTCTAATAACCGATCCATCGCCTCTGTTTGTGCTTCTTTCGCACGAGTAGAGTTCCGTTCAATGTTCATACCTTCTGTCGCTACTGTCGAACAAGAGCGCATTAACTTTCCGTCAACTTCTACAATACAAGTGTCACATGTTTGAATAGGATCTACTTCTGGCACGTAACAAATTTGCGGATGTTCAATCCCGTTCTCGTTCATAACACCCAATATCGTTGAACCGGGCTCCGCTGTATACTTTTTTCCGTCAATTGTAATATGAACCATGTTGTTATTCATGGTCTTTCCCCCTTTTTGAGAATAAAAAAACTCCACCACGAAAATATACGCACCACATTTCGGCACGTTATTATCATGGTGGAGTAGTTTATTAGCACATCTTGCTAAAATACCAATCCATTTATTCATAAATAAAACGATAGATTCATAACAGGTCATATCACGATTCCATCTTTAACACTATAATTATAGCGTTAAAGTTAAAAATATACAATATAAAATTTAAACTACGCATATGTCAGCTTGGAACTATCCATAATAACCCATATAAAGTGAAACTTTAATCAGCCCTCACCAATCGGGATAAAACATAACAAGGAGTAAGCAAACAAATGGGGTCTTTTAATAAATGGATTCGTGGTGAAAAATCTTTTTCTACCCAAGAGCAAGCTGATCACACATTAAATAAACTTATCTCTTCTTCCCTTTCCCTTAATTTAAAGCACTTGTCCAAACTGTTTAGCGGTATTCCAGAATTAATAACACGCACTTTTCCATTAAAAAACGGACAGGAAGCTTCACTTATATATATGGAAGGACTTGTAGACAAAACTGTTATTAACGTAAACATTCTTCGTCCTCTCTTATTTAAAGAGTGGAATGAAGACGATTTTTGGGAAGCCTCTGTTTCTATCGGAAATATTAAAAAAGTTCAACAGTGGACAGACATTGAACAATCTCTTTTACACGGCAAAAGTATTTTATTTATAAACGGGCAACTATCCGCTTTAGAGCTTGATACGCAAGCGGCACCAAAAAGGAGCATTGAAGAGCCTACAACAGAAAGCGCCATAAAAAGCTCACACGAAGGATTTAATGAAGTGGCAAGCGACAGCCTTGCACTTATTCGTCGATATATTCCAAATCGCGAATTGAAAGTAAAGGAATTCACTGTTGGTGAACGAGCTACTTCAAAAGTTTTTTTGCTGTACTTAGCAGACATTGCAAATGAAGATGTTGTACAAGAGATGGCCTGCCGCATCGAATCAATCAAAGTAGATGCCATTCTTACTACCGGAGAATTAGAAGGATTTGTTGAAGATAATTCCTATACTCTCTTTCCGCAATTATCGATAACTGAGCGCCCTGACACAACAGCACATCATATTCTAGATGGGCGAATTGCTGTTGTTGTAGATCGTTCACCAGGCGTATTAATAGGACCCATGACCTTTTCAGCTTTTTTTCAGACGATAGATGATTACAGCTTCAGACCAATGATTCCATCTTTTATACGATTACTTCGTTTCACTGGATTATTTATTGCAATTTTTGCTCCTGCTCTTTATATTGCTATGATTTCCTTTCATTATGAAGTGATTCCACTTAAATTATTGTTAACGATTGGAGAATCTCGAGCTAAAATTCCTTTTCCTCCTATATTAGAAGCACTTTTGATGGAATTAGTACTTGAAATGCTCCGCGAAGCTGCAGTTCGGCTTCCTGGTCCTGTTGGACAAACCATCGGCGTCGTAGGAGGGATTGTCATTGGACAAGCTGCAGTTCAAGCAGGAATAGTAAGTAATGTCATGGTTATCGTTGTATCTATTACTGCAGTCGCTTCTTTCATCATCCCTAACTTAGAAATGTCTGCAGGAATTCGACTTCTTCGATTCCCAATGATGATAATTGCCTCTTTATTTGGTGTCATTGGCATTATGGTTGGGATGGCAATCATTATTATTCATATACTTTCTATGGAATCTCTCGGTGTTCCTTATGGTAGTCCTTTTTCTCCGTTATTTGCTTCGGATTTAAAAGATATTCTTATACGTTTACCATGGAAAATAATGAAGAAGCGCCCACTATCCCTTAACTTAAAACAAGAGAATCGACAACGCGATATAGAAGGAACGGAGGAAGATAAGTGACAAAGCGTGCAAAGAGGGCGATTAGTTTATTTCAATACATTTTAACGATTAGTGGTGTTCAAGTAGGATTCGGTGTACTTACACTGCCACGTGAAGTTGCACAAGGGGCGAATACAGATGGCTGGATGTCTATTATTATTGGATGCGCTATCACTACTTTAGTCAGTCTATCTATTGTAAAAATCATGGAAAAGCATCCTGGATATACTTTACTCGATGTGCTAACTCGTTATCTTGGGAAATGGCTAGGAAGAGTAGTAATGATTTTTTGGATTTTATATGCTGTCCTTGCAGCTATTTCCTTAATTTTTTCCCTCTTATACGTTATTCACATTTGGATTTTACCTAGAACTCCAATGTTTTTAATTATGATTTTACTATCTATTCCCATGCTTATGCTCGCATGTAAAGGCGTTCTTATTATAAGTCGCTACGCTGTTTTCACTGTGTTTTTCACACTGTGGATGCCTTTGCTATTGTTTATCCCTCTTAAAGATGGGCATTGGATATACCTCCTCCCTCTTCTTAAAGAGGGCTGGATACCAGTTTTAAACACCGTAAAATCAACTATTATTGCATTTCTTGGATTTGAGTTTGCATTTGTCCTTTATCCTTATTTGAATAACAAATCCTCTGCTAAAAAAGGGATTGTTATCGCAAATTTAATTACCCTATTCCTTTATCTTCAAGTCACGTTCGTTTCTTTCGTTTATTTTAGTCCAGATGGTATAACAAAGTTTTTATGGCCCACCCTTTCTCTTGTTACACCATTTCACTTTTCGTTTCTTGAACGGTTTGAAATTATCTTTTTATCTTTTTATCTCTTCATTATTTTTGATTCTTGCATTCCTTACATATTTACTGCTTCAGATGGAATCAATCAATTACTTAACAAAAAAGGGAGTTCCTTACCTATTTGGTTTTTATTATTCGGGTGTATTGTTGTCTTATTCTTTTATATCCCTTCCTCTTACCAAATAAGTGCTTTGCGAGACTTTTGGGGAACTGCCAGTTATTTTATCGTTTTTCTATTTCCAGTCGTATTTCTCTTATACATGACACTTTATCAGCATTGGAAAAGGAGAAGAGTTTAAATGAGGCGCTTTATTCATTTCACTATACTTTACTTTCTCATAACCTTCTTAACAGGATGTGGAGATCGACTCGACTTAGAAAAACAATCAATTTCATTAATTTACGGCTTTGACGCAAAAGCAAAAGGAAAATTAATTGTGTACCACGTAAATCCTATTTTTAATGAAGACGTAGAAAAAAAGTACGAAACACATGAAGCGAAAGTACGTACACCTCGAGAAGCAAAAGCAACGTTTAATAGTTCAAGTGGCGGTTTAGTATCTACAGAAAAGTTACAGCTTATTTTATTTAGCACAAATTTTTTAAAACAAGAAGGGGCTATGCCTTACCTTGATGTTTGGTATCGTGATCCTAAAAACACTGGAAACATGCGTATGGTTGCAGTAGACGGTCCAATTTCTTCAGTTATATATAATAACTTTAAAGACAAGCCTGCCCTTCCCGAGTATTTAACAGATTTAATTAATACGAACAAACTGTACAATAGGACCGTTTTTACGACATTCCATGAATTTCACAGGCAAACGTTTAATAAAGGTATAACACCTGCTATTTCAGAAATAAAAAAAGGTAAAAAAGATGTTATCGTTACCGGTTCCGCGCTATTAACTTCTCGCGGAATTTATAAAATGTCATTAAATCGTTATGAAAGCGCCCTTCTTCTTTTGTTACAAAAGAAAGCGAATACACCGGTTTCGCTTACATTGAAAATCCCTTCTACTTCAGTTGAAAGTAATAGTGATTTAAAAGATACCGATGGCGGCGATTTCGTAACAATAAATGTTCTTAGCATGAATCGTGATATCCATACAGACTATAGCGATAACCGCTTCAAATTTAACGTTAAAATGGATTTAAAAATTGCTGTATCTGAACTTACATTCAATATGGATATAGACAAAGATAGAAAGAAATTAACTTCTCTTATTACAAAACAACTAAACAAAGATTTGAACGATTTAATCCACAACATTCAAAAACAGCAGCTTGATCCATTCGGATTTGGTGATTATGCGAGAGCGTTTCAATATGAAGAATGGAAAAAAGTTGAAGACGATTGGCCGAGTGCCTTTTCAAAAGCTAACGTAAAAGTAGCACCTACCATTAAAATTTTAGAAAATGGGATTATTAAATAGCAAAAACACGCTACTTGTTCTTATACGTTTAAAGAACAAGTAGCGTGTTATCATTTTTATTTTGAAGCTTCTTATACAGTTACACTTCTGTTTCTGGTTCTTCGTTTTCCACTTCTTCCAATCTTTGCTGCTCTGCAATTTCAGCTGAAATCATTCCATAATAAATTTCTGGATACAATCCAAATATTTGATATACACTTCCTAAAAACGGCATCGGAATCCCTCTTTTCTAAAGTTGTATTGCCACTTTTAAGGATTCCCTTTTCATTCATTATACATTCGTTTTTGGCGTTTCTTCTTCATCATGAACGCTTAATAAATTTTGCCACTTTTTATAAGGCGCACTATTTGGATCTACATATCCTTTCGCGTACGAACGATCCCACAATTGTTTAATAAACATCTCTTTCTCTTTCTTGGCAACCATATCAGCACCTGTACCGTAATAGTTTTGGAAATATAACTCAATTTCATCAAGGAACAGCCTTAATAATTCATCAGAAGTTTCTTCTAACGTTGGATCATATTTCGCTTCACGGTCATACATTAAAATCATATCTAAAATATTATGGACATGCTCTTTACGTAGCCATCTAATATCTTGAGCACCTAATACAAATGGATGCGTATATAAATGTCCACCTTGTATCATCGCCTTTTCTTGTTCTTCTTCAAATCTGGACAAGATGTTTTCATAAATAAATGGGTTATGAAGCAATGCTCTGTGTAATTTATAACTTTCGCTTGAAATATTTTTCCCCATCGACTGAATTAAGAAGCTACGTCCAACACCATTATATTGATACACGAACTGACCATCAACAGCAACTAAACTTATCCAGCGATACATGTACGCGTATAGAAGAGCTCGATTACATTTATCATAATCTAACTTCGTTTGCGTTGCATTTAAGTCTGGCATGAATGCTGGTAAGTGCCAATACTTATCTAAATGCGGTGTTAAACTAGATTTTTTACTATTCAACTTGTTTACACGGCGATAGTACGACTGAAAATAATCACCTTTATCATTCATAAATCCATTTGCAATATGTCCAGAAGAAAGCTTAGGAAAGTCTTGTAGTGATAAACCGTAATGTGCACGATAACAAATGACTTCAAATGGCGAGAAAGCTTCATTTACTGTATCTTTTTCTTTAAACATTTCTTGCATTAATTCCTCTTGCAGTTCTTTCTTTAAAGATGGATGTATGCCCCAATATTGTAATTCCCTATGATGAGAAACTTTCGGCACGAATGGACTTGCTAAATGGAACAAGTCTTCAATTTTTTCACGAACATATTCATCACGATCACGATTCTTATAATCCGCCTCTTTTCGTAATGCCTCAACGATATTCAGCTCTAATTTATCGCGATAGCGTATTTGTAATTCATCATAGCAATAGCTTAGTATGTGCTCACGATAAAAGTCTTCTACCTTTTTCGATTGAATTTCTTCTGTTTTCGCATCCCGGCAATATTCCCCGTATAAGCTCATATAAATTTCTGCTGATATATCTTTCGGTAATACACCTAAATTTAAATGTTGTTGCATATCTTGCCATATCTTTTCTTGTAACTTCTCTTCCGCTAATACGTATACATTCGTTGGGTTTGTTTTCCCTTCAAATTCTTTGCTTCGTTTTTGAATTTCGAACAATAAATTTTCACGTGTTTCATGTAAATTATCAAAAAACCTTTCCCAATATTGAATCATTTTATTAACTGCTTGATATAGCGATTGATAAACGAGTTCTAATAGCATTTCTTTACGGTATTCGTTTAATTTGTGTACGTACTGCGTTACAATATCTTCAAATTCCTTTTTAAATAAACGCTGCTGATTATTAATCATTTTTCCGAACCAACCTTGTTGTTGCGCAATTTCTACTCGGCGTACAGCTGTTACCGTTCCATCAATGTTACTCACATTAAATTTCTTATCGTAATTTTGAATTAAATTACGCTTTTGTTCATTATTTTCATGTAGTCGATTCATTTTTTCCACTAACTGCTTTCGAATTTCATACAACATAAAACGAGCTGCTACTGGATGAACTGGATCTGTTTTCTTTAAAAACCATGTATTTAATTGATATGACTGGCCTTCAGAGCCACTCGGTGAAAAACGGTCTGATTCAATCATGTCATATAAAAGTGTCGTTACATGTTCATGTACACGGCTCGGAATCGCATACGCATATAAACGAACCGCATGATCGACCCTTGCTACTTCACCTTTCATTTGTTCCATCATTTTCAGCTTGGCAGCCGAAATTTTACACTCATGCTGCAGACGATTTAATTCCTCGTCTTTTTGCACCGTACGCTGTACATAACTTTCTACAGCTTCTAAAAACAGTTTAGATTTCGCAACTCCAACCTTACCGCCTTCTGCTCCTTCACGCGTTTCATTGTACATTTGTCTATAGAAAATATGAGCCTGCTCTGGACGAGTAGCAAGATGTTCTAAATCTTCTAAATAACTTTTCCCGCGCTCTGGCTTTTCACGTTGCATACCACGTTTTACATCTTGGTCATACCTTTGTTTCTTCTCTTGAAACAGTTGATCTAAATGAAGCCACGATTCATCTAAACCTTGCACAGCCCATTTTAAAGCACAATATTTTAACACGTGCTCATACGGATAAATAATCTTTGCCGTTCCTGCCCCGCAATATCGCCCTTTCCCGCTTGATTCTGCTAATTGCTGAATTTGATTATCTTCCTGTGCAAAATGGTTTGCAGACATCGGACTAAATAACTGTAAATAAATCGTATTTGCCATTTGCTCCATATAATCTGATAAATTGTGCAGATGGTGTCCATGTAAATTTTCGTAATCGTATAAGAAACAATAATTGTACGGTAAATGATGTTGTTTAATTGTATGATTCGTTCTTCCGTCTTCATCTACTTGATCCGGTCGATACTCTAATTCAATCGTAACCCCGCCGCGTTTTGATAATTCTCCAGTAGAGCCGAGCGTAATAGCATGTAATTCTTTTAACGAGGCATATCCATTTGCTTGCACCGTTTCAAACTCTTTCGCACTAACCGTTCTCGTCTTCACTAACACATCCGGCATTAGAAATGCACCGCGTATTAAAATGTTGTGATGCTGCAGTTTTTTCCGAAGCATTTCACGTAAATATAATGCAATTTGTAGAAACATTCCTGAACCTGTTCCGCCCGCTAGTGATGTTACGATAATGACACGCACTCCATATTCTGTTTGATCGCTCGTAACCGGAAAAATTTTCTCAATTTCTTGCCAAAAGGACGTGAGTTTATCTTCTTTCATCGCAGCACGTAGCGCTAAACGGGAAATAACGCGTAACTGTCCTGCCCCTTCTGTCAGTGGTTTATCAAGTATAGTCGGGTCCATTGGAAACCATTCTGGAATCGTTGGATCTCCTGCAATATACTCCCTAGGCGTTTTGCTCGAACTCGTTTGCGTCTTAAACTTTCGAATATGATCAAATTTACTCAATGTATTCACATCTGTATCAAATACGTGCATTGCTACTTTTTTTCGGCGCTCCTCAGGCAGCCTTTCATATATTTGATGTGTCACAGTACTACCGATTCCACCTAAACCAATTAATATCGTTGGAACTTGTAACGTCATGTGAACCACCTTCCTATTCTTGCTTGTTTGAAAAGAGAGGGAAAGATACTATTGTCCTCTTCTCTCCACCTACTATTCACACTCGTATTTGTAAATCTCCTTACCATATCCTCTATCAATTACTAAAAGTTCATTTGGATATAGTGTCTTATGTTCCATTCCAACCTCATCCTCTGTTATAAACATCCCATCAATAATCATTCCTACTACTTGTGACTCTTTCGCTACAAATATCGATTTTGATCCTTTCTTCGCTATAAATGTAACGGATTGTACAGTCTTCCTTTCCGCTCTAAACGGAATACCAAAATAATGTTTCCACCATTTATTTTTAAGTAATTCTGGCTCAGATTGATATAACCAATCTTTCGCTACCTCTTGATCCCATTCGTAATACAATAGCGCTTTACGGTGAAATCTCGGACGGACAATCCATCCTAAAACGATTATTCCTACTATTAACAGTAATAAAGTGATAGGAATAACAAACTTAAAAATAAGCGCATACTTTTCATAAAACGGTGCATCTTGAATATGAAGTTTTATGTTTTTCTTTACTTCTTGTAACTTTGAATCCTGTACTACGATGGTAGCTTCTACGGTGCCGGTATCTGTAAAATTGAACGTGTCGGAGTAATGAGGTCGAGGATAAATATAAATTTGATTACCATGTTGTTTTATTTCATAGTTGATGGATTGTTTAGATGTGACACCAGTAGATTTTAATAGTTTTTTTACAGCCTCTTCTGTAATCGGCTTATCATCTAACTGTGGTTGTATAATAAATGGTTTACTACTCTCTAAATTCGTTACTTTTTCTTCATAATCTTTCGTGACAGTTCGAAGAGATAATGCAGGCTTTTTCGTTGTTTCGATTTTAAATTCTTTCGTCTGTCTGTAAAATCCTTTTATGTTCATATGAACTTTCCCGCGTACTAATCCTTTAGTAAGCTTCGTTGCGTAATAAAATACATGTCTTTTATCGTCCCACTTCATCGCATATTGCTTTCCGTCTATTTCTACTTCTGCCTGAAAGTAAGAAGACTGAACTGGCAACTCAGTAGGTTTTGCTTCAATAACAGCTGTCACACCTTCATACATTTCCTCAACATTTTTTCTATCCTTATCCTCTTTGTCATAAGTAGAAACAGTATAATTAAGCGCCGGTTCGACTAGTACTTGTAACCCTTCTTTCTCAATATCTCGGTCCACTTCTATCGTATACGTTCCTGGTTTAATAACTTCTTCATTTTCCGTACTGATATGAACTATATTTCCGAACAATTTCGCTTCACCTGGTGCATGTATGGAAAAAGAAGATTGTAATTGTAATGGTTTAGAAATTTGTGTGACCTGATAATTAGACAAAGAAGGCGATTGTCGCACAAGCGTCATACGCTTTAATGGAAATGGTGTTGTAATCTCTACTTTCTTTCCTACCACTTTCGTTTTCACAATCGATTCAACAGATGAGAACGGATCACGATTTGCAACTAATGCCGCCACTTGATTGACGCTTTTTACAATACCATCCTCTCCACTAGATGGCATCGTAACTCCATTTATCTCTTTTTTCCATATTTCTTTAAACGTATTTAGTTGTGCCTTTTCTTGCTGTCCTAAATCCTCTTCCATCGTAATTAAAATTGGATGTAACGATATCTTTTTTGCATCCATTTCTTTCTTAAACTGTGCTAACTTTTGTGTAATTTGTTCTTTTCCGCCAATCTTATCTTTCTCTAAATCATTAAATGCCCCGTCAGTTAAGACAATAAGCCAAAATTCACGTTTCCCATCTATATCTGCTTCCTTTTTTATAGATTGCATCGCTGTTTCTACTGCGCTAAACGGAGTATTTAAATACGTTTTCCACGCTCCAATTCCCTCAATTTCCGTTTGTCTCTTATCCTTCGTTAACGAAATGTTTAATGGATCATTCGGCTTGCTCATTGGAACGTAAGAAAATGTATCTTTTTCATCTAATAGCGCAACTAAACTTTGCAAAGCATAATTGGCATATTTCCAGCGATCGTTATTTCTCATGCTGCCCGAATCATCATATACAAGTGAAACGACCCTTTCCTTTGCCTCCTCTCCTTTTGCAAAAGTCCAAAAAGGATGTAACCATATAAATAGAAACAACATGAATGTGGCACAAATTCGAATTTTCATGATGAGGCTTCGCCACCTTTGTAGACAAATTCCTATGTTTAAATTTATGAGAGGATACAAGATATATGACTTGTATTTTAGGACAACGAACACAGCATAACTTTATTATGTAAACAGTTATAAAAGCTGAATATGATTCCTTCTAGCGTTTTCTATCCGATACTATAAGTAAAAAAGCCTGTTTAAGCTCTACACTTAAAACAGACTTTTCCTACTTTTTATTTTAAAAACACATAACAAAAAGTTTGATTTTTGACTTAACACATCACTTCTATTGTAAATCCACCAGGTGCTTCCACGTAAAACGTATACGCATGTGCACGTTTAGGAGCCTCAACCAAAAATCCATCTTCCTTCAATCTTTGATTTATCTTATTTACTTGTTCTTCACTTTCTTGTGGAAATCCTACATGAAATGTTTTTGGATAATGTACGTCTTTTCCTTTCATTAACGTTAATATAAACCCATCATTATCACGCATAACTGCAAAGCCATTTCCCCTTGTTCCGCTACAAGTTAAACCAAAATACTTTTCTAAAAACTCTCTCGCGGCTAGTACATCTGAAACTGTTAGATTAAGATGTTTAATTTTCAAATCATCACCATCTTTCTTAATTTTCTAATATTTTATCATACAAATAAAAAACACGCCTTTCACAGCGTGTTTTATTTCTTCACATACACTTCCACAATCGGATTATCTTTATGATCCGCATGCAAGCGTATATTCTCTTCACTTGTACGATAAACGCTAGCTAATAACATAATCGTTAACACATTAGGAGTTTTTGCATCACTCCCATATTTCCTTTCCAGCGCTTCCTTATATTCAAAATCCAAATCTCCTTGCACATATGTATACACTTCAAAACCATCTTCTAAATTGCAAACTACTGTATCAATAATATCTGCCCCTACTTGCTTCTTCATTTCCTCTCGCAATGCTTCAATAAATTCTTCCCACGGTACTTCGTATGTCTGAAACTGATTTGTAGATTTCATGCCTTTTCCTCCTTATATATCCTCTTCCTATATTTCCCCTTTCCTATAACAATTATGATAGTTAGGACATTCGTACAAGCCGCACTTGTCCCCTTTACATATCGTATTACTGTAATGGGGAAGGAGGAATGAATATGCATAGACAAAAATGTTATGATACGTGCCAACGTTATTTCGGTAAAGTCGTTCGCATTGAAGATCGTGATGGTCGCATTCATTTAGGCAAAATAATTGATGTGACGAAAAACTCTGTATGGATTGAACCAGTGCAACAGCACTCATCTTTTGATTCAGGATTCGGATACTATGATGCATATGCAAACGGTGGTTGCGATCTTTGCGGCGGCATTAGCAGATGCGATAGTTGTGGATTTGGATGCGGTGGTGGATTCAGCAGCTGTGGATGTGGCGGCCGTGGTTGCGGTAGTTGTGGTGGCGGTAGCTGGGGCGGCGGCGGTTGCGGCTGGGGTGTTGAACTCGGATTTGGTTTTATCTTCGGAATTACATTAGCTGCATTATTTTTCATTTAACATAAGTAAAGAGTTGACTATCTTTAGCCAACTCTTTTTCTTTATTTTTCACATATAAAAATACGATGCCCTAAAATGTTTTGGTACATAAGCCTTATATTTTCATGTTGCACCCATGCCTCATATAACTCATTCGGAATAAATTGTGATACATTCCATTCCGGCTCTTCTATATAAGCAGAGATTGTTTCTGCAATTGTACCACCGCCAGCAATAGTAACCCGCTTAAAATTTGCTTTCTGAAATAATTGTACCCACTCACTCTCAGTTAATAGCTCTTTCATCCCGTATAATTGAGCGATTTTCTCTTCCTCACCCTTATCAATATGCCTATCAATAATCATTTCAATGACAACAAGCTTACCATCTTTCTGTAGTACACGATAGCATTCCGAAATAACCCTTTCTTTCTCTGTAAAAGCAAGTATCGATTCTCCGAGTACCAATTCAAATGAGTCATGCAAACAAGGTAATTGCTCTGCCTTTCCTTCAATTAATTGAATGTCTATTCCTTCAAACGACCACCTATCTTTCGCCTTTTGAATCATAATTTCATTCTTTTCCACCGCTGTTACTTTATATCCAAAATTCCTCGCCATATATGCTGCGGTTTTTCCCGTGCCACAACCTATCTCTAGGACATTCGCCCCATGTCTAAGAGGGAGTTGTGCTAACAATTGTTTTGTTAATGTAAAACCACCAGGATGAGCACTCCCTATTCCGTAATAAGCTAGGAAATCGATGTATGTGTTTCGTTTCATGGGATTCTCCTTTAAATTTTCTATAATACATATATTCATCCTGAAAAAAATAGTGCACAGAAAAAAAGCATTTTCAAGTGCCATACCGCAACTTGAAAATGCTTTTTTTTTACTATTTCTCTTCTACATACGCCCATTTGAAACTATATTCTGGACTAATATTATGTTTCACAATTCCCTTTACATTCGGTTTCATAACATATGATTTAGCACTTTGATATAAAGGTACAAGTGCTACATCTTCCTCAAGTAACAATTTCTCTGCCTTCCCTAGCTCCGTCCAACGTTTTTTTGCATCAGCCATCCATTCTGTCTTACTTTTAGTAATAATGTCATCATATTTTGAATTTGAATAGCTCATCTGGTTCTGAGAGTTTTTCGTTTCAAACATATCAAGGTACGTCATTGGATCCGCATAATCTGGATTCCAGCCACCATATGAAAAATCATAATCTTGATCTGATTCTAATTTTAGTTTTTGCTTAAATGGTTGCAGTTTAATATTTACTGTCACACCTTTTAAATTCTTTTCAACTTGATCTTTTACATACTCCCCAACTTTTTTCGCATTACCAGTATCATAATTCAGCAGTTCAATTGTTACTTGATCTTTTCCAAGTTCTTTTTTCGCTTCTTCCCAAGCTGCTGCTGCCTTTTTGGAGTCTTGTTTTAAACCATTCTTGAACGTTTCTGCGAAATCTTTACCGTCTGGTCCACTTGCTAAACCTTTTGGTACTAAGTAATCCACTGGTTTTGAACCATCATTTAAAATGACATTCGTTAAAGCTTTCTTATCAATTGATAAGGCAATTGCTTCACGTAGTTTTTTACTCTTTAACGGTGTATCTTGCCCACCGCGTTTTTGATTGAGGCGTAAGTAAAACGTACTTGTTTCCGAATATGCGCCAAACTCTTCTTTATTATTTCTATACTTATCAACAAATTCTCCTGATAAAAGTGCGAAATCAATTGCACCTGTATCAAATAAGTTTACTCTTGTAGCTACTTCTTTTACTACACTATAGTTGATTTCATCTAGTTTTACAGTCTTCTTATCCCAATACTGATCATTTTTCTTTAATTTCCAGCCTTGCTCATGTTTCCAATCAGTAAGCACAAATGGACCATTATACAGTGTTGTATCAGACTCTAAACCGAATTTATTTCCTTTTTCTTTTACGAACTTTTCATTTAATGGATAGTATGACGCAAATGCCATTAAGTTCAAGAAATATGGTACAGGTCTTTCTAGTTCCACTTCAAGTGTATAATCATCTACCGCTTTTACACCTAATGTAGAAACTTCTGCTTTCCCTTGATTAATCGCTTCTGCATTTTTAAGATAGTAAGCGATAAATGCATATTCAGCAGCTGTTTTGGGATCTACTAGACGTTGCCATGCAAATACGAAATCTTTCGCTGTTACAGCATCACCGTTTGACCATTTTGCATCTTTCCGTAATTTAAATGTATATTTTTTACCATCCTCGCTTTTTGTGCTAGATTCCGCTACAGCTGGGATTGGCTTATTATCTTTATCAAGGCGATATAAACCTTCCATTGTATTCCCTAAAATTTGTGAGCCAAGTGTATCTGTATTTTTGGAAGTATCCATCGTCGGAATTTCATTCGTTTCTGTACGATTTAGCACTTGCTTTGCCGCATATTTAATATCAGACTTCTTCTCTTCTCCACCATTATTAGATGTCGTTGTCGTTTTCTTCTCCCCACCAGAAGATCCAGAACACGCTGTTAACGCCATACTCATCGCTAAAACTGGTGCTACAACCGCCGTAAACTTTTTCATCTTTTTCTTCATTTTTGTACCCTCCCCAATTATATGTACGAAACTAACTTTGAGAGATTTCTATTTTAAATTATCTGAAAATTATTACTAATTACTATTCTACTAATTTTCCTTGGATTGTAAAGTATTTTTATAAATATTCATAATAATTAATTTATTTACTTCAATAACAATCTATTACTACTATACGAATTCTCCCCCATCTACTATATGTAAGTACCACTTTTCTTATTCTTCTCTATTTATTTAAATTTAATTGAATAGTAAAAGAGCGTTTAAAAAAATAAATAATATATTTTTTAAACGCTCTTTTTCTTATTTCCCTTCCGTTACATACGCCCACTTAAAGCTATATTCCGGACTGATGTTATGTTTCACAATTCCTTTTACATTCGGTTTCATTACATACGCTCTTCCTGTTTGATATAAAGGAACTAGTCCAGCATCTTCTTCAAGGAATAATTTTTCTGCTTTCCCTAACGTTTCCCAACGTTTCTTCGCATCACCCATTAATTCATTACCTGCTTTTTGTACCATTTCATCGTATTTTGCATTTGAATAACTCATTTGGTTATATGGGCTCTTCGATTCAAACATATCAATAAATGTCATTGGATCCGCATAGTCTGGACTCCAACCTGCATAAGAAATTTCATAATCTTGTGCAGTCTCTAATTTTAATTTTTGTTTGAACGGCTGAATTTTTGTATTAATCGTTACACCTTTTAAATTTTTCTCAATTTGATCTTTAACATAATCAGCAATCTTTTTCGCAGTTCCATCATCATAACTTAGTAATTCAATTGTAACTTGATCTTTTCCAAGTTCTTTTTTCGCTGCTTCCCACGCTGCTGCACCTTTTTTCGGATCATATTTCAGACCATTTTTAAATGTATCTTGGTAATCTTTACCGTCTGGTCCTGTCGCAAGTCCTTTTGGTACTAATTGATCTGTTGCTTTTGAACCATTATTTAAAATAACGTTTGCCAGTCCTTTTTTATCAACCGATAATGCAATTGCTTCACGAAGCTTTTTGCTCTTTAACGGCGTATCTTGTCCGTTACGCTTTTGATTTAAACGTAAGAAGAATGTACTTGATTCTGCATACTCGCCATATTCTTCTTTGTTCGATTTGTATTTATCTACAAACTCTCCTGATAGTAGTGTGAAATCAATTGACCCTGTATCATATAAGTTTACTTTCGTCGCAACTTCTTTCACTACACTATAGTTAATTTCTTCTAATTTTACAGTCTTCTTATCCCAATACTTATCATTTTTCTTTAGTTGCCATCCTTGTTCATGTTTCCATGAAGACATCACGAACGGCCCGTTATACACCGTTGTATCTGCTTCTAAACCGTACTTATCGCCTTTTTCTTTTACGAATTTTTCATTTAACGGATAGTATGACGGGAATGCTAGTAAATTCAAGAAATATGGTACTGGCTTTTCCAATTCTACCTCTAGTGTATAATCATCTACTGCTTTTGCCCCCAAATCTGTTAGAGGTTTTTCACCTTTATTAATTGCTTCTGCGTTTTTAATATAGTAAGCAATAAATGCGTATTCTGACGCTGTATTTTTATCAAGTAAGCGCTGCCATGCAAATACGAAATCTTTCGCTGTTACAGGATCACCATTCGACCATTTTGCATCTTTACGTAATTTAAATGTATATTTTTTGCCATCCTCGCTTTTCGTACTAGATTCTGCAGCAGCTGGGATTGGCTTATTATCTTTATCAAGACGATATAATCCTTCCATCGTGTTCCCTAAAATTTGTGACCCTAACGTATCAGTAGATTTAGACGTATCCATCGTCGGAATTTCTTGATTCTCTGTACGATTTAATACTTGTTTTGCTGCGTATTTAATTTCAGATTTGTTCTCTTCCCCACCACCATTAGACGTCGTAGTTGTTTTCTTCTCCCCACCTGATCCAGAACACGCTGTCAACGCCATACTCATCGCTAAAACTGGCGCTACAACCGCCGTGAACTTTTTCATCTTTTTCTTCATTTTTGTACCCTCCCCAATTATATGTACGAAACTCATTTTGAGAGATTTTCTAATAACTAGTTATCAGAAAATTCTTATTAATTAATATTCTACTAACTTTTCTATTTTTGTAAAGTTATTTTTAAAATATTCTAAAAATTATTTTTTTGTGATAGTAACGAGCACTCTCTACAATTATCACGATACAAGTTCTTTCTTACATCTATCGATTTATTTATATATAATCTCATAATAAAAGAGCATTCCAAAAGTAAATCATCTACTTTTGGAATGCTCTATCATTTTATCTTTCTATTGTAGATAACAAGGTTCTCACTACAAAATAAGCTAAACAACCTATATACATCCACTTAAATATAGCCTCACTGCTTAAAAATTATTTCCCATCTTTTTCAGTCATGTATGCCCACTTGAAGCTATACTCTGGGCTAATGTTATGGTGAACGATGCCTTTTGCATTTGGTTTTTGAACGTATGCATCACCACGTTGATATAAAGGTACAAGTGCTACATCTTGCTCAAGAAGTAATTTCTCAGCTTTTCCTAGCTCTTCCCAACGTTTCTTCGCATCACCCATTAATTCTCCGCCAGCTTTTTTGATCATATCATCATATTTCGGATCAGCGAAGCTCATTTGGTTATGAGAATGATTAGACTGGAACATATCTAAGAATGTCATTGGGTCAGCGTAGTCAGGTCCCCAACCAGCATATGATAAATCATAATCTTGCTCTGTTTCTAATTTCAGTTTTTGTTTGAATGGTTGAAGTTTAATATTAACAGTTACACCTTTTAAGTTTTTCTCAATTTGATCTTTTACATATTCCCCAACTTTTTTCGCATTACCAGTGTCATAGTTTAATAGCTCAATTGTAACTTGGTCTTTTCCAAGCTCTTTTTTCGCTTCATCCCATGCAGCTGCTGCTTTTTTCGCATCTGGTTTAATACCATTTTTAAATGTTTCTTGGAAGTCTTTACCGTCTGGTCCAGTTGCTAATCCTTTTGGTACTAAGAAGTCCGCAGGCTTAGATCCATCATTTAAAATAACATTTGATAAATTCTTTTTATCAATTGATAATGCAATTGCTTCTCGTAATTTTTGGCTCTTTAACGGTGTATCTTGCCCGCCACGTTTTTGGTTCATACGTAAGAAGTAAGTACTTACTTGTGAGTATGTGCCAAACTCTTCTTTATTGTTTCTATACTTATCAACGAATTCACCTGATAATAGCGCGAAATCAATTGCATTTGTATCATATAAGTTTACTCTTGTCGCTACTTCTTTTACTACACTATAGTTAATTTCGTCTAGTTTTACAGTCTTTTTATCCCAATATTGATCGTTTTTCTTTAGTTTCCAGCCTTGCTCATGCTTCCAATCAGTAAGAACGAACGGTCCGTTATATACTGTCGTATCAGACTCTAAACCGAATTTATCCCCTTTTTCTGTTACAAATTTCTCATTTAACGGATAGTACGATGGGAATGCTACTAAGTTTAAGAAATATGGTACTGCTTGTTCTAATTCAACTTCTAGAGTAAGATCGTCTACTGCCTTTACTCCTAGTTCCGTTACAGGCTTTTCCCCTTTATTAACAGCTTCTGCATTTTTAATTGGGAATGCGATAAATGCATACTCAGCAGCTGTTTTTGGATCTAATAGTCGTTGCCAAGCATATACGAAATCTTTCGCTGTTACAGGATCACCATTTGACCATTTTGCATCTTTACGTAATTTGAATGTATATTTTTTACCATCCTCACTCTTCGTGCTTGATTCTGCCGCAGCTGGGATTGGTTTGTTATCTTTATCTAATCGATATAAACCTTCCATCGTGTTCCCTAAAATTTGAGAACCTAATGTATCTGTATTTTTAGAAGTATCCATTGTTGGAATCTCATTTGTTTCAGTACGATTTAGTACTTGTTTCGCTGCTAATTTTTCTTCTGATTTGCTATCTCCACCAGAGCTAGAATTTGTGCTTGTCTTCTTATCTCCACCTGATGTAGAACATGCTGTCAATGCCATACTCATTGCTAAAACTGGTGCTACAACTGCTGTTAGTTTTTTCATTTTTTTCTTTTTCACTTTCTGTACCCTCCCTAATTCTAAACGCTCTCATTTAAGAATTTTCTGATAATTCTGTTTTTCTTTATATATTTATCAGAAGATTCTTATTAACTATTATTCTACTAATTTTTTGAGTTTTGTAAAGTGTTATTATTGAAAATTTTTAAAAAATTATTTTTTTACAGTAATATTCATAAAAATTCCATAATCTTTCGAAACACTATACCTCATTGAATTATATGTACTGATTTAATAGCCTTTATATCCTTCCACTATAAAGAACCTGTAAATTATTGTTAATAAATAATGTATATCATAACAAACCTCTTTTCTACAAAAATAAAAAAGTCAGCTTTGCTGACTTTTTTATCCGACCATTTTCTCTTTTTTCATTTCCTCTATTACTCTCGTATACTTCTCTTCATCAAATTCATTTTCACTTTTTGCAACAACTACAGTCGCAATACCGTTACCAATTAAATTGACAATAGCACGTGCCTCTTACATAAAACGATCTACACCAAGCAATAGTGCTAACCCTTCTAATGGAATAACATTCATCGCAGATAACGTAGATGCTAATACAATAAACCCTCCACCTGTTACTGCTGCTGCACCTTTAGATGTAACTAATAAAATAGCTATTATCGTTAATTGTTGACCTAGTGAAAGATCGACGTGAAAGACTTGAGCTAAAAATATAGTAGCCATCGATAAATAAATGGTCGTTCCATCTAAATTAAAAGAGTATCCCGTCGGAATGACTAAACCTACTACTGGCTTCGAACATCCGAAGTCTTCCATCTTTGTCATCATTCGCGGCAATACTGATTCTGATGATGATGTCCCGAGAACAATGAGTAATTCTTCTTTAATGTGAGCTAAATATTTCCACAAACTAAATTTGTACAGTTTACAAATAAAATTTAAAACAATAAAAACAAATAATGCCATTGTCGCATACACACAAATCATTAATTTACCAAGTGGAATAAGTGTACTTAAACCATATTTGCCAATTGTAAACGCCATCCCGCCGAATGCTCCAATCGGTGCTAATTTCATTACAATTGATAAAATGTTAAAAAATACTTTCGATAATCTTTCAAAAAAATCGATTACCGGTTGTCCATTTTTCCCTAACATCGTTAACCCAGCACCGAATAAAATGGAGAAGAACAGCACTTGTAAAATATCACCTTTTGCAAATGCTTCAAACATGTTAGACGGTACAATATGTAAAAAGAAATCCACCCACTTCATTTCTTGCCCGCTTTGTACATATTGCGAAACATCTCCGCCCTTTAGCTTTGAGGGATCTACTCCATCTCCGGGACGTACAACATTCGCTATGATGATACCAATAATTAAAGCTGCAGTTGTAACAATTTCAAAATATAATAATGCCTTACCACCAACACGACCTACCTTTTTCATACTTCCCATACTTGCAATACCAAGCACAATTGTTAAAAAGATAATCGGTGCAATAACCATTTTAATCATATTGATGAACGTTTCACCAATTGGCTTCATCTCTTGTCCAACACTCGGCCAAATTGCTCCTACTGCAATACCACAAATAATGGCCACAATAACTTGAAATGTTAAATTCTTTATGATTCTCATTTTTGATACTCCCCTGTTTCTTTCATTTCTCCCATACTATTTCAATAATTGCTAATGATATATTCTATGTAATAGCCCCCCTGTTATTTCACTTAAGCTACAACTTTATGTTATACTATTATCTTAAATTTGAAAATAGTATATAACATTTGTATATAAACGACATACTATTTAACGTAATAAAAAAGCAGACATTACATCTGCTTTAATTCTCCTCAATCTGCTTTTCACTTAATCCTAGATGTGTTCTAAGAGTATTGCTCAAACTCTGTAGATCTTTTTTATTAGGATTATAATAATATACACGTTGCCCATTTGGACCATTAGGTAAATATAAATCATCACCAGCTAATTGTATTTTTTCAACTGAACTATTTAAACCGTATTTATAAAAAGATAAAATATCATCCATTACTAAATTTGTTTTAAAATCACCGTCAACCGCCTCAACTATTTTTTCTAGCTTCGTAATCGATCCTACACTTTTTAATTTACTTAAAATCGCTTCCATAACAAGTTGTTGGCGCTGTCCTCTCATTGCATCACTATCAATATGACGCGTTCTTGCTAAGGCAAGTGCCTCTTCCCCTGTTAATTTTTGTAGTCCTTTTTTCAAATGGATCGCGTCAGGTTCATCTTTACTATTTTGCTCCGTAAATTCAACTGGGACATCTACTTCAATCCCATCTAATCCATCAACAATTTTAGTAAATGAATTAAAATTAAACTTTACAAAATAATCAACAGGCACTTGTAATAACTTTTCTACCGCTTCCACTGAAGCTTGCGGCCCTCCATCTTTACCATTTTTAACGAAACCACTTCCATATGCATGCGTTATTTTATCTTTTTTCTTTTCAACCGGAACATATGTGTATGTATCACGTGGTATACTCGTTAATTTCACAGTCTTATCATCTTTATTAAAAGTAGCTAACAGTAGTGCATCTGTATGAAATGCACCATTATACTCCTTTTGTCGTTCTTGATTTTCATCAATTCCCATAATTAAAAGTGAAACATTATTCTTAATCGGTTTTACAGTTTCCTCACGTAAATTTGATTTTTCACCACGTGCTAAATTAACATTTGATTTTTGTACGAGATTAGAAGTTTTCATATATACGTAAGTACCATATCCAAATCCGCAAAATAGTAATATCGCTAACAATACACTTACTATCGTTGTCTTTTTATATTTTCGTTTATTTTTCTGTTCTCTTGAAGAAGAATGATTCTCCATATTGTTTCCTCCGTTTTCTATTCATCCAATATATTTTTCACTTTCTCATAATTAGCGCTTTCCTTTTGAAATGTATTCTCTTTCAATCCTTTGTTTATTTGTATCCATTCTGTTGTAATCGAATATTGAATCATACCTTCGTGGAAACTAAGGAACTTTAGCATAATCCCCGTATTTTTCTCTACAACCATTTCAAATTTCCCTCTTAAATCTTCAGATGTACTTACAGGCATTTCTATATTTATTGTCCCTTCTATTTTGTAGCAATCCAGTCCAAGATACTTCGTTTCTTTATAATTCCAATCTTTATATCGAATTAATAGATCAGCAAATTCGGATTGAATACTATACTTCGCGAATCCTATATATTCATCATCATACCTTTTTTTCTCACCTGATTTTCTCAATAACCTTTCCGTAGGATTTAATTTTAATAGTTCATAGTTTCTTTCTTTCGGGCTCCATTTTGTTTCTTTGTACGTATACTTCTCGTCATCAAACTCTTTTTTCTTGCCCTCGTTATATATAATGGTTCGTTTTTTCACTAGTTTATCTTCTTTCGAAGAGATACCTCTTTGTTGCTCCGTATCAATCGTATATTTGTATGTTGTAGCAATTCTTGACGAACTAGAATATTCCTCAAATTGTCCTGAAATATTATTAAAATGATCAATGGAATCTAGCATTTTTTCATGAATCTTTTCTTTATCTGGATAATTTACATTCGCTTTTATTTCCTCTTCGTTTTCGTAATCAGAAAATGCCTTTTTCTTTACATATTCAAACACTCCGCCGTTTTGAGCAAAAATTTGATCAGAAAACTCCGATATAGACACAATTGAAAGTGCTAGAACAGCAGCACTTATAACCATCATATAAACTCTGTAACCTTTCTTTTTTACCGGAAGACTATGTAGTGTACGATTAATCTTTTCATTTAACTCTGGCGGTACTATAACATTCTCTTCGTTTATTCTCTTTTTTAATTTCTCATCAAATATTTTTTCATTATCCATCCTTTGCACCCCCTATTCCATCTTTAATCGTTTCTGTAGTTGTTCCCTTGCACGTGCCAATCTCGATTTCACTGTTCCTTTTGGTACTTCTAAAAGCTTCGCTATACTCTCTTGATTCATATCTTCATAATAATAAAGCACCGTAACAGCTCTTAACTCTTCATGTAACGATTGAATCGCATTACACAAATCTATATCTTCATACTGATCGCACGCACTCATATTGTAATCATTCTCTTCTGTCACAATTATCTTTTTATACGTTCTAATAATGTTATTACATTCATTCATTAAAATTCGAATTAACCAAGTTTGAAAAAACTCTTCTTTCTTTAATTTTTTTATATTCTCATAGGCTTTTAAAATTGTTGTTTGTATCGCATCCTCTATATTTGTCTCATCACGTAACATAGCCTTTGCAATACGATACATCTTTACTTTTTCTGTATGTATAAGCCTCATAAATGCTTCATGATCACCTTTTTTCGCTAAAGAAACATCGGTTTCTTCTTTTACAATCATTTTATATAAAGGGATTACTTTCACAATTGCTCCTCCTGTTTCATCCTCACTTCAAATTTAACTTTACATGTATTAGACGGATGAGCCTAGAAAAAGGTTCATTTTTTTGAATATTTTCATAAAAAAAGGTAAACATTTTTCATGTTTACCTATACTTAGATGTAATTCTAAGTAAATACCCATCTGGATCCACAATTTTAAATCCTCTCATCTCCCATGGATAAGTTTGAATTTCTTCTTGTATTGTGCACCGATTCTCTTTACAACGTTCATATACTTCTTCAATCCGATTGACAACAATAATTAGTTCAAAGCCATTCCCCTTCATCTCTTTTCGATTGTAAAAATAGTGATTTTCATTCAATCTTGAATCACTAACTAGTAATAAAGAAAACTGGTCGAAATTAAAACGTGCTGCATGCATATTTCGTTTATACAACTTTAAACCAATTACTTCTTCATAGAACAATAATGACTTTTCTATATCATTTACATATAGCTGCACCCGGAATAAATGATCCACTAGTTTCCTCCTCATCAAAAAAAGTCCACTCATATAGTGGACTTTCTACTCTATAACGGTAAATCCCTCTTCCTAAACACAACAATTGCTGCTATAAAAATACAAAGTGCTCCAGCAGTTAAACCTATACTTACTGGCCATATATTATACGTTCCTTCAGCTATTTCTTTCGGACGAAATAGCGTAAACAATGATATATTTCTCATCCACTCTAACTTATCACTTAATTTACCTACCATATCCGTTACGAAAAATAATATTGTTAAACTTGCTGAGTAGCTAAGTGCCTTTCTTTCGTCATTACATATACAAGAAAAGAAAAATGAATAACCACTAACGACTAAAAAGATGAGCCCTCCGACTACGTTTATCTTCAGGAATAATTCTTTATTTAAATTATTATCTTCTAAAAACCATTCTGCACCTACTATACCTGCTACATACGTAACAGCTACAATAATTAGTAGTCCCAATATAAGAATAGACGCTTGCGTGATTGCAATTTTCACCCTAGATACAGGCGTTGCTAGCAAATATGCCATCGCCCCTTTATCTACATGCCGTGCAATTAAATGTGTTGCAACTGTTACGCAAAAAATCGTTAAAATAATAATAAACAATAGACTATAATACTCGCCAGCTAAAAAATCCATTACGTTTTGAATCGGACTTTCCATGCCAACAATTTTTTTCACACTATCAGGCATAGCGCTTATTAATTCATTTAAACCTTTCGCTGATACCATTGAAGGGAAGATCCAAATTAACAACCATAAATATAAAGCTGCACCCGTAGCATAACTTAAAATACTTTTTTGCGCTTCTTTCAAACTAGCTAAAAACAATTGCTTATTCATGCTTTACCCCTTCTTTCTTATCGTAATAATGCATAAATAAATGTTCTAAATCCATTGCTCTCGTTTGAAGTGCCGTTACATTATAGTTTGAAAGTATTTGTAAAACAGTTTGATAGTTTCCTTGTACGATAATCGATGCTTCTCTACCTTTCACCGCTTCAAATTGCAAATTACATTGCGTAAGAGATTCAATCTCTTCTTGCGATGATACGGTTACATCTATTACCTGTCGTCTCATGCTTTGTAAATCATGAATATTTTCAACCGTTACAAGGCGACCATCTTTAATAATCGCTACTCGATCACACGTACGTTCAATTTCAGTAAAAATATGCGACGACATAAGAATTGTTTTTCCTTTTTGCTTTTCCTCTACTATTAAATCTATAAACACTTGCTGCATAAGTGGGTCGAGTCCTGATGTTGGTTCATCTAAAATTAACACTTTCGGATCATGCATAAAAGCCGCAACAATCCCTACTTTTTGCTTCATTCCCTTAGACATTTTTCGAATCGGTGTTTTTACATCAAATTGCAGACGTTCTATTAGTTCATCTCGTCTTTTCGTATCCTTTAAACCACGCATTCCTTGCATTAACTTCAAAAACTCTAATCCGTTCATTCCTTCAATAAAAGAGATTTCTCCTGGTAGATAGCCAACTTCTCTTTGAATTTTCGCTGCTTCATTCCAACAATCCAATCCAAAAATTGTCGCTTTACCATCTGTCGGTTTTATAAACCCCATTAAATTACGAATTGTTGTGGATTTCCCGGCACCATTTGGTCCTAAGTAACCGAATACTTCCCCTTCTTTCACTTCAAATGTAATATGAAACAAACCTTTTCCATTTGAAAATTTTTTTGTGACATTTTGAACTGAAATCATAATTCCACCTCATTTTTTGAAATATTTAATATGTGATATTTCAAAATTATTGTACTCCTCATCTTTCATATTCGCAACAACTTTTTGAAATATTTATATGTCCATATTTCAAAATTATTGTTTTTCATTATTTTTTCTTGTATATTTTAATTGAGGTGATTGCATTGAACGGCTTTGAAAAAGTGAAAGAAAAGAAAAAACGTGCTATTAAAGAGGCAGCCTTCTTATTATTTTCAGAACGCGGATTTAATGAAGTGAAAATAGAACATATTGCAAAAGAAGCAAACGTTTCTCAAGTTACCATTTATAATCATTTCGGAAGTAAAGATGCGTTATTTCGAGAGCTTATACAAGAATTTATTATATCTGAATTTCAATATTATAAAGATCTTGCAGCGGAAAAATTACCTTTTCATGATATGATGCAAAAAATGATTGTAAGAAAAATGAATACTGGTGGGTTATTTCAGCCGGATATGTTACTACAAATGATGCAAAGAGATGAAGAGCTCCGAAAGTTTATTTATAGTTATCAAAACGAAAAAATCTTGCCTTGGTATTTAGAAATATTAGAACAAGCACAGCAAAAAAATGAAATTAACCCTCACCTTACTAAAGAAATGATGTTGCTATACATTCAAATGTTCACTAAATTAGGTGATGATTTCGGAGCACAACTTCTTGAAGGAGATCGTGAAAAACATATACAAGATATCGTTACGATGTTCTTTTATGGACTGTCCGTCCCAGAAAAATAATTGTATCTAAAGAACAAATAAAATCAACAAAAAGCCCTTTGATATTTAAATCTCAAGGGCTTTTTCATGTCAAATAAATGGCTAAAACTAACTTTATCTTAAAGAAGTGAAATGCTGCTTTATAGATAACACCTTATTATAGATTAACTCTTTTAGCATAACAGGCTGAATTGAGATAATCGTTTCACCGAAATTCAGAAAATAGTTCGAGATAAAATCAACTTCTTGTTTATTGAAATAGCCTGTTATAATATAATGTTCATTTTCTTTTTGTATCTTCATGGAAGGATAATTCTCTTTATCAAAAATGTCTTTTCCTCTTTGATTAACAATGACAATAAAATCAATTGCATCAGGTTTTCTGTGAAAAGTAGCAAGATAATTTAATAATTCCTCAAGATTTTTTGGCTTCGTATTACTTGTTTCCACAATAGAAAGAATTTTATCACATCTAATTATTTGAACATTATTTGTCTCAAAATTAAAGATTTTAGCATACCACTGGCCAAATTTAGATTCTATTCGAATAAATTGTGCAATCAAGGCTTTCTCCACATCTTTTTTTAAATATGTTAAATGATAAACTCGCTCAGCAAAAATCCCCTGCAAAATTTCTTTTAAGAACGGACTAAAATTACTATGATTTGTTACTTCAAAAGAAAGCGTTCGTTCCATAATTGCAATATTTTTACGCACATTATCAGGTAAGACATGTTTAAATTTATTTTCAAGCGCAATACTTTCTATATTGAATGGTTTTGTCTTGTATCCATTTAATGTAAGAATTGAAAAGTATAATGCATACATTTCATCCACACTAAAATAAATTGGTGACAACACACTATTTTCTATAATTTTATAACTTCCATTTCTGCCTAGTTCAGAATATATTGGTACACCTATTTCTTCTAATGATTGAATATCTCGCAACGCGGTACTTTTAGAAATATCATATCTAACCATTAAATCTTTTAAATTAAAATATCTTTTATTATTTAAGAAAATAAGCATATCATTTATTCGTTCCGTTTTTTTCATATTTCCCTCCTCGAAAGGTGTCATGTATTGAAACCTTTTTAGTCTATATTATAATTATTAACTAATAAAGGAGTTATAAATTTATGACATTAGAAATAGCTATTTTTCTTTCAATGAATGGGCAAGCAAAGGAGGCAATTCATTTTTATATACGTAATTTAGAAGCCAAAAAGTTAATGGTTGTTACGTATGAAGAACTGGCGAAAAGAGATAGTTCTTTCAAAATTACAAGTGAAAATAAAGATCATATTGCTCACTCTGTTTTACAAATTGGGAATACAAAGCTAATGATAGCAGAAGATACAATGAATCCTAACAAAGGTTATAACGTTGGAAATAACATGTCACTTTGCATTCAAAGCGCTAATTTAGAAGAAATACAAAGATTTTATAATAATTTAATTTCCGATAAGAATGTGAAGGTAATCTCTCCACTAGAAAAAAATGTATTTAGTGAAGCATATGGTATTATTGAAGATCCTTACGGCATCCAAATCCAGTTAATGTATGATAAGCGATTAAACTAAATAATTTGTCATATTCCTAATAAAAAAGACACGAAATTCGTGTCTTTTTTATTTTACAGTGATAACTCTACCCGTTTCATTACTTTCAACCGCTAATTGAATTAGCTTAATTACTTCTAAACCTTCTTGTGCTGTTACAGGTGGTTTCTCACCATTTATAATGCTATCTCTTACACCTTTATAGTACATGTCATAACAGCCAACTTCTGATGGAATACGTACTAACTCTTCTTCTGTTTGTAGAGTAACAAAATTCTCTTCAGCGTCTACTCCATAACCGTTATCGCCTGGCTTCATTCCATTTTTTAATTGTTCTTCCTGTGAATCCATACCGTATTTCACGATAGAACCTTTATCTCCATGCAGTGTAAAATGTGGACCTGCCTTTTTCACATAACTGCTACTACGTAAAATGACACGTTTAACTCCGTAGTGAAGTACTATGTGGAAATAATCATCCACCTCTGCACCTGGTCGTTGTTTGATTAGATCTGCACTTATCGCATTTGGTTTCCCAAATAATGATAATGCTTGGTCAATTAAATGCGATCCTAAATCATATAATATTCCTGATCCTGGTAAGTTCTTTTCTCTCCAGCGATCACGTACATGTGGACGGAAACGATCAAAATGCGCTTCATATGCGTATAGGTTACCTATTCTATTTTCTTCTAATAATTTCTTAATTGTTAAGAAATCATTATCAAAACGACGATTATGATATACACTTAATACGACATTATGCTGCTCTGCTAATGAAATAAGCTCTTCTCCTTCTTCAATTGAAACAACAAATGGTTTCTCTACAACAACATGCTTACCGTTTAATATTGCTTCTTTTACATATGGAAAATGAGTTGTATTTGGTGAAGTAATGACGACTAATTCAATATCAGCTCGCTTCACCAATTCATCAATTGTACTAACGACGTTAGCATTCGGTAATGTTTCTTTTACTACCTCTTCTTTTGAAGATAATACGGCACGAATATCATATTCTTCTATCGTTTGTAATAATGGGATATGAAATGTTGTACTAGAAAATCCAAAACCTACAATCCCTACACCTATTTTTTTCATGTTGCCCCTCCATTTATCCGGCTATTTGCGGACAGTAAGATCCCCACTGATTAGAATTCCACTTTATGAGAACGATTTCATTCAGTTATTATAACAAGATTATTATTATTTACATAATAAATTGCCTAGAAAAAAGCATCTTGCCATTATTCATGGCAAGATGCTTTTTTTATTCCGGTCGTTTTTTCGTCCACGTTTCAATAACTTCACCAGTATCGTTAACATCTAGCACTAAACTACCGTTACTATACCGATCCTTATTTCGATACGCTTTCGGATCAATTTCTTCTACGATATGTTTCTCTGTCTTCATGTAAACTAGTTCATCGTCTCTAACGATTTCAATACCGACAATGCGGTATGGATTACGTTTTAACTCTTTGAAAATAACAAGACCTCGCTTCGCTCTCGTTGATTTCTCAATTTCTGATGCTTTTAGGCGTTTTACGGCACCGCGCTGCGTTACGAGAATAAGTTGATCTTTGTCACCATTTAATGGTTTACCAGAAGCGACATAATCATCTTCTTTTAAATTAATTGCTTTCACACCAGCGGCTCTTACACCGACTGGACTTACTTCATCTTCATGGAAAATAAGTGCATATGCACCGTGTGTAGCAAGAACGATATCACTCGTTCCATCTGTCGCAAATATATCAACAACTTCATCATCTTTTTTCAAGTTTACAGCAACGAACGCTCTTGAGTAACGCTGTACTTTATATTGGTTTAATTCTGTCTTCTTAATCATACCATTCTTTGTTACAAATACGATAAATCGCTTTTCTTCCTCAAAGTTCGGTACGACAGTTGCCCAAATAATGGTTTCATCCCGGTCGAGTGAAACGATATTAGCAACGTGCTGACCTAAATCTTTCCAACGAATATCTGGCATTTCGTATACTGGCAAATATATATAGTTTCCTTTATTCGTAAATAAGAGGACTGTCTCTGTCGTATTCGTATCGAATCGTTCAAGTAAGATGTCACCCTCTTTCATACCGAAGTCTTTGCCGTTTGAGGCATTATGTGAGCGCCATCCAGTACGTTTCACATATCCTTCTTTCGTTACAGTAACGATGACATCTTCTTGTGGGATCATCACTTCTACATCGATTTTAATTTCCTCGATTTGATCTTCAATAATTGCACGTCGATCATCACTATATGTTTTCTTAACTCTCTTTAAATCTGTTTTAATTACTTGAAGTAATCTTTTTTCACTTTGTAAAATTGCCTGTAACTCAATAATTTTCTTATTAAGCTCATCTGCCTCTTGTTGTAGTGCTGTAATATCTGTATTCGTTAAACGATATAATTGCAAGGATACAATTGCTTCCGCTTGCGCTTCTGTAAATCCAAATTTCGCACTTAAATTATCTTTTGCATTACGCTTATCTTTTGAAGCTCGAATCGTTTCAATAACTTGGTCTAAAATCGATAATGCTTTCTTTAAACCTTCTACAATATGTTGACGATTTTCTGCTTTTCTTAATTCATATTGTGAACGTCTCGTAACAACTTCTTTTTGATGCCCAATATATGCATCTAAAATTTTCGGTAATGTCATAAGCGTTGGACGACGATTATTAATCGCTACCATATTAAAGTTATATGGTATTTGCAAATCTGTATTTTTATATAAATAATTTAAAATACCTTCAGAATTTGCTTCTTTTTTTAATTCTACGACAATACGAAGACCTGTACGATCTGTCTCATCACGCACTTCAGCAATGCCATCTAATTTTTTATCTAGACGTAACTCATCCATTTTCTTAACAAGGTTTGCTTTATTTACTTCGTATGGAATTTCAGTAATTACGATTTGCTGTTTCCCACCACGAACCGTTTCAACTTCTGCTTTCCCGCGAATAATAATTTTACCTTTACCTGTTTCATACGCCTTTTTAATACCATCAATCCCTTGAATAATACCACCTGTTGGGAAATCAGGTCCTTTCATAACTGTTAATAAATCATCAACAGTACTATTCGGTTTATCAATACGCATCATTGTAGCGTCAATAACTTCTCCAAGATGATGCGGAGGAATTTCTGTTGCATAACCAGCGGAAATCCCTGTAGATCCGTTCACTAATAAGTTCGGGAACGCTGCTGGTAAAACAACCGGTTCTTCACTCGTATCATCAAAGTTGGATACGAATTCTACTGTTTCTTTATCAAGATCACGTAATAACTCAGATGCAATTGGTGATAATCGGGCTTCCGTATAACGCATTGCTGCTGCTGGATCCCCGTCAACACTACCGTTATTACCATGCATCTCAACTAAAACATTACGTACTTTCCAAGTTTGGCTTAAACGTACCATCGCCTCATATACAGAGGAATCACCATGCGGATGATAATTACCAATAACGTTACCAACTGTTTTAGCTGACTTACGGAATGCTTTATCGTGTACGTTTCCTTCTACATACATAGAATATAAAATACGTCTTTGTACTGGTTTTAAGCCATCACGAGCATCTGGAAGCGCGCGATCTTGAATAATATATTTACTATAACGTGCAAAGCGATCACCTAACACGTCTTCAAGCGGGAGGTCATGAAACTTCTCTGCTTGCATGTTATTCCACCTCCGTCTCCATAATCATTTCATTTTCTAAAATATTTCCTTCTTCTTGCATACCAAACTGTACATTGCGCTCAATCCATTTACGACGCGGTTCTACTTTATCACCCATTAATGTTGTAACTCGGCGCTCTGCCCTCGCTGCATCATCAATTTTCACGCGAATTAATGTACGCGTTTCAGGATTCATCGTTGTTTCCCATAATTGATCCGCATTCATTTCGCCAAGTCCTTTATAACGCTGTAACATGTAACCTTTTCCAACTTTTTTCGTTACTTCATCTAATTCATCATCTGACCATGCATATTCAATTACTTCACTTTTTCCTTTTCCTTTACTTACTTTGTATAAAGGAGGAAGTGCGATAAACACTTTACCAGCTTCAATAAGTGGTTTCATATATCTGTAGAAGAATGTTAATAACAATACTTGAATATGCGCCCCGTCTGTATCAGCATCGGTCATAATGACAACTTTATCGTAGTTAATATCTTCCACATCGAATTCATTGCCTACACCGCCGCCAATTGCATAAATGATTGTATTAATCTCTTCATTTTTGAAGATATCAGCAAGCTTTGCTTTTTCTGTATTAATTACTTTACCACGCAATGGTAATACCGCTTGGAAACGTCGATCTCGTCCTTGTTTCGCAGAACCACCGGCAGAGTCACCCTCTACTAGGTACAGTTCATTTTTCTGCGGGTTACGTGATTGTGCGGGTGTTAACTTACCACTTAATGTACCTTCTGACTTCTTTTTCTTTTTACCAGTACGCGCTTCCTCTCTCGCTTTACGAGCGGCTTCACGCGCTTGTGCTGCTTTAATTGCTTTTCTCACAAGAAGTGTAGCTACGTCCGGGTTTTCTTCTAAAAAGTAAGCTAAATGCTCTGATACAATGGCATCAATTGAAGACCGAGCTTCACTTGTACCTAGTTTCCCCTTCGTTTGTCCTTCAAACTGAAGTACTTCTTCTGGTACACGTACAGAAACGATAGCCGCTACACCTTCACGAATATCTGTACCTTCTAAGTTTTTATCTTTTTCTTTTAATAGCGAAACTTTACGAGCATACTCATTAAACACACGTGTCATTGCTGTCTTAAATCCAGCTTCATGTGTTCCACCATCTTTTGTACGTACGTTATTTACAAACGATAGAATATTTTCTGAGTAGCCATCGTTAAATTGAAATGCTAGCTCTGCCTCAATTCCATTTTGTTCACCAGAGAAATATACAACTGGATGAATCGAATCTTTCTCTTCGTTTAAGTATGAAACGAAAGCTTCAATTCCTGTTTCATAATGAAACACATCTTCTAAATCATTTCGTTCATCTTTTATTGAGATTTTCATCCCTTTTAATAAAAATGCAGATTCGCGTAATCTTTCACATAAAGTTTCATAGTTATAATTTGTTGTACTGAAAATTGTTGTATCTGGTTTAAAATGCATTGTCGTACCAGATTCTTTTGTCTTTCCGATTTTTTCAAGCGTCGTTACAGGAACACCACCATTTTCAAAGCGTTGTTCATAAATATTTCCGTCACGCTTAATCGTTACGACTAACCATTCTGATAAGGCGTTTACAACTGATGCCCCAACACCGTGTAAACCACCGCTTGTTTTATAGCCACCTTGACCAAACTTACCGCCTGCATGAAGTACAGTTAAAATAACTTCAGGTGTCGGTTTCCCAAGTTTATGCATTCCCGTAGGCATTCCTCGCCCTTTATCAATAACGCTAATACTATTATCTTTATGTATTACGACAGAAATTTCGTCGCCAAATCCCGCTAACGCTTCATCAACGGAGTTATCTACTATTTCGTATACTAAATGATGCAATCCACGGCTGTCCGTGCTCCCGATATACATACCCGGGCGTTTTCGAACGGCTTCAAGTCCTTCTAACACTTGAATCGCATCTTCATTATATTGGAACTGATGCTTCGCCAAACTCCTTGCCCCTTTCCTAATCCAAAATCAGAACATATGTTTCTATTATAGAATAACGCCTCGACTATAGTTTTGGCAAGTTATCTTATCTCTTTTATATACCATTTTCAATAGAAAAATCCTTGTTTTTTCACAAGGATTCCTCTAGGCTACTATTTCAGAAAAATAATCGTTTGTCAACGAGAAATGGATATGTATGCCAAGATTACATATTCCAAACCTTTATTATGATCCAAATGATCAAGATCCAAAACGGGAGTACAAGTAACAATCCCCAAAAACAGCCTTTAAAAAATCTCATGATGAACACCTCGTTCATCGGCCCTACTTATCTATAATAAGGGCTGAAGCAATCTTTCTAACTTTACAATCTATACTATTTTGTCATTGCATGTTCTACTTTTATGCAACGATCCATTATTACAGTATAGTCTTTTTCTTTTAAAAGTTGATATGTATCTTCATCTTGTACTCCTAATTGTGCCCAAAAAACATCTGCATCAATCTCCACAAATTCTTTTGCAACATCCATTAAAAATTCTGAACGGCGGAATACATTTACAATGTCAACATGTTCCTTAATATCTTTTAGTGAAGCAACTGATTTCTCTCCTAGCACCTCATCTACTGTTGGGTTTACTGGAATAATGCGGTATCCAGCATCTTGCATTGCTTTTGAAACCATATACGATGTACGTTCTGGCTTATCCGATAAACCAACAACCGCAATTGTTTTGCTTTTCTTTAATACTTCACCAATTTCCGTACGAGTTGGGTTTTCAATCATCATAATTAATCCCTCCTATTCCTTTAGTATAGCCGATAAAGAAAGTCTCTTTCAACATGAAAGAGACTTTCTTTTATTCCGATTATTGATTCTTTGTAGCTGAGTTATCTGCTAAAGTAGCTGTTTTCGTCATTTTTTGACCGTTACGATAGAATGTAACTTCTACTTTCTCACCTACTTTTTTCTTTTCATATAAATATTTACGGAATTGAAGTGAGTTTTCTACTTTTTGATTATCTAATGCTACTACAATATCATATTGCTCTAAACCAGCTTTTTCTGCCGGTGATATTGGGTAAATTTTACCTAATACAACGCCATTTGTTACTTCTTTTGGCACTTTTAATTGATTTACTGCATAAGCTTGCACATCTTCTAATGAAACGACACCTACTCCAAGAGCTGGACGTTTCACTACGCCGTCTTTTTCAAGTGATTCAATAACTGGCTTTGCGATATTAATTGGAATAGCAAATCCAATTCCTTCAACTTCTTGTTGTGCAATTTTACTTGAATTAATCCCAATTATTTCACCATTTTGGTTAAATAATGCACCCCCACTATTACCTGGGTTAATTGCTGCATCTGTTTGAATAACTTGAGCATTCCAATCCGCGCGTTTATCGCCATCGATATCTACTGGAATTTCACGTTCTTTACTACTAATAATACCTTCCGTTACACTTCCATCAAACCCTAGTGGATTACCGATTGCAATTGCTTTTTCACCCGCACGGATTTTACTTGAATCACCTAAAGTGGCAACTTTATTTACGTTAGATCCATCAATTTCTACAACAGCTAAATCTAACCAAGGATCTTTCCCTACAAGTTTTGCATCTACTTTTTTGCCATCACTTAATTTTACAGCAAGTTTATTTGCTCCATCTACTACATGGTTGTTTGTTACAATATACGCTTTATTTCCTGCTTTTTTATAAATAACACCGGATCCTGAACCAGCTTGCTGTTCTTGACCTGTCGGTTGCATTGCAAATGGATCAATACTTTGTTGCATATTAATAACACCTACAACAACATCTTTCGCACCTTCAATCATACCAGGTAAATCCGTTTCATTTTTTGCCTTATTGACAACAGGAACTACAGTACCTTCAACTTTTGAATCCGAACTGAATGATGATACAGCCGCTCCATTATTTTGAGCCCATGGCATATATGGTGCCGCAAAACTAATTGTGACAGCCCCAACTACAGCTCCGACTAAACCTGTGAAAAAATAACCTTTTTTACTGCCTGATTTTCTCACTTCTCTCGTTTCACTATGCTCTTCATTTAAATTTGGTCCGTCGTAATATCCCATGTTTACTTCCCCTCTCTGGTGAATTCGTATTTTCAGTATAGTCACGTTTTGTGTCCTTCTTGTGAACTCATCGTGAAATCCAATTAAAAAAATACTCTTATCTAACATTGTAGACAAGAAATGTATTTTTTGTACATTCTACCTGCCAAAGAGGATATAAAATCGACATTTCCCTAGGCTAAAGTACACAATCCGTTACAATTATTCTTCAAACTTATAACCAACTCGAATAACAGTACCAATATGCTTCGCTTTATCTCCTAGCTTATTTCGTAGTTTTTTAATATGAGTATCAACCGTTCGGTCATCACCGTAATAGTCATATCCCCACAACTGATCTAATAAATGTTGACGTGACAACACAATTCCTTTGTTCTCCATTAAATAAACAAGAAGTTCAAATTCTTTATGTGTCAATATAATTTCTTCTCCATCTACTAAAACGGTTCTAGATAGACGATTCACTTCTATTCCAGCTAGAGACATAGCATTTTCTTCTGCTACTCCTACCACGCCATCCGCACGTTTTAATAATGTCTTCGCGCGAGCTACTAACACTTTCGGGCTGAAAGGTTTTGTTACATACTCATCCGCACCTAATTCGAACCCTAGTAATGTATCATCTTCATCCGAACGTGCTGTTAGCATAATAATTGGTACTGCTGATTCTTTTCTAATTCGTCTACAAACAGACCATCCATCTATTTCTGGTAACATAATATCTAACATAATTAAATCAATTTCATGCTCTGCAAATAATTCTAGCGCTTTTTTTCCGTCTTCTGCTTCGATCACTTCAAAGCCTTCGTTACGAAAGTAATCACTAACAATTTCACGTAATCTTCTTTCATCTTCAACAAGTAATACTGTTTTATTCATATCATCTATCCCGCCTTTTTACTCTTTCAATCGAATAATACGTTGATTGGAGCTTCCGCGAAATGGAAGTGTTAAATCTTTTTTCTCGATTTCAAATCTTCCATCGACTAAAACATCCCCATAATGTAACAACTCTATCATATCATTATTTTGAGAACTCTGTATCTCTTCTAACGTATAACCTGTATACATCCATAGATTTTTTTTCAAATCTTTTACAGATTTTGCCACTTTTTTCACTTCAGCAGCTTGAAAAAACGGATCCCCACCTGAAAATGTTACATCAGTTAATGGATTACTTGCAATCTCTTTCACAATTTCTTCTACTGTCATTTCAGTTCCATTACAAATATTCCACGATTTCGGATTATGGCAACCGAAACAACGATGCGGACAGCCCGCAAAAAACACGACTGTCCGCAATCCTTCTCCATCTACTACACTATCATGAATGATGTTCATCACTTTCATTTATGCTTCACCCGATCCATCTCTTCACTACGTTTCGCACTATTCCACTTCGACATATCTCCTACAAGATAACCTGTTATGCGGCGAATTCTTTCTATATTGGCCTCATCTTCATTTCCGCAGCTTGGACATTCATTTCCGATAACTCCGTGATAATTGCAGCACTTACAACGGTCAACAGGATGATTAATTGAACCGTATCCAACACCATTCTCTGCCATCGCTTGCACAATTTGTTTTAACGCCTTCTTGTTATGCATAGCTGCTCCGTCTAGTTCAATATACGTAATGTGCCCCCCGTTACATAGAGCATGGAAAGGTCCTTCTAAACGAATTTTATTTATCGCTTGCATGTTATAGTAAACTGGGATATGGAATGAATTCGTATAATAATTATGGTTCGTTATACCGCTAATCACGCCAAATTCTTCCCTATCCTTTTTCACAAACTTCCCTGATAACCCTTCTGCAGGAGTTGCAATGACTGAGAAATTCAGTTCATGTTCTTCTGTCGCTTTATCCATTCTATCTCTCATAAAGGAAATAATTTCATATCCGAGTTTCCATGATTCTTCATCTTCTCCGTGATGCTTTCCTGTTAAAGCTACTAAACACTCCGCAAGACCGATAAAACCAAGACTTAACGTCCCTTGCTTTAAAATCGATGCTACAGAATCTTCAGGCTGTAACTTTTCTCCACCGCGCCACACGCCCTGTGAATATAAAAATCGAAAATCTCTTGCTCGCTTCGTACATTGATACTCAAATCTCTCTAATAATTGCTGGATTCCTACATCTAAGTAATAATTTAACGCTTCAAAAAACGCTTCTTGTGAACCACTAATGAGTGCTAATTTCACTAAGTTAATGGACGTAAATGATAAATTCCCTCTTCCAATCGCCGTTTCTTCTCCATGTATGTTAGACATAACACGAGTACGACATCCCATGTAACATACTTCACTTTCCGGTCTTCCATCATAATGCACAGCATTAAATGGCGCATCTAAAAATGAAAAGTTAGGGAATAATCGTTCAGCCGTTGTCTCTAACGCTAATTCAAATAAATCATAGTTCGGATCGCATTCTTCAAAATTCACACCTTTTTTCATTTTAAAAATTTGAATAGGAAAAATTGGTGTTTCCCCTTTACCAAGACCAGCTTGTGTCGCTTTTAAAAGTTGTTTAATTAAAAGTCTTCCTTCTTTCGATGTGTCTGTTCCATAATTAATAGAAATAAACGGTACTTGCCCCCCGCCCCTACTATGCATACTATTTGAATTATGAATGAAAGCTTCACAAGCCTGATACGTATCATTTTCTGTTTCTTTCCACGCAAATTCTTCTATTTGTTCTTTCGTAAGCGGATATGACTGTAATCGTTTCTTATGTCTCTCTACTGTTTTTCTCACATATGGAGCTAAATCGACATCAAAGAGTGCAAACGATTGACCACCATGCTGCATATTTTGATTCGCTTGAAAAATAATAGATGAAAGAGCTAATGCACTTTTAATGTCTTGCGGTTGTCTCATATGTCCATGTCCGGTATGAAAACCGTTCGCAAGCATTTGCGCTAACGGAATTTGTGAACAAGTTGTCGTTCCTGTCGCATAAAAATCTAAATCATGTGGATATAATATATTTTCATTTATCGCTTTTTTCACTTGATCTGACAATAAATTTTCAACAGCGTAATATTTCGCACTCTCAGATGCGAACGTTCCTATTACTCCCATCGGAGAGCGGCCATCTACATTTGCATTTTCTTGCATTAAATCTTGTTCATTTCCGTGGACTATTGTCTTAAACACTTTCATTAATTCTTCTTCTCCACGTGTATTATTTTGTAACATTTATAACCCTCCACCAATATGTTGTTGTCTTTTGATTAAAATGTTACTACATATAGTCTTAGTGTTTCTGTGAGAAATGTAACATTACTGTGAAATTTTTTTCACGAAATAATGAATTTTTCATTTACAAAAAAGAAATGTGCTCTTTACAAATGTATGGTACAATATACGGGAAAAACTCTTTTTACCCTTTATCAACACATTTGAATAAAGGAGACTGAACTTATGGTTACTACATATCTTTTATTTATCGTTGCCTACTTACTTGGCTCGATTCCATTTGCACTAGTCGTTGGAAAGATTGGTTATGGAATTGACATTCGTGAGCACGGAAGCGGTAATTTAGGCGGAACAAATACATTCCGCACACTAGGGAAAAAAGCAGGTTTTATCGTTACAATTGCTGACATTTTAAAAGGTACATTAGCAACGAGTCTACCGATTATTTTCGCGTTAGACGTTCATCCACTATGGTTCGGATTAGCAGCTGTTCTTGGACATGTGTATCCGATTTTCGCGAAGTTCCGTGGTGGTAAAGCAGTTGCAACTTCTGCTGGCGTGCTATTATGCTACTCACCAGTTGTTTTTGCAATATTAGCTGTTGTCTTTTTCAGCCTTTTATTTACAACAAGATACGTATCACTTTCTTCTATGGTAACAGCTGTTGTTGCCGTTATTGCATCAATTGTTAGCGGGGATAAAATCTTCATTATTGCGATGTGTTTATTAGCAGGTATGGTTATTTATAAACACCGTGCAAATATTGGACGAATTATAAATAAAACTGAACCGAAAGCAAACTTTTCAAAAAAGCAAAAATAAGATCGTAACCCACATAACGCAAAAAGAAAACGTGAAGCATATTAATAGCGTCTTTTTGCGTTATTTTTTATACTAAAGAAAAAGCAACATAATTTGGAGGAACTATACATGAATCTTTCCGTAACAAAAGAAGCAGCACAATGGTATAAAAACGAATTAAACTTACAATCGGGTGAAACACTGCGCCTTTTCGTACAATACGGCGGGTGCAGTACTGTGCAAAAAGGACTCTCTTTAGGTATTCGTAAAGATGATCCTGCACATCCTGCTGTACAAACTCAAGAAGAAGGTATTAACTTCTTTATTGAAGGCGATGATGAGTGGTTCTTCGATGGACATAATTTATCTGTTACATTTAACGACGGTGATGATTTCCCGCAATTTAATTATGAAAAATAAAAAAAACGTGGCATCTGCCACGCTTTTTTATTTTTTCTTAATTTCCTCATATTTCGCATACCACTCTGGATATAACTTTTTAAATGATACGGGCCTGAACCCTTCTTTTTTCGCACAAATATTTGTCGTACTTGCAGTAATACAAAGTTCACCTTCACCATTATATATTTCATAACCATATACAACGCGAAGCGGGCTCACAGTGTCCACCCACGTTTTCACAATTGCTTTTTCACCGTAACGCATCGCTTTACGATATGAAATTTGCAAGTCTAACACAGGAGAAATAATTCCCTCTTTCTCCATTTCAACATATGAAAACCCTAAATCTTGTATAAGTTTCGTGCGACCTAATTCAAGCCACACCAAATAGTTTGAATGGTAAACAACACCCATTTGATCTGTTTCCGCATAACGGATTTCAACTTCATGTTCTGCTACAAACATATGTATATTCGCCTTCTTTCACTTCTGCTACCTTGCATACATTTAATCATAATACAGCGGAATCAAAAATAAAATAAAAACAGTGAATCTTTTCCCGAAAGGAGCAAGCACATGATTCAAATTGTAACGGTTCGTAGCGGTGATAGCGTATATAGCTTGGCATCAAAATATGGATCAACACCTGACGAGATAGTAAAAGACAATGGATTAAATCCAGCTGAAACACTCGTTGTTGGTCAGGCTCTGATCGTGAATACGAAAGGGAATAATTATTATGTACAGCCTGGCGATAGCCTATATCGAATCTCTCAAACATATAACGTTCCTCTCGCTAGTTTAGCTAAAGTGAATAACTTATCTTTAAAATCCATTCTCCACGTTGGACAGCAATTATATATACCGAAAGGGACGAAACGTGCAGTAGAATCCATCGCTTATTTACAACCTTCCACTATACCTATTAAAGAAAGTTTAGTTAATGCTACACGTGCTATTAATCCATTTTTAACATACTTAGCTTACTTCAGCTTCGAGGCAAAAAGAGATGGTACGTTAAAAGAACCAACTGAAACAGCTAAAATCGCTAATATTGCAACGCAAGGTAATACCATCCCTATGCTCGTTATTACGAACATCGAAAACGGAAATTTCAGTGCCGATCTAACATCCGTTATTTTACGGGACGCAACAATCCAAAACAAATTTATTACAAATATTTTGCAAACTGCTGAGAAGTACGGTATGCGAGATATTCATTTTGATTTTGAGAGTGTTGCACCTGAAGATCGCGAAGCGTATAATCGTTTTTTACGAAATGTGAAAACACGCTTACCTAACGGATACACATTAAGTACAACGCTTGTACCGAAAACAAGTTCCAATCAAAAGGGAAAATTTTTCGAAGCTCACGATTATAAAGCACAAGGACAAATTGTTGATTTCGTCGTCATTATGACATATGACTGGGGATGGCAGGGCGGACCACCGATGGCAATCTCTCCTATCGGTCCTGTAAAAGAAGTACTTCAATACGCAAAATCTCAAATGCCTCCTCAAAAAATTATGATGGGGCAAAATTTATACGGATTCGATTGGAAACTTCCGTTCAAACAAGGGAACCCACCAGCAAAAGCAGTTAGCTCTGTTGCAGCTGTTGCACTTGCTCGTAAATACAATGTTCCTATCCGCTATGATTTCACAGCTCAAGCTCCACATTTCAACTACTTTGACGAAAATGGTGTACAACACGAAGTTTGGTTTGAAGATGCGAGATCTATTCAAAGTAAATTCAATTTAATGAAAGAACAAGGCATTGGCGGTATTAGTTATTGGAAGATTGGCTTGCCATTTCCACAAAATTGGCGTTTACTCGTTGAAAACTTTACAATTACGAAAAAGGGCTGACAAAAGTCAGCCCTTTTTTACTATTAAAAATCCGTCACAAAAAGAAGAATGATGACATTCTCCTTCTTTAACCGTTATCAACAATCGGTTGTTTACCCGTTTGGTCTTGCATTTGCTTTCCTTTATTGCCACCAGCTTTTTTTGATTGTGTTCCAATATGATTCGGTGCAAAGTCTTTTGAATTCTTTTTCGGATTACCCATTACTATCGCCTCCTTAACAGTAGTATCGTACTAGTGTTAAGAATTATTCAGCTTGCTTAAAAAGTTTCATTTCATAACGTTTTTCAATACGCTCTTCAATGCGATCGATTGCATCGCGATCGCTTAATAATTGTTGTTTATTTTCTTTCACAAGCTCGTCAAACGATTTACGGCGACTTCTTCTCATGCTGTTCACCCTCTCTCCTTCGCTTTCTTATTACATAGTATGAGCAAAGGAAAAACTATTTAATCAGATTTGCAAGAAAATTTTATGTTTTAATACTCCTAAAAAAACTCCGTGTACAACAAATCGTACACGGAGTTTTTCATACCATAATATTTAAATACTCTTTTAACTTTTCATCTGCATTCATTTCACTTTGTTTATAGTCACGCAGCGCTCGCAGTACGACATCATACTGTTCTAAAATATAACCTTCTAATTTCAAAACATCCTCTAAGCTATTCAGCATAATTCTCGTATTACCAACTTCACTTTTTAACGCAGGTTCACATTTTAAACTCGTACATATTTCTTTCACATCATCTTCTAATATGTCTGTTAATACGTATTTCTTTCGCCCTTTTACCTTTAATCTCATAACTGGATAAAAAGCTTTTATATCTAAATAGCTTCCTACATTCATGCAACGAATCCATTCAATATCACGTTTATTTCGTACAAGTATCTCTTTTACCGCTTCATATACTGCTGTTTCATCAAGTACTTCCGTATTCGATTTCCCTTTTGCCTCTACTTCAATAGATGCACATTTTTGATAAACAGTTGCACAAGTAATACAATCATCAAATGCATTATGAGAACTTAAACGAATTCCAAGCATTCGCTTTAACGTTTCAAGTTTATGATTAGGCGCGTGCTTCATATATTTCTTTGCTAGAAACACAGTATCAATCACTTTATTTTGTGGTTCCGGTAAACCAAGCATATTCACATTACTTTTCAAAAAGCGCATATCAAAAGATGCATTATGAGCGACAATTACATTTGTATGTAAAAATGCTAAAAATAAAGGTAACACTTCTTCAATCGTCGGTGCATCCGAAACACGATAATTTGTAATACCTGTTAAACTCGTTATTCGGTCCGGAATTGGACGCTCCGGATTCACATAGGAAACAAATTGATCTACTAGTTCATGATTACGATATTTCACTGCTGCCACTTGAATGATCTTATCATTATAAGGATTAAATCCTGTTGTTTCAAAGTCAATTACAACATAATCTAACGGTAAGGATATATTCCCCACTCCAAATACACTCCTTTATCTTTCAACGTTTATATTTCTTTTATCATACCATGCAGTTATCACTACGTGAAAAAGAAAAGGCAGAAATGATTATATTTCATCTCTACCTTTTCACTGTTATTTTAATTTGGCAATCCGTTTCTCCATCTCTTTTTGCGTCATCGGCCCAATAAACTTATCTTGAATGACACCTTTCGTATCTATAAAATACGAAGTTGGGATCGTAATGACTTTATAAGCTGTTGTTACATCAATGTTCTTATCCAATAAAATAGGAAAAGTAATCCCTTTTTCCTTAGCAAAATTACTTACCTTTTCTATCCCCCCGCCTTTTTCTGAAGGCGTATAATTTATTGCTAAAATTTCTACATTTTCTTTATGTTCTTTATAGAAAGCCTCCATATCTGGCATTTCTTGCTGGCAAGGCCCACACCACGTTGCCCAAAAGTTTAAAATCACTTTCTTTCCTTTTAAATCTGATAACTTTACATTCGTTCCATCTAACTTCGTTAATTCAAAGTCTGGCGCACTCTTCCCTATTTCAATACCATTACTTGCAATCATTTCTTTCATAGCAGCTTCACTTTTTGTTTGCTCCCCTTGTACTACCTGATCGTTTTTACCAAACTGTTCATAAGCTGCATATCCCGCTAAACAAAGTAACACTACAATAATCGTAAGCTTCCGCCACATTTTATATCACCCTAACGTATTTATCTTCTTTTAACATATTTATCAAAATACTATATACCTTATTTTAGCTTATACGGACAAGCTTGGAAATATTCACAGTCAAAATAATTAGAATATTCTTATTTAAAGTGCATTTTTTTCCTTTTTATCATATAATTAGAAAAATAAATGCAGTGTTGTTTATTTTCTTATGGACCTATTCACCTTTTTACTTTCGTAGTTATATAAACTTCAACAAAAGGGGGATTTTTTATGAATTCATTCGAAAAAATAACATTATATATTCTTAGTTTTCTTTTATACCCAATCGGTATTATTACATGGATCATTTCACTCTTTAGTAACGATCTTGAAAAAAAGAAAGTAGGACGTATTTGTCTCTACGTTTCTCTAGTCTCATTCGTCCTTTTCTTAATTCTTGGAATTGCAACTTTCCTTATGACAGCTACTTTTAACGTCGATCTGAATCATTCAGAATCTATCGAGTATCAAATAAATGACGCTGAATAAAGATAAGAGCATTGTTCTTATCTTTATTCACATCTCTTAAAAAATGAATGACTATTTATTAATTTTTCAGGACTTCCACATGCTACAATACTTCCTTCTTTCATGATGACAACGCGATTTGCTAGTATTACTTTCTCTACATCATGTGTCGCCACAATTCTCGTGACCTCGCCTCCCAGCCCTTCTATCATATCCCAAACAATTTCTTGATTGCTCGGATCTAATCCGGCAGTCGGTTCATCTAAAATAATAAGATTTGGATTTGAAACAATTGCTCGCAATAATGCAAGGCGTTTTCTTTCTCCTCCTGAAAACTCTTCACCGCTTTTATGTAGTACAGTTTGAAGACCTTCAGATAACCCCCTAACAATCGGCGTTACATTTACAAGTCCAGCATTTTTTTCGAACTCGTTTTCTATCCTCTCTTCCTCGAAATATATATTCTCTTCTACTGTCGTCCGAAAAAAACGAGGTTCTTGCCAAACTGTAGTCAATCGAGCCTCATTTCCATAATAAGCAACGCTACCGTTAGATGGTTTATACAATCCTGTCATTAATTTTAAAAGCGTTGTTTTTCCTGCACCACTTTCTCCCACAATAATAACGAGTTCACCAGGTTTAATTTGCAAATCAATATTATAAATTCTGCATTTCTCTTCATCATTCTCCTGAAATGAAACATTTGTTAACGTCATCCCCATCGCTCTTTCTACATTACTATTTGCCACTCGTTTATCTAAAAAGGAAAAAACTCTATTTGCCGAAGCAATTGCAACTTGTGTCATCATTAATAAATCGCCCACATAACGGACAGGGAAAAAGAGCATTTCAATTGTCGCTAACACTGCAACAAGTGAACCAACTTCTATTTCCCCCTTCATTATTTTTTGCACACCTATAATGAGAACAACGATATATGCTCCTGTTTCCATCACCGTTCCAACTACCCCAATGCAATGTTGCATCATCGTCTTCTTTACTTCTGTTTTATAAGATTGTGCTGTTACTCTCTTAAATAAGCGAATGGCCCATTTTTCTTTTTGTAAACTACGCAAATCTTGTACTCCTTTTACAAACTGTGACACCATCTCTACAACAGTTGACTGATTGTTTTGAGCAATACTTGCAATATTTCTTACCTTTTTCCCCATCAATATCGGAACCGTTGCACTTAAAAATAAAAACGGAGTTACCCACAATATAAACTGTATATCTATATGTTGTAGTGCTATGAACGCACCTACAAATTGCGCAATGGCGTGTATATATTCTATTAATATAGAACCATATAATCTGACCCAGTTTGGAATATCAGACACAACTAACGTCTCTAACTCTCCTTGTTTAATTTTCTCACTCTCTTCAAACGGTAATAAGAAAAAATGACGTAATACATCTATACGCTTCTCTCGTAGTATTCGCTGACTTGCTTTGGAGCTTACATAATCAAATGAAAGATTGTTTATCCACATCAACAAGCGACTTGCTGTAAACAAAGTAATGTAAAGATACGCTCCTTTCAGCTCTCGTTGAATCAGGTTATCTACAATTAGTCCCATGAATAGTGGACGGGAGAGATTTAAAATAGCTGCAAAAAGCCCACTGCATACAGCTGCTATTACTAATATTTTTTCTTTCTGTAACGGTAACAAAATTCTTTTATATTCTTTCATGACGTTTCCTCCATTGTTTATAGTAAAAAGAAAGGGATGAAACCAAATGGTTTCATCCCTTTCCATAAAGTGAAACTTTAATCAGTGGGGGTTTTCTTCATCCCCACTGATTATTAGTTGAACCAATCGGACTTTTATGGACAGTTGATCCCCCACCTAACTTCTTTGCTTTCGCTGCATTTTGAGGTGGGGGTCTTACTGCCCATTAAAGTCGGATAAAATAAGGAAGCTAACAGTTGTTAGCTTCCTTATCGTTCATTTTAATTATTTAGTTCGACACTTTAGACTCTTCGATTTTCTCACGAAGAACCATTTGCAGAATACCACCGTGACGGTAGTAGTCAATTTCTACTTCACTATCGAAACGAGCTACTACTTCAAATTGTTTTTCGTTGCCATCTGCATCAGTTGCAACTACTTTTACAAGATCGCGCGGTCTAACTGTTTTGTCAATTTGAATTTCAAATGACTCGTTACCAACAAGACCTAATGTTTCAGCACTTTCGCCATCTTTAAATTGAAGTGGTAATACGCCCATTAACACTAAGTTACTGCGGTGAATACGCTCGAAGCTTTCTGCGATTACTGCTTTAATACCCAATAAGTTTGTACCTTTTGCAGCCCAGTCACGAGAACTTCCCATACCGTAATCTTTACCTGCAACAACTAGAAGGCCTGTGCCGTCTTCTTTATATTTCATAGCAGCATCATAGATTGATGTTACTTCACCAGTTGGCCAGTATGTTGTATATCCGCCTTCTGTTCCTGGTGCAATTTGGTTTTTAATACGGATGTTCGCGAATGTACCACGCATCATCACTTCATGGTTACCACGACGAGAACCGTAAGAGTTAAAGTCAACTGGTTGTACGCCGTTTTCTAATAAGTAGCGTCCAGCTGGTGTATGCTTACCGATTGAACCTGCTGGTGAAATATGGTCTGTCGTTACAGAGTCACCAAATTTACCAACTACGCGTAAGCCTGATAACGTTTCAACTTCACCTGGCTCTTTAGATAAACCTTCAAAGAATGGTGGATTTTGAATGTATGTTGAATCATTATCCCAAGTATATAAAGCTTCGTTTGAAGTTTGGATTTCATTCCAACGCTCATTGCTATTAAATACTTGTGCATATTCTTTTTTGAACAGTTCAGATGTAACAACGCTTTGAACTACATCTTCAATTTCTTTAGCTGATGGCCAAATATCGTTGAAGTAAACAGCATTGCCATTTGCATCTTTACCGATTTCATCATTTTTCAGGTCAATATCAACAGTACCTGCAAGTGCATATGCCACAACAAGTGGTGGTGATGCTAAGTAGTTCGCTTTTACAAGTGGATGAATACGACCTTCAAAGTTACGGTTACCAGATAAAACAGATGTTACTAATAAGTCGTTTGCTGCGATTGCTTCTTCTAATTCTGGCGCTAATGGACCAGAGTTACCGATACAAGTCGTACAGCCGTAACCAACTGTTTGGAAACCTAATTGATCTAAATATGTTGTTAAACCAGACTTATCTAAGTACTCTGTAACAACTTTAGATCCTGGTGCTAATGATGTTTTTACGTACTCAGGTACTACAAGTCCTTTTTCAATTGCTTTTTTCGCAACTAAACCTGCTCCAATTAATACGTATGGGTTTGATGTATTTGTACAGCTTGTAATTGCAGCGATTGCAATTGCACCTGTTTTCATCGTTACTTCTTTATCTTCTAATGTAACCTTCACTTCTTTATCGAACTCTTGCTCATTAAATCCAAGTCCTTGTGTTCCAACTGGTGCTACAACAGCTTTGTGGAACGCATCTTTCATATCTGAAAGTGGAATTAAATCTTGTGGGCGTTTCGGTCCAGAAAGGTTAGATTCAATTGTATTTAAATCAATTTCAACAAGATCAGTGTAAATTGGATCTTTGCTGTCTGCTGTATAGAATAAACCGTTTGCTTTACAGTATTCTTCAACAACTCGAATTTGCTCTTCATCTCTTCCTGTTAAACGTAAGTATTCTAATGAAATATCATCGATTGGGAAGAATCCACAAGTTGCGCCGTATTCTGGTGCCATGTTTGAAATTGTTGCACGGTCAGCTAAAGGCATGCTCTTTAGTCCATTACCGAAGAACTCAACGAATTTACCAACTACACCTTTTTGACGTAATACTTGCGTTACTTTTAATGCAACGTCAGTTGCTGTAGTACCACTTGGAAGTGTACCAGTTAATTTCACACCGATTACTTCAGGTACTGGGAAGTATGAAGGCTGTCCAAGCATTCCTGCTTCTGCTTCAATACCACCAACGCCCCAACCAAGAACGCCGATACCGTTAATCATTGTTGTATGTGAGTCTGTTCCAACTAATGAATCTGGGTATGCAATTAAGTCACCTTCAGCATTTTTCACAGCGTGAACAACTGGTGCTAAATATTCAAGGTTTACTTGGTGTACAATACCTGTAGCTGGTGGAACTGCACGATAGTTATCAAATGATTTTTGTGCCCAGCTTAAAAATTTATAACGTTCTTCATTACGTTTAAACTCTAAGTCCATGTTGAATGCAAGCGCGTCTGCCGTACCCGCTCTATCAACCTGTACAGAGTGATCAATTACAAGGTCTACAGTAATTTCCGGATTAATTTTATCAGGATCCCCACCCATGTCTGCCATTGCTTTACGAAGCGAAGCCAAATCAACAACAGCTGGAACACCAGTGAAATCTTGTAAAATTACACGAGATGGTTTAAATGGAACATCGATATCTTGCACATCTTTCGTTCCCCATTTCGCTAAATTTGTAACATGCTCTTCTGTAATTACACGTCCGTCTACTTGACGAAGTACTGATTCAAGTAAAACTTTCACGGAATATGGTAATTGAGATACGTTGCCAACCCCTGCGTTTTCAAGCGCTTTCAAATCATAATAATGATACGTTTTTCCATCTACTTCAAAAGTTGCGCGTGATTGAAATGGATTATGTTTGACCATTATGTTTCCCCCCTGTTAAACGTGACTAAGTTGTCTGAATATAAAATGTAGACAAACTTTTCAATACCTTACGATAATATCTTATTACAACTTTCTAAATAAGTAAATAATAAGAAACTTATAGATTATCATAAGTTTTCTTTATGTTTCTAAATTTGAATAGTGTTCATGCTCCTTATGAATACTATTACCATAAAGTAAAGTGCTCTATTAGCGCTTTACTTACAGTTCATACATACTATGAACTGCTCATCATTCAACTTACAAAAAAAGTTATAGAGGTGAAATAAAATGGGTAAAAGAAAAGCAAATCATACTATTTCAGGAATGAATGCGGCATCTGCACAAGGACAAGGTGCTGGTTATAACGAAGAGTTTGCAAATGAAAACTTAACTCCTGCAGAACGACAAAATAATAAGAAACGTAAAAAGAACCAGTAACGAAAAATCCCAAAAGGAACATTCACCTTTTGGGATTTTTTCTAATGTTTATAACGTAACAATTCCGAAACCTTTACGAATCGATAGCCTTGCTTTTGAAGCTCCGGTAAAATTTTTGCTAGCGCTGCTACTGTTTGACTACGATCATTTCCTCCATCATGTAACAATACAATATCTCCACTTTTAGCATTTTTCACTACATGATTTACAATGGATTCAACACCTGGATTTGCCCAATCACGTGGGTCTTGGTGCCATGACCATAGTACAGTTTGATACCCAGCTTCTTTCGCTGTTTTAAATACAGCATCGTTAATATATCCACCAGGTGGACGGAATAACAAAGGTTCTTTTACCCATTTTTCAAAATATTTCTTTCCATCTAAAATATCTTTTTTTAATTTTTCATCTGATGAACTATTCGCATATAAATGATTCATCGTATGATTTCCAATTTCATGTCCCTCTTTCAACACTTGTTTTACTAAATATGGATTGCGCTGCACTCGAAATCCGATCATAAAAAATGTTGCTTCCGCTTTATATTGACGTAATAAATGTAAAACTTGTGTTGTATAAGTTGGATCTGGTCCATCATCAAATGTAATGGCAATAATCTTTTCATTATTAGGTACTTCCCACGTTACATAGCCAGTTGGTTCTAGCTCTTTTCTGAGCAACATTTTCGCTTCCACTTTTTCCACTTGAAATATATGTACTGCGCATAGTAAAGAAAAAATTACTAAAAAAACTTTCTGTTTTAGCATAATATTCATTAAAGTAAGAGGTTGTCGAATACCAACAATCTCATTTACTTTTCTAATTGATCTACATTTCGCATAATGTTTTGGAGATTATTTTCATATTGCTCAAGTTGTGGGCGTTGTGTTTCCGAAGCTACTTCTAGTGCATTTTGAATCTGTTCATATGCTTCCTGAACCTCTTGGCGTAATTCTTTTAAATCATGACCGTAGTTTGGATCATTTTTCACAATGTTGTTAAATGCATTTTCTGCTTGTGTAACGCCTTGCTGCGCTGCTTGAAAAGCTTGTTGCTTATCTTTATGATATGGCATTATACAATCCCCTTTCCATAATAGTTAGTCCCACTTATCTTTACCTTTTTTTCTAAAAACATTCTCGTATAAATTTGCAAACTTCTCTCATTCTAAAAAGAAAGAGGAGGTGTCACAAACAATGGGCAAAAACAATCGTGAAGCGAAAGAAAAAAAAGGACAACCCGAACCATTAAGCGGATCTCATAAAGTAAAAAACCGTAACCATTCACGCCAAAAACATCATGCACATCATGATATGTAAAATAAAAAATGCACACTAGCTACCTTTTCCACATACAATGTTTATATTTTTCCATTTATTCTTCACCCCTACTTCATTCATGCATAACATAGTATGAATTGAGATTTTACGGAGGGTGTCTTACATGGGCAAGAAAAAGAAGGATTGTCTTTTTCATGTTGATGGTTTCGAAGAATGGATGGATCAGTTTTGTTCTGATTCTTGTAGCAACTTTAGTTTCCCAAATCAAATTCATATTGACCTTTGTGAAACGGAACAAGAATACATTTTGGAAACAGATGTACCAAATGTAAAAGAACAAAATGTAGTCATTAAAAAGATGAAGACAGGCCTAAACATTTGCATACTTCATAAAAATATTTCTTTGCAGAGAATCATTCCTTTACCCGATAATATTATTTATAAGAAGATGCTAGCCTGCTTAGAGAATGGATATTTAGCCATTCATATTTCCAAAAATGAAGTTGCTCATAAACATGAGGAAAAAGTTCTTTTTCAAATTGAGAATTAAAATAAAGTGAAACTTTAATCAATGGGAGTTTTACTGCCCGCAAATAGCGGGATGAATACAAAAGTAAGCCCCAGTCGTCTACTGGGGCTTATTTTATTTCGCATGTACTTCCATATTAGAATTTCCATCATATCTTTTTTTCAATAAACTTTTCGTAACTAACAGCACTGGAAACGCTACAGTTGAAAATATAGCTAGTGCTGAAAATACTACAAACCCATTTTGGTACCCGTAATAATCGAGAAGTACGCCCCCAAACCACGGACCAATTACTGCTCCAATTCCCGAAAATCCCATCGCCCCGAAGTATGTTCCTTTTAGATGCGCAACAGCAATATCATCAATAAATACATCCGTCATCGAAAACATTAAGACTTCTCCAATTGTAAAAATAATTGTACAAACGGCAGCACCTAGCATGGATTCTACTATTCCAAAGCCAAATAATCCTCCACTCACAAATAAAGTTCCAAACATAATTGATGTTAACGGTGTATACTTTTTACACATTTGAATAACAGGGTATTGAATAATCACTACAACAACTGCATTTAAAGCGAGCATATATGAGAATAGCTTCACTCCATCCTGGAATATATGTGCATTTGCAAAATATTGAGATACTGTCGTCGTCAAATGTGAAAAACCACAATTACTCAAAATAATACCGACTAAAGCAACTAAAAATACTATATCTTTTCGCAATATACGCATTGCATTTAGCACTGTAACAGGTTTTTCTGTACTCACTTTCTTTTTTTCCATTGGATACTTCTTAAATTGGAACGCTAGTATAGCTGTATATAGAATATATACCCCAGCCGCTACTAAAAAAGGAATTGTTGATTTTGCACTTCCAATCTGTAGTCCAACAATTGGTCCAATTGCAACTCCAACATTTATTGCACCATATCGCAAGTTATAGACGAGTAACCGATACTCAGGCTTTGTTAAATCTGATAATAACGCTCTTGATGTTGGCTCAAAAAACGACCTACATAATCCATTTAAAGCGTTTAATAAAAAGAAACTTAAAACATGATCTGCAAGTGAAAAACCTATAAACACAAACATCCAAACAATCATGGACCAGAGCATAATCATTTTCCGGCCAAATCGATCTGATAAATTCCCTCCGATAAAACTAGCAAAAACACCAACAAGTGCACTCGTTCCAATAATAGCACCAGTCATTCCAGCTGATACACCTTTAACAGTCGTTAAATAAATCGCTAAAAAAGGGATACTCATTGACGTGGCGAACCTCGCAAATAAAGTCCCTATTATAATTGTCATTCCTAACGGATGAATATTTTGTAACTTCCCCTTCATCTTAAAAACCTACTCTCCCTGTTATCACATAAAAAAAGAAAGCAAAGGATCTGCTCTCTTTTCCCTTTTTATACTTGAGTTGTTGATACCCGAGCTGTTCTCGTTATATCCATATCTATGCCATATGTAAACTGTAATTCTTTACAAACATCTTTAATTAAAATTGCTACATTATACTTTTCATTAAATTGTAAAACGATGTTTTCTACTTCTTCATATGTATACTTATATTCTCCTGTAATAACACTTTTTAGATCAAAGCATTCATTTATACAAAGTTGCACAAGCAGCTGGTCATATTTCTCGATTACATCTTCTTTCTTCCACAGTACCTCTTTTACATATAACCGATCAAACTTCACACTTTCTCGATTACAATCCGTTAAAATCCGGGTCATTTCATTTAATTCTCGATACAATTCAGAAATATTTTTGCTTAAACTAAGCAGTTTATCTACGCCATTTTCATATAACATATTCATTCCACCCCCGCATTTTCTTTTTCTTATTATAGCAAGAAAATTCTAAAAAAAGTTTCTTTCTTCTGAAATATTAGGAAACTAATTTCGATTGCTTTACAATGAAACTAGTGAACACGAAAGGGGAAAGAAAATTGGAGCAAAAATTATATTACACTGACGCTTATAAACAAGACTTTACTACAAAAGTTATAAAGCAAGATTATGATAAAGACGGTAACTTATACGTTGTTTTAAACGAAACGGCATTTTATCCGACAGGCGGCGGACAACCACATGACACTGGAACTTTAAATGGTATTGCTGTACTCGATGTTGAAGAAGTCAATGAAGAAATCCGCCACTTCATTACAGAACAATTACATACAGAAGAAGTAGAAGGTAAAATTAATTGGGAGCGTCGTTTTGATCATATGCAACAACATGCAGCTCAACACATTTTATCTGCTGCTTTTTGGGATCATTTTAACATACCTACGATTGGATTCCATCTTGGTAGAGAAACGGTAACAATTGATTTAGAAACAGAAAATCTGCATACAGAAACAGTTGAAAAAGCAGTACAAATTGCAAACAATATAGTTTTTGAAAACCATCCAATCCGTATAGAGTGGATGAACTTAGAAGAAGCGAAAACGTTACCCCTTCGTAAAGAACCGATTATGACTGAAAATATACGCGTTGTTATGATCGAAAACTTTGATTATAACGGCTGTGGCGGAACACACCCGAAACGTACTGGTGAAGTAGGTCCTATTCAAGTTCTTAGCTGGGAACGCAATAAAGGTGGCATACGACTAACGTTTATCGCTGGCTGGCGCACACTAAAACTTGTGGGGCAACAGCAACAAATTATGAAGGATGTTTCCAAACAATTAAGCAGTAGCGAAAGTGATATTCCAGCAAAAGTAGCACAACTGCTTGCTTCTCAAAAAGAAAACGAAAAAACAATACAAACAATGACTGAAAAATTATTATATGCAGAGGCAAATGAACTACTTCAACACCCTGCCGAAATACATGCTGGCATACTTATTTCTAAAATTTTTACAAATCGTTCTATGCAAGAAGTCGCAAAGCTTTCTGCTATTATTACAGAACAACAAGAGCACGCCATTGCATACTTTGTCATTGAAAATGATGACAAACTACAATGCATCCTCGCTTGCGGAAAAACAGTCACGCTCGATATGAATGCTCTTTTAAAAGAGGCACTTCCTACAATCGAAGGAAAAGGCGGCGGAAATAAAAAGAGTGCACGCGGCGGCGGAAAAGCGGTTATGACTGGGGATGAGTTTTTAAATCAACTTGTTTCTTCTTTACAGTCAGCAGTGTAAAAAATGTTTATGAAGGATAGCTAACGGCTATCCTTCCACTATATTTACAGGCCTACATTTTGTTTCAAGCCTTGATAACTCCCTGCATTTGCAAACCCTTCATTTACTAATTTTATAAAAGTTTCCGAAAAACCATAATGACTTAATTCGTTAATCGGTACCATTTGCACATCATGAATTGGATTATGATCAAACTCATTAGAAGGTAGCGTAATTTCTCCTTCAATCCTTTCAAGCAGAAACGTAATATGTAATAAAGATGGACTAGCATCTGGTTTATCACAAACATAGAGTAGCTTCTTAATTTTAACTTCTAACCCTGTTTCTTCTCTCATTTCTCGAATCACCGCTACTTCTAACGTTTCACCATTCTCCACCCTTCCCCCAGGTAAAGACCAATTGCGATTAGCTACTTTTTGGTTTACTAGCAATAACTTTTCATCTTCAATTAAAATTCCAGTTACACGAACTTGCATTACATTTTCCATATATAATCTCCTCTTCCCTTTATATTTACAAATTAATCCTTCCACAAAAAGAACATATGTTTTATAATTAAAGAAAATTATGGAAGAAAGAAGTTGTTACATTCATGCGTCCACCTTTAACAAAGTTTATATCACTTGAAGATTTCCAAAACTATTATTGGTTAAAAGCAGAACTCCAAACATTTTGTCGTGAGCATGGTTTACCAGCTAGTGGCTCTAAGATTGAAATAACCGAGCGTATCTCCCATTATTTACATACTGGTAAAATATTAAAAAACAGCTCTGGTCCAAAAGCGAGGAAAACTTCCCTCTCTTACAAAGACCTTTCTCTTCAAACAATTATTACTAACAATCACCGCTGTAGCGAAGATGTTCGTGCTTTTTTCAAAAAAAAAATCGGAGCAAACTTCCGCTTTACAGTAGCTCTTCAAAAATTTTTTAAAGAGAACGTTGGCAAAACATATGAAGACGCGATAACGTTTTGGTATGAAGAGAACGAACGAAAAAAAGATCCTACTTATAAAACAACTATCAGCTCGCAGTTTGAATACAATCGCTTTACTCGCGACTTTTTCGAAGATCCAAATAACAAAGGGAAATCAAAAGCTGATGCAATCGCTGCTTGGAATGAAATAAAAGCAAAACCTGGTAGCAATGCTTATGTTCCTCAAAAAGTAGAGAACTAGTTCCTTGCTAGTCTTCTACTTTCTCAAATAATAGTGCAAGCCCTATTCCGCCCCCTATTCCTAACGTCACAATTCCATATTTCATACGCTCTCGTTTCGCCTGATAAAACAAGCGTGTTACAAGCATAGCACCAGATGCACCGTACGGATGACCGAGCGCAATTGCACCACCATTTACATTTAATTTTTCATACGGAATTTGTAACTCTTTTGCACAAGCTACAACTTTTGAAGCAAATGCTTCATTTATTTCAAAATAATCGGTATCCTCTACTTTCATATTCATTTCGTTTAGTAATTTGTTCACCGCAAATATTGGACCAGTCCCCGGAAGGTTGGGATCTACTCCAACTACAGCACTGCGAACAAAACGAAGAACAGGCTTGTATCCTAATTTTCGAGCTTGCCGCTCTTCCATTACAAGAACGGCACATGCCCCATCATTTACACCACATGAATTCCCTGCCGTTACTGTACCATTTTGTAAAAATGCAGGTTTTGTTCTTTTAATCATTCGTTCATAATTCATTTCTAGCTTTATAGATTCATCTAATAATCCATTAAAAGACATTATTTCATCATGTATATATCCTTTTTCTAATGCTTGCAGTGTTCGTTTGTAACTGAGGCAAGCATACTCGTCTTGCATTTCTCTCGTGATGTTATAACGTTCTGCAACATATTCAGCCGCTACTCCCATATCAGGATCACCTATTGTTTCTGGTGAAAATCGTGCTCTATTTTGAAAAGGTGACGTACTTGTACTCTCTACTCCTCCTGCAATATAACAATTACCTGCTCCGCCTTGAATAAAATGACATGCGGTGCGAATCGCTTCCAATCCGGCACCACATTGCCGATCAATTGTTACTCCCGGGATATGATAACCAAGTCCTGCTTCTAAAGCAGATAATCTCGCAATATTCCCTCCTGGTCCCACAACATTCCCTAATATAACATCGTCTATTTCTCTCTCAATCCCTTTACTTAAAAACGTAAGAAGCGGCGTTACTAATTGCTGAACTTCATAATCTTTCAACATCCCATTCTTTTTACCAATAGGTGTCCTTTTCGCTTCTACAATAACCGCTCTATTCATATAACTCCTCCCGGTTTCCAATCATATTTTTTGCTGCAATACGAGCGATTTTCCCGCTGTATGTATACGGTATTTCATCTACAAAATGCCATTCTTTCGGTATTTTAAACGAGGATAATCGTTGTAAGCAAAAACTTATTAATTGTTGCCTCGTAGCACTTCCTTTTACGATCGCGACAGGCTTTTCACCCCAATAACTATTTTTTACACCAACTACAACTATTTCATCAACAGCTGGATGTTCATGTAATACACTTTCTATTTCTTCTGGAAAAATATTAATTCCTCCAAATAAAATCATATTCTTTTCTCTACCCACAATATATATAAAGCCTTCTTCATCTTCATGGCCTACATCTCGCACTGTCATCCAGCCATCTGCATTCAATTCTGGAACTAAAATCCCATTTAATATGTAACCCATAAAAAACTGATCACTTTTCACATAAACAGTTCCTACCTCACCTTTCGGCACTTCTTCACCTGCTCCATTACATATTCGAACTTGCACATTGTGACAAGGTTTTCCTACTGAATTTGGCCTTCTTTCATTTTCTTCATCGACTAATGATGTTACAAAACTAAGTTCAGATGCACCATAAAATTCATATTTTTTTGCATAAGGAAATATACTCTTTATTTTTTCTTTCGCCTCAGCTTCCCATTTCGCTCCTGACGAAATAATTTTCAATTTATTTTCTATTACTCTTTTTTCTTTATATAAAGATTCTAGCATTGTTGGAACTGTATACATGACCGAAATATGTTCCATTTCTAACTTATCCAGTACTTGATTTGGAATAAACTTTCTCATAATATACACCGTTTGCCCTATATATAATGCACTTATTGCCCCATATAAGAAAAGAGAATGAACGAGCGTTCCAGCTATTAAAATAGAATCTTCCTTTTTCATATGAAAGTCATGTACATTACAATCAAAGCTATGAATCCACGATTGTTGTGCACGTAAAAATGCTTTTGCCTTTCCAGTCGATCCTGATGTAAATCCCATATAGAACGGAGCATTTTGTATATTTTCTACAGGATAATATGCAGGCAGATCGTTCTCTATCATTCTTTTCCATTCATCAATTTCAATTACTCTTCCTTCCCCTCCCGATATATCATTCAACTTATATCGTTCCGTCACAATCATATCCGGATTACTGATTACTAGTCTTTCCTTTAGCTCATCCTTTTTCCATTTTATATCTAATGGCACACAAACCCATCCGGCCATAGCAGCACCTGCAAATAGTTGTAAAAACTCGATACGATTTTCTAATACAATTGCTATCGTTTTATTCTTTGACTTTTTTTCATCCAACCAGTTTGCTACTTTACACACTGACTCAAACCACTCTTTATATGTTAAAACTCGATCATTTTCCTTTATTGCTATTTTATTCGGTTGTACAGAGACATGCTTTTTATATTCTTTTGTAATCCCCATATGAGACGTCCTTTCTCTTAAAAATAATAAAAAGAAACACGCAATGAACGTGTTTCTTCTCTTTTTTATCCCGCATTTGTATATTTCCCACTCTTTAAAGCAGGCGTAATAATATGTTTCAATGAACGATGTAATTTTGTTACAAGAACTGCTGCAATAATTGCTTTTATACAATCCCCTGGTAAGAACACAGCACTTACTTTCATCGTTTCCCATATAGAAACATCCATTAAGAAAGCTTGTACAGTGATACCAAACACATAAACTACGAAAATACCACCAATTATATTAATGCATAATACTTTTATTATAGAAACTTCATGTAAACGCTCAATTAAATAACCAATGACAAACGCTCCAACAATATAACCAAGTAAATATCCTGCACTTGGCCCAACAAATACACCAAAGCCACCACGTCCACCAGCAAGTAATGGTGCTCCAACTCCTACTATAAGTAAGAAAACAAGTTGACTTAATGCACCAAGACGTGATCCTAACAGTCCACCAGCAAGCATAACACCAAGTGATTGTAATGTAATTGGAACTGGTGTAATAGAAAGAGCAATTGGAGGAATTAATCCTAACACTCCCATAATAGAACTAAATAAAGCGACGAAAACTAAGTTTTTTGTATTCATATTTGCTTCTCCTATTTGTAAACTAAAAACGATTTTCAGATAACATATTATAAAAGTTATATTATATTTCTACCTAGAGTTTGTCAACTTGTTTTTATAATAGGTTTACAAATATGAATTCCATTATTTCCCTTTATGCAAGTGCTCAAGTTCTTTCCGAAGCGCTTGTTTTAAAAACTTCCCAACAGATGTTTTCGGTATTTCGTCCATAAATACAATATCGTCTGGCAACCACCACTTTGCAAACTGCGGTTTTAAAAACGCATATATTTCTTCTTTTGTTACTGTACTATTTTTCTTTTGAACAACGCAGGCAACTGGTCGCTCTTGCCACTGCGGATGAGGAACGGCAACGACAGCTGCTTCAAATATAGCATCATGTGCCATTAAAGCATTTTCAAGGTCAACTGAAGAAATCCACTCGCCTCCGCTTTTAATAACATCTTTCGTACGGTCAACAATTTTCACGCAACCTTCCTCATCGACTGTGACAACATCTCCTGTATATAACCATCCATCACGAAAACCTTCGACAGTACGCTCATCGTTATAATAGCTTTCAGCGATCCATGGTGCTCGTAAACAAAGTTCTCCCATCTCTGTACCATCCCACTTCACTTCACCATTTGTACCGACTACTTTCATCTCTACACCAGGTACAAGATACCCTTGTTTTGATCGAATTTCTAATTGCTCTTCATACGATAATTCTGTTTCATAACTTTTTAAACGCGCAAGTGTTACGAGTGGGCTCGTTTCCGTCATACCATATGCATGGATGAAAGGAACATTATGTTTCTGTTCAAATGCTTTAATAACACTTTTCGGTGCAGCTGCACCACCACATAGTATTCTCGTCATACTAGATAAATCGTAACTATTATTTTCTAACTCTTGTAATACACCAAGCCAAATTGTCGGCACACCAGCAGCTAACGTCACTTTTTCAGATTGGATCATTTCTAATAAAATTTTTGGCGTAAACATCGGTCCTGGAAGAACTTGTTTTGATCCAAACCACGTAGCAGCGAAAGGAAGTCCCCAAGCATTCACATGGAACATCGGTACAATCGCCATTGCTGCATCACTTTCCGATAAAGCAGCTGTATCCGCTAAACCAAGTGCCATACAATGCAATACAGTACTACGATGCGTATATACAACACCTTTTGGATTTCCTGTAGTCGCCGACGTATAACACATACCAGCAGGTGTGTTTTCATCAATATCTTTTACAAATTGGAAATTTGGATCGCCTTCTTCTAATAGCTTTTCATAATAATATACAGGTTCTAGCGTAGTATTTGGAAGTTCATCTTTATCAGTCATAATAATGTAAGCTTGTACAGCTGATAGTTGTGATTGAATATTTTCAACGAGCGGTACGAGATCTTCATCTATAAGTAGAATGCGATCTTCTGCGTGCTGAATAATATATGAAATATGTTGAGGGGATAAACGAATATTAATTGTGTGCAAAACAGAAGCAATACCTGGAATAGCAAAATACGCTTCCACATGTCGATGATGATTCCACGCTAACGTTCCTATACGCTCGCCTTCCTTAATTCCTAACTTTTTTAACGCACTGGAAAGCCTTCTCGTCCTTTCACCTAACTGCTTATACGTTAACGTCGTAATTGTATCATGTGTCCGTGAAACAATTTCTTTCTTTGAAAACAATTTTTCTGCTCTTTCCATCATAGAACTAATTGTTAGCGGTACATTCATCATCATATTGGTTATATCCCCCTTTAAAGCGTTTTTATTTTTCGTTTATTATAACAGACTCTCGTAAATAATTACGATATTTTTCTGTATTTTCTGAATTATTTCTTTGGAAATAATTCAGAAAATACTAAGAAAAAATATACTAAAATTCCTTCTTACGATATATAAATACCGAAATAACAAAAGAAAAGATATATATGATAACGCCAAATATTGTATATAGAATTGAAACGTATACAGATAAATTTAAATTTGATATTGGAAATTGTTCTATTAAATAGCCAATTACACTTTGTAATCCAAAATAAATAACAAGTCCCCCACATGCGCCTCCAATTGTAATAGCATCAGATTTTTCTGCTCCAAAAATATAGAGGAGTGGATAGGCTATTGCTCCGGCATTAAGGATGATGAACGTCCCTAAAGAAACACTCTTAAATATATCATCATCAATTGGCGTATCTGAAACTGAAGCATGTACGTAAAATATGCTATACGATAATAAAGTACCAATAATTACAACTATAAAATAGAAAAGGTAGTGACTTTGCACAATGTTATTTCTAGTAATCGGTAAAGTAAGTACATATTTTTCATAACCCGACTTACTCTCATACTTAATAACTTCAAGTGCAGGAATTGCAGCAAATAAGATAATGAATATAGCAATTAAACGGTACATTGAAGCATTACCAAAATAAAAAACAAATCCCGATCCTAATATCGCTATCCCCATGAACGTAAAGAAAGTTCGATACACTAGATAATAGTTTGTCAATAATAAACCTTTCATTTATTTTTCACTCCTTGTTAATAAAACACTTATTTCTTCTATCGAAATGGTTCTATGAGCAATCCCATTTGGTAGTTTATGCACATCTGATACAAGTACATTGAAATAAGAACCATTATTCCTTTTCACCACAACTATATCTTTGTTGATTAAAGTTAGTTGTTCCTCATCAACATCTACAATGGCATAATTGTCTAAAACCTTATCCTTTTCTTCATTCAATAAAATTTCTCCATCTTTTATCACAATAAGGTGACTAGCTATTTTTTCTACATCACTCATAATATGTGAAGAAAGTAATATACCACCATTACTTTTATTCACAAAACTTTTTAATTCCTCTAACACCTGCTCCCTAGATGAAGGATCAAGACCTCCCGTCGCTTCATCTAGAATTAATAATTTGGCATTATGTGATAATGCAACAGCTATAGATAGTTTCATCGACATTCCACGGGAAAACCTACCTACTTTTTCATAAATAGGTAAAGAGAAAGAATGAACTAATCGGTAAAAACTTTCTCTATCCCAAGAGTCAAACATCTTTTCAAAAACCTTATTTAGTTGTTTTATTGTAAGATGAGCCGGGAGATTCATAGCATCAAATACGACTCCAATCTTCCCCTTATTCTTGGCATCTTTATTTATATTTTCTTTACCAAATATTTTGACTGTACCACTATCTTTAGAAATTAATTGTAGTACTGTTTTAAAAGTTGTTGATTTCCCTGCCCCATTGTCACCAATGAATCCAACAATTGATCCAGACGGCACATTGAAAGAAACATCTCTTAAAACAACTTTGTTTCCAAATGATTTACTTAAATTTTCAATTTCTAGAAGATTTGACATCATTACACTCCTATCTTAACTTTTCATAAAAGTATGTTTTTTCCTATTAAAAATTATCCACTTTTTCTCTCACTTTCTTTTTCAGTTTAAAAATAAGACGATTACTATATTCTTTATTTTCTACTAAAATTCGATACACCTCTAATACTCCTAACACACGAACAAAAAGATAGACTCCAATTGCAATAAGTACAACACAGTAAGGGTAATACTGCACTAATTCTCCTGAAGTGATATGCTTTTTCTCAAACACAAACGGTATTGCGCCTGCGGCTATAAAACAAAATCCAATGATCATTACTGCTGCATACTTTTTCTTAATAACCGCATATCTTTTTGTCAATTCTTTTAGAAAGTTTTGATCAAATAATAGTTCTTCTTTTTTCAATACATTGTATCGACTCTCTTCTATCGTTGCAGGTACCATCATTGCTCCAATTCCAAGAACAGCAATAATAATGACAAGGAATGTCGACATTGTTGCATTTTCTTTAAATAATAAATACGGTATTGTCGATAAAATGAGCAAACTAAATCCTAACGCAATATATTTAGAAATTTTTTGTCCATACACTACATACCCTTCTGCCATTTCCTGACTTACGTAATATCCATCTACATTTTCATTACTTTGCTCAGCAGTTTCCTTTAATAAATAATCAAGTGATACTTCAAATACATTTCCAATCATTATTAACTTTTCAGTTTCAGGAAAACCTTGACCGTTTTCCCATTTACTAACCGCTTGCCTTGTTGTGTTTAATTTCTCGGCTAATGCTTCTTGAGAAAGACCTTTTTCTTTTCTTAATTTAAAAAGCTTCTCACCAAATCCCATATGTGTGTCCCCCTTTGTTTTCTTACCTAAATTGTATGTAAACATTGCACTTATCTCTATCTTCCTGTGGTTGCACTTTGTCAACTTACGGTTGCGATTGTGTTATATAGCGGTTTTATATACGATTTAGCTATTTTTCTTCTAAGATTGTGGCGTTAATAAATCACCCTCTCCTAATAACTAATTATAACAATTAAAGGTAATTTTTGTTATAAAAAATAAAAACTCCCTTATTCATTTAAAGGAGTTTTCGATATGAAATATTCCAAGAAGGGCTAATTTTCTTTCTCATATTAATTCACAATTTCTTCTATACATTTTTGCATGTTGTGCAACGATTAATAAGCATCCCACACAGTATATGTTGTCATCTCTTTATATAAGGCGTATTCATATATATGTAAAATATTACTCCTATTAATTTCTCTAATAAAACCACTTCTCAATAATCATAACGGCTTCTGCTTAAACTTTTCATAATGTCGTACTTTTAATAAAAGGACATTCCCGCAATCTGTACAAATATAAGCATCTACTGGTGAAGATGTGAACATCGTCTCCTTTTTCCGTATTTGTGCATAACCGACAAACTCACCTTCTCCTATATTTTGAGAACCACAATTAGAGCATGTCTGCACGTCTTTCTGTTTCATGAGAGCACCACCTTTAATCTATTTCTACTCCCTTCGACAGTTCACTTCCATTTCCCTTCCAAAAAACCTCTTATTCTCTTACATTTCAACAGGAATCTCAGAACAAACATCGTATATGTACTATGAAATATATTTATTGACGGAGGAACTTTATGAGTACAATTATGACGTTTAATACAGCTCAAGAAATTGAAAACGCAGAAATACATATGCTCTCTTCTAGATTAACGCTATTACAAGCAATAAACGAAAATCCAATGCAAGTACAAATGACAAAGTTCGGTAGTGCCACTGCTTTTTCATCAAAAGTAATTGCTGGTCCGGCTTTTAATACGGTAAAAGGTATTACATTTACAAATACAGATGAGTTAGATGAAATTATCTCTTATTATCAATCACTACAAATCCCTTGTCGTTTTGAAATTACACCCGCTCAAGGTATAGCTGAACTATTTCATTACTTATCTGAAAAAGGTTTTTATCAATCTAGCTTCCATACCGCTTTATATAGTATACCGAGAGAAGATCCATCCCTTCTTCCTTCTAACATTTCAGTACGCCAACTAAAAGAAAATGAATTTCATATTTTTGCAGACATATATGTGCGTGGATTTAACATGCCATCCTTTACAAAAGATGGTGTGCGCCAAAATAACGAAATTCTTTATAATAAACCAGGATGGCATTTTTTCATAGCCGAAGTTCAAAATACTCCTGCAGGCATTGGTGTTCTGTACATAAATAATGGGATTGCTTCATTAGCTGCTTCTGCTACTTTGCCAGAATTTCAGCGTAAAGGCTGTCATACTGCCTTAATTCAAAAACGAATTGAGACAGCTATTGAATCCAATTGTCATTTAATAGTCGGACAAGCAAAATTCGGTAGCAGCAGTCAAAATAATATGGAACGTGCCCATATGAAAATTGCTTATACAAAATCAATATGGACTGCAAAAGACATATAATTAACATTCCTTCTCCTTCCATTACAATCTTATACATTCTATGACAATTCCTTTTCTATACCATTAATCATTTGAATATTCAAACTGTATTTGTTACGCTATTATTAGATACATCATTCAACTTGCAATATGAAAAGAGAACTCTAATCAAACTACAAGGAGGAGAAATGTATGACTAAACATGATCATGGTTTAAAAGAAAAAGTAGAAGGTGCTATTGATAAAGTAAAAGGCGAAGTAAAAGAAGTTGTCGGGAAAGTAACTGACAATAAAAAATTACAAGCTGAAGGAAAATGGGATAAAGTAAAAGGCACTGCTAAAGATACGGTTGGCAATGTGAAAGAAAAAGTACATGAATATAAAGAGCATAAATAATAAAAACACGTTAGATGTATTTTCATCTAACGTGTTTTACTTTATATACATAATGAACCACATAACATATGATATATTTTTATTTCTCTATACTTTTTGTAAGTGGCTCTTTAAAGGCATTTCTATTCCATACAACAAAAACAATAAGAGAAATAATAAAGAATACAACAAGACATATACCCAAATAATCAAAATTAACTACCTGTATGAGATTCCAAAACGGTCCCTGTAAATTATAGCTTTCAATAAGCAAAGATAATAGTTGATATCCCCCTATTAAAAAAGCCGTTATAACAGATATTAAGGTAATTAATACATTATACGAATTTCTTATTCGATTATTTTCCATTGCCCACTTATAATTCGTATTCATGAATGTACTATCTAATGTATCCATCAATGACATTCCTGCAGCAAATAAAATGGGGAAAGCAAATATACTTACAAGTGGAATAGATTGACTTGTTGCAGTTACTGTAGAAAGAGCAATTAATCCAATTTCACTTGCTGTATCAAAACCGAGCCCAAATAAAAAACCGATCATATACAATTGCTTCTGACTATTAATAAAACTAAATAAACGTTGTGCGAAACGATATATAAACCCTAAGTTTTCTGGTTGCGTATCTTCTTGGCTCCGTAACACTTTAATAAGATACAACAGATTGGTAAGACCGATAATAATAAGGAATGTGCTAGAAACGATTGTACCAATAATACCGCCTATAGTAGAAAAACTCTCCATTCCATGTTTTGCCGTTTTTCCAATTAAAGCAATTAATACAATCATCACAAATACTACTGTAGAGTGTCCTAATGAGAAGTAAAATCCCACCCCCTGTGAGTTTTTACCTTTTTCAATTAATTTCCGAACAGTATTATCAATTGCGACAATATGATCACTATCAAACGCATGACGCAATCCTAAAGAATATGCAATAATAGCCATTCCAATTATGCTATTACCTTTATACAGTGCTGGTAATAATAAGAGAATCCCAAGCACATGAAGAAATATAATAATAACAAAAAATTTAGTTGCCTTCTTCAGTTCACTTTTCCACATAGTTACTAGCCCTTTCTACTTTAAATTGAATACTTTTGAAAACGAAAAGTGCCATAATAAAAACTACGATCGTTATAATAGTCGCTAAAATAATTACAAAATTATTTAACACATCTGTATGATTTGTAAGTGTTAACAGAGCTGGTACTGTTGCAGTAATCCAAGATTCAACGAAGCATACAATTCCTACATAAATATGAATCTTCTTTTTCAACCCATCTTGCAGGAAAAATAAAAACCAAAGGAATGCCCAAAAGAACCAAATTATTGTACTTTGTAGGCCTCCACTCTCATGTAATTGATTCACTATTCCCATAACCGTTGCAATGATAGCAACCCAAAGAGAATAGTAACCTACACCTGAAGAATCAAGTTTTAGTATATTTGTAAGACCAACATATAAATAAGTAAAACCAAATAAAAAGATAGTTCCATTAGATAGGATAGTCCACTCATCGGATTGACTTCCTGTAAATAATAAATATAATGGTGTCAAAGTTTGTAGTGCCCCTACAAATAAATTAAAGTACCCTACACTTTTGCTATCAATGAGTTTAAAAGCTGCTAGTGAATTCATAAATAGAACTGCACCAACAAATAATAATCCCACATTAGTCATAGTATCCCCTTCTCCTACTTAATATTTTCGATAGGATGTTAATTCTTCATGCAGACAATTTTCTCTAACAAAACGATGACACTGAAAAAATATAGACTCCATATCCTCTGTATTATGACTAAGTATGCGTATGACAAAGCCTTTACATGTCGTAGAAGCTATTCCAATCTTCATATTGTTAGTGTTAGAAAACGATGTTTTTAATGCTGCAATTAAGTCATTTGTAACGTTCTCATTAATAACTATGAAAGTACCATAATGGGAATATTGATTTAATATTCCCATTTGATCTAATGACTCTTTAAAAGGGTTTAGCAATAAATGATCATATACTACAAGTTTATTTTCCATATATATTTTTGTTAGCGAATCAAAATATTGGTATGTGAACTTCTCCATATTCGGCGACCAGCCAGGCGTAACTGAATCACATAAAATCAATGTAGAATTATTTTGCATATATATATTTGTTTTTTGCTTATATGCTGCGTCCTTGTACATAATTAACGGGTCTGGTAGATATTCCATAGCAGCATTCTGACCAATATAAAAATTCAATTCTTGCAAAGCATAACTATTTGGAGTCTTGTAAACTTTCGTTGCGGATTGGCTTGTTATATATGTTTTCGCATCTTTACCAACATTTATATTTATAGAATAGAAATCTCCTTTTAAATAGCCTCCACCAGAATTCATAATATAGTAATATGCTCTACCATACTTGTCCAAATATATCGGCTGCGTTACTTTTAAGGCATCTTTATGATAAACCTTAATAGGTACGGTTTTATCTCTCTTTTCCATCACATCAATGTTTAAGACACCTGTAGGAGATTTCATTTTTTCAATCCTTCTAACATAATGTTTTGTCGCATCCAATTTATTAATTCTTGTAAACCTTCCTCATCCTTCAAATTTGTAAAAAAGTATGGTTTATTATGTCGGTAATGTTTTGTATCCTGCTCCATAACTCCAAGATCTGCCCCTACATAAGGTGCCAAATCCGTTTTATTAATTACAAATACATCAGATTTAATCATTCCTTGCCCACCTTTCCGTGGAATCTTTTCTCCCTGCGCCACATCAATAATATAAATTGAAAAATCCACTAGCTCCGGACTAAATGTGGCAGCTAAATTATCACCCCCACTTTCAATAAAAATAATATCTAAATTATTATGTCTAATCATGAGTTCTTCAATTGCTTCAAAATTCATAGAAGCGTCCTCTCGAATTGCTGTATGTGGACACCCTCCTGTCTCTACACCAATAATTCTATCTTCTGGTAAAACACCTGTTTTCAATAAAATCTTTGCATCTTCTTTCGTATAAATATCGTTTGTAATTGCTGCAATTTCATAATCTGTATTTAGATGTTTTGTTAACTTTTCAACTAACATTGTTTTCCCAGCACCTACCGGGCCACCGATACCAATTTTAATAGGCTTTATCATTTTATTTTTCCTCCCTATGACATGAAGACCCTTACATTTACATCTTCATGTTGCATTTGATTTATTTCGAATTCAGGATCATTCAATCCAAAATCATCTAATGAAAGTATTTGAATTCTATCAATAGATTCACAGATTAATCCATGACATTCTTGTAATAGTTTTTGACCGTCTGTTTGTCCAAGAGGAATGGCTCTCACACCGTTTTGAATTATACTTCCAACACTTGAGTATAAGAAAACTAAGAGGGTTTCTTCTATTGTCATTTTCAATTCCGCTCCTAATATTCCATATACGATACTCGGATGACCTTGTAATTTATTACCTATAATATTTTCTTTATATATATTTAAATTTACAAATGAAAACAATTCACACAATAATTTAGAAGTACTTTTACTAATCATTCTATTTGCTTTTCTACATTCAAAAGGCAATGTTTGTGCTGTTATTAAATCATCTAAAAATATAATTTGTTCTCCCTCATTATTCTTAATTGCTTCGTAAGTATATTTGCAAATTAAGCCGTCCGTGTATGTTAATTGCACTTTTATATATCGATTCATCCATTTGAAAAATCCGGCTTTATTTGTAACTTGTCCCTCTTGAATAAACGTTTCTAATCCAAAAGAGTGACTAAAACTTCCTGTTGGGAAGTTAGAATCACTAATTTGGAGTAGGTTAAGTAGGTTAAATATGTTTGTGTGAAGCATGCTTGAACGGTTTTGGTAATACTCTATTTTCTTTTTGATAAGGAACACCTTCCTTTTTAAGTAAATCTTCTACTAAGTAGTCATTCGCCAAAATCATGCACCCTTCATCGAATTGTGCTGGTAAATGTCTATTGCCTAAGTTATGAGCAATAATTCCCATTTCTTTTATTGATGTTGGAGTAATTACAATTACTTCTTCTGGTAATACTTCAATATATACAATTCGATTTTCATCTTCATATAAAATATCACCGTTCTTTAATGTTTCTCCACTACCTAAAGACACCCCAATTTCAAAACCAGATTCTGAATATAGTTTCTGAACCCTCTTCAGTAAAAGCTCACTAGAAATCAATATTTTATCAAGATGCTTTTTTGTATTTGAAAAATCATCCATATTGCATACGTTGTTATTAATTTTTTCAATAATCATTTTATCTCCCCCGTTATATCAAAATAAAAAATATCTTTGAGCCATAGGTAGTACATCTACTGCTTCACACGTGATTACTTTTCCATCAACTTTAACTTCATATGTCTGCGGATCCACTTCAATTTCTGGTGTTGCATTATTTAGCTTCATATCTTGCTTCGAAATCTCTCTCGTATTTTTAACAGGTAATACAACTTTATTTAAACCTAATTTGTCTTTAATATTATTCTCATAAGCTACTTTCGATACAAATGTAATCGAACTGGACTGTACTGCTTTTCCATATGCACCAAACATCTTTTTTTCATAATATGGTTGTGGTGTAGGAATCGAAGCATTCTCGTCTCCCATTAATGCCATCACCACCATCCCGTTTTTCAAAACCATATCTGGCTTAACACCAAAAAATTGCGGATCCCATATTACAAGGTCAGCGTACTTTCCTACTTCAATAGAGCCGACATATTCTGAAATCCCATGTGTAATAGCTGGATTAATTGTATACTTCGCTATATAGCGTTGAATTCTATTATTATCGTTATATTCTTTATCTCCCTCTAAACTACCAATCTGCTTTTTCATTTTATCGGCGGTTTGCCAATTGCGAATAATAACCTCTCCAACCCTTCCCATCGCCTGTGAGTCAGAGCTAATCATGCTGAAAACCCCTAAATCTTGCAAAATATCCTCTGCCGCAATTGTTTCTTTTCGAATTCTTGAATCTGCAAACATTACATCTTCTGGAATATTGGCTTTTAAATGATGACATACCATAAGCATATCTAAATGTTCATCCAGCGTATTCACTGTATATGGCAAGGTCGGGTTCGTTGAAGATGGTAAAATACTATTTAGTGCAGCAATCTTTATAATATCTGGTGCATGCCCACCTCCAGCCCCTTCAGTATGGTACGTATGAATAACACGATTATCAATAGCTTTTATCGTTTCTTCCACAAAACCACATTCATTTAACGTATCGGTATGAATAGCGACTTGAATATCATATTTATCAGCAATCTGTAACGAGTGATTAATTGCGGAAGAAGTCGCTCCCCAATCTTCATGAATTTTCAATCCGATAGCCCCTGCAAATATTTGTTCTTCCAAGGCAGGTAGACTTGAACTATTTCCTTTCCCTAAAAATCCAAGGTTTATTGGAAAAGCTTCTGCTGCTTCTAGCATTTTTCTTAAGTTCCAAGATCCAGGTGTTATTGTAGTTGCCTTAGTCCCTTCTGCCGGTCCTGTTCCCCCACCAATTAAAGTTGTTATACCTGAAGCTAATGCTGTATCAATTTGTTGTGGGGATATGAAATGTACATGTGTATCGATACCTCCAGCTGTAACGATTTTTCGCTCACCAGAAATTACTTCCGTCGATGTTCCAATGATGATATCAATATTATCCATAACCGAAGGATTACCACTCTTACCAATTGCTGAAATTTTCCCATCTTTTATACCAATATCCGCTTTATATATTCCCGTATAATCAATAATAATTGCATTCGTAATAACAACATCCACAACCCCCTGTTCCCTTGTAAGTTGTGAATTTTGTCCCATACCATCCCTAATTGATTTTCCTCCGCCAAAGACAGCTTCATCACCATATACAGTGGCATTTCGCTCAATGTGTGCGAATAATTGTGTATCCGCTAAACGAATAGAATCTCCTGTAGTTGGACCGTATAAATCAGCATATTGTTTACGTGACATCTTAAAACTCATGCTATCTCCCTCTTTTTGTGTAAGATTGAATATCGCCATCCACTTTATTTTTAAATCCATACACTTTTTGTTCCCCGGAATATGGAACTAATTCAATCGTTTTTTCATCTCCAGGTTCAAATCTTACAGCTGTACCCGCTGGAATATTTAAGTGTTGTCCAATTACTACACTACGATCGAATTTTAATGCCTCATTCACTTCATAAAAATGGTAATGAGATCCAATTTGAATAGGTCTATCTCCCTGATTTAACACCTTAACTTTCGTTACTTTTTTATCTCCATTACATACTATGTCTTCTTTCGCAAGAATATATTGCCCTGGAATCATAACATTCACTTCCTTTAATGAATTGGTTGATGAATAGTTACTAATTTTGTTCCATCAGGAAAAGTTGCCTCGACTTGAATATCTGATATCATGTCTGCAATACCATCCATAACATCTTCAGCACTTAAAATATTTTTTCCAAGCTCCATTAATTCCGCCACATTTTTACCATCTCTTGCTCCTTCCAAAATTTCATACGTAATAATAGCGATACTTTCTGGATAGTTTAACTTAAGCCCCCTCTCCTTTCGTCGATAAGCTAAATCAGCCGCAACAACTACTAGCAGTTTATCAATTTCTCTTGGCGTTAATCTCATTACACTCTCCCTTTCTGAAGTATTTTAAAACTAAGAATATTCTAAAAACAAAAGGTGTATTTTCAATGTCCTTCCCGTGTTTTCTCCATGTTTTTTCTATCAATCAAATAAAAAAAAGACTAGAATTTCTAGTCTTTTTTATTTCCCTTCATTCTTCTCTAACACATACAAATCTTCTTCAATATTAGATAATTTCTCTATTACAAGCTTTCTAGCATCTCCAATTGCTTGATTGTATGCAAATGGTCCTACTAATTTAAGCATTTCTTCTATTAAACGCTCTGCTTGGAAGCGTCCAATTTCATCTAAATCTTCTTCAACGAAAAATTGCTGAATTTGTGCTACTAGCTCTTCTTTTTTATCATTTGGTATTTTTATATTCATCATCATTTGTTACTCCTCTATATTTATGATAGTACGTTTCTTAACTCTACCATAGAAAAACGCTTTCCAGGACAAGTTTTTGTAACTCCTTCTAGCTCTCTATGACCGAGTACATTCTCTTTCTCTATAGCAAACTGCTTCATAAATATTTTACATAAAGAATATACTGCATTCATTTGTGCAGGGGTTGGATCATATTTATCAAAATTACCCGTCATACATATTCCAATTGTATCCCTATTATTATCTTTCGCATGTGCTCCAATATGTAAACCTCGTCCTTCAACTATGGTTCCATCTTCTTCAATAAAATAATTGTAACCAATCCCGCTCCATCCTCTTACTTTTTGATGAAATTCATGTGTTTGATATACATCCCATCCATCTTCGGATGTATGGTGGATAATCAGTTTATTCACTTTTTCTAAAGGAACTAATTCATCTTGAAATGTTAAATTAACACATTTAATTTCCATTTGAACATCCTCCCTTAAAAATCAATCATCATCATTGTTTTATCATCTGGTCTTATTCTCTTTTCTCCTTCTAGCTTTTCGATAATTGCTACATATTCACTTATACTATTCTTTCTTATATATGCAACAGCTTGTTCGAGCGACCAATCTGGGTGGAATAATCCATCTGAACAAATAAAAATTCCGCTCACTTCATCTATATGTAATTCACCATGCTGTAAATAATGTATCGCTTCTTTCATTCCGTTTGCAACGGAATACCCGCCCTGCATATTTGCAAGATAACGATTATATTTTAACTGTTCTCGCACATCTTGAAAAACATGTTCTTCTAGTACAGATAACCCTTGTTTACGATCTTCTTCTCTCTTCTTTTTTGCTCGTTTGCTAATTCCTTCAACTGTGTCTTTCGTTAATACTTGTATTGTTCCATTTCGAAGTATTGCGACAATCATACAGTCCCCTAACTGTGCGTATTCAATTTTCTCTCCACCTATTTGAACTGCCGCAATACATGTGCACCACAAATGCTCTTTTTTTCTCGTATCTACCTTATATTCCAACATTTCCCTTTGCAATGCTTCATTTGCTTTTGCAACTGCAACTGGTAAACTATGATTTTCACGTAATGAAGCAAAATAACTTGCAAATAAATGCGAAGCGATGTATGCTCCATTATGTCCCTGTTCATCACGAAATGGGACGAGTGGTGTTGCACCGTCACATACACCATACATCTTTTTTTCTTCATTACAAAAATAAGAATCCTCACATTCTTGCTTCAACGGGCTTTTCTGTTGATATGTTTTTATCTTCACAACTGTATCCCCTTTCAAATGATAAAATACTCAAATTCTTTTGATTAATCAAATTTCCCGAAATAAACTGTTTTTACCCAAAACTTTCAATATCATATATAATCTTGAAATAATATGAATTTTTTAGTGAAGGACGGGAAAGAGATGGTCAGATTTCTTGGTGTTATTATTGGTTCTATTATTATTGCGATTGCCTTTAATCTTTTCCTTATCCCCCACAAAATTTTAAGTAGTGGAATTGGCGGAATTGCTATTATTTTAGGGATTGTAACTCCTGTAAACACAGGTATTATTAACTTTGTATTAAACTTACCTATCCTTATTTTAGGATACATAGGTCTTGGAAAAAAAGTAATTTTTAACACGATTATCTCTGTTATTGTATTATCTGTTGCATTATACTATGTTCCAGTGAAAGTCGTCGCAACAGATCCGCTTTTATCATCTATCTTTGGTGGTGTCATTGCCGGAGCTGGTATCGGTCTTGTTTTTAACTGTAATGGATCAACTGGTGGATTTGATATTATCGGTATGTTGTTGTCTCGCAAAAGAGACATTAAACTTGGTGGATTCCTTATTATTTTAAATGCAGTCGTTGTTATTATTGCAGGATTCTTCTTCACTTGGGATGTTGCTCTTACAAGCTTACTTTCCATTTATGTAACTGGTAAAGTTATCGATGCTATTCATACGAAACATCGAAAGGTTACACTTATGATTGTAACAAATGAAGCAGAAAAAATGAAAAAACAACTTCTTTCAACTGTTGTACGTGGAATTACATTACTTGATGGCGAAGGTGCTTATTCTAGCGAAAAGAAACGTGTACTTATGACCGTTGTTTCTCGAGAAGAATTAGCAAGTATGAAATTAACAATTTCTGAAATTGACCCTCATGCATTCGTTAACATTACCGAAACGGTTGAAGTATTAGGATTGTTTAGAAAAGGTTAAAAAACTAGGTGGATTTCCACCTAGTTTTTATTTTCCATAAATTCAATTCGATTTCCGAACGGATCTGATACGTAAAATCTAATTACATCTGGACGTGCATGGTCATCTATTACTTCCATACCTTGCTTTATTAACTCTTGTTTAAATTCATCAATTTTTAAAACATAAAAAGCTGGATGCGCCTTTTTTGCTGGATTGAAGTTTTGCTCAACTCCGATATGAATCTCTTGATTTCCACACTTAAACCAACATCCACCACGCTTCTTTAATTCCTCTGGCTTCGGGATTTCCTCCATACCTATTTTTTTACCATAAAATTCTCGTGCTTCTTCTTCACACCCTACAGGCGCAGCTACTTGTACATGATCGATCCCTTGAATATAATTTCTCATTTTCTCTCCTCCTCTTCTACCCTAATGTTATAAGGAAAACCTACTCCTGTAACTTACAAATAATTTATAAAATAATATAAGCCCCCCTTATTATCACCTTGCACTCACTTTGCAAAAATAAAGAAAACAAAATTTATTCTATAACTTCCATTTTTTATAGAAATACACATTACATCTATATTATAGTTATGAATAGACAAATCTTTTTAGATGCTATTTGTACGGAGGAACTATTATGAGTCGTAAAAAATATTCATCAACTGAAAGAAAACGTCATCCGAACATTTCTAGACGTTTACGCAACCATATACAAGATTGTTCATTAACAGAAATGTACGCATCTCTGTTCGAACACAACCCTGATGGTATTATTTCATTAAATTTAGAGGGAATTATTATACACACTAATCCTTCTGCTGAAAGAATACTAGGTTACACTTCTTCAGAATTAGAGCGGAAAAGCATTACCTCTATTTTAGAAGCTCATATTTCTGAGCAAGTATTACAAAATATAAAGAATACGGAAGCGGATAATCAACAAGAGTATATTTTATCTATTTATCATAAAGATGGATTCTTATTAGACGTCGTGACAAAACTAGTTCCTATTTTTGTCCAAAATCGTCTAACTGGCGTATATGCCATTATGAAGCCTCTTGAAAAATCAGAAAGAATTGAGAAAAAGCTGAAAGAAAGTGAAAAGAGGTTACGTACATTAGTCAACTCCATGCCTGCGTTTGTTATATTTAAAGATCATGAAGGGCGCTGGCTTGAAGCAAATGACTACGCACTTTCTTGCTTCAATTTCCATCATGTACCTTACCACGGAAAAAAAGATAGTGAACTCATTCAATATAATGAAGCGTACCGAGAAGCTTTTTTACATTGTGAAGAAGTCGATGAATTAGCATGGCAACAAAGACAAATTCTTCATGGTGAAGAATTTATTATTCATAGAGATGATTTCGACCTAATCTTAAGTATATCGAAAGTTCCTCTCTATCACCCTGACGGCTCCCGTAAAGGTCTTATCGTAATGGGAAGAGATATTACTGAGCTAAAGGAAACGGAAAAGTTATTACGAAAATCTGAAAAGCTGGCAGTAGTCGGACAACTGACAGCTGGAATTGCTCATGAAATTCGAAATCCACTCACTTCTCTAAAAGGTTTTCTAACATTGCTACTCCCTGAAATAAATGAGGAGCAGAAGTGGTATATCGATGTTATGTTAAGTGAAATTTCACAGATGGAATCTATCACGAGTCAATTTATGGCGATGTCTAAACCACAAGTATTAGCAATCCAAACTTGTAACATACAAACTTTAATTGAAGAGGTAGTTACATTTATTTTACCAACCGCAATTATGCATAGCGTTCATATCATTATGGATCATTTTGATTACGTATATGACATTCAATGTGACGGTAACCAATTAAAACAAGTTTTTATAAATATATTAAAAAATGCGATTGAAGCAATGCCAAATGGCGGAAATATTTTCATCCAAACAAAACCATTAGAGGGTAATTTCATCTTAATACGGATTATCGATGAAGGTTGCGGTATCCCAGAAGAGCGTATCTCCCGTTTAGGCGAACCGTTTTATAGTTTAAAAGAAAAAGGCACAGGGCTAGGATTAATGATGTGTTACAAAATAATTGAAGAACATCATGGTAAATTACACATTTCAAGTGAATTAAATAAAGGTACGGTCGTCGATATTCACCTACCACTTTCTTCACCCCACCTTGCAATCCAGTCTTAAATAATAAAAGAAGCATCTGCTAACGATTAGCAGATGCTTCTTTTATTATTTATACTTATAGAACTGTTTTTCCATACCATTCTTTTGCTTTTTCTACTTCACCCATCGTTAATTGATGTCCTCTATTTTCCCAATGCATTGTTACATTAGCGTTTGCATTTTCTAATAGTAGCTTCAATTCCTCTGACTCAGAAGATGAACAAATTGGATCATTTGTCCCAGCAGCAATAAACACGGATTTCCCAGCTAAATTAGGCAATTGTGTTCCTCTTCTAGGCACCATTGGGTGATGAAGCACAGCACCTTTTAACGCATTTTCGTAATGGAATAATAAGCTTGCCGCAATGTTTGCTCCATTTGAATACCCGATAGCTACAATGTTATTTCTATCAAATTCATATGCTTTTGCAGCTTCATCTAAAAACTCATTTAATTCCTTCGTACGGAAAATCAAATCTTCTTCATCAAAAATGCCTTCTGCCAATCTACGGAAGAAACGTGGCATGCCATTTTCTAATACATTTCCTCTAACACTTAATACAGATGCTTCCGGATCAACTATTTCTGCAAGTGGTAATAAATCTAATTCGTTTCCTCCTGTACCATGAAGTAATAACAACACTGGTTTTGACGTATCTTTTCCTTTTTGAAAAACATGTTTCATCATAATCCTTTTCCCCTTTCAATCACTTTAATCTAAATGTCTCACTTCAAACGGCAAAAGCGTTTGTTCAATCTGTTTTCTATGCTGTTCATATTGTTCCGGTAATTTTAATTCCTCACCCATCGTCTCTAACGATTCATCATGAGCGAAACCAGGAGGATCTGTTGCAATTTCAAATAAAATTTCACCATGTTCTCTAAAATAAATTGCGTTAAAATAATTACGATCTTGTACAGGAGTTACGTGGTATCCAAAACGGGACACATGCTCTTTCCAGTCTAGCTGATCAGCATCGTCACTCGCTCTCCAAGCAATATGATGCACTGTACCAACGCCCATTTGGCCACGACCGATTGTTGATAACCTCAAGTCGATAATATTTCCAATCTTAGCAGAAGAACGGAATCGAACAAATTCGCCTTCTTCTCCAATTTTCTCAAGACCCATAATATGTTCTAACAGTTCAGCAGTTTTTTGAGGCTGTGCCGATAATAGAACCGCACCACCAAATCCTTTAATTGCTACTTCTGGCGTAACTTCTCCAAAAGTCCAATTATTTAATTCACCCTCTTCTCTTTCTACTAATTCTATATGCAAACCATGTGGATCATCAAATTCTAAATACTGCTCTCCAAATCGAGTCATTTTTGTATATGAAACATCGAATTTTTCTAATCTATTCTCCCAAAACTCCATTGCACCTTTTGGTACAACATAAGAAGTGATCCCTACTTGACCGTCACCAATAACTCCTTGACGAGCACCTGCCCATGGGAAAAACGTAATAATTGTTCCAGGCTTTCCTCCTTCATTACCAAAATAAAGATGGTACGTACCCGGATCATCAAAATTTACTGTTTGTTTCACTAAACGTAAACCTAATACACCAGCATAAAAATCTACATTTTCTTGTGGATGTCCTACAATTGCTGTAATGTGATGTATCCCCATTGTTTTCTTTTCCATTTCGTCCACTCCTTTTTAATTCATTATAAAAATTGCTTTACATTAAAATTCATTATTCATTTTGTCCATACTAGAAAGTAAAATCCGTCATGATAATTTTATCTCGAATTCGAGATATTAATTATAAAATTACACATTAACGTTTAACTTATCGAAATTATCTCGATTTCAAGATAGTCTCCAAAAAACATTTACTCACTTTAATACCATAATCAGTGGGGGTTTTACTGCCCATTAAAGTGGGATAAAACGTGATTTAGAATATCATTTACCTCAAACTTAACACTTATTATAAGTTACTTACTTTTCTTTGTCAACAAGTTACTTATTTCATTTAAAATGAAAAGGGAGTAAACGCTATTCACCGTTTACTCCCTTTTCAAATCATTTCGTTTCTTCTTCCAGCACTGCTTCCATCTCATTAAATTCAAGATGAATTGCTTTAACTGGTTCTTTCGTTACTAAACTTACAACAATCACAGCTAATAAGCTACAGAAGAATCCAGGTACCATTTCATACATAGTCGCTTTTAAACTTGGAATTTGTACCCAAGTAATTACAACTACTGCACCAACAATCATCCCAGCAAGAACGCCCCATTTGTTCGTTCTTTTCCAATATAAACTTAATAAAATGGCAGGTCCGAATGCTGAACCAAATCCTGCCCAAGCATAACCGACGAGTGTTAAAATTGTATCACTTGGATGATACGCTAAAACAACTGCGATCATAGCTACTACTAAAACTGACAGTCTACCGATAAATACAAGTTCTTTATCACTTGCGTTACGACGGAAAAATGTTTTATAGAAATCTTCCGTTACTGCACTTGAAATAACAAGTAATTGCGAGGAAATACTACTCATTATAGAAGCTAATATAGCTGACAATAAAAACCCGGTAATGTACGGATGGAATAAAATGTTTGAGAATGTTACAAAGACCATTTCTGGGTCTTGTAATGTCCCATTATTTTTAGCATAGTAGGCGATACCAACCAAGCCAGTAAGCATTGCACCTATAATGGAAATCGCCATCCAACCGATACCGATTCTACGAGAAGTTTTCAAATCTTTAATAGAGGTAATTGCCATAAAGCGGACAATAATATGTGGTTGACCAAAATACCCAAGACCCCATGCTAAAAAGGAAATAATACCAAGAATTGTGGTCCCTTTAAACATATCTAAATGCGATGCATCAACTTGCTTAATCGTATTGTATGTCTCTGTTATACCACCGACATCTGTAAAAGCAACAATTGGTACTAATACGAGAGCAATAAACATAATACACCCTTGCACAAAGTCGGTCCAACTTACTGCTAAAAAACCACCGAATAGTGTATAAGCAACTACGACACCGACAGTTACAAATAAACCAATTTTATAATCAAGGTTGAAAGAATTTTCAAACAAACGTCCACCTGATACTAAACCAGCCGACGCATAAAATGTGAAAAATACTAAAATGACGATAGCGGAGACAAAACGAAGTATTTTCGTACGATCTTTAAATCGATTCTCTAAAAAGTCTGGAATCGTAATTGAATCATTAGCCACTTCTGTATACGTTCGCAAACGCGGGGCAAGAATTAAATAGTTTGCATAAGCACCTATTAATAAACCTATCGCAATCCACACACTTGATAACCCTGTCGCATACATCGCACCAGGTAATCCCATTAGCATCCAACCACTCATGTCAGAAGCACCAGCTGATAAAGCTGTAACTGCTGGACCGAGTCCCCTTCCGCCTAACATATAATCTGATAAATCGGATGTCTTCTTATAAGACCAATAACCGATATACAACATACCTGCCATATAAATAGCAAGCGAAACCATAATCTCAATCTTCACCAAATCTCTCCCTTAGTTACATAAGCCATTCAAAATTTCGAAAAATGACTTTTTCTATTTTCTTGTTTTCGCTTATGGTTCCCTACCTTAACAAACATTTTTTGTTCTTTCAAGTGAACAGGTGTTTTTTACTGCATGTGAAAACCTTCATAAACGCCTTTATCCCAGTGGATTACCCGGGTTTCAAAATAAATTAAAGTAAAAATATTCAGAAAATAAAAAGACATTTTTTCACACCTTATTTTCATTCGTTTATTAGTTGAATTTTAAAAGAAAAAAGCCATACAAATGTATGACTTTTAGTCTATTAAACATAGCTTATCTTCTATTTACTAGTAGGAAACAATTCTGAAAGAGGAACTATCCGCCCCACCTCATCTTTAAACACAATATGCTCTCTCGTTAAATGACGCGGGCTCTTTACCCCCGCTGCTGCCGCAAGTGAGAACAAACTATATCTCATACTAACAACATAATTCATTACGCGCCATTTCTTCTCATACGGATCTAACGCTTTTTGATAATGAGGATTCGTCGTCGCCACACCAGACGGACATTGCCCCGAATTACATTGGAGCGCCATAATACAGCCACTTGCCATCATAAACCCACGTGCTGAATTTATAGCATCTGCACCAATAGCTAAAGCAATTGCCACTTTATCTGGTGTAATTAATTTCCCCGAGGCAAACACTTTGAATTTGTCCCGAACGCCATAATGATTCGCTGTATCAATACATGTCAGTAACGCTGGAATAAGCGGCATCCCCATACTATCTGCCATCGATTTATACGTCGCACCTGATCCACCTTCTGAACCATCTATTGTAATGAAATCTGGATAGATGTTTAACTCTTTCATCGATTTGAATAAATCTTCCAACGGCTCCTGCTGTCCAATTACAATTTTCATACCGACAGGTTTACCGCCGTTTTCTTGCAACTGCTGAATAAAATAAAGTGTATCTGCTGCATTATTTAAAAATGAAAATCGATTCGGTGAATTAATCGTTTCTCCTTCTCGTACATTTCGAACAGAAGCAATTTTCTCATTTACTTTTTGTCCCTCTAGATGACCGCCACGTATTTTAGCCCCTTGCCCAAATTTCAATTCGAATGCTTTAATATTTCTTTCTTTTGCTTTCTCCATAAATTTCTCCATTGAAAACTTACCATCCTCATCACGGTAACCAAATAATCCTGGACCAATTTGCGCAACGATATTTGCACCTGTATGTAAATGTTCTGGTATTACACCACCTTCTCCCGTATTAATCCACGAACCGCCAGCCATCTTCGCGCCAAACCCACTCGCTAAAATATAATTTTCGCCAATCGCACCGTAAGAAGTTGCCGATGCTCCAAACATGCCATACAGTTTCCATGGATATTTACGATTTTCACCGACGATAACCGCATCATCTTCTTCATATAACCAAAGATTCGTTGTATCCGCTGTCAATTTTTCTCTTCGTGAAAATAACCCTTCTTTATGAATCACATACTTTTTTCCTTCACGTTCTTGCGCTACATTCACACTTAATTCTTCTGTTAATATCGGAAATAATGTATTAGCAATATAGTAACCAGATGTATCAAAATCTCGTTTTGATCCAAAGCCAAGTATTTCAGAACGGTACTTTGCTAAAAACATTACACTTTGAAAATCATAACGTGAAAAAGGCTTTCCATCCGTATCATGATCAAACCAATATTGTCTAAATTCCGGTCCTATCTTTTCAAGTAAATAACGCATCCTTCCTAAGTATGGATGTAGCTTTAATATAGAATGATGCGTCCGTTTTTTAATAAAAAATGTAATAATAAAAAAAATGATTAATAGTAGCATTAATAAGAGCAATATACTAATAATAACGAGTAGCGTTTCACTCATCCCGCTTCCTCCTATGAAAATCCATAATAAAAGGAGAACACTCGATGTGTTCTCCTTTTATCTTTATTCAAACTAATGTAGCAAGATGCTCTTTCGCATCATATTCAACTAAACTTTCAGCATTTTTAATTCGATGAACAAAATCTGGATTAGCAATTAAAGGTCTTCCAAATGCCGCTACATCAATTATTCCTTCTTGCAACGCTTCTTCAGCCTCTTTCGGATTTAAATTCCCTACTCCTACGATCGTACCATCCCAATATTTTCTTACTAATTGATGAAAATTCTTTCCGTCAGCAATAACTGCCGTATAATTCATCGTTGAAGGGTGAATCATCGTTAATCCAACTTCTTTGAACATATTTACAAACGTTTCAATTGCAAGCTCAGGGTTTTCCCACATATAAGTAGGATTATCACCTTTGAAAGCAGAGAAACGAAGAAGTGTTTTATTAGCTCCAACAGCTTCTATTACAGCCGCCGTTACTTCTTTCATAAACGTTAACCTCTCCTTTAAGTCTCCGCCGTATTTATCAGTACGCTTATTTGCAAACTCATAAGTAAATTGATCAATTAAATATCCATGTGCACCGTGAATTTCTACTCCATCAAACCCAGCTTCGATTGCATTCTTCGCAGCTTGTGCGTATTGACCGATCACTGCTTGTATTTCTTCTAACGTCATTGCTTCTGGCGTATCAAATGGTTTACGAAAACGGGGAACATTTCCCTCTGCAGCGATAGCAGACGGTGCTTGCGGCATTTGTCCACCAATTATCTCGTGATGACTCATACGGCCAACATGCCATATTTGAGCAATAATCGTTCCGCCTTCTTTATGTACTGCTTCTGTAACAGGCTTCCACGAGTCGATTTGTTCTTGTGTATAAATCCCTGGTACTCCCGGATTACCTTTTGCTCTTGGGCTAATGACGATTCCTTCTGTAATAATTAATCCAACTCCATCAGCTGCACGCTTTCTATAGTACTCAACTACATCAGTACCAACTACTCCCGTTTCATGATTTGCGAAACATCTCGTCATCGGTGCCATTGCTATGCGATTACGAAGAGACCAAGATCCAATTTGAATCGGATTAAACAACTTTGTTTCTTCAATATTTTCAAAAGATCCCCCAGCGTTTATATTTGTTCCTTCATAAATACTTGCTGCTTTATTATTTGAACTTGTCATTTTTCTTCCCCCTAAAAAATTCTTACTATAATCGCATCATACTTACTTTTAGATAGTAACGTCAATTTATACGCCTTTACCATCGAACATTCGAATATTAAAAAATAGAATGATACAAATAAAAAAAAGGTTTCCTAGGCAGGAAACCTTTTTGAATTGACCATATATGGCTAACAATTCGTTTATCTCTTTTATATAAAGAAAATAAACAATTATTATCTCTTCACATATAAAAAATTCCTTAGCAGCAGAAGTGAGAGTGGTTCAGTATTCTTCTAAAAATAATAACTTATAAACCTAAAACAATGAAAGCCCTACCTCTCTTTCATCCTTACGGCTCCTCGTCCGTGCCAGTGTGAATCAGGATTGCAAAAATCAAGTAACTATTCTATCGAAGTGTGTAATTAAACTTCGAAAATTCATAAAGAATTAAAAAATAAAAATGGAGTTGATTGTAGTAATAACAAAAGAGGTTAATGCTCTAAAAGTGGTTTGAAAGAGTTGAATGTCTTTGAAATGATTAATTTTCTATAATTATGTTCCCAAAAAATTCAAAACCTTTTTTGGGATCTAATACATTATTTGTAATGAATCTTAACAAAAGCTTTTTATTTGACTTTCTGTGATACCTTCAATTAATCCCAGTTCACTAATCAAAAATTCGTGTGCATTATCTAACATTTTCTTTTCGCTTGCATTAAGGGCTTTTTCTTTCTGCATACGTAATAAATCACGTACAACTTCAGCACCTTCTTGTATTTTACCCGTCTTTATTTTATCAGTGTTCAATTTATACCTTTGTTTCCACGTAAGTAATCTATCAGATTCTCCATGTTGAAAAACATCCAATATGTGTGCTATCGCCGTTATATCCGTGACTGGCCGTATATTTGAGCTCAATATTCTCCCTGCAGGAATCATTAATTCCATATTACTACCCGACATTTTTATAACATAATACTGTTGTTTTTCTCCTGCGATTTCCTTCTCTTCTATGGCCTTAATTATACCTGCTCCGTGCATTGGATAAACAATGTTATCGCCAATTTGAAACAAATAATCCACCTCCATATATGGTAACCTTCTCAATCTTATCACACAATTACTTTTTTAGCAAATTTTTTATTTTATCATAAAATTATTTTTCATGTCAATCCTTTCGAACTAAGAAAATAAATTCGTAAAACATCACTAAAAACCCGCAATCTTATTAACTTTTCCACCCATATATACATTCTAATTTCACCTTCTCTTTTTACATAAAAACACATTACTACTTATAAGTAGTAATGTGTTTTTTATACGGAATCGTTAAACATTCCCTATTAATTTCACGCCTATATACTAACCTGCTTACGGACTGTCTCTCTCGCTAAAAGAAAACTCATAATCACTTGCGCAGCTACTCGGCTCGTCATATCTCTGAAATCAAGGGTTGGATCAATTTCTACAATATCCATCCCTTGAACGAGAGGTTCTTTGCCAAGAAATTCAATCGCATCTAGTAAAGTCGCGCTATCCATTCCGCCAGGACCAATCGCTGGACAACCTGGCGCAAATGCTTGATCTAGTACATCCATATCAAGAGAAATATAAATAGAAGTCACGCCTTGCTTTCTTAATACTTCAATACTTTCCGTCATAATATCTTTTATTTCTCGCTCTCGTACATCTTTCATTGTATACACTGTCACGCCATGTTCTTTTGCATATTCATGGTACGCTCGTGCATTTGAAAAATTACGAATACCTATTTGAACGAGTTGTTTTCCTGCAATGACACCATTTTCTAGTAAACTACGGAACGGTGTACCATTTGACGGACCACCATCTTCTAAATTGCGCAAATCATGATGGGCATCAAATTGAATAATACCGACCTTCCCTTTACTATTTGCAAATCCTGTTATACTCGGAAAACTAATCGAGTGATCCCCACCAAGAACGATTGGTATCATGTTCGGATTTACTTTCGTTACGTGACCAACTGTTTTCGCAATTCGGTTATGACTTTCTTTCATATCCGTCACATGCATCGTAATATCGCCGCAATCATATAAGACACTTTCTTTCATATCATGTTCTTCTGTAATTGCGTACGTGCTATATGCATCTAACATCGCACGAATTGTTTTTGGAGCAAAACTTGCTCCTGAATGACTAATAGACGGTTTAGAAAGGGGCGCTCCAATTAAGGCCGCACCGAATATTTCCACGCCTTCCTCCCAATCTTTAATCATTTCACTCCATTTTGTCACTTCACGATCGATAAACTTGGCATTTTTCTTTAAATAGTGGCCGTGCTCCACGATTGTTCACCTCTTGTATATGCGATATTACCATTCTTCCATACTGTATTTACATGACTTACGCCGTAATGATACGGTACGTAAGCATAATTGTAAGCATCCCATAGCACTAGATCTGCCTTGCGACCTACTCTAATTTTCCCAGCTACATCGCCACGATTAATTGCGTAAGAAGAGTTAACTGTTACGGCATTCCAAACTTCTTCTGGTGTCATTTTCAACTTCAGCATTGCGATGCTCATAATAAGCTGAATGTTTTCCGTTGGACAGCTGCCCGGATTAAAGTCTGTAGCTAACGCAACTGCAACACCTTCATCAATCATTTTTCGGCCGCGTGCAAAGCTTTCTTTATTTAAATAGAAAGTTGTTCCTGGTAATAAAGTCGCTACTGTATTAGAGTTTGCAAGCATTTCAATTCCTTTATCAGAAGCACCAACTAAATGGTCCGCTGATGCTGCACCAATTTCAGCCGCTGCTTCTGCACCACCAAGAGGGTCGATTTCATCTGCATGAATTTTCACATCAAATCCAAGCTCTTTCGCTTTTAATAAAAACTCTTTTGACTCTTCAACAGAGAACACACCTGTTTCACAGAAAATATCAACGAATTCCGCTAATTGCTTCTCTTTCATTTCTGGTAATAAATCTAACATCCATTGTAAAAATTCTTTCGATCTACCTTTATACTCTTTTGGAACTGCATGAGCACCTAAAAATGTGGAAACTAAATCAATTGGATGCTCTTTTTGTAATTGTGCCGTTGCCTCTAATTGCTTCCATTCCGTCTCATCATCTAATCCGTAACCACTCTTCGCTTCTACAGTTGTAACTCCGAAAGATAGCATCCGGTCTAAATGGAATTTCGCCTTTTGAACAAGCTCTTCTTTCGACGATTGTTTCGTTGCATTTACAGTTGAAAGAATACCTCCGCCTTGTTCTAAAATTTCTAAGTATGGAACTCCTTGTAATTTTAGCGCGATTTCATTTTCACGAGATCCACCAAATACAAGGTGGGTATGCGGATCAACAAGACCAGGAGAAACCATTTTCCCGCCACAATCAATAACTTCTTTCGCCTGAAGTCCTTTTGCTTCTTCCGCTGTTCCAACGAAAGTGATTACACTATTTTCAATTCCAACCGCACCGTTTTCGATAACAGGAAGCGTGTTCATTGCTTCCCGTCTTAACAAGCCATCTTCTTGATCCATTGTTAGTAATTGACCGATATTTATTAGTAAAGTGTCCAGCATGTTTTTCTCCTCCTTATTTCATCATTGGAATGTTAACGCCTTTTTCTTTCGCAGTTTCCACAGCTAAGTCATACCCTGCATCCACGTGACGAACAACACCCATACCAGGGTCAGAAGTTAATACGCGCTCAATACGTTTTGCTGCTGCTTCTGTTCCATCTGCAACGATAACCATTCCAGCGTGAAGTGAATAACCCATACCAACGCCGCCACCGTGGTGAACAGATACCCAGCTTGCACCGTTTACACTGTTAATTAATGCATTCAAAATTGGCCAGTCAGCTACTGCATCACTACCATCTTTCATCGCTTCTGTTTCACGGTTTGGAGATGCTACTGAGCCGCAATCTAAATGGTCACGACCGATAACGATTGGTGCTGATAATTCACCATTTGCAACCATTTCATTAATGATGCGACCAAATTTCGCGCGCTCACCGTAACCAAGCCAACAAATACGTGACGGAAGACCTTGGAACTCAACTTGCTGACGAGCCATACGGATCCAGTTACATAAATGCTCATTATCAGCAAACTCACGTAAAATTACTTCGTCTGTTTTATAAATATCTTCTGGGTCACCAGAAAGTGCTACCCAGCGGAATGGTCCTTTTCCTTCGCAGAATAATGGACGGATAAATGCTGGAACGAATCCTGGGAAATCGAATGCATTTTTCAAACCTTCATCAAAAGCAACTTGGCGAATGTTATTTCCGTAATCAAATGTAATTGCGCCTTTTGCTTGCATAGCAAGCATGGCTTCTACATGTTTTGTCATGCTTTCTTTTGATAATTGTACGTAGCGCTCCGAATCTTCTTCACGAAGTTTTGCTGCTGCTTCTAACGTGTAACCTACTGGAATATAACCGTTTAATGGATCATGAGCAGATGTTTGATCTGTAACTAAATCTGGCGTAATATTACGCTTCACTAGCTCTGGTAAAATCTCTGCCGCATTTCCTAATAAACCAATTGAAATCGGTTCTTTCTTCTCTTTATACTCGTTCGCAACCGTTAATGCTTCTTCTAATGATTCTGTATACATATCACAGTATCTCTTTTCAATACGACGATCGATACTGCGCTTATCAACATCAATAGCGATAACAACACCGCCATTCATCGTTACAGCAAGAGGTTGTGCACCGCCCATACCACCTAAACCAGCAGTAAGTGTTAATGTACCTTTTAATGAACCACCGAAATGTTGACGTGCGGCTTCACCAAACGTTTCATATGTTCCTTGTAAAATACCTTGTGTTCCAATGTAAATCCAGCTACCTGCTGTCATTTGTCCATACATCATAAGACCTTTTTTCTCTAGTTCACGGAAGTGATCCCAGTTCGCCCACTTCGGTACTAAGTTTGAGTTCGCTAAAAGAACGCGAGGTGCATCTTCATGTGATTTAAAGATTGCAACTGGTTTTCCTGATTGAACAAGTAATGTTTCATCGCTTTCTAACGTTTTTAATGAATCTACAATTGCATTGTAGCTTTCCCAGTTACGAGCTGCACGGCCGATTCCACCATATACAACTAATTCTTCTGGCTTTTCAGCAACTTCCGGATCTAAATTGTTCATTAACATACGAAGTGCAGCTTCTTGCACCCACCCTTTCGTTTGTAACTCCGTACCTCTTGGCGCGCGAATTGTTTGTTTAACTTTTTCCATTTCAATCTCTCCCTTTTCTCATTTTATAGTGCTGCGTTTACATCTAATCTTTCTTTAATCGAATAATTCGTTTTTAACCAATGCGCAATATTTTCAATATCCGTTGAGAATATACGGTCATTTGTAATAGAAGGCACTTGCTGACGACCTTGATGATAGAAACTTTTCGTCACTGTACTCATGTTTTCAATACCGCGATATTCTGCAGCTTGCATCGCACAAATCATCTCAATTGAAAGAACACGTCTTACGTTTTGAATAATTTGATGTGCATGGCGTGAAGCGATTGTTCCCATACTTACGTGATCTTCTTGGTTAGCTGATGACGGGATTGAATCAACACTCGCCGGATGTGCTAACGTTTTATTTTCAGAAACTAGTGACGCTGCAGCATATTGCATAATCATTGCACCAGACTGAAGTCCTGGTTCTGGACTTAAAAATGGTGGTAAATCGTTTAATTGCGGATTCACTAAACGCTCAATACGACGCTCTGAAATATTTGCAAGTTCTGCCATTCCTACTTTTAAGAAGTCCATCGCAAATGCAATTGGTTGACCGTGGAAATTACCACCTGAAATTACTTTTTCCCCACCATCAAAGATTAGCGGATTATCCGTTGCTGCATTCATTTCAATTTCTAATTTTTCTTTCACATAATTTAAAACTTGCCAAGAAGCACCGTGTACTTGCGGAATACAGCGAAGTGAATATGCATCCTGCACACGTAGTTCTCCTTGTTTTGTTGTTAATTTACTATCATGAAGGATGTCACGAATTCTGCTCGCTACTTCCACTTGCTCTTTATAACCACGTGCTTTATGAACATTTTCATCAAATGCATCAATAATGCCTTGTAAACCTTCAATTGTCATAGATGCAATTAATTCAGCTTGATAAGCCGTTGCTTCTGCTTCTATATAAGAAAGAACTCCTTGCGCTGTCATCGCCTGCGTACCATTAATTAACGCTAGACCTTCTTTCGCTTCAAGTTCAATTGGCTCAAGACCTTCTTCTGTAAGAGCGACCATTGCATGAACGCGTTTTCCTTTATAGAACACTTCACCTTCGCCTAATAATACGAGCGCAAGATGAGATAAAGGTGCTAAATCGCCACTCGCACCAAGTGATCCTTGTTGCGGAACAACTGGGTGAATTTTACGATTTACAAACTCAAGAAGCATATTTACAACGAGCGGTCTAACACCAGATACTCCTTTAAGCATCGTGTTTGCTCGTAAAATTAACATACCGCGTGATACTTCTTCAGGGAATGGCTCGCCTATCCCACATGCATGTGACTGAATTAAATTATGTTGAAGTGCCTTTACATCATCTTTTTGAATTAGCACATCACTAAACTTTCCAAATCCAGTTGTAATACCGTAAACGACTTTTCCGTCCTCTACAATTTTCTCAACTACTTCGCGGCACTCCGCCACCTTTTGCATACTAGTTGGACAAGCTGTTACACCTTCTCCTTCAAGTAACAACCTCTTCATTTCTTCAATTGTCAATGTGTGTCCTGTTAACGTAATCATTGTTTTTCCTCCTTAAAAAGGCAAAAGGGGACCTTATCTTTTTAAGACAGACTTCTGTCCTAAAAAAGTAAGGCCCCCTTCTAACTAATAGACTATGGGCAAATCATATGTGATTAATTCCTAAGCCAATCGCCTCATGCTCAGATCCTTTTACAGGTGCACCAATCGTTCCATATAATGCAACAGCAACCCATTCGCCCTCTTTTTTTCCGTCGTATGGTGTACCGCGCACAATCGCAAAGCGAAGTCCTACTGTACGAAGAACGTCTGCTAACTGAATTTGACCTCTCGTCACTCCGTACAAAGCTTCCATAATTGCGTGATAAAGTGCATGTGTTTCTCTGTAAACGTCTGTTTCAATAACTTGGTTGCTCTTAGCCGCTGTTTCCATTGCTGCGACAACCTTTTGCGAATTCATCGAACCCACTTTCCCCGTACAATACTTCCAACCTTTTGGGATAGATAATACAGGGCTTTCATTCTCATCCGCAAGTGCCAACAGCATGGCCATACGACCAATTCGATGTGTTCCTTGAAGAAGCATGTGACTCTCTCATTTCTTTTAATTATTTGAATATTTCTTAATTTAAGAATATATGAAAACGGTTAAATCGTCAATAGTTTAAACTCACATTCAAACAATTTTTTCATCCCCTCCATTTGTGTACACAAATGATTTACACAAATTTTTCAGGCGTGTTATAGTCTCACTAACCGATACAAAGGGGAGAGATTTCAGTGACAAAGCGAAAAGATATTCATTTTCGAATTGAAGAAAAATTACTTGAAAGGTTTGAAGCTGCACTCCATTACGAAGGCTTAAAGAAAACCGACGTATTAACGCACGCAATTCAGCAATTTTGCACGAAGGTGGAATGTGAAAAAATGAATGATGTAAAACGCCAATACAACGTAAGCAACCATTTACAAACTCGTATCGATACGCATAAACATTATGAAGAAAAACATGTGAATTTAGATAAAGTCGTCATGGATCATTTACAACTTCAAGGAGACGAGAAAATATTAGAGGTTGGATGCGCTAACGGAAAATTTCTTTCCTTTTTGCAAGCGAATGGCCATAAAGGTCAATTAACAGGTTTTGATCAATCAGAAGCCATGCTCTCTGAAGCCACTAAAACGAATACTTTAATTGAATGGAGACTAGGTGACGCTGAAAAACTTCCTTTTGAAGCCAATTGCTACGACTGGATCGTCGCAAGACATATGTTATATCACATGAAAGATGTTGAAAAAACCATCCAAGGGTTCCATAAAGTAATACGTCCTGGCGGCTCACTTTTAGCTACAACAAATTCTGACGTTACATTACCTCGTATAGTTGAAATGTGTAACCGCATGTTAGACGCATTTGATTTACCGAAAACAACATCTTCAGTCACGCCATTTTGTTTGGAAAATGGTAAAGAGATATTACAGTCTGTTTTCCCAACTGTTGAAGAAGCAGTTATTCATAATGCTCTCGTTTTTCATCATGCTACTCCAATTGTAAACTATATTTCTAGCATGTTTCCGTCGCTAAATATACCTGATAATACACTTCTTCATGAGGAAATGAAGGAATGGCTAAAAGAAGAAGTAAAAAATGAACTATCTCTTCACAACGGTATATGGCGCGATGCAAAAACGTTAGCCATTTATCGATGTCAAAAAGAAAAAAGCTAGCATTCGCTAGCTTTTACATATTTTTAAGTAAAAGCTCCTCCATCATCACATTCCCCTTACCGCTGTAAAAATTTATATTATGTTCGTTTGTTACCCCAAAATAAGAGGCAATCGCTATTCCAAATAGCACAAATGCATGCCCCTGTGCTGTAATAATATTTGAATGTTGCACAACTTCTTTATACACAAAATTTTCTACTGGAAAACAATCTAATTTTCTATAATCCATAGTTACTGTATACGAGTTTTCTTTGAATAAGCCTGCTTTTGCTAGCACATACGGTCCAGCACAAATAGCAGCTACTAATTTTTCTTGTTCGTGAAATTGACGGATGACTGCAAAGAGTCCTGCCGCACCCTTCATATGTATCGCATCTCCGCCTGGAATAATAATTCCCTCATATTCTTCTACACGCACTTCTCTTAATTCTATATGTGGTTGCACTTGCAAACCCGTTTCACTTATAATCAATTCTTTTGTTAAACCTGCTGTAATGATTTCATATTTGTTTTTCAGCAATGCCGTTGCTACTGTTATTTCAAACTCTGCAAATGTTGGGTATACAAATAAAAGTATTTTTTTCATAGCCCTCTCTCCTTTAACCATTCCATAAAATATACCTCTAATTTTTCTGCTGTTAATCTATTCGTGTCCACATTAGTTACAGGAAATTGTTTATACCAGTCTTTTTCAGTTTCTACTAATTTAAATTGCTCCTCAAATGTACTTCGCTTTCTTGTTCTATCGTTATTTTTTCTATCATATACATTCTTTTTCGTCACATCTAAATAAAAAATATCATCCGAACGACATTCTCTTAATTTATATAATTCATCTTTCAATTCAGTTTCTATATCCCATTCTTTCCCTATAATCATTGGATAAAAAAGTGTATAAAATTCAATATCTTCAGGTCCACGATCAAAAATAACGACTGAACCCTTCGCATTTTGAAACTCCTTTATTTTAGCTTCTATAAACATTTTTTGATTTACTATAAACCCTTCTTTTGAATTCATATCCAAATTTAATTGTTTTCGCTTTTCTACAATTGGATAAGGATTTTCATATATAACTGAAAGCCCATATCGTTCTAATCTTTTAGCCAATGTTGTTTTTCCACTTGCCATCGGTCCTTGGAGTGAAATTACATATGCCATCCCTCTCATTCCCTTGCACTTTAGTACATTTATAATATACAGAATTTTTAAAACCATCAACAAAATATATATCATCTTGTTTCTTATTCTTATGTAACTTATAATAAAAAATAGAGATTATAACGGACGCATAAATAATGTAAGCTTGGAAATCCAAGCTTACATTATTTTTTGCTTTCCCTTTTCTAATAAAAAGAGTATACTAGTTTAGAACGTATGTTCTTAATGATTACATACAGTAAGGAGATAAGACAATGGTATACGATACAAAAGCAATTTCTTGGAATGAGTCTTTAAAACAACTTCAACGCCGCTATACAAACAAACAAGTTGACCGAAAAGAATTTGAGGATATTGAACTGATGGAATTCTTCCGCGATAACGACTACATTTCTTTACCTACACATATAAGCGGCCTATCAACAGCACGTTTTACTTCTTACTCTATTTTCACAACTGAAGATAAAGATCGTAAAGTTGGCACATTAATCATTGAATATGTAGAAGATGATAATAATAATTTATGTGTGGAACAACTATACTTTGTTTAAATGATAACGCTTGGTCAAAATGACCAAGCGTTCTTGCTTTCTATGAATCTCACTGTTTATAATATGAATAATAGAAAACCGCAATCATTAAGGGGGGATATATTTGCTCGAAGGATGGTTCAGTTGGTTTATTGTGCTATGGACTGTTATTTTATTAGGGCTTATGTCTATCGGTGGATATTTTATGTTCAGAAAATTCCTGAAACGATTACCAAAAGAAGATGGTATGTCCATTTTAGATTGGGAAGAGCACTATATTAATAAAACTAGACATTTGTGGGATGACGAACAAAAACAATTGTTAGAAGAGCTCGTAAGTCCTGTTCCCGAACTATTTCGCGATGTTGCTAAATCAAAAATTGCTGGCAAAATCGGAGAACTTGCATTACAAGAAAAAGCCTCTCAAATTACACAAGATTTAATTATTAAAGGATATATTATCGCTACACCAAAACGCGACCATAAATTTTTAGTGAAAAAACTACAAGAAAAAGAGATTAATTATTCTAACTATCAATCATTACTAACAAAATACCTCTCATAAAAAAGATTGCTAACTTATAGCAATCTTTTTTAACTTACAGTTACTGATTTTACCGCTGTTAATCTAGCTTCTGCTAAGTCTATTTGTAATCCAACCGCACTTGTATAAATCGTATCGCCTGTGCCTGTAATGTTTATTTGCGTAGATGTCGTATTCGGTGCAATAGAACCTGTTGCATTTACATTTGTAATATCAAATTCAGCTCTTGCATTTGCATTTGTAGTTGTTCCTGAAAAATTCCGATCCGCAAAACTACCAATTGTATTTAAATTTCCGTTAATATCATTCACTTGCCCTCTAAAAAAATTCCCTGATGGATTATTCGGTCCCGTTAATGTCACAGAATTCAACTGAAAATTATCACCCGTAAAGTTCGGATCACCATTTACTGCCATTACAAAGGCTCGCGCTGTCACTGTTCCTGTGGCTGGCGTAAAAAATCCTGAAATGGTTTGTGGTGTACCTGATAATAAAAAACCCGGAAATAAGCTTACATTTCTCATTGGATAGGAGGAATCACGATAAACTACAATTAAAGACCATCCAGCACCATAACCAACTGGCTGACGCGTAGGTAATCTCGTTACACTATATCTTCCTGCCGCTCGATTCGGTAAACCTTGTAGTAAAGACGTGACGTCTGCTGCTCGGTTATAAACATTTGCTATAAAAGGGAGATTTGTCCCTTCTGATGACCATGCTGAATTAATTGTCACTTGTGTACTCGTTCCATCAGGCGTAACTAAATTTGGAGGATTCGCATCAACAACAGCGGTTGTAACAGCCGTATCCAATCCACCTGACCAAACAAGTAACGCAAAATCTACAACCGCCGTAGCTGGAACGATAGTAGTCGATGGATTTAATTCAGCCCATGAGCCATCTAATGTCCAATCATTTGTTGTACCTCCAAATGTATTCGGATCTGTCGATGAAGGAACTCCTCCAAAAGTAGAATCTGTATTTAATGTTATAAGTGCATTGTAAGCAAAGTTTGTATTTGCAGTACCGCGCATTCCCATCGTATTACCCGTATGCATCATAAATAAGTTATCATTTTTACCGTAAGCTTGAACGAAAGCCAAAAGAATTCCTCCCTATTAATTTACGAGAATTTTTCTATCAATTTAACTTACAGTTACTGATTTTGTAGCAGTTAGACGTGCCTCTCCTAAATCTATTTGCAAACCTACAGCACCAGCATAAAGATAGTCAAATGTATTTGGGATATTCACTGTCGTAGAAGTTGATCCAGCTGTTAACACCCCATTTGCAGGTACATTTGTCACATCAAATTCTGTACGCCGATTAGTCGCAGAAGTACCAATGGGCATATTTCTATCCCCAAAACTTCCGACTGTATTTAAATTCCCCAAATAATTATTTACTTGTGAAGCAAAAAAGTTGTTTATTAAATTATTAGGTCCTGAAAGTCCCGTACCATTTAAGTTAAATCTATCACCTGTCGCATCTGTATCACCATTTATCGCCATTGTAAATACACGAGCATTAACTGGTGCTACAGCAGGAGTGATAAAATTTGAAATCGTCGCCGTCTCACCCAATGTAGAAATGAGTAACCCAGTATATAAACTAACATTCCTAACAGGATATGAATTATCACGATACACAACAACTAGTGCCCACCCTACTCCCGTTCCTTGCAAAGGTGGATTTGCCGTTGGAACACGTTCTACAAAATAATCACCTACAGCACGATTAGGAAGTCCTTGAAGAATACTCGTCACATTAGCTACACGTTTATAAATCGTACCTTGAAATGTCCCACTCGACCTTGTTTCTCCCCACGCAGGCGTACTTGTAATAGTGTGAGTCACATCATCCGGAGTTCTGAATGTTGGAGTATTCGCATTTACTACCGCTTCTGTAACAGTACCTCCCAATGTTCCTTGCCAAACTAACATCGCAAAATCTACAGTTGCTGTTGCTGGTACGTCTGTTAGTGAAGGATTTAACCTTGCCCAGGAACCATTTAATGTCCAATCATTCGTCGTTCCTGCAAAGGTATTCGCATCTGTGGAAGACGGCACCCCAGCAAAACTCAAATTTGTATTTGTGGAAATTAATGCGTTATATTGATATGCAGTAGCTGTCGTAATACCGCGCATCCCTAACGTATTTCCTGTATGCACCATAAATAGCGAATCTGTTTTTGTATATGTTTGTACAAAGGCCAACAGCCTCACTTCCTTTCTATTAAAAGTAATATTTTCTCGCTATTTCATTTAATGCGAGCAAAACGAAAAAGTTCCATTTATATACGTACGAGCTAATTTAGGCAAAAAAAAAGCCTTTGCCTATTCCTATTCATTTATATTTGAATAGGATGCAATGACGAGCTCATTTTTCATATTTTTTTACAAATAGAACCAGCTTTCAATTTTAAATGGATGCTATTTGTAAATGCCTAACTATTGATCGGATTTAAATTCATCTAGAAAGGACGAATCTAATGGCAATAGCAACAATAGGAAGTCGTTTAACCTATACAATCGTTGTCCAAAATACCGGAACACTACCTGCCCAAAACGTTACATTTACAGACCCTATACCTGCTGGCACCACTTTCGTTCCAAACAGTGTAACTGTTAATGGTACTCCAACAGCCGGCAATCCTTCAACTGGAATTCCTATTAATAATATTCCTGCTGGTGGCTCTGTTACAATTACTTTTCAAGTAGATGTAACAAGTATTCCTACCCCACCTGTCGCCAGTAACGTAGCATCATTTGGTTACGAATTTCAACCTGCACCTAACGCACCCACTATCACACGTACAACAACAAGCAATATAGTTAATACAGATATTTTCACAGCTAATGTCGCATTAACAAAAGCAGTAGATAAAACAATTGCTACTATCGGTGATACGATTACGTATACAATTACGGCCACAAATCAAGCCCCATTAGCTGCTAATAGTGTTATCATTACAGACACGCCTCCTGCCGGCACATCGTTCGTACCGGGTAGCGTTACAGTTAATGGTACTTCTACTACAGATAATCCTGCTACTGGAATAAATGTAGGAACGATTGCTGCAAACGGGAATGCTACAATTACGTTTCAAGTTCAAGTTAATACTCTCCCTACACCAAACCCTATTCCAAATAGTGCAACTTCAAGCTTTCAATATAATCCACCAAACCAACCACCAATTAACAGAAACTCTACAAGTAATATAGTTGAAACACAAATTAATGCTACTATCATTAATCCAACTAAAAGTGCAAACCAACAAATTGTGAATATTGGTGACATCATTACGTATACGATTACTGTTCCAAATAACGGTAATATTTCAGCAACAAATGCTTCCATCACCGACCCTATCCCTACTGGCACTACTTTTATTCCAAACAGTGTTACAGTTAATGGAACGGCACAATCTGGCGTAACTCCAAAAAATATTCCGCTAGGTACAATTCCTGCTGGTCAAACTACAACTGTCACATTTCAAGTCCAAGTCACTTCCCTTCCAGCTAACGGAACGATTACTAACGAAGCAAATGTAACATTTACGTCGCAACCGAATCCGGCTGAACCCCCAACAACCACTACGATAACAGCACCTCCAACAACTACTTCTGTACGAACTGCAATTGTAAATCCAACAAAAACTGCTAGTCCACAAATTGCTGATATCGGTGATATTATTACGTATACGATTACTGTTCCAAATACAGGAAACATCGCCGCAACGAACGTTATTGTAACTGATCCAATTCCAAGTAGCACTACATTTATTCCGAATAGCGTCACAATTAACGGTACTTCACAACCTGGCGTAACCCCTTCTGGTGGTATACAAATTGGAACAATCGCAGCTGGTAATACTGTCACTATCACTTTCCAAGTTCAAGTTACCTCTCTCCCAGAGAATGGCCTAATCCAAAATATCGGAACCACAACATTTACGTATCAACCGGATCCAACAAAACCAGCTATTACAACAACAAACCCTACACCACCTACTACTACTCCTGTTAACACCGCTATTACAAACCCTGTTAAAACGGCGGATAAAACTACTGTTGATATTGGTGATGTTATTACGTATACGATTACTTTCACTAATGATGGTACGATCCCTGCTACAAATGTAGTTTTTACTGATACCATTCCTACCGGTACAACATTCATTCCGAATAGCGTAGTCTTAAATAATGTACCGGTTCCAAATTCAAATCCCGCACTAGGAATCCCGGTTGGAACAATTAATCCCGGTGAAACCAAAACACTATCTTTCCAAGTTCTTGTTACACAAATTCCAGCTGGCGGTTTTATTACAAACGAAGCTTCAACGACATATACGTACCAGCCAGATCCAACAAGACCGCCGGTTACCACAACCGAACCGACAGCACCTACTACAGTCTCTGTTAATACCGCTACAGTTAACCCTACAAAATCTGCTAATCGTACTTTCGTTGATATTGGTGATGTTATTACGTATACAATTAGTTTACAAAATAACGGCACTGTTCCCTCAACAAATATTGTACTAACAGATCCAATTCCAAACGGTACAACATTTATTCCAAATAGCGTTACGATTGATGGTGTCTCACAACCTAACAGTAATCCTGAAAACGGTATATCAATCGGTACTTTAAATCCAAATCAAGCAAAAACAATTACATTCCAAGTTCAAGTTACAAGTGTCCCACCAAATGGAATTATAGAAAACCAAGGCAGTGTATCATTTAATTATATTGTTAATCCAAATGAGCCTCCTGTTACAACAACTACCCCAACTCCTAAAACAGAAACTCAAGTTGGGACCGTTATTACAGCGCCTACAAAATCTGCCGACAAACAAGTTGCTGATTTAGGGGATACGATTACCTACACAGTCACATTTACAAATAACGGGACCGTTCCGGCTACAAATGTAGTCGTTACAGACCCTACACCTAACGGGACTATTTTCGTTCCAAATAGTGTTACAATCGATGGCATTACAACGCCAGGAGCAGCCCCATCACTTGGCATACCACTTGGTACCATTTCTGTCGGAGAAACGAAAACAATCACGTATCAAGTTGTCGTTACAAACTTACCACCTGATGGAATAATTAGAAACCAAGCATCCTTCACTTACCAATATCAACCGAACCCAAGTGAGCCTCCTGTTACAACAACTACTACCACTCCAAGTGTAAACATTCCAATTAATAATCCTAATCCAACGACTACAAAATCTGCTGATCGACAAGTTGCTGATTTAGGGGATACGATTACTTTTACTGTAACATTCCAAAATAGAGGGACCGTCCCCGCTACAAATGTTATTATAAAAGATGCACTTCCATCTGGTGTTTCTTTCGTTCCAGGTAGCGTTGTCGTAAATGGCACATCACAAATTGGAGAAAACCCTGAAATTGGTATACCCGTCGGCACTGTAAATCCTGGTCAAAGTATTACAGTTACGTTCCAAGGTGTAGTAAATAGTATCCCGCCCGGAGGAGTTATTAGAAATCAAGCAAATATTACATTCACATACGAGCCAAATCCAAATGAACCTCCCGTTACGACAACTATTACAACTCCTGAAACAGAAACAGCAGTTAATACCGCTACACTAAATCCACAAAAAACAGCAGATCGCTCCTTCGTTTCATTAAATGATGTCATTACCTATACTCTCTCATTTCAAAACACCGGTACTGTTCCTGCTACGAATATAACAGTAATAGATTCTATCCCTGCCGGTACTGTATTTATTCCAGATAGTGTTACGATTAATGGCATTCCTCAAGCAGGAACAAATCCATCATCAGGAATTTCACTTGGAACTTTAGCGCCATCCGAACGCGCAACGATTACTTTCCAAGTACGAGTAATAAACATCCCTGCTAGCGGCGAAATCCGAAATCAAGGTAGTGCAACATTTAATTATCAACCGGATCCAAATTTACCTCCAGTCACAAAAACAGAAACAACTCCTGAAACAACGACTCCTATCCAAACTGTAGTCATAAGTCCAACAAAAACGGCAAACCTTACGTTTGCAGAAATTGGCGATATTGTAACTTATACTGTCATATTTACAAACCAAGGAACTATACCTGCTACTGGTGTAACCATTACAGATTCTTTGCCACCGGGTACAACTTTTATTACGAATAGTGTTACTGTAAACAATGTCGCTCAACCCGGCGTAAGTCCAGTCACTGGAATTCCTGTTGGAACAGTTAATCCCGGCGAGACAGTTACTGTTACATTTCAGATTCAAATAAACGCTATTCCTCCTAATGGAAAAATAGAAAATACAGCAAGTGTTACCTACACTTCTCAGCCTAATCCAAGCGAACCTCCTATTACAACAACAGAAACGACTCCTACCGTAACTTTACCTGTTCGTACCGCTAACCCGAACCCGCAAAAAACAGTGGATCGTGAGTTTGCAAGCATTGGTGATACGCTCACTTATACAATCACCCTTCAAAATACTGGTAATATACCTGCAACTGGTGTCATTATTACAGATTCTGTCCCTACTGGAACTACATTTATCCTTGGTAGCGTTACGATTAATGGCATTCCACAACCTAATTTGACCCCTGAAACAGGAATCCCAGTTGGCACATTAACCCCTAGACAAATAGTGACTGTTACTTTAGAAGTACAAATAACAGCTTTACCACCAAATGGCATTATCTCAAATGAAGCAAATGTCACTTACACATCTCAACCAGATCCGACACTCCCACCTATTACAACAACCACACCGACTCCAATCGCAGAAACAATTGTACAAAATGCAGAATTAGAGTCAACAAAAACAGTAGATTTGCCAATCGCTAACATTGGCGATGCACTCACTTATACAATCACCCTTGAAAACACTGGAAATATTCCTATGACAAATGTATCTGTCATTGATCAACCACCAGTAGGCACACAATTTATTGTAGATTCTGTTACAGTAAATGGCCTTTCACAACCAGGTGTTGATCCAAGCATTGGGATACTCATTGGTACAATACAACCAAATCAAATAATAACCATTACGTTCCAAGTAACGATTACGAATATACCCCCTAACGGAGTTGTTACAAATGTTGGTTCAATCAACTTTACCTCTCAGCCTAATCCAAATGAACCTCCTATTACAGAAACAGAAGAAACACCACCAGTTAATACTGAAATCATTAACACCATTATTAATCCAGCAAAAGCAGCTGATCGTAACAATGTTGATATAGGTGATATTATTACGTACACTGTTACATTCCAAAACTTACAAACAGTACAACTGACAGACATCGTTTTTACAGACCCAATCCCAACAGGGGCTACTTTCATTCCAAATAGCGTTACAATTAACGGCACTCCAACTAGTAATGTAGATCCAGCTCTTGGCATACCTCTTGGCACATTAAACCCTAGTGAATCGATCATTGTAACTTTCCAAGTTCGTGTTGTTTCAATACCCCCAAACGGAATTCTTATAAATGAAGCTACTATCACCTACACATTCCAACCTAATCCTGGAGAACCCCCAGTAACAGTAACTACACCGACTCCACCTACTACTACAAATGTCAATACCGCAACAACGAACCCTACAAAATCCGCTGATAAAGTATTTGCTTTATTAGGTGACACAATCACCTATACAATCTCCTTACAAAATACAGGAACTGTCCCTGCAACAAATGTACTTGTAACCGATCCTATTCCAGCTGGTACTACTTTCATTCCGAATAGCGTTACGATAAACGGCATTCCACAACCAGATATCGTTCCTAGTTCCGGAATTCTTATCGGTACATTAGAACCTAACACTTCAGCCGTCGTAACTTTCCAAGTTCAAGTAACTTCGATACCACCGACAGGTTTTATTGAAAATGAAGGGATCGTTTCATTCCAATATCAGCCAGACCCTACTAGACCGCCTGTATCTGTTACTACACCTACACCTACTACAAAGACGCAAGTAAGTGAAGTTACTATTAATCCTAACAAACAAGCTAACCCTCAAGTTATTAATCTCGGTGATACTGTCACATATACAATTACGTTCCAAAATGTCGGGAATATTAATGCGACAGATGTTATTATTACAGACCCTACTCCATCTGGTACTACTTTCATTCCGAACAGCGTTACGATTAATGGCGTCACGCAACCTGGAACAAATCCAAATAATGGTGTAAACGTTGGGACTGTAACTCCAGGACAAATTGTTACATTAACTTATCAAGTTACTGTAACTGAACTCCCACCAGACGGTATTATTAAAAACACTGCAACTGTCACTTACACATTCCAGCCAAACCCTAGCGAACCCCCTATTACTATTACAGATCCTACTCCAACTGTTGAAGTAGCCGTTATTACACCTACACCTAACCCAAATAAACTAGCAGACAAACAAATTGTAGATATAAATGAAATCATAACGTATACTGTAACCTTCCAAAATCGCGGATCAGTCCCTGCAACTTCCGTTATCATTACTGATCCGTTAGCAAATGGGTTAACGTTTCTTCCAGGTACTGTTGTAATAAATGGCATTCCAGATCTTGGAGCAAATCCTGTTGTAGGTATACCTGTTGGAACAGTCAATCCAAACGATACAATTACTGTTCAATTCCAAGCAAGAGTCACAAGTGTACCACCTGGTGGTATTATTCGAAATCAAGCAACTGTTACTTTCACATATGAACCAGGTCCTGGTGAACCTCCTATTACAATTACAGACCCTACTCCAATTAACACAACGAATGTAAATACAGCTATATTAAATCCGAAAAAAACAGCCACGCCGGAAACAGTTACTTTAGGTGATATCATTACGTATACGATTTCTCTCCAAAATACAGGTACCATTCCTGCTAATCATATACTTGTAACTGATACAATTCCTATCGGTACTTCGTTCATCCAAAATAGTGTAACAATTAACAACGTGCCGCAACCAACTGCAAATCCATCAGCAGGCATCCCAATTTCAACACTTGCTCCTTCTGAATCCGCAACGATTTCTTTCCGTGTCCTAGTTACTTCAATTCCACCAAGCGGAGAAATTCAAAACCAAGGTAACGTTTCCTTCCAGTACCAACCCGATCCTACTAAACCACCTGTATCCGTTACTACGCCTACACCTACTACAATTACTCCTGTAAACGTTGGGACTATTAATCCGATAAAAACCGCTGATAAATCCATCGTTTCAGTAGGTGATACGATTACATTTACTATCACATTCCAAAATGAAGGTACGATTCCTGTCACTGACATTTCTGTTACAGACTCACTTCCTGTCGGCACATCATTCGTTCCAAATAGTGTCACAATTAATAACATTCCCGTTCCAAACGCAAATCCATCCACAGGCATTCCAGTCGGAACTCTTAATCCAACAGAATCCGTAACTATTTCATTCCAAGTACAGGTTATTACACTTCCAGCTAATAGAATGATTACAAATATCGCATCCATTACGTATACTTCTCAACCCGACCCGACTAGACCACCTATCACAACAACGACTACAACACCACCAATTACGATAGAAGTAAACCCTAATGAGCCAAACACATTTACTAAGACCGCAAATGTAAATAGCGCCCATCTCGGTGATTTCATCACATATACACTTACCTTTACTAACAATGGCACCATCCCAGTAAATAACGTACTCATTACCGACCCACTTCCTCCTGAAGTTACTTTCTATCTAAATTCAGTAACAGTAAATGGAGTAGCACGTCCCGGAACTAACCCGACTATCGGTATTCTTATCAATACTGTTAATCCAAGTGAATCCGTTGTTGTTCGTTTTATCGTTCAAGTAACAGCAGAGCCACGAAATGGTCTCATTCGAAATACCGCCCGCATTCGCTATACACTCAGACCAGATCCTACTAAACCACCGATTTCCGTTGATGAAACTTCAGAGCCAAACATTATTCCGTTTATCGGTCCGTTCGTCTCGCCAAATTTAAATTGTTTCTTTAATGGGGAACGTTTTATCCGGCGCGGTTGGAATAGAAGATGTTAGCAATATAAAATAAAAAGACAGCGCCTTTGACGCTGTCTTTTTATTTTATACATATACAGTTTTTAAGTTAATTTCATATCTTTTTCATTATAAAACCCATCTTCTTTTTCCATTTCCTTCTGTAATTTCGTAAAGGAACGGTACATCGCAATTCTCCATGACACAATCATCGCAAATGCCAGTAAGAAGAACATACCACTAAGTTGTCCTAAATCAAGAGATTGGCTTAAGTATGTTTTAAATACAATCCGCACGACAAGTAATCCAATTAATATAAAAACAAATGCTTTGGAACGCTTCAAATAAATCTCTTGTCCTCTAATTTCAAATTTAGATGTTTTAATAAGAAAAATAGAGAAAAACAAACCGACGCCAATTGCTTCTAACATTTCTGCTGGAGTTAATCGAAATTCAGGAAAAACATACATCAACGCTCCCGTACTCATAAAAAATGGTGGAAGTATAATTTTTTTCAATGTTGCAGGTTTCTTAGCTGCTTTTAAACGAATAAACATCGCACCAACAGCCATACAAACAGCAACGATACTGGATAAAACAACTATGTTCATATTTTCTCATCCTTTTTTGTGGCTATATGCAAAATATACTTTCATTATATGCTTTTCCGTTAGTATTTCCAACATTTTCACAGAATAATACTAAAAACCCGTAAAACCACCAAATAAACTTGAGAAATATACGATAATTTTTGTCATCCAGTTAAAGTATAAGAAGATACCCATGATAATCATAATGTATCCCCCGATTTTCATGAACTTCATACTGTTTCTTTTAATCCAAGACATTTTCGTAATAAAGAATGATAGTACGAAGAACGGGATAGCAAATCCAAGTATGTATGCGATCATATAAATCATTGCTGATTCTGGATTTGTTGCCGCTAATCCAATAACCGATACTAAAATAGGTCCTGTACAAGGTGTCCATCCTGCCGCAAATGCCAATCCAATTAGAACAGATCCAAAATAACCACTCGGACGATTTTTAAACGTGAATTTACGATCTTGCATTAAAAACTTCGGCTTAAATACACCGACAATAATTAAACCGAATACGATGATAAATATACCACCTAACTGTCTAATTAAATCTTTATAATTTGTAAAGATACCTCCAATAAAGCTTGTACCAAATCCAATTGCAATAAATATAATTGAAAATCCAAGTAAGAAAAACGCTGTATGTATCATACTTCTTTTCCGAAGCATTGCATTTTCTTCTTTCAACTCAGAAACCGACATACCTGTTATGTACGATAAAAATGCCGGATAAAGCGGTAAGCAACATGGGGAAATAAATGATAAAAACCCAGCACCAAACGCTAAAAAAATACTAATATCTTGCATTATTCCACTCCTCTCCTTACATATTGTAGCAAAAACATATAAAAATACTATGAACAATTCGTGAAATCACTTTTCCAACGTGATAATAAGAAAAACTACCCTTTCACACTTTTTCTAAAAAACGTTTTCATTTCCTTCTATTTATATAGAAAAATCTCAATTACACTACAAAACCTCTCTAATGTTATTAACATAACAAAGGTAATATAGTTTCTCAAATGATTAGCATGTTATTCGTATGTTTATATACATATTGATTAAAAAATATTTTTTTCAAATGCTGTCTTTATACAATACAAACTTGATTTTACAATACTTCTATTATTACTAATTTCAAGATTATGCATAAATATCATACTTTTATTATTATTCTATAAAATGTCACACTTTTCTTTTATTTGACCCTCCATTTTTAATTTTGTATACTTCCCTCTAGTTATATATGTCCGTTACGGAACAATTTCATATAGATGGGAGGAATATTTCATGCTTCGTTATTCTCTTTTAGTTTTATTAGGAGCGTGTAGTTATGGGATTTTAGCTATTTTCGTTAAACTTGCATATGCAGAAGGATTTTCACTTGGAGAGGTAATTGGCAGCCAATATTTGTTCGGTTGGATTATTTTGCTTGCTATTACACTTCTATTTTCTAGACATCGTGTTCCATTAAAACAAGCTTTAATTTTATTCGTTGCAGGTACATCTGCAAGTTTCACTGGAATTTTTTATTATGCTTCATTAAAAACTGTACCAGCATCTATCGCCATTATACTTTTATTCCAATTCGTTTGGGTCGGAATTATTATTGAAGCAGTCGCAACAAAAACTTTTCCTTCAAGAGAAAAAGTTATTTCTGTTATCCTCTTACTTGCAGGTACATTTTTATCAAGTGGTTTACTAGAAAAATCAGCAGGTGATTTCGATACGACTGGAATTATATTAGGCCTATTATCTGCTGTTACATTTGCAACATACATTTTCGTGAGCGGAAAAGTTGCTGTTGAAGTACCTTCATTACCACGCGGTGTTCTTTTAATGGCTGGTGCTTTAACTTTAGTAATGATCGTATTCCCTCCAACATTTATTTTTAACGGTGCCATTTCTGAAGGACTTTGGAAATACGGTTTAGGTTTAGGAACATTCAGTATCGTCATTCCTTCTATCGCCTTTACAATTGGTATTCCAAAGATTGGTTCTGGCTTAGCGACTATTCTTGGCGCTGCGGAACTACCAGTTACAACAATTATGTCTGTATTCGTTTTAAAAGAAGCTGTACTATCTTCACAATGGTTCGGTGTATCACTTATTTTAATCGGCATTGCAATCCCGCAAATTGCCTATGCAATGCGTGGACGTTATCGTAAACATCATACACATAAAAAAGTTGCTGCATAAAGTGAAGACTTATACAAGATAAACGAGAGAGGATTTTCATTTGAGAATCCTCTCTTTTATTATTGTATACTTATAGTAAATACTTTATTTAAGAAAGAGGGCATTATAAGTGGCATCAAATCTAGAACAGTTAACTGATCAACTTATTTCTATTCGTAGAAATTTACATGAGAATCCAGAATTATCCTACGAAGAATTCGAAACGACGAAAGCTATAAAGAATTGGTTAGAAGAAAAAAACATTACAATTATCAATTCTAGTTTAGAAACGGGCGTTATTGCTGAAATTTCGGGGAATAGTAACGGACCGCTTATAGCAATCCGTGCTGATATTGATGCCCTTCCTATTCAGGAAGAAACAAATTTATCCTACGCTTCAAAAATCCATGGAAAAATGCACGCTTGTGGGCATGATTTTCATACAGCTGCTATTATAGGTGCCGCTTATTTATTAAAAGAAAGAGAACCTTCCCTAAATGGAACTGTTCGCTTTATATTCCAGCCGGCTGAAGAGAGTAGTAATGGCGCTTGCAAAGTTATTGAAGCTGGGCATTTACATGGCGTACAAGCTATTTTCGGTATGCATAACAAACCCGATTTACCAGTAGGTACAATCGGTATTAAAGATGGTCCACTTATGGCCGGAGTTGATCGATTTGAAATTGAAATTCACGGAGTTGGTACACATGCAGCTGTACCAGATGCTGGGGTCGATCCAATTGTCGCATCCTCTCAAATTGTGATGGCACTACAAACTATTGTAAGCCGAAATATAAGTTCATCTCATAATGCAGTTGTTAGCGTCACAAACATCCATTCAGGAAATACGTGGAACGTTATTCCTGAAAAAGCAATATTAGAAGGTACTGTTCGTACTTTCCAAGCTGAAACACGCGAAAAAATTCCAGCCTTAATGGAACGTATCATTAAGGGCGTTTCTGATGCACTAGGTGTAAAAACAGAATTCCATTTTCATTCAGGTCCTCCTGCCGTTCATAATGATGAAATTGTTACTCATTTATGTACACAAACTGCACAGGAAATGTCACTAGACGTGATTACCCCTACTCCTTCCATGGCTGGCGAAGATTTCTCTTTTTATCAACAACACATACCAGGATCATTCGTTTTTATGGGAACGAGTGGTACACATGAATGGCATCATCCAAGCTTTACAGTAGATGAGCGAGCGTTACCTATAAGTGCAGAATACTTCGCTTTATTAGCTGAAAAAGCACTTAAACACTTTTCCTAAAAAAAGGAGCCGTTAAGAAATGCTTAACGGCTCCTTTTTTAAGTTAAATCACGTTTTAAAAATACTGTATAGGAAATGATTAAAAATACAAATAAATACAGTAATAACATACATGATGCAAACGGGAACGTTACTCCATCAATAAAACTTCCATTCTTTGAAATACTGTATAAATCTGTGTTTGCTGGCAATAAATATTTCGCCCAATCATATCTAGTTGCTGCTAGTAATGCAATATTCCCTGATAAAGCAAGAAACAGTGAAATACCAATCGCACCTCCACTAGATCTTGTTAGCACAGAAATCATAAATGCAAACGCTGCATACACAATCGTTGGCAACCACGATAAAATATAATACTTACTAGCCTCTACAAAAATATTTTGTTTTATAATATTTCCATCTTGGAAAATAAATTCGCTCCATGCAGGCTGCTGGAATTTATAAATAACAAGCCCACATAAAATGGAAAAAATCATATTAAATATAAACAATAACGCTGCAAATATGACAATTGCTAAAAACTTAGCTGTCAAAATTTTAAAGCGACTCGCTGGTCGTATTGTTAAAAATTTATATGTTCCCCAGCTATATTCATTCGCAAAAATTGTACTTGCATACACGAGGATAAACGGAAGTAATATTGGAAATACGATAAAGCCTGTATCTCTCATGAAAGAAAGTGGAGAACTACTTGCCGGTGCTGTATCCCTATCTAAATGCTTCATCTTAAGTTGATATTCCTTTACAAGCTCATCCCCAGATCGTTCCGCTAAAATTGCTTCTTTTTCCATACCTAGCTTTTTCTCAATTTCTACAGTTCGTTCTGTATAATCAGCTTTCCATCCTTTTGTTTCCGGCTCCAAATACTTTACAGTAACCCATCCTAATCCGATTATTAATACTGCAATAACTGCAAATGGAATAATCGTTCGCTTTCGCTTAAATATTTTATACAATTCGTTATACACTAAATTAAACAATATCTTTTCCCCCTGTTAATTCTAAAAATTGCTCTTCTAACGTTTTTCTTTCTTCATATACACGATACACTTGAATGTTTTTCTCAAGCAATGTACGAATAACATTTGGGATTTCTTCATCTTTTACATGAATAAGTAAATCATTACCTTTTATTAAAACATCTTGGTCTAACATTTCTGCCGCTTTATTCGCATCATCTACGCGTATACGGATTGTCTCCATCTCTTCACTTTGATTATGCTGAATATTTTGCGTCGCGACATATTCTCCGTGCTGAATAATGATAACTCTATCACACATTAATTCAACTTCTGAAAGTAAGTGACTAGATACAAGAACAGCTTTTCCTTGTTCATGTGCAATTTTCTTTATGTACATTCTCATTTCATGTATTCCACTAGGATCTAATCCATTCGTTGGTTCGTCTAATATTAATACATCCGGATCATGAATAAGCGCTTGAGCAATTCCTAAACGTTGTCTCATGCCGAGTGAATATGCTTTTACTTTGCGGTCAATTACTTGTCCCATTCCTAACAATTTCACTACTTCATCGATACGTTCTTCTGTCACGTTCCCATTCATGCGTCCGAAATATGTTAAATTTTCATAGCCACTCAAGAAAGGATAAAATTCCGGTGCCTCAATTACTGCTCCAATTTTCGAAGCAGTACTTTCAAATTGTTGTTTTACAGATTGACCATCAATCCAAACTTCGCCCTCTGTCATACGAATCATGCCGACCATCATTCTCATTAAAGTCGTTTTTCCAGCGCCATTTGGTCCGAGCAAACCAACTACTTCACCCTTTTTAACTTCAAAACTAATATTTTCTACAAGTGTCTTTGAACCGATTCGCTTCGTTAACCGCTCGACCTTTACAATTGATTGTTCATTTGTCATTCTATACAACCTTTCCTTCCCATTCTTTGTCAGGTCTTTACACTGTAACATGATTATTTTTCTGTGTAAAATGAACACTCCCTCACTTAGCAAAGCTTGAAGTGGGGGTTTCTAACGTTTCGACCTAACGGACGATTAACGTCAGGGAAGTTAACACATTAGCGAGCTGTTTCACGCTTAACCCCTCTATCCCATTTGTCCATGCATTTGGGATTACTTTTCGTAAAATATTTCTTTCGATTCACCTCACCACCTTCACTTACGTTTAGAGGTGGGAGTCCTCTCGAAAGGCATGATAGAAAAAGGCATGATTCCTCATGCCTTTTCCTTGAAATGAAACGAATTTTTATCTTGTAAACTTTGAACAAATCGAAAACATTGCACCATCGATAATAGAAGGATAACGATCATAATTATACTAACGACTACGATTGCATATATTGTAATCGGTGCACTATTTATCCCTTGTATTCCTGCTATTCTTATAAAGATAATCGTAAATAATTTTAAAAATAACATCCCATTAACTAATCCAAAAACAAACGCTGCTCCATAAATAAATAATTGCTCCTGACATAATAAACATAGTACATCATTTCTCTTCATATTCTCTGCTACATGAGATTTCATTTCTTCTTTCCTCACTTGCAGAAGAGAAAATGTAATTTTATATGTAGTAAAAATACATATAAAAATAAGTAAAATAAACAGCGTGTAAAAACATATTTGAAATAAAAGTATAGTCCCTAACTCCCCAATAGCTCCTTTATTACACTGGAGCGATACCATAAAAAACAAAATCATAGTACTTATAGCAACCCACATGAATTGCTTCATCCTTTTGGCAGCAAATGTTCTTATATTTTTTCTCGCTAACCGACATAAAGACATAAAATTCTTCCCCTACCTTATTACATACGCATTCTATACTACTAGTGTATAAAAATATGACATTTTAAACATCGCACTACAATCGGAATTTCCTCTAAGTCTTTAGTCCTAGAAAACAAAAATGAACATGTTTATATCTTTAGTATAGAACTAAAAAAAGAACACTAAAGCGGAAAGGCAATAGTATTGCCTTTCCGCTTTAGTGTTTAATGAGGTGTACTTTTTAATAACTTAATTAATCTCATCCTCAACTTCTATTCTTTTCTTCTCTCTTGCAATTTTTAAAAACTCTAGTAGCTCTGGATTGCTATTCATTTTTTTGTAAGCTACTGACATTTCTGCAACAAAATTAGAATCATATAGCTCTTTATATACAACTTCTGTTTTATATAATTTATTTGCCGATACGGGTATGACTGTAATTCCAATCCCCGCTGCTACAAGTCCCATAACTGTTTGATATTCCGTCGCTTCTTGTACGATACGCGGACTAAACCCGACGTCGCGGCAAAGTGATAAAATTGTATCGTATAACGCTGGCCATACTGGTCTCGTAATAAATACAAACGGTTCATCCCGTAAATCTTCTATATGTATTTCATCTTTCTCTGCAAGTGGATGAGCCTTCGGTAAACATAAAGTACAAGATAGTTTTTGTATTGGCTCTAACTCTAATAATTGTGTTGGGATTGGTGGACGTAAAAATCCAATATCAATACGATTATCATGAAGCGCATGGACTTGATCTGGAGTAGATAATTCATGTAATGCAACAGACACCCTCGGAAATTTCTTTCTATACTCCCTTACGATAGATGGTAAAATATCATATATCGCCGCACCTACAAAACCAATTGAAAGTGAGCCCACTTCTCCCCTTTGGGCACTTTGTGCAATTTCTACCGCTTTTTCAATTTGTTCGAACGCTTTTTTTACTTCTTTCAAAAACATTTCTCCAGCTTCTGTTAATTCAACCTTTCTCTTCGTTCTTGAAAATAACATAACTCCCATTTCTTTTTCTAATTGCTGAATTTGTTGACTAAGCGGTGGTTGTGTCATTTGTAAACGAGCAGCCGCCCGTCCAAAGTGTAACTCCTCTGCCACTACAACAAAATATTGCAAATGCCGTAATTCCATTTTGGACACCCTTTTCCATTTCAATTAATACGTCTAATATATTAATAACATATAATTTATATATTAGACAAATTTTTTGAATGAACGTATAGTAGAAATTGTTAATTCTTTTTTACAATTTTTATGTAAAAAAAGAAAGAGGTGGTTACTGTATGAAATGGTGGAAATTAAGCGGACAAATTTTACTATTATTTTGTTTCGCTTGGACAGGTGAATGGATTGCAAAACAGGCACACCTCCCAGTTCCAGGAAGTATTATCGGTATTTTTTTATTGTTAATTTCATTAAAATTTAACCTAGTGAAAAAAGAGTGGATACAGGACGGTGCAGACTTTTTATTAAAAGAACTTATTTTATTTTTCATTCCTTCTGCAGTCGCTGTCATACGCTACAAAGATACACTATCACAATATGGAATCGATCTCATCTTAATTATTATGATTAGTACACTTTGTGTCACTCTCGTTACAGGACTCTTAACAGAATTGCTACTAAAGCGGAAAGGATCCGTGCAATGATCGGTTTTCTTTGTTTACTATTAACACTATTCACATATTGGATATCGAAGAAAATGTATCAACGCTGGAATTGGAGCTTACTTTCTCCTCTTCTCGTCTGTCCTATTATTTTAATCGCTTTATTACTCGGACTAGACACATCTTATGAAACGTATGAAACTGGAGGCCAATGGTTAACAGAATTATTAAAACCTGCAACAGTTGCTTTTGCATGGCCAATCTATAAATACTTTGATTTACTCAAGAAACATGGAATGGCTATTTTACTTAATGTCATTGTCGGTTCGTTTCTATCAGTTATCACTTCAGCACTACTAGCAAATTATTTTCAAATTGATTCATCGTTAGAACATAGTTTAGCACCTCATATTGTAACGACGCCAATTGCAATGGCCATTTCAGAAATGATTGGTGGTATGTCACAATTAACAGCAGTATTTGTTGTTTTAACTGCGTTAACAGGAGCATTGCTCGGACCTTCTCTCATTCGTATATGCCGTATTAAAACAGCAATTGCAAAAGGTATTATGTTAGGAACAAGCGCAAATGGAACCGGCACATCAAAAGCATTCGAAATCGGTCCTGTAGAGGGAACGATCGCAAGTTTATCTATGCTTTTAACTGCAGGAGCTAGTTTAGTTATCGTTCCGCTTTTCTTATCGTGGATACATTGAAAAAGCAAGTGTTTACACACTCGCTTTTTTATTTATGTATTTGTTTAAAATCTCATAATCCTCCGGGAAAGATAGCGTTAATTCCTTCATTTCATCTATCCCCTTCCAAGCAATTTCATGTATTAACTCATCAGGATCTTGGATTTTCATACTACCGCCTATTCTTTTTACGACATAATAATGAACGTATACAGGAACCCCATATGTAATCGCTTCTTTTTCGTATATTTTACTTACAACTTCCACATTGTAGCCTGTTTCTTCCCAAACCTCTCGGATACAACATTCCTCTAATGTTTCTCCTTTTTCAAGTCCTCCACTTGGGACGGACCACCTTTTTTCTTCATCCTTTTGTCCTTGTAATACCATTAAAACTTCATTTCTTTCATTTACACATACTGCTGCACAGCCTATCCATCTTTCCATATACATTCCTCCCCTACTACTATTCGGTTCTTTTTTCCTTTTCTCCTTGAAAAAAGAGGGAAAAAGGAAAACGATGACGAAAATTTACATCAACTTCATAGGCAATTCCTTCTTAGAAATTAAAAACGGAAGGATGAAAGCATGATTTCTAAATATGTTGTGGAATGTGTCTTTTGCGAAGAAAATCGAAAACCTCGCCAGGCTATCGTCACAGTTCCAGCTACTACTCAGCTACTAGCTATTGAAAAAGTGCGTGCAGAATGTAAACGTCGTTTCGGAAAAGCTTTATTATTACAAACTGAAATTAAAGAAGAAATAGTTTTTGAACAAAAAGAAAGCTGACCATAAATTGGTCAGCTTTCTTATCCGATCATATTTTCACATGAAGATTAGGGGCATCCTCTTTAAGGATCGGGATTTTCCCATTATGTACGTTCCATAATGGTCATCGAACAATATATTTCTATACAATTAAATATTGAATAGAATAGGGCAAAACTTGTTCGCATTTTTAGAAAAGGGATAGGGATATAATTCAAGTAGTACTTCGAATACTCGAACTTTACACTCATTATATTAAAGCAAATCCTTTTATATGGGAAATATGAATTACTTACATAATTCATTCGTAAAACATATTAGTTTGCTATATTATTTTTATTCCATGAATAACATACATCCAGCTAGAACTGGTGTCATAATCATTGAAAACTTCAAAAGCATACTTGGTGCATAATTTGTAAACTTTGCCCCAATATACGCTCCTAACATCGTCCCAATTAATACTTGCAATAATAATATATGATCTAGGTAGCCTTCTGAACTATATCCTAGCCCACCTCCAATCGCAATTGGCAATATAACCAGCATTGTTGTTCCTACAGATTGCTGGATCGTTAATCCTAATAGAACCATTAATCCAAGTTGAATAAATGGTGCAGAACCAATCCCGAATGAACCAGCCATCATTCCAGTGACTAATCCAAGACATATACATTTCATTATGTTCTCTTTCGAAAAATCTTTAATCTCTGCTAAAAGTAACTCTTCCCTATTTTGAAACTTAATTAATTTAATAAACATAAAAATTGCAGATAAAAATAACATCCCAGCTGTAAACCAATGAAGAAGATGTCCTGGTATAAGTGAACCAATTTTTGAACCGCTATAAGAACCAAGCGCTCCACATCCCCCAACAATCCCGCCTATAGTAAGTACTACATTTCCTTCACGATAATGACTTATAACCCCAGATAATGTCGTAAATGCCATAGCAGTTAAAGACGTTGCAAGTGCAACGTGAATAGGAATATGGAATACTAAAGTGAGTATCGCGATAATAAACCCGGCTCCCCCAGCTCCAACAAACCCTAATAAAATTCCCATTACTAACATCGTTATAATAATTGCCACATACTCTCCCTCCAGTAAGGCAATTATCCACCATATTCTTTCTTCTACACAAATAAAAAGCATCCATCTAGGATACTTTTTATTTCAATACTATGTACTTAATCTTGATTAATCAAAATAACCGCGGGGCCAGCGACTACTACTCCAGCTACTTCGATTTTTTCAAATTCCTTTACTGTAATAGATATAACGCCTTCTCTTTCCATCAATTCTTTACTCAGGACATCAGTCGGTATAGCTTTCACCGTCTTACCTCCTTTTCATTTATACAATATGCCAAAAACAACTTAACGCATCTATATATATGCATCACCTCCGCTTTCATTCCTTATTCCCTTCAAAACCCTTATCTCCCTTCCGTAACGTATTGAAAAATAAAAAAGCACTCGCAATCGCGAATGCTTTTTTATTATTTACTTTCTATTACTTTTAACATTCTATTAATAAATGCTGCCGATTCTCCACGCGTTGCAGAACCTTTCGGCATAAATTCATTATTTTCATTTCCTTTTACAATACCTAATCCATAAACACGTTGTACAGCTTGTTTATCATATGCTAAATCTTGATCTGAGAATGGTAACGAGACTAAGTTACCTTTAATTTTTTTATATTGTAGTGCACGGTCAATCATAATAACAGCTTCATCTCGTTTAATCGTATCGTTTGGAGCAAATATACCATTTCCTCTACCACTTATTATCCCAGCACTTGCTGCACGATTAATACCATCTATTAGCGATGGATGTGCTGTATTTAAGTCATTAAAATTCGATGATCCTTCAGGTAGCTGCAATGATCTTGATATTAAATTTGCAAATTCACCACGTGTCACAAGGCGCTCTGGCCAATAAGAACCTTTTCCATCTCCAACCATAATACCGCGCTTATCTAATTCACGAATGTCTGCTTCATACCAACCACCCGTTATATCATCTTTATGGTTCGCATCATAATAAACTTTTGTTCCTTGTAAGAATGGTTCCCAACCATTGTTTTTAATCATAATGGCTGGACAATTTTTACCGCTCCAAAATTGATGCTTCTTCACATTTTCTAAAGGGATATTTAATTCCCCCATTAAATAAGCTGCTAGTTTACGAGCATTTTCAACAGCTTTATTATAATCACCATCTTCGTTTACAGCAATTTCAATCGCAATTGATTCTCGATTCCCAGTTCCTTCTGCTCCATCTCCTGCATGCCAAGCATTTTCGTTTAATGGCAGGTGTTGATAAATCTCTTTATCGTCTACTGTAAAGTGCCAAGAGGCTGAACGATCTTCCGTTCCCGTTGCTTGGTTATATAAATATATCGCATGGTTTCTAGCATTTGCCCCAACACTATAATTATCGGTCTCATGAATCGTAATATACTTCGGGTTCATCGCATAACCTGGACGAATATTTTCATTTCCTTTTGGTACAATCATTTCTTTTAAAGGTACACCATAAATATCCGTTGTTTTCTCTTCTATTGGCGCTGCATACATAGCTGCTGCACGTTTTGTACGTATTGGTGCTGCATCTTGTAAAAGTGAAGCTTTTGTTCCTTCAAATTTTGCTGAAGGTGAATGAATCCATTTTATCTCATTATTTATTTTTACTTGGAACCATTCTCCCGCCTGTCCAATTGCTTGAATAGTTTGCGGCTCCAGTACATTTTCTTCTTTGTATGAAGTAAATGGTTCAGAGTAAGTAGAGCTTTCTTCATTAATAACTAACTTTTCACTTAATAACGGGTGAATTTCTTTAACCTCTACATTTCCATCACTATTTTGTATCCATCCCGTTCCCGATGAAGTTTGAACATAGTAAGCGTTTCCTTTTCTCTTCTCAGCTTTTACGACTTGATTCGAAATACGAATCCCTGTCTCTTTTTGAAAATTACTAGAATCGTATAAAGGTACTTCTTTCACTATATGTACAAGAAACTCACCTTGCACTTCACTTTTTACTCCTTTATCTTCCCCTCGACCATCTTCATCTTTCATATGGTTTTCAATACTTTTTAAAGCTTGTTCATCAGATGAAACTGTAACAGTTTTTCCAAGCTCATTAGCATAGGAATAATTTGGAATCGTTACCATACTAAATACAATTGATGCAGCTAAAACATTATAAAATCCTTTTTTCATCATAAATACTTAACACGCATATCATTAAATTCGTGTTAAAATTCCCCTCCTCAACCAAAATATAGATTATCTACTAAACTATTAAGCAACATAACCATTTACAATATAACAGACTCCTTTCAATTCGTATAGATAGGAATGACTACTATTTGCCTACATTTACTATATTGGAATATAAAAAGAAGCTATAATATATAGCTTCTCTCTACGTTTCTTCAATCGTTATGCACCTTATATTCCACAACTTTACCATCTCTATCAAATTGTAAAACAAGATGTTCACTATCTATGGGAATAAAGCCACGTTCAGTTCCAAGATAGTACGAAGTGATAACCCCGTTTTCTCCATTTCTCGTTTCAGTAGGCGTTCCTAATAATTGTGTAATTTCTTCATTTGATTTTCCTGTTAATTTATATTTTTGCAATAGATCATCTACCATATGTACCCGTTTATCTTCAGCATGTAACCACCGATCTTGGTTAAACTTGGAAGTGTACGTATTCATACTTAATTGTGCCGTACATACTACTAATGGAATAAGTGCTACTATTAACACTCCCGACATTTGCTTCTTTTCTTCATTACGATTTTTAGCAACATATAAGATCGACTTTTGAATCATAACTAATAAAACAAATGGCATGACTATTATAAAAATGCTCGTTACACTTAATGACGTATGAGCCATACCAATAATAAACATAAAAGCAAGATACATGAGTATATACAAACAAATATAAACATACAAAATACCCCTTAATATAGCACTCAGAAAGCCCACCTCTTTTTAATTCATTATATAATTCATTCGATTAATGGTTTCTCGAAGTTTTTCTAACTCTTGACCTGTATATATTACTTTCCCCGTTAAGAATTCATTTCTGAAGAACGATACAATTTGCTCTCTATCTTTTAATCTCGGCGTTTTTTCTTTAGAAAGATCTAGCACTTCTTTCCCATTCTCATTATAAAAATATACAATCGGTTTTATGTTTTCCTTTACAATATCAACTTGCATTTCTTTCAAACAATTGTATAGAATATGAGATAGTTTCTTCGCTCTATATACTGGGTTCCCTTCATTTTTCACTTGTATCGTTAATGAATCTTCACCTGTAATATATTCAAACGTCTCTTCTTTCTCTATCTCTTGTTGATACTTGCCAATTTCATCCATCATAAATGAATATGTACTAGCATTTTCTTTCGTTAAGCCATGAATTAATTTCCCTGTCCATTCTTTCGTCTCAAGTACATACATACCCGTTTTACTTAAAACAAGATGATGAATTCGAAAATCATTTCCACCTTGTTGATTTTTAATAAAAACATTCGGCATAATATGAAATTCATGATCTTGTATTATGCCTTGCTCTACGAAACCACGCTTCATATATTGTAATGTTTCGTGTGTACTCATTTCAGCTCCATTTTTCGTATACTCTCGCAAATCTGCAATTAACTTTTGAAACATATGTATTTCATTACTATGTTTTTCTTGCATTTCACTGCGTTCTTTACTATGTTGCACAGCTAATTGATTTTTCATCATACGCATATTTTCAAGTTCTCTAGCTGCACTTATTTGTAAATCATTGTATTTTTTCTGTTCCATATTTTTTAATGTATTTTGCTGCTCTTTATGTTCTGTAACCGCAGCTGCAATTTCATTTTCGTACGTTTCAATTGCTTGTTTCTTTTCAAATTCTACTTGCTGACTCTCTGATTCTAGCTGTTTATTTTTATAAAACAGCACAAATGCTACAGCTAATAATATTAAAATCGCACCTATTAGCACATAATTCATATTTTTACTCCTTTATTTCATTTTCGATTATTTTTTATAAATATATCTATTATAGTATACTATGGTTTCGATATAGACTTTGTAAAAGTTGTATATTTTTAATAAAAGGTACCTCTGAAGAGATACCTTTTATTTCCACTCTATTGTACACCATACTGAATATAACTTGAATCGTAGTATATCCATTGATTTGTCCCTAAGCAAAGCCATCCATCTTGCTTACTCCATACTCGATACGATTCACCATGATATAACTGTCTTATAACATTTCCATTTAATGATGGAGCATCACGTAGATTTACATTATCACCAGTAATAGTCGCCACATAATGTTTATACTGAATATAACTCGAATCATTATATACCCACTGATTTGTCCCTAAACAAAGCCAACCACCCTGTTCTCCCCAAACTTCATATGCTTCGCCACGATTCAATTGGCGAATTACACTAGACTGTAAAGATGGTCCACTTCTCAAATTCACATTATCTCCATTAATTATGGCAACTCCGTACACTGGAGTTGCACTATTAAGCGGGGAAACATTACCTCCACCACTTGCTCCATTCCCTTGTAAAGCTTCTAATGAAACTGCAGCTGATACATCACAATTTCCTACGCCTGAAATTTGTCCAGAATCTGTGTATTGCCATGCTGTCCACTCTGTCCATCCACCAGCATCAGCAGGCGGTGTACTCGAGTATCTAGCAATCCAAAGCGGAATATCACTTAATCCGCTAATTCCGAACTCATTAATATACCAAACTCCTGTATATAACATTACATCTTTTCCAGTAGCCTGTTTCACATAATTTATGAAGCTTCTTGCCCAATTCGATATAGCGTTACCAGTTAAATTACTGTTGCTCAGATCTGTTGGTGATTCTAAATCCAGAACTGGCATTAAGTCTGTGTGGTTACTTTGTAATATACTCACAAAATATTTCGCCTCTGAAATTGCATCATTTTGTTCTGGGCGTGCAAAATGGTATGCACCAATTAATACATTCGCATTTCGTGCTGCTTGTACATTCTTAGTAAAAGTAGGATCAATGTAATTTACACCTTCTGTCGCTTTTGCATACGCCGCTGAAATACCGGATCCCTTCACTGCATTCCAATCAATATTCCCTTCCCAATGGGACACATCAATAAACGTAATATTTGAACTAGATCTATCTTGCATATAAAAGCTCCTATCAATTTTTTCATTTCGTATACATACAATATGTACAACTTTATTAAAGGGTGACGACGTTTATACTATAGACATAAAGAGCAAACATATTTTATAAACAAAGTAAAAAAGCCTTGTAATTACAAGGCCTTTTGTAAACTTCCTTTATTTTGTAGTAAATACATATTATAATACAACCCTTGTTCACTCAGTAATTCTTGATGTGTCCCTCTTTCTACTATCTCTCCATCATGCATAACAAAAATTTGATCTGCATCTTGTATGGTAGATAATCTGTGTGCAATTGCTATCGTCGTCCGTCCTTTTCGCATTTGCTGTAACGCTGTTTGGATTGCATCTTCAGTTTCTGTATCAATATTTGCTGTTGCTTCATCCAATACTAACACTTTCGGATTCGTTGCTATCGTTCTAGCAAAAGCAATTAATTGTCGTTGACCACTAGAAAATGCAGCTCCTCTTTCTACTACTTCCGTTTCATACTGCTCTGGTAACTTTTCAATAAACGTATTCGCTTGCACAAATTGTGCTGCTTCTTTTACTTCTTCATCCGTAATTTCTTCATTATACATGCGAATATTTTGTTTTACATTTCCCGCAAATAAAAATGCATCTTGCAATACAAGTCCTATTTTCTTTCTAATTTCTTGTTCTTCAAATTTATCTAACTCTACACCATCTATTACAATATTTCCGGACTTAATATTATAGAATCTCAGTAATAAATTCATAATGGTACTCTTTCCGCTACCAGTGTGCCCAACGAAAGCAACCGTTTGCCCTTGTTTCACGTGAAAAGATACATTTTTTAAAACATTACGTTTTCCATCATACGAAAAAGTAACATTTTTAAATTCAATATCTCCATTAATAACTTGAGGATTTCCATCCCCTTTTTGAACTGGCGCTAAATCTTTCTCATCCATTAAATGAAATACACGTGATGATGAAACCAGTGCCTGTTGGAAAAATGATAATTTCATCATCATCTCATTTACAGGCTGGAAGAAACGATGTATATAGTTAACAAACGCATATAAAACGCCTACTTCAACAGGACTCTTCAAAGCATCAATTCCAAATAAACCAATTACTAACGCAATAGCTACAATATGAACTAAATCCGTTGCTGGACGTAAAAGCAATGCATCTAACTTTAATGTACGTCGCCCTGCACTATAATGTTTATTATTCACTTCTTCAAACTCTTTTCTCATGCGCTTTTCTTGTCTGAACACTTGAACAATATTCATCCCTTGAATGGACTCGTTTAACTTTGCATTTAACACACTTAATTGATTACGGACTTCTAAATAAAAAGCTGCACTTTTCCGGCGGTATAGCACCATAATCGCAAACATAATCGGAATTAATACGAGAGAAAATAGCGCTAATTTTACATTTAATAAAAACATCGCTACTAAAATCCCTACTAAAAATACGATATTTTTAACAAATGTTGATAATACACTGACATAAAAATCTTTAATTGCTTCTGTATCATTCGTTATGCGCGATACGAGCGTACCAATCGGCGTACGATCAAAGAAACTTAATGACAACTTTTGAACATGCTCATATACTTCAACACGCATATCTTGAACAATTTTAAAAGCGATATTTTGAAAATATAACAAGTCTAAATAAGTAAATAATACTTTTAATAAGTGAGCAACAATATACAATACAAATAGAGTAACAAGTGCTGATTGATCAAAGTTACGTGGTACTAAGTGTTCATCAAGAAATTGTTTAATTAAAAACGGACCCATCATTTCTGTTATAGTTGCACCAACTAGAAATAAAAATGCTAATGCTAATAGTCCTTTATATGGCTTCATATAAGACAATAATCTTCTTAAATCGCTCTGTTTTTTCGCAGCCATCATACGCCTCCTTTCTCGACTAATGCTTCTAACTGCTGGCTCTCATACATTTCTTTATACCAACCATGTTCCTTCATTAGTTGTTCATGTGTACCTCGTTGCACAATTCTGCCCTCATCCACAACAAGAATGAGATTGGCATGCTGAATTGCACTTAAACGATGGGCAGTAATAATTGTCGTTTTCCCTGCTCTTTCCCTCTTTAAAGCATTTAAAATTGTTTCTTCTGTTTTTGCATCTACTGCTGATAAACAATCATCCAAAATTAAAATTTCAGCATTTGTTAATAAAGCACGAGCAATAGAGATTCGCTGCTTTTGACCACCAGATAATGAAACGCCTCTTTCTCCTACTACTGTTTCATATCCTTCTGAAAATTGGAGGATGTCATTATGAATACAAGCAATCTCTGCAGCTTGGGTAATTTCATTATACGTAGCATCCGCCTTTCCAAAGGCAATATTCTCACCAATACTTGCTGAAAACAAAAAATGATCTTGCGGCACGTATGAAATGGCAGAACGGACACCATGAAGTGTTATATCTCGAATATCTCGCTCCCCAATTTTTATTTCACCATTAAAGTGATCATACTCACGGATTAAACATTTTAATAAAGTCGTTTTCCCTGCGCCTGTACGTCCTACAACTCCTAGCGTTTCGCCCTTCTTCAAATCAAAGTGAATATCGTTTAAATGTAACAATTCATTTTTCTTATACGAAAATGAATCAACGGCAAACGAAACATTACCGCTCGCTATTGTATGTACAGCATTTTCGCTATTTACTACATCTGATTTTTGTGAAAGAATTTTTTCTACACGGTCATATGAAGCACGCCCACGCTCCATAATATTGAATAACCATCCAAACGCTAACATTGGCCAAACGAGGGTACCTAAATATGTCGTAAATGTAACGAGATCACCTACTGTTAATTCACCTCTTACAACTAATACCGATCCGTAACATACTGCAATTAAAAAAGAAAAACCTACGATAAGAGCGATTGTTGGATCAAATAACGAATCAATACGTGCAACTAACATATTTTTATGTACGACATCTTCTGATTTTTTTCGGAACGCTTGTAAATCTTCTTTTTCTTGTCCAAGCGATCGAATTACCTTCATTCCACTCATACTCTCTTGCACTTTATCATTGATTTCCGAAAACGATTGCTGTGCTTTATGAAACCTTTTATGTAATAAAGTGCCGTAATAATTTGTCGATATTGCTACAATCGGCATTGGAATTAAGCTTAACAATGTTAACTTCCAACTAATTGTAAAACCCATCGCTACGAGTACACATCCCCCAACAGCCAATGAATCAACAAGTGTTAAAACACCCGCCCCAGCCGTTTGCTGAATTGCTTGAATATCATTGGTCGCGTGCGCCATTAAATCACCTGTTCGATTTGACTGATAGAAAGATGGACTCATCTTTGTAAAATGTTCATACAAATTTTTCCGTAATTGGCGAGCTAACTTTAATGAAGACCCAAAAATCATAATACGCCACACGTAACGTAATATGTACATCGTAATACCTACGAGTACTAAGAGTACAACCCATTTTAGTAACTTATCAGTCGTTAATGTTCCATCGTTAATTTCATCTACAACAATCCCAATCACTTTTGGTGCTACAAGTTCTAAAAGTGCAACGCCAAATAATAAAATAATTCCGGTTATGTACGCTCGTTTTTCTTGTTTAAAAAACCACGCTAAACTCATAAACACTTTCATATTTTTCCCCCTCCCTTAAAATGAGCGATGTTTTCAGTTTACCAAAAATACAGAATTTTTAAAAGTTTTAAACTCTGTCTATATCAAAAAGAAAAGACACTCTTAGCGAGTGTCTTTTAGCGCTTATTTCATTTGTTGCTTGTTCATCGCGCTCATCATTTGATTGATTTTCTTTTGGGAAGGTTTTTGTCCCATTTGCATCATCATCATTTTTAACATTTGTTCGTTAATTGGTGGATTTTTTTGTAAGTAATTCATCATGTATTTGCGGGCAATGAAAAATCCTAACGCCACGCCTGCTACTAGTGCTACTACGCCCACTAGAATACCTAACCAAATTGGCATATATTTTCCTCCTTCATGTTGTCTACCTTACAGTGTACTAAAACCTTTTCAATAAGACAAGATACAATTCGACATTTTTTACACATATGTTCGTACTTGTTTTAGAGGATTCAGCCATCCGTACTTTGTATTTTCATAATCCATAGCTAAAAATGTTAATTCACACTTCCGAAGCACCTCAAAGAAAGTCGTTTCCATAGAAACATTTCCAGAGGTATTCATGCGAATATAGTGTGGTTTCACCATTATTTCGCCATATTCTGCCCCTGTATAAAGTGTATGTGTATGATGTGTTCGATCATATTTACCAAGAACGCGCAAAGCTTGTTCTAATTTATGATGAATTTTCATTACTTGTAATGGCATCGTTATATACATCATTTGTTTATATAGCACTTTTTTCTCCGAAAGGGACCCAGATTCTGAAAATCGAGCAAATAAATCAAAAAACAAATATTCACGACCAAAGTAAGCTTTCGCAATATCCTCTTGAATTAAATACAATTCATACGTTTTCATCTTTCGCCTCCCAATCTGGACAACCTTTTCTCTTCATTATATAGAAGAAATTTTGCAATGATTGTCTGACTGCGGAGAGAGAAAAAACTTTTTCTGTCGAAAAAACTCATTTACATAGAAAAACCTCTCCATGCCGGAGAGATTTTTCTAAAATCATTAAAGCATTTCTTTTACTTTACGAACAACGTTCTCTACAGTAAATCCATACTCTTCCATAATCTTCTCACCAGGAGCAGAAGCACCGAATGTATCGATCCCTAACACATCTCCTTCAAGACCTACGTAACGGTGCCATCCGAATGTAGCACCCATTTCGATTGCGAAACGTTTTGTTACTGCTTTTGGTAATACAGATTCTTTGTACTCAGCAGTTTGAGCTTCAAAGCGATCCATAGATGGCATGCTGACAACAGATGCGTCAACACCGTCTACTGCTAATGCTTTTTGAGCCTCAACAGCTAGACTTACTTCTGATCCAGTTGCAAGTAAGATTACATCAGCTGTTTCTTTCTTGCTTGCAGAAACTACATATGCACCTTTTGCTACTTTTTCATACGTATCGTCTTTTGCACCTTCTAATGTTGGAAGATCTTGACGAGTTAATACTAAAGCAGTTGGTTTGTTTGTAGATTCTAGAGCTAATCTCCAAGCCGCAACAGACTCGTTACCGTCAGCTGGACGAATAACAGATACATTTGGCATTGCACGTAGCGCCGCTAATTGCTCGATTGGTTCATGTGTTGGACCATCTTCACCAACAGCGATACTGTCGTGTGTGAATACATACGTTACAGGCAATTGCATTAATGCTGCAAGACGAATTGCTGGACGTAAGTAGTCAGAGAATACGAAGAACGTACCACCGTAAGTTTTTAAACCACCATGTAGTGCAATACCGTTCATTGCTGCACCCATTGCGAACTCACGTACACCGTACCAAATGTTCTTACCGCTGTAATCATCTCTTGTAAAGTCTTTTTCGTTATTCATGTATGTTTTGTTAGAACCAGCAAGGTCAGCTGATCCACCGAAGAATGATGGTACAGATTCTGCAATTGCATTAATTACAGCACCAGAAGAATTACGAGTTGCTGCTTTTGATCCTAATTCATAAGTTGGTAAGTTTTGCTCCCAACCTTCTGGAAGTTGACCGTTCATTGCTGCTTGGAATTCGTTTGCTAATTCTGGGTATGCTTGTGCATATTCACCTAGCATAGTGTTCCACTCTGCTTGCGCAGTTTCACCAACATCTTGTACTGTTTTACGGAAGTTGTCGTATACTTCTTCTGCTACGTGGAAGTCTTGCTCAGCAGTCCAAGCATATGCTTCTTTCGTTAATTTTGTTTCTTCTACACCTAGTGGAGAACCATGTGAAGCTGATTTTCCTGATTTGTTTGGAGAACCGAAACCAATTGTCGTTCTTACTTCAATTAGCGTTGGGCGTTTTTCGTCAGCTTTCGCTTCTTCGATTGCTTTTGCGATAGCTTCAATATCGTTTCCATCCTCAACACGGATTACTTGCCATCCGTATGCTTTGTAACGATCTTCTACACTTTCAGAGAATGAACGATTTAAATCGCCATCTAATGAAATATCGTTTGAATCGTAAAGCACAACAAGGCGACCTAATTGTAAATGAGCAGCTAATGAAGATGCTTCAGCAGAAACGCCTTCCATTAAATCTCCATCACCACAAATAGCGTATGTATAATGATCTACTACATTATACGCATCACGGTTATATTTAGCAGCTAAATGTCTTTCAGCCATTGCCATACCTACAGCAGTTGAAATACCTTGTCCAAGTGGACCAGTAGTTGCATCTACACCAGGTGTATGACCGTACTCAGGATGTCCTGGAGTTTTGCTTCCCCATTGACGGAAGTTCTTTAAGTCATCCATTGTTACATCATAACCAGATAGGTGAAGTAGGCTGTATAATAACATTGAACCATGACCTGCAGATAATACGAAACGATCACGGTTAAACCACGTTGGGTTATTTGGATTGTGTTTCATAAATTGAGTCCATAATGTATAAGCCATTGGTGCTGCACCCATTGGCATTCCTGGGTGACCAGAGTTTGCTTTTTCAATCGCATCGATGGATAATGTGCGAATCGTGTTGATAGAAAGTTGTTCGATTGAATGTGACATGCTATTCTTCCCTTCGCTTATATTAGTAAACGTTTTATACATTTATATGATAGCTTCCCACGCAAGATTATACAACATGTATCGACAAATATGTTGATGTTTTTTTGATTTTTTATAAAAAAATCAATGTTTCCGGGAATGTATGGGTATTCAATATGACATACTTTTTCATTATTTTTATTTTAAAAAGAAAGGGAATTATCTGTATATTTATACAGATATAAAAAATCCTTCTATACTAACTTTTTTAGCCCACCTTTAAAAATACAAAAAAGCATCTAAATTCGATGCTTTTCAAATCAGTTAAACAATCCGTTTCCGAATCGAACTTGAAATAAAATCAATGATAATAACCATTAAAATGATGCCTAATAAAATAATTCCTACACGAGACCAATTGCGTGAACTCAGTGCAAAAATTAGAGGTGTGCCAATTCCCCCTGCTCCAATAACACCTAAAATGGCAGCGGATCGTACATTAATTTCGAACCTGTATAACGTATACGATAGAAAATCTGGTAATACTTGTGGCAATACTGCATACCAAAGTATTTGAAAACGATTCGCACCTGTTGCTATTAACGCTTCCGTCGGTCCTTTATCTATATTTTCAATTCCTTCTGAATATAATTTCCCTAACATTCCAATAGAGTGTAACCCTAAAGCTAGAACGCCGGCAAAAGAACCTGGTCCAACAGCTTTTATAAACAAAAGAGCCATAACTAATTCAGGAAATGTACGGACAAAACTAAGTACAAACTTCCCAGTTCCCGAAGTTAATTTTCCACTACTCATATTCGTCGCCGCCCAAAAAGCGCATGGAACAGATAAAAAGGCAGAAATAAATGTACCTAATATCGCAATTGCCAACGTATCAATTAAACCATGTAATAAATCTTCACCATCTGGCAAAGATACATACGACCAATCTGGATTCAATACACCTGTCATAATTGCTTTTGTAATTTCTCCCGCCGTATCTTTGATTCCCTCTAGCGGTACTCCTGAAAAAGCCCATACATAAACAAATGTAAGTGCTATGAAAATAATCCAGCGATACATACTCGGTTTCTTTGGTTTTGGTACGATTAACGTCGTTTTACTCATTATAATTTCTCCCGCAACAATGTACTTACATAATCAATTAACAATACAACAACAAGAGTATAGATAATAATAGATGCAGTTTGTTCATATTGTAAAAATCCAAGTGTACGATCATAATATAATCCGATACCGCCAGCTCCTACTAAACCTAAAACAGCTGCTGCACGTACGTTTACCTCAAATGTATAAAGAACATAGGAGACAAAATGCGCTTTCACTTGCGGAATTACCCCATAAACAATCCATTGCACCTTATTTGCTCCTACTGCTGTCATCGCTTCTAATGGACCTGGATCAATCGATTCAATTGACTCATACAACAATTTCGCCACGAGCCCAATTGAGAAAAACGTCAGAGCTAAAATGCCTGGAAGTGGTCCTATTCCAAAAATAGCTACGAAAATTGCCGCTAATAATAGATCTGGTATCGTTCGGATAAAATTTAAAATCAATCGAGCTGGACTGTACAAAAATGCACTAGTAAACACATTGCTTGCCGCAAACAGTGCCAGTGGAATAGCTAAAATTGCTCCTAAAGTCGTCCCGATAATCGCCATACGTATTGTATCTAACATTGCTGTTGTAATAACTTGAAAATAACTCCAATCTGGCGGCACCATCTCTTTTAACAAATCCACCATATTAGGAAAACCAACTACTAGTTTTGAAAATGATGCGTCGACCTGTATACTACTTCCCCACAACAGTAAAATGACTAGGATTAACGTTAACATATGTTTTAACTTACTCGGCGGCTTCGGTATCGATTTCGAATAAATCGTCACGTCATTCATTTAACTGCCACCTCTAACAATTCACTTTTCTGCGCTACATCACCATAAATTTCAGCAAATTTTTCATCCGTTGCCTCTTCTACTAGGCCATCAAAAACAATTTCGCCTGCATGTAATCCAATAATGCGTGTCGCATATTGCCTAGCTAAATCGATAGAATGTAAGTTTACAATTGTTGTAATTCCAAAATCTTCATTAATTTTTTTCAAATCATCTAATACTTGCTTTGTTGTTAGCGGATCTAACGATGCAACAGGTTCATCTGCTAATATGATTTTTGCTTCTTGCGCCAACGCTCTAGCAATTGATACACGTTGTTGTTGTCCTCCTGATAATTCATCAGCCCGCGCATATGCTTTTTCTAAAATATTTACCCTTTTTAACGATTGAAAGGCAAGCTCCAAATCTTCTTTCGGAAATAGGCCTAACGTTGTACGTAATGTCGAATGATACCCGACACGGCCAGCTAATACGTTCTTTAATACCGTTGATCGCTTTACAAGATTAAAACTTTGAAAAATCATACCAATATCCCGGCGCATGCGGCGTAATCCTTTTCCTTTTGCAGCAGTAATTGACTCACCTTCAATCATGATTTCGCCTTCTGTAATCTCATGAAGACGATTTACCGATCTTAAAAGTGTAGACTTTCCAGCTCCGGACAGCCCTACCATTACAACAAACTCACCTTTTTGAATTTTCAAGTTTATATGATTCAATCCTTTTGTACCATTTGGATACACTTTGGAAACATTTCGAAACTCTATCACACATCTTACCTACCTTCTATGAATTCAAAACGGCAAACTAACTGCAAACATACCTTTCCAGCTAGCTGCCATTTCCATATGTATTATTGCGTTTTTACTTTCTTCCCATAGTCACGAACGATATCAAATTTACTATCATCAGATTTAACATATCCTTCATGTGAATATACTTCTTTAATGATTTTGTGACCTTCCTCATTCTTTCCAATTTCAATGAAAGCATCCTGTAATTTTTTGCTCCACTCTTCATCTAAATCAGAACGTACCGAAATCGTATCGTTTGGAATTTTCTCCGTAAATTTCACTATTTTCGTTTGATCGAATATATTCGGATAATCTTTTTTTACAATATTACGAGCATCTTGGAATACAACAGCTGCGTCTACATCACCATTTAAAAGAGCAATAAGCGACTGATCGTGACCTTTTAATGTAACAGGTTTCACATCTTTTAACGGATCAACGCCCTCTTTTAATAGTACAGCCGCAGGCCACACATACCCCGCTGATGACGTTACATCTTGATAACCAATTTTTTTACCTTTTAAATCTTTTACACTATTAATATTTGAATCTTTCTTAACAACAAATTCAGACTTATAAAAGTCTACTAAATCCTTTGTAGGAGCTCCAGTTTCATCATCTACTCCAAAACGTTGTGCTTGTAAAATTACGTTTGCAGCCTTTTTCTCATGTGCTAGCACATACGCTGTTGGAGGTAAAAAACCTACATCTACTTGCTTAGATGCCATCGCTTCTACAATTGTATTGTAATTCGTCGAAATACTAACTTTTACTGGAATATTCAACTTATCACTTAATAGCTTCTCAAGTGGTTTTGCCTTCGCCTCTAACGTATCTGCATTTTGAGAAGGAACAAATTGAACATTTAAAGTCTTTGGTACATACCCTTTTTTCGTATCTTCATTTTTACTTGCGCTTGATTCCTTTGTTCCACAGCCACTTAATAAACCCGCTGCTAGTACAACTGTTGTACTCATTGTAAAAACTTTTTTCAACATATTAATGCCTCCATTTTTGTTGTTATAAAATAACCTTCCGTAAACATGAAGAAATATATCACACAATTTCACGAATAATTGTTTATTTACAGAATCTTTACACATTCTATACACTCACATTAAAATTCTCTTCCTATATTTGATATGCTTAATTGGTAGATAACAATAGAAAAGGTGAATGATATTGAATCAAAATCAAATTGTAACTTTAAACATCTTATTAACAAGTGATATACATGGTACTGTTTATCCAATTCACTATCAAGATAACTCCAAAGCTGAAATTGGTTTAGCTAAAATTTCTACCCTTATAAAAAAAGAACGTTCCGAAAATAGAAACGTCCTATTAATTGATAATGGTGACTTCATACAAGGAACACCCTTTACTTATCATTACGCTACATATGAAAAAGATAAGAAAAACCCAATGTCATTAATAGCAAACTATTTACGTTATGACGCTGCAGTGATTGGGAATCATGAATTTAATTATGGACTGGACGTATTAAATCATGCTATTTCTACTGCCAACTTCCCGTATTTATCAGCAAATATTTTAGATAAAAACAGCAAAGAATCTTATTTCGGAAAACCATATATAATAAAACAGATTGAATCAAATATAAAAATTGCTATTTTAGGGATGACAACGCATTACATTCCAAATTGGGAACAACCCCATCACATTAAAGACTTACAATTTGAAGATGCGTTAGAAACAACAAAAAATTGGGTTTCTTACATTCGCGAACACGAGAAACCAGATTTACTAGTCGTAGCGTATCATGGGGGATTTGAACGCGATTTACAAACTGGAGAACCGACTGAAGTTTTAACAGGTGAAAACCAAGGGTATGCAATGTGTCATGAAATTGAGGGCATAGATATTTTATTAACAGGCCATCAGCACCGAAAAATTGCTCAAACAGTGGGTAATGATGTAACAATTTTACAGACTGGATGTAATGGACATTCAGTTGGAAAAATAACTATAACATTTGAAAAAATGAAACAAGAGTGGGTAAAAAAAGAGAGTTATTCAGAACTATTGGCTGTGCAAGAAATCGAGGCAGATCCAGATGTTCTTTACTTGGTAGCCGATTATGAAGAGAAAACACAAAAATGGCTTGATCAACCTATTGGAACCATCCACGGTGACATGCAAATTTCAGATGCTATGCAAACTCGTTTGAAAGACCATCCTTTTATTGAATTCATAAATAAAATACAGATGGATATTGCTAATGTTTCCATTTCTTGTACAAGCCTATTCCATAATACATCTCCAGGTTTCCCGGAACATGTAACAATGCGTGACATCGTTTCTAATTATATTTATCCAAATACATTAAAAGTAATTAGAATAACTGGCTCAGATATAAAAGATGCTCTCGAACTCTCTGCTTCTTATTTCACATTAAAAGAAGATAGATCTATCATCGTAAACCCTACCTTTATAGAACCAAAGTCGCAACACTATAATTACGATATGTGGGAAGGAATTTCGTACGTATTAAACATTTCAAAACCAATTGGCGAAAGAGTAGAATCTTTACAACATAAAGGCATTCCTCTTAATATGAACGAAGAATATGACGTCGTGATGAATAATTATCGCGCAAGCGGCGGAGGGAACTTCTTTATGTTTCAAAATAAGCCCGTAATAAAAGACATACCAACAGATATGTCTGAACTTATCGCTAACTATATATTAAAACATAAACAGATAGAAGCAACAGTTAATAACAACTGGAAAGTTATTACTAACGATTATAATAAATAAAAAAGATGGGCTTCGCCCATCTTTTAGTTTAATTTTGCATTATCTTGCTTTTTTAAAGCTTTTAATTTCGCCGGTGTAACATCAGTACCTTGTTCGTTAACGACTTTAATTCCTTTTAGTTCGTTTAACATATTTTGACGAAATCCTTTTAAATATTGTTCACGTAGCGATTGACGCTCACGTTGTTCTTCTTCAGTTAAACCTTCAGCTTTTGCTTTTTTCGCTAAGAAGTTAATGCGTTCAACGAGTTCGTGACTAAGCATCTCGAATCCCCCTTCTAATCAAAACTGATTATTATCATACAATAGTTACTCTTCTTTATCAAGCAATTGCTTTGTATACTCTACATATCTACGATGTACCGTCGCTTTTGAAACATTATGACCAAAGCCACGTAGTGTTGCTGCAATTTCTTCAAAAGTAAGTTCACTTTTACGCAAACGTACAATTTCCTCAATTGGCACTTCTTTCTTCTCTCGTCCTACACTTAAATGACGATTCTTTAAATTATTTTCTGGACGATAGCCTTTTTCTACTGCTCGTTGCATACCACGTTTAATTTTTAAATTATGAATCTTTCTTTGATACTCTTCAACAATACCAATAATATCTAATACCATTGAATCAGAATCCGACAATTGCAATTCACCATTATGTGTATGCGTATATACTTTTATTCCTTCTTTATGTAAACAGTGCATTAACGCAATCTTTGCATTTCCCCTACCAAGACGCGTTTCATCTTGTATAAGTAGCACATCAATTTGTTCGTCTCGAATTGTATCTAGCACTTCTAATATGCCGTCACGTTCAATTGTATAGCCACTAGCCTGTTCCTCAATTACTTTAGTAACATTCATTTGATAGCGCTCCGCTAAATGCAATAATTCATCTTTTTGACGTAATAATGATGTTTCTTGTGCTTCTTTTGTTGTACTCACACGCGCATAAATAATTGCATTCATTATGAACACCTCTTTCTCACTATAATTTCCCTTTAGTGTAACATAAATTCGCCTTTTGTTCGAACTTATGTTTGTAGAATGTTTTTTCACATGTTATACTTATTAATAAGAAAAATGAAAGAAAACGAGGTGTTAGAAAACATGGAAAAGTTAACGAAACGCCAGCAAGACATTCTCGACTTTATTAAGCTAAAAGTACAAGAAAAAGGATATCCACCTTCCGTACGTGAAATTGGTCAAGCAGTCGGCCTCGCTTCTAGTTCTACAGTGCACGGACATTTATCAAGATTAGAAGAAAAAGGGTACATTCGACGCGATCCAACAAAACCACGTGCAATTGAAATTTTAGGTGAAGACCGAATGGATACAGAAACACAATCTGTTATTCAAGTTCCAATTGTCGGGAAAGTTACTGCTGGATTACCAATTACAGCAGTCGAAAGCGTTGAGGAACACTTCCCTCTTCCAGCTAGCATTGTCGCAGGAGCAGATCAAGTGTTTATGTTACGTATTTCTGGAGATAGTATGATTGAAGCTGGTATTTTCGATGGAGATTTAGTTGTTGTTCGCCAACAACAGTCTGCATATAATGGTGAAATTGTAGTCGCTTTAACAGAAGATAATGAAGCAACTGTTAAACGTTTCTATAAAGAAAAAGACCATTTCCGTCTACAACCGGAAAACTCTTCATTAGAACCTATTATTTTAAAGCAAGTGTCAGTTATCGGTAAAGTAATTGGCGTATATCGTGATTTACATTAAGAATATAAAAGAAGATAATTACCTTATTTATATACGGTAATTATCTTCTTTTTTGTATTTTGATAGATTTTCATACATTCTATTTCTTATGAACGCGTTTCAATCGTCACATCGCCCGCAGCTGTTTTACCGCTAATCTTTTTACTCCCATTACCAATCGTTACGTCTTTATTTTCTTCATTAAAAATTGTTACATCCCCGGCAGCACTTTCCCCAGTAATTACCGCATCTTTTGGTTTTTCCGATAAAGTAATATTTATATCTCCCGCAGTTGAACTTGCTTCTAGATTATACATAGAATCATGATCTAGAATATTTATTTCCCCACTGGTCGTTTTTGCAGTCACTTTCCCTATTACTTTTTTAAAGTTTACTTCACCAGCTTTTGTAGATCCCTCCACATTCTTAGCCGTTACATGTTTCAAATCCACTTCTCCAGTAAGTGTTCTAGCACTTACACGGTCACTTTTCACATCACTTATTTCAATTTGTCCAGCAGATGAATTTACTTTTACATCTTGGTAAGAGCGTTCAGGCACAAGGAGAGTCAATGTAGACGTTTGAAACCTAAAATCGTAAAAAGAAAAATCAAATGAAGCATCTTTTTCTCTTTCACCAATGATTTTTAATGTGTCACCATCTTCAGTAATACGAATCTCTTGCTTACGCGCATCTCCTGATTGCTTTACATAAAAAGAAGCGTCAGGAGATTTTTGGACAACAATATCCCCGACATCTAACTTAACTTCTATATTTTTTAGCGTTTCATTTTTAATTTTATCTTCTTTGTTTCCTTCTTCTGCAGCTTGCACTGCTTTTTCATATGTTTGTGAAATCCCAATTACTCCAATAATGATACAAGCGATTGCTGCTAACAATATTTTTTTCATCATCTACTCCCCTTTTATCATTTTGAAGTTCCATATTACATAACGTACACAAAGCCTTTTAAACCACTTCGTACTATAATAAGCGATTATACATAACAACAAACCTACTCCAACAAAAGTTATACTAACGAATAAATCTAACCATATAAAAGTGCCCATAAATACTTTTCCAATTACGAAAAATGGTGTCACTACACTAGCAATCCCACCGACCCAAAAAGAAAATATAAAAGCAATAATTGCAAATAACGGGCCTAACACAATAATGAAATTAAACAAACTAAGTCCAATCGCCGCCATGACAGCTCTTGTCACATTTGAAGTTGATGGATCTTTTTTCATTTCATCGAAACGATACATCGCAAGCAATTCTTTTGCAATTACTTTCGGAGAACCAAGACCCTTTATTATTTCCGATTCAGTTTTCCCCTCTTCTATCCCAATCTGAAAATGCTCTTCATAATCAAATAAAATATCTTTTCTCTCTTCGTCCGGTAACTTTCTAAGGTGACTTGATAATTCCTTAAGAAACTGTTCTTTACTCATCCCATTCCACCCCTTCAATAATTTCTTGTACACCTTTCGCAAAATCACGCCACTCTGTTACTAACAAATTCAGTTGCGTTTCCCCTTGCTCAGTTATTTGATAATATTTGCGAGGTGGTCCTTCCGTAGATTCTTTTAAATACGTTTGAAAATATCCTTCCTTCGTTAAACGGCGTAATAAAGGATATACTGACCCTTCCGATATTAAAAATTTATTTGAGATTTGCTGAACAAGTTCATAACCGTAACAATCCTTACGTTTCACAAGTGCCAGTACACACAGTTCTAACACACCTTTTTTAAACTGAACGTTCAAGTGCAATCCCCCTTTCTCATTTCAGTACTGTTCAATACACGGTACCTTTCTTATCCATAATATACCACTTAGTATTGTTTATTGCAAGGTACTGTATTTTTAAACACTCGAACTTCAGTGTTAAACATATCCAATACCGAACACAACATATCATACAATTTTTTATACCCATAGATATTACGCATGTTACTTTTACTTATCCACCCTTTTGGAACACAAAGCAATTCGAATTTCACCACGTTACATTAAAGATATGGAATAGAAATTCAAATACCGTCATATTTTTTTCAGGCATCTATTCAATTCATTTCAACTAACACCTATATTGCCGACAAATAAAAAAGCCCTGATACCGTAGTATCAGGGCTTCCTCACCTCTTAGTATAGAGACATATATTGATCGCGTTCCCATTGGTGAACTTGTGTACGGAAAATATCCCACTCAATTTCCTTCGCTTCGATGAAGTGCTCAAGTAAGTGATCTCCTAATGCGTTACTAATTACTTCATTAGATTGTAATGTAACTAAAGCTTGCGCTAATGTTGCCGGTAAATCAACGATACCTGCTTCTTCGCGCTCTTCTTTTGTCATTACGTAGATATTACGATCTACTGCAGCTGGTGGAGTTAATTTGTTTTTAATTCCATCAAGACCTGCTGCTAATAATGTTGCCATTACTAAATATGGGTTTGCAGCTGGGTCAACACTACGTACTTCTACGCGTGTGCTAATACCACGAGATGCAGGGATACGTACTAATGGACTACGGTTTTGTGCAGACCACGCTACGTAACAAGGAGCTTCGTATCCAGGTACTAAGCGCTTGTAAGAGTTTACAGTTGGGTTTGCTACCGCTGTAAATGCTGGTGCGTGTTTTAAAATACCTGCGATGAAGTGACGAGCGTCATCACTTAATTGTAAGTCACCGTTTTGATCATAGAATACGTTCTCACCATTTTTGAATAGTGATAAGTTACAGTGCATACCTGAACCGTTCACACCGTATAATGGTTTTGGCATAAATGTTGCGTGTAAACCGTGTTTACGAGCAATTGTTTTTACAACAAGTTTAAATGTTTGAATGTCATCACATGAACGAATTGCATTTGCATATTTGAAGTCAATTTCGTGCTGCCCTGGAGCAACTTCATGGTGAGACGCTTCAATTTCAAAGCCCATTTCTTCAAGTTCAAGAACGATATCACGACGACAGTTTTCCCCTAGATCCATCGGCGCAAGGTCGAAGTATCCACCGTTATCGTTTAATTCTAATGTTGGATTTCCTTTTTCATCTACTTTGAACAGGAAGAATTCTGGCTCTGGTCCAAGATTGAAATCTGAGAATCCTAAAGCTTCCATTTCTTTTAATACACGTTTTAAATTGTTACGTGGATCCCCTTCAAATGGAGTGCCATCTGCATTGTAAATATCACAGATTAATCGAGCTACTTTACCTTTTTCAGCTGTCCAAGGGAAAATCACCCAAGTATCTAAGTCTGGATATAAGTACATATCAGATTCTTCAATACGTACGAAACCTTCAATAGAAGATCCATCAAACATCATTTTGTTATCAAGAGCTTTTGTTAATTGGCTCACTGGAATTTCTACGTTTTTAATTACCCCTAAAAGGTCCGTAAATTGTAAACGGATATACTTTACATTCTCTTCTTTCGCCAAACGGAAAATATCTTCTTTTGTGTACCTAGCCATTATAAATTCCTCCTTAGTCCCTCTAAACACCTTCAGAATCAGTTCTCTTTAGTGAAAAAATCTTGAAATATCACCTTGTCGCAATGAAGTTCGATTAAATCTACCTGTATGTTGTAGTTCATCTCGAAGTATTTTGCGAAGCTCAGTTTTTGAAATTTCTTTCGTTTCTTCTTTTACTTTCACTGCTTCTGTTTGATTTTCTTTCATTAGTAACACTTGTTTAATACCAGCCATATTCAAGCCTTGATCTAATAAATCTTTAATCTCTAACAACTTATCTACATCGTTAAATGAGAATAATCTACGATTCCCCTTTGTACGGGTTGGAGAAACAAGATTATGCTCTTCATAGTAGCGAATTTGACGTGCAGACAATTGTGTTAAATCCATAACAATACCAATAGGAAACAGCGGGGCAGAACGTCTATCTTCTTTCATTGCTTCAGTTCCTCCTTCGCCTTAACTGCTTCTCATTTTATACTATGTTATGTTTGATGTCAATAGATGTTAGCTTTTCTTACATGATTTTTTATAAATTTTTTCATTCTTTTTTCTAATGAAATAAATCATTACTTTCACACGAAAAAAAGCTGTCAAAATTGACAGCTTCCCTTTAAGAAATTGTTAATAATTCTTTTTCAATTAATGCATCAATTGCAGAACAAATCGCAATCTTCACATGCGAATAAGTTAGCCCACCTTGTACGTAAGCAACATAAGGCGGACGAATTGGACCATCAGCCGACAATTCAATACTTGCACCTTGAATAAACGTTCCCGCAGCCATAATTACATCATCTTCATACCCCGGCATATAGTTGGCATATGGAGTGAAATGAGAGTTAATCGGAGATGCATATTGAATTGCTTGGCAGAATGCAATCATGCGATCTTTGTCATCAAATTGAACAGATTGAATTAAATCCGTTCTTGGTGCATTCCACGCTGGTGATGTATTCATTCCTAACTTTTCTAAAAATGCAGCTGTAAAAATCGCACCTTTTAGCGCTTGTCCTGCTACATGCGGCGCTAAGAAGAAACCTTGATACATTTCTTGCAGACTGTATAAAGATGCCCCTGCTTCCGCACCGATTCCTGGAGATGTTAAACGATATGCACACGCTTCAACATACTGTTCTTTACCGACAATGTAACCACCAGTTTTAACAATTCCCCCACCCGGGTTTTTAATAAGCGAACCTGCCATTAAATCTGCACCAACATGACATGGCTCTTGCTCTTCAATAAACTCGCCATAACAGTTATCTACAAACACGACAACATCCGATTTAATTTCCTTCACAAACGCTATCATCTCTTTAATTTGAGAAATAGTAAACGACGGACGAGTAGCATAACCTTTTGAACGCTGAATTCCAATCATCTTCGTATTACTATGAATGGCAGCTGCAACAGCTCTAAAATCAACTAGCCCCTCTTCAGTAAGCGGAACTGCATTATAACCAATATTATATTCTTTGAATGATCCTACACCTTTTCCACGTACACCAACAATTTCTTCTAATGTATCATACGGCTTACCCGTGATGTACAACAACTCATCTCCTGGACGTAAAATACCGAATAGCGCTGTTGAAATTGCGTGAGTACCTGAAATGATTTGCGGACGAACAAGACCAGCTTCCGCTCCAAATACATCGGCATACACTTTTTCTAACGTATCACGACCAATATCATCATAACCGTAACCTGTCGTCGGAATAAAATGTGAATCACTAATTTTATGTTTACGGAAACTTTCTAACACACGAAACTGATTACTTTCAATTACTTCATCCGCACGTTTATGTACTTCTGTAATTTGACTCTCTACTTCTTTTACGATTGGAGCAATTTTTTCTCCATTTTTCAAACGATCAAACATTTTTATTTTCTCCTTCTTCCACTAAAAATCTCTTTAATTGTACATTAAGCGATGAATGAGCAAAAATATACCCCGCGCAATCATATACAAATTTATCTTCCAAAAACTCCATTTTTGTTAATAGCGTCTCTGTCTTTAATAGAGTTAATAACTTACCTTCACTCGGAGGAATTTCCACTTGATAACGATTCATTTCTTTCTTCATTTTCGTTTCTATCGCTTCTTTTATATGTAATAGATCATTTTCTTCAAAAGCACTAGTCATTAAGAAGTCACTTTTCGGAAACGGAATAAAGTTTTGATGTAATTCATCTTTTTTATTATATAACGTAATAATAGGAATATGATTGATTTCGAGTTCTGACAATAATTGTTTTACTGTTTTCTCATGCCCTACATAATTCGGATCTGCAGAATCCACAACATGTAAAATAACATCCGCTTCACCAGCTTCTTCTAATGTCGAGCGGAATGCAGCAATTAATGATGTAGGTAAATCTTGTATAAAACCAACCGTATCAGTTAGTAATACTGTATAACCAGAAGGTAACGGCATCTTCCTTGTTGTCGGGTCTAGCGTTGCAAACAACAAGTTCTCTTCAAATGTATCGGCTTCCGTTAATCTATTAAACAACGTAGATTTCCCTGCATTTGTATATCCTATTAACGAAACTTGAAATACTTTATTATCTTTTCTTCTCTCACGATATCTTTTCCGATGTTCTACAACAACTGCAAGTTGTTTCTTTATTTCATCAATCCGTGATCGGATATGACGACGATCCGTCTCAAGTTTTGTTTCACCCGGCCCTCTCGTTCCAATACCACCACCAAGACGTGATAAAGACAATCCTTGCCCCATAAGACGTGGCATTGTATATTGCAACTGAGCTAATTCAACTTGAAGCTTCCCTTCTCTCGACTTCGCACGTTGCGCAAAAATATCTAATATGAGTTGCGTTCGATCAATTACCCTCGCATCTAATACTGAGGATAAATTCCGAATTTGACTCGGTGTTAATTCGTTATTAAATACGATAACATCCGGTTCTAATTCTTCAGTTAACATTGTAAGCTCTTCTAATTTACCTTTACCTATATAAGTCGCCGGATGAAACTTCGGTCGTTTTTGCGTTGTAGACACTAACGATTCTGCTCGTGCAGTTTTCGCTAATGATGCAAGTTCTTTCATGGAATGCATAAATTTTTCATCATCATCTTGCGGCAATTGACAGCCCACTAATATGACTTTCTCTTTTTCTTCCATCAAATATGTTCACTCATCCTTTTCGAAATTTAAACCTTCTAATATAATAGCAGAGGAAGCACATTTCATCTAGTTAGCGGGGGAGAAAATTCATGGCATGGGAGATTTTTAGCATCATAGGCACAATTGCTTTCGCATTAAGCGGGGCTATTGTTGCAATGGAAGAGGATTATGATATTTTCGGGGTGTATATTTTAGGAATGGCAACCGCATTTGGGGGAGGTGCCCTTCGTAATTTATTAATCGGTTATCCGATTGTCGCGTTTTGGCAACAAGACATGTTATTCCAAATCGCACTTTTATCAATGACGATTATTTTTCTTTTTCCAAATAAATTAATTAGACACTGGAAAAAGTGGGAAAACATCACTGATGCTATCGGCTTATCAGCATTTGCCGTACAAGGGGCATTATACGCTCAAAAATTAAATTTACCAATTAGTGCTACAATCGTAGCAGCCGTTTTAACTGGCATTGGAGGCGGTATTATCCGCGATCTTTTAGCCCGTAGAAAACCTCTCGTTCTTCGAGCTGATGTATATGCTTTTTGGACGATTCTGGCAGGTTTCTTAATTGGCGCTCAAATTATTGTTAGCGATTGGGCTCTATACACCTTATTCATTTTAATTGTTTGCTTCCGCATGGTTTCTATTCATTACAAATGGCATTTACCGCATAGACGGATCGACACAAACGAACGTTCAATGCATAAATAGCAATCCAACCTCTTTACAAATCGTAAAGGGGTTTTTCTTTTCTAATGAGTTTTTCTTTACAGAATGTTTATACTAATCCTCAAAGCGAGGTGAATACAAATGACAAACCATGTGAATAAAGGGGCTCAAAAAAGCTCAGTAGGTCAAATTGGACACGACCCTAATTCCGCACACGAAAAAAGTGCTAAAATGGAACGATTCCATAAATCTTATCAAGAAAAAGCAAAAAAGTAATAGAAGCACTTATACAGAAAAACAGACGCACAGTTTACGTACTGTGCGTCTCCTCTTCAAGCATCAAATCACTGCTTGATATTCCAATCAAATCATATTTATCATATGCATCCTCTTGTAACAACCGCATAGCTTGTGTACGAATCGATTTTTCAACAATATTCCGGACATATCGTCCATTACTAAAGGATGTAATTTGCGATGAGTACTTTACAGCATGTAAATGATCTCTAAATTTCCATTCAGCCTCTTTCGATAACTGATATTCACGTTCTTCATACATCCTCTTCCCTATTTCTAACAACTGATTTACTGAGTAGTCCGCAAACTCAATTATAAATGGAAAACGAGATTGCAGTCCTGGATTCAATGAAAGAAAGTGATTCATCTCTCTTGAATATCCAGCTAAAATCAATACAAAACCGTGTTGTTTATCTTCCATATGTTTTACGAGCGTATCAATTGCTTCTTTTCCAAAATCTTTTTCTCCCCCTCGGGCTAATGAATACGCCTCATCAATAAACAAAATTCCTCCCATTGCTTTTTTTATTAAATCTCTTGTTTTTTGAGCTGTATGACCGATGTACTCTCCTACAAGATCCGCACGTTCAGCTTCAACTAAGTGCCCTTTTGATAGAATATTCATCTCAAATAATAATTTCCCTATCATTCTAGCAACAGTTGTCTTCCCTGTACCTGGATTCCCTTTAAATAACATATGAAGTACTTGTTTCTCAGACTTCAATCCTATTTCTTGTCTTTTTTTATTCACATAAATCCAAGCATATATTTCTTTTATTATCTTTTTTATATCATCCATCCCAACGAGTTTTCCCATCTCTTCTTCAATTCTTTGCAGCATCTCATGTTTCGTAGTAGTTTCACTTGAAATTACTGTTTTATTTTCTGCAGCCGGTAAAGAAATTTTCTTTCGATGATTTAACACAATGTTAATTTGATTATTATTTTTCTTTCGCATCGATTGTTCCATACAATCACCTCATTTTATCCACTCACCAAATATTATTATTCTTGTCTCCTTTGCAAATGACTATTTTCAGAAAAGTTTGCTATAATAAAAGAAATAATGAAGGTGGTGGGACTATGGAGACAACGGAATTCCATGATACAATACAAGCCTTTTCTATTTTTTTATTGAATAAAGGCCGAAAACCTTCAACCATTAAACGTTATGTTTATGACATTGAAGATTTCGGACATTGGTTAGAAAAAAACAAAAAGCTCCCTTCCAGTAATATATGGGCTACACTTTGTACAAAAGACTACGAAGATTACTTTTCCGACTTAAAAAAGAATCGACATTACTCAGAGAAAACGATGCACCGTGTATTCATTGTATTAAATAGAATGCATCACTTTCTAAATATTCCTAACCCATTAAAGAACATGGAAATGTCTATTCAACCAGACCGCACACTCCGCAATGAAGATTTCATTTCATCTGATGAAGAAAAAAGATTAAAACATATAGTCACTTCATTAGAAGGACTTTCAGAAAAACAACGTCCTGTACGCCCTTTATTGATGGATCGTAATATCGCTATTTTAAATTTATTAATTGACTATGGATTATCCTTACAGGAACTTACAGCATTAACTATGCATCAAGTCCACTTTGAAACTAACACGTTATCTATACCTGCAACCGCAGGAGTAGAAAGAACAATTACATTAACTAGCGAAGACAAAAAACAACTATATACTTATTACAAAAGTATCCCTGAACCCGTTCGTCCAAAATATCATAGTAATGATCCATTATTTGTCGCATTCGATTTTAATCGCGGAACATACAGATGGGTATACGAAAATGATGCACCAAAGGGATTAACAGAAATCGCTATCCAAAAAATGATTCGCCTTGAAGTGTCTAGAGCTAATTTACGCAAAGGTATCTCCGGGCAACACTTTCGTAATACCTATATTTTAAACTTAATAAAAAAAGAAACTCCGGAATCGGAAATCATAAAGCTAGCTGGCTTCAAATCAAAGATTTCACTAAAACGATATTATCAATACGCAGAAAATAGAAAAAACGCCTTATCATAAGGCGTTTTTTCTATTTTTTCTTCAAACAAACGATTTTACTATGACCATTTAACTAATTTTTGCATCTACTATGATGAGTTTCGTTCATATCCTCATGAGAAAGGAGAGATTTAATGTCTCATTATAACGACAGTCAGAACAAATTCTCCAAACCATGCTTTCCAAGTAGCGCTGGACGAATTCCAAATACTCCATCAATCCCAGTTACTAAGGCACAACTTAGAACATTCCGCGCAATCATTATCGATTTAACAAAAATAATCCCAAAACTTTTCGCAAATCCATCTCCCCAAAATATTGAAGATCTAATTGATACATTGAACCTACTAAGTAAATTTATTTGTTCACTAGATGCTACTTCCTCCCTGAAAGCACAAGGGTTAGCTATTATTAAAAACTTAATAACTATATTAAAAAACCCAACTTTCGTAGCAAGCGCTGTATTTATCGAGCTTCAAAATCTAATTAATTATTTACTATCCATTACAAAACTATTCCGAATTGACCCTTGCACACTTCAAGAGCTTATTAAATTAATCGCAGCATTACAAACCGCTCTAGTTAATTCTGCTTCATTCATTCAAGGACCTACTGGACCTACTGGGCCAGCAGGGGCTACGGGCGCTACCGGACCTCGGGGTAACACAGGCGCTACTGGCGCTACCGGATCTCAAGGACCGGCGGGGGCTACCGGCGCTACTGGACCTCAGGGGCCTCAAGGTAACACGGGCGCTACTGGCGCTACCGGATCTCAAGGACCGGCGGGGGCTACCGGCGCTACTGGACCTCAGGGGCCTCAAGGTAACACGGGCGCTACTGGCGCTACCGGATCTCAAGGA